>NZ_BDBT01000027.1 GCF_001613125.1 Nocardia shimofusensis NBRC 100134
TTCGTCATGTTGCGATGAACCAGTGAAAGGGAAGCCGATGACCGACGATGCGGCGTTGAACTTGTTGTGGCGGTATGAAAGCGCGTTCAACGCCAACGATGCCGACGCCATGAACGCGCTGTTCTGGGAGGACAGCACCTTCGTCAACTTCAGCGGCGGTCTGGTGACCGGCCGGGATGAACTACTCGCCAAACAGCGGTTCGTGTTCGCTCCGGGCGGCCCCCTTCACGAGGTCGGCGTCCGGTACGAGCACGAGGCGTCGATCGAGCTGGCCCCCACGATTGTGCAGGTGGTGGCTCGGCAGCGCACCCGAGACGGCGTCGACCCGGCTGACGATCCGATGCACGGCCTGATCATCCTGACCGCTGAGTCCCGCGGCGACGAATGGCGGATCCGCACGGGGCAGAACACACCCGTGAGCACCAGATAGTCGACCTATGGGCCCTGGGGGCCGTCCGAGAGGAAGACGTACGTAGCGTCCCAGATGTGCCAGGCGTGCCGGTCCGACTCACCGTGTCATAGCGCTGTTGTCGGCCTCTTGCCAGTTCGCGACAATCGGCGGTCGCGCGCCCTCACTCGTATTCGATGCCGACCTCGGGGGTGCACGCCAGCGACTGGCAGGTGAGTACGTACCCGTCGGCCAGATCCTCGTCGGTGAGCGCGTCGTTGACTCGCATGTGGACCCGACCGCCGGTCAGCAGCGCCATGCAGGTGCCACAGTTACCCGCTTCGCACGACGACGGCGGGACGAGTCCGGCACGGCGGGCGGCCTCGAGGACGGTCTCGTCGGGCCGGATATCGGCGGTGACGGTCCTGCCGTCGAGGGAGATCGTGACCGAGGCGGTCTCGGTCATCGGTTCCGGGCGCACTGCGGATTCGGTCATGTCGCTCTCCTCGAAAAGGGCAGTCGTGGCCGTCAGCGGCCGGTCCAGCGTGGGGCGCGTTTGGCGGCGAAGGCACGTGGGCCTTCCTGGGCGTCGTCGCTCTCGTAGCAGTGGGTCGAGGCGTGGCGGGCCGCTTGCAGCGCCGCCGAGCGCCCCATCTCGGTGGCGAGCATGACGGTCTGACGTGCCGCCGCTACCGAAAGTGGCGCGCCGGCAATGATTCTGCCCGCCAGCTCCAGCGCTGTCGACAGCAGCTGCTCCGGTTCGGCGAGACGGTTCACCAGACCTATCTCGTAGGCGCGTTGTGCGTCGATGGGGTCGCCGGTGAGCAGGATCTCCATCATGACGCGCTGCGGGATCATGTGGATCAGCGGTGCGGCCCACGGGGAACTGCGGCCGACCTTCACCTCGGTGACGGCGAATGTCGCGGTGGTGGAGGCGACGCACAGGTCGCAAGCCTGGGCGATCATCCAGCCACCGGCGAATGCCGCGCCATTCACCGCGGCGATGGTCGGCTTGGTGAGTTCGACGGTATCGTACGGCAGGGGGAACATGTCCCGCGGCGGGACCGTCATCCCGGTGCCGACCATCTCCTGCAAATCGCCGCCCGCGCAGAACGCCTTGCCCGCGCCCGTCAGGACCGCGACGCGCAGGGCGGGGTCGCGCTCGAATCGTTCCCAGGCGGCGAACAGCCCCGCACGCACCTCCTTGTCCAGGCAGTTGCGCCGTTGCGGCCGATTCAAGGTGATGACTGCGATGGCGTCCGAGCGCGCGTCGAAAAGCACTGCGTCCCCGTCCGACTGCGCCGCGTGGTAGCTCATCAGAATCCCCTCTTCTCGATCATGTCTGCTGCGCGCTCCAGTTCCTCGCGGAAGTCCGGGTGGGCGATGGCGACCAGGCGGCGCGCCCGTTCGGCCAGACTGCGGCCGGCGAGTTCGGCGGCGCCGTATTCGGTGACGATCACGTCGACGTCGCTGCGAGCGGTGGTCACCGGGCCCGACAGCGCGGCGGTGATCCGGCTGACCGTGCCGCCCTTGGCGGTGGCGGGCAGCGCGATGACCGCGTGCCCGCCAGGCGAACGCGCCCCGGCACGAACGAAGTCCACCTGCCCGCCGGTGCCGCCGACGTAGGCGGATCCGCTCTGCTCGGCGTTCACCTGGCCGGTGAGATCGACCTCCATGGCGGAGTTGATCGTCACGAGGCGGTCCAGCCGGGCGAGGACGGCCGGGGCGTGGGTGTAGGCGGTGGTGCGCATGGATACGAGCGGATTGCGTTCGGCGAAGCGGTAGAGACGGTCGGTGCCGATGAGCGCGCCGGTGACCGAGACGCCTCGGTCGATCGGCTTGCGCGCGTTGGTGATCACGCCCGCCTCGACCAGGTCGACCAGGCCGTCGCCGATCATGCCGGAGTGGACGCCGAGGTCGGCGCGGTCGTGCAGCAGGCGCAGCACCGCGTCGGGCACGGCGCCGACACCGGTCTGCAGTACCGCGCCGTCGTCGATGTAGGCCGCGACATGGCGGGCGATCGCCTCGTCGAGCGGTCCGATCGACGCGGGCGGCACCTGAACGGGCGGGCGCGAAACGGCCACGGCCACATCGATCTCCGAGGAGTGCACGCGCTCGCCACAGGTGCGCGGCACCTGGTCGTTGACCTCCGCCACCACTACCCGCGCCGCCGCGATCGCCGCCCGCACGTGGTCGCTGATCAGGCCGAGACTGTGGGTACCGTCGGGGTCTGCCGGAGCGACCTGGACGAAGGCGACGTCACAGCCCAGGATTCCCTCCTCGATCATCGGCCCGACCCGGCTGACGTGACAGGGAACCACTCGCAGCCGGTGCTCGCGGGTCAGCGCCCGTAGCGATCCGATCGCCCCCATGCTCACCGGTGTGAAAGCGTCGGCGGCCGAGGGGGTCAGCAGTCCGGAGAAGCTTGTCGCGATGAACAGCGACAGACCGTCGATCTCGGTGCCCTGCGCGATGAGCGCCTCGATCAGGGTCGTCGGCTCGCCGCACGCCTGTCCGGCGACGATGCGATCACCCGGCCGCAGAATCGCGCGCAGATCGACATCGGGAAGGGGAAGCGCCGCGGTCATCGGGTCCGCCCGTTCGTCCCGGCCGAGCGAGCCCCCGAGCGTTCATCGGCGTCGGCCGCGGGGGCCTCGTTCTCCGCTGCCGGCACACTTCTCGACGGCAGTGGGCCTTCGTCTCCAGCGCGGGCTCCGGATTGCGTGGACACGCGCAGCCCGCTCAGCACCTCCTCGGTGTCGGCGCCGAGACGGGGCGCGGGTCCGCCCACCCGGCCCGGTGTCCGGGAGAACCAGGTCGGCGGGCCGGGGAACCGCACCGGCCCGTTCGGCGAATCGACGGTCTGGAAGAACCCGGTGGCATTCAGGTGCGGGTTGTCGAACAGCTCGTCCAGCGAGCGCACCGGCGCAGCCGGGATCTCCAGGGCGCGCAGCAGTTCCAGCCACTCGCCGGTGGTGCGCTGCAGGAAGGTGTCGGCGAGGTGGGCGTAGACGGTGTCGATGCGGGCGGCGCGCTGGGCGAGGGTGGCGAATTCCGGTCCGGCCCACGGCGGGCGCAGGGCCTCGACGAAGGTGTTCCAGTGCTTGTCGTTGTAGACCAGCGCGGCGAGGTGGCCGTCGGCGGTGCGGTAGGGCTTGCGGTTCGGGGTGATCGCGCGCGGATACCCGGCGGGACCGAGCGGCGGATCGAACAGCGCGCCGTTGGCGTGTTCGACGAGCATGAACGCGGCCATCGTCTCGAACATGGCGACTTCGACCTCCTGACCTTCGCCGGTGCGTTCCCGATGGAACAGCGCCATCGTGGTCGCGTACAGCGCGGTCATCCCGGCGACCTTGTCGGCGATGATGGTTCCGGCGAAACCCGGTGAGCCGGTGAGCCGCTCCTGCACGAACGGGATGCCGCACTCGGCCTGCACGGTGTCGTCGTAGGCCGGGAGATCGGCGTCGGGGCCGGTGCGGCCGTAGCCGTAGCAGTTGGTGTAGACGATCGATGGATTGAGCGCGGCGACGGCGTCGTAACCGAAGCCGAGGCGCTCGATGGCGGCGGCTCGCATGGAGTGCACGAACACGTCCGCGTCGGCGACGAGCGTGCGGAGCGCGGCGGCGCCTTCCTCGGTGCGCAGGTCCAGTACCACGCTGCGCTTACCCCGGTTGACATTGACGAACACGCCGCTCATCCCCGGTTCGGGGCCGACCGAGATGTAGCGGGTGTCGTCGCCGCGGGGAGGCTCGATCTTGATCACCTCCGCCCCCATGTCGGCCATGATCTGCGTGCAGTAGGGGCCCATGACCATCGCCGTGAGATCGATGACCCGGATTCCGGAAAGCGGTCCTGCCGTAGTCGGCGCGTTGTCGTTCATCGCGTCCCTCATTTCTCAGCAGTCGCGACGCTATCTGATGAATCTTTACAAGGATAGGGCCGACAGTGTTATCTAGGAACGGTGGACAGATTCACCGGCATTCGCCCGATCGCCCATGTGCTGCGCGGCGCGCGGCCGGATTCCCCCGCGCTGATCGCCGCCTCCGGCACGTGGACCTACGCCGAACTCGACGAGCAGGCCGACCGCGCCGCGGGCGCGTTGTGGTCGCTGGGGGTGCGGCCGGGCGACCGGGTCGCCGCCTGCCTGCACAACGATCTGGCCATCGTCGCCGCCTTCCACGGCGCACAGCGGATCGGCGCGATCTGGGCCGGGATCGGGGAAGCACTCGCCCCGGCCGAACAGCAACGCCTGCACGATCTGTGCGCGCCCGCCGTTCTGCTCGCCGGCCACCGGTGGCGCGCGGACCCGGCGAGCAGCGTCGGCTCCGATCGCTGGGCGGCCCTGCTCGCCACGGCCGAGCCCGCACCCGATGTGGAACACGACATCGACGCACCCGCCGCAATCGCCTTCACCAGCGGCACTTCCGGGAATCCGAAGGCCGTCGTGCACAGCCAGCGCAACATGCTCCTCCCCGGCGCCGCGCTCGTCGCGACCCGCGGCTGGGACACGGCATTGCGCAAGGGCGACAGCTTCCCGCTGACGATCCTGAACCTGATGATCCTGTCCACCCTGACCACCGCCCAGGCAGGCGGAACCGCCGTCATCATGGACCGCCGCGATGTCGACGGCGTGGCCGAGTGGATCGCCGAGCATCGCGTCACGGTCTGGAACGGCGCTCCGGCGCAGGTGTACGACCTGGCCCGACGGCCGGACGCCGACCTCACCTCGCTGCGCGAAGTCTGGAGCGGCGGCAGCGACACCCCCGACGCGGTGCGCGAAGCCTTCGCCGCCACGCACGGATCGGTCCCGCGCGCCACCTACGGACTCACCGAAGCCCCCACCGTCGTCGCGATCGACCCACCCGGCGACGAATGGTCACCCGGCGGCAGCGGCCGGGTACTCCCCCAGTTCGACGTGGCCGCCTACGACGACGAGGGCAGGCGACTACCGCCGGGCGCCCTCGGCGAACTGCGGCTCGCCGCCGCGCAGGAAGGCCCATGGGCCCGACTGTGGCGACCGGCCCTCGGCTACTGGTCCGATGGAGCGATCGTCCCGCCCGAGCCCGGCCCTTTCGCGACCGGCGATATCGGCACCGTCGACGAACAGGGCCGATTGTCGGTGCTCGACCGCAAGAAGATGGTCATCATCAGGGGTGGCGCGAACGTCTATCCCCTGGAGGTGGAAAGAGTGCTGGCAACTCATCCTGACGTGACCGAGGTGGCGGTCTGCCCGGTTCCCGACGACCGGCTCGGCCAGCGGGTCGCCGCGCTCGTCGTGAGCGGCCGTCCCACGGTCGATTTCGACGCACTGGCGCAATGGTGCCGCCGGGAGCTGGCGAGCTACAAGGTGCCGGAGATCTGGGCCGAGGTGAACGCCCTGCCGACGAACGCCATGGGCAAGGTGGAGCGCGCTCGACTGCCCGACCTAGTCACCGAGCGGGAGAGCGGCCGATGAGCGCCGAGCACGCCGACGCCCGGCGAAGGCCCGATGCGAGCGGCGGACGCACGAACGCCCTACGCCTGTTCGACCTGACCGACCGGATCGCCGTCGTCACCGGCGCCTCCTCCGGCCTGGGCGCGGCCGTCGCGGAAGCACTGGCCGGCCTCGGCGCGCGAGTGGCCCTGATCGCCCGCCGCGCCGACCGCCTCGAAGAACTGGCGAAAGGTCTGGACGGATTGGCTGTGGTCCGCGACCTCGGCGATCCCGGCCAAGCGGCCTCCGGCATCGAGGAAGTCGCCGAGCACCTCGGCCCACCGGAGATTCTGATCAATGCGGCGGGCAACCGGTTCACCACCGAACGCGCCGAATCCGAGCCGCTGGAAGCCGTCCAGAACACCCTCGCCCTGAACCTCATGGCGCCGATCCTGTTGTCCCAGGCCGTGTTCCCGCACATGGTTGCCGCCGGACGCGGGTCGATCGTGAACGTCTCCTCGATCAGCGGCCGCGTCGGCGTGCCGGGTATTCCGCAGGCCTCCTATGCCGCGAGCAAGGCCGGACTCTCGGGACTCACGACGGAGCTGGCCGTGCAGTGGGCCCGGCATTCGATCCGGGTGAACACCGTCGCCCCCGGCTTCTTCCGCAGCGAGATCACCGACGATCTCTACGACAGCGAGCGCGGCGCCGCCTACCTGCGCCGCAATATCCCCCTGCCCGTCGAGGGCACCGCCGAGGACATGGTCGGCGCGATCGCCTGGCTCGCCGGGGATGCCGCCCGCTACGTGACCGGCCAGACCGTCGTCGTGGACGGCGGCTGGACCGCGCGCTGAACGGGGCGGCCCGCGCCCCGTTGACAGCACCCACCAGTAATGAAAGCATTATTTCAATTTCGGAGAATTACATTCTCAAACACGGAACACTGACTTGCGGACCGTGGCGAGACCCCGGACCGTGGTCCGGCTCCGAGCTGAGGTTCCGGCACCGCCGGAGGAAGGACTATCCCCGATGTTCTCGGCACTACTGCTCGACAAGAGCGATTCCGGCCTCGAGGTCGCGGTGACCGGTCTCGACGACAGCGCGCTGCCCGAAGGCGATGTCACCGTCGACGTGCGTTACTCGACGCTCAACTACAAGGACGCGCTGGCGATCACCGGGAAGTCACCGGTGGTCAGGAAGTTCCCGATGGTCCCCGGCATCGACTTCGCCGGTGTGGTCGCCGAGAGCTCGCACCCGAACTGGTCGGCGGGCGATCACGTGGTGCTCAACGGCTGGGGCGTCGGCGAGACCCATTGGGGCGGCTTGTCCCAGCGCGCCCGCGTCGACGGCGACTGGCTGATCCCACTGCCGTCCGCGTTCACCGAACGCCAGGCGATGGCCATCGGCACCGCCGGCTACACCGCGAGCCTGTGTGTGGAGGCGCTGACCGGTCACGGCCTGGTCCCCGATCAGGGCGAGATCCTGGTGACCGGCGCGACCGGCGGCGTGGGCAGCGTGGCGATCGCACTGCTCGCGACCGCCGGATTCACCGTCGCGGCGGCCACCGGCAAGACCGCCGAGGGCGACTACCTGCGCGAGCTGGGCGCGAGCACGATCATCGACCGCGCGGAGCTGGCCGAACGCGGCAAGCCGTTGCAGAAGGAGCAATTCGCCGGCGTCGTCGACACCGCGGGCAGCCACACCCTGGTCAATGCCGCTGCCCGCACCCGTTACGGGGGCGCGGTCGCGGCGTGCGGTCTCGCGCAGGGCATGGACCTGCCCGGCACCGTCGCCCCGTTCATCCTGCGCGGCGTCACCCTCTACGGCATCGACAGCGTCATGGCGCCGGTGCCCCGGCGGCTGGCGGCCTGGGACCGGCTGGCCCGCGACCTCGATCCGCACGCGCTCGAGGCCATCGCCGAGGAGATTCCGCTCGCCGAGGCCGTCGCGGCGGCGGACCGGTTCATCGAGGGCACGGTGCGTGGACGCATCGTCGTCGACGTCAATCGCTGAGCAGGAGCGCATCATGGCTACGAGAAAGAAGACACCCACCCCCGAGCCCGAACTCGATCTCAGCGATGTCGAGCACCGGGTCGGCAAGCCGGTGGGCGGCGGCCAGCTGTGGGATCCGTGCAGCACCTCCGACATCCGGCGCTGGGTGATGGCGATGGACTACCCGAATCCGCTGCACTGGGATCAGGAGTTCGCCCGCGAATCCCGCTACGGCGGTCTGATCGCGCCGCAGTCGATCGCGGTAGCGCTGGACTACGGGCACGGCGCCCAGCCTGCCTGCGTCGGGCACATCCCGGGCAGCCATCTGATCTTCGGCGGCGAGGAGTGGTGGTTCTACGGCACTCCGGTCCGGCCCGGCGACACGCTGTTCCAGGAACGGCGCTTCCACGACTACAAGGTCGTGCAGACGAAGTTCGCCGGGCCGACCATGTTCTCCCGCGGCGACACCACCCACCGCAATCAACACGGCGCGTTGGTGGCCCGCGAGCGATCCACGGCCATCCGGTATCTCGCCGCCGAGGCGACCAAGCGCGGCATGTACGACAACCAGCTCGGCGAGATCCGCACCTGGAGCAACGACGAACTGCTCGAGATCGAGCAGTTGCGCCACGAGTGGCTGCTGTCGAACCGGCTGGGCGTCTCACCGCATTTCGACGAGGTGAAGGTCGGCGACAAGCTGCCGCGCCGGGTGCTCGGCCCGCACTCCATCGCCACCTTCACCACCGAGTACCGCGCCTTCCTGTTCAACATCTGGGGCACCTTTCACTGGACTGCGCCGGAAGGACTCGACGATCCCTGGATCAACCAGGACCCCGGCTGGACCGAAGGATTCGAGTTCGACGAGGAAGGCGCGCGCATCGACCCGCGCAAGCGCGACGGCCTCTACGTCGGGCCGTCCCGTGGGCACATCGACGCGGGCAAGGCCGGGGAGGTCGGCATGGCCCGCGCCTACGGCTACGGCGCGACCATGGGCGCCTGGTGCACCGACTATCTCGCCTTCTGGGCGGGCAACGACGGCATGGTGCGCCACACCAAGGCCGACTTCCGCGGCCCGGCCTTCGAAGGCGATGTCACCTACTTCGACGCCGAGATCATCGGCAAGGAACCGGATTCGACGTGGGGCGTGCCGCTGGTGCAGGTCCACCTGCGACTGACCAACCAGGATTCGACGGTGCTGGTCGACTGCACCGCCGAACTCGAACTGCCGCACTGAGGCGGGCAAGGAAGAGGATCGACCATGGCCACCCCCACCGATCTCGCCGGGGCGCCGGCGATCGCCTCCGGACCACCGCTGGCGGAGGAACCCGGCCTGGGCGCGCTCACCCTGCCCGGCTTCCTGCGCGAGGTGACCGACGCCTTCGGCGAGCGCACCGCGCTGCTCGCCCACGAGGAATCCGGCACGGTCTCGTGGACCTATCGGGACCTGTGGGACCGCTCGCTCGAGGTGGCTCGCGCGCTGCGCGCCGCCGGGGTGGGCAAGGATTCCCGTGTCGGGGTGCTGATGACGAACCGGCCGGAGTGGCTGTCGGCGGTGTTCGGCACCGCGCTGGCCGGGGGCGTCGCCGTCACGCTGAGCACGTTCTCCACCCGCGCCGAACTCCACGATCTGCTGACGATTTCGGGCGTCTCGGTATTGCTGTTCGAACGTCACGTGGCGCGAACAGATTTCGCCGAAACACTGCTCGAGCTCGAACCCACGATCGGCACCGTCGAGCCGGGGGCGTTGCGATCGACGACCTACCCGTTCCTTCGCCGGATCGCGGTGGTCGGTGAGCCGCGTGCGGGAACCGCAATCGAAAGCTGGGACGACTTGCTCGCCGGTGGAGCCGACGAGCCGGTGGCCGGAATCGAGGCGAGCGCGGCGGCGGTGCGGCCCAGTGACACCGCCGTACTGTTCTTCTCCTCGGGAACCACGAGCAAGCCCAAGGGCATTCGCAGCGCGCACCGGGGCGTCACCGTGCAGATGTGGCGATTCCGCCGGATGTTCGGCTTCGGCCCCGACGACACCGTGCGCTGCTGGACTGCCAACGGTTTCTTCTGGTCCGGCAATTTCGGCCAGGCCCTCGGCGCGACGCTGGCCGCCGGCGGCACCCTGATCCTGCAACGCACCTTCGATGCCGCGGAAGCCGTCGCGCTCTTCGAATCCGAGCGGGTCACCTTCCCGGTGGCCTGGCCGCACCAGTGGGCCCAGCTCGCCGACGCCCCCCACTGGGCCGACGCCGATCTCGGCGCCCTGCGCTTCGTCGATGCCGACACCCCCGCCGCCGCCCATCCGACGGTGGACACCAACTGGACCCAGCCCGGCCGCGCCTACGGCAACACCGAGACCTTCACCATCTCCACCTGCTACCCGGCCTGCACCCCTGACGACGTCCACGCGGGAAGCAGCGGTATCCCGTTGCCCGGCAATACGATCAAGATCGCCGACCCGCTCACCGGAGCCGTGCTCACCCGCGGCGAGGCGGGCGAGATCTGTGTCAAAGGCCCGACCCTCATGCTCGGCTACGAGGGCATCCCCCTCGACGAGACCCTCGACGCCGACGGCTACTTCCCCACCGGCGACAGCGGCTACCTCGACGAGACCGGCAGGCTGTACTGGAAAGGCCGCCTCACCGACCTCATCAAGACCGGCGGCGCGAACGTCTCCCCGCTCGAGGTCGACGCAGAACTCGCCCGCCACCCCGGCGTGAAGGTCGGCCGCACCGTCGGCGTCCCGCACGACACCCTCGGCGAAGCAGTGGTCTCCTGCGTGATCCCGCACTCCGGCGCCGACCTCGACGCCGACACCGTGCGCACCTTCCTCCGCGAGCGGTTGGCCGCCTACAAAGTCCCCCGCCACGTGCTGTTCTTCACCGAGGACGACCTGGCCCTCACCGGCAGCGCCAAGATCAAATCCGCCGACCTCCGCCGGCTCGCCGCCGAACGACTGGACATCACCTGACAGATCCTCACAGCAACCCGACAGTCCCCACAGCCACCGGGCACAGTCCCCACAGCCACCGGCACGGTCACCGGCCGCCTCCGGCACGACAACGACGTCGTGGCCGGGCCCGCCTCCGGCGAGCGTCGCGCGCGAGGAGTTCTGTTCTCCGACAACGAAGTCGGAGAACAGAACTCCTCGCGCTACGGTGCCGGTGACTTCAATCGGACGCGGCGTGTGCGTCGATCGGCGCCAAGGCCCCGACGAGAGCCGCGATACAAACGTCGCGAAGCTGGTCGCGGGTGCAGAAGCGCCGATCCAGCCAGTCGACCGTGAGCACCCGGACGAAGGTCAGCCAGCCGATGAGCACCGAGGACGCGAGTGCGCGGCGGCGGCCGGTGAAGCCGGAGACGTCGAGCATGCGGTCACGCAGCTCGCCCAGTTCGCCCCAGATGATCGCCTGGACGGTGGGATCGCCCGCGAGCTGCCGGTTGGCCGCGATCACCGAGTGCGCATTGGCCTCGAAATAGCCGAGATGAGTGTCCAGCCCCGCGGCCAGCTGTTCGGCGAGAGGCCGCTCCGGGTCCAGGACGATGGCGCCGAGCAGCTGTTCGGTCGCTCGCCGGAATACCTCGGCGAACAGTTCTCGCTTGGTGGGAAAGTGACGGTACAGCAGTGCCCGGGAGACTCCGGCTGCCGCCGCCACATCCTCCATCAGGACGTGATCGTAGGCCCGTTCGGCGAACAGGCGCTCCCCGGCGTCCAGCAGGAGTCTGCGGCGCACTTCCGGGGCGAGCCGACGACGGGTGCTCATGCCGCCCAGCTTAGTTGACGCGCGTCTACTAAGCGCCGTATGGTCTTGGTAGACATACGTCTACCAAGCTGAAGTGGCTCGAATCATGCTGCGCGCGGGGATCGCCGGACAAGGAGCTCACATGGAGAAAACGCTGCGGTCGCTCTGCTGGGTCATGGGCGTCGCCTGCCTTCTCATCGGAATCGCTCACATCGTCGTCGGCCCGGCGGCGGTCCCGGATACCGGTTCCCTCACCGCCACCGATGACAGCCAGAACCGCTTTTTCGGTGCGATCTTCGCGGGCTACGGACTCGCCTGGATCTGGGCGGCGCGGCAGTCGCCGATAGCCGGGGAGGCGGTCCGATGGCTTGCCGGGATCTTCTTCGTGGGCGGCATCGCCCGCCTGGTCTCGATAGCCGCGCACGGATGGCCGCATGGGTTCGTCATCGTCCTGACCGTCCTCGAACTGGCGCTCCCACCTGTCTACTTCTGGTTGGCCCGAGGCACCGAGGAGAGCCGAGCGGCATCGGTGACGTCCGCTGCTCGACAGATCCGGTAGCGACAGACGGCCGCTACCGGTAGCGGGCCGCGATGAACTTGCGGTGTGCGGCAGGCAGCCCGAACAAGGTCCGGCTGAGCGTCGCCCGTTTGAGATGCACGTGCAGGCCGCTCTCCCAGGTGTAGCCGTAGCCGCCGTGTAGTTGGAGTCCGGCTCCGGCGACCTCGACGGCGACTTCGGTCGCGTAGGCCTTCGCCCGGGCCACCGCCAGTTCGGCCGCGGCCAGCGTGGACACCGAGTCCTCGGTGTCCACCGTGGCGATGCCGGCGAGGGCTGAGACCGCCGCGTCGGCCAGCCGGCGCGCGACGGTGACCTGTACCAGCATGTCGGCGCACGTGTGCTTCACGGCTTGGAAGGAACCGACCGGCCTGCCGAATTGCGCACGCAAACCGACGTATTCGACGGTGGCGTCCAGTACCGCCGCACTCGTGCCGAGCGCATCGCGGGCTACCGCAAGCGCAGCCCTGGCGCGCAACATGCGCAGCATTCTCGACCCGGAGGAGCGTGGCTGCCAGACCGCCCGCACCGCCGCTCCGGAAGCGGCGACTCGGCCGATCGAGCGCGTGGCGTCCACCAGCGGGATCGCTTCGACGGTCAGCCCAGCGCTGTCCGGGTCCAGTACGGCGAGCACGATCCGTCCGCCGTCGTCTCTGGCGGGAACCAGCAGGAGATCGGCTTCGGGTGCGTCGAGCACGAAGCTCGCGCTGCCGTCCAGCACATGACCGAGTGGGCCGGAGGTGAGCCGGAACCCGGGGTCGGACAGCCGCACTCCCGGGTCGGCCGCGTTCGGCCAGGCCACACGATCGGCATCGAGCACCAGCACCGGGACCTCCGTGCCCGCCACCGTCTCGCGGAACATGCTGTCGCGCAACGGATGCCGCCGCACCGCGGCCAGAGCGGGCACAGTCAGCGCAAGCACCCCCGGCAGCGGGGTCCGCGCTGCGGCACGGCCCACCTCGTCCAGCACCACCGCCACTTCGGCGATCGTCGCCGCCGCGCCGTCGAACTCCTCGGGAGCTTCGAGCCCCGGCCACCCGGCTCTGCTGATCGCCGACCACGGCACCGTCTCGTTGCCGGCTGTGCCCAGCAGATCGCGCGCCACGGAACGCAATTCGTCGTGGAATTCGCCGAAAGCCTCGCCGTCGGTCTCGCCGGGGTTGCCGATCACGGCTCGCTCACCACCACCACCACTGCGGTCACCACTGTGCCCGCCCATCACCGCGCCGCCGGTTCCCTGGGCAACCCCAGTCCGCGCTCACCGATGATGGTGCGCTGGATCTCGCTGGTGCCGCCGGGAATCGTCCACTCCCAGGAGCCGATGAAATCGAGCACCCATGCCCCGGATTCCCAGCCGCTGGAGCGGGGTTTGGTCAGGACGGTGTGCGCGGCCGGGCCGGCGAGTTCGGCGCCGAAGTCGGTCGTGCGTTGCAGCAATTCGCTGTAGAAGAGCTTGACGATCGAGGCGTCGGCGGGGCCTACCGCGCCTGCCTCGTGGCGTTCGACCAGGTCGCGGCAGAGGGCTCGCAGGCCGGTGATCTCGATGTCGAGCCGGGCGAGCCGGTCAGCGACCACGGGGTCGTCGAGCGCGCGTCCGGCCGGACTCTGCCGGGAGGCGAGTTCGACCAGCCGGCGGAAGCCGGCGTTGCCGAGGCGTTCGGCGAGCTCGAGCATGGTGAGGCCGCGTTCGGCGCCGAGGGTCTGCTGGGCCACCTGCCAGCCCGCGTTCGGGGCGCCGATCAGGTTCGCGGCGGGGATACGCACCTCGTCGAGAAAGATTTCGCAGAAGTGGGATTCGCCGGTGGCCTGCCGGATCGGGCGGACCTCGAGGCCGGGGCTGCGCATGTCGAGCAGGAAGTAGGAGATGCCGCGCCGGGGCGGGGCATTCGGGTCGGTGCGGGCGAGCAGCAGGCACCAGTCGGCGTAGTGCGCGCCGCTGACCCACACCTTCTGCCCGGTGACGACCCAGTCGTCACCGTCGAAGCGGGCCGCGGTGCGCAGCGAGGCGAGATCCGAGCCCGCGCCGGGCTCGGAGAAGCCCTGCGCCCAGATCTCGCCGTCGAGGATCGCGGGCAGGTGCTTGCGGCGCTGGTCCTCGGTGCCCGCGGCGAGCAGGGTGGCGGCCGCGTGATGGACGCCGACGAAGGCCAGGACGAGGCGGGGCGCGTCGTGTGCGGCGAGTTCCTGGTAGAGGACGATCTGCCGGTCGAGGGGCATCCCGCCGCCCCATGCGGCGGGCCAGTGCGGCACCGCGAAGCCCGCGGCGCGCAGCCGCTGGAACCAGTCCCGCTGAAAGCGCACGAATTCGGCGTCGGAGGCGTCGGTCTGGGTGACGCGCCAGTCGGCGGGGATGTTCTCGCGGCACCAGCGGCGCACCTGCTCGCGGAAATCGTGCAGTTCCCCGGCGGCGCGGCCGGCGGTCACGCTGTCACCGGAGTCGGTGCGGCCGACACGGGCGCCGTCACGAGCGCCGCCGCAAAGCCAGCAGACGGTCACGATGCTCGTCGGTGCCCATCGACACCACCTCGGCGGCGAAACCGGCTTGCATGGGCCCCGCCAGAGCTTGCGAAAGATACATGTTCACCACCCTTTTCGTGCCGCGCAGCGCCTCGGCGGGCTGCGCGGCGAGCCGGTGCGCGAGTGCCACCGCCTCGATCAGCAACTCTTCCGCGGCGACCACCCGGCTGGCCAGCCCCACCTGCACCGCGGTGGCGGCGTCGATGCGGTCACCGGTGTAGAGGAATTCACGGGTACGCAGGATCGGGGTGAGCAGCGGCCAGAACGCCGCGCCGCCGTCTCCGGCGACCAGCCCGACCGCCACATGCGGGTCGGCCAGGTACGCGCGCTCGGACATCAACACGATGTCGCAGAGCACCGCGATGCTCGCGCCCAGTCCCATCGCGGCGCCGTTGACCGCCGCGATCACCGGCAGCGGGAAGCGCAGGATCTCCTCGATGATCTGCGCGCCCTCCCGGATGCTCTCGTCGCGCGCCACCGGATCGTCCAGGAACGAGGTGATCCAGTCCAGGTCGCCCCCGGCGCTGAATGCCCGGCCCGCACCGGTCAGGACAACCACTTTCGCTCCGGTGTCGGCGGCCAGATACCGCCACACTTCGGCCAAGGCGCGGTGCAGATCGGCGTTCACCGCGTTGAGTTCCGCGGGGCGATCGATGAGCACCGTGCGGACCGGGCCGTCGGCGGTGACGGTCAACCCCGGCGGCAGATCGTATTCCAGCTCTTTCATCGCTCCCCCGGTTCCGAGAACAGGCCGGTCAGGCCGCGCGTGCCGATCCGGCGGGTGAGCCACTCCTCGGTGCCACTGCTTCCGACCGGGAGCCGGCGCAGCGGCAGGCTGTGTCGGGACAGCCACGACAGCGGGCTCTCGTCGCAGAACCCGAGCGCGCCGTGCAGTTGGTGGGCCACCCGGAAGACGATGTCGGCCGCTTCGAGCGCCGCCAGTCGCAGTGCCAGCGCGTCGGCCACGGCATCGGACCTCCCCGACTGGATGCTCCAGATCGCGTAGCGCGCCAGCATTTCCACGCCCTTGCGCTCCACCTCGGCGTCGGTCAACTGGAACTGCACCGCCTGGAATTCGGCCAGCGGCTTGCCGAACTGCTCACGCACCAGCACGTGGTCCTTGGCGAGTTCCACCGCGCGATCGAGCATGCCCAGCAGGGTCCAGCACTGGAGCGTGAGCACGAGCGCGAGGTCGGCATCGGGCGAAGCGTCTCGGGTGGCACCATCCGCGGTGCCGACCCCGCCGGTCTGTCCGACCGGGACCGAGTGAGGCGAGCCGTTCGAACGGCCGTCCGCACCGCCGAGGCTCTCGAACTCGACCCGCAGGGCGAACGCCCCGGTCCGGCCCGAAGCGAGCACTTCACGACGAGCCGAATCCCGCACGCGCACCAGCCCGCGCCCACCGTTCGGCGTCACCGCGACGAAGCGCAGATCGAGGCCGGCCAGCGCCGCGGCGGGTTCCGGCCCGGACACCACGATCAACCCGTCCGCACCGGAGCCGGAGAGCGCGGACCCGGTCGGCACGGCCCCGACCGGGTCCACGGGCCGGGCCAACCGCTCGGCCACGGGGTAGGGCGTCGCCCAATACCCGCAGGCCCGGCACAGCGCGGCCGCCGCCTCCAGTTCGAGCGGATCGTGGCGCGGCGCCAGATCCCACGCCCCGATCCGGTGCAGCACCGGTGACACCAGTTCGTGGCGGCAGTACGGGTCCAGTTCGGCCGCGCGGACGAGTTCGTCGCCACCGGCGGCGCCCAGCGCGCGCACTGCCTGAGACCCGAATTCGGTGGCCTCCGCCGCGAGTTCGATACCCATGACGTCCGGCTCCGTCGTCCCCGAACCGGCTCCACCTTCCGTCGGCACGGCCGCGGTACTCATGCCGCATCCCCCGTTCGTCGTGTGCCGCCGAGCAGTGCGCGCGCCAGCAGGATCTGCTGCATCTCGATGCTGCCGGAGGCCACGGTCGCGGCATTGGCATAACGCCAGTGGTCCTCGACCGCACGGCGGAACACCCGATGCCCGTCGTCGTCGGTGGACACCTGCCCGGCGAGCTCGGTGAGCAAGCTCGCGCTCTCCTGATCCAGTCGTGTCACGGCGATCCGGTAGGCGGCGACATCGCCGGGAGCGACGCGACCGGCGCGCTGGGCAGCCAGCACCTGGTAGGCGAGCAGCCGGGCCCGGCGCGCACGGGTCAGCATTCGCGCCCAGCGGCCGCGCAATTGCGCGGGCATTGTCGCCCAGCGCTCTCCGAGCATCTCCGGCACTGCCTGCAACAGCCGCTCGCAGCGGGCGTAGCGCGCGATGCCGACCCGTTCGAAGGCCAGCACCTCCTGCACCACCGACCAGCCGTCGTCGACTGTGCCGAGCACATCGGCCTCGGTGACGCGCACTCCGTCGAAGAACACTTCGTTGAGGTGGTGCGGCCCGAGCATCGACCGGATCGGGCGGACCACGATCCCCGGCGCGGACATGGGGAGCAGAAAGACCGTGAGCCCCTGCTGTTTCCGGCCCTCGCTGGAGGTGCGGGCGAGCAGGAAGCACCATTGCGCCATGGTGGCGTAGGAGGTCCAGATCTTCTGGCCGGTGATGCGCCACCCGTCGCCGTCACGGCGCGCTGCGGTGCGCAGGGAGGCCAGGTCGGAGCCGGAATCCGGTTCGCTGAAACCCTGACACCAGATCACCTCGCCGCGCGCGATCAGCGGCAGATGCAGGCGCTGCTGTTCGGCGGTGCCGTGGCGCATGATGGTCGGGCCGACCCAGTTCACGCCCATGTACTGCGCGCCGCGCGGCTCGTGGTGGGCCCACATCTCCTCGCGGACCACGGTCTGCTCCCATACCGAGGAACCGCGCCCGCCGAACTGCGGAGGCCAAGCCGCGCACAGCAGACCGCGTTCGGCCAGGGTCTGGCAGAAGTGTTGCGCCACGGCCAGATCCGCCGGGTCGTCGGTGAACGCACCCAGGAAGTCGGCGGGGACTTCCGCCGAGATCAGCCGCCGCAATTCCCCGCGTAACTCCGCGGCAGCGTCGCCCATCGTGAAGTCCATGTGGCGCACATTACTTCAATCCTCACAAGGATAACAATGTTTGTATGGTCATTGGCCGGTGACTAGACTGCCGCCATGACCGAGAGGCGGCGCGTGTGAAGACCGACGACAGGCGGCAGGCGTGACGAGCGCTCGCCGCGGCCGGGTGCCGCAGCGCCGCATCGCCGAAACCGTGGCCGCCGAACTGCGCGCCCGCATCCTGGCCGGCGACGACACCTACCGGCTGCCCACCCAGGACCAGCTGGTCCAGGACTTCGGGGTGAGCTATCCCTCGATCCGGGAGGCCCTGCGCATTCTGGAGACCGAGGGCCTGGTGACGGTCCGGCGCGGCAATGTCGGCGGCGCCGAAGTGCATCGACCCGACGAGTCCTCCGCGGCCTACCACCTGGGCCTGGCGCTGCAGGGCGCCCGCGTGACCCTCGGCGATCTCGCCGCGGGCCTGCGCATGCTCGAGCCGACGTGCGCGGCCGAGTGCGCCCGCCGTGACGATCGCGCCGAGGCCGTGATCCCCGCCCTCGTCGAAAGCATCGACCGCTCGGCCGAACTGCTCGACGACGGCGTCGCGTTCACCCACGCCGCCCGCGAATTCCACGACCTCATCGTCTCTTTCACGCCGAATCAAACCGTGCGCTACGTGGTGAGCACGCTGGTCGCGCTGTGGTCGGGGCAGGAAGAGGCGTGGGCGGAGGCGCTCACGCGGCGCGGGGAATACCCCTCGCGCGACGAGGCGAGCGAGGCCGTGCGCACCCATCGGCGGATCGTGCGCGAGATCGAGGCGGGCAAGGCCGAGGAGGCCGAGCGCCTGTATCGCGTCCACCTGGCCGCCACCCAGCAACTCGTGCTCGACCGTTTCGACGACGGCGTCGTCAACGCCTCTTCCGGGGGCGCACGCCCGGCGATCCAGAGCACCTCACACACCCGGCGCTGAGCCACCCGTCACGGCCTCATCCGCGACCGAGCCTCCCGGCGCCGAGTCACTCACCGCCCGTCGCGTCCCCCTGACACCCTCCGGGGCCGAACCGCGCGAACCACATGCCGCCATGCGGTAATGTCATTCTCGAAATTGCAATACGGCTTACCGCCACCAGCTGAGAGGTGGAGCGACAGGCCGGACGACGCCGGGCGCCCGAACCACGGGCGGTCCGGACACCGTTGCGGCACTTGACCGTCCACTCCCCCATGCTTCGGCGGCGATGCCGCGCACCCATCACGCGCGTCAATTTTTCAAGTATTGCTATCCTTGCGAGGATTGACGTAGCGTGACCGGCGACACACTCTGCCGATCGCATTGGGAGGCCCACCGTGACCGGAGGGGCGCGCTACTACAGCACCGCATCCATCACCCTCGCCGAGGGCGTGAGCATCGAGCGGCTCACGCCACCGAGCCGACTGTTCGGAGCCAACGGTCTACGCACCGGCCCCGACAATCGCATCTACGTGGCCCAGGTCGCGGGCAGCCAGATCAGCGCGCTCGACGTGACCACCGGCGACCTCGAGACCATCAGCGCCAAGGGCGGGGACATCATCGCGCCCGACGACATCGCTTTCGATCCGGCGGGCAATCTCATCGCCACCGAGTACATGGACGCACGGGTCAGCGTGCGCGGCACCGACGGCCGCAGCCGCGTGCTTCGTGACGACCTGCCCGGCGCGAACGGCATCACGGTCCACCACGGCCGGCTGTTCGTGAACGAATGCCGGATCGGCGGACGCCTCATGGAGCTGCCGCTCGACGGCAGCGCGCCGAAGGTGCTGCAGGACAACCTGCCCATGCCCAACGCCATGGAGGTCGGCCCGGACGGGCTTCTCTACTACCCGGTCATGGGCACCAACGACATCTGGCGCATCGACCCGAACGGCGGCGAACCCGAGCGCGTGGCCGGTGATCTCGGCGTGCCGGACTCGGTGAAGTTCGACAGGGACGGGTTCATCGTCTCGACCCAGGTGGCGTCCGGTCAGGTGCTGCGCATCGACCCGCGCACCGGCGACAAGCAGATCCTCGCCCAGCTCGATCCCGGCCTGGACAACTGCACGTTCGTCGACGGCAGGCTCTTCGTCTCCAGCTTCGACGGCGCGATCACCGAAATCCTCGGCGGCGGCGAGACGAAGGCGGTGCTGGAGGGCGGGCTGATGTGGCCGCTGGACTTGACCGTCGGCCCGGACGGCACGCTCTACGTCGCCGACGGCACCTTCTTCTACGCGCTGCGCGACGGCGAGCTCCAGGTGCTCGCCTCGCTGTTCAGTCTCAACACCCCGGGTTACGTGCGCGGCGTCACCGCGGTCGGGGCGAACGAATTCCTCGTCGCGACCTCCGACGGCACTATCGCCTACTACCGTCACGGCGAGGAACCCGACACCGAGATCGTGGCGCAGGGTTTCGACCAGCTCTACGGCATCGCCGCTGCCGCGGACCGCTCGATCGTGGCGGTCGAGCTCGGTCCGGGCCGGGTGCTGTCGATCCGGGGCGGGCGGACCGAGGTGCTGGCGTCGGGTCTGCACAGTCCGACCGGTGTCGCGTTCGGCCCCGACGGGCAGGTCCTGATCTCCGAGACCGGCGCGGGGCGGATCGTCTCCGTCGGCGCGGGCGGGGTCGACACCGTGGTGGACGGACTCGAGACGCCGCACGGAATCCTGGTGCGCGGCAACCAGCTGCTCATCGTGGATTCCGAGCTGAAGTCCCTCCTCTCCGTCGACCTGGTCACCAAAGCGCGCCAGACCCTGGCCTCCGAGCTGCCGGTGGGCGTGCCGGAAGGCGTGGTCGCCAAACCGCTGCGCGGCACGCCGCCGTTCTCCGGCCCGATGGGTCCGTTCGCGGGGATCGCCGCCGGGCCCGACGGCACCGTGTATGTCTCCGCCGACGCCGAGGGCAGTGTGCTCGCGGTCCGGATCGAGGGGTGAGCCCGGCATGAGCGACTACGACTTCGGCCTGGCCGGTCGGGTGGTCATCGTGGCGGGCGCGGGCGGCGGCGGCATCGGCACCGCGATCACCCGGCTCGCCGCGCGGGCGGGCGCCACGGTCGTCGCGGTGAGCCGGTCGAAGGAGAATCTCGCCACCCACGTCGAACCCCTCGCCGCGGAAGGGCTGCCGGTGATCCCGCTGTCGGCCGACGCGAGCACCGACGAGGGCATCGCCACGATCCTGGAGCAGGCGAAGAACGCGCCCGGTGAGCTCTACGGGCTGGTCAATGTCGCCGGCGGTGCCGCACCGTCGACCTGGATGCGCGCCACCCGGGTCACCCGCGCGGACTGGCGAGAACTGTTCGCCCGCAATCTCGAGACGATGTTCTTCCTCAGCCAGGCCGTGGCGGGCGAACTGCAGGAGGCAGGCCGGCCCGGCTCCATCGTGTCGCTCTCGTCGATCAGCGGAATGAACACCGCCCCGTTCCACATCGCCTACGGCACCGCCAAGGCCGCGATCGTCGCGGCGACCCGAAGCCTCGCCGTCGAGCTCGCTCCGGCCGGAATCCGGGTCAACGCGGTCGCCCCCGGCGTCACCGAGACCCCGGCCTCGGGCGCCTACGTCGACGCCGACCCCGAACGCGACCGCACCGCCATCGCCATGGGCAGGCGCGGACGCCCCGACGAGCAGGCGGGCCCGATCCTGTTCCTGCTCTCGGATCTGGCGAGCTACGTGACCGGCCAGACCCTGCTGGTCGACGGCGGTCTGAACCTCAAGTGGAGCCACCTGGCCGCCGACAACACCTCGCTGTTCTTGAAAGACGAGAACTTCCGCGCCGCCATCACCGCCTGACACCACCGCTTTCCAGGAGAGATGCCAGTCATGACCGAGACCGCCGATCACAGCACCGAGACCGCACCGCTGTCGACGCCGAAGCAGATCGGCGTCGAGGCCTACATCAGTCCCGAATACGCGCGCGCCGAGGCCGAGAAGCTGTGGTCGAAGGTGTGGCAGCAGGTCGGTCGAGTCGAGGAGATCCCCCGGGTCGGCGACTTCCTCACCTACGAGATCATGGACGAGTCGATCATCGTGGCGCGCACCGCCGAGAACACGCTGCGCGCCTACTACAACGTCTGCGCCCACCGCGGCCGCAGGCTGGTCGACATCGCGCCCGGCGAGCACGACGCGCGCGGCAGCCGCAAACAGTTCGTGTGCGGGTTCCACGGCTGGCGCTACGACATCGAGGGCAACAACACCTTCGTGCCCGAGCGCGAGGACTGGAACTGCAAGCTCACCGAGCGCAACGACGGGCTCGCCCCGGTGCGCGTCGATACCTGGGGCGGCTGGATCTGGATCAACCTCGACCCCGCGGCCGAGCCGCTGCGCGACTACCTGGAGCCCGCCGCCACCCTGCTCGAGCACTTCGAGCTGGAGAAGATGCGCTATCGGTGGCGGCGCTGGGTGGAGTTCGACTGCAACTGGAAGGTCGCCTTCGAAGCGTTCATGGAGACCTACCACGTGCCCTACACCCACCCGGAGTTCGCCAATTTCGGCAGCTTCCTCGGCTGGGCACGCACGCAGGGCAAGCACAGCAACATCGGCTACGACGCGCCCAAGGGCATGGAGGAGAACCAGGCCAAGCTGCGCGTCGGCGGCGGCGCGGACGCCCGCGTCTCCACCGCCACCCTGCAGAACTTCACCTGGGAGAACGCCAACACCAACACCACCCGCACGCTGGTCGACGTCGCCAACCGCCTGGTCGACGAACTGCCCGAGGGCACACCGAGCGACCAGGTGCTGCGCTACTGGCTCGACACCGCCCGCGCCGAGGATCAGGCGCGCGGGGTCGCGTGGCCGAAGGTGGATCCGGAGATCGTCGCCGAGAGCGGCACCGCCTGGCAGATCTTCCCGAACGTCCAGATCGGTCACGCCGTGAACAACATGCTCTGCTACCGGTTCCGGCCGCTGGGCGCCGATCCGGACAAGTGCATCTTCGAGGCCGCCGTCTTCGAACTGTTCCCCGAAGGCCAGGAGCCGGAGACCGAGTGGATCCACACCCCGGTCGGCGACCCCGGCTGGCGCACGGTGCTGCCGCAGGACTTCGACAATATGGCCGCCGTGCAGCAGGGCATGAAGTCACGCGGCTTCTCCGGCGCGAAGCCCAATCCCTATCGGGAGCGCAGCGTGGTCAACCTGCACCACAACCTCGCGCGCTACATGGGCACCGGCGAGCCCACCGATCTCCCCTGAACTCTCGTTTTCGAGCAAGGACCACCTGATGACCGACTGCGCCCCCACACAGACACCCGAGATCGACCTGCCCGCGCTGCGCGCGAAATACCTCGCCGAGCGCGATGTCCGCCTGCGCGAGGAGGGCCAAGGGCAGTACCTGGCGACCGACGACGGCTTCACCGATTTCTACGAGGGCGACCCGTACACGACGGTGGTGCCGCGCGAGGCGATCACCGACGAGATCGAGGTGGCGGTGCTCGGCGGCGGCTGGGCCGGCCTGCTCGCCGGCGCCCGGCTCGAGGAGGCGGGCGTCACCGATTTCCGGATCATCGAGCTGGCGGGCGATTTCGGCGGCGCCTGGTACTGGAACCGCTACCCCGGCATCCAGTGCGACACCGACAGCTACGCCTATCTGCCGCTGCTCGAGGAAACCGGCTATATGCCGAAGGAGAAATACGCCCGCGGCGACGAGTGCTTCGAGCACGCCCAGCGCATCGGCAAGCACTACAACCTCTACGAACGCGCCGTCTTCTCCACCCTGGTCAACGCCTTGACCTGGGACGAGGACGGCAAGCGCTGGCGGATCGGCACCAACCGCGGCGACGACATCCGCGCCAGGTGCGTCATCATGGCCCAGGGCCCGTTCAACAAGCCCAAGCTGCCCGGCATCCCCGGCATCACCGAGTTCGAGGGTCACACCTTCCACAGTGCGCGCTGGGATTACCACTACACCGGCGGCAGTATGAAGGGCGACCTGGACGGGCTGGCGGGCAAAAAGGTCGCGGTGATCGGCACCGGCGCCAGCGGCATCCAGATCATCCCGCACATCGCGCGCTCGGCCGAACACCTCTACGTCTTCCAGCGCACACCGTCGTATGTCTACGAACGCGGCGACGTGCCCACCGATCCGGAATGGGCCGCCACACGGCAACCCGGCTGGACGCGGGAACGCAAGCGCAACTTCCACACCGCCGCGTTCGAGGCGTTCGCGCCCGGCCAGGAGGATCTGATCTGCGACGGCTGGACCGAGGTCAGCCGCAATCTGGAAGCGCATCTGAGCGCCACCGGCGGCTGGGCGACGCTCACGCCGGAGAAGTTCATGGAACTGCGTGAGATCGAGGACTACAAGGCGATGGAGCGCGTGCGGCAGCGCGTCGACGCGATCGTGAAAGATCCCGCGACCGCCGCCGCGCTCAAGCCCTGGTACCGATTCCTGTGCAAGCGGCCGTGCTTCAACGACGACTACCTGCCGACGTTCAACCGCGACAATGTGACCCTGGTCGACGTCTCGAAAACCAAAGGCGTGGAACGCATCACCGCCAAGGGCATCGTCGCCGACGGGGTCGAGCACGAGGTCGACTGCATCATCTTCGCCAGCGGCTTCGAGATCACCACCGATCTGGACCGCCGCCTGGGCATCGCACCGTTCGCCGGCCGCGACGGGCGCTCGCTCTACGACCACTGGGCGCAGGGTTATCGCACCTTGCACGGCATGACCACGCACGGCTTCCCGAACGCCTTCTTCACCGGGTTCCTGCAGGGCGGTGTCACGGCCAGCACCACCGACATGTTCGATCAGCAGGCCCGCCACATCGCCTACGTCCTCGCGCGCGCGGCCGAAACCGGCGCCACCGTGGTCGAGCCCACCGCCGAAGCCGTCGAGCAGTGGTGCACGACCGTGCGCGAGACGGCGGTCGACAACACCGCATTCCAGCGCGAGTGCACCCCCGGCTACTACAACAACGAGGGCGAGCAGAAGATCCGCTCGCACCTGGGCGAGCCGTACTGGCCCGGCTTCTACGCCTTCGAGGATCTGTTGCAGGCCTGGCGCGACACCGGCGAACTGTCGGGACTGGAGCTGGGCTCGTGAGCGGCCGGGAGCGGCCGGAATCGCGAGTGCGCTCATGAGCGGCGGAGAGTCGTTGCGGGAACTACGTTTCGACGGACGCGTCGCGATCGTCACCGGGGGCGGCCGCGGCCTGGGGCGCGCCTATGCCCTGCTGCTGGCCGAGCGCGGCGCTTCGGTGGTGGTCAACGACCTGGGCAGCAGCATCCGGGGTGACACCGTGGAGGGCAGTCCGGCCCAGGACGTGGTCGCCGAGATCGAGGCGGCAGGCGGCACCGCGGCCGTGTCGACGGATTCCGTGGCCACCGCCGAGGGCGGGCAGGCGATCGTGCAGACCGCCCTCGACCGCTTCGGCCGTCTCGACATCCTCGTGCACAACGCGGGCAACGTCCGCTACGGCTCGCTGCGCGAGATGACCTACGCGGACTTCGACGCGGTGCTCGACGTGCACCTGCGCGGCGCCTTCCACGTGACGCGCCCCGCCTTCCCGGTCATGGCCGACGCGGGCTACGGCCGGGTGGTGCTCACCTCCTCGATCGGCGGCCTCTACGGCAACAAGGGCGTGGCGAACTACGCCGCCGCCAAAGCCGGCGTGATCGGCCTGTCGAACGTGGTGGCTCTCGAGGGCGCCGAGTGCGGCGTCCGCAGCAATGTCATCGTGCCCGCGGCGGTCACCCGGCTCGCCGGCGGGCTCGACACCTCGGCCTACCCCCCGATGGGCCCCGAGCTGACGGCCCCCGCCGTCGGCTGGCTCGCCCACGAATCCTGCTCCGTCTCCGGCGAAGTGCTGGTGGCGGTCGCGGGACGGATGGCGCGGGCCTATATCGCCGAGACGCCGGGGGTGTATCAGCCCTCGTGGACAGTCGAGCAGGTCGGCGATCGCATCGACGAGATCCGTGACACCGCGGATTCCTGGATCCTGCCCACCGCGACCGGTCACGTCGATCACCTCAGCAAGAGTTTCGCGCTAGTCACGGAGGCGGCCCAGCATGTCGGTCAAGGTCTTTGAACGTATTCTCCAGCTCTTCGAAGCCGAGGGCATCGACACGATTTTCGGCATCCCCGATCCGAACTTCGTGCACATGTTCCACCTGGCCGAGGAACGCGGCTGGAACGTCGTCGCGCCCCATCACGAGGAATCGGCCGGCTTCATGGCCGAAGCGGTGTCCCGGATGACCGGGCGCGCGGCGGTCTGCATCGGCACCCTCGGCCCCGGCGTCGCCAATCTCGCCGGCGCCATGATGTGCGCGAAGGTGGAGAACTCGCCGGTGATCTTCCTCGGCGGTCAGCGCGCCCGCATCACCGAGCAGCGAGTGCGCCGTGGCCGCATCCAGTTCGTCAAACAGGCCGAACTGTTCGAGCCGTCGGTGAAGTACAGCGCCAGCATCGAATACGCCGACCAGACCGACGAGATCATCCGGGAAGGGCTGCGCAAGGCGCTGTCGGGCACCCCCGGCCCGGTCTACATCGAGTACCCCTCGCACGTCATCCTCGAAGACCTCGACGTGCCCGCGCCGCTGCCGCCCGAGCGCTACCGCCTCGTCGGCCAGACCGCGGGCGCCGACAGGATCGCCGAGGCCGTCGAACTCATCCGCGCCGCGAAGCAGCCCGTGCTGCTGGCCGGGCACGGCGTGCACACCACCCGCTCGGGTGCGGCCGTGCGCGCGCTCGCCGAGGCGATGGCCTGCCCGGTCATCCAGACCTCCGGCGGCACCTCCTACATCGAGGGACTCGAGGACCGCACCTTCCCGTACGGGTTCTCCCCCGCCGCCGTCGAAGCCGTCGTCGCCTCGGATCTGTGCCTGGCCATCGGCACCGAACTCGGCGAGCCCGTGCACTACGGGCGCGGCAGGCACTGGATCGCCAACGAGGCGAACCGGAAATGGATTCTCGTCGAGCAGGATCCGGCCGCGATCGGCGTCAATCGCCCCATCGACGTCCCGCTCGTCGGCGACCTGCGCGCCGTGGTGCCGCAGCTGATCGAGGCGCTGAAGGACACCCCGCGCACCGCGACGCCGGAACTCGCGCGCTGGATCGAGCAGGACGCGGCCCGGTTGGCCGAACTCGCCGAAACCGCGCCGTCCGGGCGCTCGCCGGTGCATCCGGCCCGGCTGATCGTCGAGGCCACCAAGGTCTTTCCCCCCGACGGCATCATGGTCCGCGACGGCGGCGCCACCACCATCTTCGGCTGGACCTATTCGCAGGCCAAGCCGCACGACGTGATCTGGAACCAGAACTTCGGTCACCTCGGCACCGGCCTGCCGTATGCCGTGGGCGCGTCCGTCGCCGAGGGCCGCAAGCGCCCGGTCATGCTCGTCACCGGCGACTCGTCGTTCCAGTTCCAGATCGCCGAACTCGAGACCGCCGCCCGGCTGAACCTGCCGCTGGTGTGCGTGGTGGCCGTCGACTACGCCTGGGGCCTGGAAGTCGGTGTGTACAAACGCACCTTCGGTCAGGGTTCGCGCGAGACCGGCACGCACTGGAGCACCGAGACCCGCCTCGACAAGGTCGCCGAGGGGTTCGGCTGCTACGGCGAATACGTCGAGCGCGAGGAGGACATCGCGCCGGCCGTCAAACGCGCCTACGCCAGTGGCAAACCCGGCGTCATCCACGTGGCCGTCGACCCGAAGGCCAATTCCGAGGAAATGCCCTCCTACGACGAGTTCCGCACCTGGTACGCCGAAGGGACACAGTGATCATGCCCACCCTCTCCACCTTCTACATCGGCGGCAAGTGGATCGACCCCGCCACCTCCGCGACCTTCGAGGTCGTCAACCCCGCCACCGAGGAAATCCACGGCACGGTCGCCGCGGGCTCGGCCGCCGACATCGACCGCGCCGTCGCCGCCGCCCGGACGGCATTCCCCCACTGGTCGGTGTCTTCGGTCGGCGACCGGCTGACGCTGTTGCGCGCCGTCGCCGAGGAATACGACCGCCGCCGCGGTGATCTCGCCGCCGCTCTCACCGCCGAGATGGGCGCACCGGCCGCGCTGGCCGGCGGCTTCCAGGTCGATCTCGGCGCCGGGCATCTCACCACCGCCCTCGGCATCCTGGAGAACTTCCCGTTCGAGGAACAGCGCGGCGCGACCCTGGTGGTCAAGGAACCGATCGGCGTCTGCGGCCTGATCACCCCGTGGAATTGGCCGCTCAACCAGATCGCGGTGAAGGTCTTCCCCGCCCTGGCCACCGGCTGCACCGTGGTCCTCAAACCCTCCGAGCAGACCCCGTTCTCGGCACACATCTTCGCCGAGATCCTCGATGCCGCAGGCGTTCCCGCGGGCGTGTTCAACCTCGTCCAGGGTGACGGCCCCGGCGCGGGCGCCCCGCTGGCCGCGCACCCCGACGTGGACCTGATCTCGTTCACCGGTTCCACCCGGGCGGGCATCGAGATCGCGCGCGCCGCGGCACCCAGCGTCAAGCGGGTCACTCAGGAGCTCGGCGGTAAGAGCCCGAACATCGTGCTCGACGACGCCGGCCTGTCCGCCAATGTCGCCGGTGCGGTGGCGACCATCATGAACAACTCCGGCCAGACCTGTAGCGCCCTGTCGCGCATGCTGGTTCCCCGCAGCCGGATGGACGAGGCCGTCGAGGCCGCGCGCACCGCGGCCGCCGCGTTGACCGTCGGCGATCCCACCGGCGAAGTCGCGCTCGGCCCCGTGGTGTCCCGGGCACAGTTCGACAAGATCCAGTCGCTGATCCAGCGCGGCATCGACGAAGGCGCCACCCTGGTCACCGGCGGCACGGGCCGTCCGGACGGACTCGAGCGCGGCTGGTTCGTCAAGCCGACCGTCTTCGCGAACGTCACCAACGACATGACCATCGCCCGCGAAGAGATCTTCGGCCCCGTCCTGGCGATTCTCGCCTACGAGGACATCGACCACGCCGTCGAACTCGCCAACGACACCGAATACGGTCTCGCGGGCAACGTCGCGGGCGCCGACCTGGAACTGGCCCGCTCGGTGGCCCGCCGCATCCGCGCGGGCTGGGTCTCCATCAACGACGCCTTCGACTTCCAGTGCCCGTTCGGCGGCTATCGCAAGAGTGGAAACGGCAGGGAGTGGGGCGAATTCGGCTTCCACGACTATCTGGAGACGAAGGGCATCCTCGGATACCTGCCCGAGGCGGCGCAGGGCTGATCCGGCGACAGGGCGCTCGCGGCCGCGCGGCGACCGAGCGCCCCACAGCCGTCCGTGGTGTCGCTCGGCCTGCGAGCCGGATCGGACGAGTCAGCCGTTCGGCAGGATGACGGCGCGCCCGTCGATCGTCCCGGCGTGCAAGCGCTTGTAGGCCTCGGGCGCGTCGTCCATGGCGAAGGTCTCCACATGCACATCGAGCGCACCGGCCCGAGCCAGATCGAGCACCTCACGCAGTTCGGTACGAGAGCCCCAGTACGGCGCGGTCACGGTGACCTCGTACGGCGGTGAGCCGAAGCCGACCGGCACCGAGCCGCTGCCGACGCCCACCACCGTCAGATCGCCCTCCATCGCGACGCAGGCCGCGGCGGTGGCGGTCGTCGGCGGGGCGCCCACGAAGTCGAGTACCACTGTCGCGCCCCGGCCTCCGGTGAGATCCTTGACCTTTTCGGCCGCGTGTTCGTCGGAGGTCAGCACCTCGTGCGCGCCCACCGAACGCGCCAGTTCCAGCTTGCCCGCCATGGTGTCCAGCGCGATCACCCGCGCGGGACTGAGGGCCCGCAGAATCTGAATGGCCACGTGGCCGAGCCCGCCCGCGCCGATCACCACCGCGGTCGAGCCCGGCACGAGCTTGGGCAACGAGCGTTTGATCGCGTGATACGGGGTGAGGCCGGCGTCGGTGAGCGGCACCGCGCGAACCGGGTCGAGGCCGCGCAACGGCTCCAGGTGACGGACGTCGTCCACGATCATGTATTCGGCGATGGCGCCGGGTGAGCCCAGGCCGGGCGGGAAGATGCCCAGCTCCATCGTGCGCAGGCAGTAGTTCTCCCGGCCGCCGGCGCACGGCGGGCAGGTGCCGCATCCCCATGGTCCGTACACCGCGACGTCTTCTCCCACCGCGACTCCGGTGACGCCCGCGCCGAGGGCGGCGACTGTCCCCACACCTTCGTGGCCCAGGGTGAGCGGCAACGGGAACGGCAGCTCGGCCTCCGACCAGGACATCACCACGAAATCGGAGTGGCAGACGCCCGCCGCGGTCACCTTCAACAGCACCTGCCCCGGTCCTGGTTCCGGATCGGGCACCTCGACCAGTTCCGGCGATCCACCGATCGTCCGATACTGCAAAGCCTTCATCACGCACCTCCGGGTCGAGCTCGCTCGGTCGGATACAGCAGTCGGGCCGGCCGCGGCCGGTCGCTAGAGGCATACCTGTCCCGAGCGTACCGACCTCGATCGAATTCCGTTGCGATCGAACATCGCGGAGCCGTCGCGGGCAGCGCGCGATCGGGCGGTGCGCCGGTTCAGGCGAAGTGCTTGCGCAGGATTTCCTTGTGCGTCGGGCGAGCCGCCTCCAGCCGTTCCCGTCCCTCGGGGGTGAGCTTCAAGAAGTTGGCGCGGCGGTCGAAATCGCAGGCCGCGCGCTCCACCAGCCCGGCTTTCTCCAGCCGGGTCACGGTGCGCGAGAGCGCGCTCTGGCTCAGGTACATCGCGGTCTCGATGTCCTTCATCTTGACCTTCTCCGAGGACTCGTCGCCGCAGCGGCCTGCGAGGATCTGCAGCAGCTCGAACTCGCTGAGGCCGAGCTGGTGGCGCGCCTGGAGCACGTTCTCCAGCTCCGACGAGGTGCCGTGGTAGAGCCGGAGCGTTTCGGACCACTTCGCGCAGACATCTTTGTCGGTGTCGTGGTACATGACCCGAGGCTAGCATGTCAAGGCATTTTATGCGCACGCATTACATGCTGTGGCATTACATGCATTGACATTCAATGCGTGCGCATCTAAGTTCTTTCTGGTGACCACGACAACGGCACCCCAGAACCTTTCCGCTCCAACCCTTTCCGAACCGACCGCCGGCGGTTGGGGGCCCAAGCTGTGGGCCATCCTGTTCGTCGCCGGTCTGGCGATGTTCCTCGACGCCCTCGACGTCTCCATGGTCGGCGTCGCACTCCCCTCCATCGGCCACGACCTGGGCCTGGACACCTCCGCGCTGCAGTGGGTCGTCAACGGCTACATCCTCGGCTACGGCGGACTGCTGCTGCTGGGCGGACGAGCCGCCGACCTGCTCGGCCGACGGCAGGTCTTCCTCACCGCGCTGGTGGTCTTCGGCATCGCCTCCCTCGTCGGCGGACTCGTCGACGACGGCGCGCTGCTGATCGCCACCCGCATCGTGAAGGGCATCGCCGCCGCCTTCACCGCGCCCGCCGCGCTCTCGATCGTCACCACGACGTTCAAGGAAGGCCACGACCGCAACCGCGCCCTGTCGATCTTCACCATCTTCGGCGCCACCGGTTACGCCTCCGGCCTGATCGTGTCCGGCCTGCTCACCGGCATCGACTGGCGGCTGACCTTCTACATGCCGGTCGCGGTCGTCGCGATCGTGCTCGTCACCGCATGGTTCGTGGTGCCGCGCGCCGGCGAGGACGCAGCGAAGGAAGAGGGCGGCATCGATTTCACCGGCGCCGTCCTGCTGACCGGCGGCATGCTGTCGGCGGTCTACACGATCGTCACCGCGCCCGAGACCGGCTTCACCGCCACCGTCATCGCGACCACCATCCTCGCGGTCGGCCTGCTCGGCACGTTCTTCGTGGTGGAGAATCGCGTCGGCCACCCACTGGTGCGGCTGAGCATCTTCAAGGTGCGGTCGATCGTGCGGGCGAACCTGGCCGCCCTGGCCATCTTCGGCTCCTACCTCAGCTTCCAGACGATCGTCTCGCTGTATCTGCAGAACACGCTGGATTGGGAGCCGCTGCAGATGGCGTTGGCGATGGCGCCGGCAGGCATCATCGTGGCCGTCCTCTCGCCGATGGCGGGCAAGCTCATCGACCGCTTCGGCACGGCCCCGATGATCATCGCCGCCCTCGCCTCGTTCGTCGCGGGCTACCTCTGGTTCCTCGCCCGCGGCGGCAACCCGGACCCGAACTACGTGCTCGACTACCTCCCGGCCTTCCTGCTGCTGGGTCTCGGCTTCGCGCTCGGTTTCTCCTCGGTGATGGTCCAGGCGACCGAGGGCATCGCCGACCACGAACAGGGCCTGGCCTCCGGCCTCGTGCAGACCTCGCTGCAGATCGGCGGGGCGGTCGTGCTCGCCGTCACCACCGGCCTGATCAGCGGCGCCGCCACCGACGGCATCGCCGGCTACCGGCCAGGGCTCTACCTGGTCACCCTGGTCGCGGCGATCGGACTGGTCGCCTCGGCCTCGGCCCTGCTCGCCCGCAAGCAGGTGGTCGCCGAACTCGGCTGAACGGATCGACAGCCGATCGCACAGAGATGGGGTCGCCGAATCGGTGGCCCCATCGAGGTGTGCGCGCGGCCCGTACAGGGCGCGACCGCCGACGACCGCTCCTGCGACAGCGTCCGGCCGGAGTCGTCGGTCGATACCGGCTGCGACTCAGAACTCGACGTCCTCCACCCGCGCACCGATGCGGTCTTCGGCGAGGAACTCCGCCACGCGATGGGCGAACTTCTCCGCCCAGATACGTCCGACCGAGTACTTGTCGAAGCCGAGTCCGATGAACACCGCCCGGGTTTCGTTCTCCGCTTCGCGGTAGACGATGTGGATCGTCTGTCCGCCCGTCGCGTCGACGAGGTCGTACCAGGGCGCGGGATTGTCGTAGTCCTGCCGCCGCTGATCGCCGGGGGCGAGCCGTTCACTCGACCACCGTTCGCCCAGCCCCACCAGCATCGCGTACTTGAACTTCCGGTCCATCCAGGTGGGCTTCTCACGCACCGCCCGATGCACCGTCATCGCGATCCGAGACGTCGGCACGTCGGTGATCAGGACGGATCCGACGTTCTCGGCCATGCATCTTCCCCCACTGGGTCGTACTACCAGGATGAAGGGGTCAGGATAGAGGGCGAACGAGGCTTCGGACAGTTCACTTCCAGACGGACGAACCGGCCCGAGTGGCCAAGTGCGCCAACTCGACTCCGGCTGCGGCCGAGAGGAGTCGCCGACCTGCGGCGACATCGTGTCCGGCGCTCCCGCCGCACAGGCCGGGGAGCGACTACGAGACCCCCAGGTCCCTGGCGATGATCATCTTCATCACCTCGCTGGTGCCCGCGTAGATGCGGGCGACCCGCGCATCGGTGTAGAGCCGGGCGATCGGATACTCCATCATGTAGCCGTAGCCGCCGAACAGTTGCAGGCAGCGGTCGACGACTCGGGCCTGCATCTCGGTGCAGAAGAGTTTGACGCGGGCGGCGTCGGGGGCGGACAGGACGCCGTCGATCAGGTCGAGGACCGCGCGGTCGATCATGGTCTGGGCGGCTTCGACCTCGGCGGACATGGCGGCGAGTTCGAATTTGGTGTTCTGGAACGAGGAGACCGGGGTGCCGAATGCCTTGCGCTGCTTGGTGTAGTCGACGGTAGCGGTGACGGCGGCGCGGGCCTGGGCGACGGAGCCGACAGCGACGGTGAGGCGTTCCTGGGGAAGGTTGTGGCCAAGGTATCCGAAGGCCGCGCCCTCGTCGCCGAGGCGATTGGCCACCGGCACACGCACATCCGTGAAGGACAACTCCATGGTGTCCTGCACCTTGCAGCCCATCTTCTCGAGCATGCGGCCGCGTTCGAAGCCGGGCATGCCGTCCTCCACGACGAGCAGGGTGAGGCCGGCGCGGCGGTTGTCCGGGTCGGTGCCGGTGCGGGCGACGACGATGACCAGGTCGGCGAGCAGGCCACCGGTGATGAAGGTCTTGGCGCCGTTGAGGATGTAGTGGTCGCCGTCGCGGACGGCGGTGGTGCGGACACCGGCCAGGTCGGAGCCGGTGCCGGGTTCGGTCATGGCCACGGCGGTGAGCAGGCGGCCGGTGGCCAGACCGGGGAACCAGCGGTCGCGTTGCGCGGGGTCGGCGTATTCGAGGAAATACGGGAGGATGACGTCGAGCTGGGTGCGGACGGTGCCGAGGGTGACCAGGGCACGGGCGGCTTCCTCCTGGAGGATCACGTTGTAGCGGTAGTCGCGGATACCCGCTCCCCCGTGTTCCTCGGGTAGCGCGATGCCGAGCATGCCGAGATCGCCCATGGCGGCGAAGATCTCGCGCGGCATCTGTCCGGCTTTCTCCCACGCGGAGTAGTCGGGGACGATCTGTTTCTCGATGAAGTCCGCGACCAGTCGACGGAAGGCTTCGTGGTCGGGGGTGAACAGATCGCGGCGCACAGGATTCTCCGATCGGGCGGGCTCGGCTCCCGAGATCCGGCACGGCGGGCACACGAAGCCGCCGGGCCGGGCAAGCGCTCCGGAACGAGCTGTGTTGCGGTACTCGGGTTCAGAGGAGTTCGAGAACGGTGGCGTTGGCGGTGCCGCCGCCCTCGCACATGGTCTGCAGGCCGTAGCGAATGTCGTTGGCACGCATGTGGTGGATCATGCGGGTCATCAGGACCGCTCCGGACGCGCCGAGCGGGTGGCCGAGGGCGATCGCACCACCGAGCGGGTTGAGCAGGGCCGGGTCGGCGCCGGTCTCGGCGAGCCAGGCCAGCGGCACCGGGGCGAATGCCTCGTTCACCTCGAATACGCCGATGTCGCCGAGCGTCACACCCGCTTTGCGCAGCACTTTCTCCGTCGCCGGGATGGGGCCGGTGAGCATGAGCACCGGGTCGGCCCCGCTCACCGCCCCGGCGCGGTAGCGGGCCAACGGAGTCAAGCCGAGGTCGCGGGCCTTCTCCGGGGTGGTGAGCAGCAAGGCGGCAGCACCATCGGAAATCTGGGAGGAGTTGCCCGCGTGAATCACGCCGTCCTCGCGGAAGGCGGGTTTCAGACCGGCCAGCGTCTCGACGGTGGTGCCGCGCCGGATACCCTCATCGGCGGTGACGGCGCCGGTAGCCGTGTCGACGGTGGCAGTGGCACTTTCGGCAGCATCGGTGGCGGTGGCGGTGGCAGTGGCAGTGGCAGTGGCAGTGGCAGTGGCAGTGGCAGTGGCAGTGTTGATGGGCACGATCTCGGCAGCGAATGCCCCCGAATCCTGGGCAGCGGCCGCCAGTTCGTTTGAGCGCACGGCGTATTCGTCCAGACGCGTGCGGTCGAAGCCCCACTTCGCGGCGATGAGTTCGGCGGACAGGCCCTGGTCGAAGGAGAAACCGTCGTAGCGGGCCAGCGCTTTCGGCCCGTACGGCATCCCGCTCGCGCGCGCCGAACCCAGCGGCACCCGGCTCATCGTCTCCACGCCGCCCGCGACCACCACGTCCTGCTGACCGGAGAGCACGGCCTGGGCGGCGAAATCGATGGCCTGCTGGCTCGATCCGCACGCCCGGTTCACGGTGGTGCCGGGGATGCTCTCCGGCCAGCCCGCCGCGAGCACCGAGTATCGGCCGATATTGCTGGACTGGTCGCCGACCTGGGAGACGCAGCCCCAGATCACGTCGTCGACCACGGCCGGATCGAGACCGGTCCGGTCGGCCAGGGCGGTGAGCACGTGCGCGGACAGGTCGGCCGGGTGGACCCCGGCGAGCCCGCCGTTGCGCTTGCCGACGGCGGTGCGGACCGCCGCGACGATGACTACCTCGGGCATGGTTATCTCCCGTTCTCGGAGGTGGCGGGGCGGATCGGCGGCCGGTGCACCGTCCAGCGCCCGGTGAACCGCGGCTCGCGTCGTTCGGCGAAGGCGGCGTAGGCTTCCGGCGCGTCCGCGGTGGCCAGGTTGAGTCCCTGGGCGCGGGCTTCGGCGGCCAGCGCCCGATGCATCGTGGAATCGGAGCCCTCGTGCAGGAGCGCCTTGGTCTGGGCCAGCGCCACCGGTGGTCCGGCGGCCAGACGCGCGGCGAGTTCATCGGTGCAGCCGTCGATCTCCGCCGCCGGGACCACCCACGTGACCAGTCCGAGGTCGTGCGCTTGGACGGCATCGATCGTCTCGGCCAGCAAGGCCAGCCGTTTGGCCTGCTGCATGCCGACCAGTCGCGGCAGCAGCCAGGAGCCGCCGAGATCCATGGTCAGCCCGCGCTTGGTGAACACCTGCGAGAAGGTCGACTCCGGTGTGGCGAGGACCAGATCGCAGCCGAGCGCGAGATTCCAGCCCGCGCCGAACGCGGGCCCGGTCACCTTCGCGACCGTGGGCAGCGGCAATTCGTGCAACAGTGCGGCCACGTCGGTGAGCGGACGCATGCGGTGGACGGGGTGGGAGTTGTCGGGGACCGAGATGTCCGCGCCGGAGCAGAACGCGCCGCCCGCGCCGGTGAGGACCAGCGCCCGCACCGAGCGGTCGTCCGCCGCTGCACGCAGGGCCTCGGCCAGCGCGATCCAGAGTGCCCCGTCGATCGCGTTGCGGCGGTGCGGGCGATTCAGCGTCAGAGTTCGCACACCATCGTGGTCGGCGACGAGCAGACTCTGCCCATCGGCCGGCGCTCTGGGTGTTGTTGCGGGTGAATCGGTTCCGTCGGAGAACACGGTGCGCACCTCGCCTCCGGACACGGGAGGTCCACCCCCGCTGTCGGCGGGCCCGCCACTGCCGCTCATCGCGCGGACCCTTGCGGCGAGGGCGAGGCAACCGACGTCGGCGGCCGACCGCCGATGACCGATGCCGCGCGAAGCTTCTCGAGTTCGTCCGCGGTGCAACCGAACTCGGCCAGGACCGCCTCGGTGTGCTGCCCGAGTCCGGGCACCGGCCCCATGGGCGGCTGGTAGCCGCGGACCACGGCGGGCGGCAGCAGAGAGGGGATCGGCCCGGCAGGGGTGTCGATCTCGCGCCAGCGGTCACGTTCGACCAGCTGGGGGTGGGTCAGGACCTCGCTGGGGCGGTTGTAGCGGGAGTTGCCGATGCCCGCGGCGTCGGCGACGCGCTGGATCGCGGCCAGATCGTGGCGGGCGCACCAGGTCGCGATGACGGCGTCGAGGTCGGCGCGATGCCGGGTGCGGCCCGAGTTGGTGCGGAAACGCTCGTCCGCGGCGAGGTCGGGGCGATCCAGGATGTCGGTCGCCAGGCGCTGCCACTCCCGGTCGTTGGTGGTGCCGAGGACGACTGTCTGATCGTCCGCCGTGCGGTAGGCCCCGTAGGGGGCGACGGCGGGCGAGCTCATGCCCAGCGGCTGCTGATCGATGCCGGAGTGCCTGGCGTAGGTCAGGTGATAGCCCATCATCTCGGCCATCGTGTCGAACAGGCTCACCGCGATCTCGGCGCCTCGCCTGCCCTCGAGTTCCGTTCGGGAGCGCGAATCCTGCCGCTGTCCGGGCTTTCTCCCGGCGTCGCGACCGTAGAGCGCTGTCACGATGGCCAGCGCCGCGTACAGGCCGGTGGTCACGTCGGCCATCGGCGGACCGGGCTTGGCGGGGGCTTCGGCGGTCCCGGTCACCGCGCACACCCCGGACTCCGCCTGCACCAGCAGGTCGTAGGCGCGTTTGTGCGACAGCGGACCACCCCGTCCGAAGCCGTCGATCTCCACGGTGATCAGGTGCGGGTGGTCTCGTTCCAGCTCCGGCCCGGACAAGCCGAGGCGCGCGGTCGCCCCCGGCGCGAGATTCGACACCAGCACGTCGGCGTCGAGCAGCAACCGGTGCAGCAGCTCCGCGCCATCGGCCGATTTCACGTCCACCGCGACGGATTCCTTGCCGCGGTTCACCCACACGAAGTGCGCGGCCTGCCCGCGCACCACATCGTCGTAGTGCCGGGCGAAGTCGCCGCCGTCCGGGTGCTCGATCTTGATGACCCGTGCGCCGAAGTCGGCGAGCGTGCGGGTACACATCGGCGCCGACACCGCCTGTTCCAGGGCGATCACGGTGATGCCGGACAGCGGTCCGTTGCCGGGAGCGCGGCTCATCAGATCACCGTGCCACCGTCCACCGGCAGCACCTGCCCGGTGATGAACGAGGCCGCGTCGGAGGCCAGGAACACGAAGGCGCCCGCGACCTCTTCGGGCTCGGCCCAGCGGCGCAACAGGATTCGGCTGAGCATCTGCTCGGAGAAGCGCTCGTCGGTGCGAATGGTCTCGGTCATCGGCGTGGCGGCCAGCGGTGCCAGCGCGTTGACGAGGATGTTCTTGCGCGCCAATTCCTTGGCCAGCGATTTGGTGACCCCCAGGATCGCGGCCTTGGCGGCGGAGTAGTTCACCTGACCGAGCGTGCCGACCAGGCCCGCGGCCGAGGTGACATTGATGATCCGGCCGCGACCGTCGGTGGCCAGGAACGGCAGGGCGGCCTGCGAGCAGTTGATGGTGCCCATGACGTGGATGTCGAACAACTTCCGCACGGACTCGGCGGTGGTGTCGGCGAACATGGCGGGCGCGGTGACGCCGGCATTGTTGACCACGATGTGCACGGTGCCGCCGGTCAGCGCGGCCGCGCGTTCGGCGGCTTCCCCGGCCGCGGCCCGGTCGGTGACGTCGAAGGCGAAGCTCCGGGCGATGCCGCCGTCGCCGGTGATCTTCTCCGCGACGGCCGCGGCGGCCTCGCCGTCCCGGTCGGTGACCAGGACCGAGGCGCCTGCGGTGGCCAGTGCCCGCGCGACGGCCGAGCCGATGCCGCCTGCCGCGCCGGTGACGAGGGCCGAGCGGCCGGTGAGATCGAACAGGTCGTAAGCCATCAGTAGCTCCTCGGCAGTCCCAGGGTGTGTGAACCCAGGTAGTTCAGGATCATTTCCTGGCTGACGGGCGCGATCTTCATCACGCGCGCTTCCCGGAAGTAGCGGGCGACGTGGTACTCCTCGGCGTAACCCATGCCGCCGTGGGTTTGCAGCGCCCGGTCGGCGGCGGTGAAGCCGGCGTCCGCGCAGAGGTATTTGGCCGTATTGGCCTCACGCCCTGCGGATTTGCCGTTGTCGTAGCGCCAGGTGGCCTTGCGCAGGACGAGTTCGGCGGCGTCGAGGCGGGCGAGCGAATCCGCGAGCGGGAACTGGATGCCCTGGTTCGAGCCGATCGGGCGGTCGAACACGATGCGCTCGTTCGCGTACCGGACAGCGCGGTCGAGGGCAACCCGGCCCAGGCCCAGGGCTTCGGCGGCGATGAGCATGCGTTCCGGGTTGAGTCCGTCGAGCAGGTAGCGGAAGCCTTGTCCCTCCTCGCCGACCCGGTCCTCGACAGGAATGCGCAGATCGTCGATGAACAGCTCGTTGGAGGTGACCGCATTGCGGCCCATCTTGCGGATGGGGCGGATGTCGACGTGCGCGCGATCCAGATCGGTGAGGAACAGCGTCATGCCGTCGGTCTTCTTCTCGACCTCGTCATAGGTGCTGGTCCGGGTGAGCAGCAGGATCTTCTCCGACTCCATGGCCTTGGAGATCCACACCTTGCGGCCGTTGACGAGGTAGTGGTCGCCGTCGCGGCGCGCGAAAGTCGAAATGCGCGGCGTGTCCAGTCCCGCACCGGGTTCGGTGACGCCGAAGCAGACGTGCAGGTCACCGGTAGCGATGCGCGGCAGGGTGCGCCGCTTGAGTTCCTCGGAGCCGTACATGACGACCGGGTGCATGCCGAAGATCGACATGTGGATGGAACTGGCCGCGTTCATCCCGCCACCCGAGCGCGACACCTCCTCGGCCAGCAGCGTCGCCTCGGTGATGCCGAGGCCGTGCCCGCCGTATTCCTCGGGGATGGTGATGCCCAGCCAGCCGCCGCCGGCGATGGCTTCGTAGAACTCCGTGGGGAATTCGTGTGCCTGGTCCTTCTCCAACCAGTACTGGTCGTCGAATCTGCGGCACAGTTCGGCCACCGATGTACGGATCAGCTCCTGATCCTCGGTCAGCTCGAAATTCATCCGCCCTACCTCTTCCTCTGATTCCCGGCTGTGCGCACCGGGCGCGGGAGAGCGACACCCGGATCCGCTCCGGTGTCGTCGCCGCCTCTCGCGCCCGGCGCCTGTCCGGCCGGGCAACGGTGTCGAGTCGCGGCGCCGGCCGTCCCCGGTGTGGCCGTGCCACCGGGGGTCGATGGCCGCCGCTTCAGTCCGAAGCGGGCAGCGCCTTGGCCGCCTTCACGCTCAATTGCTCGTCACCGAGACGCAGTTCGCCCGCGCCGGAGTGGGTGCACAGCAGTTCCACGGTCTCGGCGTCGTCGACGTAGCGTTTGCCGATCAGCGTCGTCACGCCCTCGGCCGCGGGCTTGGCCGCCGGAGCCTGCGCCACCGGAACCATCGGCGCGCCGCCGCAGGTCAGTGGCGCGATCTCGCCGGCAGGTGCGCGCACGACGATCACTCTCGTCTCGCACACCGTGCTGGCGAACTGCTCTCCCGTGCGTAGTGATGTGGTCATACCCCGATCTCCTCTCCGGTGACCCGATCGGCGAGCCGATCGATGTCGTAGGACTGTCTGGCGAGCCAGAACCGCAGGAAGTTGGTCAGCGAGTAACGCAGGAACAGCGCCGCGCCCACCACCGCCAGCGCGATGCCCAGCAGTGCGAGCACGATGGCGTCGCGCTGGGCCAGCGGGTCGGTGGTGCCGTGCGACATGAAGTAGGCCAGCAGCGCCACCACCGGGCCCGCGATCATCAGCGCGATGCCGGTGCGCAGCCACAGCCCGGACCGTCCGGCCGCCGGGTCGGGGATCTTCATGGTCTGCAGTTCGCGGACGAAGCGGTCGGCGCGTGTCTCTGTCATGCGGGGCTCTGTCGTGCGGGGTTGCGTCATGTCGCGCTTCCTAGGTAGAGGGCTGCCAAATCGTTGCGGATCTCGTCGGGTCGGCCGCTGCGCACGACCCGGCCGCGCACCAGCACGGCGGCGTGGTCGGCGATGTCGAGCACGGCCGCGGCGAACTGCTCGACCACCAGCACGGCCACACCTTGGCGGGCGATGTCGGCGACCGCCTCGTAGAGTTCGGCGACCACCAGCGGAGCCAGGCCCATCGACAGTTCGTCGAGCAGCAGGACCGCGGGGTCGGTCGCCAGACCGCGGGCCAGTGCCAGCATCTGCTGTTCGCCGCCGGACATGGTGCCCGCGACCTGGCTCGCGCGTTTGCCGAGAATCGGGAAGCGGTCGAAGGCGATCGCCTCGATCTCGGCGCGGGAGCGACCGGTGAAGGTCATCATCCACAGGTTCTCGCGGACAGTGAGGTTGGCGAAGATGCCGCGCCCCTCCGGGATGAGACACACCCCGGCGCGGGCCAGATCGCGCGCGGCTACGCCGGTCACGTCCCGTCCGCCCAGTTCGAGCGCGCCGGAGGTCACCGGATGGGTCGCCGACACCACGCGCAGGGTCGTCGTCTTGCCCGCGCCGTTGGGGCCGAGCAGGGCCACCACCTGACCGGCGCCGACGTCCAGGTCGACGCCGTGCAGGACGGTGATCGCGCCGTAGGCCGCCTTCACCTCGCGCAAGCGCAGCAGCGGCGCGGCTGCCGTCGCATCGGGTGTCGCGGACACCTTCTCGGCGATGGTCTGCACTCTCATACTTCTCCCAGGTAGGCCGCGAGCACGGTCTCGTCGGTGCGGACCACCGACGGCGGGCCAGACGCGATGACCTTGCCCAGGTCGAGCACGAACACCTCGTCGCAGACGTTCATCACCAGGTCCATGTCGTGTTCGACGAGCAGGACCGCGGTGCCGTCGTGGGCCAGGGCGCGCAGCAGCTCGGCGAAACGCGCCGTCTCCGTGTGGTCCTGGCCGGCGGCGGGCTCGTCGAGCAGCAGCAGGCCGGGGCGCGCGGCGATCGCGCGGGCCACCTCCACCAGCCGGGCCAGGCCGGTGGGCAGGGCGTCGGTGCTGGAGTCGGCGACAGCGTGCAGGTCGAGGCGGTCGATGATGTCGGCGACGATCACCTCCGCGCGGCGGCGCTGGGGACCGAGTTCGGCGGCCACGCGCAGGTTGTCGCGCACGCTCAACCGGCCGAACAGCTCGAGTCGCTGGAACGTGCGGGCCAAGCCGCGTTTGGCGCGCTTGGTCGGGTTGAGCCGGGTCACGTCGCGGCCGTCGAGCACCACCCGGCCGGTGGTCGGCTTACGCAAGCCGCTCACCACGTCGAAAAGGGTGGACTTGCCCGCGCCGTTGGGGCCGATGAGTCCGGTCACCGCGCCGCGTTCGGCGTGCAGTCCGGCGCCGTCGAGCGCGCGGTTGCCGCCGAACACGACGGTGACGTCGTCAACGTGTAGCAGTGAGCCCACGATCGAGCACCTCCTCGTCCTCGGGACGCCACGGGGTGCGCACACCCAGCCACTCCACCGCCACCGGCTCGTCGGCGGAAACCTCCGTCCGATCCGGCTTCGCCCGCCGCGCGTGCCAGATCCGTCCGCCCACCGCGGCGACCACGACGCCGAGGCAGAACCCCCAGCCGTCGATCACCTCGAGCAGCCGCAACCCCCACAGCGCCAGGGTCACCACGATCAGCACGGGCGAGACGATCCGGTCCCGCAGCATCGGCAGCCAGCCCTCCCGCATCGAATGCAGCGCGCCGGTGCGCAGTACGCCGCCGCCGAAGGCGATACCGCCCGCGGCGGGCAACACCTGCGCCAGGTTGTGCAGCGAAGGCCACAGCGTCGGAATCACATTCAGCGGACCGGCGAACACCGCGCCGGTGAACATGCCCGCGCCCACCGAACCGACACCGGCGATGACGACGATCAGGAAGATCGGCAGACCGGCGACGAAGTTGAACTGTTCGGCGGTGACCGCCTGCAACTGCATGCCGTAGAGCGCGCCGCCCAGGCCGGCGATGGACGCGGACACCGCGAACACCAGCACCCGGCCCACCATCAGGTTGCCGCCGAGAGTCGCGTAGGCGGCCTCGCTGTCGCGCAATGCGATCAGGCGGCGGCCGAACCGGCTGCGCCGCAACCAGACCACGGCCAGACCGGCCAGCGCCAGGCACACCGAGGCGAACACCGTCACCTTCGCGGTGCTGTCGAGCCGCCACCCGAACAGGTCGGGGCCGACGAGCGAGACCGAGCCCTGCTCGAACAACGAGATCCGGATGCCCATGATCTCGAACGAGGGCAGGGTGAAGATCCAGCGATCGAGCACCACCGCGAACGCCGCCGTCGCCAGCGCCATGTACACGCCGGACAGGCGCAGGGCGGGTACCGCGATCACCACGCCCACCGCGCCCGCGATCAGCATGGCGGCCGGTATCGCCCACCATTCGCCGTTCGGCCCCAGATGACCGTAGGCGACCGCGCCGATTCCGGCGATACTCAACTGGCACAACGAGATCTGTCCCGCCAGGCCGACCAGCGGCACGAAGGACAACCCGATCACGCCCCAGGCGAACATGGCGCCGTAGGTGATCAGATCCGATTCGCTGAGCATGCTCGCCAGCATCAGGCCGAGCACCACGATCACCACCGCGAAGGCCAGCGAGCCGTTGCGCGTCGGCAGCGGCACCGGATTGACCTTGGTGTCGCGGCGACGCAGCCGCCCGTGCGGGAAGATCAGCAGCGCGAGGAACAGCAGCAGCGCGGGCGCGGCCAGCCGCAGGCCGGGCAGGTAGTCGTTCTGCGGGAGATAGCCGGTCAGGTAGCTCTCCAGGCAGCCGACCACGATCGCGCCGACGAACACCATCGGCAGGTTCTTCAACCGGCCGAAGATCGCGGCGGTGTAGGCGCTGACGATCAGCAGCGACAACTGCGCGGCATCCAGGGCGACCATCGGGGCGATGAGGATGCCGCCGATGGTGGCCAGCTCGATCCCCAGGATCCACGCCACTGTGTCGGCGCGACGCGGGTCGGCGCCGGTCAGCCCGACCAGCGCCTGGTCGTCGACCGTGGCCCGCATCTCCACGCCGGAACGCGTCCGGTACAACAGGACTCGCAGGCCGATGGCGACAGCCACGGCCACCGCCATGGTCAGCGCCTGGTGCCCGGTGATGGTCACCGGGCCCAGGTCGATCGGCTCGGATCCGGCGAAGAACTTCGGCAGCGCACGCGCCTCGTTGGGATCCCAGATCCAGCGCGCCATCACGATCAGGCCGCTGAGGATCGCCACCGTCATCACGAGTTTCTCGGCGTCGCCCATCGACTGGGTCGGCGCGAGCGCCTTGGCGAACAACACACCGAACAGCGGCGCGAAGACCAGCAGGACCACCACCAGCGCGGGCAGCACCGGCCAGCCCCAGCCGATGGTGAACTGCCAGTACACGAACGCCGAGACCATGCCTGCCGCACCGTGCGCGAAGTTGAACACACCGGTGGTCGTGTACGTCAGCACCAGACCGCTGCCGATCACGGCATAGATCGCGGCGGTGCTCAGGCCGACGATCCCGAAGGCGAGGAACTGCTCCATCAGCGCGTCCGCCCCGTCATTCCAGGTCGTCGATGGTCTTGCCGACGTCGGCGAGCGTCATGGGCTTGCCGACCTCGGTGGCGTAGCGGTACGGGGTCACCCCGCAGCGGAACACGCCGTCGGTGGCGCCGAAGTCCACGCCCCGCCAGCCCTCCGGGGTCGCCTTCTGCACGTTGAAGCAGCGCGGCTGCTCCGAGAGCGGCGTGGACAGATCCACCGGTGCGAGCAGGCCGCCGCCGGTCCACGCCGTCTCCTTGCGCGCGGTCTCCAGCACACACGAGCGGGTCAGCTGGTCGCCACAGGCGGTCGCGGACTTGGCGAACAGCACCCACGCCTGGATCGCCTTGAGCGCGGGGAAGGTGATCGCGGCGTCCGGGGCGTAGCGCTCGTAGAGGTCGAGCACCTGCTGCACGGCGGGCACCTGGTCGGCGGCGTCGAGCGGGGCGATGCCGCTGAGGTCGGCGTAGTTGTTCTGCGCGCCCAGCGAACTCTTGGCCAGCTCGATGAAGTCGGGGTTGTAGGCGTTGGCGTTGGCGTCGATCCAGTCGAGCTTGTAGTCCATGCCGGTGAGGACTTCCTCCAGCTTGGCCAGGCTACGGAAGTCGCCGAAGAAGATCAGCCCGCGCACGTTCTTGGATTTGATGGCCTGCGCGTAGGGAGTCCAGTCGGCGACGCCGGAGGCGGGGTAGAGCTCGTCGTAGACGATCTGCGCGCCCGCGGCCCGCAGCGACTCGACCATCTTCGGGCCCATCGCCTTGGTCACCGGCGAATCACCGTTGATGATGCCGATCGCCTGGGCCGAGCCCGGGTGTGCGGTCTCGATCAACCACTGCTGGAAACCCGCGTAGGGATTGACGTTCTCGGCCGCCGAGGCGCCGACCGCCAACTGCAGATCCGAGCCGATGTTGGCGATCTGCGCGACCTGACCGGGGAATTCCGGCAACAGGCACGACAGCCGGTCCTTCACCCCGAGCCCGTCCAGGGCCGATCCGCCGCCGACGAGGAAGAAGTCCTCACGGCAGGCCTCGAGCATGCGCTGGCGGACCTCGGTGAGCTTCGAGTCGCGGATCTTGTAGGTCAGGGTGCGCCCGTTGACGCCGCCCGCTTCGTTGCACCACGAGGTGAACACCTTGGCGGCGGCGTCGAACTCGGGGTTCTTGGTGAAGCCCATGTCGGAGAAGACACCGACCTGGATCTCGGTGCCGGTCACACCCTGCGCGGTCGCGTCCTTCGCCTCGCCCGGCCCGCAGATACCGGACAGGTCACCGAAGTCACCGGAGACCGTAGCCGCCGGCCCGCCCTCGCTTTCCGTGGAGCCGCCGTCACGGCCGCAGCCCGCCGCGACCAGCGCGACGGCCATCAGCGCGACGAGTATTCGCTGGGATCTCACCTGTTCCTCCTTCGCGGCTCGCGCCCGACGCCACCGCTGTACGGAAACTATCCTCTCAGAATCGGAGAATCAATAGTCCGAATTCGTAGAGCAATGTGTCCGCGGATCTGCGGCCGAAGGACACCGGGGAGTCCGCGCCCGACCGAACGCCCCGCATCCCCCCACGTCGACCCAGCGTTGACACCCGCCGCCGGTCATGAAAATCTATTGGTCGGTTTATGAGAATCCGATTCTCCTAGGAGGTGTCGATGCGGCTGCCACCGCTGCCCGCCGACGAATGGGACGACCGCAGTCGCCAGGCGCTGAAGGGGTTGCTCCCGCGTGATCGGCGCAATCCCGAGGGCGCGGGCCCGGCGATGTCGACCATGGTGCGTCATCCCGATCTCCTCGAGGCGTTCCTCGAATTCGGGGTGTACCTGCTGTTCAAATCCACGCTCCCGGCGCGGCTGCGCGAACTGGCGGTCCTACGGGTGGCCCACCGCGCGAACTGCGCCTACGAGTGGGAGCACCACCTCGAGATCGCCGAGAAGTCCGGGCTCACCCCCGCGGACGTCGCCGCCGCGCAGAGCGGCGCCTGCGCGGACCCGTTCGACCAGACGGTGCTCACCGCGGTCGACGAGCTCGCCGAGCACACCTGTCTGACCGATGCCACCTGGGCCGCGCTGAGAGATCACCTCGACGAGCGGCAGGCGATGGACTTCGTCTTCACCGTCGGCGGCTACACCACCCTGGCCATGGCCTTCAACACCTTCGGCGTGAAGCCCTAGTACGGCTTCGAGCACTAGCACGAAAGGCACTGTCTTGCCCCACTTCACCAAACCAGCCGCGGGTAGCTGGACGCAGAACTATCCCGAACTGGGCACCGATCCGGTCGACTACACCGACTCGATCGACCCCGCCTTCTACGAGGACGAACGCCAGGCGATCTTCCGCAAGAGCTGGCTCAATGTCGGCCGGGTGAACAAACTGCCCAAGACCGGCAGCTACTTCACCAAAGAGCTGGCCTGCGTGGGCACCTCGCTCATCATCGTCAAGGACAAGGCGGGCGTGGTCCGCGCCTTCCACAACATCTGCCGCCACCGGGGCAACAAGCTGGTGTGGGACGACTTCCCCAACGAGGAGACCGCGGGCACCTGCAGGCAGTTCACCTGCAAATACCACGCCTGGCGCTACGGCCTGGAAGGTGACCTGACCTACGTCCAGCAGGAGGGCGAGTTCTTCGACCTGGACAAGAACAAGTTCGGCCTCAAGCCGGTGCGCTGCGAGGTCTGGGAAGGCTTCATCTTCGTCAATCTCGACGAGAACGCCAAGCCGCTGACCGAGTACCTGGGTCCGATGATGAAGGGCCTCGAGGGCTACCCGTTCGACAAGATGAGCGAGGTCTACAGCTACAAGGCCGAGATCGGCTCGAACTGGAAGCTGTTCATCGACGCCTTCGCCGAGTTCTATCACGCGCCCGTGCTGCACCAGAAGCAGGCGGTCAAGGACGAGGCCGACAAGCTGGCCGGCTACGGCTTCGAGGCGCTGCACTACGAGATCGCCGCACCGCATTCGATGATCTCGTCCTGGGGCGGCATGGCGCCGCCGAAGGATCCCATGATGGTCAAGCCGATCGAGCGCGAACTGCGCAGCGGCCTGTTCGGCCCCTGGGACCGCCCCGGCATCGACGGCCTCGACACGCTGCCGCCCGGCCTCAACCCGGCAGGCCACAACGCCTGGGGCGTGGACGAATTCGAGATCTTCCCGAACTTCTCCCTGCTGTTTTGGGCGCCCGGCTGGTTCCTGACCTACCACTACTGGCCGACCGCCGTGGACCGCCACATCTTCGAGGCGAACCTGTATTTCGTGCCCGCGAGCAACGCCCGCGAGCGGCTCGCCCAGGAGCTGGCCGCGGTCACCTTCAAGGAGTACGCGCTGCAGGACGCGAACACCCTGGAGGCCACCCAGACCATGATCGCCACCCGCGAGGTCACCGACTTCCCGCTCAACGATCAGGAGATCCTGCTCCGCCACCTGCACAAGACCGCCCAGAAGATCGTCGAGGAGTACCGCGATGGCAACAACTGACCAGCACAAGCATTTGCCTGCCGAGTTCGCCGACCTCGAGCGGTTCGCCGACTGGATCCTGGCCACCGAGCCCGAGCGCTACGCCAAGCGGCTGGCCTCGACGATGGAGGAGATGCAGGACGTCTACGACACCGTCATGCCGCGCCTGCAGGCAGCGCTGGACTTCATCGACAGCAAGTACGACTGGAACGATCTGCCCGACGAGGGCCGCCATCTGTTCCATCTGCTCCAGTCGCTGGTGATGGTGTCCTTCCCGATCGAGGTCTGGAAGCAGGCGCGGGTGCCCGATTCCGGCGCGGCCCATCTGGACATCATCCGCGAGCCGGTGGTCTGAGCGATGCCTGCGCTGACGCTGCGGGCGGCCGGGCTGCTCGATGTCGACTCCGGCGAGATCGTGCGGCCGGGCATCCTGCGGGTCGACGGTGACCGCATCGTCGGCGTCGGCGGCCCGGTCGAGGGCGAGGTCGTCGAACTCGGCGAGGTGATCCTGCTGCCCGGCCTGATGGACATGGAGGTCAACCTGCTGATGGGCGGGCGCGGGGAGACCGGTCTGGCCTCCAGCGTGACCGACGATCCGGCACTGCGCGTGCTGCGCGCGGTCGGCAATGCCCGCCGCACGCTCCGGGCCGGATTCACCACCGTGCGCAACCTCGGCCTGTTCGTGAAGACCGGCGGTTATCTGCTGGACGTGGCGCTGGGCAAGGCCATCGACGCCGGATGGATCGAAGGTCCGCGCATCGTGCCCGCCGGTCATGCCATCACGCCCACCGGCGGTCACCTGGACCCGACCATGTTCTCCGCCTTCGCCCCCGACGTGCTGAAGCTGACCCTCGAGGAGGGCATCGCCAACGGCGTCGACGAGGTCCGCAAGGCGGTGCGGTACCAGATCAAGCACGGCGCGCAGCTGATCAAGATCTGCGTCTCCGGCGGCGTCATGTCGCTGACGGGAGCGCCCGGCGCGCAACACTATTCGGACGAGGAACTGCGCGCCATCGTCGACGAGGCGCACCGGCGCGGACTCAAGGTCGCCGCGCACACCCACGGTGCCGAAGCTGTCGCCCACGCCGTCGCGGCCGGCATCGACTGCATCGAGCACGGCTTCCTCATCGACGACGACGCCATCGACCTGATGGTCGCCAACGGCACCTGGTTGGTCCCGACCACCCGGCTGGCCGACGCGATGGACGTCTCCAGAGCCGATCCGGCCCTGCAGGCCAAGGCCGCCGTCATGTTCCCCAAGGCCCGCACCTCCGTGCTGGCCGCCTACAAGGCGGGCGTGAAGATCGCCGTCGGCACCGACGCTCCCGCCATCCCGCACGGCCGCAACGCCGACGAGCTCGTCGCGCTCGTCGAACGCGGTCTGCCGCCGCTGGACGTGGTGCGCGCGGCCACGATTCGCGGCGCCGAACTCATCGGCGTCGAGGACCGCGGCCGCCTCGCCGAAGGTCAGCTGGCCGATGTCATCGCCGTCCCCGGTGACCCGCTCGACGACATCACCGTGACCAGGGACGTGCGCTTCGTGATGAAAGGCGGAAAGATTTATGTCCAGAAGTGACGACCTGCTCGAGATCCAGCAGGTGCTGGCCCGCTACGCGGTGACCATCACCCAGGGCGATATCGAGGGGCTGATCGCCGTGTTCACCCCCGACGGCACCTACAGCGCCTTCGGCGACACCTACACCCTCGATGTCTTCCCCGACCTGGTCGCCGCCGCCCCCAAAGGTCTTTTCCTGACCGGCCTTCCGGTACTCGAGATCGACGGCGACACCGCCACCGGCACCCAACCGCTGTGCTTCGTCGAGCACAGCAGCCACGACATGCGCATCGGCTACTACACCGACACCCTCGAGCGCACCCCCGACGGTTGGCGCATCAAGACCCGCCGGATGACCTTCATCCGCCGCAACGGCGACCACGATTCGGGTATCCCGCACGCCTTCGAGCGCTCCCAGGGGTGAGGTCGTGACCGACATGGCGACCGATCTCCCGACTGTCGACATCGCCGGCTTCCGGTCGAGCCTGCGCGCGTGGCTCGACCAGCACGACCTGACCCCCGGCCCCGATCACTCGCTGGACGGACAGGTCGAGCAGCTGCTTCGGGTCAGGCGCGCCCTCTACGACGGCGACTGGATGCGCTACGGCTGGCCCGAGCAGGTCGGCGGTCTCGGCGGACCCGCTGCCCTGCGCGCCGTGCTCGGTGAGGAGATCGCCTCCCGCGACCTCGCCGAGCCCGGCATCTGGTCCATGGTCGAAGTCCTGACCCCGACCATGATCGCCTACGCCCGCCCCGAACTCGCCGCCACCATGGTCCCCCGGCTGCTCTCCGGCAGCGAACAGTGGTGCCAGGGCTTCTCCGAACCCGGCTCCGGCAGCGACCTGGCCTCGCTGCGCACGAAAGCCACTCGGGACGGCGAGAACTGGGTGATCTCCGGCCAGAAGGTGTGGACCAGTCTGGCCCAGTACGCCGCCCGCTGCGTCCTGCTCACCCGCACCGGCCCGGGCCATGACGGCATCACCGCCTTCTTCGTCGACATGGACTCCCCCGGCATCACCGTGCGCCCGCTGCGCACCATGCACGGCGTCGACGAGTTCGCCGAGGTGTTCTTCGACGACGTGGTCGTGCCCGGCCACCGCATGCTCGGCAACCCCGGCGACGGCTGGCGCCTGGCCATGGACCTGCTCCCCTACGAGCGCTCCACCTGCTTCTGGCACCGCATCGCCTACCTGTTCACCCGCTTCGATCAATTGCTCACCCAGATCCCCGGCGCCGCCGAGGCCACCGACACCGAACTCGGCGCGGCCTTCCTCGCCCTGCACACGGTCCGCTGCCGCTCGCACGCCACCCAACGCCGCCTCGCTGCCGGTGAACGGCTCGGTCCCGAGACCTCGGTCGACAAAGTGCTGCTCGCCGAAGCCGAACAACGCCTCTTCGACACCGCCCGCGACCTCCTGCCCGGCGTGATCGAACTCGACGACTCCCCCTGGCGCACCGAGTTCCTCTACTCCCGCGCCGCGACCATCTACGGCGGCACCGCCGAGATCCAGCGCAATATCATCGCCCGCCGCCTGCTCGACCTCGGCAAGGAGTGAATCCCATGCCCGACCCAGCCCAAGGCGCTCCCGCGCTCGACGGCGCCGAACTGCGACTGCTCACCGAAGTCCTCCGTGCGGCGATGAGCGCTACGACCGGCGTCGAACTCGACAGAGCGCTGGACGAACTCGGCTGGCTCGACATGCTCGCCGAAAGCCCGGCTCCCGCCATCCAGACCGTATTCCGGCTACTCGGCGAAACCGGATCGCACGCCTCGGTGCTCGTGGACGTACTGCGCGCCGCCGACCCCGGTCTCCCGGCCGATGTCGCGCTGCCGTTCGCGGGCGGGCGTCGGGTGATCTGGGAACGTTCCCGAACTCTCCGACCACACGGTGCGGCCTCGCCCCACCCCGGATCTTCCATCGACGAAGAGCTACCGCTGCGCATCATCGATCGCGAGGCGACCCGCGTCGAGTCACCCCATGACACGGCGGCCGCTGACGAGACGGCCGACAGTATCGCGTCGGTTCCCTTGGCAGCCGGCCGCAGAGCCCTCGGCTGGTGGCTGCTCGGCTCCGGGCACGCCATGCTCTCGCTGGCCCGCACACACGCGCTCGAACGGCTTCAATTCGGTCGCCCGCTCGCCTCGTTCCAAGCCGTGCGTCACCGCTTGGCCGAAACCCTGGTCGCCCTCGACGGCGCCGAGGCCGCACTCGCCCACGCCGACGGCGAATTCGGCGCGCTCCTGGCCAAGGCCGCCGCGGGCCGAGCGGCAACCACCGCGGCACGACACTGCCAGCAGGTCCTCGGCGGCATCGGCTTCACCGCAGAGCACGAGTTGCACCGGCATGTGCGGCGAGTCCTCGTCCTCGACGGATTGCTCGGCAGCACACGCGAACTCGTCCGCGAAGCAGGGACGGAAGTCCGACGGCGGGCGGAAGGGCCGCGCCTGGCGAATCTCTGACCTTCGACCGCCACCCGGCCGCGTTCGGTGAGCGCCCCGTGACGGCCGTCAGTGGGCGCCGAGCACGTCGAGAATCATCGGACGCGCGGCGGCGAGCGCCTGTTCCCAGTAGGGCCAGGTGTGGGTTCCGTCGACGATCTCGACACGAGCCGGGATGCCCAGCGCCGCGACTCGATCGCCGAAGATGCGCGCGGCGGCCCTGGCGATCAACTCCAGCCCCATCGCGTTCATCGTGTTGCCCACCCCGTACGGCACATCGGCGGGCCCGGGCAGGCCGGCGCCGGCCGACACGTACATCGGCAGACCGCGCAGCAGCTCGGCTTGCACCGTCGGATCGTTGCGACTCCAGGCAGGGTCGCCGGGCGGGCCCCACATGTCGTCCACGTTGAACCTGCCCTCGTCCCACAACGCCGCGCGGATCGCCTCGTTCCACATCGGGAAGGTCGGATTCAGGAATCCGGAGAAAGACCCGGCGAACTTGAACTGGTCGCGATGGTGCGCGGCCAGCGTCAGGGCCGCCCCACCGCCCATGGACGCGCCCACGATGGCGTTGTCGGTCCGCGAGACCCCGTATCCCGCGAGGAAGGCGGGCAACTCCTCGGTGAGGAAGGTTTCCCACTTGTACGTGGTGACCTGGCCGTTGGTACTGCTCGGCCGGTACCAGTCGGTATAGAAACTGGAGTGTCCGCCGACCGGGAACACCAGCGTGACATTGTCACCGGCGAACCGCTGCAGCACACCGGTATCGCTGATCCACTGACTGTGATCGTGCGGCGCACGGAGGCCGTCGAGCACATAGAGCGCCGAAGCGCCACCGCGCGCCGCCCACTGCACCTGGATTTTGATCGGCCCCATACCGGACGGCACAACGAGTTCCTCGTACCCACCGGCCGGGGCCTGTAATTTCGTGGCATCGACCGGCGCCGCATCGGCCACCGCCCCGCCGACCCAGGTCGTCAGCATCACCGCCGCGACAACCGCACCGGCCCTGCGAAACCTACCTCGCAGCGAGCCGATGCCCCGCTTGCACTTCCATCCCCTCACCAGGTTCGTATCGTGCATTCGCGCACGCTATCGAAGCGTCCCGGAATCCAGCGGCAGCACACGCCGGGGGCAGCGAGTCGGCGACGGATGCTCAGTTGTGTCAGCCGCGTCTGCGGGCATCTGCGTCAGCATCGCCTCCCGTGCCTGCTCCGGCGTCTGCTCCACGAACCGCACCGGCTCGCCGAGAGCCTCCCCCAGGATCCGCGCCCGCTCGCGCGGCGGTTCCGGCGCAGGCCCGGTCAGGACATAGGTCCGGCCGGTGTGGCAGTCCCGGCGCAAGGCGGCCGCCGCCACCGCCGCGATGTCTTCCGGATCGACGAAGGGCACGCCCACATCACCGAAGGGCGCGCTGACCGCCCGCTCGCTGCGCACCTGCTCGGCCCACCACAGCGCGTTCGACTGGAATCCGCCCGGCCGCAGCAATGTCCACGCCAGCCCCGACTCCTGCACCGCCACTTCGACGGCCTTGCCGAACTGCCCGTGGGATGCGCTGTCCGGCCTGGTCGCCACACCCTGCGACGACAGGAGCACGACCCTGGTCACCCCCTCGGCACGTGCGGCCGCGAGGATCGCGGGCACATCCGCCCCGAAGGCCCCCGGCCCGATGAGCAGGAACAACGTGGACGCTCCCTGCAAGACGGGCGCCGGCTCCGCGGCATTCGTCAGGTCGACGGGCGCGTGCCGCACCCCCTCCGGCAGCGTGCCGGACGCCCGGGCAAGCGCGAACGGCTGGCCGCCGCGGCCGCCGAAGTGTTCCATCGGCAGGGCGTGGAGAAGACCACCATCGCCGACATCGCGCGCGCCGCGGATGTGCCGGTGGGCAATGTGTACTACTACTTCAAAACCAAGGACGAGCTCGTCCGCGCGGCGATCGGCGCGCACGCCCGGACGCTCGACGAGATGATCGCCGAGCTGGACGGTCTCGAAGACCCGGCCGACCGGTTGCGCGCGATGGTGCGCGGCTGGACCGAAAATCGCTACACGGCGGCGGAATTCGGCTGTCCGACCGGAACCCTGGCCACCGAACTCGACAAGCGTGGTGACGGCCTCGACGGTGAACTGGCCGATGTCATGCGTGCGCTGGTGGACTGGTCCGAGCAACAGTTCGCGCAGATGGGCCGCTCCGATTCCCGCGAGCTGGCCGTCGCCCTGATCGCCGCCTACCAAGGAATCTCGCTGCTCACCAACACCTTCCGCGACCCGGAGCTGATGGAAATCGAGGGCCGTCGACTGGAGCGCTGGATCGACTCCATGTAGCGGCCTGCTTGCAGGTGAACGGGAAGAGACGAGGCCCGGGGCGGATTGTGTCCGCCCCGGGCCTCGGCTGTCGCCCCCCGCTCGATCAGCAGGCCGACGAGGTTCCGCCCTGCAGGGCCATCAGGGTGCAGAAGGTGGTGGCGGCGACCAGCCACTGGTCACCGGACTTGACCGCCTCGCCCGCCTGGTCGGCCAGCACCGGGTTGCCGCCCATGACCAGCGTGTAGGTGACCGCGGCGTTGGTGGCGTCGACCAGTTCGACCTTCGAGACCTCCACGCCCAGACCGGCCGACTGCGGGTTGGCGGCCTGCGCTTGCAGCACCGGCAGGAACGCCTCGCTCTGCTCCACCTTGGCGGCCCGCTCCTCGGGGGTCTTGGTGGAGTCGAAGAAGGTGGCGTAGGTGGCCTTGATCTCGTCGATCGCGGCCGGGTCGGCGGCCGCGGCGGCACTGGTGGTCGACGCGGCGGCCGAGGTGGTGGTCTCCTTCGCTTCGGTGCTCTCATCGTCGGAGCAGCCGGTCAGGGCGACCGACGCGGCGAGCGCGAGACCGAAACAAGCCGCGGCGGTGCGGCGCAGGGAGTAACGCATGAGGGGGTCCTCGATTCTGGAAGGGCTGTTGTTGCGGGGGTTACGGAAAGGGACGGCGCTACTCGATGGCGGCCTTCATCTCGTCGAGCTTCAGCAGAATCGGGTAGCCGTTGACACTGAGCGCATTGCCGTGACCGGTCTGGTGGACGTCGAACACCGACTGGATGGCGGCGTAGAAGCCCTGCACGTCGAGCGTCTGGTTGACCGCCCGTTTGGCCTGACGCAGGCCGAACGGCGGCATCTTCGCGATCTGGGCAGCCAGTTCCCTGGTCGCGGAGTCGAGGTCGGCCCTGGGCACGACTCTGTTGACCATGCCCACCCGCTCGGCTTCCTCGGCGGTGACCGGGCGGCCGGTGAACAGGATCTCCTTGGCCAGCCGCGCGCCGAGTTCCCAGGTGTGGCCGTGGTATTCGACACCGCCGATGCCCATCATCACCACCGGATCGGAGAACTTGGCGTCGTCTGCGGCGACGATCAGGTCGCACGGCCAGCACAGCAGCAGTCCGCCGGCGATGCACCGGCCCTGCACCGCGGCGACGGACGGTTTGGGCACATTGCGCCAGCGCAGCGAGTACTCCAGGTAGCGGCGGGTTTCCAGGCTGTAGATGGTGTCGAGGGTGATGCTGCTCGGGTCGGGCCAGGACTTGTCGTTGAGGTCGTGACCGGCCGAGAAATGCTTGCCCTCGGCGCGCAGCACGATCACCGACACCTCGTCGTCGGCCGCGGCGCGGCTCCAAGCGGCGTCGAGCTCGTCGAGCAGTTCGCCGTTCTGCGCGTTGGCGGCCTCGGGCCGGTCGAGAGTGATGGTGGCGATGCGTTCGCTCACCTCGTAGCGGATGTACATCGGTTCCTCAGCTCGGTCTGTCGGTGGCTCGGTTCGTCGGTGGTTCGGGGGATGCGGCTCGTCGCCGTCACGGCGACAGCTCTCATCCGCGTGGCAGGCCGAGCACGCGCTCGGCGATGATGTTGCGCTGGATCTCCGATGTGCCGCCCGCGATGGTTCCGGCGAAGGTACGGGCATAGCGCTCGAACCAGCCGCGCACGAAGTTGTCGTAGTTCAGCGGCTGCAACGGAGCGGTCAGCGCGGGATGGATCAACGCCTCCGCGCCCGCGGAGTCCAAGGCGTACTCGGCACCGCGCTGAACCGCTTCGGAGCCGAGCAGTTTGAGCACCGACAGCCCCGCCACGTCCTGCTCGCCACGCGCCGCGTCCGCCAGCGCCGCGGAGCCGAGCAGCCGCAACGAGAGGGTGTCCATCACCAAGCGCGCGTAGTTGTCGCGGTCGAGCGGGGTGATGGGCCGGAAGTCGGTGATCAGATCCTGCAGGCGGTCCGCGAAGCTCAACCACAGCAGGGTGCGTTCGTGTCCGAGTGAACCGTTGGCCACCTGCCAGCCGCCGTGCAGAGGGCCGACGAGATTCGCCGCGGGCACCCGCGCGTCCTCGAAGAAGACCTCGTTGAAGTCCAGGTCCGACGGATCACACAGCGAGGCGAACGGCCTGCGGGTCACCCCTGGCGTGTCGGTCGGGATGAGCAGGACACTGATGCCCTTGTGCTTCGGGGCGTCCGGATCGGTCCGTACGAAGGTGAGCAGCACGTCGGCGTCGTGCGCGCCGGACGTCCACACCTTCTGCCCGTTCACCACGAAGTGGTCGCCGTCGAGCACCGCGCGGGTGCGCAAGCCGGCCAGATCCGAGCCCGCGCCGGGTTCGCTCATCCCGAGCGCGGCGGTGATCTCGGCGCGCAGAATCCGCACCGCCCAGTCCCGCTTCTGTTCCTCGGTGCCGAACGAGAGCAGCGACGCCGCGATGATGCCCAGCCCTTGCGGATTGAAGCTGTGATACATCCGCCGCCGCGACAGTTCCTCGAGGTGGACGTACTGCTGCAGGATGGTCGCGTCGCGTCCGCCGAACTCCGGCGGATTGCCGGGCAGCAACCAGCCGTGGTCGAACTGGGTGCGCTGCCACTGCCGCGCCCACTCCGGCACATCGGCGCTGGAGACCGGGCGCTGCGCGAGCGCGGCGCTCTCGTCGGGGGCGTGCTCGGCGAGGAAGGCCACGAACTCGGCGCGGAATCCCTCGACCTCGGCCTCAAAAGTCAGTCGCACGGTACTCCTCGGCGATCAGGGCGCGATGGTGCGCGGCGCCACCGAGCAGCAGCTCGCCCGCCTTGGCCCGCTTGAGCGCGAACTGCAGGTCGTTCTCCCAGGTGAAGCTCATCGCGCCGAACAACTGCATGCCGTGCGCGAACACCAGCGACTGGCATTCGCCCGCCGCGGCTTTCGCCATGGAAGCGGCGAGGCGTCGGCGCGGATCGTCGGCGGCGATCGTCATCGCCGCGAAATAAGCCAGGGCCCGCGCTCTTTCGATAGCGACGTGCATATCGACGGCTTTGTGCTTGACCGCCTGGAAGCTTCCGATCGGCACCCCGAACTGGGTCCGCCCCCGGACGTGCTCGAGCACCATCTCCAGCACCCGCGCGCAGGCGCCGACCGTGGTCATGGCCAGACCCACAAGCGCCACGTGACGCGCCTTCTCGGGATCGGCGTCGGCTTTCGCGTCGTCGCGCACCGGCACCGCGGCGAAAGTCACCTCGGCCAGATGCAGCAGCGGATCGAACACCTGCTCGCGGCGGATGATCGCCGATGCCGCGGGCACCACGAACACCCCCGACGGTGTGAGCACCGCGAGCCAGTCGGCGCGATCACCGTCGAGCACATGGCGCGCGGTGCCGGTGAGCACCCAGCTGTTGCCGTCGTGATGCACGCCGACACCCTCGTAGACCGCCGCACCCGCGGCGCCGGCCAACTCGAATCCCGCGGCGAGCGGTGCGAACTGGGTGACCGTCGCCAGGAAGGGCGTCGGATCGGCGTGCCTGCCCAACTCCTCGAGCACGATCCCCAGCTCCACCGCCTCGGCGGGATCGGTGAGTTCGCCCCACCCCTGCTCGGTGTAGACGCGCCACAGCGCTTCCGTCGACGCGCCTTTGTCCGCGACCTCGCGGATCAGCGCGGCCGGACAATGTCGCGTGAGCACCTCGCGGACGGTGTGCTGCCACAGGCGCTGATCGGCGTCGAACTCCAAGAGCATCCGGACTCACCTCCTTGCCTGGTCCGCTGCGGGATCGTGCGAGAATAGCATTCTCTTTGAGAGAAAGTGAAGCATTACCTAGGTGGAAGTCTGCTGCTCAGAACCACCGGAAACGAGCATCCCTCCGGTACAGTGCGTTCATGTTCTCTTCCGCTGACCCAGGAATGAGGCGCCCGTGAGCAGCCCCGGCGAAGAGCCCGCATGGAAGCAACGCGCCGTGGAACGCTCGCTGCGCACCGCGAAACTGCGAGCCGAAGAGCGCGTGCAACGCTTCCTGGACGCAGCCCAGGCGATCATCGCCGAGAAGGGCACCACCGATTTCACCGTGCAAGAGGTGGTCGATCGGTCACGCCAGTCGCTGCGCAGCTTCTACCTGCAGTTCGACGGTAAGCACGAGCTGCTGCTCGCCCTGTTCGAGGACACCCTGGCCCGGACGTCCGAACAGTTGCGTGCAGCCACCGAAGGCAAGACCGATCCACTGCACAAGCTGCAGGTCGTCGTGGAACTGCTCTTCGAACTGTGCCGCCCCGACCCGGTCGCGCAGCGCCCGCTGTTCACCGAGTTCGCCCCGCGATTGCTGGTCTCCCATCCCGCCCAGGTCAAGCTCGGCCACGCGCCGATGCTGGCGCTGTTCACCGAGTTGATGGACGAGGCGGCCGGAGCCGGACAGCTGCGCGCCGGTGTGAATACCCGCCGAATGGCCGCGATGGTCATGCAGACAGTCATGTTCACCGCGCAGTCCAACGGCAATCCCGACGAGGAGACTCAGAACCCCATCACCGCCACCGAGGTATGGAACTTCTGCGCGCACGGGTTCACTCCCGAGCGGTAATGCCATTCTCGTTTGCGAGAATTTGACATACACTCAGGTCATGTCCGACCTGTGGAGTGATCTTGTCGACTGCCTCGACATCACACGAGTACCGTCCCCCGACACTTCCGGCGAGGCCGAGACCGTGTTCGAGGGCAGCAACCAGCACCTGACCTACCACCGCGTGTTCGGCGGCCAGATCCTCGGCCAGTTCGTCCGCGCGGCGGCGTCGAGCTTCCCCGACAAGCAGGTGAAATCCCTGCACGCGCTGTTTCCGCGCGAAGGCCGCTCCGAGGAGCCGATCCGCTACCGCGTACGCCGCCACCACGCCGGCCGCACCTTCGCCTCGGCGTCGATCGTCGCCGAACAGGCTTCGGGCGTGATCGCCACCGCGTCGATCTCCCTGCACGCCCCCGAAGACGGACCGCGGCGCCAGACCACCGAACCGGTGCCCGCGCTGCCCTCGGCCGAGCACAAGGCCGACTGGGATCTGCTGCCCTGGGAGATCCGCGCTACCCGCGATATCGACGACAAGGGCAGCAGCGCACCGGAATTCGAGTTCTGGATGCGCACCCCCGCCGTCGACCCGCAGCTGGCACAAGCCCTCGCGTCCTACGCCACCGACCTCACCCTCATCGGAACCGCCCTGCTGCCCCAAGAGAGTTTCTCGCAGAGCGGCAACGGCACCGCCTTCCTCTCCGCAGTCACCTCCCACACGCTGTGGTTCCACCGCGAATTCCGCACCGACGACTGGCTGTTGCTGCGCCAGCACAGTCCGATCCTCGCCCACGGGCGCAGCTTCGGGCGCGGGGACATCCTCACCGAAGCCGGCGATCTGGTCGCGTCCTACGCTCAGGAGGCGATGGTCCGGCTACCGTCGTAACAGTTCCAACCGGTGCGGCCACCGCGGGAGTCGCAGGTGCGGTCCTCGTCCGGTCATCTACGGTTTCGTGAAGAAGCGACGTTCGCTATGCTGGCGGTCCGCCCCTCACTCGCAGCATGGACGCATCTGTCCTGGAGGCTATTTCGCTGCGTACAACCCGGCAGGTGCTCGACTCGTCTTCGCAGAAGGGAACTTCGTGACCAACGACCGACCGGACGCGGACGATGAGCTCGGCCAACTACTCGGTAAGTTCCAGGCTTTGGACGAGGAACAGTTGTACGCCGAACTCGGCGCCTCCCACTTCGGCGAAACCTTGGGCGTTCGGCCGTCCGAGTTCGGACGCTACCTGCGCACCGGACGCCTGTGGTTCGAAAAGCACGAGTCCGAGATCCGCGAACGGCTGTGCTCGCACGAGAGAATTGTGCAACTACGCGCATCGTTGGACCGCGATCAAGCCACCGAACTCGCGACGATCGTCGATATCCTGCTGAGCCTCTACGGTCAGATTCCGGCCGCCATCGTCGCGATCATCATCACCAGACGAGGACTCGACAGGCTCTGCCCGGACAGATGACGGCGATGAAGGCCCGGAAGTGGGCCAAGTTTCATCGAATGATCGTCTGCGACGACGAGCCGACGGCGGACGAGCCGGAGGATCCGGTGGTCGCCGCGATCGTCACGTTGCTGCGGCGTCGAGTCATGGCCATGACCGCGGAATCGAGAGGCAGCGCGCGCGAGGCGATGGCGAGAGTCTGGATCGAGAGGCTCCCCACCGGTTATTGCACCACCGAACTGCGGCCGGTCGAGGACGAATACGCGATCCTCGTCGACAGCGGACTCGAAGACTCCATCCTGCTCGGGGCGAAATTCTTCGCCCATCACTTCGACGGAACAGTCTTCGAGGTTGCCGCCGACGAAGCACACACCGGTGCGGCATTCGAACGCTACTACGCGACACTGATGTCCCAATTCTTCCTTCACGGCCGGCTACACAGAGCCGACATCATTTCGGCCGGATATGATCGCATGATCGCATCTCGAATCTGCCTCGAGGCAACAAGTTTCGTCATCGCCCACGAACTCGGGCACGCCATGGCCGGCCATCAGCACTTTCAAGGGGATAATCAGTGGCTGGAACAGTCCACGATCCCGCCCGCGTACAACGCCTTCGCACAAGAAATCGAAGCGGACGCCATCGCCGTGCAGATAGCTTTCGGCGACATGTGGAGTAGATCCGTTGGGCAAGGTGAGATCGAGCTGCGCCTGCTCGCAGTCCGCCTGGCATTCCAGACCCTGCAAACGGTGGAGCGCTGCGCATTGGTGCCGGTCTTCGCCAAACATCTTCCTGCCCCGCAACGCTGGGCCGGTATCCTCTCCTTCTTGAGGGAACGGCTGCCGCAATGGCTGCTCGACAAGCACCAAGCCACTTGGGTATCGCTGGGCGCACGGCTGACCGTGGGAGCTGTTTCCGAACTCCTGCCACCGGATGCCGATATCATCGAGGAACTTCGCGATGCGGGTTGGATCGCCGCATCCTGGTCATACTCTGGCAGTGACTGGAGAGAACTGGAGTCGGCGGCGTGGCAGTTCCGTCTCCGCCGCCCGATCCTGGACATCTTGATCGGACACGAGGTCTGTCTAATCGAGGATCGGCCCGATCAGACACTCGCCGACGCTTGGCGCGTAGGCTCGCGGTACATCGACGACTTCACCAGCTCGTTGCCGGATTGGTTGACAGGCGATGATTCCGGCCGCGGATCCGCTACCTCCGGTGACCTGATCCAGTACCTCAGGTATCGCGACCGCTGGCCGGAACCGTTCCGCGCCGGTACCGATATCCCGCTGCCGCTGCACACCATGGCCGCAGCGATTGGTCACCGTGTCGCGGAACACCGTGACCGTCGCATGGCCCGCAAACCTGCCGACCCTCGGGATGCGCCGGATCATGCAGGCACGGAATGAGGTGCTGCACTATGCCTCATCATCGGCCTGCATCGGCGAGGTATTCCCCCTCGGCAAGATGCGCCGATACCTCGAGCGCCCCAACAGCGACTATCTCGCGCACACCGATCGATCGGCCACCTCTTCAGCCCTTACGAGCTGATCGAGTGCCCACGCGAAGAAGGCCGACTCAGGTATGGCGTGGTCAGGCCGGACCGCCCAAGGCCCAGCTCCGATCCTTGGTGATCTGGCGGCTCATCGCCCGCGCCATGCGTGACGCCTGGAGTACCGCGCGTGCGGCGAAGGGTCCGGCGTGCCGCTCGTCGACAATCTCGGTCCACAAAGCCAGCCAGCGCTGGAAATGCGCGACGGTGAGCGGGTGCTGCTGGTGCAGGCGGGTGTGGACCGCGAGCGCGCTGCCGCGGTAGGTCTTGGTGCCGAACAACACCGTTTCCCAGAAGTCGCACATCACCGGCAGGTGGGATTCCAGGCCCTTCTCGCGAAGCTCGGTGAACGGCTCGACCAGTTCTTCGTCGATCAGCGCCCGGGAGTAGAAGGCGCGCAACAGTGCTTCGATGTCCGCGCGGGTGGTGAGATCGCCGCGCTCCGTCTGCACTGTCATCGAATCCTCCTCGCCCAGCCGGGTGTGGGGCCCGGGGTCACCTCGCTCGCGCGGCGGGCCTACTACCGATGGTAGTCCGGGACCACCGGCGCTCAGGCCGGTGAGACGGACGAGACAGGCTGGTACCACTGGCAGGATGGAATGGTTCAGCCATCCACAGCGGAGAGGGCGCAAATGACCATCCTGGTGACAGGGGCCACCGCAAATATCGGCCGCAAGGTCGTCGACCACCTGCTCGCGCTGGGCGCCAACGACATTCGGGCGCTCACCACCAACCCGCGTAAGGCCGCGCTCCCCTCCGCGGTGCAGGTGGCCGAGGGCTACCTGCGGCAACCGGACACCCTGCCCGCGGCATTCGAAGGGGTCGATCGGATGTACCTGGCGCCCACACCCGACAATGTCGCCGAGGTGCTCGCGCTGGCCCGCGCGGCCGGTGTGCGACATGTCGTCGATCTTTCCGGTGAACCGGAGAGCTGGCGGGGCGGCGTCTGCACGGCCGTCGAGGACAGCGGCATGGCCTGGACTCATCTGTGGCCGGGGGATTTCATGGAGAACACCCTGATCTGGGCGCAGCAGATCCGCGAGACCGGCGCTGTCCTGGAGCCGGTGCCCGAGGCCGCGAGCGCGCCGATCGCCATGGACGACATCGCCGCTGTCGCCGCCACCGCCCTGCTGACCGACGCACATCTCGGCCGTGCCTACCCGCTGGCGGGGCCGGAGATCCTCACCCGCACCGACCTGGTCCGGCATCTCGCCGAGGCACTCGGTCGCGGCATCACCTTCCAGCGGGCATCCCGTGAGGAGACCATCGCCGTTCTGACCCCCGCCATGGGCGACACCGCGACCTGGTACGTCGACAACGTTCTGACCAGTTTCGACGTGCCGGCGTCAGCTCTGCCGATCACCAGCGTCCAGGAGATCACCGGCAGGCCCGCGACGACCTTCGCCCGGTGGGCCGCCGACAACGCCGCGCGTTTCGCTGTCGACTGACGGGAGCTACCGGGGGATTGAGCCGTAGCCGCCGAGGGGTGAGCACTCCGACCCACGCTCACCTGCTCGGCGACGGGTTGGTCCCCGTGTCGAGGCAACGGTGGGCTGGCGTCGACAGCAGCGTGTCGGCGGCGGAATAGGCATCCAGCGCCCCGGCGCCGACCGCATCGGCCAGCCGGTCGAGGTCGCTGTGCCCGCGTAGCCGGCTCTGGGCGAGAGAGAGGATCTGGGCGCGGGCGCGGGCCGTGCGACGATCGCGGGTCTCGGCGCGGCGGTGGGCATCGATGGCGGTGATCAGTTCGCCGACGCCGACGCCACGGTCGGCGATCAAGGTGAGGATCGGGACGGACGCCTCCGCGCGCAGATCGCGGACCGTCTGCTGGGCGCCGTCGCGGTCGGCCTTGTTGACCACGAGGATGTCGGCGACCTCGAGCAGACCGGCCTTGGCGGCCTGGATCGCGTCTCCCGCACCGGGATTCAGGACCACCAGCGTGGGGTCGGCGACTGCGGCGATCTCGATCTCGGATTGGCCGACACCGACAGTCTCGAGCAGCACCACCTCGTAGCCGACCGCGGCGAGCAGGGCGAGGGCCGCGGGTACCGCTTCGGACAGGCCGCCGAGGTGGCCGCGGGCAGCCAGGGAACGGATGAAGACGCCCGGATCGTCGATGTGTCGATCCATCCTGATCCGATCCCCCAGCAGCGCGCCCCCGCTGTAGGGCGAGGACGGGTCGACGGCCAGCACGGCCACGCGCAGACCCCGTTGCCGGTATGCGCCCACCAATGCCGAGATGGTGGTCGACTTTCCCGCTCCGGGTGGTCCCGTGACGCCGATGACCAGTGCCGAGGCGGACTCCCCCCGCAGCGCGTCGCGCACCGACGCACTGGCCGGTCCTTCGACCGAAGTGAGCAGTCGCCCTAGCGCACGGGGCGATCCCGCCCTGGCCCTCGCGAGCAGATCAGCCACTCCGTCGTCGTCCGGCGTCGGCTCGGCATCCGAATCCGCGACCTCGGCCGGGACGGCCCCCGCTCTCCGGGGCGGCGCCGCATCGGGGGCGACGCCGAGGGACACCTCGGCACCGGACGCGGTGGGCGGACCATCCGCCGAGGGCACGACGGCACTCGTCGCGCCCTCGGATACGGCGACGAATTCGCCGCCCGGCTCGCTCACGGCGCGGGGACCTCGATGACTGTGGCCGATCCCATGCCGCCGCCGGCACACAGCGCCGCTATCCCCAGGCCGCCGCCGCGACGGCGCAGTTCGTGCACCAGGGTCACGATCATGCGCGCACCGGTCGCCGCGACGGGATGGCCGAGCGAGCACCCGCTGCCGCTGAAGTTGACCCGGTCGGCGTCCAGATCCAGTGCCGCGATCGTGGCCAGCGGAACAGACGCGAACGCCTCGTTGATCTCGATCAGCGAGACATCCGAAAGCGAGACCCCGGCGCGCGCAACCGCTTTGGTGATGGCCTGGATGGGCGCGAGACCGGTGTCGTACGGATCGACGCCCACGCTCGCCCAGCCTCGGATGACCCCGAGGGCAGGCAGTCCGAGTCGATCGCTGGCGACGGCCAGTGCCGCCGCGCCGTCGTTGGCGCCCGAGGCGTTGCCCGCGGTAATGGAGAAGCCCTCGATCTCGGGGTGCAGCACCTTCAGTGAGGCCAGTCGCTCGAGGTTGGTGTCGCGGCGGGGATGCTCGTCGGTGTCGAACAGCCCGTGCGGGGTCTGGATCGGGACGATTTCTTCCTTGAAGCGCCCCTCGTCGATGGCGGCGATGGCGTTGCGGTGCGAGCGCAGCGCCCAGGCGTCCATCTCCTCGCGCGAGATCCCCGCTTTCACCGCCGTGTTCCAACCGACGGTGATCGACATGTCCATGGCGGGGGCGTCCGGGCGGTCCGGGTGGCTCGGCGATGTCCACGGGTCCGCCCAGGTGTCCGGACCGGTCCTGAATCGCGCTCGGGGCGCGGTGGAATCGGAGTTCACCCCACCGGCGATGACCAGTTCGTCCATGCCGGCGCGAATCGACGCGGCGGCCGTCTGCACGGCCGACATCCCCGCCGCGCAGTGGCGGTTCTGGGCCAGCCCCGGCACCCCGGTCAGTCCCGCGGTGATCGCGCCGTGGCGGGCGAGCACGCCGCCGCCGTAGCGGCCTTCGCCGAGGACCACGTCGTCGATGCGGTCCGGGTCGAGCCCTTCGGCGGCGGCTCCCACGATGTGCCGGGCCAGCTCGAAGGCGTCGGTATCGCGCAGCGTTCCTTTCCTGGCGGTTCCGATCGGGGTCCGGGTCGCGGACACGATGACGGCCTCAGGCATGGTGACACTCCAATCACGTATGAGAATATAATTCTCTCAACACGAGAGTTCAGTTTCAAGAGAGGGTCGCGACATGCAGATCAGTGGAAGCTCAGCCCTGGTGGTCGGCGGTACCGGTGGACTCGGTGAGGCCACCACGCGCAGGCTGGTCGCCGCGGGCGCCAAGGTCGTGGTCGCGGATGTGGCCGACGAGAAGGGCCGCGAGCTGGAGAAGGAGCTCGGCGTCCGGTACGTGCACACCGACGCCACCGACGAGGACTCGGTGAACGCCGCCATCGCCGAAGCCCGATCGCTCGCCCCGCTGCGCATCTCGGTCGATACCCACGGCGGCCCCGCCCAGGGCGGCCGGCTCATCGGAAAAGACGGAAAGCCGTTGGCGCTGGACGGCTTCCGCACGACCATCGAGTACTACCTGACCGCCGTCTTCAACGTCCTCCGGCTGTCGGCGGCCGCCATCGCCGAGGCCGAACCCCTGGAAGAAGGCGGGCGCGGCGTCATCGTCAACACCGCCTCCATCGCCGCCTACGAAGGTCAGATCGGGCAGCTGCCGTACGCCGCGGCCAAGGGCGGCGTGGTCGGCATGACCCTGGTCGCCGCCCGCGATCTGTCGCCGCTGGGCATCCGGGTGGTCACCATCGCGCCGGGCACCGTCAACACCCCCGCCTACGGCAAGGCCGCCGACCAGCTCGAGCAGTACTGGGGACCGCAGGTGCCCTTCCCCAAGCGCATGGGCCGGTCCACGGAGTACGCCCAGCTCGCGCAGTCGATCATCGAAAACGACTACCTCAACGGGGAAGTCATCCGCCTCGACGGCGCGTTGCGGTTCGGACCGAAATAGCCCGGCCCCGCGTGCCGTCGACGCGCTTCGACCGAGCCGCACCGAAAGCAACGACCGGTGCGGCTCGGTCGATCGTCTACGGGATGCCGCCACCGCTCTCGTCAGGGGGCACCGGCAACGAGCCCGATACGAAGATCATCGGCGTTCGACGCGAGGACAGCCGGTGGAAGGCAACGATCTCGAAAGGCAGATGTAGATCAGTCGCCTTCGGACGTGAGCCGGGCGATGGTGGCCCGGAAATCGGCGGTCTGGAACGACTGGTCCTCGGCGATGTTCGCGTAGTCCAGCGTCGCCAGCACCGCGCGCTCCAGGTGCAGGTTGAGCATACGTTTGGTGCTCTCCACCGCCTGCCTGGGCAACTCGGCCATGCGCTTGGCGCAGGCCAGCGCCTCCGCCATCGGATCGGCGACGATGTGGTTGACCAGCCCCATCTCCCGCGCCCGCTCGGCGGTGATCTTCGCACCGGTGAGGGCGTACTCCTTGGCCAGCATGAGGCTGGTGTGCAGGGGCCAGGTGAGCGGTCCGCCGTCGGCGGCGACCAAGCCGACCTGTACGTGCGGGTCCTTGAGGTAGGCGGATTCGGCGATGTAGGCGATGTCGCTCAAAGCGACCAGACTGCAACCCAATCCGACGGCGGGGCCGTTCACCGCCGCCACCACCGGGATGCGGCAGCGTGCCATGCCGAGGACGATGGCGCGACCATGGGCGATGGTCTTGGCGCGCAGATTCTCGTCCCCGGCGAGCTCGGCGAGATAGGCGAAGTCGCCGCCCGCGCTGAACGCCTTGCCCGCGCCGGTCAGCACTGCGGCACGCGCCTGCCGATCCTCGTCCAGGCGCGGCCAGAGCTGGGCCAGCGCGGTGTGCAGGTCGTCGTTCACAGCATTGAGGGCATCGGGGCGGTTCAGCGTGATGACGCGGATCGGGCCGTCGGCGCGGACCTCGATCACGTCGGGAAGGTCGTACATGTCAGGCTCCTAGTTCGAGGATGCGCGAGGCGATGATGTTCTTCTGGATCTGCGAGGTGCCGCCCATGACGCTCTGGGCGCGGCTGTAGAAATAGGCGCCGAGCAGTTCCTCGTCGCCGGTGCCGCCGACAGCGAGGGCGGCGTGGCCGACGGATTGGTCGACCCAGGTCATGAGGAGCTTGTCCAGGGAGCCGTCGGGGCCGTGGGTGACGCCGTCGAGTTGTTCGGACAGCCTGCGGCGCACGTGCAGGCGCAGCATCTCGGCCTGCACGGCGGCCCAGCGCAGGTCTCCGGGCGGGTTCGCACCGGCACGGGCTGCCAACTGCCGCACCAGTTTTCCGTAGCGGGCGGCGTAGCCGAGGGTCGAGGGTTCACGTTCGTGGCCGACCACGGTCATGGCCAGCTTCCAGCCTTCCCCCGGGGCGCCGACCATCTGATCGGCGGGCACGCGGGCGCCGTCGAAGAGAACCTGGCCGAACTCGCGGGTGACGCCGCTGATCATCTGCAGCGGACGCTGTTCGACGCCGGGCTGCTTCATCGAGACGACGAACGCCGAGATGCCTTTGTGCCGAGGCGCATGCGAGTCGGTGCGGGCCAGCAGCAGGCACCAGTCGGCGACGTCGGAGTAGCTGGTCCAGATCTTGTGGCCGTGGATCACGTACTCGTCGCCGTCACGCACGGCCGTGGTGCGCAAGGAGGCGAGGTCCGAGCCCGCGCCGGGTTCGCTGAAACCCTGGCACCAGCGTTGGGTCCCGTCGATCATGCCGGGCAGGAAGCGGTGCTGGAGCTCCTCGCTGCCGTGCCTGCCCAGGCCCTGCACGAGGTAGCCGAGGCTGGGGCGCGGCGGTGCGCCGGCGAGCGCGAGTTCTTCGTCGAGGATGACGTCGTAGACGGGCGGCAGATCCTGTCCGCCGAACTTCACCGGCCAGGACAGGCCGAAGAAGCCCGCCGCGTAGAGCGCGTGGTGCCAGTCGCCCTGCCTGGCCCAGTATTCGTCGCCACTGCTCGGGTAGTCCGCGGCGTTGTCGGCGAGCCAGGAGCGCAAGCGCGAGCGGAATTCCGCTTCGCGGGCCGAGTCACGATAGTCCAAGGTCGATCTCCTCCAAACGTACGGGGAACCACTCGGCCGAGGTGAGCGCTCGGCGCAGGAACACGTGGGCCAGGCACTCCCAGGTGTTGCCGATGCCGCCGTGCACCTGGATGGCGGTCTCACAGACGGTGCGGGCGGCGCGGGTGATGTAGAGATGGGCGATGCGGGCCGCTCGCAGGGCATCCACCGGATCGAGTTCGTCGACCGACCAGGCCGCGTGACGCAAGACGCTGATCGAGCCTTCGATCAGCGCTCGGCTCTCGGCGAGCAGGTGCGCGACCGCTTGATAGCTGCCGATCGGGTGACCGTACTGTTCGCGGACCTTCGCGTAATCGATGGCCAGATCTTGCGCGCCGCGCGCCGCACCGAGCTGATCGGCGGCGGTAGCGGTGATCGCCAGGGCATACCACCGGGTGCAGCGGTCTTGTGAGATCTCGCTGAGCGTGTCGAATCCTGTCGCCAGGTCCGCATCGCGGCGGGTGAGATCGGCGGCGGGCAGCCGATTGCCGACCGGAGCCCAGAGCAGCAGGCCGTCGGCCGGTTCCAGAGCCCGATCCCGGCCGCGGGCGTCGACGGCCCGCCCGTCCACGGCGACGGTCCACTCGCCCGGCTCGCCACCCTCGCCGAGCAGGTCGTCGGCCAGCACCGGCCCGAGGAAGGCGACGTCCACCAAGCCCCTGCCGAACTCCTCGGCGACCAGCGCGACCTCCACACCGGACGCGCCGTCGGAGCGCAACGAACGCCAGCCCGCCGTCTCGACGGCCTTGTCCAGCCGGGCGACCCGCTGTTCGTCGTCGAGGTCGGCGACCGAGCCCGGACCGAGTTCGTCGGCCAATCGGGCAGCGGCGTCGCGTAATTGACGCTGTTCAGCGGTCAGACGGACATCCATGACGCTCCTTCAGTACTCGGCGCAGCACCTTGCCCGAGGGCAGGCGGGGAATCTCCGGGACGAACACGATCCGGCGCGGTTTCTTGTAGGTGGCCAGTCGGCTGCCGATCAGGTCGACGAGTTCTTCCTCGGTAACCGGCTCATCCGCGTGGACCGCGGCGATCACCGCCTCGCCGTCGGCCGCGTCGGGCACGCCGAAGACCGCGCAGTCGGTGACGCGCGGGTGGCCGTGCAGAACGGCTTCGATCTCGGCGGGCGCGACCTGGAAGCCGCGAACCTTGATCATCTCCTTGGCGCGGTCGGTGAGCCTGATCCAGCCGTCGGGATCGACGTAGCCGACATCGCCGGTCCGGTACCACCCCTCGTCGAAGGCACCGGCCGTCGCTTCCTCCGGCAGGTAGCCGGACATCAGAGAGCCCGCGCGACATTGGATCTCACCGATCTCGCCGGTCTCGAGCACCTGCCCGGAATCCAGGTCGACCACGCGGACCTCCACGCCCGGCGCGGCCTTGCCCACGCTGTCCAGGCGCGCGCCCTCGAGCGGGTTGCAGGCGATGACGGGCAGTTCACTGGCTCCGTAGGCGGGCAGCCACGCGACTCCCGCCCGGCGGGTGACGGTCTCGGCCACGCTGACGGTCACCGGGGTCGCGCCCCACATGATGTAGCGCAGCGAGCTCAGGTCGAAGGACTCGAGATCCGGATGCGAGGCGATGGCCAGGGCGATCGGAGCGACCGCCATCTCGATGGTGATCCGGTCGTCCTGGATGCACGAGAGCATGGTGTTCAGGTCGAAGCGCCGATGTAGGCGCATCCACGCTCCGGCATCGAGCGCGGTGACGATATTGAGCAGGCCGAGGATGTGCGACGGCGGAGTGGCGACCTGGATGCGATCGGCGGCGGTCAGCCCGAGCACTTCGCGCCACTGCCGCACCGCGACCGCCAGCGAACCGTGCGTGTGCCGCACCGCTTTCGGCATCCCGGTGGTCCCGGAACTGAAGACGAGCACCGCCTCCGCCGCCGGATCGACGGCGGTCGGGTCCGCCGTTCGCGGAGTGATCGGATTGTCGAGGTGGCGCATGGGCAGCAGTTCGGCCAGCACGGGATGGTCACCGGCCCCGTGCACCGCCCCGGTGACGGCGAGCGCGTGCACGACCTCGTCGTTCTTCCAGGCCGGACTGATGAGCACGACCGCCGCGCCGAGCCGCCAGATCGCCAGCACGGCGACGACGAACTCCGGCCGGTTGGACGACATCAGCGCCACCCGGTCACCGGCCCGGACACCGCGGAGGGCGAGGTCGGCAGCCAGGCCGGCGGCGAGTTCGTCGAGTTCGACGCGGCTGTAGGACCGCTCCTCGAAGACGAGGGCGATGGATTCGCTCCCAACAGACATTTGAGATGATCCCGTCTCGTGGCTGAGAATGTGATTCTCTTAATATTAGAATATATGTACCAAAGGAGGCGGTCGATGGCGAGACCCACGAACGTTCAGCGAGCCGGGTTCCAGACCGCGACGGTGACCCGGATCGTGAAGGAAAGCGTGGACGCGCGCACCTTCGTGCTGCGCCCGCACGAGCAGCCGATCACCTACCGCGCCGGGCAGTTCTGCACGTTCCGCGTCACCGTGGACGGGGAGGTCCTGTACCGGTCGTACTCGATGTCCAGCGCGCCGGAGACCGACTCCGAGCTGATGACCACCGTCAAACGCGTTCCGGGCGGCAAGGTGTCGAACTGGATGCACGACAATCTGACCGAAGGCGACGAGCTGGAACTCGGCCCGGTGACGGGACGGTTCTGCCTTCGCGAGAGCGCCGCGCCGCTGCTCGGATTCAGCGGCGGCAGCGGGATCACGCCGATCCTGTCGCTGGCCAAGTCGGTGCTGGCCACCACCGATCGCCGGGTCAGGTTGCTCTGCGCCGACCGGGACGCGGACTCGATGATCTTCGGCGAGGCATTGACCGCACTAACCGCGCGCTACCCGGGACGGCTCGAGGTTCGCCGCCATCTCGACAGCTCGGGCGGTTTCCTCGACGCCGACGCCGTCCGCGCCTTCGTCGGCCCGGACGGGCACGGCGAGGCATACGTCTGCGGGCCGGAAGCGTTCATGGAGATGGTCGAGAACGCGCTCCCGGGGCCGGGCGCGATCTACAGCGAGCGGTTCGGAACGCCCGTGCCGGCGACACCACCGGTGTCGGCCGACCCGATCGCCGGGGGCGCCGCGGTCGTCTCGCCGGAAATCGGCCCGTCCGGCACACATACGTCGGTGTCGGCGGCAACTCCGGCGACTGCCGCACCACCACCCCAGGGCGAGACCGGCACCGTGACGATCCTGCTCAACCGCAAGAAGAAGACGGTGCCGCGCCGGGCCGGCGAGACCCTGCTGGAAAGTGCCCGGCGCGCGGGGCTGGTCCCGCCGTTCTCGTGCGAGGCGGGCAACTGCGCTACCTGCATCGCGAAGGTCACCAGCGGGCACGCGACGCTACGGGTCAACGAGGCGCTGACAGACGACGAACTGGACGAGGGGTACGTCCTCACCTGCCAGGCGGTGCCGGATACGGATTCGATCACCGTCGACTACGAGTGAGCTCAGTGGGAGTGGGCGGACACGCCTGGACATTCCACTGCCGACGCGAGAACCGCCGCGCTATCTGCGATCCCGGCGGTTACTCCACTGTCGCCGCGCAGCCCACATCCCCAGAAACTCACGCACTTCCGGAACACTCGCGTGTGGTCGCACCGCCGCGACCAGCTCGCCCAGTCGCTTCTGGAGCCGCGCGGATGCCAGATCCGATATGGCGGCGAAGGTGCCCGCCAGGTACTCGCATGCCTGCGCCGTGTTCCCGCTCCGGATGAGGTTGTGCGCCAAGTGCAGCTGCCACGAGGCGCGTTCTCTCGGCCAGGCCGCCGAGCTGTCGATGGCCTCCCGGAGGTGGTCGGTCGCCGCGGCGTGATCGCCGAGCCGCCTATGCGCTTTGCCGGATACGCCGCTCATTTGGGCTTCGGGCAGGTACACCCAGTCCGGATCGAAGCCGCGCGTGGAGTCGTATGCGCGAAACGCTCGTCCGATCGCGGCATTCATCTCCGTCCGATCCCCCCGGGCACCATTCGCCTCGGCCTCCCGGAGCGCCATGAGTGCCCGCAGTCTCGGCCCACCTCGGCGGCGGGCTGCCCGTGAAGCCGCCTGGGCGTACTGCACGGCCATCCGGTCGCCGGTGCTGTTCGATCCCAGCCGGTTGACCATCAGGTGGCTGGCGTTGCCGAGAGCATGAGCCGCGGCAATTCCGTCGTCGGCGGCGATCGCGGTCTGGGCCGCCTCGGTGTAGTAGCGGGCAGCCACATCGGATTGCCCGGAGTCGTAGTGCACCCAGCCGGCTGCCGTCATCATCTCGGCAGTGGCGCCGGCCAGGTCCCGCCCGACCGCATCGCTGTAGGTGCCGACATCGAGCAGATACTGTGCGTAGCACACTTGCCCGGCGGAGAGACCACGCAGTCGATCCCCGCCGATCACGAGATCGAGATCGTGGATTTGGCTGATGCTGTCCGTTATGGCGGCGACATCAGAGGCACCGACCTTGACGGCGGTGCCGGAGTCGCGAGCAGGAGGCGCCGCCGCGCTCGCAGCCGACACGGCAATTCCGCCGACTCCGAGGGCGCCGGTCTCGAAGAATTCGCGACGCTTCACGTCCGCCTCCTCTTCGTCTTCCACTACCAGTATGGCAAGCGGAACATGGAGCGCTCGGGCAATACGGCGTAGGACGCGAACATCGTGGATGGCGGGTCCGTTACGCTCGAGGTGGGCAATGACGATCGTTCGAAGGCAAAGCCATTGCCGGGCAAGGGTAGCCGAAATCACGACCGCTGCCTCATGGCGGCGCCCGGAGCGAGCGCTACGGGCTAGCCGTCTTCCCCGAGCCGGGGCGGCCGCCGATACCGCGGCCGATAGCCCTCGACCCGGATCGGGCATCCGACCAGTCGATGCTCCCCCGCCTGGATCAGTGCATCGGGACTGGCGTCCAGCGCCTCGGGCAGTTCACGGACAGCGGCGGCCGGGATGCCCAACGGCCGTAAGCGCATCTCCCAGTTCGCCGCGGTGTCGGCGGCCAGCGCGGCGGTCACGACCGCGAGTACCTCGTCGCGGTGGGTGACCCGCTCGCTCATAGTGGCGTATCCGTCGATGCCCGCTTCTCCCGCGAACGCTTTCCAGAAGCCGTCGTGGGTGACGAACAGGGCGAGGTGGCCGTCCGCGGTCGGGAAGAGTTGCGCCGGGACGTAATACGAGTGAGCGCCGTTCGGGCGGCGTTGCGGCCGCTTGCCTTCGGCGAGGTAGGCGGCGGCGTGGTAGTTCAACTGCGACAGCATGACCTCGTAGAGCGAGACGTCGATCTGGCCGCCGCGCCCGGAGACGATCTGCGCGAGCAAACCCAGCGCGGCGGTGAGGCCGGTCGAGTTGTCGGCCGAGGAATAGCCGGGCAAGGTCGGTGGGCCGTCGGGGTCGCCGGTGAGGGCGGCGATGCCGGTGGCCGCCTGGATGACGTAGTCGAAGGCCGGATCGTCGCCGCCGTGCAGGCCGTAGCCGGTGATGGCGACGCACACGATCCGCTCGTTCACGCGACGCAGGCTGTCGTAGGTCAGGCCGAGGCGGTGGATCGCCGAAGGCTTGAGATTGACCAGCAGAGCGTGGGATTCGGCGGCCAGTTCGGCGAGTTTCGCCTGGCCACGTTCGGTGCCGAGCTCGAGGCGGATGCTGCGCTTGCCGCGGTTCAGGCTGGCGAAGTAGCTGTCGCTCACCTGGCGGGAGATGTCGCCGCCCGGCGGCTCGAGCTTGATCACCTCGGCGCCGAGATCGGCCAGCATCATGGTCGCGTACGGCCCCGCGAGCATGGTGCCGACCTCGAGGATCCGGATTCCCGCCAGCGGACCCTCGTCAGCCGCGCTCACCGTACAGTCCCTCCTCCGGCGTGCCACCGGTCCATCCCGCGCGAGCACCCGTAACGAACACGCGCACACCGACGGGCCACATGCGCGGGCAAGACCCCGACGGCCGAGTGCGGGCCGCCGGGCGCCGCCCGCTCATCGCAGGGCCTCGGCGATGTCGGCGATCATCTGACGGGTGCGGCGTTTGGAGGCGACCAGTTCGTCTCGGGTGTCGCCGATGGGGAGCAGCCGCACCGACAGGTCTGTCGCGCCCGCGTCGGCGTACCGGCGCAGCCCGGCGACGATCGCTTCTTCGTCACCGGCGATGCACAGGTCGCCGATGTCGCGGGCCGAGCCTTGTTCGAGCAGGCGCTGGTAGTTCGGGGAGACCTCGGCCTCGCCGAGAATGCGGTTCGCCCGCGCTTTGGCCTCGTCCACTTCGCCGGGCGCGCACAGGCACACCGGCAGTCCTGCGACGATGCGCGGGGCAGGGCGGCCCGCGTCGGCGGCGGCTTTGGTGATCTTGGGGACGACGTGGTCGGAGACGGCCTTCTCGTCGGCCATCCACAGCACCGTGCCGTCGGCGTGCTCACCGGCGATGCGCAGCATGACCGGGCCGAGCGCGGCGATCAGCACCGGCAGCGGGGCGACCGGGCCGAGGTCGAGGGGGTTGTGCACGGTGAACGTGTCGTTCTCGACGTCGACCCGACCGGGACCGCGCAGTGCTGCGTCGAGCACCTCGAGGTAGTCGCGGGTGTAGGCGGCGGGGCGGTCGTAGGGCAGGCCGAGCATGTCCCGCACGATCCAGTGGTGTGAGGGGCCGACTCCTAGGGCGAGCCGGCCGCCTGCGGCCGCATGGACCGACAGCGCCTGCCGGGCGAGCGCGATGGGATGTTGCGCCTGCAACGGGACCACGGCGGTGCCGAGTTCGATGCGGCCGGTGCGCAAACCCATGGCCGCGACGGCCGTGAGAGCATCGAAATCGGTGGGGATCTGAGGGATCCAGGCGGTGTCCAGACCGGCCGACTCCGCCCATTCGATATCACGCAGCATCCGGTCGAGCTTGCGACCGGAGTCGCCCTTCTCCGGCCCGATCATCACACCGATACGCACTGTTCCTCCAAGCTGTCCGGCGCTTCGCCGGACCATCGGGCCGGCGGCGACGACCATCGTCGGCCTGCGCGCCGCCGACCACCGTTTCCTGGGTCACCGCCGGTGTCGACGGCGACCATTGCTTCCCGCAGCGCCGCTGCCGGAGACGGTGCGTCCCCCGTGGGACACCGCCGCCTTCCATGCGAGATCTCCACGCTCTTCGCGGCCCGGCTGCTGATGCTGTCGACGCTCGGTCGTCCCGGTAAGCCGTGCGGCGACGACCGCTGTCGCGGCTCTCGCCCCACTCGTCAGGTATCGCACACGCGTCCCCACCGGCTCGACCGCTGTCCCGATGCCGCGCACCACGGCCTAGTTCGCCGCCGATGTCGTGAGTGCGCGGATCTCCTCGACCAGCGTCTCCAGCGCGGTTCCGGTCGGAAAGACCGCCGCCGCACCGGCTTCCAGCAGCACCGGCACGTCCGCCCGCGGAATCGTGCCGCCCACGACCACCGCGATGTCGGAGGCGTCGGCGGCCCGCAGCGCGTCGATCACCCGCTGGGTCAGCGCGACGTGCGCGCCGGACAGGATGCTCAGGCCGACCACGGCGACGTCCTCCTGCACCGCGATGGCGACGATCTCCTCCACCTTCTTGCGGATGCCGGTGTAGATCACCTCGAAACCCGCGTCGCGCAGGGTGCGGGCGACGATCTTGGCGCCGCGATCGTGACCGTCGAGTCCGGGTTTGGCGACCAGCACGCGGGCGGGCATCAGAACACCACCGGCTGCTGGAATTCGCCCCAGACCGCTTTGAGCGCGGAGGTCATCTCCCCCACCGTGCAATAGGCGTTGGCACAGGCGATCAGGTGGTGCATGAGGTTGTCCTCTCCCTCCGCGGCCCGCGAGAGCGCGGCCAGCGTGTCCCGCACGGCGGCGGGGTCGCGTTCGGCCTTGACGCGGGCCAGTCGCTTCAACTGCCGCTCGCGGCCCTCGGCGTCGAGCGCGTAGGTGCCGATGTCGGGGGCGGGCTCGTCGGTGACGAACCGGTTCACCCCGACCACCGGCCGCTGTCCCGACTCGACCGCGTGGTGCAGGTCGAAGGCGGCGTCGGCGATCAGGCCCTGCAGGTAGCCGTCCTCGATGCAGCGGACCATGCCGCCGCGCTGTTCGAGGTCGCTCATGATCTCGACGATCCGTTTCTCGGTCTCATCGGTGAGCGCCTCGACGAAGTAGGAGCCGCCGAGCGGGTCGGCCACCCGGGTGACGCCGGTCTCGTAGGCGAGGATCTGCTGGGTGCGCAGCGCCATGGTCGCCGATTCCTCGCTCGGCAGCGCGAACGGCTCGTCCCAGGCCGCGGTGAACATCGACTGCACGCCGCCGAGCACCGCCGCCATCGCCTCGTAGGCGATGCGTACCAGATTGTTCTGCGCCTGCGGGGCATACAGCGAGGCGCCGCCGGCGACGCAGCCGAAGCGGAACATGGCCGCCTTGTCGCTGCTCGCGCCGTAGCGCTCGCGCACGATGGTGGCCCAACGGCGTCTGCCCGCACGGTATTTGGCGATCTCCTCGAAGAAGTCGCCGTGGGTGTAGAAGAAGAACGAGATCTGCGGGGCGAACTGGTCGATGGTCATCCGGCCGCGTTCGACCAGGGTGTCACAATAGGTGACGCCGTCGGCGAGGGTGAAGGCCATCTCCTGGACGGCGTTGGCGCCCGCGTCGCGGAAGTGCGCGCCCGCCACCGAGATCGCGTTGAAGCGCGGCACCTCGGCGGCGCAGAACTCGATGGTGTCGGCGATCAGGCGCAGCGAGGGCTGCGGCGGCCAGATCCAGGTGCCGCGCGAGGCGTATTCCTTGAGGATGTCGTTCTGGATCGTGCCGGTGAGCTTCGCCCTGGGCACGCCCTTCTTCTCGGCGGCGGCGACATAGAGGGCCAGCAGGATCGCGGCGGTGCCGTTGATGGTGAAGCTGGTGCTGATCTTGTCGAGCGGGATCTCGTCGAAGAGCACTTCGGCGTCGGCCAGGGTGTCCACGGCGACGCCGACCCGGCCGACCTCCTCGCTCACCTCGGGATCGTCGGAGTCGTAACCGCATTGGGTCGGCAGGTCGAGCGCGACCGAGAGTCCGGTACCGCCCTGCTCGAGCAGATACCGGTAGCGACGGTTGGACTCCTCGGCGGTGCCGAACCCGGAGTACTGCCGGAAGGTCCACAACCGGCCGCGGTAGCCCGTGGGGAAGTTGCCCCGGGTGAAGGGGTAACTGCCCGGCGGGGGCGGATCCGTTCGCCTCGCCTCGGGCCCGTAGCTCGGCTCCAACGGTATGCCGGACGAGGTCTGCACTTGCTCGTTCATCACTTGAATACGTTACTTGCAGAAAATGAGAATGCCAATACCATTCTAGGCGAACGCATAATCGGAACGCCCCGGACCAGCGGGAGAACGGACGGCACATGAGCACTCCCCCGCCCTTCCGAGTCGTCCAATGGGCCACCGGCACCATCGGCCGCCGGTCACTGCGCGCGATCCTCGCGCACCCGGGGATGACGCTCGCGGGCGTCTATGTGCACTCGCCGGACAAAGCAGGCCGGGACGCGGGTGAGCTGTGCGGAACGGATCCGGTGGGCGTCACGGCGACGACCGATATCGAGCAGATCCTCGCCCTCGACGCCGACTGCGTGCTCTACATGCCGATCACCTTTGACGCCGACGAGGTCTGCCGCCTGCTCGCGGCCGGTTTCGACGTGGTCACCACCTGCGGCCGATTCCACCATCCGGAGACCACCGAGCCAGGACTGCGCGCACGGGTCGCCGCGGCCTGCGCCGAAGGCGGCGCCTCGATCCACAGCACCGGCAGCAGCCCCGGCTTCATCACCGAGGCCATCCCCTTGGCGCTGACCTCGGTCCAGCGCGAGCTGACCGGCCTGACGATCGACGAATACGCCGACCTGTCCCGGCGCCCCTCACCGGAACTGCTGTTCGGCATCATGGGATTCGGCGGCCCCGCGCAGACGGCCGATCCGAGCCGAGCCGCATACCTGCGCGACAGTTTCGGCCCCTCGCTGCGCCTGGTCGCCCGGGCGCTCGGCCTGCCACTCGACGACCTCACCGCCCATGCCGAACTCGCTTGCGCGCACACCGATGTCGACATCGCCGCAGGCCGTATCCCGGCGGGCACCGTCGCCGCCCAGCGCATCACCGTCACCGGAGTCCGGGCGGGCGCACCTCTACTGACCTTCCGCGCGACCTGGTACTGCACCGCCGACCTCGACGCCGACTGGCGCATCGGCGACACCGGCTGGCACCTGTCGGTGGACGGCGACGCTCCGCTCGAGGTCGACATCCGGCTCGCTGTCGACCTGGACCGGATGGCTCAGGTATCCCCCGGCTACACCGCCCATCGAGCAGTCAATGCGGTGCCCGCCGTCTGCGCCGCCGAGCCGGGTATCCGCAGTTCGGTCGAGCTCCCGCAGATCATCGCAGACTTTCGACCCAGGGGCTCCGATCCGCTATCGTCTATACCATGAGCGAGAGCGTCATTCTCCTATAGATAGATTGACAATTTCGCGAGACTGACAATCTCACGTCAGCCCCGTTCCGCAGACGCCCACGTACGCGAGGAGTCCCATGAACACCGACGACCTGATCCTGGTGAGCATCGATGACCATGTCGTCGAGCCGCTCGACATGTTCGACGGTCACGTCCCGAAGAAGTGGGCCGATCTGGCCCCGAAGGTCGTCGTGGACGATCAGGGCATCGACCGCTGGATCTACCGCGACCGCCCGACCGGCGTCGCGGGTCTCAACGCCGTGGTCACCTGGCCCGCCGAGGAGTGGGGCCGCGATCCCGCCGGCTACGCCGAGATGCGCCCGGCGGTCTACAACGTGCACGATCGAGTGCGCGACATGGACGCCAACGGGGTGCTGGCCTCGATGTGCTTCCCGACCTTCACCGGGTTCAGCGCCGGGCATCTGGCCCACCGAAAGGACGAGATCACCGTCGCGATGATCCAGGCGTACAACGACTGGCACATCGAGGACTGGGCGGGCGCCTACCCGGGCCGGTTCATTCCGATCGCCATCCTGCCGCTGTGGGATCCGCAGCTGGCCGTGGCCGAGATCGCCCGCGTCGCGGCCAAGGGCTGCCATTCGGTGACCATGCCGGAGCTGCCGCACATCGACGGCCTGCCCAGCTACCACGACATCGAGTACTGGGCGCCGGTGTTCGAGGCGCTGTGCGAGCACAACACCGTGATGAACCTGCACATCGGCCAGGGCTTCGGCGTGCTGCGCCTGGCCCCGGACGCGCCGATCGACAATCTCATGGTGCTCGCCCCGAGCATCTCGCTGATCGCCGCGCAGGACCTGCTGTGGGGACCGGCGTTCCGCGCCTACCCGAAGCTCAAGATCGCGCTCTCCGAGGGCGGCGTCGGCTGGATCCCGTTCTTCCTGGACCGCTCCGACCGGCACTACACCAACCAGCGCTGGCTGCGCCGTGACTTCGGCGGCAAGCTGCCCAGCGAGGTCTTCCGCGAGCACGTGCTGGCCTGCTACGTCACCGACCGGACGGCGTTGAAGTTCCGTCACGACATCGGCATCGACAACATCGCCTGGGAGTGCGACTACCCGCATTCGGACTCGATCTGGCCCAACGCGCCGGAGTTCGTGCTCGAGGAGCTCGAGGCCGCCGGGGCCACCGACGACGAGATCCACAAGATCACCTGGGAGAACGCCACCCGCTGGTTCGACTGGGATCCGTTCCGGCACATCCCCCGCGAGCAGGCAACCGTCGGTGCGCTGCGCGCCAAGGCGACCGACGTGGACATCTCGACCACCTCGCGCAAGGAGTACGCCGCGGCCTACGCCAAGCGCGCGGGCTGATCACGCACGAAGGCGGGCCGCAGCCTCTCCGGCCGCGGCCCGCCTTCGTGTTCGGGCGAGGTGTCAGGACACCGCGCCCGCCACCTTCAATTCCACGATCCGATCCCAGCTCAGACCCAGCTCGAGCAGCACCTCGTCGGTCTGCTCGGCGAATCCCGGCGCGGGCCGCAGATCCGGCGCCGTGACATCGAATTGGACAGGATTGGCCACCAGCTCCAGCTCACCGGCCTGCCGCAGGTACTCGTTGGCCCTGATCTGCGGATCGCTGAGCACCTGCTCGGAGTCCTGCACCGGCGCCCATGGGCCCGACAGTGTCGCCAGGCGCTCGGTCCATTCCGCCAGCGTGCGGCGCCCGATCTCGGCGCGCAGGATCTCCACGGCCTCGGCGGTGTGCTCGGCGATGCTCGCGGCATCGGCGAAGCGCGGGTCCTCGGCCAGTTCCGGACGCTCGATGTGGCGGCACACATCCGCCCAGAATTTGGCGGGCTGCAACATGACGAACGAGAGGTACCGTCCGTCGGCGGTCGAGTAGAGACCCGACAGCGGATTCGTCGGAGCGCCGTGCGCGCCCGGCTTCGGCGCGATCATCGGCTTCTTGCCGTGCGCGGACAGCGCGACGGTGTGCCCCAGCGACCACAGACCGCTGCCGAGCAACGAGACGTCCACGACCGAAGGCTTGCCGGTGCGTTCACGTTTGAGCAGTGCGGCGGCGATCCCGCCGGCCAGATTGGTGCCGGAGATGGTGTCGCCGAAGGCGGGACCGGGCGGCTGGATCATGCCCTCGACACCGGGCGCGGTGATCGTGGCGGCGATCCCGCCCCGGCACCAGAACGCGGTCATGTCGTAACCGCCGCGGTCGGATTCGACGCCGCGCGGACCGAGCGCGCTGCCGCGGGCGTAGACGATCGACGGATTCACCGCACGGATGTCGTCGACATCGATGCCGAACTTGGTCCGCGCCTGCGGCAGGAAGCTGGTCAGGAACACATCCGCGCCGCGGGCGAGCTCGTGGATCACCGCACGCCCCTCCGGTGTCGACATGTCGACACCGATGCTGCGCTTGCCCCGGTTCGCGTGTTCCACATTGGGATTCGGGTCGTTCTCGACGACGAACTGCCCGACCCGGCGCAGCCCGCGCTGCGGATCCCCGGTCACCGCGTGCTCGACCTTGATCACGTCGGCGCCCCAGTCGGCCAGCACCGCCCCCGCCGACGGGACGAACCCGTACATGGCCACTTCGAGTACCCGGATACCCGCGAGCGGGCCGTCGGCCTCCGTTGTCTGTGTCATTCGACAATCTCCGTCATTTCGAAATCTCCGTCATTCGTCGGTCGCCGCGTTCGCCGATCGTCGTCATTCGAGGTCGGACATGCTCTTGTCGACGTCGGCCAGCGTGGTCGGCTTGCCGTGGTCGACGGTGTAGCGGTAAGGCGTGAAGCCACAGCGGAAGACGCCGGTGTCGGGGTCGAAATCCGCGGCCCGCCAGCCCTCCGGCGTCGCCTGCTGCACGTTGAAGCACCGCGGCTGATCCGAGCGCGGCTTGCTCAGATCGACCGGGGCCTGCAGGCCGCCGCCGGTCCACGCGGTTTCCTTGCTCGCGGTCTCGAACACACAGCGCCTGGTCAACTCGTCGCCGCACGCGGTCGCGGACTCGGCGAACAGCAGCCAGGCCGGGAACGCGCGCAGCACCTGGTAGGTGATGGGGCTGTCGGGCGCGTACTGCTCGAACATGTCCCGCAACTGCGCCACCGCGGGGACCTGATCGGCGGCGTCGAGCGGCGCCGTACCGGCGAGATCGACGAAGTTGTTCTGCGCGGCCAGCGAGGCTCCGGCGCCGTCGAGGAAGGCCTGCTTGTAGGAATTGGAATTGGCGTCGATCCAGTCCGGCTTGTAGTTCAGGCTGGTCAGCGCTTCTTCCAGCTTGGTGAGAGCCCGGTGCTCGCCGAGGAAGATCAGCCCGCGCACACCGTTGCTCTTGATCGCCTGCGCGTAGGGAGTCCAGTCCGCGAGGCCGCCGAGCGGGTACAGGCCGCTGTAGGCGACATTCGCGCCCGAGGCGGTCAGCGCCTCGGTGAGCTTGTCGCCCATCACCTTGGTGATCGGGGAGTCGCCGGTGAGCAGGCCGATCTTGCCCTTGGACTCCGGATACGCCTGCGTGGTCAGCCAATTGTAGAAGCCCGTATAGGGATTGACGTCCTCGGACAGCGATGAGCCACCACCCAGCTGCAGATCCGAGCCGGTATTGGCGGTCTGGGTGACCTGCGCGGGGAACTCCGGGAGCAGGCACTTCAACCGGTCCTTGACGCCGAGTCCGTCCAGCGCGGCCGCGCCGCCGACGAGGAAGAAGTCCTCCCGACAGGCTTCGAGCATGCGCTGACGCACCTCGGTGAGCCGGGTGTCGCGCAGATTGGTCACCAGCTCACGGCCGTTGATCCCGCCCGCGGCATTGCACCACTCGACGAACACCTTTGCCGCGTCGGCGATATCGGGGTCCTTGGTGAAGCCGATATCGGAGAAGAGCCCGATTTCGATCTGCGTGGCGCTGACGCCCTGGGCCGACGCGGACGAGGCGTCACCGGGCCCGCACACGCTCTTCAGATCACCGAAGTCGCCGGAGGCCGCGGCGACCGAGAGTCCCGGATCCTCGCCGGCGCCTGGCTCGCGAGCACATCCCGCGGCGGCCAGCGCGAGCACGCATACCGCGACGGCGGCCTTCCTCAGCGTGCGATGTCGCCGCGTGCCGGTTCGGCCGGGAGCGAGGCGCGCCGCGCGGAATCGTGGAGTGCGCATGGGACATCCTTGTGGTCGAGGCGTGAGCGAGCGGGTCCGGCGACCCCCACAGCCGGTACCTGTTCGGAGAATATCATTCTCTTGAAATGAGTATGTCGTTTTTGAAACGCTGACGCCCACCGGGGGCGCATCCCTTGTGATATGGGGTTATCCGGTACAGTGCATTCATGTTCTCTTCACATCACCGGGGCTGGAGGCGCCCGTGACCAGCCCGAGCGAGCAGCCGGCCTGGAAAGAGCGCGCCGTCGAGCGTTCCCTGCGTACCGCCAAGCTTCGCGCCGAACAGCGCGTTCAGCGGTTCCTCGACGCTGCCCAGGCGATCATCACGGAGAAGGGCAGCACGGATTTCACCGTGCAGGAGGTCGTCGACCGCTCCCGGCAGTCGCTGCGCAGCTTCTACCTGCAGTTCGACGGCAAACACGAGCTACTGCTCGCGCTGTTCGAAGATGCGCTCGGCCGCACCGCCGACCAGTTGCGCGCCGCCGCCGACGGCGAGACCGAACCTCTCGACAAGCTGCGGGTCACCGTGGAGTTGCTGTTCGAGTTGTGCAGGCCCGATCCGGGCGCGCACCGTCCGCTGTTCACCGATTTCGCCCCCCAGCTACTGGTCAGCCATCCCAGCCAGGTGAAGGTCGCGCACGCGCCGATGCTGGCGCTGTTCACCGAGCTGATGGAAGAGGCCGAGGCCGCGGGCGCGCTGCGTGCCGGTATCGATCCGCGCCGCATCGCCGCGATGGTCATCCAGACGGTCATGTTCACCGCTCAGTCGGCGGCAGCCGAGGAGGATCAGCGGCCGATCACCGCCGCGGAGATCTGGGATTTCTGCGCGCACGGATTCACCTCCGGCAAGTGAGCCACTGAAACGAGGCGGATTGCGGGGCAAGTCGTTTCGAGCCTGCCCCGCCCGCATCCCGCATCACCCGACCGGCATCAGGTCGGCGGCGACCTGGGGCACGAGCGTGGCTCCGCTGCGAAAGATCTCCGTCGAACCGACCGCGACCGACAATGCCGCCGCTGCGGTCAGCGCCTGCGCCTTGAATGCCTGCGCCGCCATGCTGAGCCGGTGCAGCACCGGATCCACCCGATGCTCGGGCGGAGTCGACCAGTCCTCGCCCCACACCACGACCTCGACGCCGCCGTCGCGCAGCGCCTTGAGCACTCCGCGGTGCGCCCGCGAATCCTGTTGACAGACAGCGCTCGCGATACCGAGCGCGTCGGGTCTGCGCCCCTGCCCGCTCGCGGACAGCACCGACTCCAGGTCCAGCACTTCCGCGCCGAGGATGCGCAACGGGCGGGAATCGGCGAGATCGGCGACCAGTACGGTCACCTCCCAGCCGGCGATCGCACGGTCGAACAGCCATCCACCGGCATGCTCGACGACGTCGACGATGCTGGTCCCGACGATGTCGAGCCGGTAGCGGGTCGTTCCGTGGCCGGAGCGAAGTCCCGGGCCAGCGCCCGAGTGTATTCCTCGAACACCTTCGCCAGCGGGATCGAATGATCGAGCAGCCATGAGATCTCCATTCCGTTGATGAATGCAACGATTTCCATGGCCCGGACATCGGCATCCAGATCGGCCCGGTACTTACCGAGCTCCTGGTTGTGCCTGATGATCGCGGCCACGATGCCGACGGCGAGTTTCCATCTGTCGAGCAGGCGGTCGTGCAGCGGCGCGTCGGGCTGCAGGTTCTCCACCAGCATCACCACGAAGGTGCCGACCAGCTCCGGTGAGCGCTGGATGCGTTCGGCGACCCGGCCGATCTCGACGAACAGGTCCCCGGTGAGGTCGGCCCGAGACAGATCGTCGGCGTCCTTGGCGTCGAGGACGGCGTGCAGCAGTTGGTCCTTGGAGGGGAAGTGGTGCAGCAGGCCCGCCGGGCTGACCCCGGCCTCGCGCGCGACCATCGCGACGGTGGTGTTACGCCAGCCGTTCTGGGTGAGCAGCCGCTGAGCGACGGCCAGGATGCGCTGCCGGCGATCTTCGCCTTTGGCGAGCAGTGAGGCATAGGGGCGAGGAGCTGTCACGCGGAAACACCTGTCGGCTGGAAACCAAGTGAACACACAGTAGGTTGGTTTCGGACTTGTGACAAGGGTCTCATGGCGTGGCGCGAAGGTCCCCTCCGGTCGTGTCGCACACCCCTTGTGACACATCACCATGAGAATATTATTCTCCACTTTCCATCTGCCCTTATACCTGATCTCATCCCTCACACTTGGAAGTCATCTTCTCCTAGTGTGATAATCTCATTACCGCACTGCTCGGCCCCTGCCGACCGGTGCCTCGACCACACCCGAACTCCCCACGGAGGGTCATGATGTCGGTTCCGACCAGCAGTGCTTCGTTGTATCCGCCGGGTGGCTTCGGCCCGCCCAAGGACCGGCGCGGCCATGCCGAAGGCACTCTCGGCCTGCCCGCGGGCACCGAGGTGTTCTCGGCCGACAATCACATCTCCCTGGCGCACGACATCTTCTTCGAACGCTTCCCCGAGAGCCTCAAGGACCGTGCGCCCCGCGTCTGGTACGAGGACGGTGCCTTCCAGCTCGGGCGCAAGGGAAAGTCCTTCCTGCCCGGCGATTTCAGCCACGTGCTCATGCAGTACGACCCGCTGGACGGCTCGGGCAGCGCCAACCTCGAAGCCCGTACCGCCGATCTGCGCGCCGACGGCATCGCCAAGGAGCTCGCGTTCCCCAACGCGCTGCTGGCGCTGCTGTTCTACCCGGACAAAGAGATCCGCGAGCTGTGTTTCCGCGTCTACAACGCCTACATCGCCGAGCTGCAGGAGCAGTCCGACGGCGCGTTCTACGGCGTCGGCCTCATCAACTGGTGGGAGCCCGAGGGCGCGCGACGCACCCTCGAGGAACTCCGAGGACTCGGCCTGAAGACCTTTCTGCTGCCCCTGTCGGCAGGCAAGGACGACGACGGCAAGATCATCGACTACGGGAGCACCGCGATGATCCCGGTGTGGGACGCCATCGAGGAGTCCGGCGTGCCGGTCTCCCACCACATCGGCGAGTCTCCGCTGTCGAGCCCGTGCGAGGTCAACAGCGTCGCGGTCGGCATGATGCACAACGTCGCGCCGTTCCGGGAGTTGTTCTCCAAGTACATCTTCAGCGGCATCATCGACCGCCATCCCGGCCTGAGCATCGGCTGGTTCGAGGGCGGGATCAACTGGGTGGCCGCGGCCCTGCAGGACGCCGAGCACATGCACGCCTCCTTCCAGCACATGCTCGACCGCCCGCTCGACCACGACGTGCGCCACTACTGGGACAACCACATGCGCGCGTCCTTCATGGTCGATCCGCTCGGCCTCGCATTGGTCGACCAGATCGGCGTGGACCGGGTGATGTGGTCCTCGGACTACCCGCACAACGAGAGCACCTTCGGCTACTCGGAGAAGTCCCTGGCCGCGGTCGTGGAGGCGCTGGGCCCCGAGGACGCCGCCCGCGTCGTCAGCACCAACGTCCAGGACTTCCTGGGACTGTCCTCCCAGGAAACACGATCCCCCCTGGAATCGCGATGACCGCTTTCGCCACCCCGCAGACCTCGTCGTCCTTCGTGATCCCCGAGGTCCCCGACCGCGCCCGCATGCGCCGGGAGACCGACGCCCGGCTGCGCGCCGCGATGGCCGCCCAGGGCGTGGATGCCCTGGTGCTGCTCAACAACAGCAATGTCGTCTACGCGACCGGCGCCAACTGGCCGCTCGGCGACGCCGGCCTCGCGCATGTCGAGCGTCCGGTGGCCGTGGTGCTGGCCGGCGACCCGCATCCGCATCTGTTCCTGCCGTTCCGGGAGGGCGCGGCCGCGGAGTCCGAGTTGCCCGCCGATCACCTGCACGGACCGGTCTATCTCGAATTCGACGAGGGCGTGCGGGGTTTCACCCGGATTCTCGCCGACCTGATCCCCTCCGGCTCGACGGTGGCGGTCGACGAGTACACCGGCGCCATGCTGCGGGCGGGCGCCACGGTGTTCCCCGCGGGCCCGCCCACCGACGCCGCCGCGGTCATCGGCCCGGCCAAGCTGGTCAAGACGCCCGACGAAGTGTCCTGCATCCGCACCGCGGCCCGGATCACCGAGCAGGCGATCGTCGACGTGCAGGCCGCGCTCGCGCCCGGCCGTCGCCAGATCGATCTGTCCGCCGGATTCGTGCGCCGCGCTTTCGAACTCGGCGCGACGGCGAACATGCTCGACGCCATCTGGCAGGTCATGCCCGCGACCAAGGCCGAGGGCGTGTGGACCACCCACGGCGACCTCGCGCTACCGCTGCTGAGCACCGAACGAGAACTGGCCGCGGGCGACGTGCTGTGGACAGACGTCAGCATCACCTACGGCGGCTACTGCTCGGATTTCGGCCGCACCTGGATCGTCGGCGCCGACCCGACGCCCGCCCAGCAGCGCCAGTTCACCCGCTGGCGCGAACTGCTGACCGCGGTCCTGGACGTGACCCGCGCCGGGGCGACCGCCGCCGATCTGGCGCGCGCCGCTACCGAGGCCAACGACGGCGCCGAGCCGTGGCTGCCGCACTTCTATCTCGGCCACGGCATCGGCGTGAGCGCGGCCGAGATGCCGATGATCGGCACCGATCTCGGTGCGGCCTATGACGAGAACTTCGTCTTCGAGCCCGGCATGGTGCTGGTGCTCGAGCCGGTCGTCTGGGAGGACGGCACCGGCGGATACCGAAGCGAGGAGATCATCGTGATCACCGAGGAGGGCTGGCTCCCTCTCACCGACTACCCCTATGACCCCTATGGCAACTGAGGTAGTGCCCGACGATCGCGCCCTGCGGCATGGGCGGCGCGATCGCGCACTGGCACAGATGCGAGCCCATGATCTGGACATCCTCGTGCTCGGCAGGCAGGCCAACGCCCGCTATGTCTCCGGCGCCGTGCAACTGTGGGTCGCGGGCACCCGGCCGTTCGGTCCCGTCGCCACTCTGGTCCGCGACAGCGGCGCGGTGCATCTGCTGAGCACCTGGGACGAAGGCGTGCCCGAGGACATCCCGCACGAGCACCTCTACGGCCTGCGGTGGAATCCGATGAACACCATCGCGGTGCTCGCCGCCATCGACGGCGCGAAGACCGCCCGCCGCGTCGGCACCGACGCGCTGTCGCCCGGTTTCGCGAAGCTGCTGCCGATGGCCTTCCCCGCCGCCGAACTCGTCGACGGCGAACAGGCCATGCGCGAAGCCCGCCGGATCAAGACTCCCGAGGAGATCGCGGCGCTGCGGCGCGCGCTGACCGTGGCCGAGGTCGGACTGGCGGCCACCGTCGCCGAACTCGCCCCCGGCGCCACCGAGCACGGCTTGATCGGCGTGCTGCTCGAGGCCATGACCGCCGGCGGCATCAGCACGCCCGCCGCGCAGGACTCGGTGTGGGTGACCTCGCCGGAGCATCCGTGGCGGCGGGCGGGTGCGGATCGCCGGATCCGTGACGGCGATCTGGTGGCAATCTCGGCGAGCGTGCTCGGCGAGGGCTACATCGGTGAGGTAGGTCGCACCTGGCCTGCCGCCGGCACGGCCGATGACCGCGTTCGCGCGCTGTATCGGCGCGCGGATGGCTTGTGGGACAAGCTGATCGAAGCCTGTCGGCCGGGCGCATCGGCCGCCGGACTGCTCGACGCCTACGAGGCCGCGGGGGTCGCACTGCCCCCGATGCCGGTGGCACGCGGGCTCGGCATGGGCTTCGACTCCCCCGTGATCTCCCCTCACCTGCGCGAAACCGCCGAGGCCGACCGCCTCGAGCCCGGCATGGTCCTCGCGGTCACCGGCTACGTGTGGGAATCGGGCATCGGCGCCGTCTTCACCCGGGACTCGGTGCTGATCACCGACTCCGGCCCGGAGGTACTGACCACCGCGCCGCACTGGCCGCACTGACAGGAGCCGTCGCATGTCCGAATCCGATCAACCGTCGGCCGAGGAGATCATCCTCTACGACAAGGACCCCGCGACCCGCATCGCGACCATCACCTTCAACCGCCCGGAGCATCTGAACGCCCCGACCATCGCGGCGAGATTGCGCTACGGCGATCTCATCCACCGCGCGAGCGTCGACGACGAGGTGAAGGTGCTCGTCGTGCGCGGGGCGGGCGACGATTTCGGCAGCGGCGCGGATCTGCCCGAGTTCCTGCGCGTGCAGAACGACCCGTCGCAGGGTCCGCGGCTGGCCGAGTACAAGATCGGCGAGGACGAGGTGCGCTACCCGCCGAAGAACTCCTTCCGGCACGGCGCCACCGTCAGCCAGTGGTATGCCAATGCCCAGGCGGGCTGCCGCAGCCTGCAGGAGTTCAAGAAGATCAGCATCGTCGAGGTGAAGGGCTACTGCTACGGCTGGCACTTCTACCAGGCCGCCGACGCCGACCTGGTCATCTCCTCCGACGACGCCCTCTTCGGCCACCCCTCCTTCCGCTACTACGGGTGGGGCCCGCGCATGTGGACCTGGGCGCAGACCATGGGCATGCGCCGATTCCAGGAGATGGTGTTCACCGGCCGGGCGTTCACCGCGCAGGAGATGTTCGACTGCAACTTCCTCAACAAGGTCGTCACCCGTGACGAGCTCGAGGCCGAGACCGCCAAGTACGCGCTGGCCTGCGCCCGCAACCGCCCCACCGACACCATCTTCATGCAGAAGGTCTTCTTCGAGATCATGAAGCAGCAGCAGGGCGAATACATGGGCAGCCTGCTCAGCGGCTTCTTCGAGTCGATGGGCGGCCACATCCACGCCGACGACGACGAGCTCATGCTGGACAAAGCCTTCGACAACGGGCTGAACAAGTCGGTCAAGGACAACGACTCCCGCTTCCCGCCCGAGTTCCGGCTCAGCAAGTCCGCGCGCGAGGAGCAGGAGTGAGCCCAGACCTGCCGCTGGACGGCTGCACGGTGGTCGACCTGTCTTCCGGCATCGCCGGGGCCTACTGCACGCGCTTGCTCCGCGACGGTGGCGCGCATGTCGTGAAAGTCGAGGACCCGCAAGGCGATCCGCTGCGGAGATGGACTGCTTCCGGAGCCGCTATCGCCCCGGACGAGGACGGGGCGCTGTTCGCGTACCTGTCCGGCGGCAAGCACTCGGTGGTCGCCGATCCGGTGCGGCGCGCGGATATCGAGATGGTCGAGACGCTGCTGGCCGGAGCCGATGTGGTGGTGTGGTCACCGGGTTCCGCGCTCGCGGAGCTTCCCGAGCTGTCCCCCACCGCCATTCGGCGCGGCCACCCGCACACGATCGTCACCTCGATCACCTCGTTCGGGCTCGAAGGACCGTGGGCAGGCCGACCCGCCACCGAGTTCACCCTCCAAGCCTGGTCCGGCGGCATCATCGGGCTGGGCCGGGGCGATCCGCAACGCGCTCCGGTGCACGTCGGCGGCCGCATCGGCGAATGGTTCGCCGGCGCCCACGCGAGCGCGGCCACCATGATCTCGCGACTGCGCTGCGCCGACACCGACAGCGGCGAACTCGTCGATCTGTCGATGCTCGAAACCCAGATCCTCGGCCTCACCTACTTCCCCGTCACCTTCCACGACGCGCTCGGCCGCCCTTTCCGCACCCAGCGCAGGCTCAGCGTGCCCGGCGTCGCGACGGCGGCCGACGGGCTGGTGTCGGTCGGCTGCGGCACCGCGCAGCAGTGGTTCGACCTGTGCGCGATCGTCGGGCATCCGGAGTGGATCGACCAGGACACCGAGCTGACGATCACCGAACGCGCGGGCAAGCACGCCGATGAGATCGCCGCCTGGTTCGCCTCGCAACCGGTCGACGCGATTCGCGCGCTCGCCACGGCTTTTCGCGTCCCCAACGGCCTGGTCGCCGACGGCGCCAACGCACCGCACATGGACCATCACGCCGAACGCGGCACCTTCGTCACCGACCCGGCCGGATTCCTGCGCCCGGCGGCCCCCTTCCGCACCACTCCCCCGCTCTTGCGCGCACCCGCGCCCGCGCCCCGGCTCGGCGAGCACACCGACGCCTTCCGGCACCGTCCGCCCGCGCGAGTCGCCGCGACCCGCGGCGGCGAACCGGACCCGTTGCCGTTCGGCGGGATTCGTGTGCTCGACTTGACGACCTTCTGGGCCGGACCATCCTGCACACACGTCCTGGCCATGCTCGGCGCGGAGGTCATCCACGTCGAGTCGGCCACCCGCCCCGACGGCACCCGGCTCATCGCGGGCGTGCCGAACACCGAGGACCGGTGGTGGGAGCGCTCCCCCATCTTCTCCGGTCTCAACACCGGCAAGAAGAGCATCACCATCGACTGGCGCGACGAACGCGGCCGTGACCTGCTGCACCGCTTGGCCGCCACCTGCGACATCGTCGTGGAGAACTACACGCCCCGCGTCATGGAGCAGATCGGCCTGGACTACGACGCCTATCGCGCACTGCGCCCCGACGGGATCATGGTCCGGATGCCCGGTTTCGGCCTCACCGGGCCGTGGCGGGACAACCCGGCCTTCGCCTACGTCATCGAGGACACCTCCGGCATCACCAATCTCACCGGCCACCCCGACGCCAACCCGGTGCAGCCGTATTCCATCGGCGACCCCAACGCCGGCGTGCACGCCTTGAACGCACTGCTGCTGGCCCTCGAACATCGGCGGACCACCGGCCAGGGTGTGCTCGTGGAGGCCGCGATGGTGGAGGCGGCGCTCAGCGTGGCCGCCGAGCAGGTCATCGAATACTCCGCCTACGGCGCGCTGCTGCGGCGGGACGGCAATCGGGGACCCGAGGCCGCCCCGCAGAACCTCTATCGCACCGCGGGGACCGACGAGTTCGGCGGGCGTGATCGGTGGGTCGCCCTCGCGGTCACCACCGACGTCCAGTGGCACTCGTTGCGCGAAGCCCTGGGAAATCCGGCCTGGGCACAGGACCCGGCGCTGGACACCACCGCGGGCCGACGACTGCGGCACGACGAGATCGACGCCGAACTCGGCCTGTGGTGCGCCGAGCGGACCGACGATCAGATCATCGAATTGCTCTGGGCCGGCGGTGTTCCCGTCGCCAAGGTACTGCAGCCGCACCGACAGGGCGATATCCCGCACCTGGAAGCGCGCGGATTCTACGAGATCGTCGAGCATCCGGTGCTGGCACCGGCCCGGCACAGCACGCTCCCGGCGCGGTTCTCCGCCGGTCCCGCGCGATGGCACCGCGGCCATGCTCCACTGCTGGGCGAGCACACCACCGAAGTGCTCGCCCGTCTCGGAGTCGATGCGGCGGAACTGGCCGACCTCGAGTCGGCGGCGGTTGTCGGCGGTGCGCCGAGCGTGGCCCACCGGTCCGACCGCTGACCCCACCACCGGCTCGAACATCTGCCCCAGGTATCGGCGGTACCAGCATCGTCGAGCCCTTCCTGTCCCGATCTCCTCGCGACAGTATCGAGACGATCCCGCCTCGGTCCGGACCGAGCACCGCGCAAGCAGCATCGTCAAAGAGGGCTCGTGCCTCGCAACGTCCGCTACTGCGCCGTTTCCGCAGACGGCGGTCTATCGGGAATCAGCCCCGAGAGGACCTCGTCGAATGCCCGGCGCAGGTAGGACACGTCCCGGATCGGCTGCATCTGCTGATACCCGTTCAGGATGAACAGGCCCAGGCAGGCGATGTGGTCGGCCTCGGTCTCGTCGCCGAGGATGCCGAGCACCGACTCGTAGGCGACCTGGTAGCGCTGCGCGTCCACCGCCTCCTGCACCCGGCGGACCTCGGGGTCGCTGTGCGACCACGATCTGATCGCCGCCTCGGCGCGGTGCGGGAGGCCGCAGGCGAAGTCGGTGAGCGCCCGGAGCATCCGCGCCGGATCGGAGATGTCGCGGGCCGCGGCGGCGAGATTCACCGTGCGCTCGTCGAGCCAGTACTGCAGCAACTCGGCCTTGAAACCCGCCCAGCTGCCGAAGTAGTTGTAGAACGAACCGGTGGTGACCTTCAGTCTCCGGCACAGCGTCGACTGCTTGAGGCCGCCGTGGTCGGCCTCGGCCAGTATCTCGATCGCCGCCGAGAAGTAGTCCTCGCGCTCCACGACCTTGTTCACCACAACGGCCCCCTGTTCCTAGGTCATCGCCCCCGATCCTACGGAGCCCGCACCAGCGGAAAACAACACTGTTGTTCATAAGATAACTTATGATACATTTCGTTTGTGATCCACCGCACAGTGCGGTGATTCCTCCGGCATCCGCTCTCGGGAAGGGGCTCCTCATGGCCTTCAGCAACTCGTCCGAAGTCCGCCGCTACATCGGGGGCATCTTCGAATCGGCCTTCGCCGACGACGAACTGCGCGCAAAGCTCTCCGAGACCGGCATCGTCCTGCGCTCGACGTTCACCGATCCCGACGTCGACCTCGTGGTCGACATGGGCGCTGGGGCGGTTCTGCCCGAGGGCGCCTCCGCCGTCCCCAATGCCGTCATGACCATGGCCGCCGAAGTGGGAAATGCCTACTGGCAGGGCAAGGTCAATCTGCCGATGGCCATGGCCAAGGGCAAGATCAAGGTCGACGGCAATGTGGCGACGCTGCTCAAACTCGCCCCGCTGAGCAAGCAGCTGTTCCCCGTCTACATCGAGACGCTGAAAGCCGACGGCCGCACCGACCTTCTCGCCTGACCACCGCTCCATCACATCCCAGGGAGAAGCCATGACCGCGCACCCCGATTTCGACCCCGTCGACATCTCCAGCCTCGCCTTCTGGGCGCTCGCTCCGGAGGAACGCGACGAGCGCTTCGCCGAACTGCGCCGCCGCAGCCCGGTGAGCTGGCAGCGTCCCCTCGACAGCATGCTCGCCGAGCCCACCATTCCCGGCTTCTGGGCGGTGACCAGCAACGATCTGGTCCGCCACGTCAGCACGCATCCGGAATTGTTCTGTTCTTCGGAAGGCACGCAGCTCGAGGAAGTCCCCGAGGACTTCCGCTCCGCCGCCGAATCCTTCCTGGCGATGGACGGCCCCGAGCACCTGCGCATGCGCAAACTCATGAGCGCGGCGTTCACGCCTCGGCAGGTGAAATTGCTCGGCGAGCAGATCCGGCAGCGCGCGATCGAGATCGTCGACCGCCTGCTCGCGATCGGCGAGGGCGATTTCGTCGAGCACGTCTCCAAGCAGATGCCGATGAACACCTTCTACGACATCGCCGGACTCCCCCAGGAATACCGCGACGACGCCGCCCACCACGCCGACAGCCTGGCGGCCTTCAACGACCCCGATGTCGCGGCCGGTCGCGAACCCGGTCAGGTGTTGAGCGATTCGTTGCTCGGTCTGTTGTCGACCGGCCTCGAGTTCGCGGAGATGACGCGCGCGTGCCCGCGCGACGATGTGTGGTCGAATCTGGTGCGGGCCGAGATCGACGGGCGCGAACTCGGCGACGAGGACCTGGCCTCGATGTTCGTGCTGATGTCGTTCGCGGGCAACGACACCACCCGCACCACCATCAGCCTGGGCACCAAAGCCTTTCTGGACCATCCCGACCAGCTCGCCCACCTCCTCGAGGACTTCGACGGCCGCATCGACGCCGCCATCGACGAAGTCCTGCGCTGGGTCACGCCGATCATGACCTTCCGCCGCACCGCGACCGAGGACACCGTGCTCGGCGGCAGGCAGGTCCGCCGCGGCGACTGGGTCGTCATGTACTACGCCTCCGCCAACCGCGACGAGAAGGTCTTCCCGGACCCGTGGACCTTCGACATCACCCGAAAGCCCAACGGTCACGTGGCATTCGGCGGCGGCGGACCGCACTTCTGCCTCGGCAGCTTCCTCGCGAAGATGATGCTGCGCCACATGTTCGACCAGCTGTTCCATCGCGTGCCCGGCCTCACCCTGGGCACGCCGGAACTGTTGATCGGCAATTTCGCCGGCGCGGTCAAGCGCCTGCCCGCCTCGACCGGCTGCCCGGTCGCGCACTGACACCTCACCAGAGCAGGAGTTCTGCCATGTTCGACTTCACCGGCAAGCGCGTACTGGTGACCGGTGCGGCCTCGGGGATCGGGGATGCCACGGCACGGCAGCTCATCGCCGCGGGCGCCCAGGTCGTCAGCCTCGACCGCAACGAACCCGCCGCCGCCGTCGCGCACCATCGGATCGACCTCGCCGATGTCGGCAGCATCGATTCGGTCGTCGCCCGGCTCGACGGCACCTTCGACGCGCTGTTCAATGTCGCCGGATTGCCCGGCACCGCGCCCGCCGAAAAGGTCATGGCTGTCAATGTCTTCGGCATGCGACACCTGACCGAAGCCCTGCTCGAGCGGCTCACCCCCGGCGGGTCGGTCGTCGTGGTGTCCTCCACGGCCGGGTTCGGCTGGCCGCAGCGCCTGGAAACGATCAAGGAACTGCTCGCCACCGACACCTTCGACGAGGCGGTGGCGTGGTTCGCGGACAACCCGCAGGAAGGCAACGCCTACAACTTCTCCAAGGAGTGCGCCACCGTCTACACCATGACGATGGGCGTCGCCCTCCACGAGCTCGGCCTGCGGATCAACGCGGTGCTGCCCGGCCCGGTCCGGACGCCGATTCTCGAGGACTTCCGGAAATCCATGGGCGAGGACACTATCGACGGCGCCGCGATCCTGCTCGGCCGTCACGCCGAGCCCGACGAGGTCGCCTCCGCCATCCTGTTCCTCGCCTCGCCCGGGGCCCGGTGGATCAACGGCCACCCGTTGATCGTGGACGGCGGGTTGAGCGGCACCTACCTCACCGGACTCGTCCCGCTTCCCGAGATCTGAACAAGGAGAACCCCGACCGGCGGCCGTCGCAGCGCAGTCATCCACTTGCGCGGCACGGAAATTCAGGGCCGTGCGCATGGGAGAATGGCGGCATGCCGACCGCCGATCACCGGGACAAGGCCCGTCGAGCACGTTCCTTCGGCGCCGCGGCGCAGGAGTACGAGCGTGGCCGGCCCACCTATCCGCCGGAATCCGTCTCCTGGCTGGTGCCCGAGGAAGCTCGAACCGTGGTCGACATCGGAGCGGGCACGGGCAAGCTGACCCGGACCCTGCTGTCGCCGGGCCGAGAGGTGATCGCGGTCGAGCCTTCGGCCGAGATGCGCGATCAGTTCGCCCGGGTGCTGCCGGAAGTCCGGATGCTGGCAGCGACAGCGGAGTTCATCCCGCTACCGGACGCGAGCGCCGACGTCGTGGTCTGCGCGCAGGCCTGGCACTGGGTGAGTCCCGAGCTGGCGATACCGGAGGCGGCACGGGTACTGCGACCGGGCGGGCGGCTGAGCCTCGTGTGGAACACCCGCGATGTGTCCGAGCCTTGGGTGGCCGAGCTCGACCGCATACTCCTCGAGCGGGAGTCGGCGCGGGCCGACGCACGAATTCCGCACGTGCAGCCCCCTTTCGGCCTCCTCGAGCACCGGGATTTCCGCTGGGCGCACCCGACCTCGCCGGAAGAGATCGTCTCCATGGTCGCCTCGCGCAGCTGTGTGATCACGATGGCGCCGATGGCCCGGCAGGAGTTGCTCGACAGCGTGTGGACCCTGGTGGCAGCAGAGGGTCCGACAGAGATGCCGTATGTCACCGAATGCTATCGCGCCGCAGTCGCACCAGCCTGACTCCGATCCGAGTCCGGGAATGCGGGCCTGAACTGCGGCGCTACTCTATAACGGTCGTTATGAGGCGGAAGGGCGGGCGATAGTGGCGGAGTCGACGCAGGCGCGGGAGCGCATGGTGGCCGGCGCGGCAGACATGCTGCGTCGGCGTGGACTCAACGCGACCAGCGTGCGCGAGCTGGCCAAGCATTCCGGTGCGCCGCTGGGGTCGACCTACCACTACTTCCCCGGCGGTAAGACGCAGCTGGCGGCCGAGGCGGTGCGGTTCGCCGACGAGCGGACCGTACGCACGCTGCGCAGACAGCTCGAGGCGGGACCGGTCGCCGGGCTGCGCGGCTTCGTGGATCTGTGGCGCCGGGTTGTTCTCGACAGCGACTTCCGGGCCGGTTGCCCGGTGCTGGCGGTGTCGGTGGAAGACCAGCCCGACAGCGGTGACGAACCGCGGCGAGCCGCGGCAGAGGCGTTCACGCACTGGACGGACATGCTCGCCGAGTCGATGCGCGCGCACGGCGCCACGGCGGAGGCGGCGTTGCGCACCGCGACCCTGGTGGTCGCCGCCATCGAGGGCACGGTCGCCCTGTGCCGGGCGCAGCGCTGCATCGAACCGCTCGACCGCACCGTCGACGCGCTCGAGGCGGCCGTGCGCAGCGTCGTCGACCAGGGCGACGCGTGATCGGCCGGGGTCGCGGACACTTCCTATAACGACTGTCATAAAATGGGAAGGTACCGCCGCGCCTGCCGCCCGGCTCCGGTGTGATCGACAGAGAGAACTCCCGATGACCGACGCCTGCTACCTGCCTCTCACCAGTCCCGAGTCCGCCGCCGAGGGCATGGAGCGCTTCGCACCCACCGAACACGTGCTCGGCCCGTGGGGCCCGATTCAGCACGGCGGGCCCATCTCCGGGCTCCTCACCCGAGCGATGGACCGGTGCGCGCCTCGGGGAAACGCGCGCCTGACCAAGATCTCGGTCGACCTGCTCGGCCCGGTTCCCATGTCCGAGGTCCGGGTCGGCGCACAGGTGACGCGACCCGGCAAGCGCATCGAGATGCTGTCCGCAGTCCTCGAGGCGCGCCAGACCGACGGCTCCTGGCGCGCCGCCGCGACCGCGTCGGCCTGGCGGCTGGCCAACCAGCCCACCGACGATGTGGTCCGCCGCGCCGACGCCCCGCTCGAATTGCCCGAACAGGCCCCCGACCTGAGCACCGTGGACGTGTCCTCGGCATGGTCGATGACGGGCTTCGTCAACACGATGCAGTGGCGCCTCGGCGCACCCGGCGGACAGCCGGGCGAACCGACGGTGGCGTGGGTGAACCTGAAGCTGCCGTTGGTCGCGGGCGAGCAGATCAGCGGAATCGAACGGCTCATGACCGTCGCCGACGCCGCCAACGGTGTCGGCGCGCGGCTCGACCCGGCCGAATTCGCCTTCCTCAACACCGAATTGACCGTGCACCTGTTCGAGGAACCGCGGTCGCCGTGGATCGGCATGGCCGCCGAGGCCTCGGTCGGCAGCGACGGTGTCGGCATGAATGCCGCGGTCCTGCACGCTCCGCACGGGCCGATCGGCCGCGTCGCGCAGAACCTCCTCGTCGAGCGGCGCGCGTCCGTCAGCGCCTGATCTCGGTGGGACCGGGATCAGGCGCATCGGGCTTCCCGAGTGACCGTCGCGGCCGGCCGGGTGACCGGCCTCGGGCGGTGACTCAGGCCGTCGTCGCAGGCAGGCTCTCCCACCCGCGCACCGTCGACGTCGGCGACAGCCGGGCGCTGGACAGGTCGACCTCCCACTCCGGGAAGCGCTTCAGGATCTCCTCCAACGCGACCCGCCCCTCCAGCCGGGCCAGCGCCGAGCCGAGGCAGAAATGCGTGCCGACGCTGAACGACAGGTGCTGGCGGCCGCCCCGGTGGATGTCGAAGACGTCGCCGTCGGGCGGGTAGACGCGGTGGTCGCGGTTGGCCGCGCCGATGAGCATCATCATGACGCTGCCTTCGGGAACGGTCTGTCCATACATCTCCACGTCCCTGGTGACGTATCGGGCGACATGCGGGGCAGGCGGCTCGAAACGCAGGAGTTCTTCGATGGCCTTGGGGATGAGCTTCGGATTCTCGGCCAATTGCCGTCGCTGGTCGGGGTGTTCGGCGAGCACCTTGCCCGCCCAGCCGATGAGGCGGGTGGTGGTCTCGTTGCCCGCGCCCGAGACCACGTTGATGTAGGTGAGCAGTTCCTCGCGGGTGAGTTTGCGCTCCACGCCGTGCTGGTCTTCGAATTCGACCTCGAGCAGCTCGGTCATGATGTCGTCGGAGGGGTTCTCGACGCGCCATTGGAGGTAGCGTTCGAAGATCTCCCCGGTGGGCAGGCCCTCGGAGGCGGCCTTCATGGGCTTGCCTTCTTCGGTGCGCATCTGGTCGTTGGCGAAATCGCGGATCGCTTCCTGATCCTCTTCGGGAATGCCGAGCAGCATGCCGATCGTCTTCATCGGCATCTGCGCGCCGATGTCGGCGATGAAATCGATTCTTCCGGTGCCGATCAGCGGATCGAGACTGGCGACGCAGAACTCGCGGATCTTCGCTTCCAGCGCGGCGATCTTGCGCGGAGTGAACATGCGCGAGAGGAGTTTGCGGTGGATATCGTGGACCGGCGGGTCCTCGAAGATCAGCACGCCGGGCGGGATGGGGATGTTCGCCTTGATCAACTCGACGATGGCGCCGCGGGCGGAGCTGTAGGTCTGGTGATCGATGAGGGCGGCGTTGACGTCCTCGAAGCGGGACAGCGCGTAGAAGTCGTGCTTCTCGCTGTAGAACAGCGGGGACTCTTCGCGCAGGCGCTTGAACATGGGGTACGGGTCGGCGTTGAGTTCGACGTCGTAGGGGTCGTAGTAGACGTCGCTGGCGGCACTGGTGGTCATGGGTTGTCTTCCTTCTACCAAGCCACCGGCAGCGCGTACACGCCGTAGGCGAGGCGGTCGTGTTTGAATTCGACGTCGTCGAGCGGAATCGCCAGGCGCAGAGTCGGAATCCGGCGAACCAGGGTCTCGAAGATGATCTGCAATTCGGCGCGGGCGAGCTGTTGGCCGACGCACTGGTGCGGGCCGAAGCCGAAACCGAGGTGGTGGGCGGCGGGGCGGGTGAGGTCGAGCCGGTCGGGGTTCTCCCATTCGCGCTCGTCCCAGTTCGCGGCGGACAGGTCGAAGATCAGGCCCTCCCCGGCACGGACGGTGATGTCACCGATCTCGATGTCGGCGGTGGCGATGCGACGCTGGCCGTTCTGGATGATGCCCAGGTAGCGCAGCAGTTCCTCGACGGTGTTGGCGACCAGTTTCGGGTCCTCGCTGTCGCGCAGCAGGGCCCACTGTCCGGGATTCTGCAACAGCGCGAGCGTGCCGAGGCCGATCATGTTGGCGCTGGTCTCGTGGCCTGCGATGAGTACGCCGGTGCCGAGCTGGGCGGCTTCACGCATGTCGATCTCACCCGCGCGGACGCGTTCGGCGAGGTCGGTGGCGAGGTCTTCGGCGGGCTCGTCGAGCTTGCGCTTCAACAGGTCGATCAGGTACCTCGCCAGCGTCGAACGGCCCTCGGCGGCTTGTTCTTTGGTGGCGAAGCGATCGACGTTGAGGGTGGCGTGCTTCTGGAAGAACGCGTGATCTTCGTAGGGGACGCCGAGCATATCGCTGATCATCAGCGTCGGGATCGGCAGGGCCAGCGCTTCGACCAGGTCGGCGGGCTGGGGGCCGGCGAGCATACGGTCGATATGCTCGTCGGTGATGGCCTGGATACCTGGGCGCAGGGCCGCCACGCGTTTGAAGGTGAACGGCTTGGTGAGCATGCGACGGTAGCGGCTGTGTTCCTCACCGTCGGTGGTGAACACCGATTTGGGGCGGGCGTCCTTGATGGCGCGCATGCCCTCGTTCCAGTCCGGGAAGCCCGGTAGGTGGTCGTTCACGCTGACCCGCGGGTCCGACATGAGGGTCTTGTATTCGTGATAGCCGGTGACCAGCCAGGGGGTGCTGCCGTCCCAGATCCGTACCCGGTTCAGGGGGGCTCCGCGGTTGAGTTCCCTGGCCTGTTCGGGCGGCGCGAACGGGCACGCCGACGCGCGTGGCATCGGGTATTCGGGCGTGTGGGCGGCCGTGGTGGCATCGGCCAGTGTTTCGGGCACTGTTCACTCCTCGATCAGGATGGCCATGGCCGGGCACATCGCGGCGGCCGTTCGCACCTCGTCGGCCAGGTCGTCGGGCGGGTTCTCGTCGAGCAGGACGACGATGCCGTCCTCGTCGCGCTGGTCGAACACGTCGGCGGCGTGCATGACGCAGTGACCGGCCGCGACGCATTTGACCTGGTCGACAGTCACTTTCATCGGAAGCCTCTCTGTGGGGGGTGCGAAGGGATCACGGCCGCGAACCGGCGGCGGTCTGCGCGGCGGAGGCTTGCCGGGCGGCGGCGGCCTCGACCAGACGTTGTCGATGCAGCCTGGCCTGTTTGGGCATGTTCCAGCCGAGGACGGCGGTCACCACGCCTGCGGTCTCATAACGGACGACGAACCGGTTGTCGGCCGGATCGCCTTCGACGACGACCGCTTCGGCGTCGGGGGTGACGGTGCCGAAGACCTGGATCTTGACGCCGAGCTGATCGGTCCAGAAGTACGGGATCGGGCGGTAGACGGGCTCGCCCCCGAGAATGGCCGCCGCCACCACCGACGCCTGTTCGGTGGCGTTGGTGCGGTTCTCCAGGCGCACAGAAGAACCGGTGTCGGGGTGCTGCCAGCGCGCGACATCGCCCACGGCGTAGATGCCCGCGGCGGCGCGGCAGGCGCAATCGCAGACGATCCCGTTGTCGAGGCGCAGGCCGCTGCTGTCGAGCCAGCCGGTCGCCGGAGTCGCGCCGATGGCGACAACCACCAGATCAGCCGGGACCACATCGCCGGTGCTCACCGTGACGCCGGTGACGCGACCGCCGCGTTCGGTGAAGCCCTGCACGCCGGTGCCCAGACACAGTTCGACGCCGTGGCGGACATGCAGTTCCGCGAGACGATCGGCCACGAAATCGCCGAGCTGAGTGACCATCGGGGCGCGCAGCGGGCCGATCATGGTGACCGCCGGACCGGCCTCGGGTTCGCCTGCGACCTCGGCGGCGCGACCGAGATCAGCAGACCGCGCGAGAGCGGCCGGTTGCCTGTCACCGAGCGGCTGTCCGGGGCCGGACCGTGCGCACCCGGTGCTCAGTTGGGCTGTGGTGGCGGCGATCTCGGCGCCGAGGACACCTTCGCCGACGACCGCGACCCGGGTGCAGCGCCGGGTGGCCTCGCGCAGGTCCAGTGCGTCGTCCAACGTGCGCAGCATGTGGACGCCACCGGGCGTGGCGACACCGGGCAGGGCGCGTGGCGCGGCTCCGGTGGCGATCACGATGTGATCGGCCTGCCAGGATCCCGCGGTGGTGCGGGCGGTGCGGGTGTCGGCGTCGAGGGACAGTGCCGTGGCGGCGAGCACGATCCGGGCGTCGAGGTCGTGCAACATGCGCGGTGGGCGCAGCATGGTCTGCTCGGCGCGCCAGGCACCGGTGAGGATCTGTTTCGACAGCGGAGGGCGGTCGTAGGGCAGGTGGGCTTCCGCGCCGAGCAGGGTGATCGGCTCGCGGTAGCCCGCGCGGCGCAGTGCCTCCACCGTGGCCAGGCCGGCGGCGCCCGCGCCGATCACCAGGACGCCGGTCCGGCGGGTCGATGCGGTCATCCCAGAATCTCCTCTTTCGACTTCGAGCGCACCGGCAGGGGCTTGCCCGCCACGGTGCCGCCGTCGACGGGCAGCACGGTTCCGGTGACATAGCGGGAGCGGTCGCTCGCGAAGTAGACGGCCGTGTCGGCGACATCCTCGGGGCGTCCTTCGACCGGCAGCGGGCGGTCGGCCGCCATGTTCGCGCGCATGGCCTTGATGAACCGCTCCCCCAGCCCGTCGGGCATCGCGCGGGCCGAGGACTCGAGCAGCGGGGTCGGGATGTTGCCCGGGGCGATGGCATTGACCCGGATACCGTGCTGGGCCAGTTCGATGGCCGCGGACTTGGTGAAGTGGGCGACGGCGGCCTTGGACGCCCGGTAGGTCTGCACGCCGCCGCCGGCCTGGAGGCCGCCGACCGAGGTCAGGTTGATGATCGAACCGCCGCCGTGCTCGGCCATGTGACCGGCGGCGTAGCGGGTGCCCGCCATGACGCCGAGCAGGTTCACGCCGAGCACGCGCTGGAAGTCGGCGAAGTCGTCGTGCAGGAAGCTGCGGTGCATGGTGCCGGAGATGCCCGCGTTGTTGCACATCACGTCCAGGCCGCCGAAGGTGGCGACGGCGTGCTCGACCAGCGCCGCGACCTGCCGCGGGTCGGCCACGTCGACGTGGCGGAACACCGCTGCCGCACCGTATCCGGTGATCGACGCCGCACCTGTGTCGGCATCGGTGTCGGCCACGACCACGTTCGCGCCCTCGGCCACCAAGGCCGCGACGATCGCCGCGCCGATGCCCGAGGCGCCGCCGGTGACGACCGCGACCCGGCCTGCCAATTCGCCTGTCATCTCTCGTCCTCTCGACGGGCCGACGCCCCGACCGGCAGCGGTTCACGCACCGCCGCGCCCGAGTGCCGGTCCAGGAAATCCAGCAGCAGCCCGTTGACCACGGCCGGTTGTTCGATCTGCGGGCAGTGCCCTGCCGATTCCACGACGGCCGATTCGCCGCCGGTGATGCGCCCCGCCAGGTCCGCCGCCCAGCCGGAGGGCAGCAGTTTGTCCGCGCCGCCTTCGACCACCAGCACCGGAACGGTGATGCGCCGGTACGCGCGCTCACTCGACGGCGGCGGTGGCACATCGGCGCCAGGGCGACGGAATCGTGCCGCCGCCAGGGATTCCCACGCGCCGGGGACGATGCTGGACTCGTAGCGACGGCGCACGTAGTCCTCGTCGGCCGGGTAGCTCTCGGAGTGGAACAGCGCTTCGACGATGCGGCGCATGGCGGGCAGGGTCGCGTCGTAGTCGTAGAGGGCGCGCATGTGCTCGTTCTGCTGGATCTCGCCGCCGCCGCAGAGGGCGACGACACCGCGCGAACGCAGCCGGGGACGCTCGGAGGTGGCGTCGACGAACAGATTGATCGCGCCCATCGAGTTGCCGACGAACCAGGCCGATTCCACGCCGAGGACATCGAGCAAGCCTGCGATGTGGCGGATGCGCAGGCCGCGCCCGTCGGTGAAGTCGACGATTTTCGCCGAGTCGCCGTAGCCGAGCATGTCGGGGGCGATCACGTGGTAGCGGCCGGCGAGGGCGTCGATGGTGTGTTCCCAGCTCAGCTCGGCGCTCGCGCCGAACTCGCCGCCGTGCAGCAGGACGACCGGTTCCCCCGCGCCCGCTTCCAGGAAGCTGGTGCGTGCGCCGTCCACGGTCACGATGCGCCTGGTTGTCATGACGCCCGTCCCATCCGGCCTGCCGGGCGCTTCGCTTCGGTCAGCGGCACCTGACCCAGGACGCGCGCGTGATCCGGGCGCAGCCGGTGCTCCACGTCGTCGGCGAGCTGATGGAACTCACCGATGCCGAGGGCGTCGAGGATGTCGGAGGTGGTGTGGGCGTCGGCGTCGGAGACCCGATGCGCCGGACCGGTTCGCCGCAGTGCGTCGTGGGCGCGCAACGTGTCGCGGAGCGCGGTCTTCGCGGCGCGCAGGTAGATCAGGACGCCGCTCTCGGTATCCACCAAACGCCGCAGCGCGGTGTCGAGGCGGGTCGCGCAATCGCACGCGCGGGAGCCGAGGACATCGCCGAGCAGGCATTCCACGTGCAGCCGCACCAGGGGTGGCGTCGGGGCGGCAAGGTCTCCCCGGACGAAGGCGATGTGTTCGCTGCCGTGTCCGTCGGTGAATCCGACCGCCCGGAAGTCACCGAGCGGCAGAGGAATTCGAGCGTCGCCGTGACGATCGACCCGACACAGTTCCCGGCGCCGGTAGGTGATCAGTTCGTCGATCGTCACCATCGGCAGCTCGTGTTCACGGGCGAGGGCGAACAGTTCTTCCCAACAGGTCGACTCGCCGTCGGAACCACAGACCTCCGTCGACACCGCCGCGGGCCGCGCGCCGGCCAGTTCGACCAGGTCCACGGCGGCCTCCGGGGCGGCGGGCCGCGTGAGGACGCCTCCCGGCGCGGCACCGAGCGGGAAGACATGGCCGGGTCCGGCGAAATCTCCCGCGGTAGCGGCGGGGTCGGCGAGCGCGCGGATGGTGCGGGCGCGGTGCGAAGCGCGAATACCGTTGGCGCCCTGCCCCGTGAGCGAGATCGACAACCGGAACAGGTCACGGTCGGGACCGGTCGACGACGGGTCCGCGGGGGGCACCTCCAGCGCGTCGAGGTCGGGGGCACGCATGGCGACGCAGAGCAGGCCGCATCCCACGCGGGTCAGGAAACGCACCGTCTCGGCGGTGGCATGTTCGGCGGCGGTCACCAGGTCACCGCGGCACCGGCCCTCGTCCGTACCGACGACCAGGATCGTCCGCCCGCTCCGCAGCGCGGTGAGCGCCCCGGCGATGCGCTCACGCGCCGGCCGCTGCGTGTGCTCGACCATCGCCCGGGCGGTCGTCGGCTGGGCGGACGCCGGCTGGGCGGACGCCGCTTCGGCGGGCGCCGCTCGGCGGGGCCT
>NZ_BDBT01000028.1 GCF_001613125.1 Nocardia shimofusensis NBRC 100134
TCGCCGATGACGTGCCCGCGGTGACCGCCGCCGACGCGCGCGCCCTCGCCGAGCGTCTGCGCCACGCCCACCTCTGCCTGACCGACGAACTCACCGCCGTGCGCGCCCGCGCCCGCAAGGAACTCGAACGCCTCGACAGCGTGTGGAGCCCCCTGGCCCCCCGCCTCGCCGCCTGGCTCGAGGGCGCCCGTGACGTGCACGCCCGCGCCGCCGAACTGCGCACGCTCAAGCGGGCCGAGGAGTGGCTCAAAGCGCTGACGGTGCGGATGCGCGACGAGCGGATGGCCCCGCTGCAGACCCAGTCCCGCTGGATCTGGCAGACACTGCGCCAGCAGAGCAATGTGGAGCTGGGCGGCATCCGCCTGCAGGGCAACGCGGGCAGTGCTCGCCGCGTGCTGCTGGACGTGACCGTCGACCAGGTGAACGGCGCGGCGCTCGGCGTGATGAGCCAGGGCGAGTTGCACGCTCTCGGGCTCTCGCTGTTCCTGCCGCGGGCCACGGTGGCCGACAGCCCGTTCCGCTTCGTCATGATCGACGACCCGGTGCAGGCGATGGATCCGGCGAAGGTCGACGGCCTGGCGACGGTCCTGGCCGCGGTCGCCCGGACCCGGCAGGTGGTCGTGTTCACCCACGACGAGCGCCTGGCCGAGGCGGTGCGCCGCATGGACCTCGACGCGCACGTGCTGGAAGTCCAGCGCCGGGAGCGATCCGTGGTGGAGGTGCGCACCGTCGGCGACCCGGTCCGCCGCTACCTGGCCGACGCCCGCTCGCTGCTGCGGACCCCGCAACTCCCGCCCGCCATCGCCGACGAACTCGTCGCCACCTGCTGTCGTTCGGCGGTGGAGGCGACGGCGCTGGCCCGCAGCAGGCGCGACCTGCTCGCCGCGGGCATGGACCACCGCGAGGTCGAGCGTCACATCGAGAACGCGCAGACCACCCGCGCCATGGTCGCGCTCGCGGTCATGGGCGTGACCTACAACGTCGACCACCTCAACAAGCACCTCGCCCGCGACGGCAAGTGGCTGGTCGACGCCCTGCGCGACATCACCGCCGCCGCCCACGTGCCGATCGGCCGCGGCATGCGCGAACTGATCGGCGAAACAGAACGATTCATCGCCTGGTTGGGACGGTGAGCGGCCGGACGCGCGGCGCCCGCCGCACCCGCACGCGCCGCCGCCACCACGATCCCGCGCCCCGCCCGACCGTCGCCGAACGCCTGGAAGCCGTCGATCGCCTCCTCGACGGCGAGGTCACCGCGGCAGGCGGCGTCTGGTCGCGCGCTACCGCCTGGATTCTGCGCCTGGCCTTGGAACAGGCCGTCGACGACCTGTGGGACCGCGTCGCCCCCGACCTCGTGCGCTGCCCGATGCGCGCCCAGCTGCTCGCCCTGCGCGCCTACGCGGGCCCCGACACCGCCGCCGCCGTCGCCGCGCTGTGGTCGGCCCTCTCCCGCGCCGCCCACCACCACGACTACGATCTGGCCCCCGCTGTGGCGGACCTGCGCCGCTGGCGCGAGCAGACCGCCGCCCTGTCCTCCGCCTTGTCCCGGACCGGCCGCCCCACCGGATTCGCCTGGGTCCGAACCGAACTCGACTGAAAAGACAGATCGCCGGGGGCGTCGTCCGAGTACGACGCGTGGTGACGAACGCGCGGCTCGGCCGGGGACAGCCCACGACCGCCGTCGCACGTGGACAACTCGGCGATGGAGCACAGCACAATCGGCCGGTGCGTATGTCTTCGTCGGATGCGGCTGTCCGGGCCGGACGAGGAACGCCGGAGGGGTCCGGCGAGAATGGGGGGATGAGCGCATCGCGGAGCTGCCCGTGTCGTCGCGGCGACGAATACGCCCGCTGCTGTGGGCCGTTGCTGGCCGGTGATCGCCCCGCGGCGACGGCCGAAGCGCTGATGCGCTCGCGCTACACCGCGTTCGCCGAGGGCGATGCCGACTACCTGTTGCGCTCCTGGCATTCGAGCACCCGGCCCGCGCGGTTGGAGCTGGACGACACGCGCTGGCAGTTCCTGGAGATCGTGCGCACCGAGCGCGGCGGCCTGTTCGACGACACCGGGGTGGTCGAGTTCGTCGCGCACTACCGCACGAGCGCCGGACGCGGGGTGCTGCACGAGGTGAGCCGGTTCACCCGCGAGGACGGGCAGTGGCGTTACCTCGACGGCGATACCGACGGTTGAGCGTGCCGCACGGCCGAGCGTCGACAGCTGAGCGCCGTCGAGGGCCGAGCGGTAGCGTGCTCACCCATGAAGCGGGTCGCGATCGAGTACTGCACCCAGTGCCGCTGGTTGTTGCGGGCGAGCTGGATGGCGCAGGAGTTGCTGAGCACGTTCGGCACCGAACTCGGCGAAGTGGCGCTGATCCCCGGCTCCGGCGGGGTGTTCCGGATCACCGTCGACGACGAGCAGGTGTGGGAACGCAAGGCCGACGGCGGCTTTCCGGAGATCACCGTGCTCAAGCAGCGGGTCCGCGATCGGGTCGCGCCGGATCGTGATCTCGGGCACTCCGACCGGCGGGAGGGTTAGCCGCAGCAGCCGCCGCCACAGCAACCTCCGCCGGCCGGGGCGGCGGGCGCGGGGGTCGCGGCGGGCGCACCGCCGGAACGGCCGACCGTGGCGAAGGTGGTCAGCAGTTTGACCGTGTCCTCGTGCCCGGACGGGCAGGTCGCGGGCTCGCCGGAACGCGCCATCGGACGGTTTTCCTCGAACGTGTCGCCGCACTGGCGACACCGGAAGCTGTAGTTCGGCACAGGCCCAGGTTAGCGGGCGGTGCACGCGTCGGGTAGCGGCGCGAACGCGGACTCGCGTCGGCGATCCCGGACCGGACAGTCGTTCGCGGACGTACCCTCGAAAGAGATCACCAGGTGCAGGCCCCGCGGATGTGGCGCACCGACGCCGCGACGTCGTGGCGTATTCGTCGTCGCTGCTGCGGGGCCGCCACCGTAGGACACCAGGAGGTGCGCGATGACAACCCGACACGACACCGACGCGGGCATCCACCTCGACGACTCCGGGCCGGCCGCGCACACGCGAAGCGGCCGGGTCCGGGGCACCATGGCCGGGTCCGTCGCGGTGTGGCGCGGCATCCCCTACGGCGCTCCGGTCAACGGTGCGAATCGCCTGCGCCCGCCGCGCCCACCGCAATCCTGGGACGGCGTCCGCGACTGCCTGACCGTGGGCGAGGTCTCCCCGCAGTCCCTCGGCCCGATGGTGCCGGTCGATTCCACGCTGCGGATGGGCGAGGACTGCCTGTGGCTCAATGTCTGGGCGCCCGCCGATCCGAGCGAATCCGGGGCGCCGCGCCCGGTCATGGTCTGGCTGCACGGCGGCGCCTACTGCCTGGGCACCGCCGCGCAGCCCATCTACGACGGTCGCGCGCTCGCCGCGAACGGCGGGGTCGTCGTGGTCACCGTGAACTACCGCGTCGGCGTGCTCGGCTTCCTCGACCTGACCTCGTTGTCGGGGGACTTCACCGCCAACCTGGGTCTGCGCGATCAGATCGCGGCGCTGGAATGGGTGCGCGAGAACATCGCGGCGTTCGGCGGCGACCCCGGCAATGTGACGTTGTTCGGCGAATCCTCGGGCGCGGGCTGCGTGACGGCGTTGCTCACCGCCCCGGCGGCCGAGGGTCTGTTCCACAAGGCCATCGCGCAGAGCCCGCCCGCGACCACGGTGTTCGGCCGACAGCGGGGGGAATCGGTGGCCCGGCGCTTCGCCGAACTGCTCGACCTGTCGCCGCACCGCACCGGGGAGGTGACCGAGCTGCCGATGGAGCGGCTGGTGCAGGCCGCGGGCACGCTGTTCGACGAGGTGCCCACGAAGGAGCCGGGCCGGTTGGCGGCCGCGCCGGTGGTCGACGGCGAACTGCTGCCCGACTATCCGATCAACGCCTTCCAGCGCGGCCGATCCCATCGGGTGCCGTTGATCGTCGGCAGCAACAAGGACGAGGCATCGCTGTTCAAGGTGTTCCGTTCGCCGATCATGCCGGTCACCCCGGAAGCGGTGAACATCATGCTGCGCGATGTGGCCCGGAGCCATCCCGACCTCTCACCCGAGCGCCTCGCCGAAATCGCCTCCGCCTACCCGGATCTCACCACCCCGCGCGGCGCCATGGCCATCTCCACCGACGCCGCCTTCCGGTTGCCCGCCCGCTGGGTCGCCGACGGCCACTCCGCGCACTCGATGACCTGGGTCTACCGCTTCGACCACGCCACTCCGATGTTGCGGGCGGCCAGGGTCGGCGCCGGGCACGCCACCGAATTACCTTATGTATTCGGCAATTTCGGCACCTTCAACCCGGATCCGACCTTCTGGCTCGGCGGGCGCAAACAGGCAGTCGAGGTGTCGGGCCGGATGATGCGCCGCTGGCTGGCCTTCGCCGAGCACGGGGTGCCCGCGGCGTTGGACGGCTCCAAGCACTGGGCGCCGTATCGATCCGACACCCGCCACACCTTGCTGGTCGACGCCATCGACCGCATGGTCCCCGATCCCGACCGCGCGCTGCACAGCGCGTGGGGCGATCAGGCCGTCGGCTTCCGCTGACTGCTCACGCGAGCGAGGTCTGCCCGGCGGGCGCGCGGGTGCCCAGCCGCACGGGCAGTCGCTGATATCCGTGCAGGGTGAACAGTTCCCGCCTGCGCGGCGGCGCGGCCAGGCTCAGGTCGGGGAAGCGTTCGAACAGCGCCCGCAGCGCGTAGACGCCTTCCATCCTGGCCAGGCTCGCGCCCAGGCAGACGTGGATGCCGCTGCTGAACGACAGATGGTCCTTGGCGTTGGCGCGGGTGATGTCGAAGCGCTGTGGGTCGGCGAACACCTTCGGGTCGCGGTTCGCGCCCGCCAGCGACACCGTGACCGCCTGACCCGGATGGAACGGCACCCCCGCCAACTCCAGCTCCGTGAGCGCCACCCGCCCGGTCACCTGCACCGGCGGGTCGAAGCGCAGGATCTCCTCCACCGCGTTCGGCCACAGATCGGGTTCTTCGCGCAACCGGGCCAGCTGCTCGGGATGGGCCAGCAACTGCACCACGCCGTTACTGATCAGGTTGACCGTGGTCTCGAAACCCGCGCCCATGAGCAGGCTGGCCGTCGCCTTGAGCGCGTCGTGGTCCAGATCCCCCGCGCTGACCAGCGCGCTGAGGATGTCCTCGCCGGGTTCGCGGCGCAGGGCCGCGATGTGGTCGTCGAGGTAGTCGTTCATCAGGTGCATCGCCCGGTTCGCGCGCCGCTGCACGCCCCAGGAGATGCCCAGATCCAGCAGTGGCGACATCACATCGCCCCAGTCGAGGAACATGGCGCGGTCGGCGTCGGGGAAGCCGAGCATCTCGGAGATGATCGCGATCGGCACCTGCGAGGAGTAGGCGGCCACCAGATCCGCCGACCCGTCCGAGGGCAGCTCGTCGAGCAGTTCGGCGGTGACCCCGGCGACCCGGTCGCGCAACCTGCCGATGGCGCGCGGGGTGAACGCCGCGGCCACCGGTTTGCGCATGGCGGTGTGCTCGGGCGGGTCGATCACCAGCATGGACGGCGGCTCGACCGGGCTCGGCGGCAGCGGGGTGGTCGGCATCAGCGACCTGACCGCCTCGAACGGCACGAAGTGCTGCGGCGACTGCACGCCGAAGCGGCTGTCGCGCAGGATCGTCTTCACCAGCTCGTGGTCGAACGACGCCCAGGTGAGCGGGGTCCGGACCAGCGGCTGATCTCCGCGCAACTGCTCGATCAGCGGATAGGGATTCTCGATCCCCTCGTCCCCGGCGATCAGCCGCGCGAAGGGATCGCCGCGCCGCGCCTGATTGCGCAGAACGAACCTCGGCACGCCCTGCGCGAAGAGCCACCGCCACCATGCTGCCGGACCCATGTCTTCACCACCCGCTCTCCTGTGATGCAGACCACGGTACGGGCGATGGCGGCGGGAGGGAACGGCCCACGGACGGATCGGTGGCTCCTACTCCGGTAGGAGGTCAGTCCAACGTGACGGTGATGCGCTCGGTCTCGATCCGGCGCTCCGCCGCCGCCGGATCGGGGTTGACCACCTGAACCAGCGAGGCTCCGGCCACCAGCACCGCGAGCAGTCCGTCGACCAGATCGCTCGCGTGCTCCCACGGCCTGCTCGACAGCACCCGATCGCCCGCGCCGATGCCCTTGCGCAGCGCCGACTTACGCGCGGCGTCGAACACCTCGGCCACCAGGTCGCCCTCCAGCGCGACACCGGTGCCGCGCGGCATGAACTGATCGCCGTGCACCCGCACCGAGGTCGCGAAATCGGTGACACCGACCGGCAGATCCCGCACGGGCGCGCCCATCGGATCCAGCGACAGCGCCGCCACTTCCGAGATGGCGCCCACCTCGTCGATCCGGTCCGGGGTCACCAGCGCGAGGTCGGCGTCCGGGTCGGCGTTCAGCACCACCTCCGTGCCCGCCCACCAGCAGCCGAGCAGCACGGCGGCGGTCTGCCAGTGCGCGGGCAGCAGCACCGCGACACGCGCGCCGATGGTGAGCCCGAACTCGTCGCGGATCAGGTTGGCGGTCTTGGCCGCCCAGTTCGCGAGAGTCGCACCGGACAGTTCGATGCGGGCGCCCGTGGCGTCGTCGTAGTAGGTGATGCGCGGCGCCGCCGGGTCCTGGGCCAGGATCGGGTCCAGGATCGCCTCGGTCAGTGTCGAAGTCTTGGTCAGTTCACGCATTTCGGTCCGTTCTGGCCTGCGTCGATCGGTGGTGCGGGTGGCACGGGCGTCGCGGTGGTCGAGGTTCCGGAGAAATCGAACATCGTGGCCGCCTGTGAGCCCGGGCCACTGTAGTCGCTCGACAGAACCACCGATACCGCCCCCGCGGGTAGTGTCGCGTCGGCCACGATCGGCAACCCGCCGAGCGCCTCGGCCACCGTTTCGGCCGCCGCGTCGTCGCTGCCCGCGGCCAGCACCCGCGAACCGGTCACACCCATCCCGGTGTAGTTCCCCACCTCGCCGGGCCGAAAACCTTTGCCCACCAGCGCCTGGGACACCTCGCCCGCGAGCCCGCCGATCGAGCTCGCGTTGTAGACGTCCACGGTCACGCTCGACGGGTCGACGCGCGGGGTCCCGGGTTCGGCGCCGGTGTCGGTGTCGGCTCCGACCAGCGAAGCCACATAGGACTTCACCTCTTTCGGCTCGACCCGGACCACGGACTCGCCGTCGCTGGTCATCCCGTTCAGGTCGGCCACCGGGATGGTCTCGAACCGCACCTGCCCGCCGGAGAGATCCTGCAATTGCTGCAGGAAGGCCAGCACGTCCCAGTTGTCGTCGAGGACCACCGTGCGCCCGACCGCGTCACCGAGTTCGCCGAGCCGTCCCGGGTCGGTGAGCGTCTTCGCGCTGAGCACCTGCCCGACCAGCTGGGCCATGAACACCTGCTGGCGCACGATCCGGTCGAGGTCACCGCGGGGCAGGCCGTGCCGCTGCCGCACGAAGCTCAGCGCCTGCGGTCCGTCGAGGCGCTGCTCGCCCGCCGGGAAGTGCGCACCCGACATCCATTCGTCCACCGGAGCGTTCAGGCACACCTCGACCCCGCCGACTGCGTTGGTGAGCAGTACGAACCCGAGCAGGCTGACCTCGGCGTAGTGGTCCACCGAGATGCCGGTGAACTCGGCGACGGTGTCGATCAGCGCCTGCCGTCCGGCCTGGGTGGACTGCTTCTCGGCGTCGGCCTCGGACACGCCGCTGTCGAGCAGTTCCAGTCGCTCGTTCTCCTTGGTGACGCCGTAGGCGGAGTTGATCTTGCCCTTGCCGAGGCCGGGGATGTCGACGTAGGAGTCGCGGGGCAGTGAGATGGCCGTGGCCGAACTGCCGTCGTTGGGCACCCGGATCAGTACCAGGGTGTCGGTGTTGGTGCCGATCTCGTCGCCCGCGTGCAGCATGGCGCGTTCGCTGTCGGTGAGCGGATTGCCGTGCGCGTCGGTGCGGCTGTCCACGCCGACGAGCAGGATGTCGACCGCGCCGTCGCGGCCGCCGCCGAGACCGAGGTCGCCGATGCGTTCGATCTGGGAGACCAGCGCGTCGACGCTGCGCCAGGCGAAGCCGGTCGCCACCAGCACCAGCGCTGTGATGACCGCGAACGCGATCCGCACCGGGCGCGGTGATGCCCCGGCGGTCGCGGGTCCGGAAGGCCGCGTCCGCACCGGTTCCCGACGACGTGACCCCGCCGTGTCGCGCCCGCGCGCGCTGCGCGACGGATTCCTGCTTCGCGGCAAACCGAGCATCCTCTCGACGAATCGACGACACCCCCTGAAAAGCCCCCGTACCACCATCGACCCTCACCCCACAGCGCAACTCGCCGGGCCGACCGTACTCAGGCTATCCAACGGTTACCGTCGCCGTCGGCACCTCGGCGGTTTCCGGCGTGCCAGACTTGCCGCCGTGATCGCCGCACCACCGCGTCTTCCCTCCGTTCGTCTCGTCGTGACCGGCGCGGGCGGACAGGTCGGCAGGCAGCTGACCCGTCTGGCCCCGCACGCGCTCGGATATACCCGCGCACAACTCGACATAACCGACGCTACCGCCGTCCGCGCCGCTCTGGCCCCCGGTGACGTGGTGATCAACTGCGCGGCCTACACCGCCGTCGACCGCGCCGAGACCGAACCCGAGGCCGCCTTCGCGATCAACGAGACCGGCCCGGCCGTCCTGGCCGCCGCCTGCGCCGCCGCGGGGGCCCGCCTCATCCATCTGTCCACCGACTACGTCTTCGCGGGCGAGCACGACACCCCGTACGAGACCGACGACGACACCGGGCCGGCCACCGTCTACGGCCGTTCCAAACTCGCGGGCGAACGCGCCGTGCTCGACCTGGCCCCCGCCGCGCACGTGGTCCGCACCGCCTGGGTCTACACCGGCGACGCCGGCGATTTCGTCGCCACCATGCGCGCACTGGAAGCCGAGCGCCCCACTGTGGACGTCGTCGACGACCAGATCGGTTCCCCCACCTACGCCGCCGACCTCGCCGCGGGACTGCTCGAACTCGCCGCCACGCCCACCGCGCCCCGCGTTCTGCACGCCACCAACGCCGGCTCCGCCAGCTGGTTCGACCTGGCCCGCGCGGTGTTCGCCGAACTCGGCGCCGATCCCGAGCGGGTGCGCCCCTGCGACTCCTCCGCCTTCCCGCGACCGGCGGCCCGGCCCGCCTACTCGGTGCTCTCCGACCGTGCCTGGCGCGCGGCGGGCCTGGCCCCGCTGCGGGACTGGCGGGCAGCCCTGCACGCGGCGCTGACCGAACAGTGAGCCCCCGGACTTGCGATTCGCTCCCGAAGTGCGGTTCGATCTGCGCTGCGCCACCAGGCGCGCTAGCGCGATCGGTAGTACCAGTGTGAACAGGGGAACAACGATGGCAGGAGATTCCGGCACCGACGCCGTGATTCTGGTCGGCGGTCAGGGCACGCGGCTGCGTCCGCTGACCTTGTCGGCGCCCAAACCGATGCTGCCCACGGCCGGACTACCGTTCCTGACCCACCTGCTGGCGCGTATCGCCGAGGCCGGGATCACCCACGTCGTGCTCGGCACCTCGTTCAAGGCGGAGGTGTTCGAAGAGCACTTCGGCGACGGCTCCGACCTGGGGCTGGAGATCGAGTACGTGACCGAGACGGAGCCATTGGGCACCGGCGGCGCCATCCGCAACGTGCTGCCCAAGCTGCGCGCCGACACCGTCATGGTGTTCAACGGCGACGTGCTCGGCGGCACCGATCTGCGCGCGGTGCTCGACACCCACCACTCGACCCATGCCGATGTCACCCTGCATCTGGTCCGGGTCGGCGACCCCCGCGCCTTCGGCTGCGTCCCCACCGACGCCGACGGCCGGGTGACGGCGTTCCTGGAGAAGACCCAGGACCCGCCGACCGACCAGATCAACGCGGGCTGCTACGTCTTCCGCCGCGAATACATCGAGAAGATCCCCTCCGGCAGGCCCGTCTCGGTCGAACGCGAGGTCTTCCCCGCGCTGCTCGCCGAAGGCGCCCGCGTCCAGGGCCACGTCGACACCTCCTACTGGCGCGACATGGGCACCCCGGAGGATTTCGTGCGCGGCTCCGCCGACCTCGTCCGCGGCATCGCCCCCTCACCCGCCCTTCCCGGCCAGCGCGGCGAATCCCTCGTCCACCCCAGCGCGGGTATCGCCCCCGGCGCTCTGCTCATCGGCGGCACCGTCGTCGGCCGCGGCGCCGAGATCGGCGCGGGCGCGCGACTGGACGGCGCGGTCATCTTCGACGGCGCGCGCGTGGAGGCGGGCGCGACGGTCGAACGCACCATCGTCGGCTTCGGCGCCCGCATCGGCCCCCGCGCCCTGGTCCGCGACGGCGTCATCGGCGACGGCGCGAACATCGGCGCCCGCTGCGAACTGCTGCGCGGCGCCCGCGTCTGGCCGGGTGTGGAGATCCCCGACGGCGGCATCCGCTTCTCCACCGACGTCTGACACCCGCCGGACCCGACGAGAACACGAAGGGTGATGCCCAGGGCGAACCGCTGACGGGCGGCGAGCAGCGCCGGGATCAGCACGCGGAGTTCGCGCTGCGCCTGCCGAACTGCGCCGCTGAGCGGTTGCTCCGGCGGAAACACGGCATCGGAACCGAACCGAGGCTCGGGAGTCGTGGCCGGGAGCTGCCCGAACGCCTAGCGTGGGGTCGTGGCTGATGTGGCGGTGGTCGGGTCGGGTCCGAACGGTCTCGCGGCGGCGGTGACGCTCGCGGCGGCGGGACTGTCGGTGGAGGTGTTCGAGGCCGAGGAGACGCCGGGCGGCGGGTGCCGGACGGCCGAGCTTACGCTGCCCGGGTATCGGCACGACGTCTGCGCGGGGGCGCATCCGATGGCGGTGGCCTCCCCGTTCTTCCGTGCCTTCGATCTCGTCGCGCACGGGGTGGAGTTGCTGCGGCCGGAGGCGTCCTACGCGCATCCGCTCGATGGCAGGCGCGCGGGTATCGCCTGGGTCGATCTCGAGCGCACCGTGGACGGGCTGGGACCGGATGGATCGGCCTGGCGGTCGCTGTTCGGGCCGCTGGTGCGCGAATGGGAGGGCGTCGTCGGGGTGGCGATGTCCGACCTGCGAGGACTGCCGTCGGAACCGGCCACCGCCCTGCGGTTCGGGTTGCGGATGCTGGAACAGGGTTCGCCGTTGTGGAATTCGCGCTTCTCGGCGGATGTCGCGCCCGCGCTGTTCAGCGGGGTGGCCGCGCACGCCATCACCTCGCCGCGGGCGGTGTCCGCCGTGGGCGCCGCGCTGCTGCTCGGCACGCTCGCGCACGTGGACGGGTGGGTGATTCCGCGCGGCGGCAGTCAGGCGATCGTCGACGCGCTGGTCGGGGAACTCGAGCGCCTCGGTGGTCGTGTGCACACCGGGCATCGGGTGGATTCGCTCGCGGAGGTGAGTTCGGCGAAGGCCGTTCTGCTCGACACCTCGCCCGCCGAACTGGTCCGGCTGGCCGGGGATCGGCTCCCGAGCCGATATGCCCGGCAGCTCGGGAACTTCCGGTACGGGAACGCCGCGTGCAAAGTCGACTTCGCCCTGTCGGGTCCGGTGCCGTGGGCGGCCGAGGACTGCGCGAAGGCGGGCACGCTGCACCTGGTCGGCAGCCGAGCCGAGGTCATGGCCGCCGAAGGCGCGGTGGCGTCGGGCAGGCATGCCGAGCGCCCCTACGTCTTGGCGATCCAGCAGGGCGTGGTGGACGATTCCCGCGCCCCCGCCGGGCACCACGCTTTCTACACCTACGCCCACGTCCCGCACGGCTCGCGGCGCGACATCACCGATCAGGTCATCGCCCAGGTGGAACGCTTCGCGCCCGCCTTCGGTGACCTGATCCTCGCGCACCACACCCGCACCGCCGCCGAAATGCCGTTGCACAACGCCAATTACATCGGCGGTGACATCTCCGCGGGCGCCATGACCGTCGGACAGATGCTGATGCGCCCCGCTCCCCGATGGAACCCGTACGCCACTCCGCTACCCGGCGTCTACCTGTGCTCGTCGTCCACTCCGCCCGGCGGTGGCGTCCACGGCATGTGCGGACTCAACGCCGCCCGCCACGCCCTGCGCCGCGAATTCGCCACGACCAGCGACCCGTTGGCCCTGCTGCGCGCTACCGTTCCGGCGAGCGGGTGACATCGCGCCCGTACCGGATCAGACGAGCCGATGACCGCCGTCGACGTGCAGCACGGCCGCCGTCGTGAACGGATTGCGCATCACCGACAACAGCGCTCGGGCGATGTCGTCCGCGCTCCCGATGCGGCGAGCGGGAAGCCGCCGCGCCATCTCCGCGAAGGCGGCGTCCTTGTCCATCCCGAGGTCGTCCCAGATCGGTGTGTCCACCCAGCCGGGGGAGACGACGTTCACTCGCACCGGCGCCAGTTCGATCGCCAAGCCGGATGCGAGGGAAGCGAGGCCGCCGTTGGCCGCGGCCATGATGGTGTTCGCCCCGTTCGGCCGGTAGGCGTTGATACCGGAGGTGAAGGTGATCGACCCGGTCACCACCCCGGCCGCGTACCGGCCGACCAGCCAGGCGCCGAGCAGTTTGGTGTCCAGAACGGCCCGGGCCGTGTCGACGGCGATGTCACCACTGCGACCGTAGACGCCCGTGGCGTCCGCCGCGGTGACCACGACGTGCTCGACCCGCTCCGCGCCCGCGAACAGCTCGGCCACGTCGGCTTCCCGGCCGATATCCGCGGGCACGGAGCGCACTTTCGCCTGCTGTCCCGAGAGGTCCGCTTCCCGGCCCAAGGCATCGCGGGCCCGGTCGAGCCGGTCGGCTGAGCGGCCGACGAGGGTCACGTCCGCGCCCTCGGCCACCAGGAGACGAGCGAGGGCGAACCCCATGCCGGAACCACCACCGATGATCATCACGTCAGTCATGACCCCGAGCCTGCGCCGGCGATCCCGTGTGGAACAGACCGCGCTCTTCCTGGGTGTGGCACGGCCACCCACGCGCCCCCTCCCGATGGCAGACTCGATGTCGTGAACGTCCTGGCCGAGTTCTTGCGCAGCCGCCGCGGGTTGCTCGGTCCCGCCGAGGTCGGTCTGCCTGCCGGCCCGGGCCTGCGTCGCACCCCTGGCCTTCGTCGCGAGGAACTGGCGGTGCTGGCCGGAGTCAGCGTGGACTACTACACCCGGATCGAGCAGGGGCGCGAGACCGCGCCGAGCGACGCGGTACTCGACGCTCTGGCCGCGGCGTTGCGCCTCACCGCCGACGAGCACGACCATATGCTCGCCATCGCGGACCGCGTGGCCGGACGCACATCCCGCCGCAGGTCCTCGCCCCCGCAGCCGGCGCGTCCGGGCCTGCTCCTGCTGCTCGAATCGCTGCGGCCCTGTCCCGCCTACCTGCTCGACGAGATCAACAATGTCGTCGCCGCCAATCCGGAAGGGCTGGGTCTGCTTCCGGGGCTCGGCGAGGCACCGCCCGCGCGCCGGAACATGATCCGATACACCTTTCTGCATCCCGCGGCGCGCGTCGTCTTCGGCGACTGGGACCGCGTCGCCCGCAACAGCGTGGCGCAACTGCGCGGCGCCGAACCGGCCAGCCCAGGTCCCACCGCTGAGCTGGTGGCCGAATTGAGTGCGGCCAGTCCCGAATTCACCGCGCTGTGGCGGCGCCACGAAGTATGGGTCAAGCGCGGCGGCCGGACGAGCTTCCGGCACCCGCTGATCGGCCGCGTGACACTGGCGAACGAAGTCCTGTCCCACCCGGGCAGCGGGCAACGGCTGTTGGTCTACCAGGCGTCGCCGGGCACGCCGGAACACGATGCGCTGGCATTGCTGGCGCTCGCCGTGGCGGACAGCGTCGTGTCGTGAACGACGAGCAGCGTCAGTTCCCCTCGCCGACGCAGGCGCCGTCGCCGTCGCCGACGCACGCGCAGAACAGCTGAGCGGGACCGTCGACGGCCTGTGCGCGGATGCCGGTGTCGGCGGCGGAGATCCACGCGGCCGATCCGCGCGTCACGATCAGCTCGTCGTCGCCGTGCAGCAGCCGCGCGGTGCCCGAGGTGCACAACACGATGCCCGGGCCCGCGTCGGTCAGCGGGACCTGGCCGGAACCCTCGGTGAGATCGAAGCGGCGCAACGCGAATTCCGGTGCGGGGGTCTGGTAGCGGACGGAGCCGTCGCCCGCGGGCTCGGGGAGCACGATCGGCAGATCGAGGGGCTCGAAGTCCAGCACGCGCAGCAGTTCGGGGACGTCGACGTGTTTGGGCGTGAGGCCGCCGCGCAGCACATTGTCGGAGTTGGCCATCAGCTCGACTCCGACGCCGTGCAGGTAGGCGTGCAGGCTGCCCGCGTCGAGGAACAGCGCCTGACCGGGTTGCAGGGTCAGGCGGTTGAGCAACAGCGCGGCCAGCACGCCCGCGTCACCCGGGTAGTTCTCGGCCAGTTCCAGGGTGGTGCGCGCCTCGAGGGTGAAGCGGCGCATGCCGCGCACCGACAGATACCGCACGCAGCCGTCGAGGACGGCGGGCAGCAAGCTGTCGAGCACCGGATGCGGCAGGGTGATCCAGGTGGTGAACAGCGCCCGCAGCCCCTGGGAATCCGGTTGCGAGGCAAGCATCTCGGCGTAGGGCTCGAGTTCGGGCACCTCGAGGGCACGGAAGAGTTCGACCGTGCGCAGCGGTTCGCGGAAACCGGCCAGCGCCTCGAAGCGGTCCAGCGCGACGACCAGTTCCGGCTTGTGGTTGTCGTCGCGGTAGTTGCGCATCGGCGAGTCCAGTGGCACCCCGTTGCGGTTCTCCCGGTCGAAACCCACGCGCGCCTGTTCGGCGGACGGATGCGCCTGCAACGACAGCGGCTCCTCGGCCGCCAGGATCTTCAACAGGAACGGCAGCTTGTCGCCGAACTGCTCGGCCGCGGTACCGAGTTCGCGCTCGGGGTCGGCGGCCACGACGTCCAGCAGCGACTTGGTGGTGCCCTCGGCGAGGGTCACGTACGCGGGATCGGCCGGGTGCGCGCCGAACCACAGCTCGGCCTCGGGATGGGCGGAGGGCACCGGCCTGCCGCACAGTTCGGCGAGGGCGGTGCGCGAGCCCCATGCATAGGAACGCAGCGCACCAACGAGTTCGTGCACTAGAAGCGTCCCCCGTCGTACTGGTCGGTGGGGTCGAAGTCGTCCCCACCCGGATAGTCCTTACCGCCCGCGTATTCCGCGCGGCCCACAGCCTGCGGCTGCCCGTTGATCAGGCGCAGGTAGGCGGCGGCCATCTCGATGCGCAGCGCGAGCACGGCCAGCTGCTCCACCTCGTCGCCGCTGGTGGCCTGCGCGCCGTCGCCGGCATTCGCGGCGGGCGCGGCGGGATCGGTGAGCGAGGAACGCAGCAGATCGATGTCGGCGTTCACCAGGTCGGCGTCGACGAGCCCGCCGGTGCCGAACACCGCGATCCTGCGCCGGGCCGCGGACTCGTCGCGATCGGTGCTCAGCACGAACACCCGGACCCGTTCGACCGGTGCGGGACCGTCGAGTTCCTCGTCGTGGAACATCGGATCGAAGCCGGGCGCGGCCTGTCCCGCCGCCGCCACGATCCGCGGCTGCGCGGCTACGACCTCGGCGAGGCCCGCGGCGCTCGACACCCGCCCCGCCGCCTGCAACAGCACTTCCGCGGCGTGCTCGGCCAGCGCGGCGGTGGCGGGGGAGTCGCCCGCGAAGACCACGCCGTGCTGCTGCATGCGCGCGGCCAGCGTCTTGGCCGGGTTGCGGAAGACCTCGATCTGCGGGGACGCGCGCAACGCCTCGGCGTCGAGTACATCGGCCAGCGCGGTCAGCTCCGGGGTCACCGGGCCGCTGCGGGAGGAATCGACCAGGCGCAGCACCGCGACACCCACCGCCAGGTAGCGCAGCAGGCGATTGTGGTCGAGCACGGGAACGCGCGGCGGCAGCATCAACGCCCGGCCCGACGCGGCCATCCGCAGCGGGCCCTCGTCCGGCGCGGCGACGACGACTTCGGCGCCGCGACGCAGGCCACGGTCCACCGCTTCGATCAGCCGGGGATCCCCGGCGTCGTCGCCCGCCACGAGCACCACGTCCAGCGGACCCACCCACGGCGGCAGGCCGGAGGTGAGCACGATCGGCAGTCCCGCCCGCTCGCCCAGTGCGGCGATCAGCAGGCCGGCCGCACGTGCGGCCCGGCCCGCGCCGCACACGAACACCACGCTGCGTGGCTGCAGACCGCTCAGGCGGGCGAGCACATTCTCACCGACCGCCGCCGCGGTGGCACGCACCAGCGCGCCGCCCGAGGCGGCCGACCGGAGTGCGCCGCCGCTGTCGGCCGCTTCGAGTGAAGCGGCATCGTCGAGGTCGAGTACCGGTGTTCCAGCGATCATCCGGCCTCTCACCTCCCCTCGTCGCGCTGTGTCCGGATCGTTCACGCCGAGCCCTGGTCGGGCGAAATCCAACGTCTGTTATTCCACTATCGCAGTCAGGACCGAACGACGCTCAGGATCTCGGTCACGAGTGCGTCTACTTCTTCGGCCGACCTGGCTTCCACATTGAGCCGCAACAGCGGTTCGGTGTTGGAGGCGCGCAGATTGAACCAGGCGTCGTCGGCCAGTTGCACGGTCACCCCGTCGAGCCGGTCCACCGATCGGGCCCGGCCGGCGAAGGCGTCCAGCACGGCGGCGGTGCGGGCCGCGGCGTCGTCCACGGTCGAGTTGATCTCGCCGGACGCGGCGTAGGTGGTGTAGGACGACATCAGTTCCGAGACCGGCGCATCGGTCTCGCCGAGGGCGGCCAGCACGTGCAGCGCGGCCAGCATGCCGGAGTCGGCGCCCCAGAAGTCGCGGAAGTAGTAGTGCGCCGAGTGCTCGCCGCCGAACACCGCGCCGGTGGCGGCCATCTGCTGCTTGATGAACGAGTGGCCCACCCGGGTGCGCATCGGGGTGCCGCCCAGCGAGCGCACCAGTTCCGGAACGGCCTTCGAGGTGATCAGGTTGTGGATGATCGTCGCGCCCGGTTCCTTGGCCAGTTCGCGCTCGGCGACCAGCGCGGTGATCGCCGAGGGGGAGACCGGGTCGCCCTTCTCGTCCACCACGAAGCAGCGATCGGCGTCGCCGTCGAAGGCCAGGCCGATGTCGGCGCCGGACTCGCGCACCAGGTGCTGCAGGTCGACCAGGTTCTTCGGATCCAGGGGGTTGGCCTCGTGATTGGGGAAGGTGCCGTCGAGCTCGAAGTACAGCGGCACGATCTTCACGTGCTCGAGCGCGCCGAGTACGGCGGGGACGGTGTGCCCGCCCATGCCGTTGCCCGCGTCCACCGCGATGGTCAGCGGGCGCTCGGCGGACAGCCGCACCAGCTCGCGCAGGAACTCGGCGTAGTCGTCGAGCAGTTCGACGGTGTCGATGCTGCCCGGCTCGCCGTCGTGCTCCGGGACGCCCGCGACGAGTTCGTCCTTGATGGTCGCCAGGCCGGTGTCCTGACCGACCGGAAGCGCGTTGGCCCGGCACAGCTTGATGCCGTTGTAGCGGGCGGGATTGTGGCTGGCGGTGAACATCGCGCCGGGGCAGCCGAATCGGCCGGAAGCGAAGTACAGCTCGTCGGTGGAGGCCAGACCGATGTGGGTGACGTCGAGACCTTGCGCGGTGACGCCCGCGGCGAAGGCGTCGGCGAGTTCGGGGGAGGACTCGCGCATGTCGTGTCCGATGACCACCCGGGTCGCGCCCTCGGCGCGCATCAGCCGGGCGAAGGACGCTCCCACGTCCCGGGTGAAGCGGGCGTCGATCTGGTCACCGACCACACCACGCACGTCGTATGCCTTGATCACCGCATTAACGGACTCGGCAGAGCGGGCCACTGTCATGCCTCACACCCTAGTGGGCGGCTTGTCGCGCCGGCGCGACTGCCCACCCGAGTGCATTCGCCGGACCGGCCCAGGTCAGATCGGGGACAGCTCGGATCGGGGAGCGGATCAGCTCGGGGGATCGGGCAGCACGCGCAGATGGCCACGGCGGCCGGTCCGGGTGGTCCGTTGCTGTGGCGGCGCGTATTCGCGATAACCGCGATGGTCGGACTCCGGGGGACGCCTGCGCAGTCCCGCCTCGCGCACGGCCTCGGCCAGCGCGGTCAGATCGTCGTCGTCGGTGCTGCTGGAGAAACTGCCCTCGTGGCGGACCAGTTCCCAGCCCTTCGGGGCGGTGATCCGGGAGGCGTGGGTTTCGCACAGATCCCAGGAATGCGGTTCGGCCACCGTCGCCAGCGGGCCGACCACCGCGGTGGAATCGGAATAGACATACGTGAGCGTCGCGACGGCCGGGTTCTTGCAGCCGGGTCGGCAGCAACGACGCATGGGGATCACGCCGTTGAGGGTATCGCGCCTGCCTCCGGGATGTGTACAGACACGCTGGGCCGACTTCTCGCCGGCCGAAACCGGGCGCGAACGTGCGAACGCCCGGAGGGTGAATTGGGACACATCACACGAGGGCGAGAATTCCCGCGGTCGTTATTGCGAGTCCGGATCGATCACATCGGGGTCGACGCCCAGGTATGTCGCGACCTGCTGGATGAGCACCTCGCGCAACAGATCGACCAGATCGTCCGGGTCGCCCGCGCGCAATTCCAGCGGTTTGCGGAACAGCACGACGCGCGCACGGGTTGCCGTGCCGTGCCGGTCCACGCCCGCGGGTACCAGGCGCGACAGCGGCACCGGCCCGTCGGCGACCACCTCCTCCGGCCAGGTGACCGAATCGGGGTGCAGCGGGCGGATTTTCGGTACGTCGTCGACGGCGATGTCCAGTTTGGTGAGCCGGTCGTGCCAGCGCGAATCGATCGGGGCGAAGGCCTCGAGGACCAGGCGGTCGAACTGTTGGCCCCTGGTTCGCCAGGCCGGCACGGTCGGCGGAAGCATCGGACCGCGCACTCCGCGGCCGCGGCGGATGACCGACCGGGCGGTCGGCGGTCGTCGATTACGAGAGCGGGCCATGAAAGAAATCTAGGCGAAGACGCCGGACGCGGTGCAGACCGGGACCGGGGGAACTCGCACCGGCCCCGGAATCGGGAGCCGGTGCGAGTCGAAGCCCGTCAGATGATGCCGCGCTTGAGGCGACGGCGCTCCCGCTCGGAGAGCCCGCCCCAGATGCCGAAACGTTCGTCATGGGCGAGTGCGTATTCCAGGCACTCGTCGCGCACCTCGCAACCCAAGCAGATTCGCTTCGCCTCGCGCGTGGAGCCGCCCTTTTCCGGGAAGAACGCCTCCGGATCCGTTTGCGCGCACAGCGCGCGTTCCTGCCACTGCTCTTCGATCGATTCGAACATCTCGTCAAAGCCCGTGATCACCAGGCTGAGTCGAGGAGTCGACACCGCTTCACCCCCATCGTGTTCGCGGCCGATGTCAGCGCAGACGCCATGTGCTGCGCCTGCTGTGGAATCGGTTCGCGCGACCATGTCTTCGGTCATCGCTCCGCCTCCTCACTGTGTGTTAGCGCAGAATGCTTCTTTCCGTCGGACCAACACGCACACCGACGGCCCTACCCCGCGATGTAGTCCCGCGGGCATCCCCGAGCACATCAATCCGATGCGAACATCTGTTCGAAATGCCGTTCGCGCCACGCAGTCTCGCACGAACTCGGAATGACATGTCTGTGATTAGACACGCCGGGTGTATCGATGGTCAAGCCGCTGTCGCTATTCCGTTACTATCCGGACCCGATTTTCGCGGCCGCCGTCTGAGGCAGAATAGCAAATGAGCAGCAAATATGCTGGATCGTGAGCTTCGGGGTGCAACGCATAGGCTGTGTGGATGTGACTGGACAACACGCGGACATCACGCCTGCCGCGGGCCCCGAGATCGCCGTGCTCGTCGGCGGCGTCGGCGGCGCTCGCTTCCTGCAGGGCGTGCGTGAACTTCTCCCCGATTCCCGGATCTCGGCGATCGTGAACGTCGGTGACGACGTCTGGATGCACGGTCTCAGAATCTGTCCCGACCTCGATACCTGCATGTATACGCTGGGTGGCGGCATCGATACCGAGCGTGGCTGGGGACGGGTCGGCGAGACCTGGCACGCCAAGGAGGAGCTCGCGGCTTATCGTGCGCAGCCGGACTGGTTCGGCCTGGGTGATCGCGATATCGCCACGCATCTGATTCGCACCGAAATGCTGCGGGCCGGCTACCCGCTGTCCGCGGTCACCGAAGCGCTGTGCAACCGATGGCAACCGGGTGTGGAACTCATCCCGGCAACCGACGACAGGTGTGAAACGCATGTTGTTGTGAGTGATCCGGAGAACCCTGGCGAACGTCGCGCGATCCATTTTCAGGAGTGGTGGGTGCGGTATCGCGCAAACGTCGAAACTCATGGTTTTGCCCCCATCGGAGCAGAAGACGCGAAACCGGCGCCAGGTGTGATCGATCTCATAGAACGATGTGATGCGGTATTGCTGGCCCCCTCGAATCCGGTTGTCAGCATCGGTTCGATCCTGGCCGTCCCCGGAATCCGCGGCGCGTTGCGCACCACGAAGGCGAAGGTCGTCGGGGTCTCCGGAGTCATCGACGGAAAGCCGTTGCGCGGTATGGCCGACGAGTGCCTGTCGGTGATCGGGGTGGACACCACCGCCGAGGCGGTCGGCAGGCACTACGGGGCGCGGTCGGCCAACGGCATTCTCGACGGCTGGCTCGTGCACAGCACCGACACCGCCGAGGTGCCCGGTGTCGAGGTGCGCAGCGTGCCGCTGCTGATGACCGATCCGCCGACCACCGCGGGCATCGTTCGTCAGGCGCTGGATCTGGCCGGGGTCGCGCTGTGACCACGCCCGCCCACGGCGCCCCTGTCGATCACGGAGCGGAGGGCCTGAGCATCCTGCCGGTGGCCGGACTGCCGGAGTTCCGGCCCGGCGACGATGTGACCGCCGCGATCGCCGAGGCGGCGCCGTGGTTGCGCGACGGCGACATCCTGGTGGTGACCAGCAAGATCATCGCCAAGGCCGAGGGCCGGGTGGTGGCCGCGCCGGTGGATCCCGAGGAACGTGACGCGGTACGGCGCGCACTGGTCGAACAGGAGGCCGTGCGGGTCCTGGCGCGCAAGGGCCGCACCCTCATCACCGAGAACAAGCTCGGCATCGTGCAGGCCGCCTCGGGCGTGGACGGATCCAACGTCGAGCGCGACGAATTGGTGCTGCTGCCTGCCGATCCCGATGCCAGCGCCCGCGAACTGCGTACCGGCCTGGCGCGGCGACTGGGAGTCCGGGTCGCGGTGGTCGTCACCGACACCATGGGCCGCGCCTGGCGCAACGGGCAGACCGATGCCGCGATCGGGTCCTCCGGTCTGCGGGTGCTGCACGACTACAACGGCGCGATCGACGGGCAGGGTAACGAACTGCACGTCACCCAGGTCGCGGTCGCCGACGAGCTGGCCGCCGCGGCGGATCTGGTGAAGGGCAAGTTGCGGGCGGTCCCGGTGGCCGTGGTGCGTGGATTGCCTTACGAGGACGACGGTTCCGGCGCGGCGGACCTTGTGCGTTCCGGTGCCGAGGATCTGTTCTGGCTGGGCACCGCCGAAGCACTGGAGCAGGGCAGGCGGGAGGCGGTGCTGCTGCGTCGCTCGGTGCGCGAATTCGCCGCCACCCCGGTCGAGCCCGAGCGTATCCGCGCGGCGGTGGCGGTCGCGCTGACCGCGCCCGCTCCGCACCACACCAGGCCGGTGCGCTTCGTATGGGTGCGCGACGCGGACCGGCGCGAGCGGATGCTCGCCGCCCTGGCGGACCGATGGCGCGCCGATCTGACCGCCGACGGCCTCGACCCCGAGCGGGTGCGGCGGCGCGTCGCGCGGGGGCGCATCCTGTTCGACGCGCCCGAGGTGATCATCCCGTGCATGGTGCCCGATGGCGCGCACCACTACCCCGACGGGCGCAGGCAGGCGGCCGAGGCGACCATGTTCACCGTCGCGGCGGGCGCGGCGGTGCAGGGCCTGCTGGTGGCGCTGGCCGCCGAGGGTGTCGGCAGCTGCTGGATCGGCTCCACCATTTTCGCCCCGGAGGTCACCCGCGCCGAGCTGGGCCTGGCCGCGGACTGGCATCCGCTGGGCGCGGTCGCGGTGGGCTATCCGACCGAGGAACTCACGCCGCGGCCGCCGCGTGCCGGCGGAGAAGGGCTGCTGGAACTGTGAGCGCGGAATCGTTGCACGCGTCGGCGACCGCACTGCTGGACGGCTGGCGGACCCGGTCCGGGCCCGAGGAGTCGATCCGCGAGTCGATGCTCGCCTTCCTCGGTTCGGCGCCGCGCGGGTGTCTGCGTGAGCATGTGCCGGGGCATATCACCGCCTCGGCGGTGGTGTTCTCCGCCGACGAGCGGGAGGTGCTGCTGACGCTGCATCCGCGGGTCGGCCGGTGGCTCCAGCTCGGCGGACACTGCGAAGAGTCCGACGAGACGGTGGCCGCCGCGGCGCTGCGGGAGGCGACCGAGGAGTCCGGTATCGCCGGATTGCGCCTCGAGCCGGGGCTCTACGGTGCGCACGCGCATCCGATCACCTGCTCGCTGGGGCAGCCGACCCGGCATCTGGATCTGCTGTTCCGCATCACCGCGCCCGCGGGCGCGGTGCCGGTGCGCAGCGCCGAATCGACCGACCTGCGTTGGTGGCCGGTCGACGGGCTGCCGCCCGGCTTCGACGTGCCGCTGCGGTAATCGGTAGGCGATGGGGTAAGCGCCCGTGGGTGGTCACGGGCGTGTCGCGTCCGCGCGTCAGGTCACAGGCTACCGGCGCCGTAGATCACGGCTTTACAAATTTGCTCATTTGTATAGACCGTCGACATCGACCGTTGTATTGTCCAAATCAGATGTAATGCGCCTCACAGGCGTACACGGATGGAGACAACGATGTCGACGAATACCGATGCGGCCGAACAGCTGACCAGCTGGCGAGACCGGAAGCGTTACTACTGGTTGTGGGGGCTGTTCGTGCCGACGGGCCTGTTCACCGTCGGCCTGCCGCTGATCTGGATGTTCAACGAGGCGGGCCTGCACGGCCTCGCCCATCTGCCCTTCTGGCTCGGCCCGATCCTGCTCTACATCGTCATCCCGCTGGCCGACCGGTTCTTCGGCCCGGACGGGGAGAACCCACCCGACGCGGTGATAGCCCATCTGGAGAACGATCGGTACTACCGCTACCTGACCTACCTCTACCTGCCGTTCCAGTACGCCGGGCTGATCATGGCCTGCTACCTGCTCACCGCGAACGACCTCGGCTGGCTGGGCATCGACGGTGGCCTGCTCATCGTGGACAAGATCGGGCTGGCCATCACCATCGGGCTGGTCGGCGGTATCGGCATCAACACCGCGCACGAACTCGGCCACAAGAAGGTCGACCTGGAGCGCTGGCTCTCGCGCATCGCGCTGGCCCAGACCGGCTACGGCCACTTCTACATCGAGCACAATCGTGGCCACCACGTGCGGGTGGCCACGCCCGAGGATCCGGCCAGCTCGCGGCTGGGCGAGTCGTTCTGGGAATTCCTGCCGCGCACGGTCAAGGGCAGTGCGGTCTCGGCGTGGCAGTTGGAGAAGGCGCGGCTGGAGCGGATCGGGACGGGGCCGTGGACCTGGCGCAACGAGTTGCTGCAGGCCTGGGCGATGACGGTGGTGCTGTACGCGGCGTTGATCGCGGTGTTCGGCATCGGGCTGGTGCCCTGGCTGATCCTGCAGGCGGTATTCGGATTCAGCCTGCTCGAGGTCGTCAACTATCTCGAGCACTACGGGCTGGCTCGTCAGCGCGGCGCTTCCGGGCGGTACGAGCGCGCTGCCCCGACGCACAGCTGGAACAGCGATCACCTGGTCACCAATGTCTTCCTGTACCACCTGCAGCGCCACAGCGACCATCACGCCTATCCGACCCGGCGGTATCAGACGCTGCGCAGCTGGGACGGCGCCCCGAATCTGCCCAGCGGCTACGCGACCATGATCATGCTGGCCTACTTCCCGCCGCTGTGGCGGAAGGTGATGGACAAGCGGGTGCTCGCGCACTACGACGGTGACGTGACCCGCGCCAATATCCATCCGCGCACCCGCGACCGGGTACTGGCCCGATACGGAGCGGAGCCTGCCCTGTGAGCGCCTTTCGCTGCCCCGTATGCGAATACGTCTACGACGAATCGAAAGGAGCTCCGCACGAGGGATTTCCGGCGGGGACCGCGTGGACGGCGGTGCCCGACGACTGGTGCTGCCCGGACTGCGGGGTCCGTGAGAAGATCGATTTCGAACCGGTAGGAGGGACGCTGTGACCGAATACAAGTTGTATCAATGCGTTCAATGCGGCTTCGAATACGACGAAGCGCAGGGCTGGCCGGACGACGGCATCGCTCCGGGCACCCGCTGGGACGACATTCCCGAGGACTGGACCTGCCCCGATTGCGGAGCGGCCAAGGCCGACTTCTTCATGGTCGAGATCGAGCGGTCCTGAGGTGGCGGGCCGCGGACTGTCCTCGCCGTATCAGGAGGCGACTCGGGAACTGCTGCGCGCGTCGATCCTGGACGCGATGCGCGAGCTGCTGATCGAGCGGGACTGGTCCAAAGTCACCGTCGGCGATGTGGCGGGCCGCGCGGGAGTGAGCAGGCAGACCGTCTACAACGAGTTCGGCTCACGGGCCGGCCTGGCGCAGAGTTACGCCCTGCGCCTGGCCGATGACCTGGTCGATCACGTGGGCGCGGCCGTGGCCGCCAACGAGGGTGACGCCGGGGCCGCGATCCGTGAGGGCTTGTCCGGCTTCTTCCTGGAGGCGGCGGCCGATCCACTGGTCTGCTCGCTGCTGGCCGGCGAGGCGAAGCCGGATCTGTTGCGGCTGATCACCCTGGACGCGGGCCCGCTCGTGGAGCACGCGACCGCGCGTCTGACAGCGGTCTTCGTGGACAGCTGGGTGCGGGCCACTCCCGCCGAGGCCGATGTGCTGGCCCACGCGCTCGTGCGGATCGCGCTGAGCTATATCCCGAACCCGCCCGGCCGGGGGCGCAACGGACCGGCCGAGCTGGCGGATTTGCTGAGTCCGTATGTGGCCGGCATTCTGGCCGCTCGCGGGGCGAATTAGCACGTTCACCCGCACCGGGTTTCGCTTTGCTGGACGTGTGCTGTATGCTTCAACCTCGGGCCGTGCTGATCGGTTGAGCCGATCGAACAGGTTGTAATCGTGACCACCTTTTCAGGGGTAGGCGTCCTGTAACGGCGGAAGACCCTGTATGTATTTCCTTGCAATGTCGGCGGGTAAGTCATTTAGCGGGGCAATGGTGCAAACGGACGGCAAATCGGCGACTGCGCTGGATCCCAAACGCCACCTCTGGATTCTCGGGCTGATCGCCCCGGCGTCTGCGTTGTTGCCTTCCCAGCTCGTGCTGCGGACCGGCATGGAAGTCTTCTGGTGGATCGGGCCGGTCATCGTGCTGATGATCATCCCGATCCTGGACTGGATCGTCGGCGAGGACGGCAGCAATCCCCGCGACGAGGACTACGATCGCCTGTCCAACGACCGGTACTACCGGTGGTGCACCTACCTGTTCCTGCCCGTCCAGATGATCGGACTGCTGATCGCCTCGGCCATGTGGGCGGGCGACGATCTCAGCCTGCTCGACAAGGCGGGTTTGGCCACCACGCTCGGCCTGGTCAGCGGCATCGGCATCAACGCCGCTCACGAACTCGGACATCGCGTCGAGAGCCTGGAGCGCTGGCTGGCCAAGATCGCATTGGCCCAGTCGGCCTACGGCCACTTCTTCGTCGAGCACAACCGCGGTCATCACGTGCGCGTGGCCACGCCCGACGATCCCGCCAGCGCCCGGCTCGGCGAATCGCTGTGGGAGTTCCTGCCGCGCAGCGCGGTCGGGGGCTTTCGCTCGAGTATCGCGCTGGAGAAGGAGCGTCTGGCGCGTCGCGGGCAATCCTGGTGGAACGTGCACAACCACATCCTGCAGGCCTGGTCGATGAGTGTGGTGCTGTTCGGCGGGCTGATGCTGGTTTTCGGCTGGCACATCCTGCCGTGGCTGGTACTGCAGGCGATGATCGGCGCCGGATTGCTGGAAACGGTGAACTACGTCGAGCACTACGGCCTGTTGCGGGAGCGCCGTCAGGACGGCCGCTGGGCGCGCTGCTCCCCGCGGGACAGCTGGAACAGCGACCGGCTGGTGACCAACATCTTCCTGTTCCATCTGCAGCGCCACAGCGACCATCACGCAAACCCGGGCAGGCGCTACCAGACCCTGCGCAGCTGCGATGTCGCCCCGCAGTTGCCCGCCGGCTACGCGACCATGATCCTGGTCGCCGCCATCCCGCCGTTGTGGCGCGCGGTGATGGATCACCGGGTGCTCGAGCACTACGGTGGCGACATCACCCGCGCCAATATCGCACCACGCAAACGCGCCAAGATTCTGACCGCTCACGGCGCGGCCGCCTGAGCGGGCCGATCGGCCGGGGTACGTACACACGAGTGCGTAGGTTGGGGGGCGACCGCTGTGCAGGCGACGCTAGCCTTGCACCGGTACAGCCGACCCAGGAGAGGCAGATGACGACCTCAGAACTTCCCGCTCGCACGTCCCCGACCGCGGATGTCCGCAACGGCATCGACTACAAGGTGGCTGATCTGGCGCTGGCCGAATTCGGCCGCAAGGAGATCCGGCTGGCCGAGCACGAGATGCCCGGCCTGATGGCCCTGCGCCGTGAATACGCCGACGTGCAGCCGCTGAAGGGCGCCCGCATCTCCGGCTCGCTGCACATGACCGTGCAGACCGCCGTGCTCATCGAGACCCTGGTCTCTCTCGGCGCCGAGGTCCGCTGGGCCTCCTGCAACATCTTCTCCACCCAGGACCACGCCGCCGCCGCGGTGGTCGTCGGCCCGCACGGCACCGTCGAGGAGCCCAAGGGCACCCCGGTCTTCGCCTGGAAGGGCGAGACCCTGGAGGAGTACTGGTGGGCCGCCGAACAGATGCTCACCTGGCCGGGCGAGCCCGCCAACATGATCCTCGACGACGGCGGCGACGCCACCATGCTGGTGCTGCGCGGCGCCCAGTTCGAGAAGTCCGGCGTGGTCCCGCCCGAGGACGAGTCCCACTCGGCCGAATACAAGGTCTTCCTGAATCTGCTGCGTGAGCGCCTGCAGACCGACAAGGGCAAGTGGACCGCCATCGCCCGGAGCGTCAAGGGCGTCACCGAGGAGACCACCACCGGCGTGCTGCGCCTCTACCAGTTCGCCGCCCTGGGCGAGCTGTCCTTCCCGGCGATCAACGTCAACGACTCGGTCACCAAGTCCAAGTTCGACAACAAGTACGGCACCAGGCACTCGCTGATCGACGGCATCAACCGCGGCACCGACGTGCTCATCGGCGGCAAGAAGGTGCTCATCTGCGGCTACGGCGACGTGGGCAAGGGCTGCGCGGATTCGCTTGCCGGGCAGGGCGCGCGCGTGCAGGTCACCGAGATCGACCCGATCAACGCGCTGCAGGCGCTGATGGACGGCTACGACGTGGTGACCGTCGAGCAGGCCATCGGCGACGCCGACATCGTGATCACCGCGACCGGCAACAAGGACATCATCACCCTCGATCACATGAAGGCGATGAAAGAACAGGCCATCCTGGGCAATATCGGCCACTTCGACAACGAGATCGACATGGCGGCCCTGGAGAACTCCGGCGCCGCCCGCCTCGAGATCAAGCCGCAGGTGGACCTGTGGACCTTCGGCGAGACCGGCCGCTCGATCATCGTGCTCTCCGAAGGCCGTCTGCTCAATCTCGGCAACGCCACCGGGCATCCGTCGTTCGTGATGTCGAACAGCTTCTCCAACCAGGTCATCGCACAGATCGAGCTGTGGACCAAGCCGCAGGAATACGACAACGAGGTCTATCGCCTGCCCAAGCATCTCGACGAGAAGGTCGCGCGCATCCACGTGGAGGCCCTGGGCGGTCAGCTCACCAAGCTGACCAAGGACCAGGCCGAGTACATCGGCGTGGACGTGGAAGGCCCGTACAAGCCGGAGCACTACCGCTACTGATGCCCGACCATCAGATGCTGATAGCGCTGGAGGGCCTCGACGGCGCCGGAAAGCGCACGCTGACCGACGCCGTCGTGGCCGCGCTCGGGGCGCGGGGAGTGCGGGCGGCCACGCTCGCCTTTCCGCGCTACGGGCGTTCGGTGCACGCGGATCTGGCTTCCGAGGCGCTGCACGGCGCGCACGGCGACCTCGCGTCCTCCGTCTACGCGATGGCGCTGATGTTCGCCCTCGACCGGGCCGACGCCCGCGACGAGCTGTCGAAATTGCTGGCCGCCAACGACATCGTGATCCTCGATCGCTACGTCGCCTCCAACGCCGCCTACAACGCCGCCCGGCTGCATCAGTCCGCCGACGGTGAGATCGTCGGCTGGACAGCGGATCTGGAGTTCGGCCGGTTCGGCTTGCCGGTGCCGGACGTGCAGCTGCTGCTGGACGTGGACACCGAACTCGCCGCCGAACGCGCCCGCAGGCGCACCGAACTCGACGGCAGCAGGCCGCTGGACGTCTACGAACGCGATGGCGGACTTCAACGGCGCACGCTGGCGGTGTACCGTGAGCTCGCCGAACGGAACTGGTACGGACCGTGGTGGACATACCGGCCCGGCGACGATCCGACGGCACTGGCCGCACGTCTGGCCGAGATGATCGCTCGATAAAGTTCGGTTGGTTTTCCGACTCGCCTGTGCCGATTCGGCTGTTTTCGGCAATTCGGCGACCTACATTTATTCGGCTGCTCGCCGTTATTTGGCGTGGCGGCCCGATCCTCGCCTGGGAGATGACAACATATAACCATGAAGCCGAAGATTCTGGTCGTCGACGACGATATGGCGCTCGCCGAGATGCTGACGATCGTCCTACGCGGGGAGGGTTTCGACCCGCACGTGGTCGGTGACGGTACGCAGGCGTTGGCGGCGGTGCGCGAGATCCGCCCCGATCTGGTCCTGCTCGACCTGATGCTGCCCGGCATGAACGGCATCGATGTGTGCCGGGTGCTGCGCGCCGACTCCGGCGTGCCGATCGTCATGCTCACCGCCAAGACCGACACCGTCGACGTGGTGCTCGGGCTGGAATCCGGCGCCGACGATTACATCGTCAAGCCGTTCAAGCCCAAGGAACTCGTCGCGCGTGTGCGAGCCCGGTTGCGCCGCACCGAGGACGAGCCCGCCGAGCAACTCCAGATCGCCGACATCCTCATCGATGTGCCCGCGCACAAGGTCTCCCGCGCCGGGCAGCAGATCTCGCTGACGCCGCTGGAGTTCGACCTGCTGGTGGCGCTGGCCCGCAAGCCGCGTCAGGTCTTCACCCGTGAGGTGCTGCTCGAGCAGGTGTGGGGCTATCGCCACGCCGCCGACACCCGGCTGGTGAACGTGCACGTGCAGCGGCTGCGCGCGAAGGTGGAGAAAGATCCGGAGAACCCGGAGATCGTGCTGACCGTCCGCGGTGTCGGCTACAAGGCCGGACCGCCGTGACCGATGGGAAGCGTCCCGCCTCGCGCGGGGTGATTCCACGACTGGAACGATCGCTGGCCCCGCTCGGCGCCTGGTTCACGGATCTGGGCACCGCGTCGGGGCACCTGTGGCGTCGCTCGTTGCAGCTGCGCGTCATCGTCTCGACCTTGACGCTGTCGCTGATCGTCATCACCATCCTGGGCGTCGTGCTGACCAGTCAGATCACCGACCGCCTGCTCGACGCGAAGGTCAACGCGGCGGAGGAGGAGATCAACCGGGTCCGCGCGGTGGTCGAGGACAAGGTCTCCGGCGTGTACGACGTGGACACCCTGCGCAAGACGCTGACCGACGCGCGCGGCGAGGTATCCGACAGCGGCGGCTCGGGCCGTTCCAGCGGCGCGGCGGGCAGTTTCGACACCGCGCTCATCGCGGTCGGTGGTTCCTCCCAGCAACAGGTCGAAGCCGGACCGGTCGCCGAGGTGCCCGCCGAGCTGCGCCGCTTCGTGCAGCGCAACCAGATCAGCTACCAGTTCGCCACGGTCGCCGATCCCGACGGTTACCAGGGGCGCGCGCTGATCATCGGCAGCCCCAGCGCCGAGGTGCCCACGCTGGAGGTCTATCTGATCTTCCCGCTGGCCAACGAGGAGAGCAGTCTCGCGCTGATGCGCGGCACCATGATGATCGGCGGCCTGGTACTGCTGGTGCTGCTGGCCGCCATCACCGCGCTGGTCACCAGACAGGTGGTGTTGCCCATCCGCTCGGCCGCGCGCATCGCCAGCCGCTTCGCCGACGGACGCCTCAAGGAACGCATGCTGGTGCGTGGTGAGGACGACATGGCGCGGCTGGCGCAGGCGTTCAACGAGATGGCCGAGAGCCTGTCCAACCAGATCACCCAGCTGGAGGAGTTCGGCAACCTGCAGCGCCGGTTCACCTCCGATGTCAGCCACGAATTGCGCACCCCGCTGACCACTGTGCGGATGGCCGCCGACCTCATCCACGGCTCCAGCGACCAGCTGGATCCGGCCCTGGCCCGCAGCGCCGAGCTGCTGGTCACCGAACTCGATCGGTTCGAGGGCCTGCTCAACGACTTGCTCGAGATCAGCAGGCACGACGCGGGCGTGGCCGAGCTGCAGGTGGAATCGCTGGACGTGCGGATGTGCGCGCGAGCCGCGATCTCCACCGTGCGCCACCTGGCCAAGGAAGCAGGCGTGGAGGTGGTCACCGACCTGCCGGAGGATCCGGTCGTCGCCGAGGTCGATCCGCGCCGGGTGGAGCGCGTGCTGCGCAATCTGCTCGCCAACGCCATCGACCACAGCGAGGGCAAGCCGGTGTTGATCCGGATGCGGGGCGACTCCGACGCCAACGCCGTGGCGTTCGTGGTTCGCGACCAGGGCATCGGCCTGCGGCCGGGCGAGGACAAGCTGGTATTCAACCGGTTCTGGCGCTCGGACCCCTCCCGGATGCGGCGCTCGGGCGGCACCGGCCTCGGCCTGTCCATCAGTGTCGAGGACGCCAATCTGCACGCGGGCAGGCTCGAGGCGTGGGGCGAGCTCGGCGTGGGCGCGTGCTTCCGGCTGACGCTGCCGATGACGCGTGGCCGCAAGATGGGGATCAGCCCGCTGCCGCTGGAGGCCGCGGTGCGCAAGTCGCCGCCGCGGCCCTGCGACCCGGTGCCGATCGAGGGCGACCCGGTCGATCTGCCGACCGGCCCGATGTCCCCGCCCGCGCCCCGCCGGACGGCCGCGCCGACCGGGCCGGAGGGAACCGGCGAGGCGGTGAACCCGGATGCCGCCGCGGACCGGGATTCCGTCGACAACGAAGGGCTGGTGTCGCCTGCTCCGGGAGAGAACGGCTCCGGCGAACGTCCGCCCGATTCCGCGGGCGACAGTCACGTGCTCACCGAGCGTGGAGGTGAACAGTCATGACAATGCGAGCTGTCCGGTCATCGGGTCGTACCGGGCTCTCCGCGTTGTTGCTCATCGTGTCGATGGTGCTGACCGGCTGCGCGAGCCTGCCGGAATCCTCTGCCCCGCAGGCGCTGCGCACCATCGACCGGGAGCCGGCCGCCGAGGGGCCGACCCCGCCGATCTCCGGCCGTGACCCCGATCTGCTGCTGCGTGATTTCCTGGCGGCCACCGCCGACCCGGCCAACCGGCATCTGGCCGCGCGCCAGTACATGACCCCCGCGGCGTCGGCGCAGTGGGACGACACGGTGAGCACCACCATCGTGGAACGTCCCGACACTCTGCTGGAGTCGCGCGAGGGCGAGCAGGCCACCTACCGGATCCGCGCCCAGCGGGTGGCCGAGCTGTCCGCCGACGGCGCGTATCGCGCGGTCACCGAGCCGACACTCGAGAACAAGATCGAGCTGGTCAAGATCGACGGCGAATGGCGCATCGAGTCCCTGCCGCCGGGCGTGGTCATGGACACCAGCGCGTTCGCCAAGTCCTATCGCCGGTACGTGCTGTATTTCGCCGATCAGGCCGGCACCGCGGCGGTGCCGGATCTGCGCTGGCTCTCGGTGCCGAAGAACCAGCTGACCCAACGGCTGCTCGGGCTGCTCATCGAGGGGCCGAACGACAACCTGGCGCCGGTGGTCCGCAATCGGCTGGACCCGCCGGTCACGCTGCGCGGGCCGATCACCAAGGCCAACGGCGACCCGCAGGACGTCGGACTCGGGCTCGGCGGCGTGCGCATCGACTTCGCGGGCGTGAGCGGGCTGAATCAGCGCGACAAGGAGATGCTGGCCGGGCAGGTCGTGCTGACCCTGTCCAAGGCCGATATTCCCGGGCCCTACATCCTGCTGGCCGACGGGCAACCCCTCGACGATCGTTTCGCGGCCGGCGGCTGGACGGTCGGCGACGTGGACTACCTCGACCCGTCGGTGCGCGCGGTCGATCGCACCGGCCTGCACGCGCTGCGCGGCGGCACATTGGCTCAGGTCACCGACGGCGGGGTGGTCGACGTTCCCGGCTACTTCGGGACGGTCGACAATCTGCGCTCGGCAGCGCTGTCCCCGGACGGTCAACTCGTCGCGGCGGTGGCCGACGCGGGCCGCCCGGCGCCGGAGCCGCAGCGCACGCTCATGGTGGGCACCTACGGCGGCACGGCGATCCCGGTCGCCGAGGGCACGACCATCTCGCGCCCCTCCTGGAACGCCGACGGCAGCGCGGCCTGGGCGGTGATCGACGGCACGAAGGTGATCAGGGCGGTGCGCGACAGCGCCACCAACACCGTGTCGAGGCAGGGGGTGGACATCAGCGGGCTGAATTCCGATCCGTCGGGCCCGACGGTGCGTATGCCGATCACCGAACTGCGCATCTCCCGTACCGGCGTCCGCGCGGCCCTCATCGCCGACGGCAAGGTCTACGTGGCGTTGATCGAGCGCGGCCCCAACGGCAGCTACGCGCTGACCACCCCGGTCCCGGTCGCGGTCGGTCTGAGCACCAGCGCGGTGTCGTTGAGCTGGGTGGGCGGGGACACGCTGCTGATCGCCAGGGAAGGCAATATCGACCCGGTCTCGACCGTGCGCATAGACGGCTCGGAGTGGCGTCCGGTCACCTCGCCGAACCTGACTCCGCCGGTGCGCGTCGTCGCCGCCACGGCGGGCGCTCAGTACGTCGCCGACGCGCGCGGCGTGCTGCAGCTGACCGGCAATACCGGCGAGCCGACCTACTGGACCGACATGCCCGGCCTGGTCGGCAACGACGCCACCCCTGTACTGCCCGGCTGATCTCCCGCCGAGTCGGGCAACCACAGCGCGGGGTTGTCCACAACCGCTGAGGCTGTGGACAACTCGATGCTCGCCGGTCCTCCGGGCGCCCGGCTGCGCGCACACTCGGTACATGCGAACCCTGCTGGATCTGATCCTGCCGGTGGCCTGCGGCGGCTGCGGCCGCGCGGGCACGGCCTGGTGCGCGGATTGCGACGAGGCGTTGTCCGGTCCGCCGGTGCGCGTGCGTCCGCGGACCGATCCCGGTGTCCCGTGCTGGGCGCTGGCGCCCTATGCCGGGCCCGCGCGTTCGGCGGTCCTGGCGATCAAGGAGCGTGGCCGCCGGGATCTGGCGCGGCCGCTCGGGGTGGCACTGGCACGAGGACTGGCCCGATTGCGCACGCCCGGCCGGCCGCTGCTGCTGGTGCCTGCGCCCAGCCGGTCCGCGGCTGCCCGTGTGCGCGGGGGAGATCCGGTGGTTTGTGTCGCTCGTATGGCGACCGGATGGCTGCGAGATTGCCGCACGATTCCCCTGCTGCGACTGTGGCGCGGCGTACACGATTCGGTGGGCCTGTCGCCGGGTGAGCGCAGGCACAATCTGCGGGGGCGGGTATCGGTCGCGCCCGGTGCCGTCGCGCGGGCGGGGTGGAGCCCGAAATGCGAGGTAGTGGCGGTGGACGATGTGCTCACGACCGGCGCGACCGCGGCCGAGTCGGTGCGGGTTCTGGAGGGTGCGGGCCTGCCCGTGGTGGCCTTTTTCGTGACGTGTGTGGCTTGACTCGAGGAAATTTGCGTGAACAGTGGCAAACCTCCCGTGGGCGGACTACCGTCGCGATCACACACCCGAACCGGGAGTTTGGAGGTGGCGCCTCGGAAATTTCGTGCCGTGTGATTTGCGGCGTGAGCGGGCCGAATGGAGCCCGTGAAATTCTTTCGCCGGAATCAGTCAGTCGCGGTACGGCTCAACCCCGCCGCACGCGCAAAGGTTGGTGCGGCCAGATCCGGGAGGTACGCGTGACGTCTTCACGACCTTCAGTGAAAGAACCCTCGACCATCGACGCGCCGGAGCTCGATACGACGCCCGCCGCGATGGAACCCGACGAATCCGCCGAGCCGCCACGGCCCACCCGTGCGGAGATCGTGGTGAAGGGGCGCAATGTCGAAGTACCCGACCACTTCCGAATTCACGTGTCCGACAAGCTCTCCCGGCTGGAGCGGTTCGATCCGACGATCTTCCTCTTCGATGTGGAGTTGTTCCACGAGCGCAACCGCCGCCAGCGCAAGGCGTGCCAGCGCATGGAGATCACCGCCCGCGGCAAGGGACCGATCGTCCGGGCTGAGGCCTGCGCGGACAGCTTCTACGCGGCCTTCGAGTCGGTGACCGCCAAGCTGGAGAGCAGGCTGCGGCGCACCAAGGACCGCAGGCGCGTGCACTACGGCGACAAGACGCCGCTCTCGGTAGCCGAGGCCACCGCGAGCCTGCTCGACGATTCGCTGTTCGCGCGCAGTACGGACGGGCAAACCGCCCATGCCCACGATGTCGCCCAGGATGTCGACAGCGCCGAGAATCTCGGTCCCGGCCACATCGTGCGCACCAAGGTCCACACCGCCACACCGATGACCGTCGACGACGCGCTCTACCAGATGGAGCTCGTCGGGCACGATTTCTTCCTCTTCCACGACAAGGAGACCGACCGTCCTTCGGTGGTCTACCGTCGCCACGCCTACGACTACGGCCTGATCAGGCTCGCGTAGACACCACCCGCACGGCCCGTCGCCACGAACACGGCGGCGGGCCGTCGGCTTGTCCGAGCCCGGTTCCGCGGGCGGCGCCCCTGGCCAAATTCCTGACCCGCCAGTAAGTTCGAGGCAGCTGAACCTGCGGGGAGAGGAACTCCTATGGCTGCCAAGGTCGCTCGGCGCGCTGTCGTCGTCGCCGGTGCGCGCACCCCCTTCGTACGGGCGTTCACCGACTTCACCACGATGGACTCCATCGCGCTCGCCGACGCCGCTGTGCGGGGCCTGCTCGAACGCACCGGCCTGCCGGGTACGAACGTGCAGTCCATCGTCTGGGGCGGGGTGATCCTGCCCAGCGCGGCCCCCAATATCGCCCGTGAGATCGCCCTGGACCTGAAATTGGACCCGGGCTGTGAGGGGCACACGGTCACCCGCGCCTGCGCGTCGGGTCTGCAGGCGGTGACCACCGCGGCGGCGGCCATCGAGCGCGGCGAGTACGACATCATGATCGCCGGCGGCAGCGACTCCACCTCCAACGCCGAGATCAAGCTGCCCCAGAAACTGGTCCACGCGGGCGCCCCGCTGGCTCTCGGCAAGCCCAAGCTCGAGGACTACTTCTCCGCGGCCGCGCAACTCGCGCCGTTCACCGGCCTCCTGCCCAGCAGGCCCAAGATCGCCGAGCGCACCACCGGCGAGGTGATGGGGGAGTCGGCCGAGAAGATGGCGGGCATCCACGGTGTCGGCCGCGTCGAGCAGGACGAGTTCGCCCTGCGCTCGCACCTCCGCGCCGCCGCGGCCATCGACTCCGGCCGCTTCGACGACGAAGTGCTGCGTGTGCGCACCCCCGAAGGCGTGGAGGTCGCCCGCGACGGTCTCGTCCGCGCCGACACCACCCTGGAAAAGCTGGCGAAGCTGAAACCGGTCTTCGCCGCGAACGGCACCGTCACCGCGGGCAATGCCAGCCCGCTCACCGATGGCGCCGCCGCGGTCCTGCTCATGAGCGAGGAGAAGGCCAGGGAACTGGGCTACAAGCCGCTGGCCGCGTTCCGTTCCTGGAGCTACGTCAGCGTCGATCCCACCGACCAAGTGCTCATCGGCCCGGCCATCTCCATGCCACGCGCTCTGGACAAAGCCGGCCTGACCCTGGCCGACGTCGATTTCGTGGACATCCACGAGGCCTTCGCCGCCCAGACGCTCTCGGTGGTTCGCGCCCTGGCCGACGAGAAGTGGGCCGCGACCCGCCTCGATCGCGACACCGCAGTCGGTGCGATCGACCCGGAGAAGCTCAATGTCCACGGCGGCTCGGTCAGCCTCGGTCACCCCTTCGGCGCGACCGGCGCCCGCATGGTGACCACGATGGCCAACGAACTCGCTCGCACCGGCAAGCAGACCGCCCTGCTGGGCATCTGCGCGGCAGGCGGGATCGGTGCGTCGGCGGTACTCGAAGCCGTCTGAGCGGCCCGTCGCCCGGTCGATTGCCGGCGCGGGCCCGCGGCGGGAGACGAGATCGCGGCCCGCCGCGCGAGTCGGTCAGGAGTGTGTTTCCGGTGCGAGGAATTCCACGCCGGTGGGCGACGCGCCGAGGCCCGTCCCGAACGTCTCGTGGTGGACGGCCTCGGTGAGCGGCCTGCCGCTGCGCCAGCCGAAGCGCTCCAGGTCGGGGACGGTCTGGAACTCACGCACCGGCCCCACGCACAGCCAGGCGACCGGACGGATGCCCTCGGGCAAACCGACCAGGTCGGCCAGGAAGTCGGCGTCGTAGAAGGAAACCCAGCCGACGCCGATCTTCTCGGCGGTGGCGGCCAGCCACAGGTTCTGGATGGCCAGCACCGTGGAGAAGATTCCCGTCTCCGGGACGGTGGCCCGGCCGAGCACCTGGGGGCCGCCGCGGCCGTGGTCATAGGTGACCACGACGCCGGTGCCGCTCTCGACGATGCCCTCGATCTTGATGGGGTCGAAGGTGGCGGCGCGCTCCGGCGGAAGCGCGTCGCGGAACTCCACCCGCTTTCGGGCCACGTGGTCGGCGAACCGGCGCAGTGTGGCCGGGTCGCGCACCACGACGAAATCCCACGGCTGGGAATTGCCGACGCTGGGGGCGCGGTGCGCGGCCTCGAGAAGCCGCCACAGCACCGCGTCCTCGACGATGTCGCCGGTGAATTCCGCGCGCACATCGCGCCGCGTCCGAATGGCCTCGTACAGGCCGACCTGATCCTGGTTCACCGTCTCAGTCAACCAGGGACACCGGCGCGTGTGCCGCGTACGGCGGGGTTCAGGCGGACGCGAACCGCCGAGCGAACCGGCGCCCCTGCTTGGCCAGCGCCGTGCGAAGACCCTGCCGCTTGCCTGTCACCGGGTCGTAGCTGGGCGCGGTCGCACCGTTGAAGCGGCGCTCCGAGGCGGTCTCGGGGGCGTCGTCGGCGGTGTGACGCAGGTACTTGTTCGGCAGCGACAGCTTGACGATGGTGCGCCAGGCCTTGAAGTACTGCACCAGGAACGGGCCGGTCGTGTAGGGCAGGTCGTACTTGTCGCACAGTTCGCGCACCCGCACCGCGATGTCGGCGTACCGGTTGCTCGGCAGATCGGGGAACAGGTGGTGCTCGATCTGATGGCTCAGGTTGCCCGACATGAAATGCATCAGCTTGCCGCCGGAGATATTGGCGCTGCCCAGCATCTGGCGCAGGTACCACTCGGCGCGGCTCTCGTTGTCCACATCCGCCTTGGTGAATTTCTCAGCGCCGTCGGGGAAGTGGCCGCAGAAGATGATCGCGTTGGACCAGACATTGCGGATCACGTTCGCGGTCATATTCGCGGTGAGCGTGGAGAAGAACGCGGGGCCGGTCAGCGCCGGAAAGATCACGTAGTCCTTGAGGACCTGCCTGCCGACCTTCTCGAGCACCTCGGAGCGCTTGCGCTCGAATTCTTCGCGCTCGGGCGTGCCGGGCCTGATGCGGCCGGTGGCCACCTTGCCCAGCTCCAGATGCTGGATCGCGACGCCGTACTGGAACAGCAGCTGCAGGATCAGGTTGTAGACCGGGTTACCGAGATTGAACGGCTTCCAGCGCTGGTCACGGGTGACGCGCAGCAGGCCGTAGCCGATGTCGTCGTCCATGCCGAGCACATTGGTGTACTTGTGGTGCAGGTAGTTGTGGGTGTGCTTCCAGTGCTTGGACGGGTCGGTGTTGTCCCATTCCCACGTGCTGGAGTGGATTTCCGGGTCGTTCATCCAGTCCCACTGGCCGTGCATCACATTGTGGCCGATCTCCATGTTCTCGATGATCTTGGCCACGCCCAGCAATGCCGCGCCGGCCAGCCACGCGGGCGGTAGCGGGCTGGCGAAAAGGACTGCGCGACCGCTGATTTCGAGGCCGCGTTGCAGCCTGATGACATTGCGGATATAGCGCGCGTCCGGTTCGCCGCGTGAACTTTCGATTTCCCGTCGGATCGCGTCGAACTCCGCACCGAGGGCCTCTACATCGGCCTCGGTGAGGTGCGCGTACTCCTTGACATCCGAGATCGCCATGGCGGCTACAGTACCGTAAGTTACGAGACCGTAGGTTGCCCGCGCCGTGGCGAATTCTCCACGCGGGTGTGGCAAATCCCGCATTGTATTCGCGGTCGAGGCATGGTAATTCAGGCTCGGCGTGCCCGCATCCCGGAGCGCTTGAGCTCTTTCAGGGCGGCCTTCTTCTCCCGCAGCATCTGCTTTTCGTGCTGCGCCTTCTCCTCGAGCGCCACTTTGGCCTCCTGGATGGCCGAACGCAGCCCGCGTCGCTTTCCGGTCACCGGATCGGTGATCAGCCGGTTGTGCTCACCCCAGCGTTCGGTGTGCGGCAACGTGATACCGACGAACTTGCGCTCGGAGGACGTTTCCGGTGCGTCGTCGGCGGTGCGCTTGAGGAAACGGTCCGGCAGCGCCAGCTTGTGAATGGTGCGGAATGCCAGCATGTACTGCTTGCCCAACGATCCGGTGGTGTAGGGCAAGTCGTACTTATCGCAGAGTTCGCGCACTCGCGCCGCGATCTCGGGATACCGGTTGCTCGGCAGATCCGGGAACAGGTGATGCTCGATTTGATAGCAGAGATTGCCGCTCATGAACGCCATCGCGGGCCCGGCGTCGAAATTGGCGCTGCCCAGCATCTGGCGCAGATACCACTCGGACTGTGTTTCGCCCTCGAGCTGTTCGATGGTGAACTTCTCCGCGCCGTCGGGGAAATGCCCGCAGAAGATCACCGCGTAGGCCCACAGATTGCGTACCAGGTTCGCGGTGGCGTTCGCCTTCAGCGTCGACTTCCACGCCGGCCCGGTGAGCGCCGGGTAGATCACGAAATCCTTGACGACCTGGCGGGTGATCTTGCGGGCGAATTCCCGGTTCGGTCCCGAGCGCAGCTGCCGGGGCGGGGTGTTCGTGAGCTGCTTCTCGATGTCCCAGTCGTGCAGGGCGATGCCCCACTCGAAGGTGGCTGCCAGGATCAGGTTGGCCACCGGCTGCACCAGGTGGATCGGCCGCCACGGCTCGTCCCTGGTCATACGCAGGATGCCGAAGCCGAGGTCCTCGTCCTTGCCCAGCACGTTGGTGTAGGTGTGGTGGGAGTAGTTGTGCGCGCGCCGCCACTGCGCCGAGGGGCCGGTCATGTCCCACTCCCAGGTGCCGGAGTGGATCTCGGGATCGTTCATCCAGTCCCATTGGCCGTGACTGATGTTGTGGCCCAGCTCCATGTTCTCGATGATCTTGGCGACCGAGAGCATCGCTGTGCCCGCGAGCCAGGCCCACCGGTTGCGGCTGCCGAACAGCACGGCCCTGGCCGCGACCTCGAGCCCGCGCTGGGCGGCGATGGTGCGGCGGATGTACTTCGCGTCACGTTCACCGCGTGACTGCTCCACCGAACGACGGATGGTGTCGAGTTCGTGGCCGAGTGCCTCGATGTCGGTGTTCGTGAGGTGGGAAAATGCCTGGATATCGGTGATGGCCACCGCCAGTCCCTTCTGTGGCTGGACGTTGTTGTCGAGGGTACGCGGAGGCTCAGATATCGAGCGTGCAGTCGCCCGCTGCCGCGGAGATGCAGGTCTGCACCTTGTCGCCGGCCCGGCGCTCGTCGCCGTTGCGCAAGTCGCGAGCGTGGCCCTCGGCCACTGTCACCACACAGGTCTGGCAGATGCCCATCCGGCAACCGAACGGCATCTGCACACCGGCCGACTCGCCCGCTTCGAGCAGGCTGGTCGCGCCGTCGGCTTCGACGCTGCGCCCGGACTTGCCGAAGGTGACCGTGCCGCCCTCGCCGACCTTCGACCGCTCGATCTCGAAACGCTCCACGTGCAGCTTCGCCGCCAGACCCGCGGCCTGCCAGTGCTTCTCGATCTCGTCGAGCATCGCCGCGGGACCGCACGCCCAGGTCTCGCGTTCGCGCCAGTCCGGGAACTCGGCGTCGAGATCGGCCAGGGCGAACTTGCCCTGCTCCCCGGTCAGCCGCAGGTGCGAGGCGAAGCCGGGATGCTTGTCGTGCAGCGCGCGCAGCTCGGCGCCGAACATCACGTCCTGCTCCGAGCGCGCGGAGTGCAGGTGCGCCACGTCGGCGATGCCGTCGCGGCGGTCCATCGCCCGCAGCATCGACATCACCGGTGTGATGCCGCTGCCCGCGGTCAGGAACAGCACCTTCGGCGGTGGCGGGGAGGGCATGACGAAACCGCCCTGCGGGGCCTGCAGCCGCACGATGGTGCCCGGCGTCACGCCGCCGACGAGGTGGCTGGACAGGAAGCCCTCCGGCATCGCCTTGACCGCGATGGAGATGACCTTCTTGCCGCCGTGCTCGGGCGAGCTCCAGTTCGGCGGGCAGGTCAGCGAGTAGGAACGCCAGTGCCAGCGACCGTCCACCAGCAGGCCGATGCCGATGTACTGGCCCGGCTGGTAGGTGAAATCGAAGCCCCAGCCCGGCCGGATGACGAGGGTGGCCGAATCCGCGGTCTCCTCGCGCACATCGACGACGCGCCCGCGCAGTTCGCGCGCCGACCACAGCGGATTGGCCAGGTGCAGGTAGTCGTCGGGCAGTAGGGGCGTGGTCACCCGGGCGACGGCGCCGCGCAGCACATTGAGCCGGCCTCCGCGCTCGGCGACATTCGCCGCGGGCGCCTCCAACCAGTCACGGACATTCTTCAGGACCATCGGTGCTGTTTCGTCTTTCTGTTCGTTCGCCGCGGTGTCGTTCGTCGCTGATGCCGGATCCGCCGCAGTGGCGAATTCGACCGGCTCGCGGTCACATAGGTCTGCGCGAGTCACACCGCCCGGTGGGCGGGCCCGCTCACTGTCAGGTTACGGCATCGTAGGTTGATCCGTGGAAGTGCTGTTCGGACTCCCAGCGTGAGCCTTCGGTAACCGTTGCGGGTAACGCTGTTCGCGGGCACCTTCCTCGGGACCGCCTTTCCGGGGAACACCGTGCACGGCCGGGTGCGTCAGAGCAGCTCCACGAGGAAGGCGAGTTCCTGGTTGGCGTACCAGGCCAGCTGGTGGTCCTCGGCGTCGCCGAGCACGAATTCGGCGTCCTCGTCACCGAGATCGGCGGCGTCGATCACGTCCACCGCCTTGGCCACCTCCGGCTCGGCCTCGGCCAGATCGACGTGCACCGAAGCGATCCGGTCGTAGGGGATCGGCCCGGACAGCTTGACCACCGCGTCGTCGAGGTCGGGCCGCAGCTTCGCCCCGGACACGTCGGCCGCGATCACCGCCCGCCGGTACACCGGGCCGCCGTGCGCACCCGAGCCGGGCGCCGGGGCCGCGTCGGCGTCGCCGGGGGGCTCGAGGGCTTCCTCCACCGAGTCGGTGAGGTCCTCGCGCTCGGCGGCGATCAGGCGCAGTGCGGCGCGCGCGGCCTCCGCCATGGCCACCTCGGCCAGTTCCTCGTCGTCACCGGAGGCGTAGGCCTCGCGCAGCGCGGGGGTCACCGCGAACGCGGTGCCGCCGGGCGGAAAGATCTCGCGCTCGGCGAGCAGCCGGCGCAGCATCGGCACCGTCACGGGCACATAGACCCGCAGCGTGGTCGTCTCGGGTGAACTCGTCTCAGGCGCAGGCACCGAGCATCTCCTCCAAGGATTCGTGCACCGCGGCCGCCAGGACGCCGATGTCGGCCATCGCCTCGCGATCGCCGTTGAGCCCGTAGAAGACACGACCGTCGTAGGACGTGATCCCGATGCTCGAGGCCTGATTGCGCAGCAGCGGCGACACCGCGTACATCTCCAGCATCCGCGCGCCGCCGACATACATCGGCCGCTGCGGACCCGGTGCGTTGGTGATCACCAGATTGAATGTGTGTTCAGCGAACGTACTCGCCGCCCGCACGCTGACCGCGTGCAGGCTCGCCGGGGCGAAGCCCGACAGATGCACCAGCGTGCGCGCCCGCACACCGCGCCGGAACTTGGTGTTGGCCTCGTTGGCGTGCGCGATGTGCGACAACCGGATCACCGGGTTCGGTTCTCCCACCGGCAGGTCCAACAGGAAAGAGGACACCTCACTGGCCGGGGCAGGCCGCTCGGCGCCGTCGTCCTCGATATAGACCGACATCGGCACCACCGCCCGCAGCGTGGTCGACTCGACCAGCCCTTCGCCGCGGGAGAGCAACCAGTTGCGCAACGCCCCGGTGACCACCGCCAGGATGACGTCGTTGAGCGAGCAGTCGAAATGCTTGCGGATTCTGCGGTGGACGGCCAGATCGGTGTTGGCCACCGCGAAGCGCCGATGCCGTGAGGTGGGCGCGTTGAGCGGGCTGTCCGGAGCGCCGACCGCGACCGCGCGCACCGCCGAGACCACCGAGTCCAGCGCGCGGCTCGCGGCCCCGACCATCGCGAACGCCTCGGAGCTGCGCTCGCGTGCCACCGTGACCGCTTCCCTCGGCCGGGCGGCCAGCCGGGAGAGCGCACCGACCAGCAGCTCGACCTCGGTGGGTTCGCGCAGCGGCTCCCAGGGGACGTCGGCCACCTCGCGTGGCGACGGGCTGGTGTCGAGGATGACGTGGCCGATCTCGAGTGCTTCCTCACCGTCGACCAGAGACGCGTGCGTCTTGGTGAAGATCGCGCTGCGCCCGCCCGCCAGCCCCTCGATCAGATACATCTCCCACAGCGGCCTGCTCTGGTCCAACGGCCGGGAAGCCAGCCGCGCGACCAGCTCGTGCAGCTGTTCCTCGCTGCCCGGACTGGGCAGCGCGGAGCGTCGGACGTGATAGGTGATGTCGAACTTGCTGTCCTCCACCCACACCGGCTTGCCGAGCGACAACGGGATCTCGCGGACCTTCCAGCGGTAGCGCGGCACCAGCGCCAACCGGCTCTCCACCAGATCGACCAGGCTGTCGTAGTCCACCCCCGGCGAGCCGTCGCCGGGATCGTCGCCGTCACCGCGATCGGGACCGGTGACGATCATGAGGGAGCCGACGTGGATCGGATTGCTGCTCGACTCCAGCCGGTAGAACGCCGCGTCCTGTGGCGTCAATCTGGTGATCACGCTGCCAGTCGCTCCTTTCGATGCTGGTGACGCCCGACCCGCTCGCCACCGCGTCACCCTTCGGCACGACCACCGGCTCCGAGCGAGCGGCGGCGGCGTTACGGTGGCACGATGCTTCGATTCGATCACAGTGGACGCCCGCCTGCATAGCACTGCGTCGAGGTAGTGCATCGCACTGTGCCCAGGTAGTGCATCGCACTGTGCCCAGGTAGCGCGACTACCATGAATTCGTGCCGCGGATTCCGCCGAACTCGGCGGAGCCTGTGGGGGGACCGAACCGACACCCGACCAGAGGACTGAAAAGACCCGTGCCTGCGCTGACGCTTTCGAGGTTGCTACGGATCGGTGAGGGTCGCACCGTCAAGCGGCTCGCTCATCTCGCCGACGAGGTGATCGCGCTCGGCCCCGACTACGAGGACCTGACCGACGCCGAGCTGCAGGCGAAGACCGCGGAGTTCAAACAGCGTTACGTCGACGGCGAAACCCTCGACGACCTGCTGTTGGAAGCGTTCGCCGTCGCGCGGGAGGCGTCCTGGCGGGTGCTCAACCAGAAGCACTACAAGGTGCAGATCATGGGTGGCGCGGCGCTGCATCTGGGCAATATCGCCGAGATGAAGACCGGTGAGGGCAAGACCCTGACCTGTGTGCTGCCCGCCTACCTCAACGCGCTGTCCGGCGACGGCGTGCACGTGGTCACCGTCAACGACTACCTGGCCAAGCGCGACGCCGAGTGGATGGGTCGCGTGCACCGCTTCCTCGGACTCGAGGTCGGCGTGATCCTCGGCGGCATGACCCCGCCGCAGCGGCGCGTCGCCTACCACTCCGACATCACCTACGGCACCAACAACGAGTTCGGCTTCGACTACCTGCGCGACAACATGGCGCACTCGCTCGACGACCTGGTGCAGCGCGGCCACAACTTCGCCGTGGTCGACGAGGTCGACTCCATCCTCATCGACGAGGCCCGCACCCCGCTGATCATCTCGGGTCCGGCCGACGCCTCCTCCAAGTGGTACGCCGAGTTCGCGCGCATCGCCCCGCTGCTGAAGAAGGACGTGCACTACGAGGTCGACATCAAGAAGCGCACCATCGGCGTGCACGAGGCCGGCGTGGAGTTCGTCGAGGACCAGCTCGGCATCGACAACCTCTACGAGGCCGCGAACTCGCCGCTGGTCAGCTACCTGAACAACGCCGTCAAGGCCAAAGAGCTCTACCAGCGCGACAAGGACTACATCGTCCGCGACGGCGAGGTCATCATCGTCGACGAGTTCACCGGCCGCATCCTGGTCGGGCGCCGCTACAACGAGGGCATGCACCAGGCCATCGAGGCGAAGGAAGGGGTGGAGATCCAGCCGGAGAACCAGACGCTGGCCACCATCACCCTGCAGAACTACTTCCGCCTCTACAGCCGCCTGTCCGGCATGACCGGCACCGCCGAGACCGAGGCCGCCGAGCTGCACCAGATCTACAACCTGGGCGTGGTCCCGATCCCGACGAACCGCCCGATGCAGCGCATCGACCAGTCGGACCTGATCTACAAGTCCGAGGAAGCCAAGTTCAACGCCGTGGTCGACGACGTCGTCGAACGCCACGAACTCGGCCAGCCGGTGCTGATCGGCACCACCAGCGTGGAGCGCTCGGAGTACCTGTCCAAGCAGTTCACCCGCCGCGGCATCCCCCACAACGTGCTCAACGCCAAGTTCCACGAGCAGGAAGCCCAGATCATCGCCGAGGCCGGTCGGCCGGGCGCGGTCACCGTCGCCACCAACATGGCCGGTCGAGGCACCGACATCGTGCTCGGCGGCAACCCCGACATCCTCGCCGACCTGCTGCTGCGCAAGCAGGGCATGGATCCGGTGGAGACCCCCGAGCAGTACGAGGCGGCCTGGCTGCCCACCCTGGAGAACGTCAAGGCCCAGACCGAGGCCGACGCCGAGGCGGTCATCGAGGCAGGCGGCCTGTACGTGCTGGGCACCGAGCGCCACGATTCGCGCCGTATCGACAACCAGCTGCGCGGCCGCTCCGGCCGCCAGGGCGACCCGGGCGAGTCCCGCTTCTACCTGTCACTGGGCGACGAGCTGATGCGCCGCTTCAACGGCGCCGCGCTCGAGTCGATCATGACCCGCCTGAACCTGCCCGACGACGTGCCGATCGAGGCCAAGATGGTCTCCAAGGCGATCAAGAGCGCGCAGACCCAGGTCGAGCAGCAGAACTTCGAGATCCGCAAGAACGTCCTCAAGTACGACGAGGTCATGAACCAGCAGCGCACCGTCATCTACGGCGAGCGCAACCGGATCCTGCGTGGCGAGGACATGGAGGGTCAGGTCCAGAACATGATCACCGACGTGTTCACCGCCTATGTCGACGGCGCGACCGCCGAAGGCTACGTGGAGGACTGGGATCTGGAGAAGCTGTGGACCGCGCTCAAGACCCTGTACCCGGTGGGCCTGGACTACCGCGAGCTGACCGGTGAACTCGCGGGCGAGGAACGCGACCTGACCCGCGACGAACTGCTCGAGGCCGTCCTCGACGATGCCCACGCCGCCTACGCCAAGCGCGAGCAGGAGATCGACGGTCTGGCCGGCGAGGGCTCCATGCGCAACCTCGAACGTCAGGTGCTGCTATCGGTACTCGACCGCAAGTGGCGCGAGCACCTCTACGAGATGGACTACCTCAAGGAAGGCATCGGCCTGCGCGCGATGGCCCAGCGCGACCCGCTGGTCGAATACCAGCGCGAGGGCTACGACATGTTCATGGCCATGCTCGACGGCCTCAAGGAGGAGTCGGTCGGCTTCCTGTTCAACCTGAAGGTCGAAGTCCAGCAGCCGCAGCCCACCGGCGTCTCCGTCGACCCGGGCCTGCGTTCTCCGATCGGCGCGACTCCGCCGCCCGCCGCCCCGGCCCCGCTGCTGGCCAAGGGCATCACCGATCAGGCCCCCCGCGGCCTGAATTACATCGGACCCGACGAGGGCGGTCGCGCCGAGGTCCACAGCGACGCCGAGGAATACGGCGGCAACGGAGCCCCGGCTCCCCGCCGCGAGCGCCGCGAAGCGGCTCGCGCCGAGGGCAAGGCCAAGCGCGGACCGAAGTCCCGCCGCAGGCACTGAATCGGGCCGGGCAGGTGCCGGAGGTCGCCTCCGCACCTGCCGCCCTCGGCGATATCGCCGTTCAGGCGCCCATCGGCCGATCGCTCGCCTGGGGGTCGGTGAACCACCCGCCGGGCGAGAGGTCGGTACCCATGCGCGGCACGTACTGGTCGAAGTAGACGCGGGAGATGAGTTCGCGGCGGGACCGTACGCCCGCCTTGTCGAAGACCGATTTCAGGTGGTCCTGCACGGTGTAGGTCGACAGGTGCAGAGTGGCCGCGATCTCCTTGGTGTCGATGCCCTGCAGCACCAGCTGCACGACGTCGCGTTCACGTGGCGAGAGTCCGTAGGCGGCCACCACGATCGAGACGATCTCCGGCGGCCGCGCTTCCTCGATGGTGATGACCACCTCGCCCTGTCGGCCGTCGCGGGAGATCAGTGGCCCGGCGTGCAATACCAGCCACATCCCGCTCACCGTGCGCAGCCGGCAGCGGGGCGGGACCGGCGTCTCGCCGCGCCCGTAGCGCCTGGCCGCGCCGACCAGCGCCGAGACCGCCGCCAGCGGGTCGCACCCCGCGGCGCCGTAGTTCAGATCGTCGAGCCGTTGTTCGGCGCCCAGGCTCATCTGCGCGATCTGGTCGTCGGCGCCGACGATCACCACCGCGGGCCCGGTGACCGCGGTCGGCGGCAACCCTTCGGCCAGCCGGGAGAGCAGCCCGGTACGCACCCCGTGGGCGAACGGCGCGGCCAGTGATGCCAGGAATTGCACCTCCGCCGCGTCGAACGGCCTGTCGTCCGAGCCTCGGAACAACGCCATCGCGCCCCACACCTGGTGGCCGTCGCGGAACACCAGCCGCGCCTCGTCCGCGAAGTCGAAGTGCGGTTTCATGAACATCGCCATCCGGCCCGATTCCTCGACCGACCCGCCGGTCATCAGGTGCACCGCCGCGGCGGGCACCTCCGCGTGTGCCAGCTCGGTGAACGCCGTCGGCTCCACGGTCCCGTACTCGATGAGCCCGAATTCGTGATCGTGACTGTTGCGATCCCGCAGGTGGCCGTACTTGCGCGCGCTGGTGAGCATGTGTGTCGCCGGATCGTGCGTACCCACGCACGCCCCGACCCACGGCACCGCCCGCGCCACCGAGTCCACGGCCTCCTGCAGGAAGGTTTCCAGGTCGAGGCCCGCGCGCGCGACCACGTCCACATCCTGTCGCACCCGTGCTGCTGTCAGTCCTCGAGCCATGGAGGCATTGTGCGCGCCGCGGTGGCCGCGGCGCCATCCCAGAACTCTGGGTTTCCAGGAAACAGGGCCATGGCCGGCTGATCACCGTCTTCGCCCTGGGCATGATGGTCGGCTCGCCGTTGATGGCGCTGAGCTCCTGTGAGCGCACCGAGGATCTCCTCGGCGGCCGTCTCCCAGATTTCTGGGGACGGCCACCCCCAGCATCGCGGGTCGGAAAGTACCCCGCGACGCGGGATGTCGGCGAGCGGCGAATCGGCCGAATCTTGTCGGCATGACTATCGCTCTCGCTCTCGAATCGGTGCGCACACAGTGCGAACTGCATCTGCCCGGCGACCCTGGCTACGACGCCGCCCGCGCGTGCTGGAATACCGCGGTCGACCAGCGTCCCGCCGCGGTCGCCGTCCCGACCGGTGTGGAACAGGTGGCGGCGGTGGTGCGTGCCGCCACCGCCGCCGGCCTGCGGATCGCGCCACAGAGCACCGGTCACGGCGCGGGCCCGCTCGCCGACGTGGCCCTCGACGACGTGGTGCTGCTGCGGCTGTCACAGTTCACCGGCGTCACGGTCGACCCGAGCGCGCGCACAGCCCGCGTGCTCGGCGGCACCCTGTGGCAGGACGTGCTGGCCGCCACCGCGCCGCACGGCCTGACCGCCCTGCACGGCAGCGCCCCCGACGTCGCCGTCGCCGGCTACATCCTGTCCGGCGGCCTGTCCTTCTACGGCCGCGTCCACGGCTTGGCCGTGAACTCGGTGCGCTCCTTCGACGTGGTCCTGCACGACGGCACCGTTGCCCACGCCTCCGCCACCGAGAACCCCGAGCTGTTCTGGGCGCTGCGCGGCGGCGGCGGCAACCTGGGCGTCGTCGTCGCCATCGACATCGAATTGCTGCCTTACGAGGACGTTTTCGCGGGCATGCTGCTGTGGGATCGGTCGCGGGCGGCCGAGGTCGTCCCGGCGTGGGTCGAGTGGACCGAGACCGTCCCCGAGTCGGCCACCACCTCGCTGCGCGTGATGAGCTTCCCGCCGCTGCCGGAACTTCCGCCGTTTCTGTCCGGCCGCGACATCGTCGTCATCGACGGCGCCATTCTCGAATCCGACCACGTCGCAGCCGATCTGCTCGCTCCCCTGCGCGCCCTGAGCCCCGAGATCGACACCTTCGGCCGCATCCCCGCTCAGGGCCTGGTCGAGGTCCACATGGACCCGCCCGCCCCCACCCCCGCGGTCGGCGACCACAGCGTCCTCGGCCCACTCGACGCCGAAGCCGTCGCGGCCTTCCTCGCCCGCGTCGGCGACGGCACAGCGCACGGCCTGATGTTCGCCGAACTTCGCCACCTGGGCGGCGCCATCGCCCGCCCCGACGCGAACGGCGGTGCGCTGTCACATATCCCGGGTGAGTACGCCCTGCTCTGCGTCGCGGTGGCACCCACACCGCAGGCCGCGGTGGCGGGCAAGGCGGCGGGCTTCGCGGTGGTGCGGGCGATGGCGCCGTGGTCGTTGCCCCATCTGGTCGCGACCTTCGCCGAGAACCGTGTCGACAGCGGGAGGCTGTTCGACGGGGAGGACTGGACCCGCCTGAGTCAGCTGCGCGATGCCGTCGCGCCGGGCTCGGTGTTCGTGGCGAATCACGCCCTGTAGGACAGCGCGAGGGGTCTGGAGGCGCCGGCGGCTTTCGTCGGCGCCTCCAGCGCGTTCCTACCGAAGAGCCAGTCCGCCGTCGGCCGCGTCGCGAAGGTTGGTGGACACGACCCGGCCGTCGGTGGTGCGGGCGGTGAGCCACACCCGGGACAGGTCGTAGTTCCAGAAGGCCCAGCCGGACGGATAGGAATCGTCGACGTCCTGGAAGTAGACCGACATGGTGCTGTCACCGTTTGCGAAGCCGACGCCGTCCGGCAGTCGCAGGTACGCGACTTCCTGCCAACCGTGATACACCGCGACGCGATCGCAGACCGAGCTGCCGTAGCCACTCTCGGTGAACACATACATCTGCCACAAGGAATGCACCGGAGCGTGCTCGGACGCTCGGACGCCCACGTCGATGGATCCGCAGGTGGTGTGGTGCCTGGAGAACGGGAATCCGGTCGAGTCCAGCCCGGCCACCGATGCCACCTCGGCGCTCGCGAAGCTGTCCCGCGCGCCGGGTCCTACCAAGACCGCCATGGCCAGCAGCGCGACAGCGGCCACGATGGACCACCACCGCCCGCGCCACGGCCGCAACAGCAGAAACGACCCCGCCAGTAGCCAGAGCAGTGCCCAGCCGCCGCGCAACTCGGCCCAGAAATACGGCCACCAGGCCCGGATCGCGTCGTTGTAGACCTCACCGGAGACCGGCAGATAGCTGCCGCGCAACAGATAGTGGCCGAGCAACCAGGGAATCAGACACGTCGAGGTCGCCCCCAGGACGAGGCGGCCGACGGTGCGGTCGATCTTCCGCCGCTCGGTGACCACCGGGTCGGCTTTGCCGGGTGTGGTCGCCGGGGCCTGCCGTGTCACGGCGGGCCGGGGGAGTGCGGGCGCGGTGGCCGGCCGGATCATGGTCATCGTCTGCCCGCCGGGTTTCGTGCCGATCCTCGCGGCGCAGGTCGTGACCCGCGCAGGGGCCGTCCCTCGATTCGGCAGCCTCGTCGTTCCCGAGCCCGACGTCGCGCTGGTGCCGCCGTTGCGGCGCTCGGCGAGCCTGCACCACGGGCAGCTCCGATTCTGATGCGGATAGTAGTGCGTCTTGTCCCGCGCGCACCGGCTCGAGGTCATCGCTGCGAGCGTGCGCTCCCATTCGGCGGCCGACGGACGCTGCGCCGGTTGTCTCGCCCCGGTGCCGAGCGCCCGCTCGAACAGATCCCGCACCGCCGCGGGCAACATATCCACCTCGGGCGCCGCCGGATGTGATGTCAGTTTCGATCGCGCGCCACCGGCCCAGTGCCCGCCCGCGGCCAGCATCAACGCGTCCGGTTTCTCGCCGGGCCCTGTCCAGTTGCCGCGCGAGAACGGATGATTGCCCGCCATCAACAACAGATATATGTGGATGGCCAGCACGAACAGGTCCGAGGACTTGTCCCGGATGTGCCGGGCCAGATCGACAGTCGCCAATTCGGGCGCGAGGAATTCCGCCCGAGCCACCCCGCACGGATGCACCGTCGAACCGGAGCGGAACTGGAAGGAATCGCAATCGACCAGACTCACCAGCGTGGTGTCGGCGACGAGGATATTGCGCTCGTTGAAATCACCGATCACCGCGCCGGCCCGGTGCACGGTGTCGACCGCCCGGCACAGATTGCGCGCGATATTGACCAGATGCAGCCAGGTCACCTTCTTCGGCCATTGCGGCCCTTTGGGATTGGGGTCCGCCCGGTCGGCCGGATTCGACAGGCTGTGCACCTCGACCGTCTCGGCGGTGTCGATCTTGCGCATCACGAATCCGCGCACCCGGTTGTCGGGTCCGACCACCGCGTGCTCCGGCCAGGTGAGTACCACGAAACCGTCGGCCTGCTCGACGCCTGCCGGCTTGGCGGCGGTCATCGCGCGTATCTTCCGGTCGCGCGCCGCGAGCCCCTGCTTCGGCAGGTGCGCATGGTAGATCTTGGCCACCCACTCGGGATGGCCTATCACCTCGCTGACCACGCCCTCACCGGCGCTGGCCAGCTGCTTGCCGAGCCGCACGGACCGTCCGTCGTCGAGTCGGAATTCCTGCATGACGAATTCCCGCATGACTCAGCCTTCGACCTCCGCCGCCGCTGGAGCGAGATACGCCGGTGGCCGCCGCGACTGCACGCGCCGCTCCGAGCCGGCGCCCGCGGTCGCGTCGTCGGCGGTATCGGTATCGGTATCGGTATCGGTGAGCACCGCCAGTACGACGGTCTTGTCGTCGCCGGTCTGATCGTCGGCGATCCCGGTCAGCCAGGCCTCGAGTTCGGCTTCCCCCAGCTTGTTCGCCTCCGTCGCCGCCCACGCGCCCGTGAAGAACGGCACAAACGCCGCCCCGCTGGCCACCTCGGTGATCTTGTAGGCCATCCCGTCGGTGCTCAGCGCGAACGCCGTCACGTCGTCGGCGGTATGCACGCGGAACGAAGCGGTGAAGGCATCGCGCGACTGTACGAACCAGGTCAGATTCGCGTACTCGCCTTTCTCCTCGATGAGCACCGTCCGCACCTCGTCCCGTTGCCGCAGCGCGATCACCCCGTCCCCGATCTGCGCGAAAATCGCGAACTCCGGCGTGGCGATCGCCACCGCCAGTGTGGTGGCGAGCTCGGCGATCGGCTGCCCGGTGTCGCGCGCCCGCGCCCGCAGCGCGCCGAGGGCCTGCTGGAAAAGCCACTCCATCAGGCCTTCCGGGGCCGCCTCGCCGCGCCGGACATCGCCGAACCAGTCGAGGAACTCCGGGCCGAGCGCGGTTGTCACGACCCGGTCGCACACGGTGTAGGAACCCCACGCCGAGGTCTGCGTGACACTGCCCGCGCCGTCGGCGACCGCGGCGACGACCAGGTCACCGGTGATCGCGTAGGCGAAGGCGTCGTCGCAGCCGAGGCCCTTGCGGATGTGCGCCTCGCCGGCCACCGAGGCGCCGCCGACCTTCCAACGCCGAACGGGCGCAATCACATTCGACTCGGGTCCGGGTTCGGGTCCGGGTTCGGGTTCGGAGAGGGGAGCACGGGGCAGCCACACCATCAGACGGTCGTCCAGCCCGACAGTGGTGCGAGCGCCACCTGCTGGTCGGAGTTGGCCGCCACCTGCTGGTCGGAGCGGCCGTGGTTGCCCGAGCTCGCCATATTGCCGAGCGAGGCCGACAGCCATTCGAAGAACTCGTTGAACTGCAGTCCGGCCAGCGGTGCGGGCGGACGCTGCGTGGTCACCCGCTCGAGCTGCCGGTAGTCGACGTTGTCGCCGACGCCGATCGCGAACACCGTGACGCCCTTGGCCGCTTCGAGCGCGTTCAACCGCGCCACGGCCGCGTCGAAGCCCATCGGGTTGGGCGCGCCGTCGGTGAGCAGCAGCAACCACGGCCGGTAGTACTGGATGCCGCCGGCTTTGTATTCACGCTTGCGCTCGTCGATCATGTCGATCGCCATATCGATGGCAGCGGCCATATTCGTACTGCCGCCTGCGGAGAACTGAATCGGTTCCAGCATCCTGGCTTCCTGCAACGGCACCGCCACCTGCGCCTGGGTTCCGAAGGTGATCACCGCGACCTCGGCCCGCTTGCGCGCCAAGTCGTCCTCGGTGACGTACTCGACGAACGCGGCGAACCCTTCCTGCAGTGCGGCGATCGGCGCACCCGACATCGATCCCGATACATCGGCGAGGACGATGCAGGCAACGCGTGGATCGGGGTTGGCCTCGTTCAGGGGAATAGTGAAGTCCGACAAAGGTCCGCCTCCTGGCGCATTCGCGATTCGGTACGCCCCGAACAGAATTCGGGGATCGTCAGCATGACATTCCGCACCGGTCGGTGTCTGTCGGTTCGCTACTCGACCACCGACCGATGCGGTCAGCGTAGGGCGACTTTCGCCCCGCCGGAGAACATCGAGTCGTGTAGTTCTGCCGAAATGGGTCTGCGGCCGGTCTCCGATATCGGTCACGCTCACGTGCACCAGAAGGTATTCCCCCTGCGCGGTGGTCTGCGAAAACTGGTTGTCGCCCACCGTCTTCACCGGCGCGTCGACGGCGGTCACCCGGAATTCGAACTTCCCGTCCCGCACCGCCGCGCCCGCGGGCGCCGCCGCCGGCTTCGGGGCAGCCGGCGGCGGGGCCTGTCCGGGCGCGGTTCCGGGTCACCCGCGGCCACACCGGAGTCGATCGCTTCGGCGGCTGCGGCGCCGGATGGGGGCCCCGATACGGCGCTCCGGCGAGGTGCTGGTGTGCCCCAGCCGGCGGGGGAACGGGCTGCACAGGATCGGTGTGCTGAGGATAGGAGTGCTGAGCAGCGGTGTGCTGAGGATGGGACTGCTGGTGACCGTGCTGCTGATGGCCGGGATGCGATTGCTGGGAATGGCGCTGTCCAGGGGTCTTGTCGTTCATGGGGACGTTCTCGGTGTGAAAGGCCCTCAGGGCCAGGTGTTTTGGTGGACGCGGGTGTGGTCGATCACGGGCGGTGCCCTTTCGGTATCCGGCGTAGGACAGCCGGGAGAGTCGGATGCTTCTCCGCCTTTGCGATTAACAAGGTTTTCAGCATCGTGGCCGACAGATCGTTAACGTAAGGTAGAGCGAAAACATTGTCAACCAGTTGGAACATGATTGACAATCAGACCTGTGTGGTCGAAGCTTGGGCGACACGAAAGGAGGGGTATGTACGACACCCCACAGGTCACGGCCGCGGAGATCTCCCGGCTGGCCGGCGTCACCCGCGCCACTGTCAGCAACTGGCGACGACGCCACCCCGACTTTCCGTCGCCCAGTGGCGGCAGCGAGGCCCGACCACTGTTCGAACTCGCCGACGTGCGCGACTGGTTGCGCGAGCGCGGCCTCGCAGCGGCCGAGTCGCCGCTGCGCGAGCTGCGCACCGTTCTGCGCGCCGCCGTGCGCCCCCAGGACATCCCCGGCCTCATCGACCAGTTGCCCGCCCTCGCCGCCGACCCGCATCCCCACGACGCCGATGACGAAGTGCTGCGCGCCATCCGCGCCGCCGCGCACGCCGGCGACCCGGTCGCCGTGCTCGACGCGTTGGCCGAACGCGGCTTGGAGGAGAACCCCACCACCGGCGTCTATCCGACTCCGAAACCGTTGGCCGACTTGATCGTCGAATTGATCCGCGGCGTCGAGGCTTCCCACGGCGTCGGCGTTCCGGTCTCCGCCGCCATGCCCGCCGAGGTGCTCGACCCGGCGTGCGGCAGCGGCACCCTGCTGCGAGCCGCCGCGCACGCCGGGGCGCGCGAGCTCTTCGGCCAAGACCTACTGACGGTCCAGGCCCACCGCGCCCGGGCATTGCTCGCCCTCGAAGCCGAGCGCACAGCGAATTCCTCCGAAGCCCCAGGCAAGATGCTGGTGTCCGTCGCGGAGGGCGACAGCCTTGCCGAGGATGCCTTCTCGGGTCTGACCTTCGACGCCGTGATCAGCAATCCCCCTTTCCAGCAACGGGATTGGGGTGCCGACCGCCTGGCGCTCGACCCCCGCTGGGAATACGGCGTGCCCCCGCGCGTGGAGTCCGAGCTGGCCTGGGTCCAGCACGCCCTGTCGCATCTGCGCCCCGGTGGCCGCGCCGTGCTGCTGCTGCCCCCCGCTGTCGCGATGCGCTCCAGCGGCCGCCGCATTCGCGCCAACCTTCTGCGCGCGGGTGCATTACGCGCCGTTATCGGCCTTCCTGCCGGCCTCGCCCCGCCTCGTCAGATAGCGCTGCAACTGTGGGTGCTGATGCGCCCCGCCCCGGAACTTCCCGTGCCCGACGACGTGCTCTTCCTCGACACCGCCCGCCTTGTCGCCGACCAGGCCGCCACCCCCGTCGCCGACACCCTGCCCTGGGACGATCTCACCCGCCTGGTCACCACCACCTGGCGTGCCTTCGCTCGTGGCGACCGCGAGGCCGCCACCGTCGAGCCGGCCGCCGTGCTCCGCGTGATGGACGTCCTCGACGACGACGTCGACCTCACCCCCGCCCGCCACGTCCGCGCCGCTGTCGACGCCGACCGCACCGGCGAAGCCGTCACCGCGGCCCTCCGCGATCTGCTCACCGAGATCGACGAGATACGCGCCGCCGCAGCCGAACTCGAATTCCTCACCACCTCCGACGCCCCTGCCTGGCGCACCGCCACCGTGCGCGACCTGGCGGCGGGCGGCGCACTGGAAGTCCTGAATTCCGGCAACCGCGCCGACCCGCCCGAAGCGGACCTCGGCACCCCCGCCCTCACCGGCCGCGACGTCGCCACCGACAGCGACCCGACCGGCCTCGTCGACGACACCTGGCAGCGCACCGTGGTGCGGATCGAGCGCAACGACGTGATCGTCCCCCTCGTCCATGGTGGCCGCGACCGCGTCGTCAACGCTCGAGTGGCACCCGAGAAATGGATCGGCGCCGCCATCGGTCTCAACGTCATCGCCCTCCGCGTGGACCCCGACCGCCTCGACCCCTGGTTCGTGGCCGGTTTCGCCGGTAGTCCCGATACCGCCGCCTCCCCCCTCGGATCCTCGATCCGCTTGGTCCCGCAACGCATCCGGATCCCCTTGCTCCCGCTGCCCCGGCAACGCGAATACGGCGCCGCCTTCGCCCGCCTGCACCACCTACGCGCCGCCGCCCGCCGCACCGACGACCTGGCCGCCCACATCAACCGCCTGGTCGCCAACGGCCTCACCGTGGGCGCGCTGGAGCCCGCCACCACTGCGGAAGGTGGGAAATGAGCATCGGCAAGGCCGCGGTGCCCTGGTTCGGCGCGCTCGCAAGCGTCCATCCGGCTGGATTCTTCGACGACCCCCTCGACCAGGCGGCCGATCGGCGCGGCGATGCCCTCGCAGCGGTACGCCTCACACCGCGACCGTAGCGGGGTCGCTCACGCCCGCGCACGCTGCTCGACGCGCCGAATCAGCTCGTGCATCCGGGAATCCGTGGCCAGCCGGCTGTCGAGCACGACGTTGACCGCGCCGCGCAGCAGCGCGTAGGGCTCCCACCCGAGCGGTGCGATGGTGCGCGGCGCGCGGCGGGCGATGCCGTCGGCGATGACGGTGGCCGCCTCGGTCGCGGTGATACGGACGTTGAGCGGCCAGGGCATCAGCTCGTCGAGTTCGTGGCCGAGGCTGTCGCGGTCGAGGGTGTCGTGCGTCATCTCGGTCTCCACGACGCCGAAATACGCGACGCCCGCGCTCGCGCCGAACCCGGCCAGCTCCACCCGCAGGGCGCGGCCGAGCTGCTCGACGGCGGCCTTGCTGATCATGTACGGCGAGCCGGCCATGCCCGGCGTGAACGCCGCGCACGAGGACACGACCACCACATGCCCGCGCCGGGCGACGATCTGGTCCAGCGCCGGGTGCACAGTGTTGTACACGCCGGTGAGGTTGATGGCCATCACCCGATCGAACGCCGCTCCGGTCATGGTGCGCAGGGTCGCGGGCTCGGGCACGACGCCCGCATTGGCGACCACGACGTCCAACCGGCCGAACTGGTCGATCACCTGGGCGACAGCCTTTTCCATCGCCGCCCGGTCGGCCACGTCGGCACCGATGCCGACCGCGTTCGCGCCGAGTTGCGCCGCGGCGCCGGTCGCCGCGGCGGCGTCGATGTCGACCACCGCGATCCGGGCGCCGCGCCCGCTCAGGATGGCCGCCAGCGCGCGGCCGATGCCCTGACCGGCTCCGGTGATCAGTGCGACCCGGCCGTCGACGTCGTAGCGCGCGGGAGCCAGGCCGGCTCGCCCGAGCAGTCCGGTGATGTCGATCATGCGCGCACCTCGTAGGACTCGGCGTCGAATCCGGCGGTGCGGCGACGGTATTCGAAACTCCAGTTCGGATACAGGCCGGCGTTGCGGCCGTCGGGGGTGGTGTAGTACGTCTGGCATCCGCCGGTGAGCCAGACCGTGGAGGTACTGCGCTCCCGCATCTCCTCGACGAACCGCTGCTGGACCTGCGGGCGCAACTCGACGCTGCGGGCGCCGCGGCGACGCAGCGTGCTCAGGGCATCGACGATGTAGGTGATCTGGGATTCGATCATGTAGATGGCCGACTGGTTGCCCGCCGCGCCGAACGGGCCGAGCGTGCAGAAGAAGTTGGGGAACCCGGCGAGGGCGATGCCCAGATAGCTCTGCGGCTGCTGGTGATACAGCTGCGCCAGGGTGAGGCCGTCGCGCCCGTGGAAGCGGTCGAACACCGACGGGATCGGGTCGAAACCGGTGCCGAAGATGATGGTGTCCACCTCGTGCTCGGACCCGTCGCGCAGCACGATCGAATGCGGCCGGACCTGCGCGATGGATTCGGTGATCACCTCGACGTTCGGCTGGTCCAGCGCCGGGAAGTACGCGTCGGAGAAGATCGCGCGCTTGCAGCCGATCACGTAGTCGGGGGTCAGTTTCTCGCGCAGCCTCCGGTCACGCACCTGGCGTCGCAGGTGTAGTTTGGAGATGGCCTCGTAGGGGTGACGGAAGCGCTTGTCCACCAACGAGATCAGGCCGAATGCCTCGATCGTCGCGTACCAGCCGCCGCGAATCGCCTTCTGCATCATCGGCACCGTGCGCAGGAGCCGTCGCTCGGCTGCCATCGTGACGCGGTCCATCCGGGGCACGATCCAGGGCGCGGAGCGCTGGAAGAGCAGCAACTCACCGACTTTCGGCTGGATCTCCGGCACGAATTGCACCGCGGACGCGCCGGTGCCGATCACCGCGACCCGTTCACCGGTCAGGTCGTGGTCGTGGTCCCAATGCAACGAATGGAAAGCCGTGCCCGCGAAGGTGTCCAGGCCCGGCAGGTCGGGGTACTTCGCCTCGGCGAAGACTCCGGCGGCGGAGAGCAGGTAATCGGCGGTGAGCGGGCCGCGGGAGGTCTCGATGCGCCAGAGCGAGGCGTCCTCGTCCCAGCGGGCATCGGTCAGCTCCGTGCCGAACCGGATGTGGCGGACCACGTCGAATCGCTGCGCGACCGAGCGGATGTAGTCGAGGATCTCCGGCTGCGTGCCGTAGGTGCGCGTCCAGTTCGGGTTCGGCGCGAAGGAGTAGCTGTACAGGTGGGAGGGGACGTCGCACGCGCAGCCGGGGTAGGTGTTGGCCTGCCAGGTGCCGCCGAGGTCGTCCGCCCGCTCCAGGATCAGCAGGTCGTCGAACCCGGCCTCGCGCAGTTCGACCGCCAGGCCGATGCCGCCGAAGCCGGCGCCGACAATGGCGATGTCTCTGTGCTCGATGGCAGGGCTCCCCGGCGATTGTTTCTGTTTCTCGGTTGTCTCGGACACCGTTGTCCTTTCGCAGAGATCAGGGATCAGAGATCGAGCACGAGTTCGTCGCCCGCCGCGCGCGAGACGCAGATGAGCATTCGATCGCCGCGCTCGGTGTCGGTGAGCAGCCGGTCGCGGTGGTCGACCTCGCCGGAGAGCACGCCTGCCCGGCAGGTTCCGCAGAATCCTTGACGGCAGGAGTAGGTGACGTCGGGCGCGACGCGGCGGATCGCGCTCAGCGCGGTTTCGTTCGCCTCGACCCGCACCGACTTGCGGGAACGGGCCAGCTCGATCCGGAACGGCTTGCCGTCGGTGACCGGAAGCGCGGAGAACCGTTCGGTGTGCAGGGAGCCGGTGGGGTCGAGGTCGAACACGCACCGCTGGGCGGCCTCGAGCATCGGCGGCGGACCGCAGACGTAGACCGCCGCGCCGGGCTCGGCGCGGGCGAGCAATTCCTCGACCACGGGCACACCGCACTCGTCGTCCGGCCTGACGTCGGCGTGCGCGGGCAGTTCGGCCAGGAACGGCATGGCGGATCGGGTGCGGCCGGTGTAGATCAGCTGTCCGCGCGCGCCGGCGGCCTTCGCCATCGGCAGGATCGGGGTGATCCCGATGCCGCCCGCGAGGAACAGGTAGGACGGCGCCTCGACGAAGGTGAAGGCGTTGCGCGGCCCGCGGACGTGCAGTGGGTCGCCCGCCCGCAGGGTCTGGTGGACTTCCCGGGAGCCGCCCTCCCCGTCGGTGATGCGGCGGACCGCGATCCGATACCGCTGCCGGTCGGCCGGGTCGCCGCACAGCGAGTACTGCCGCTGACGGCCCGACGGCAGGAAGACGTCCACATGCGAGCCGGGCCGCCAACTCGGCAGTTGTTCGCCGTCGGGCGCCCGCAGCGTCACAGCCACCACGTCGTCGGCTTCCCGCGTCACGGACTCGACCACGAGATCGAGATCGAAACCGGTGCGCCGCACCGGGTTCGGCCGCGAGAGCACGGTCGCGGCGGGACCGGAGACGAACAGGTGCTTGTAGACGTCGATCACGCCGCCGAGCATCCGCAGCCCGGCGGGCGCGCCGGTGGTCGCGCCCGTCACTGCTGCGCCGCCCTGGCCGCGGGCGAATGCGCGAGGTAGCGCAGCGCCGTGTCCATCGGACCCAGCTGGCAGGGATGGAACCCCGGCCGCAGGTAGCGCGGGACCTCGGTGAAGAACGACGTCCAGCTGGGGATCACCTTCCTGCGGGTGGCGCTGACGAACTGCCACGCCCAGAACCGGCCTTTGTCCGGCGAGGGGTCCTTCCGATACATGTATGCGGCCGACAGCACGAACAGTGGCAGCAGTGTCGCGCTCGCGATCAGCGCCGTGCGGGCCTTGCGGGCGTAACTGCCGTCGACGTGCATGAACGCGTCGTAGACGACGCTGCGGTGCTCGACTTCCTCCGCGCCGTGCCAGCGCACCAGGTCGAGCATGGCCGGATGCATGCCTTTGCGCTCGAGTACCTCGGCGTTGAGCAGCCATTCGCCGAACACGGCGGTGTAGTGCTCCATGCCGGCGAACAGTCCGAGACGCTCTTTCAGCCATTCCTCTGCGGCTCGCCCGCTGAGCCCGTGATCGCCGAGGATCCGGTCCACCGCCCACCCGATCCCGGCGATGTAGGAGTCGACATCGAGACCGATCGATTGCAGGTGCCTGCGCGCGGCCTCATGGGTGGCGGCGTGCATGGTCTCCTGGCCGACGAAGCCGGTGACCTCCTCGCGCAGGCGTTCGTCGTCGATATAGGGCAGCGACTCGGCCAGTGCCTGCGCCATCGCCCGTTCGCCTTCCGGGAGCAGCAGATGCATCACGTTGATGATGTGGGTGGCCAGCACTTCGCCGGGGATGTAGTGCATGGGCACGGTGGAGAAGTCGAAGTGCACGTCGCGTGCGTTGATCGCGTGCGCCTCGTCGCGGTAGGGGCGCCTCGTCGCGCCTGCTGTCTGAGCCATGGAGCGAACGTACATCGCAACATTTTCCATTGCAATGTTGCAGCAACAAATTGTTTGAGAATGTTGCAGCCGGAGTGTGCTCTGTTAGCGTGGATGCTGTGATCAGCGCGCCGAAAACTGCCTCTACCCGGGACAATGCCATCGACGGCATCGAGGCGCGGATCCTCGACGCTGCCTTCGTCCGGTTCCAGAAGGTCGGCGTCAAGAAGACGACCATCGAGGACATCGCCCGCCAAGCAGGCGTCGACCGCGTCACCGTCTACCGGCGGATGGGCTCCCGCGACGATGTCGTGCTGGCCGTGGTCGGCCGTGAGGTCACGGCCGTGCTCACCGAACTCGCCGAGATCGCCGAGCGCCACGACACCGTCGAAGACCTGGTCACCGACATCTTCGTCACCGTGCTCACCCGCTGGCGGACCAACCCGCTCGTCGAGCGGATGATGGCGCTCGAGCCCGAACGCGTCATCATGAAGCTGACCGCCGAGGGCGCGACGACCTTCGCCATGTGCGTCGCGGCGACGGCGACGGCGCTGCAACGCGCGGTGGATCGCGGCCTGCTGACCGCCGCGCCGGACCTACCCGTCCGCGCGGAATTGATCTGCCGCATGGTGCATTCGCTGATCCTCGCGCCCTACGGCGCGGGGCAGTTCCACGACGACGAGGACATGGCGGCCTTCGCCCGCGCGTATCTGCTCCCCATCGTCGAGGGGTGAGGGCGCGCGCTTCTACTTCCGGGACGCGAGATGCGCCGCCGCGCGGGCGAAGTCGTCGCGAAGTTTCGCTTCGCGCGCGGCGCGGACTTCCGGATCCGGGGTGAACAGCGCCTGCTTGCTGGTGTGGTAGGTGGGGATGACGAGGAACTTCTCGGCGACGGCGGGGTTCTTGCGTTCGAAGCGTCGCCAGGCGGTGTGCGCGTCGCCGCCGTGGGCCATGACGACGGTCAGCTCGGGGAGTAGCGCGATGATGCGCTCGAGAGGCTCGAGGCCGCGGTCGATCTCGGCGGCACTCGGCTTGCGATTGATGTACCAGGGATAGGTGTTCCAGGTCATCAGATCGTCGACCTGCATTCCTGCTTCCTCGAAAAAGGTGAGGAAGCGTTCGGCGGACTGGTCGTCGTTCTCCAGGGAGAGCATGCCGCTGCCCTTGTCCACCTTGGTCTTGGGACCGGGGTCGCGGAACAGGGTGAGCAGACGTGCTTCGGTGCCGCCGTACACCGGGGCCACGTAGGGCATCCATTCGCCGGATTCCTCGACGAGTTCGTCGATGAGACGGTTGATCGGCGCGACGCGTCCCTCGTAACGGTTCGCGTACTGCTCCTGCCGGTACTCCGGGTCGCCCATTCGGCGGGCGACGAGTTTCGTCGCTTCGTCTTCCGTCGAGGTCACGGTGACGGTGGCGGCCGCGAGTTCCGCGACAGCTTCCTCGGCGACGTCGACGGCTTCCTCGGCGGCCTCGACAGCGGCTACGGGCTCGCTCCGGTCGGCCGCCCTGTCCTCCTCCGGCGGCGCAGCAGTCTCCTCGGCGGCAGCCAGGGACGGAGAAGGTTTCGGCGGCTCCACTGCTGCCGGTTGCGGCGACGTCGCCGACGGGGACTCCGGGTCCGCGGGCGTGGCATCCGCCGGGGCGGCAACGTCCGCCTCGTCTCCCGACGGCTCGGCAACCGAACCGTTCCCGCGCTTGGGCAGGAAACGCGTGAGCGTGTCTTTGGCCCGCTGAACAATTCCGCGGGGCGTGCTCTTGCCGATCGCCATCAGTGACTCTCCGTTCCTTGTCGGCGATTCACGATCGCGCCGACGGGGTTACTCGACCTGCCCGGATGGTCCAGATCGGTCGATTCATGAGAGTAACGCCGTCGAGCCGCTGTTGCCGGTCCGCGATGCCGCTGTCTCGGGTTCCCAGGCGACCCGGGCTCAGCGGCCGTACAGCCAGTCGGCGATGTGAACAGCGCAGGCGAGGTGGACATCGCATTCGTCGGGCACGCAGCCGGCATGCAGGCGCAGCAGTTCTACCGCGCGGCTGTAGTCGAGCCCGATGACCCTGACCTTGCACATGGTCTCGGCCCGTGCGTCGTCCGCGTGGACGTAGTCGGCGTCGGAGGTCACGATGGTTCGCCAGGCGACGAGTGCAACGACACTTCCCCTTTTCCGTGCGATTCCGATCAGGTGGGAGCCGGGAGGATCACCGCGACGAGCGCGTATGCCGAATGTGCGGCGGATGTATCGTCTCATCGTTTGTGCGGGGGTACTGTCATCCGTTCGGGTGAAAGGGAGAGGGACTTGGCAGGCGCGGTGGAGCCTTTTCTGTACGGCGGACTGCGCTGGCGCGACGACGGCAGCTGGTACCACCAGATGATCTCCCCGGACGGCTCGATCGAGGAGTTGCCCGGCGCCGGTCGTCGGTCGGCCTTCCGGATCTCTGATGAAAAGCGCTGGTGCCTGGGCTATTTCACCTTCGACGGCGGCGCAGGTAATCGACTGCCTTGTGCGCGGGGCGCCGAGGTGACCAGTGGCAGACAGTGCGATCGCTGCCGGTTCCGTGAGGGATTCTCGGTGGTGCATCGGCATCGCGGGAGTCTGGAGGAATTGCCGCGGCAGATCCGCGAATACATCGGGCAGCCGCATCTTCTCTATATCGCGTGTTTCGGGAACGGGGAATGCAAGGTGGGCACCGCCACGCTGACCCGGCGGAACAAGCGGTTGTATGAACAGGGTGCCCTACTGGCGCGTTTCGTGGCGTCCTCGCCCGACGGACTGCATGTGCGCGAACTGGAACGGCTGGTGTCGGCGGCCGGCTTCCAGGAGGCGGTGACCACCAGGGTCAAGATGGCCGCCCTGACCGGGGTGCTGGAGGGCTGGCCGAAGCTGGAACGCACGCTGGACACGGCGGCCTCCCAGGCCGTGGACCACCTGCCTCCCGGCACGACGATCCTGTCCGATCCCTGGACCGGCGGCGAGCGGTTCTATCGCCGGTTACAGGAATACTGGCGGTTCCTCGATGTGGCGCCGCCGCCGAGCGGGCCCGGCGAGTATGTCCTCGACGCCGTCGACGCGCACGGGCACACCCTGCTCTGTCGCGAGAGCGACGGGTCGCCGGAGCTGGTGCTGGTCAACGAATCCCCGTTCATCGGACGCCGGATCACGCTGGACGATTCCATCGAGAACAAGCCGTCCGCGACGCAGATCGGTCTGTTCTGATTCTCGGCCTGCCACCGGCGGGCCCACGTTGGAGTGGACATCCGCGGCCCGATACGGTTCGGTGAGCGGGGACACAGGGTCCACCGGAGCGAACGGGCGAAAATTGACGACGGTATCCGCCGGAGGGCCGGTGGCACACGCCCCGGCGCGTGGAAACGGTAGCGACTATGCGGTGTTGCTGCGGCGGGTCCGCGACGCCGGACTGATGGAGCGGCGGCCGTCGTATTACCTGGTGCGGACCGCCGTGGTGGTGGGTGCGTTGCTCGGCGGATGGGGTGTGTTCTTCGCGCTCGGCGCCACGTGGTGGCAGTTGCTCACCGCCGTCGTCCTGGGGGCGATCCTCCCGCAGTTCGCCTTTCTCGGCCACGACGCCGGCCATCGGCAGATCTTCGCGACGCGGCGGGCGAACTACCTGTACGGGCTGCTGGCGGGCAATCTCGGTATCGGGGTGAGCATCGGGTGGTGGACGAGCAATCACAATCGTCACCACGCCCACCCCAACACCGAAGGCTCCGACCCGGACATCACCGGCGTCCTGGTGCATTCCGAGGAGCGGGCGCGCGCCGAACGCACCTTCCGGCGCTGGATCTTCCGCTACCAGGGCTGGCTGTTCTTCCCGCTGGTGTGCCTGGAGGCGGTCAGCCTGCACAACAAGAGCATTCGTGCGGTGCTGCGCGGTGAGATCCCGAACCGGCTCGCCGAGGGTCTGTTGCTGCTCGCGCATCTGGCCGGACTCGTGGTCGTCGCGTTCGCCGTGCTGACGCCGGCGCAGGCGGTGGCGTTCCTCGCCGTGCACCAGGCGGCGTTCGGGTTCTACATGGGGTGTGTGTTCGCGCCCAATCACAAGGGGATGGCGGTCTTTTCGCCCGAGGACACGGTCGACTACCTGCGCAGGCAGGTGCTGACCTCGCGCACGGTGCGCGGTGGATGGATGCTGGACGCGGCCATGGGCGGGCTGAACTATCAGATCGAGCACCACCTGTTCCCGTCGATGCCGCGCGGCAACCTGCGTCGCGCCCAGCCGGTGGTCATCGAGTACTGCGCCGAGATCGGGGTGCCCTACCACCAGGTCGGGTTGATCGACTCCTACCGGCAAGCGGTGGGATTCCTGCATCGGATCGGCCGGTTCGCCCGACCGCGGGGCTGACAACGCCGCGCGCTGCTCCCGGGGGGTGACCGGGTGCGAAACGCGGTCCCGGTGTTCGCCGATTATCCGACTGTGGAGCCGATCCGGGCTCGCGGGCGTGGGGTCGTCGGGCCCTCGGAGGACAGACACCCCGCTTCCGGCGTGGCAGCATCGGAGCCGGGTTGTCCTCGAGCCGAGGGCGGCCCCGAGAAAGGGGAAACAGGGGAAATGGCACGAATCGTGTGGTCGCTACGGATCGTCTCGTGTTCGCGGTGCTCGGGGACCGGCGGATATATCGACGTCGGTTCGTGGATTCACTGTCCGGCGTGCGGAGGAACGGGGCAGCGATAACCGCGCAGACGAAGGAACTCCCGGCAAGGCGTCGGTGACGACGCTCGTGCCGGGAGTCCCGTGTCCGGTAGCGAAGCCCGCCGTCAGTCTCCTGCGGACAGGCTCGGCAGCAGCGCGCCCAGGCCGCTGCTGCCGACCGCGGACCCACTGCCCCCACCGGTGGGCGGCGGGGTGCAGTCCTCGACGGCCACGGTGACGGACTTCTTGCTGACCAGCTCCTGCACGGCCTCGAGGGTGTGCTCGCCGGGGGAGGCCGGTGTCCAGGAGAAGACGGCCTTACTGTCGGAGGGCTTCTTCTTGCCGATCTCGACACCGTTGTCGGTGAGGGTGACGTCGAAGAGGAACGAGGTCACGGTGGTCTCGACGGTGACGGTGTAGGTGTCGCCGGCGCAGAACGTGACACCGGCGACGCTGATACCGGTGACCAGGGCGTTCGCGTTCGGGGCCGCGAGTACCGCGACGGCGGCCAGGGCGCCGAGTGCGGTTGTGCCGACGCCGGCACGCTGAGACTTCTTCATGGGTGGTACTCCTTCGCATTGCCCGCGTCGAGGCGAGCAATGCGAAACGCTAATGCTTCGGTTTTGCCTGCGGAGTGGTTTCCGAAAATTCGCGGGCCCTCAGATGACGCCGAGGGCGAGCATGGCATCGGCTACCCGGATGAAGCCGGCGATATTGGCGCCCGCGGTGTAGCTGCCGGGGGAGCCGTACTCGTCGGCGGTTTCCAGGCAGCGGTCGTGGATGCCGCGCATGATCTCGGCGAGGCGGGCATCGGTGTACTCGAAGGTCCAGGAGTCGCGAGAGGCGTTCTGCTGCATCTCCAGGGCGCTGGTGGCCACGCCGCCCGCGTTGACCGCCTTGCCGGGGGCGAAGGTGACGTTCGCGTCGGCGAGGGTGCGCACGGCTTCGGGGGTACAGGGCATGTTGGCGCCCTCGGCGACGATGGTGCAGCCGTTGCGGACCAGCGTGGCGGCGGCGTCTTTGTCGAGCTCGTTCTGGGTGGCGCACGGCAGGGCGATGTCGCAGGGGACATCCCAGATCGACTGCTCGTCGACGTAGCGGGCGTCGCCGCGGCGCTCGTCGGCGTAGTCGCTGATGCGGTCGCGGCGGGCCAGTTTGATGTCCTTGACCAGGTCGAGGTCGATGCCCTTCTCGTCGACGATGTAGCCGGCCGAATCAGAGCAGGCCACGACCAGGCCGCCGAGCTGTTCGACCTTCTCGATGGCGTGGATGGCGACATTGCCGGAGCCGGACACCACGACCCGCTTGCCTTCGAAGCTGTCCGAGCGCGAGCGCAGGATCTCGTCGACGAAGTAGACGGTGCCGTAGCCGGTGGCCTCCGGGCGCACCTGCGAGCCGCCCCAGGTGAGGCCCTTGCCGGTGAGTACGCCGGACTCGTAGCGGTTGGTGATGCGCTTGTACTGGCCGAACAGGAAGCCGATCTCCCGGCCGCCGACGCCGATATCGCCCGCGGGCACGTCGGTGTGCTCACCGATATGGCGGTAGAGCTCGGTCATGAACGACTGACAGAAACGCATGACCTCGCCGTCGGAGCGGCCCTTGGGATCGAAGTCGGACCCGCCCTTGCCGCCGCCGATCGGCATGCCGGTCAGCGAGTTCTTGAAGATCTGCTCGAAACCCAGGAATTTGACGATGCCGAGGTAGACGCTGGGGTGGAAACGCAACCCGCCTTTGTAGGGGCCGAGCGCCGAATTGAATTCCACCCGGAAGCCACGATTGATCTGCACGCGCCCCTGGTCGTCGACCCACGGCACCCGGAAGATGATCTGACGTTCCGGCTCGCACAGCCGCCGGATCACCTCGCCGTCGGTGTACTCGGGATGCTTGGCCACCACCGGGCCGAGACTCTCCAGCACCTCGAAAGCAGCCTGATGGAATTCCGCCTCACCGGGGTTACGGTGCAGGATCTCCTCGTAGATGTCGCGCAGCCTCGCGTCCAAGTCAGCCATGGGCCGATCATCCTCCCCGCCGTGTCCGGCGAACTCACCGCCCTGCGCCCGGGTGTGTGAGGTCACTGATCCCAAGGGGCACGGCGGCCGAGCGGTGGCTATTTCAGGGCGACCCGCGCGCCGCCGGAGAACGTGGAATCGTGGAACTCGATGGCGGCCGGAACGGTGCCGCGCGGAACGTCGTAGACGATGATGGTCGACAGCTTGTTGCCGGGATTGATCTCGGTGATCATGTTCGGGGCGTTGACGCTCATCTCGGCCATGGAGTCGTTGGTGTACTCGCGGCCCTGATCGTCGATGAGTTTCTGGTTCTCGCTGAAGTAGGTCTGCGGTTCGTTCGCGGTGTTGGTGACCTCGACGTGGACGAGGACGAACTCGCCCTGGGCGGTCTCGCGCATGATCTCGTTGTCACCGACCTCGGTGACCGGCGGATCGACCCGGGTGACCACGAACGAGAACTTGCCGTCACGCACCTCCGACCCCGCCGGTTGGGCGGAGGTGCGGGCCTCCTCGTCCTCGGCGATCTCGGTGCCGATCCCGCCCAAGAGGGCGATGCAGCCGCCGCAGACCGCCAGCACGACCACCGCCACGATGCCGAGTACCCACGGCCAGACGGCTCGCTTCTTCGGCGGTTGCTGTGGGTACCGACCCGAGCCCTGCCACTGCGGCGGCGGTTGTCCGGGGCCGCCCTGCCAAGGTTGTCCCGGGCCGCCCTGCCAAGGTTGTCCCGACTCGCCCTGCCAAGGTTGTCCCGGGCCGCCCTGCCAAGGTTGTCCCGACCCGCTCTGCGAAGGCTGCCCCGACTCGCCCTGCCAGGGTTGTCCCTCCTCCTCCCGCGAGGGTTGCCCGGACCGCCGAGGGTCCGGCTGCCGAGGGTCCGGCTGCTGCGGGTCCGGCTGCTGGGGATTCTGCGGGTCGGTCATGGAACATCCTTTCCGATGCGGGGCGCGAGCGGTTGCGCGGACGAATCAGAGCAGCCGATTGTGCGGGCAGTAGGCGTGGATGGCGGCCTCCAGGAACAGGTGCGGGTATTCGACTGTGCCGGTGGCGGATTCGGCGAGATAGATGTGATCGGCAGGGCGGTTGCCCGCGGTGTCGAGATAGGCGCACTGACTGCGGGCGAGCTTGATGGCGGCGTTCTGCACCGGCACGGGTTCGCCGTCGAAGAAACTCTCCCGCAGGAATTGCCGGTCGAGGGCCGTGCGGGCACCGGAATGTGTTGCGGCCGAGGGCATATCCGGCGTCGCCTCCGCCGGGCCGACGCTGCCGGACAGCAGGGTCAGGGAGCCGAGGCAGATCGTGGGCAAGGCGAGAAATGCTGCGAGGGCGCGGGAATGGAGGGGGTGGGTGCGCATGTGTCCTTCTGCTGGCCGAGAGCGGGTTGATGACACCGGGCGCGGTGAACGCTAGCGCTGAAAACGCAGGTAGGAGGACTTTTGTCGCACCATAGCGGCAAATATTCGGGGGTGGGGTGGACTATCGGTTCGGACTCGCCGTGCGATCCGTCCGCCGGGTCTGCATGGCAGTGGGATACGGGGCGGTCTTCACCAGGATTCGTTGGAATTCAGCGCGACCAGCAGTCTGCGGATGGCCGCCACACGCTGCTCGGTGCCGGGGAGTTCGTCGAGGGCGCATTCGGGGTCGGCGGGCGGGCCGAGGTGGGTACAGCCGCGCGGGCAGTTCTCGATGGCTTCGGCCAGATCGCTGAAGGCGGCGATCACGTCGTCGGGGGTGATGTGGGCCAGGCCGAAGGAGCGCACCCCGGGGGTATCGACGACCCAGCCCCCGCCGGGCAGCGGCAACGCGACCGACTGGGTGGAGGTGTGTTTGCCCTTGCCGACGCCGGAGACCTCGCCGACGGCGCGATAGGCGTCTGGCACCAGGCGATTCACCAGGGTGGATTTGCCGACCCCGGAGTGCCCGATGAAGGCGGTCAGGCGGTCGGTGAGCAGATCCAGCGCGGGTTCCAGCGGGTCGTCGATGCCCGCGTGCACGATGGTCAGGTCGAGATCGGCGAAGACAGCGGCGAATTCGGACTCCGCGGCCAGGTCGCGCTTGGTCAGGCAGAGGACCGGGCGCAGGCCGCCGACATAGGCGGCGACCATGGCGCGCTCCACGAATCCGGTGCGCGGCGGCGGATCGGCCAGCGCGACGACGATGAACAGCTGTTCGGCATTGCCGACGACAATGCGCTCGAACGGGTCGGTGTCGTCCGCGGTGCGGCGCAGCACGGTGCGACGTTCGTTGACCCGGACGATCCGCGCGAGGGTGTCGGGCTTGCCGGTGAGATCGCCGACCACGTCCACCTGATCGCCGACGACGATCGGCGTGCGTCCGAGTTCCCTGGCGCGCATGGCGACGATGCGCCGGTCCGGATCGTCGTCCAGCACGCAGCCCCAGCGGCCGCGATCGACCGCCACCACCATCGCCTGCTCGGCGTCGATGTGCTGCGGGCGGGTCTTGGTGCGCGGACGTGAACTCCGGCCGGGACGAACCCGGACATCGGATTCGTCGTAGCCGGAGGCGGAGCGGCGTGGCGGACTCAGCGTGCGGCTCCGCCCGATTCGGCGACCGCCGCATCGCCGACCAGCATCCGGTCCCACAGATCGACGAAATCGGGCAGAGTCTTGGCGGTGGTGCCGATGTCCTCGATCTCGATGCCCGGCACCCGCAGGCCGAGAATCGCGCCCGCGGTGGCCATCCGGTGGTCGGCGTAGGAATGCCAGGTGCCGCCGTGCAGCGGGGCGGGGGAGATCTCGAGGCCGTCCTCGGTCTCGGTGACCTGACCGCCGAGGCGGTTGATCTCGGTGGACAGCGCGGCCAGCCGGTCGGTCTCGTGCCCGCGCAGGTGCGCGATGCCGCGCAGCCGGGACGGGGAATCGGCGAGCGCGGCCAGCGCCGCCACCGTGGGGGTGAGCTCGCCGACGTCGTGCAGGTCGATGTCGATGCCCGCCAGGCGATCCGGGCCCTGCACGGTCAGCACGTTCTCGGAGAAACGCGCCTCGGCGCCCATCCGGACCAGGATCTCGCGGATCACGTCGCCGGGCTGGGTGGTCAGCCGGGGCCAGTGCGGAATGCTCACCTGTCCGCCGGTCACCGCGGCAGCGGCCAGGAACGGGGTGGCGTTCGACAGGTCGGGCTCGACTTCCCAGTCCACCGCGCGGATCACGCCCGGACGCACGGACCAGGTCTGCGGGGCACGGACATCGGCGGGAGCCTCGACCTCCACGTCGGCGCGGCGCAGCATCTCCACGGTCATCTCGATGTGCGGCATGGACGGCAGCGGTGAGCCGTCGTGGTGCACGGTCACGCCTTCGGTGAACCGGGCCGCCGAGAGCAGCAGACCGGAGACGAACTGTGAAGAGCCGGAGGCGTCGATGGTGACCGGGCCGCCGCGCAGTTCGCCCGTGCCGACGACGGTGAAGGGCAGTGCGTCGCCCTCGATCTCGGCGCCGAGAGTGCGCAACGCGTCGAGAATGGTGCGCAGCGGACGGAGTCTGGCCTGACTGTCACCGTCGAAGAAGACCCGGCCCGCGGCCAGCGCGGCGACCGGGGGCAGGAACCGCATGACGGTGCCGGCCAGACCGCAGTCGACGCTGCCGCCGCGCAACGGGGCAGGGATGACGGTCAGCGTGTCGGCCTCGCCCTCGATACGCGCGCCGAGCGCGCGCAGACCGGCGATCATCAGGTCGGTGTCGCGGCTGCGGAGCGCGCCGGTGATGGTGGACGGGCCGTCGGCCAGCGCGGCGAGGATCAGCGCGCGATTGGTGATCGACTTGGAACCGGGCAGGGTCACGGTCGCGTGAACGGGGACGTCGACGTGGGGCGCTGGCCAATGAGTCACGGGGTCCATCTTTGCCGATCGCATCCGTGGACACGCGGGCGGATGCGAACTGTGGCCCATTCGACGCACGGCACCGACCCCGCGTCCATCGGTGCCGTGCGTCGACGCGAGACGCACCCCGCTGCTCGCGGAGTACGCCTCGCCCCGGATCAGGGATTACTTGTTACGGCCGTGCAGGAACGGAACGACCTTGCGCAGCATGGCCATGTTCTGCTCGGTGCGCGAGTAGCTCAGCAGCGCCATGCCCGGGATCGTGAACTTCTGGATCGCGATCGAGTGCGGGCGGGTGAACTCGCGCAGGCCCGGCTCGCCGTGGATGCGGCCGATGCCGGATTCGCGCACGCCGCCGAAGGGCAGGCCGGGGATGGCCGCGAAGCCGAGCACGGAGTTCACCGAGGTGGCGCCGACCTCGAGCCGTCGAGCGATCGCCAGGCCGTCCTTCTTCGAGTACACCGAGGACGACAGGCCGTACTTCGACTTGTTCGCCAGTTCGACGGCCTCGTCGACGGAGTCGACGACGCGGATGGTGATGGTCGGGCCGAAGGTCTCCTCGGTCACGGCCTCGGAGTTCTCGTCGGTGCCGACCAGCACGACCGGCTCGATGAACGGGCCCTTGACGGACTCGGGCCCGCCGAGCACGGCGGTGGCGCCGTTGGCCAGCGCGCTCTCGATGTGGCGCTTGACGATGTCGATCTGGCTCGGCATGGTCATCGGGCCGTAGGAGGCCTTGTCGTCCGAACCCGGCTTGACGTCGGTGAGGATGCGCTTGACCTCGGCGATCAGCTCGTCGGCGACCGACTTGTGCACGTAGACGCGCTCCACGCCCGCGCAGGTCTGGCCGCTGTTGGCGGTGGCGCCCCAGGCGATCGCGTCGGCGGCGGCCTTCACGTCGGCGTCGGCGGCGACGATGACCGCGTCCTTGCCGCCGCACTCGAGCAGCACGGGGGTCAGGTTCTCGGCGGCGGCGGCCATGATGCGCTTGCCGGTGGCGGTGGAGCCGGTGAAGGCGATCTTGTCGATGTCGGAGGTGACCAGCGCCGCGCCGGTCGCGCCGTAGCCGTTGATCGTCTCGAAGACACCCTCGGGCAGTTCGGGGTTGGCCTTCTTGAACGCTTGGGCCAGGAAGTTGCCGATGCCGGTGGAGTACTCACTGGGCTTGAAGACCACGGTGTTGCCCGCGGCCAGCGCGTAACCGATGGAGCCGTTGGGGGTGTAGACCGGGTAGTTCCACGGGCCGATCACGCCGACGACGCCGAGCGGGCGGCTCTCGATGCGCGCGGCGAAGTTCGACATCATCGCGCCGGAGGAGATCTTCTTCGGCGAGAGGATCTTCTTGGCGTTCTTGGCGGCCCAGGCGATGTGCTCGAGGGCCAGCATCAGCTCGAGGAAGGCATCGTCGCGCGGCTTGCCGTTCTCCTTGTGGATGAGCTCGGTGAACTCGTCGGCATCGGCGACCAGGCGGCTCGACCAGCGCAGCAGGTGCTTGCGACGCTCGTCGAAGCTCAGCGCGCCCCACACCTTGGCGGCCTTGCGGGCCTTCGCGACGGCCGCGCGCACCGCCTCCTCGTCGGCGATCGGGTAGGTGGCGAGGACCTCGCCCGTCGCCGGGTTGACCGATTCGAGGGTGGTGTCGGGGGCGGTCTCGATAGTTGTCACGTCGGTGGCTCTCCTCTTGCTTCCTGCGTTGGCCGGTCGGTGCGCGTGCCGGATCGGACCGGTGTGATGCATTCCATTCGTTGAGAGAATGCTAAGTCAAAACTCTCACCAGGTCACCACTATCCCCCGAATTGTTGCCACGGGTGTCGGCGGGGGGTGCCATGCTCGGAAATATGTGCGGACGATATGCCACCACGACGAATCCGGGAAGGCTCGCGGTAGAACTCGACGCCATCGACGAAACCGCAGGCACGCATACCGCGAACGCGGATGACGCGAATTACAACGTCGCGCCGACCAACAGGGTGCTCACGATCGTGTCCCGCCACGACCGCGAGCACCCCGACGACGACCCGGCCCTGCGGATCCGGCGGATGCGCTGGGGGCTCATCCCGACCTGGACCAAGGCCGCCGAGCCGGGCGTGCCCGCGAAGGGCAAACCGCTGTTCAACGCCCGCGCCGACAAGGCCGCCACCACCCCGTCGTTCCGCGACGCCGTGAAATACCGGCGCTGTCTGGTCCCGATGGACGGCTGGTACGAGTGGCTGGTCGAACCCGACCCGGCCGGCGGGCGCAAGGCGATCAAACGGCCCTATTACATGGCCAACGGCGACGGCTCGCGGCTGTACATGGCCGGACTGTGGTCGGTATGGCGCGATCGTGCGCTGCCACGGAGCGAGCCGCTCCTGTCGTGCACGATCCTCACCACCGACGCGGTCGGCGACCTGACCCGCATCCACGACCGGATGCCGCTGCCCATGCCGCGCGAGCACTGGGATGCCTGGCTCGACCCGGACCATCCGGCGCCCGCGGAACTGCTCGCGACGCCGGAGGAGGAAATCGTGCGCGACATCGTCGTGCGTCCGGTGTCGACTCTGGTCAACAGCGTCAAGAACAACGGGCCGGAACTGCTGGCCGAGGTCGCCGAATCCCGGGGCGAGGCCGAGCGACCGGAGCAGATCAGCCTGCTGTGACCGGTGGTCCGGACGCGTCGCCCGTCGCGGATCAGATCAGAGCGGACAGGGCACCGAGTCGGTCGCCAGATTGATCACGCACTTGACGATGCCGGTGCTCAGGTCGATGACCTCGTTGACGACCGAGCCGCCGAAGTCCTCGGCCTTACGGGACAGGTCGCTGCCGGGCTGATCGCTGCCGGACCGATCGCTACGGGAATCGTCGGACCCCTGACCGTCGAACGGCATCTCGGAGGGGCCGGGCTGTGCCGGGATGACCTCCCCGAGACCCGGTTCCGCGCCCGCGGCCGGGGCGAACACCGGGGTGAGAGCCGGTGCCAGCAGCAGCGTCGCGGCGAGTGCGGGAGCGGCGAGCACGGCGCGCGAACGGCGGATACGGGGGCGGTGCGGGGACAGCGGACGGGCGGACATTCGCATCACATCCTCGGGTCGGACGAGTCGGACCTGGCTGGAAAACGCCCACCCAGTAACGCACACGGTGCGGGCCGCCGTCGTCCGTTCCTGGCGTGTCGCCGGAGAGTTGTGAGGACTCCGACACCGGGCGGTGTTTGCGCGGCGCGTCGGCCGGTGGGTCCTCAGGCGGTGATCGCCGCGACCACCGCGTCGGCGGCGCGGACGAGATCGTCGGGGGCGAGCTCGATCTCGAGGCCGCGTTTGCCCGCGCTACACAGGACGCGGTCCCACCGCAGGGCGGACTCGTCGATCACCGTGGGCAGTTTCCTGCGCTGTCCGAGCGGGGAGATGCCGCCGAGGACATACCCGGTGCTGCGCTCGGCCGCCGCGCGTTCGGCCATTCCGGCCTTCGGTGCGCCGAGGGCGCTCGCGGCGGCCTTGAGCGACAACGAGTTCGGCACAGGTAGCACCGCGACGGCGAGCCCGCCGGTGGACAGTTCCACGACCAGAGTCTTGAAGATCTGCGCGGGTTCGACGCCGAGGTCGGCGGCCAGCGCGGCGACCGCCTCCGCGCCGAAGGAGTCGGCGCGCGGGTCGTGCTTGTAGGAGTGCACCCGATGGGGCAACCCCGCCGTGGTCAGGGTGCGGATGGCGGGGGTGGAAGCGGCGGCCATGGCGACACCCTAGAACCGCCGCCCGGGAGCGGCCACCGGTTATCCGCCGGGCCGGTGCCGGTGACCGGCGCTCCTCGGGTGTATCCGCCGGGAACACCGCGCCGCCCGGGCGTGTTGCACGCGAAGGGAAACCCCGAGGACAAGCGAAGGAGAGGCCGGTGTCGGTATTGCTCGACGAACGCCCGGTGTGGGGCGTGATGGCTCCGGCGGACGCCGGGTTCCCGCACGATCGTGCCGAGCCGGTAGATTCGGCAATGACGCCGATCGAAGGGACAGGTGTGACGAGCGACGATGACGCGGTGTCCGACCCGGCCGAGTCCGAACCGGTTGCGGACGAGTCCGTCGGGGGCGGACCTGTCGGGAGCCACTCGGTCGAGGACGAGGCGAGCCTGGCCCAGCGGTTCGAGCGCGACGCGCTCCCGCTGCTCGATCAGCTCTACGGGGCCGCGCTGCGCATGACCAGGAACCCGGCCGACGCCGAGGACCTGGTCCAGGAGACCTACGTCAAGGCGTTCCAGGGGTTCAAGTCCTTCAAGGAAGGCACCAACCTGCGGGCCTGGCTGTACCGCATCCTCACCAACACCTACATCAATTCCTATCGCAAGAAGCAGCGTCAGCCCGCCCAGTATCCGACCGACGAGATCACCGACTGGCAGCTCGCGGCCACCGCCGAGCACACCTCCACCGGACTGCGCTCGGCCGAGGTCGAGGCGCTCGACGCGCTGCCCGACGACGACATCAAGGCGGCACTGCAGGAACTTCCCGAAGAGTTCCGTATGGCGGTCTACTACGCCGATGTCGAAGGCTTCCCCTACAAGGAAATCGCCGACATCATGGGCACCCCGATCGGTACCGTGATGTCCCGGCTGCACCGCGGCCGCAAGCAACTCAAGGGCCTGCTCGCCGACGTGGCGCGCGAGCGGGGGTTCCACCGTGGCGAGCGTCAGGAGGTCAAGCAGTGAGTGTCGAGCGTGACCCCGACATGGAGATGGACTGTACGGCCGTACTCACCGACGTCTGGCTGATGCTCGACGGGGAGTGCGACGAGGCCACCCGTGCTCGGCTGCAGCACCATATGGACCACTGCTCGCCGTGCATCGAGGCCTACGGCATCGAGGAGAAGGTCAAGAGCCTGCTCAGTCGTAAATGCGGCGGGGACAAGGCGCCGGACTCGCTGCGCGCGCGGCTGTCGATCGAGATCCGCCGGTCGGTGACGATCATCGAGAACAGCGACAGCCCGGCGGACACCGCCTGAGCCGGACCCACACAGCCCGTGGGAAAAGCCCATAGAACGAAACTGAGCGGCACGCCTTCCGGAAACGGAAGTGGCGTGCCGCTCGGTGTTCAGCCTGCCGGCCGCGGCTCAGGAGTTGGGCCGCTTGCCGTGGTTGGCGGCATTGCCCTTGCGGCTACGCTTCTTACGTCCACGCTTACCCATCGGTAGTCTCCCTTCTGATTGAAGGCCATTCTTTCATGTGTGGTTGGCTGTAGCTTCAGCGGATACAGGCCAACCGAACGAATGAGGTGTCATGGCTGAGGAAGTGCGCGCGGAGATGGTTTCCACCGTCCTGACCGTGGAGGTCGCCGTCGGCGACAAGGTCGAGCAGGACCAGACGCTGATCCTGCTGGAGTCCATGAAGATGGAGATCCCGGTGCTCACCGAGATCGCCGGTGAGGTCACCGCGGTGGAGGTCGAGCCCGGCCAGGTGCTACAGGCCGGCGATCTCATCGCCGTCATCTCCTAGCGGTCCGGCGGCGGACCCGATATGGCGACGCTGAGCGAACTCCTCGCCGAACACACCGACCTTCCCGGCCTGGCCGTGGACCATCTGCAACGGGTGGTGGGGGACTGGCAGTTGCTCGCCGATCTGTCCTTCGCCGATCTTCTGCTGTGGGTGGGGGCCGGCCCGGTGGAGGACGGCGCGGACATCGTCTGCGTCGCTCAGTGCCGCCCCACGACGGCGTCGACCGTGCACGTCGAGGACATGGTCGGCACGGTCGCCTCGCGCGAGGACCATCCGCAGGTGTTCGAGGCCCTGCTGACCGGGCAGGTCACCCGGACCGATGGCGGTGCGGAGGTCAAGGGCGTCTATCACCCGCACCCGGTGCACGCGGTGCGTGAGGCCATCCCGGTGCGCTGCGGCGACGACGTGATAGCGGTGCTCTCCCGCGACACCGACATGCAGCGTTCCCGGGTGCGCAGCAGCCTGGAGATCGCCTACGTCGCCTGTGCCGACGATCTGTGCCAGATGATCGCCGACGGCACGTTCCCGACCACCGAGGACCGCGCGGCCACGCACTCCAGTCCGCGCGCCGGTGACGGGTTCATCCGTCTCGACACCCAGGGCACCGTTGTCTACGCCAGCCCGAACGCGTTGTCGGCCTATCACCGGATGGGGTTGCAGGCGGATCTGGACGGGCAGGACCTGGCCGTCACCACCCGATCGCTGATCACCGATCCGTTCGACGCCCAGGAGGTGGTGGGCGACATCCAGGCCGCGCTCGCCGGGCGGACGGGGCGCCGTATGGAGGTGGAGGCGCGCGGGGCCACGGTCCTGCTGCGCACTCTGGTGCTGCGGCCGCACGGCGAACTGGCCGGCGCGGCGGTGCTGGTCCGCGACGTCACCGAGGTCAAGCGCCGCGACCGCGCGCTGCTGTCCAAGGACGCGACCATCCGCGAGATCCACCACCGGGTCAAGAACAATCTGCAGACCGTGGCGGCGCTGCTGCGACTGCAGGCCAGGCGCACCGAGAACGAGGAAGCCAGAGTCGCGTTGACCGAGTCGGTCCGCCGGGTCACCTCGATCGCGTCGGTGCACGAGATGCTGTCGATGTCGGTGGACGAGGAAGTCGATCTCGACGAGGTCGTCGATCGGCTGCTGCCGATCATGGCCGACGTCGCCACCGTGCACACCACCCGGATCAAGGTGCGCCGCGCGGGTTCGCTCGGCGTGTTCTCCGCCGAGCGCGCCACCCCGTTGGTGATGGTGCTGACCGAGCTGGTGCAGAACGCCATCGAGCACGCCTTCGACTCCGGCCAGACCGGCACCGTCACCATCCGCTCGGAGCGTTCGGCCCGCTGGCTCGATGTGATCATCAGCGACGACGGTCGCGGCCTGCCACCGGGTTTCAGCTTGGAGGGCTCGGACCGGCTGGGCTTGCAGATCGTGCGGACCCTGGTGACCGCCGAACTGGGCGGCTCGATCGGCCTGCACCCTGGTGCCGACGTGGGAACCGACGCGGTGCTGCGCGTCCCGCTCGGCCGTCGTCAAGGGCGCTGACGGCCGCACTCCCGCCGCGGCATCTGCCGTTCCGCGGTCGGCGTTTGCCGACGGGATGCTCCGCATTTGTCATCGGTGGACACGGCGAATGAAAGCGGAGTTATTGATGTGGCGTAGGACACTTTGTGAATCGTCTGCCTATTACCGGAAATATTGCAAACAATTCCGTGTAAATAAATCAGCCCGGCACCTGTGCGGTGCCGGGCTCATTATGCGATACCGGGCCGTACATCAGGGTCCGGTATCGCCGCGTCGTCTCTCAGACGGTGGTGCGGGTGCGGGTGCGCGCGTTACGACGCTTCAGCGCCCTGCGCTCGTCTTCGCTCATGCCACCCCATACGCCCGCGTCTTGTCCGGAGGTCAGGGCCCAGGACAGGCAATCGGCGGTCACGGGGCAGCGAGCGCAGACCAGCTTGGCATCGGCAATCTGCGCGAGCGCAGGACCACTGTTACCCACCGGGAAGAACAGTTCGGGGTCCTCGTCGCGACAGATGGCCTTGTGGCGCCAGTCCATTCCTCTGCTCCTTTGCTGGGCGCCCGGAGAGGCGCCTTAGTGGTTTGTGGTTCGTTAACTTGTGCGACCTGAAGGTTTCCGCACGGTTGCTTGTGAATGCTTTCACGAACACCGTAGATGTCAATAGGTATCCAGGTCACCGTGGGGAAGCTCACGCGATCGGGGTTCCCACATGGGGTGCCCGCCCGTTCCTTTTTACTCGCTCAACCGGCTTTCCGCAGCGCAACCGGGAGGATCGTCACAGGTGTGAGGTCGCTCTCATGGCCGCGGGGCCACGACATCGAGCACTCCCGAGACGGCGACGAAATCCACGGTGTCGCGCTTGCCGATGAAGTCGCCGTCGATTTGCAGGCCGAGGGGCTCCCGCGCCTCGATATGCACGGCCGGGACGTCGTCCTGGCGAAACAATTGGCGCGACTGCGGGTTTCCCTCCGGCGCGAGTAGTTGCCCGGCGACCAGGAGGGTGGGCAGTAGTGACATCGATCGCATGGCGAACACGCCGAGACCGGTCTCGAACCTCGTGCCGGGATTGGTGCGCACGGGAGTGGAGTTCAGATAGGTCCACGGATCGGTGTTCGTCACGAAGGCGTAATGAACACCGTCGATCGGCTCGTGTCCGGGAATGGTGATTCGCGCCTGCGGTTCATGCCCCTTGGCGCGGAAGAATTGTCGAACTGTTGTGCGAAGATAGCGTGCCGGAGTGGCGGAATGGCCTTTCGCGCGGGCGCCGTCTATGGCCTCGCAGACATCGGCGTCCAAGCCCACGCCTGCGCTGAAGGTGAACCAGCGATCGTCGGCCAGGCCCAGGCCGATTCGGCGGTCGCGATTCAGGGTGAGCAGGTCGATGAGCTGGTTGGTCGCTGTGACCGGGTCGGGCGAGATTCCCAGAGCACGGGCGAACACATTCGCCGAGCCGCCGGGAATGATGCCCAGGCGCGGGCGCCAGACCTGTCCGTCGTCGAGTTCGGGCAGCGGGACGAAACCGTTGATGGTCTCGTTGACCGTCCCGTCGCCGCCGTGTACGACGATCAGATCCATCTGGTTGGTCGAGGCCCACTGGGCGAGTTCGGCCGCGTGACCGCGGTGCTGGGTGTGCGCGACGGTCAGCTGCGTGCGGCTCTCCAGCGCGTGCGCCAGCAGATCGCGGGTGGCCGGGGTGGTCGAGGTGGCGTTGGGATTGACGATCAGCAGCGTGCGCACGCCGAGCAGCCTAGTGGCGCGAGCGGGTCCGGTTCGTATCCGGCCGAGGGCCGACCGGGCGGCGGGGCGAGCACGGCGCGCGTCGTAGGCTTGGCCGCGTGGCTGACAGCGACAGTGGTGGGCTCGGCAAGGGTGAGATTTCGGGCCAGGGTGAGATTTCGGCGGACGCGACACCGGGCACGGTGCGCGGCGCGGGCGCGCTGGTGACCCTGGAGGGCGGCGTCGCGGTGACCGTGGCGATCGTGCTGGTGATCCGCGGCCTGCTCGGCCACGATCAGTCCCAGGCCAGCGGTTACGGCACGGCCGCGTGGTTCGGCATTCTCGGCGGCGCGGTGTTCGCGGCGGGCATCGGGCTGTTGCTCGGACACCGCTGGGGGCGCTCGATCGCGGTGATCGCACAGGTACTGCTGCTGCCGGTGGCGTGGTCGCTGCTCACCGACTCCCATCAGCCCGTGCTCGGCACGTTGCTCGGCGTGATCGTGGTCGGGGCGCTGGTGATGTTGTTCGCGCCCGCCTCGAACCGGTGGATGGCCGAGGACTACGGGGGCGCGTCTCCGCAGGGGTGAGCGCTCGGCCAGGACCGCGCCGCGAGGGCTTCGGCCAGTGCGCGGCGACAGAGCTGGTCGGCCTGCCTGGTGGTCTCGGGCTGGCGATAGCGCGGGGTGAGAGCCAGCACCTGCGCGCACGCGGTGTCCAGGCCGATGGCGTGACCGACCGAGACGAAGACCGGTTTCACGCCGTCGCGGGTGCGCAGTGCGCGCCCGACCACCTCGCCGTCGAGCAGTATGTCGGTGGCGTCGCCGCGGCGCGGGCCGGGCTCGCTCCATACCCCCCACGCGTTCTTGGCCACGCCGATCGCGGGTAGCTCGCAGAGCACACCCACGTGACAGGCCAGCCCGAAGCGGCGCGGGTGGGCCAGGCCCTGGGCATCGCAGACCAGCAGATCCGGGGTCGTCGTCAGCTGTGCCAGCGCGGCCAGGGTGGTCGGCAGTTCGCGGAAGGCGAGCAGGCCGGGGACGTAGGGGAACCGCACCTCGCCGTGGGCGACGGCGGTCTCCAGCGGCGTCAGGGAGTGGGCGTCCAGCACGACCGCGGCGGAGGCGGCCAGGCCGGTCTCGTCGTCATAGGCGGAGTCGAGTCCGGCGACGGTGGCGAAGGCCGGTGGGCGCGGGTCCACGGTGATCACTCGGGTACGGAGTTCGTCCTGGATCGCCGTGGCTTCTTCGGCACTCGCGGGCAGGGTGAAAGTCGTGGGGATGCGCATGGGCTCCCTTTCGCCAGGTACTCAGGAGACGGTCGCGGCGAGTGCTGACAGCTGCGGGCCGCTGAGGCGGTAGCCGGCCCACTCGTCCTGCTCGGCCGCGCCGATCGCGCGATAGAACTCGATCGAGGGCGTGTTCCAGGTCAGCACCGACCACGACACCCGGCTGTAGCCGTGATCGACGGCCTCTTTCGCGAGCGCGGCGATCAGCGCCTTGCCCAGGCCGGTGCCCCTGGCCTTCGGGTCGACGAAGAGGTCTTCGAGGTAGATGCCGTGCACGCCGTCCCAGGTGGAGAAGTTCAGGAACCAGATCGCACAGCCGACGACCGTGCCGGTCTCGTCCTCGGCCACGTGGGCGAACAGAGCGGGCGAAGGGCCGAACAACGCGGTGTGCAACTGCTTCTCGGTGAGGGTGCACTCTTCGCGGGCACGCTCGTATTGGGCCAGGTCGTAGACCAGACGCACCAGGGCGGGCACATCGTCGCGGGTGGCGCGGCGGATCGGCGATTCGGTCATCGGGTGCTCCGTCGGTCGGGGAGTCCGGTGCTCACGGACTCCGGTCGGATGGGGACTTCGCTCGAAAGGCGGCCCGGTCGGTCGTGCGCGGCCGGGCCAAGCGAGCGGGCGCCGGTCAGCCGAGGCCGTAGAGGGTGTCGCCGCGCTTCTCGAGCACGATCTCGCCGAGGACGGCCAGGGAGATGTCCGAGTCCGCGCCGCCGGAGCGGTCGACGGGGATACGTGCCACCTCGGCTCCGCTGACGAGATCGACGGCCACGATGGCATCGGGCACCGGCACCAGCAGCCGGGTCGCCATCGCCGCCGGCGTGCCGATGGCACCCCGCACCGTCCACTGCGGCTCGAAGGTGGCCGAGTTCAGGGCGATCAGTTCCGAGCCGGTGTGCACCAGGGACACCGAACCGACCCGGGCTGTCCGGGGATCGTCCATCGGCGCCGGAAGCTCGTGCACGGCGATCGGATTGCCGTTGCCGTCGAAGACCGACAGGCGCGGCGGCACGGACTCCGAACCCAGGTCCGTGCCCGGCTGGTAGAGCAGGATCTTGCTGTCGGACACCGCGATCACCTTCGCGTCGCGCGATTCCGCGCCGGGCCCGGTCAGCACGCGGGAACCGTATTCCTCGGGGACGGTGTTGTCCTTGGGCGAGGGATTCATCACCGTCAGGCGGGTGGCGGCGTCGTCGGGGCAGGATTCGAGCACCGCGAGCCGCGACGAACCGGAGGCCGCCGAGAGCAGCGTGCAGCCTTTGCGCGGTTGGGTCTTCACGTTCACCGGCGCGTCGACATAGCCGTATTCGACGGTGCGCACCAGATCCGAGCGCCACACTTCCAGTCGCTCGTCGCCCTGGGCCAGCAGGTAGGTGCCGTCCACCGACAGCCGCACCTCGTCGTCCATGTAGCTGCTGCGCGCGGTGCGGCGCGCGCCGTCGTTGCCGGAGAGCATGGTGGCCTGGCTGCACCCGCGCTCGTCCCGGTAGACGGCCACCACCATGCCGAACTGTGTCTCCACCCCGCACAGCGGCATGTCCCTGCGGTAATGCCACAGTTCGGCGCCGCTGTTCGGATCGCGTCCGGTGACCGTGCCGCCAGAGGCGGTGACGACAGCGCCCCCGGCGACGAGAGCGCGTTCGCTCGCGTCGTCGGGGGCGTGCCACAGCTCCCGCAGAGCGGTGGGAAGTTCGACCGCCGCGGAGGGGGTGGTCGCGGGCTCGACCGCCGTCACCGATTCGGTGCCGGTGGCGTCGCCGCGCGCCCACACCACGATCGCGGCGAGCAGCACCGCGACCGCGATACCGATGGCGGCGATGATGTCGGCGCGCGTTCGCCGCTCTGGTGCGAGCACGAATGCGAGATTAGCCGATAGCCCGCCCTACACCGAAGCCGCTGATCCCGCCTTCGTTTCGACCGTCTCGGTGCTCGATTCGGT
>NZ_BDBT01000029.1 GCF_001613125.1 Nocardia shimofusensis NBRC 100134
TGGCCCGGGTCGGCCGCGTTGCCGCGCCCGCCGGGGGCGGCGCCGGGTCGGCCGGGCACCGGAGCGGGCGGCGCCGCGGGGTCACGCTGTGCGGGGAACGGCCGCGAGGGCGGTGGCATGGGACCGGTGGCCGGCCCCATACGACGGCCGGGCGGCATCTGCGGCCTGCTGACCTGCGGGATGCGCGGAGGCGGGCCACCCTGCGGATCGCGCGCCGTCATACCGGGCTGATCCTGCGGAACAGGCCTGCGCTCCCACGGTGCGGACGGGGTCCGGGCAGGCGGAGCGCCTTGCGGCCGGTTGTCGGACTCTTCGGACGAGCGGCCGCCTGCCTGCCAGTCGTCGCGCTGCCGGTCGGGAGTGCGACGGTCGCCGGGCTGCGGCCGATGAGCGGAGAGGTCATCGTCGCTCATCATGCCTCCTGTGTCGTCCATGACCCGTGCCCGGCGGCCCGGTCCGGCGTTTCGCCGACCGGGCATCTTCCCCCGCCGCGCCCTCGGATGTCGAACCCGTGCCCACGCGGCGGCTGCCCGGCCGAGGCGCTCACCGGGCAGCCGCCCGGCACAGGTGCTGCGGGTGGTGCGCCTCGCGCCGCGGCGGATCCGCCGATTCTCTTCGATTGTTCCTTACCGAGCGCGGGTGCCGGGGCCCGACTCACTCGTCCGCCGGATCCGGCCTGCCACGGAACCGGTGGTAGAGCCTGCGACCGGCCAACCCGAACAGCAGCAGCGCGGCGCACGCGGTGATGATGGCCAGGATCTGGCCGTAGGCGTTCGATCGCACCGAGACCGATGTCGACTCGCCGAGCAGTACGCCCTCGGCGGTGGTGACCGAGATCGGGATCACCAGATTGCGGCTGTCGTTCACCTCGGTGGGCACCCGGAACGAACGGGTGCCGTTCGGTGGCAGCTGCTGTTCGCCCAGGTCGGTGATGTTCGCGCCGGGGGGCGCCTCGATGCGGAACCGGATCCGGATCGCCACCGGCAGGTCGTTGCGCGCCACCAGCAGCAGCGGGCTCTGCTCGGTGGCGAGGGTGTAGACGCCGCCCGGCGGCAGCACGGTCACCGAGCGATACAGCTCGTCGAGGGTGCGCGTGGTCTGGTCGAGGCGGCGCCGGGCCCACGTGTCGGGCTGGTCGAAGGCACCCGACCGCCGGTCCGACAGGGTGAGCACACGCAGCAGGTCGTCGCGTAGCGGGGTGAGGAATTCGCTCGGCGTCGGTTCCAGCTCGGGTACAGAGACCAGCGAGGCGAACAGCTCGGTGATCCGCTTGCCCTGCACTCTGGTCGGCTCGACGAACCGGCCGGGCACGGCGTCGCTCGCGGCACGCTCCGAATAGTCCAGTTCGTAGGGCACCGGATCGGGCGCCTGCGCCACCAGATCGGTGAGCGCGCGGGGGGTGGCCAGCCCGGCTCGCATCAGCGACTCGACCTGGCGCAGCAGCGCGGTCGCCTCGTCGCCGCTGGCCCCCCACTGCTGCGGCGGCATCATCAGCAGCGAGCGCGCGCCCGTGGCCTGCGGATTCACCGCCCGCCAGGTGATCGCGCCGAGCGCGTCCTGCAGACGGGCGGTTCTGGAATCGTTGGTGACCTCGTAGCGCACGCTGCCCGGCGTGAACGACGGCGTCGACGGGTTCGAGCCGACCGCGGCCAGCGCCGTCGCCGACCAGATGTCGAAGGTCGTCACCCGCAGAGCCGAATCCTCGGGTATCACCGGCGCCGGGGCCGCGGCCGACGATTGCGGTGCGCCCGCGGCGGGCGGGCCCTCGAGAGCGGGCGCACCGCCCGCCGCGGGTTCGGCGCTCACCCCGGGCAGGCGCACCACATCGGGCGCGGGCGCGGGATCGGCCGCCGCCCAGGAGCCGCCGTAGGAATAGTCGAGTTCGCCGGCCGTGCTCCCGGCGCCCGCGCTGCCCTCCGGCGCGGTCGCGGTGCCCGCCAGCACCGCGCTCCCGTAGCCGTGGCCGCGCAGCAACGCCGCACCCGCGGAGTCGAGGGCGCCCGCGTCGGGCAGGGCCAGCCCGCGCACCGAGTTCACCGCGAGTGTCGCGTCGACGATCTCGGCGGGCTCGGCCAGCGCGCGCGCTGTCAGCGCCGGATCGCCGACCGCGGCCAGCGCCGCCGGATCCACCTGCGCGTAGGGCAGGGCCACCGTGCACAGGGTCGGCGCCAGTGCGCGCAGCCGGTCCAGCCACGCCGCGGCCTGCTCCTCGCCGATCCCCTCCCTGGTCGCGCCGTCCGGGTCCGAGGGGCTGGCCAGCACCCGGTAGCCGGCGGTCATCGCCTGCACCGTCACCAGCAGATCCGGATCGATGGCCAGGCAGATCGACGAGGCCAGGCGGCGATCTCCGGTCGTTCCCGTCCCGATGACCGTCTCCAGCGCGCCGAGCAGCTGGTCGAGCCTGCCGCCCTTGCCGAGCGAACCGGCCAGCTCGTCGTCGGTCAGGACGGTGGTGCTGTCGACCGATCCGGTGACACCCGCCACCAGCCGGGGCCGGTCGGCCAGCGGCCACACCACGGTCGTCGCGACCGGCGCGGGCGAGGGCGGCAGTTGCGCGGCCGGGTCGGCCTGCGGAACCCCGAGCACCGGCAACAGGAAGCGCGCGTCGTCCAGCCGCGCCTGTCCGCCGTAGGCGGGGGTTCCGTTGACGTTCAGCAGCACCGGATACACGCCGGGTTCGCTGATCTGCAGCGATGCCTCCGAATCCGATCGCAGCGGAATGCTCACCGTGAACTGGCGTCGTTGCCCCGGACTCAGCTCGTCGACCACGTCCTCGAACGGGCCGACGAGGTCGTAGCTCACCTGGTCCAACTGCAGAGTCGAACGCAGCTGCGAGGGCTCGGTGACCGCCGCCGCGCGCTGCACGCGCACGCTGACGTCCTCCACGGGGCGGTCGCCGATATTGGTCACCGTCCCCGCCACCGTGAGCACCGGATCCGAGGACGGGGTCACCGTCGACGGGGTGACCGAATCCACCGCCAGTTTCACGAATTCCGGGGTCGTGGAATTGCTCGATCCACTCGGCTGAGCCCGCGCGGGTGCGGCAGGAGTCCCCGCCACCATCGCGACCGAACCCAGCAGAGTCAGGACCGCAACGAATAACCGGAACAGCCCACGCGTCATTGCTTGCCGGTCTCCATCCGGTCGATCAACCGATTCGCCACCTCCGCCAGACGCCGTTCGTCCGCGTAGGCCAATCGGGAATTCAACTCCGTCAACGGAACCCACGCCACCTGCGTGACCTCCACATCCGCATCGGACAATTCACCGCCCACCGAACGCAGCAGGAAATGATGCACCGTCTTGTGCACCCGGCGTCCTTCCGTGACGAACCAATAGTCGATATCGCCGAGCTCGGCAACCACGACGCCCTGGATGCCGGTTTCCTCGGCAACCTCGCGGATCGCGGTCTGCTCGGCGGTCTCCCCCTCCTCGATATGTCCCTTGGGCAGCGACCACAACAGGCGTCCGCGCCGGTCGGTGCGCCCGATCAGCGCGGCGCACCGCTGCTCGCTCGGACCGTCCAGACCGTCGACCACCAGCCCCCCGGCCGATGTCTCCCGGACGGTGCGCATGCGAGGTTTCGCCACATCGCCCGTCGTGGCCGCCGAACCGCGGCGCCGAGGCTGGCGGCGTCGACTGTTCGCGCGATCGGCCGGAGACACCAAGCAAGCTTACTGTGTCATTTCCCCGCTCCCGCGCCGCGGCGCAGCAGCGGGCGGCCTCCGCGCCGCCATATACAGTTCGTTCGTGGTTTCGCCCGAGTCCGGAGATGTCGTCGTGTCCGATCAAGTCGCCTTGGCCGCCGAGGAGAGGCGTACCCGATTGCTGGCCTCGGCGGCGGTGACCCTCGGCAGGCTGGACGATGTGCTGGCCCCGCTCGGCGCGTTGTTCGCCGCCCACGGCCACGAGCTGTACCTGGTGGGCGGCAGTGTCCGCGATGCCGTGCTCGGCCGGTTGGGCACCGATCTGGATTTCACCACCGACGCGCGGCCCGAGCAGGTGCTCGAGATCGTGCGCGGCTGGGCCGACCACCTCTGGGACACCGGCGGGCTGGCCTTCGGCACGGTCAGCGCGGCCAAAGCGAGTCAGCAGGTGGAGATCACCACCTTCCGCAGCGACAGCTACGACCGGGTGTCGCGCCATCCCGAGGTCACCTTCGGCGATTCGCTCGAGGGCGACCTGGTGCGCCGCGATTTCACCGTGAACGCGATGGCCGTGCGCATCGCCGCGGACGGTTCGCTGGAGTTCGTGGACCCGCTGGGCGGAATGGACGCGCTGCTGGCCGGCGTGCTCGACACCCCGGCCGCGCCGGAGGACTCCTTCACCGACGATCCGCTGCGCATGTTGCGGGCCGCCCGGTTCGTCTCCCAGCTCGGCTTCGAACTCGCGCCCCGGGTGCGGACGGCGATCGTGGCGATGGCGGACGAGATCGACCGGATCACCGCCGAGCGGGTGCGCACCGAACTGGACAAGCTCATCGCCGGCGCCCACCCGATCGACGGCATCGACGTGATGTGCGAGACCGGCCTGGCCGAGCGGGTGCTGCCCGAAGTCCCCGCGATGAAACTCGAGATCGACGAGCATCACCAGCACAAAGACGTGTACTGGCATTCGCTGACGGTGTTGCAGCAGGCCATCGACCTCGAGGACGGCGATCCCGACCTGGTGCTGCGCTGGGCGGCGCTGCTGCACGACATCGGCAAGCCCGACACCAAGCGCAACGAGCCGGGCGGCGGCGTCAGCTTCCACCATCACGAGGTGGTCGGGGCGAAGATGGTGCGCAAACGGATGCGCGCGTTGAAGTATCCGAAGCAGTTCACCGAGGACGTCGCCCGCCTGGTGTTCCTGCATCTGCGCTTCCACGGCTACGGCAAAGGCCAGTGGACCGATTCGGCGGTGCGCCGCTACGTCACCGACGCCGACGACCTGCTGCCGCGGCTGCACAAGCTGGTGCGCGCGGACTGCACCACCCGCAACAAGCGTCGCGCCGCCACCCTGCGCGCCACCTACGACGATCTCGAGGCCCGCATCGAGCGGCTGCGCGAGCAGGAGGATCTGGCCAGGGTCCGCCCCGATCTCGACGGCAACGCGATCATGGAATTGCTGGATCTGCGGCCGGGCCCCGACGTCGGGCGGGCCTGGAATTTCCTCAAGGAACTGCGCCTGGATCGCGGTCCGCTCACCCGCGACGAGGCCGAGGCCGCGCTGCTGGAGTGGTGGAAGTCCCAGCAGCAGGCGTGATCTGCCCCGTCGGACGACGAGCGGTCAGAAGATGATCAGCGTGGTGCCCGCGACCACCGCGTCGCGGATCTGCGCCAGATCGAACGAGGCGGTGGTCGCGGGGAGTTCCAGGCGGAAGCGCACCAGGTCGCCCTCGCGGGCGGCGTGCGCGATCCGCAGACCCCGCGGCAGATCCGACAGCAGCACCCCCGGCGGGTCGACCGTCATCCGCCGGGGCAACCGGATGCCGCGCCACCACGCCCGCTCCACCCGCAGGGTCAGGCGGTCGTCGGTGATCTGCCCCTCCACCAGCGCGGTCAGCTTGCGCGTGCGATGCCTGGCCAGCAGGCTGCCGTCCTCGCGCACCTCCATCCGCCAGTCCAGGTCGAGGGCGTCGATCCAGCTCGCCAGCTCGGCGACGGTGAGGGCGCCGATCAGGTCGATGCCCGCCACGCGCACCTTGGTCGGTACGCCGGGAACAAGCCGGACCCCGTGCGCGACAGCGGTGACCGTCTCGAACCGGCGCGTGTCCCAGTGCAGTTCGGAGAGCACCGTCTCGGCCTGGAAGTGCGCTCCGCGCCTGCGTACCTTCAACACCCGCAGCGTGGCGCGCAGTTCGTGGCCGATCACGGTGACCGCGATGTCCTGACCGCCGAATCGGCTGAGGATGCCCTCGCTGAGCATGGTCATCAGCACGTCGGGCAGCAGCGCGGTGACCGTGCCCGAACCCAGGTCGAGCACCGGATCCACCCACGCGGTGCTCGCGGCGAACCATTGCTCCGGCCAGGACTGTTCGAACAGCCGTCGGCCGATCTCGACGGCCCGCAGCGGAGACCAGGAGGTCGGATCGAAATACGCGGCCATGGCGGTTCGAGCGTACCGCCGGGCGCGCGTCGACACCGCTCGCGCGTCGCGTCGACAATGGAGGGACACGCCGAGGCAGGCGTGCGCACCAGGTGGAGGGAGAGACGATGCCGCTGGATCTCAACAGCGATCTCGGTGAGGGCTTCGGCCCGTGGACGATGGGCGACGACGCCGCCATGCTCGACCTCGTCACCAGCGCCAACATCGCCTGCGGTTTCCACGCCGGTGACCCGTCGATCATGCGCCGCACCTGTGAGCTCGCCGCCGAACGCGATGTCCGGATCGGCGCGCACGTCGGCCACCGCGATCTGGTCGGCTTCGGCAGGCGCACCATCGACATCGCCCCCGCCGAACTGCGCGACGAGGTGCTCTACCAGATCGGCAGTCTGGACGCCTTCGCCCGCGCGGCCGGCAGCCGGGTCCGCTATGTGAAGCCGCACGGCGCCCTCTATCACTCGGCAGGCGCCCAGCGCGATCTCGCCGACGCGTTGATCGCGGCGATGATCGACTTCGACCCCGCCCTGGTCCTGCTCGGTCCGGCGGGTACCGCGCTCGAGCACGCCGCGGTGTCGGCGGGTGTCCGGTTCGTCGGCGAGGGGTTCGCCGACCGCGCGTACACCGAGACGGGCGGGCTGGCTCCGCGCGAGGTGCCCGGCGCGGTGCTTCCCGCCCACGATGCTGTCGAACAGGCCGTGTCGATCGCCACGACCGGCGGGGTCAGGATCCTGCGGATGTCGTCGGTGACCGTACGCGCGGCGCGGGTGACGTCGGTCCTCCCGAATGCCGGGGACGCCGGGGACACGGTGGACACCACCTCGGTGAGCGTGACCTCGGCGATGAGTGTGTCCTCGGTCGCCGCGATCCCGATGGATCCCGTTCTGCTGGAACCGGTCCTGGTGGACCCCGCGCTGGTGAATCCCGTTCCGGTGAGCCGACCGGCGTACAGTGGTCCCGCGTACCAGGGCTCCTCGCGTGCCGACGACCGTGCGGCTGCCGGGATCGGCGCGGGTCGCGACGATGCCGACCCGGTCGACGAGGCCGTGCTGGTGCGCGCGCGGAGCCTCTGTGTGCACGGCGACAGCCCGGCCGCGGTGGAGATGGCCCGCAGGATCCGGGCTGCGCTCGCCGAGGCGGGTGTCGCGGTCGAGGCGTTCACATGAGCACGCGGATCGACGCGCGCTCCCACCGGGTCGATGCGCTCCACGGACGAGACGGACACCCGCCTGCTCGGGGACGACAGTCGGGCGCGGACTGCCGGGTCCGGGCGAGGATGTCGCGGGGACGACGGTCGTGCGCGGACTGCCGGGGCCGACCGGGGACGTCATGACGGAATCGGACGGCGCGGCGGGTCGGGGGCAGATCCGGGCCGCGGGTGATCGGGCGTGGCTGATCGAGCCCGGCCCCTCGGTCGGCGCGGCCGAGTTCGCCGCCGCGCTGCGCCGCGCCCGGATCGCCGGCGTCGAGGACATCCTGCCCGCGGCCACGACCGTGCTGGTGACCGTGGTGTCGCCCCTCCTCGCCGAATCCGTCCGCCGCGCGGCCGCCGATCTGATGATCGCGCTGAGCCGCGGCGGTGGCGCGTCCGGTGCAGTGGTTGCCGGGACGATGGGCGCCGGAACGATGGGCGCAGTGACGATGGGCGCAGTGACGAGGGGCCCCGCGGACGGCGACCCGGTGGTCATCCCGGTCCATTACGTCGGGGAAGACCTGGAACAGGTCGCCGAACTGCTCGGGACGAGCGTGCGCGCGGTGATCGATCGGCACACCTCGACACTGTGGCGATGCGAATTCGTCGGCTTCGCGCCAGGATTCGGCTACCTGCGTGCCTCGCACGACGAACTGTCGGTCCCCCGCCGGGAGCGGGCGCGCACGTCGGTGCCCGCGGGCGCGGTCGCCCTGGCCGGCGGCTATTCGGCGGTGTATCCGCGCAGTTCGCCGGGCGGCTGGCAGCTGATCGGGCACACCGAGGCCGTGCTGTGGGATGAGCGCCGCGATCCGCCCGCGCTGATCCGGGCAGGCGGCGCGGTGCGGTTCGTCGAGGCCGGGCGATGATGCGGGTGCTGGCGGTGGGGCCCGCGACCACCGTGCAGGATCTGGGCAGGCCGGGATGGTTCGACTCCGGGGTCGGGGTGGCCGGCGCCGCGGACCGCGCTTCGCTGCGGCTGGCGAACCGGCTGGTCGGCAATCCGGAACACGAGGCGGCGATCGAGGTGCTGCTCGGCGGATTGGTGGTACGCGCCGAACACCGGCACATCGTCGCGGTCACCGGCGCCCTCGCCCCCGCGTTCGTCGACGACATCCCGGTGGGGCACGCGAGTGTGCTGCGACTCGAGGAGGGGCAGACCTTGCGGCTGGGGCAGGCCGCGAACGGGTTGCGGGCCTATGTGGCGATCCGAGGCGGGGTGGCGGTCGAATCGGTGCTCGGTTCCCGCAGTCGCGACACTCTGGCAGGCATCGGTCCCGAGCCGCTGCGCAGCGGGGACACGATCCCGATCGGACCGCCGCCACGCACATGGCCTCCGGTCGATTTCGCTCCGGTTGCGCAGGTCGTCGAGGTCGTGGAGGTCGTGGAGGTGCACGCGCTGCCGGGACCGCGGGCGGACTGGTTCGCCGAGCCGGACGCGCTGTTCGCCGGGGAATGGGCGGTGGCTCCCGAGACCGATCGGGTCGGCGCCCGGCTGCATCGGCTCGCCGGTCCGCCACTGCGCAGGGCGATCGACAGGGAGTTGCGCACCGAGGGCATGGTGCTGGGGGCCGTGCAGGTGCCGCCGAGCGGTGAGCCGGTGGTGTTCCTCGCCGATCACCCGATCACCGGCGGCTACCCGGTGATCGCGGTGGTGCGCAGCGGCGATGTCGACCGGGTCGCCCAGGCCAGACCGGGACAGCGCCTGAAGTTCCGCCGCGCGCCCTGATTCGGCGTCCAGGACGTCAGCGCCCCCGCACCTGCGCGCGCATGAGATAGACGTTGTAGCTGTCCCAGGCCGACATGGTGAAGTACAGCTCGTCGCTGCTCGACCAGGGATGGATGAATCCGCCGTAGGCCTTCGGATAGTCGGCGGTGGACAGCATCGGGGCCGCCTCGCTCCACGCGCCCTGCGGAGCCATGGCCTCGCGCAGGACGATCGCCCCGCGCGCGGAGTCCAGGTAGGCCATCTGCCAGCGTCCGGCGCTCTCGTCGTAGCGCACCGACAGCTCGCTGGCGATGCCGAAGAACAGTGGTGTGGCCTCGTTCTCGGCCGTGGGCCGCCACGTCCCGTCCACCCAGTACTGATAGGCGGACTTGTTGAGCACGTGCTCCTTCGGCACGCGGGCCAGGCCGACCACGCCGATCCGGCCGTTGGGGGTGCCGAACATGTAGACGTGCTCGCCGTGCGGCACCATCGCCGCCACCTGGAACCGGCCGAGCCCGAACATGTTGTCCCACCGTGCGTGCTCGTCCTTGGTCCACGTCGAGCCGTTGTCGTCGGACCAGGCGATGCCGCCGTAGTTGGTCCACCACATCCCGGGCACGGTGCTCCAGCGGTTGACCGACATGTAGCTCATGTATTGCCTGCCGTCGAGCGCGAAGCCCGAGGTGGGGATGACCGTCGTCTCGAAGTTCTTGATCTTGCGGCTGGACAGCAGCTCGGCCGCGTGACAGCGGCTGTCCTGAACCATCGAGTCGATGGTCAGACCGTCGGAGAGATCGGTGTCGCCGCTGTAGCCGAGCACGTTGGAGCGCCAGTCCGAGCCGTTCGCGCCACCGTAGGTCCAGCCCTCCCCGAAGGTGTCGCCGAACGCGACGGCCACCTTGCCGGGCTCGGTCTCCCACATGACGCCCAGGTCGGTGCCGTTGACCTGCCAGCGCGCATCGGTGCGGTTCTCCGATCCGTGGCCGGTGACCTGGCCGACCATGTCCATCGCGCCGATCACCGGGGTAGCGGGCGCCGGGGCCTGCCCGCCCGGCTCGGCGGCCGGGGTCAGCTCGGGCGGTGCGGGTTGTGGGTCCGTGCGCGGTCCGCCGGGCACCGGGATGGGGATCGGCTCGATCTGCGGGCGGAATTCCAGGCGCGGCAGCTGGATTCCGAAGACGCTGCTGCCCACGCTGCTGCCGCCGGCCGAGCCGCTGCTCGACCCGGTGCTCGCCGAACCGGGATCGGGCAGTGCCGAGCCTCCCGACCCCGTCCCGTCCGGCACGGTGGGCTCACGCAGATCGGGGCAGGGATCCCCGCACGGATCCGCCGGTGGCGGATCGGCCTCGACCCGCACGTCGCGCTGCGGCGGGCCGGGCACCGGGACGAAGGTGAGTTCCGGCAGCGGGAAGAACAATTCGATCTTCTCCGGCAATCGCAGCGGGGCGTTCGGCTCGCTCGGCAGCGGCACCCGCGCGAGGGGATCGAATCCCGTTTCACCGCAACTGTTCACCGGGGCGGGCGTCCACGGATGGGGCGCGGCGGAGGCGGGAACGGTTGCGGCCCCTACCAGGCCGGTCACGAGAAATCCCAGAAGTACCGGGGTTGCCGGTCTTTTCGGCGTGTCGGTCATCGGCCGATCACCCTGGTCGTCACCACAAGATCAAGTTACCCGGTCTGTCACCCATTCGTCCTGGTTACGGAACCGGATCGCGGACTGTCGCGTCCAATCCGATATGACCGACATCGAGTACTCGTTCGGTACCGGCGACGGCGTTGTCCACGACTGGTCGAGCGCCGCGGATCTGGACCTGGCCGGGACCGGCCTCTTCGACGCGGTCCGACTGGATTTCGACGGCGACGGATTGGCCGACGACGCGCTCTGGGATTCCACCGGCGCCGGAGTCGCCGACATCGCCGCGCTGGACCTCGACGACGACGGCGTGCCCGACCATTTCTACACCGACCCGACCGGCGAGGGCACGTGGGATCACCACGTCTCCGGCTCCCCCGCCGATGCGGCGAACGAGCCCCTGGAGTGGATCGTCCGCACCGGCCCTTCCTCCGGCGCGGAGGTGGCCCCCGATGCGGGATCCTCCCCCGGCGCGACCGTGGCCTGCGATATCGCCTTCGGCCGGTCCGCCTACGCCGCCCTACCCGAGGCGGGCGAGTACTCCGGCCGCCCGGGCGACCAGAGGGTCGAGCAGTCCGCCACCGAAACCGGCACGGACCTTCCGGTCACCGACGAGACCGAACCGACTCGCTGAGCGCGCCCACGGTCACGGGGTCCGCCCGGCTCGCCGGGAGTTCAGCACGACGACCATGATCGCGAGCGCGTACCCGGCGGCGCCGATCAGCACGATGCCCGCGGACCTGCCGTTCTCGGGAATCACCAGCGCGGTGACCACGATCGACAGGACGAAGGCGATATTGAACACGGTGTCCTGCAGTGCGAACACCTGCCCGCGCCGGGTGTCGTCGATATCGATCTGCATCGCCGCATCGCCGGTCAGCTTGATGAGCTGACCCGCCAGCCCGAACAGGAACGCGCCCGCGAGCAACAGCAGATGGGCCCGCCGGCTCGCCTCGTCCGATACCGCCAGCGCGGTCGGCATCACCAGCGTGAGCTGGACGAATACCGCCGCCACCAGCCCGGCGAGCACACTGCGGGTCCGGCCGAACCGTGGGATCACCCACGGCGCGAGTGCCGCCGCCACCAACATGCCGGTGGCGCTGGCCGCGATCGCCACCCCGAACCCGATCAGTCCCCCGCCGACCGGGTCACCCTCGGCGGGCTCCCGCAACACCAGCACCATGATCAGCGTGTTCGCCCCGAACACCACTCGATGCGCCCCGATCCCGACCATCGCCGTGGTCACCTCGGGCGCGCGCCACACCGCCCCGGCCGCTGTCGACAGCCCGCCCGCGATCGCCCGCAACGCACCCCGGTCCGGCGCACTCCCGACCGCCGCCGCCCTCGAGCCACCGGCCGCCGCGTCGAGGACGGCGTTGTCGATCGCACCGGGCCGGCCGATCGGGGTGCCGGGCGAACCGGGTCCGAGGACGTGTGGCCGGAATCCGACGGCCAGCGCCGCGCCGATCACCGAGCCCACGGCACTGCACGCGACCGCGATCGCGGAACCGGCGTCACCCGCCCCCACCACGCCGATCACCACCACGGCCGCCCCCGCCCCCGCCCCGGCGAACCCGGAGGACACCGTCGCGAGGACGGAGTTCATCGCCACCAGCCAGTGCTGTGCCAGCACGCGCGGCAACGCGGCCGAAACGCCTGCCGCGACGAACCGGCTCACGCCGACCGTCGCCAGCGCGAGCAGCAGCAGCGGGGTCTCGTCGACGCCGGCGGCCAGCACCGCGGCGGCTGCCAGAATGAGCCCGACGCGCAGCAGATTCGCCAGCAGCAGCACCGCGCGCCGGTCCCATCGGTCCAGCAGCGCGCCCGCGTAGGGGCCGATCAACGAATACGGCAGCAGCAGGACGGCGAAGCCCGCGGCGATGGCCAGCGGGTCGGTCTCGCGTTCCGGGTTGAACAGGATCGCGCCGGACAGCGCCGCCTGGAACATGCCGTCGCCGAACTGCCCGGCGAACCGGACAATCGCCAGCCGGGCCACGCCGGGACTCTCGCGCAGCGCGGTCCGCAACGGTGGCCGGTTCTCCGGCTCCGAACGTCTCTGCGGCTCCCCGTCTGGCACCGGGCCGATTCTGCCGTGCCGACCGGTGGCGGCTCCCCGCCGGGATCAATGCCCGGGGAACAGCGAGCGCACCGCCTCCCGGGTATCGGGCGTCATCGGCAGGGTGTCGAGGGTGCTCATGTCGGTCCAGACGAAAGCATCGTGTTCCCCGGGCGAGAGCGATACCTCGCCGGGATCGGCCACCACCAGGAAACTGAACTTGCGGACCCGTGGCTTGCTGCGCGTCGCATAGTCGATTTCTCCGAGAAACCGTTCGATGCGGCGCACGCGCAGACCGGTCTCCTCGAACAACTCGCGCACCACGCATTCGGTGAGAGTTTCTCCGGATTCCACCCCGCCGCCGGGTAATTCGTACATTCCCCCGAAATAATCGTCCGGGACCCGCCGGATTACCAGCAAACGGTCGTCCCGGAATACCGCGATACCGACCACGAAATCGGTGATCCCCGCCGCGCGCGCCCGTTCACACAACTGTTCTTCGACCTGCGCGAGTGCGTCCGGTCGCATCTCGTCACCTCCGCCTCGCCCATTGTGGCCCAGGGTTTTCCCCGCCCCGGCGTCCGGCACTCGCTCGGCTGCCGTTCACCGGCCCGCCGCTCGCGTAATATGCCCGATGCGGGACAATTTACTAGGAATACGAGTCACCGCACGCTCGAGTACACGTCGACGCCGGATCGAGCCGTGCGCGCTGGGAGAGGAGGACCGGGTGTCCACACTCGCGACGCCGCACATCGATGTCCATCGAGGTGGCGACCGGATGAAAACTCGGGTGTCCTGGCTCGATTCCAAGCATTCGTTCTCCTTCGGCGAACATTACGATCCGGACAACACCCACCACGGGTTGTTGCTGGTCAACAACGACGACATCGTGTTGCCCGGTCAGGGGTTCGACACACATCCGCATCGCGATATGGAAATCGTGACCTGGGTGCTCGAAGGCAGCCTGGTACATCAGGACTCGCTCGGCCACAGCGGTGTCATCTATCCGGGTCTGGCCCAGCGGATGAGCGCGGGCACCGGCATCATGCATTCGGAGAAGAACGATTCCTGGCGACTGGACAACAGCTCCGCCCACGACCGGCCGGTGCATTTCGTGCAGATGTGGGTGATGCCCGACGAGGCAGGCGTCGAACCCGGCTATCAGCAGCTCGAGATCGACGATGAACTGGCCTCCGGCGGACTGGTGACGGTGGCATCGGGCCTGCCGCGCTATCGCGATCGCACCGCCATCGCGATCAACAGCAGTCATGCCGCGCTGCACGTGGCCCGGCTGCCCGGCGCCGACACCGCCGGTGCGCCCGCGCAGGTGCGGCTGCCCGAGGCGCCGTACCTGCATCTGTTCGTCGCGCGGGGGCAGGTCGAGATGGAGGGGATCGGTCCGCTCTACGAGGGCGACGCCGTCCGTACCGGGCACAGCGGCGGGCAGCGGATAACGGCGCACGAGCCCGCGGAGATCCTGGTGTGGGAGATGCACGCCCGACTCGGCGGTCGGTGAACGGCACGTTTCGACGGTTCGGCCCCGCCGAACCCGCCCGCCGCCGGCTCGCCGGAGCTCCCGGTTCGTACGATTGGTCCGGCTACCATCGGGTATCGGACTGCGCGATCGAGGCGGGGTGAGCTCGTGCGAACGCGTCCGACCGACTGAGAGGTAGGCCCATGTCGCAATATCCTCCCCCGGGTCAATACCCCCCGCCGGGTCAGTATCCGCCACCGTCGGGTCCGTATCCGCCGTCGGGCCAGTATCCGCCGTCGGGTCAGTATCCGCCGCCGCCGGGGCAGGAACCGGGCGCGAGCGGCGGTTACTGGCAGGAATCGCCCAAGCGCACCGGGCTGGCGATCGCCGCCCTCGTCCTGGGCATTCTGGCGCTGGTCAGCTTCTGGACCGTGGTCGGCGGCTACCTGCTCGGCGTGCTCGGTGTCGTCTTCGGCATCGTTGCCGCGGTCAAGGCGCGCAACGGTTCCGCGGGCGGCATGGGGATGGCGGTCACCGGCCTGGTGCTCAGCGTGCTCGCGCTCATCGGCGCGACTCTGTTCTTGATCGTCGGCTGGAACTTCTTCGTCGATGTGGGTGGCAAAGATCTGGTGGACTGCCTCAACAAGGCGGGCAACGACCAGGCCGCGATCGACGAATGCGAACGTCGGTGGACCGAGAACATCGAGGACCGGTTCAGCATCACGCTTACCCCTGCCCCGGTCCCGACTCCCTGACCTGTGATTATCAGTTCACGCCACAGCGTGGCGCGGCCGCGGCCGTCCGTGTCACGCCGGTGACCTCGGCCAGGTTCGGCCGGTAGTCCTCCTCCGGCGCGCTGATCCACGAGCGGTAGCCGGTGCGTTCGTCGGCCGGAGAGGGCAGCACGATCCGGCTGCCGGGCAGCGCTATCGAGGCACACACCCGGAAGAGGTCGGCGAACAGGCCCATGTCCAGGTAGGAGTTGTCCGTCGGGCCGGTGAGGAAAGTCCACCGGTCCGATCGCGGGTGGGCGATGATCGGGCAGCGGCGCGGTCCGGACAGCGCTTCGGCGACTTTCGCGCCGAGCGTCGCGGGCATGACGACCGCGCCCACGGCGCCCACTTCGAGCATGATCCGCCCGAGGGCAGGATCGACGTCGGCGAACAGGCGATGGTCGGTGCGATAGCGACGGCAACGATGGAAAGCGTCTTCCTTGGCTGCCGAGCGGCGCCCGCCGGGGCGGGCAGGCAACACCTGAGTGGTGCCCAGCGTGCGGTGATTGCCAGATCCAGTGCCGGACGTGCTCATGAAGAACCTCGTCTCGATGCGGAGTGGATGTTTCGGGTGAACCAGCCGCTAACGAGTGACAGTAGCCCTGGGCAACTGCTGTGACAATAGTCACCGACGGCTCGTCGATCACGAAGTAGCATCGACTCGCATGGCACCCGTCTCGCCGACCGTCGCCCGCTGGGAACTGGTGCTGCGCCTGCGTGAGCTGCGTGAACAGCGCGGATTCGACTCGGCGAGCTTCGCCAGACAGGTCGGCTTCACCCCGGCCAACTGGTCGCACGTGGAGAACGGCAGGCGCGTGCTGACCGGCCGGACCATCGTCCCGGTGCTGGATCTGCTCGAGGTCGAGGACGAGGAGCGCGCCGAATTACTCGGCCTGCTACAGGCTGGCAAACAACGAGGATGGTGGAGCAAGTCCTCCGCGCTGATCGGCCCGGAGTTGCAGCGGCTCTACGGCATGGAGCACGGCGCGCAGAGCATCCGCAGCTATGACAGCCTCATCGTGCCGGGGCTGTTGCAGACCGAGGCCTACGCGCGGGCGCTGATCAGCGCCGACGTGATGATCCGGCCGGTCCAGGTCGACCAGTTGGTCGCCATCCGGATGCGCAGGCAGCAGCGGTTGCGTGGCCGGGATCGGGTGGAACTGACCGCCGTGATCGGCGAGGCCACCTTGCTCCAGCAGACCGGGGGGCCGCAGATCCTGCGCGGTCAGCTCGAGCATCTGGTCGCGCTGAGCGACGAGCTCGACACCCTCGACGTGCGCGTCATTCCGTTCAGTGCCCCGGACGGGGCGATCCTCGGCGGATCCAGCTTCCACCTGCTCGACTTCGCAAGTGAGCAGCTACCGACGTTCGGGTGGGCGGAGAGCGCGGTGTTCGGCGGTCCGGTGGAAGACCCCGAGCTGGTACGTGACCTGGGCTTCGCCTACCTGCGGGTCCTCGAGCAGGCCCTGTCCAGATCCGATTCCGAAGCCCTGATCAGGGGTTACGCACGGGAGTAGACTTTCGGGCATGGCCACCAACGCCGGCGGCCGGCCGATTCGCACCGGCTGGTTCACCTCGTCCCGGTCCAACAACGGCAACCAGTGCGTCGAAGTGAAGTTCGACGCGGACGCCGTCTGGATACGGGACAGCAAATATCGCTCCGGGGCCGCAGGAGAGTCCGCGGCTCAGCCGGTCCTCTCGGTCTCCGCGGCCGAGTGGGACGATCTGGTGGCGCGGCTGCGGACGGGCGGCCCGGTCCCCGAGATGATCACCGAGAACGGCGCGGGCGGTGTGGAACTGCGTCGTGGCCCCACCGTGCTGACCTTCACCGGCGCCGAATGGGACGCCTTCCTCGCCGGAGTGGCCGACGGCGAATTCGACCGGGTTCCGCAGCCGGGCTGACCCGTTCCGGTAGGCCCTCGCGTTCGGCGACCCCGGCCGTGTTCAGGTATGGATCGGCATACTGGACGGCGTGACCTCCGAGCTGATCAGTCCTTCCGGTATCGATCTATCCCATCTGGACGAGGCCGTCCGGGTCCAGGACGACCTGTTCGCGCACGTCAACGGTAAATGGCTGGCCGAGTACGAGATTCCCGCCGACCGCGCCGTCGACGGCGCCTTCCGCGCCCTCTACGACCAGGCCGAACTCGACGTCCAGGCCATCATCCAGCGGTGCGCGGAAGGGGCGTACGGCACCACATCCGGCAGCGCCGCTTCTGTGAACGCCGCTTCTGTGAACGCCGCTCCGGCGAACGACACCGTGGCGAACGACACCGCGGCGAACGACACCGCCGACGCCCGCCGGATCGGCGACCTCTACCGCTCCTTCATGGACACCGAGACGGTGGCGGCCGCGGGTCTGTCGCCGATCGCCGGGGAACTGGCCGCCCTGCGCGAGCTGACCGACCGCTCGGCCTTCGCCGCGCTGCTGGGGCAATGGCATCGCACCGGCGTGCCCGGCGCGGTCGGCTTCTACATCGACTCCGACGCCAAGAATTCCAGCCGGTATCTGATCCAGATCTACCAGTCCGGCCTCGGCCTGCCCGACGAATCCTATTACCGCCAGGACGAATACGCCGAGATCAGGACGGCGTACATCGCCCACATCGACCGCATGTTCGCCCTGGCGGCCGACGACCCGCGGGTGGGTGCCCTGCTGCCGCCCGACCTCGGCACCGTCGGACAGCGGATCTTCGACATCGAACGCGCACTCGCCGCCGGTCACTGGGACGTGGTGCGCCGCCGCGACGCCGAATTGAGCTACAACCTCACCACCTTCGACGCGCTGCGCACCGAGCATCCCGAATTCGACTGGACGGCATGGACGGCCGCGCTGGCCGAGGGCCTCGATCGGTCCGGTCCGGAACTGTTCGCCGAAGTGGTGGTGCGCCAACCCGATTACCTGGGCGTCTTCGCGCGCCTGTGGGCCGACGCCGATCTCGCCGACTGGCAGGCCTGGGCCGCCTGGCGGCTGCTGCACGCTCGCGCGCCGTACCTCACCGACGACATCGTGGCCGAGAACTTCGACTTCTACGGTCGCATCCTCACCGGCGCCACCGAGAACCGCGAACGCTGGAAGCGCGGGGTCTCGCTGGTGCAGGAGCTGCTGGGCGAAGCGGTCGGCAAACTGTATGTGGCCGAGCACTTCCCGCCCGAGGCCAAGGCCAAGATGCAGGAACTGGTCGCCAATCTCGCCGAGGCCTACCGGCGCAACATCACCGACCTGGACTGGATGAGCCCCCAGACCAGGCAGGCCGCGCTCGCCAAACTGGAGAAGTTCACCCCCAAGATCGGTTACCCGAACCGCTGGCGCGACTACTCCGGGCTGCACATCGACCCGATGGACCTGCTCGGCAACTACCGAAACGGCTGCGCCGCCGAGCACGATCGGGAACTGCGCAAACTCGGTGGACCGGTCGACCGGGACGAGTGGTTCATGACCCCGCAGACGGTCAACGCCTACTACAACCCGGGCATGAACGAGATCGTCTTCCCGGCCGCGATCCTGCAACCGCCGTTCTTCGACATGAACGCCGACGACGCCGCCAACTACGGCGGTATCGGCGCGGTGATCGGCCACGAGATCGGCCACGGCTTCGACGACCAGGGCGCCAAGTACGACGGCGACGGCAACATGATCGACTGGTGGACCGACGCCGACCGCGCCGAATTCGGCAAGCGCACCAGGGCCCTGATCGAGCAGTACGACGTGCTCTCGCCCAAGGATCTGGCCGACGAGCACACCGTCAACGGCGAGTTCACCATCGGCGAGAACATCGGCGATCTGGGCGGGCTGTCCATCGCCCTGCAGGCCTACAAGATCGCCCTCGGCGACGAGCAGGCCCCGGTGATCGACGGCCTCACCGGGCTGCAGCGGGTCTTCTACGGCTGGGCGCAGGTGTGGCGTACCAAGGCGCGCGAAGAGGAAGCCATCCGCAGGCTGGCCGTCGATCCGCATTCGCCGCCGGAGTTCCGGTGCAACGCGGTGGTGCGCAATATCGACCTCTTCCACGAGGCCTTCGGCGTCGAACCGGGTGACGCGCTGTACCTCGACCCGGCCGAGCGCGTCCGCATCTGGTGAACGACAACGAGACGCCGGCCGCGCGGATGGCGCGGCCGGCGTCTCGTTCGAGCGGGGGATCGGGCGATCAGTTCCAGTCGCCCAGACCGTCGCGGGCGTTGAGGGTGCCGCCCGCGGTGTTCTGCACGATGACCGGGTCGCCCTTCTGGGCGTTCTCGAAGAACCAGCGGGCGTCCTCGGTGCTGACGTTGAGGCAGCCGTGGCTGACGTTGGACACGCCCTGCTGGGCCACCGACCACGGCGCGGCGTGCACGAAGATCCCGCTGTTGGAGATGCGGGTCGCGTACTCCACGTCGAGCTTGTAGCCCTCGGGCGCGTCGACCGGCACACCGTAGGTCGAGGAGTCCATGACCATCTCACGGTGGCGTTCGCCGACGATGTAGGTGCCGTTGGGGGTCTCGTGGCCGGGCTTGCCCATCGAGGTCGGCATCGTCTTGATCACCTCGCCGTTGCGGGTGACGGTGATGGTCTTGGTGGCGTCGTCGGCGGTCGCGATCAGGGCGTCGCCGATGCGGAACGCGCTGGTCGTGCCGCCCGCCTTGACGAAGACGTCGGTGTTGGCCGGCCAGAACTCGTTCGGCTTCCAGCGGACCTGCTTGTCGCTCCACCAGTAGAAGTGGCCGGGCGCCTCGTTCGAGGAGGTGATCTCGATGGCCTTCTCCGCGATGGCGCGATCGGCGATCGGCTCCTTGAAGGTGATGATGATCGGCTGCGCCACGCCGACGGTCTCACCGTCGGCGATGTTGATGTTCGGCGGCGCGAAGTTGGCCTGCGGCTCGGGTTCGGTCACCAGCGGTGTAGCCGACCCGAGGTCGACTCCGGGGAGCAGCGGCTCGGCCTGTGCGGGAGCGATGATCAGCGCGCCCGCGGCGGCGATCGACGCGGACAAGAGGACGCCCTGGCGAAGCCGGTGGGACAGCCGGTCTCGCGTCGGCAGCGACCTGTTGTTCGAAGCGGCATGCATTGGTTAATCGTCCATTCCATCTGCCGCGCGGATGCGCGGGAGATTTCATCGGCGTGGAGCCTCGACGATCTCCCCGGGGCTGAGAGCTCCCGAGGGGATCTCCCCGAGGGGGTGACCACGTGCGGGTTTCGCGAAGGCTGTCCACGGGTATTGATGCGGGACCGGGATCTATCACGGGCCCGCGGGTATGACGGCCCGACCGCGTCCATTCCTACCCTTCGCGCCCGGCCCGGGGCCACTCGTCGCGGACGGTCATGCGCTACGGGTACGACAAGTGAGCGCAGTCACATAAGTTGTTGTCCGGCAGGGATTTCGGCGAAAATCGCCGGTCACGCCCTCGTTCGGTGACCTCGCGGCCCATATGCCGTACGTCCGGTTTGCGGGTAGGGCGGACGGGCTTGTGAGGCATATCACCGCTCCTGGCTCCGGTCGCCCGGCGCGTCGGGAGGGTGTGCGGCATCAGGAGTCGGGTGGGGTGGGCGTCCACTGTCCGAAGGGCGTCGCCAGGCAGCTCGCGCCGCTGGTGGTGTTCCAGGCGAAGGCGCCCGCGCCGAGGCAGACCACCGTGCCGTCGGTGGTGCCGCCGACCTCCGCGCGTGAGCCCTCGAAGGCGATCGCCACCGCCATCTGCTGACCGTCGTACGGCACGGGATCGGCGACGGAGCTCAGCGCCATCGCGTCGGGACCGAATCCCAGCGCGATCGGGATGCCGCCGAACCCCTCGCTCGCGCCGACGCCGCCCGCCGCGCCGACGCCGAACGCGTTCGCGCCCATCGCGGCGTAGGCGTACCCCACCCCGTCGAACCCCGTCGCCAGCGCGCGCCCGTGTTCGTCGGTGGCGGCCCGGCACCCGGTGCGGCCCTCGATGCGGGTGAGGTCGCCACCGCGCTCCGCGGTGCAATGCAGAGGGGTTGCTGAGGCGGTCGCCGGTACCGTGACCGCGGTGCCCAACGCGGCGGCCGAGCAGATAATCACCCTGATCAGGTTCATGACTGGCCCCTTTCGCGCCGTGATCACCACCATACCCAGAGAGATTGCTGGAGGAGGTTCGGCGCGGTTCGGACGGCCCGCGCCCGCGGGTGACTCGACGGTGACGGCGCAGGTGGTGTATGCATGGCGTGGTATTTCAGCTCAGCTCGTCATCTGCGGGTCAACAGGCCGGGTGTGAGTTCGGAGCGTTACAGCTCGGGAGGACTGTACGTGTCTCGTCAATTGTTATCCGGTCTCGCGCTCGCGGTGGGCATCGCCGTCGCGGCGTTCACGCTGTCGGCCTGCGGGTCGACCGTCGACGGCCATGCCCAGCCCGCCGTCGGCGGCACCATAGATGCCCTCACCAGCACGCCCAAGCCCGGTCCGCCGAAGCCGAGCACGCCGCCGAAGTCCAGCGCGCCGCGCACGACGACGCAGGAGGCCGGGGACACCGACTTCCAGGCCGAGATCGGCGACTGCGTGACCCTGGGCGGTACGACCACCGACGCCACCATCGCAAAGGCGTCCTGTGGCAGCCGCGCGTCCAACTACAAGGTCATCGGCAAGGCCACCAGCAGCGCGTTGTGCCCGGCCGATCGCGACAACTACTACGCCGAGACGCTGAACGGTCTCGAACAGGGCGCGTTCTGCCTGGACATCGATTGGGTGATCGGCGGCTGCATGGATATCGGCGGCGACGACCCTCAGCGCATCGACTGCGGCGAGTCCGGCCTGCAGCCGGTGCGGGTCGACGAGATCGTCCAAGGCGCGGGCGACGTCGGCGCCTGCGACACCGGTTTCGGGTTCGAGTACACCGAGCGCCGGTTCGTGGTCTGCGTCGAGGAGTTGTAGAGCCCGGTCCGGGGGGAACCGGTGAACGCACAAGGAGCGGACCGAAAGGTCCGCTCCTTGTGCGTCTTACCTGGTGACCGGCTGGATCAGATGGGCCGGAAGCCCGCGCCGATGTCGCCGCGGCGGTTGAGGTCGTCCATGATCGTGGTCATGTTGGTGCCGACCTCGGGGCCGAAGCAAGCGATGGCCAGGTAGGCGTTCACCATGCCGACCAGCGTCGAGCCGACGACCACCGGTGCACCGGAGTCGCCTTCCACCACGCACATCTGGGCCCAGGTCTCCATATTGCTGCCGAAGATGTCGCCGTAGGCCAGACCACAGGTGTTTCCGGTGGTACGGCCTTCCTTGCAGACGATCATCGGGAACTGGGCGGGTGCGCCGATCCCGGTGATGGTCACGTTGCCGATCCGGTTGACCGGGGTGATCGAGCCGGGCTGGAACTGGATCACCGCGTAGTCGAGGGTCGGGTTGGAGTAGACGAAGCGGCCGATCACACCGGCTCCCGGGTCGATCTCCGAGTACACCTGTGCGCCCGCCTCGCCGCAGTGGCCTGCCGTCAGGCCGACCAGCCTGCCCGCGTTGTCGTGGCCGACGGTGGTGACGGTGCACTCGTACATGTTGTCGACGATGATTCCCGAACCGCCACCGATCACCGGCGCGCCCGGGTCCGCCACCGCGGTCCCTGCGCCCGTCCCGAGCAGCGCCGCGCCCAAGGCCACGGCGAGGACGGCGTTGGCCGCCTTGGCGAGTTTGCTGAACATGTCCCTCCAGATGTCGGAAGCCCGCACGATATCAATCTGTCGCATTCATCGTGTCAGTATTCGGTCTCGGTCGCGTCTCGCCGGGTGGCGGGGCTCCTGGCCCGATCGCCCGGCGTGTCATAGCTTATCGGTATCAAAATGGTGGACCCGGCGCGTGTCAGCGATATTCCCCGCCGGTCGTGCGGTATGCCCACGGCATTCGGATACTGCGAATGATTTTAGATGATTATTTTCCACGCAATTCCTCGGACTCAATTGCGCAAGCCCATATCGCCGGGCTGCGGCTGCAACGTGTTCTAAAAAATTCTTCGTTTGTCGATGTTTCGGAAGAGCGCCACTGTGGTGTCTCCCAGTCTTTTCGGGCGAGTGATCGCTATCTATGACTGCAATCACATGTCAGTGGTGTGTTCAGCACTACCCCGTAGTAAGGTGCGTCAAGCAAACGAGTCGTCGGGGTTGTCCAACCGGCGTCGAGAGGGGTTAGCCAGTGCAGTCGACCAAGAGTCCTCCCGGAGGATCCCGCATAAGTGAAGCGGTCGATTGGACGAGGGCCTATTGGGAAGACCACCCGAAACGGTCCCTGGAGACCTTCGGCCGACAGATCACCATGGGCATCTCGGCGGTCGCCGAGTTGTTCGTCGCCATCTTCCGGGGCCGGTTCCCCTTCGGAGAATTCGTCCGCCAGTGCGCGTTCATGGCGAATGTGGCCGCCGCCCCCACCCTGCTGGTCGCCATCCCGATCGGCGTCATCGTCTCCATCCAGGTCGGCGCGGTCGCCGGCCAGGTCGGCGCGACCTCGTTCATCGGCGCGGCCAACGGCCTGGGCATCGTCCAGCAGGGCGCGCCGCTGGTCACCTCGATCATGATCGCCGGCGCGGTCGGTTCGGCCATCTGCGCCGACCTCGGCTCGCGCACCATCCGTGAAGAGATCGACGCCATGAAGGTGATGGGCGTCGACCCGATGCGCAGACTGGTCGCGCCTCGGCTCGGCGCGGCGATGCTGGTCAGCGTGCTGCTGTGCGGCTTCGTCGTGTTCGTGGGCTTCCTGACCGGCTACGTGTTCAACATCTTCGCCCAGGGCGGCACCCCCGGCTCCTACATCGGCACCTTCTCCTCGTTCGCGGTCACCCGGGACCTCTTCGTCGCATTGGTCAAGTCGATGATCTTCGGCCTGCTGGCCGCGATCATCGCCTGCGACACCGGCCTGAACACCCGCGGCGGCCCCGGCGGCGTCGCGAACTCCGTCAACTCCGCTGTGGTGAGCTCGGCCATCATGCTCTTCGGCGTGAACCTCGGGATCACGCAGATCTACAGCGCCCTCTTCCCCCCACAGGTGGTCTGAGCCGGTGTCGTCAACTTATGTGCCGCCGCTGCTGCGGCCGCTACATCAACTCAAGAAGACCGCGCAGGCTCCGGTCGACCTGCTCGCGCGCATCGGCCATCAGGTGTTCTTCTTCCTGCGGTCGGTGGGCTCGATCCCGTTGGCACTCAAGCAGTACCCCAAGGAAGTCTGGCGCCTGCTCACCGACGTGACCTGGGGCAACGGAAATCTGGTCGTCGGCGGTGGCACCATCGGGGTCGTCATCATCCTCAGCGCCTTCGGCGGCATGACCGTCGGCATCCAGGGCCACACCTCGCTGAACCTGCTCGGCCTGAGCCCGATCACCGGTGCGATCTCGGCCTTCGCGACGACACGCGAGCTCGGTCCGCTGCTGGCCTCGCTGGCCTTCGCTGCCCAGGCGGGCTGTCGATTCACCGCCCAGCTGGGCGCCATGCGCATCTCCGAGGAGATCGACGCGCTCGAGTCGGTGGCGATCCGGCCACTGCCTTATCTGGTCAGCACCCGCATGTTCGCCGCCATCGTGGCGATCGTGCCGCTGTACTGCCTGGGCCTGGCGGTCGCCTACATCTCCTGCTCGCTGACCGTGCAGATGATCGGCGGCACCGCCTCGGGCACCTACTCGCACTACTTCTACCAGTTCCTGATCCCGACCGACGTGCTCTACTCGCTGCTCAAAGCGATCGTGTTCGTCGCGATCACGACATTCATCCAGTGCTACTACGGGTTCTTCGCCTCCGGCGGCCCGGAGGGCGTCGGCGTGGCGGCCGGCCGCGCGATCAAGATGTGCATCATCCTGGTCGTGTTCGCCGATCTGTTCATGACGTTGGCTATCTGGGGCGTCGACCCCGGAATCCGGATCTCGGGGTAAGGGCGAGATGATCATCGATCCCAGTGGGCGCGGGCCCACGATGCGGCAATTGCTGATCGCCGGCGCGTGTGGGCTGTTGGTCTTCGCGGTGGTGCTCGGTCTGCTGATGGCCCGATACCAGGGCTATTTCGTGCCGAAGGTCAATGTGACGGCCAATCTGACCACCACCGGTGACGGCCTGCCGTCCGAGGCGGACGTGAAGTTCCGCGGTGTGCTCGTCGGCGCCGTCGACGAGGTCGAGGTGGCGGCCAAGGGCGAACTGCAGAAGGTGCAGATCGAGCTGAAGCCGGAGTACGCGGGCAGCATCCCGGACAATGTGACCGCCCGCGTGGTGCCCAGCAACCTGTTCGCGGTCACCTCCGTCGAGCTGGTCTTCAACGGGCCCTCCGACACCTACCTGAAGGAAGGGTCGGTCATCGAGGAGGACCGCAGCAAGGGCACGATCGCGCTGCAGGACACGCTCACCACGGTGCGCGACATCCTGGAGAAGATCGACCCGGTGCAGTTCGGCCGCGTGCTCGGCACGCTGTCCCAGGCCCTCGACGGCAGCGGCCGGATGCCCGGCTCGACCGTCGAGCGGCTGGACCGCTGGGTCACCGCGGTCGACGAGTCCATTCCCGACCTCGGCGTGCTGCTCACCGATTTCTCCAATTCCTTCGCCGCGCTCAACGAGTCGGCTCCGGAACTGGTCGACGTGCTCGGCGAGTCCGTGCTCACCGCGCGCACCATCGCCGACCGGCGCACCGAGCTGATGTCGCTGATCACCGGCACCAGCGGCACCATCGACTCGGTGAACACCCTGTTCGCGCGCAATCCCGACGCGGGCAAACAGATCACCGCGGGCACCGCCGACATGTTCGGCGCCATGACCGCGGATCCGTCCGCGATCACCCGCGCGCTGCTGAACCTCAGCGAGTCGCTGCGCAAGCTGAACGCCGTCTTCCACTGGGGTCCGGCGAATCAGATGGTGTGGGACGCGGGCATCACCCTGACGCCGTACAAGCCCTACACGGCCGAGGACTGCCCGCGCTACGACGAGATGGCGGGCCCGAGCTGCGCCACCGCTCCCACGGTGGCCGAGCTGCCGCCGCTCCCGGAGAAGCTGCGCCCGCGCGCGCTGGATTCGGCCAAGGGCCTGCCGCCCGCGGTCCCGGTGCCCGGCCTGCCGCTGATCCCCGGCATGACGGGGCTGGAGTCCCAGGTCGTCGCGCCGGACGATCAAGCCGCGCCCGGCCCGTTCGCGGGCACGCCGCTGGAAGGCATCATCCCCGGCCTGCCCGCACTGCCCGGCCTGCCCGCGCTGCCCGGGCTGACCGCGCCGCAGCCGGCCGGTGCGCCCGCGACCGAACCGGCGACCGAACCCGCCTCGGACCCCGAGGCGGTGACGCCGCAGCAGGCGGGCGCGATCGCCTTCCGTGGTGACGACGCCATCGCGGTGCTGCTCGGCCGCCAGCCGACCACCGCGGAGTACCTGCTGCTCAGCCCGATCCTGAAGGGCGGAACCATGACCGTGTCCGAGAGCGGGGAGCGCTGATGAGCATCCGTAAACCGCTGATCGGCTTCAGCATCTTCGCGCTGGTCTCGATCCTGGTGACCGTGGTCGTCTGGAACACCCTGGCCCGCACCGTCGCAGGCGCCACCAACACCTACACGGCGGTCTTCACCGACGTGCTCGGTCTGCGCGAGGGCGACGACGTCCGGATGGCCGGTGTGCGCGTCGGCAAGGTCGAAGGCATCGATCTCGTCCGCGACGACGACAACGTCTCGGTCGCCGAGGTCACCTTCGTCGTGCAGCGTGACCAGACGATCTACGAGGACACCAAGGCGCTGGTGCGGTACCAGAACCTGATCGGTCAGCGCTACGTCGCGCTGGAACCCGGTGAGGAGACCTCGCCCGCCCCGCTGGAGAACAAGGGCACCATCCCGGTGGACCGCACCGAACCCTCCTTCGACATCTCCGGGCTGCTCAACGGTTTCCAGCCGCTGTTCCAGGTGTTGCAGCCCGAGCAGGTCAACCGCCTGTCGGAGACGTTCATCCTCGCGCTGCAGGGCGACGGCGTCTCGCTGAGCTCGTTCATCGTCCAGGCCGCCCAGCTGGCGACCGACTTCCAGCGCCGCGACGCGATCCTGTCCGACGTCATCACGAACCTGTCCGGGGTGATGTCGGGCCTGGCCAATCGGGGCGAGGAGCTCGAGACGCTGGTGACCCAGACCAGGGCGCTCATCGGCGGGCTCTACGACCAGGGACAGTCCCTGCTCGGCTCCACCGAGACCATCGCCGCCGCGACCACCGACCTGGTCTCCATGGTCGGTCGTATCCAGCCCGGCCTCGAGCTGGCGCAGAACTCGACCACCGCGGCGCTGAACATGCTGCTCTACAACGGCGCCAAGCTCGACCAGGCGGCGGTCGATGTGCCCAACCTGCTCGCGGCGGCCGGTAGGCACACCTCCGAGGGCGCCTACGCCAACGCCTACCTGTGCGGCCTGGACCTCTCCCTCTACGGCGTGCTCTTCCCGCGCGGTCTGTTCTCACAGATCGGCGGCAACTCCCATTCGGCGGTGTGTGGACCATGATCGCGAAGATGAAACGCCGCTTCGACGGCAACCGGAATTTCTGGCTCGGCATCATCGGTGCCGTGGTGGTGGTGGCCCTGCTCGCGGTGGCCAGCGTGTTCCGTCTGCTCGGCGTCGGCCAGCAGGAGATCAAGGCCGAGTTCGTCCAGGCCGCGGGCATCAAGATCGGCGACCGGGTGAACGCGGCGGGCGTCGCGGTGGGCACGGTGGCAGGCGCGGAGATCGAAGGCGATCACGTGCTGCTCACGTTGAACATCGACAACAGCGTGGACCTCGGCCCCGATGCCGAGGCCTCGATCAAGATGGCGACGTTGCTCGGCGCCCGCTATGTCGATCTGAACCCCGGTGACGGGTCGGGCCTGCCCGGCGGGCGGATTCCACTGTCGAACACCAGCGTTCCCTACGATCTGGCCGACGTGGTCCAGATCGGCACGCCGAAGTTCGAGGCGCTCGACACCGAACAGCTGGCCGAGTCGCTGAACGTGATCAACCAGGAGCTCGGGGACACCCCGGCGCTGGCCGCCCAGGCGCTCGACAGCGTCGGCGCGCTGGCCAAGACCATCGACACCCGGCGCGAACAGGTCGACCAGCTGCTCAAGGACCTGGACCGGGTCACCGAGATCCTGGCCGACAACCGCAACAGCGTGCTGCTGGTGATCACCCAGGGCGAGGCCATCGCCAACCGGGTGATGGAACGCCAGGATCTGCTGCGGCAGCTGCTCGACAATGTCGCCGCCCTGACGCGGCAGCTCGAGGAGATCGGCGCGCAGAACGACAACCAGCTCGGCCCGACCATCGCCCAGCTCAACACCATGGCCGAGGGCCTGCAGAAGAACAAGGACAACCTGGACCGGATGCTGTCCATCATGCCGCCGTCGGTGCGCTACCTGGCCAACTCGTGGGGCGGCAGTGGCCCGTACGGCGTGGTCGCGGTGCCGTGGCTGTTCCCGGACAACTGGTTGTGCTTCGCCCAAGTCATCGAGGGGTGCCAGTGATGAAAACCGCCACGACGGCGAAACTCCGGCACGCGGCCAAGGCCGCCGTGATCGGCGTCGCCGCACTCGCCCTGGGCAGCTGCTCGCTGCTACCGGACGCGGTGAATCCGTCGGCCGACACCCGCATCACCGCCGACTTCCAGAACATCGCGGGCATCTTCGTGGGCAACCCGGTGACGGTGCTCGGCCTGCAGGTCGGCACGGTCGAGAAGATCGTGCCCAAAGGCACCCTCGTCGAGGTGCATCTGTCGATCGACTCCGATGTGCAGATCCCCGAGGACGTCGAGGCCGCGATCATCTCGCCCTCGATCGTGACCGACCGGCACATCGAACTCACCCCGGTCTACACCGGCGGCGAGGAACTGGCCGACGGCTCGCATCTGCCCACCGCGCGGACCCGTACCCCGGTCGAGCTGGACACCCTGATCAAGACGATCGACGAGTTCGCCGCCGCACTCGCCCCGCAGCCGGGGTCCGAAGGCATCGGTCCGCTCTCGGGCCGGGTGCTCTACCCGATGCTCGACGGCAACGGCGAGAAGATCCGCGACACCCTCAACGCGCTGTCGGGCGCGCTGAAGGTCGGCGTCGACAACAAGGACGCCGTCTCCAACATCATCGTGCGGCTCAACGAGCTGACCACGATGCTGGCCGAGAACGACCAATCGGTGCGCGATTTCAGCAACCGGGTCACCCAGATGACCGGGCTGCTCGCCGACCAGGCCCCCGGCCTGCAGGCGACGCTGGATCAGCTCAACGCCTTCCTGGCCAACACCTCCACGACCCTGGGCGACTACCAGGGCGAACTGCAGGGCACCCTGACCGGCCTGACCAACGTGACCCAGCAGTTGCGCGACAACGCCTACGAACTCACCGAGGTCGTGGACGTGGCGCCGCTCGCGCTGCAGAACATCGACCGCATCGTGAGCCGCGAGCACCAGTGGGTGCGCCTGAACGCGGCGATCGGCACCTTCCTCAACGGTGAGATCGTCAGCCTGTTCTGCGAGCGGCTGCAGATGCGCGAGGACGGTTGCCGCACCGGCAATGTGCAGGACATGGGACCGGACTACGGTCTCACCGCCGCACTGCTCGGACTGACGAAATGACGAACCGAATGAGCAACAAGGCACGCCGGGCGCTGGTCGCCCTGGCCGCGGTCGCCGGAGTCGGCATCACCTCGGGGTGCAGCCTCACGGTGGAAGATCTGCCGCTGCCCAAGCCGGGGCAGTCCGGGGAGACCTACACCCTGCACGCGGTGTTCGAGAACGCGCTGAACCTGCCCGATCAGGCCAAGGTGAAGATCGGTGGTTCCGACGTCGGCGTGGTCTCCAACATCAAGACCAAGAACTTCCAGGCCGTCGTCGATCTGACCATCGACAGCGATATCGAACTGCCCGAGGGCAGCACCGCCGAGCTGCGCCAGGCAACTCCGCTCGGCGATGTGTTCGTGGCGGTCTCCAAGCCGGTCGCCGAACCGGGCACACCCATGCTCTCCGACGGCGACACGCTGACCCTGGAACAGACCTCCGCGGGCGCCACCGTCGAGCAGCTGCTGATCTCGGTGTCGCTGCTGTTCAACGGCGGCGGCGTGGCGGCGCTGTCCAAGATCGGCGCGGAACTCGATTCCATCGTCGGCGGTCGCGGAGAGCAGCTCGCGCATCTGATCACCGAGCTGACCGGCGTGGTCGGCAGCCTGAACGAGAACTCCGCGCGGGTGGACTCCACCCTCGATCAGTTCCATACGCTGGCGGGCACCCTGGAGAGCCGGCGGGCCGAACTCGGCGAGGTCGCCGACACGCTGCCGCAGATGATCGGCGCCATCGCCGAGAACAACCAGGCCATCGGTGAACTGCTGACCAAGCTCTCGACGGCGAGCGCGGCGATCGGCGACTACTCGGTCACCTCCGGCGAGCAGCTGGCGAACCTGCTGAACAGCACCCACGAACTGATGAACGCGCTGGCGGCGACCGGCAGCGAATTCGAGGTCATGCTCGATCGCATGCACGAGATCCGCCCGAAGGTGGACGCCACCTTCCGCGGCCGCAGCTTCTCCGTCTACGCGACCGCGACGAATCTGGACGTGAGCGCGCTGACCGACCCGGCCTACGCCGGCCTGTGGGACCTCAACGACGTCGCCGACTTCACCGGAAGCATGCTCCAGGTACTGCAGCTGGTGCAGAACCGGGTCGGAGGGGGACAGCGATGAAGTTGTCACGCACGCAATGGCTCTCGGCCCTGGGCCTGCTGCTGGTGCTGGTCGTCGGCGCGAGCTACCTCGCGGTGGCGGTCATGCGGTTCAATCCGCTGCGCTCGGAGTACTCGGTCACGGTGAAGCTGGACCGCTCCGGCGGCCTGCAGCCGGGCAACGACGTGACGCTGCGCGGCTTCCGCATCGGCAAGGTCGATTCCATCGAACTGATCGATCGCGGTCAGGCCATCGCGGCCGTCGCCAGGATCGACAGCGACTACGAGATCCCGGTCGACACCATGGTGTCGGTGCAGGCGCTGTCCGGCGCCGGTGAGCAGTACATCGATTTCCGGCCCAACACCGAGGACGGTCCCTACCTCGGCGACGGCGCTGTCGTCGAGTTCGACGCCGAGCGGGTCAAGACCCCGACACCGATCTGGTCGGTGCTGGACAACTCCAGTCTGCTGATCTCCCAGATCGATCCGGACAAGTTCAGCGTGATCCTCAACGAGCTCGACATCGCGCTCAGCGGCGGCCCCGATCAGCTGCGCGGCATGATCAACGGCATCTCGCTGGCCACCGCGGGCTTGGACTCGCTGCTGCCGCAGACGACCAACCTGATCACCAATCTGCGCACGATCGCCTCCACCACCTCCCAGGCCCAGCCGGATCTGGCGACGCTGACCGCCAACTCCGGGGTGTTGTTCGAGCAGTTCAACAACGCCAACGCCGAGGTGCAGCGGGTGCTCGACCAGGCGCCCGAGCAACTCGCCCGGCTCGGCGCGGTGCTCGACACGACCACCGACCCGATGACCGGCCTGGTCACCAACTTCGTCGCCATCACCAAAGCGGCGCAGCTGCGCCTGCCCGCGCTGCGCGCGCTGTTCCCCTCGCTGGCCGCGGGCGTCGAGGCGCTCGGCGTGCCGGCGGTCAACGGCGAGTTCCGCGCCATGATCGACATCTGGCCGCGTCCCTTCTGCACCTACGACACCGAGGTGTACCGCAACGAAGTGGTGCAGGACGGCGCGATCCCGAAGTGGAACTACTGCGTCAATCCGCCTCCGGGACAGCAGATCCGCGGCGCTGCCAACGCGCCTCGCCCGGATGTGCCGAACAACGGCGCGCAGATGCCGCCCGGTGTGGATCCGAACGAGCGGACCCTCCCGCCGATCAAGTGAGTCGACCCGGGCCGTGGGTGTTCACCTGGGCCCGGCATACTCGCCGACAGAACGGGCACGGTAGCTCTCTCGCAGTGCGACCGGCCACCCGATCGGCGCTCTTCAGCGCCGGGAAAGTGCAGGTACCTATCGATGGCCACCGACAACGCCGACAACACCGACGACAAGGGCACCACGGGAAGCGATGACGAGACCGTGGTGTCGAAGAAGGAAACGTCCGCCGATCCGGACGCGGAGACGGTCGTGGTGAAGAAGGCCGCGTCGACCGAGGCCGCCGAGAAGACCGAGAAGGTCTCGACGGCTGAGACCGCTCCAGCCGCTCCAGCCGCGCCCGCGTCCTCGGGCGGCGGCGCCAAGGGCGGTATAACTCCGCTCGTCGCCGCGTTCGTGGCCGGCATTCTGCTGGTCGCCGCGATCACCGCCGTGGTGGTGTTCTATCTGCAGGCCGATCGCCGTGGCGCCGAACTGGCCGCCGTCGACGACGCCACCCGCGCGGCCTGCGACTTCGGCCGCACGGTCTCGGAGTACGACTACGCCAACGACCTCGAGGGCTACTTCACCAGGGTCGAGGACAACGCCACCGGTGATTTCCGAGAGGAGTTCGACCAGGCGGGCCAGGCGCTGTCGGAGGCGATGGTGCAGGCGCAGGTGAAGTCGTGGGTCGACGACGTGCAGTGCGGCTTCCAGCAGGGCGACACCGAGCAGGCGACTGTGCTGGTCACCATGACCCAGTTCCGCACCAACTTCACCCAGCCGACCCCGGATCGCCAGTTCATCGTGGTGATCGCCGATCTGCGCAACGAAGACGGCAAGTGGAAGGTCGCCAAGCTGGATTCGCCGATGCTCAAGGGCGCGGGCGCGGGTCTGCCCGGCGGCACGCCCGCTCCTGCCGAGGGCGGCACTCCCACCGAAGGCGCTCCGGCCGAGGGGGAGCCCACCGAGGAAGCGCCCGCGCCCGCACCGGGTAACTGATCGGGCGCCCGCACAACCGAATACCGAAGACGCCTCCGGCGGTGGGACCTGGGTCTCCACCGCCGGAGGTCTTTCTCCGTGGACTTCGCGCGCCGTGTGCGGGTCAGAACAGGGTGAGCGCCTGTGGACCCGCCGGGACAGCCTCTCCCGTGGCAGCCTTGCCCGTGACGACCTTCCCTGTGACCGGCGGTTGGGCCGGCGTCGTCACGACGGGCGCGGCCTCGTCGCGCGCAGTCTCCCCCGGAGCTGCCGCCGCTCGCCTGGCAGCCTCACCGGCCAGCGCGTCGGCGCGTTCGTTGAAGTAGTTGCCGACGTGGCCGCGCACCCAGCGGAACCGCACCGGCCCCGGCCGTCCGGCGATGGCCCGATCGATCGCGGCGATCAGTTCGGCGTTCTTGACCGTGTTCCCGTTGGAGGTACGCCAGCCGTTGTTGCGCCAGCCGTGGATCCACTCCGAGGCGCACTTGATGGCGTAGAGCGAATCGCTCTCGATCAGCAGGTGTTCCTCGCCGGGGTGGGCGAGGATCGCCTCGAGGACGGCGCGCAGTTCGGCGACCTGATTGGTGCCGGTGGGCGCTCCGCCGCTGCCGCTGCCGCCGCCCTGATGATCGACCCACGCCCAGCCGATGGCGCCACCGGGGTTGCGCAGGCACGAGCCGTCGGTGCTCACGATGATCATGGCGGGCACTCTATGCGATCCGCCCGACAAGATCGGTTCCGTGGAACTCTTCGATCTCTCTCCGCAACTGCGATTCGGTGCGCCGCAGCGCCCGGCGCACCGCGGCCTCGACCAGCCCGGCGCACATCCGGCCGATCAGGCCGCTCGGTTCGTCGTAGCGGGCCTCGGAGGTCAGGACCGAGCGGCCGTAGCCCAGTGGGTCGAAACGCAGCGTCAGAGTCCCGTGCAGGCGCCGTCCACGCAGCGCGTAGGACAGCACGGCGTTACGCCGGTGCTCGGTGATCTCGCAGCTGATTCGCCCTGGCCACGGCACCAGGCGCGTGGTGGCCGCGAAAACCGCACCGAGGCCCGCGTCGATGTCTCCGATCGGCTCGAAGGCACTGACGCCGAACATCCAGTCCGGCACGAACAGGTGGTTCTCGGTGTAGGTGAAGGCGACCTCGACGGGTGCGCCGACGTCGCTCGCGTATTTGATGTGGCCCATAGGCCCTCCCTGATCCACAGCTGCGACAAAAGTACTACAGCAGTCCTCTTTATTCGAGACCTCGACACGGAATCGCTCGGCGCCCGCGGGCGATCCCGGAGCCTGTCGAGGGGTTCGGAGTTCTTCGGCGAGTTCGGTTTCGGCCGAGCCGGGGCCGAGTCGGAGGGCCGAGTTCAGGGTGGCCGAGTTCAGGGGTGGTGGAGTTCGGAATCGATCGAGTTCCAGATCAATCCTGTTCGGAGTCGGGCGAGTTCGGAGTCGGTGGAGTTCGGAGTCGGTCGACGATATAGCGCGCGATCGGTACGGCCGAGGTCGCCGCGGGCGACGGCGCGTTGAGCACGTGGATCGAGCGTGGTGTGCGCTCGATCAGGAAGTCGTGGACCAGCGTGCCGTCCGGCAAGACCGCTTGCGCCCGGATACCGGCGGGACGCGGCCGCAGATCGCCCACGGTCAGCTCCGGGCAGTACTTGCGGCATTCCGCGAGATAGCCGCGTTTGAACAGCGAGTTGCGCAATTCCCGTGCGCCGGTGCGCAGATGGGTCCTGGCCACCCGTCGCATCCCGGGGAAGGTGAGGATGTCGCGCAGGTCGCGCAGATCCACGCTGCCCTTGCGGTAGCCCTCCCGCGACAGACCGAGCACCGCGTTCGGGCCGACGGTCAGCGCGCCGTCGACCGTGGGACTCAGGTGCACGCCGAGGAACGGGAGGCTCGGATCGGGGATCGGATAGATCAGTGTGTTCACCAGATCGGCACGCTCGGGCGGTAATTGGTAGTACTCGCCGCGGAACGGGACGATGCGCAGGCCGATGTCCAGTCCCGCGAGCCGGGCCATCCGGTCGGCCTGCAGGCCCGCGCACACCACCAGCGTGCGCGCCGTCCAGCGCCGGGCCGGCCCCGCCGTGCTCGCAGTACTTTCTACGGTGACGTGCTCGTCGGTCTCGGTGATCGCGGTGACCGGCGCGTCGAGCACCACCGTCCCACCGAGCGCGCGTACCCGCCCGGCCAGCGCCTCGGTGATCGCGCGATAGTCGACGATGCCGGTGCCGGGCACGAACAGCGCGCCCAGGCCGGTGACATGTGGCTCGCGCCTGCGCAATTCGGCCGCGTCGAGCAGTTCGACCCGCACGCCGTTGGTGATCGAGCGCTCGTGCAGCGCCAGCATCCGCTCGTGCTCGACGGCGTCGGTGGCCACCAGCAGCTTGCCGCAGATGCGGTGCTCGATCCCGTGTTCGCGGGCGAACTCGGTGGTCCAGCGTGCACCCGCGCGGCACAGTCGCGCCTTGAGGCTGTCGGGCTCGTAGTAGATGCCGGAGTGGATCACGCCGCTGTTGTGCCCGGTCTGGTGGGCGCCGAGCCGGTCGGCCTTCTCCACCAGCACCACGCTCGCGCCGGGGTTCCTGCTCAGCAGTTCGTGAGCCGTCGCGACGCCGACGATGCCGCCGCCGATCACACAGAAGTCGTACACGTCGGCACACAGTACTTCGCTCGCCCGAGGCCGCCCCGTCGCGTGGCGACGGAGGCACGGCGCACGTTTACCCGGGCACGGCGTGTGGCTCCGTGGGCGCAGGGCGCGTGGCCGGGCGGGCACAGGGCGCCGGACACCCGGCTCGTGGCTCCCTGGGCGCCGCGCGTGGCTACGCGGACGGCAGGGGGCCGGTGGGGCGCGCAGGCGGCGTCGTGCCCGGCATCTCCACGCTCCGCTCGCCGAGCACCGGGTCGGAGAAGCCGACCGCCACCCCACCGCGCCCACGGTCGATCTCGGTACTGAGCGTGGTGGAATCGCCGGGGGCGGTGGGGAAGTCGGTGAGCGCCCCGTACAGCGCCGCGGTGACCTCGGGGTCGATCGTGAGGGTGACCGTCGTGCGCTGTTCGTCGCGGCGGGTGTCCACCTCGGCCACGCCGAGGTCGAGATGGCCTCCGGACTCGGATCGACGGGCGGGCGCGGGCTGGGCTCCGGCTTGCTCGCCGCCGGCGGGGAGATCGACGGGATCGGCCGCGGGCTCGGTGACGGCCGCGCGGACCCGGCCCTCCGCCCCGCCGACGGCGAACGAGGCAGGGGCCGGGACGCCGGGCGCTGCGGCGGTGAATGCCCGCGCGATCCGGGGCTCCACCTCCACGACCGAGCGGTCCGGTCGGTCAAGGGTGGTTGCCGGTGCGGTGCTCGAGGCGCTCGGTGATATCTGGCTCATCACGTAGGCCCCCGCGGCCACGGTCAGGGTGAGGCTGGCCGCGCTCGCGGACACGATCGCGGTGTACCTGGCGGCCTGATTCGCCTGTTGTCCGGTCACGATGCGTTCCTCCTCGGTGTCCCGAAAGCCCCGGTGGTGTCCCGAAAGTCCGGTGGTGTCCCGAAAGTCCGGCCCGCATCGTCGAAAGCCGGACGCGAGGCCAGCGTACGACAGCGGCCGAACGGCGAACTCCGGTGCGTCCAGGATCACATTCGCACGTTTCCGCGGGGTTTCCATCGAGCGGCAATGGGTATCCCTGGCTGAGCAGGCGAGCGCCATACTCGACTGCCGGCGAGACCTCCGGCCAACGGCGTCCGGCCGTCGACACGAACGGCGCACCCAAGTTTGGCGCTCGCTTGCTCCCCGGCTCGATCCCTCGGCTCGCCTGCTTTCCGGCTCGATCCCTCGGCTAGCTCGTTTCCGGCTCGATCCCTCGGCTAGCTCGTTTCCGGCTCGATCCCTCGGCTAGCTCGTTTCCGGCTCGATCCCTCGCCCGAGCCGCTCGTGCTTCAGTCGAACTGGCCCGCCGTCCGCCCCGACCCGCTCGGTCCCGCGAAGGCTTGAGCGATGCTCAGCCATTGGACGGCCTCGGCTCCCCGCGCGCGCACCGCGAGGTCGTCCGGATGCCGTCGCTGTGTCACCAGCAGGCAGAAGTCGACCGCGGGTCCGCTCACTCGCTGGGTCGCCGTCTCGGGGCCCCAGGTCCACAGACCGCCGTCCGGCGCGGTGAGCTCGATCCGGAACTCCTCGGCGGGCGGCGTCTCGCCGCGCACCGCGTACGCGAAATCGCGGGTGCGCACGCCGATGTGCGCGATCCCGCGCAGCCGCGCCGTGGGTTCCCTGCGCACGCCGAGGGCGTCGGCCACGTCCTGCCCGTGCGCCCAGGTCTCCATCAGCCGGGCGGTGGTCATCGAGGCGGCGCTCATGGGCGGGCCGAACCACGGCAGCTTCGTCCCCGCGGGCACCGCGCGCAGGGCCGCGATCAGACCGTCGCGTCCAGCACGCCAGCGCCGCAGCAGATCGGCGGGCGCCATCTCGGCGGCCTCGGCGGCGACATCGTCGACCATGGTGAGCACGCCCGCCCCGGCCTCGGTGACCCGCCGGGTGAACTCGGCCGGATCGGTCGCGGCGACGGTGGCGATCTCGTCGGTCCAGGCCAGGTGCCCGATCTGATGGGCGATGGTCCAGCCGGGCGCCGGCGTCTCGGTACGCCACTGCGCGTCGGTCAGCGGGGCCACCAGCTTTTCGAGATCCGCGCATTCCGCGGCGAAATCGCCGAGCAGAACTTCCAGGTCAGCCATCACTACCCCTTGCCGGTCAGGGGCACACGGTCGTTGTGTGCCTGCTACCGACCAGCATCGCAGCGCCGACCGGGCAAACACAAGCACGCGTGCTGGTTTTTCCTGAGTCGGTCGATTCCGGCGGTCCTCACCAGCCGAACAGCAGCAGATGCACCGCGCCGACGCCGAGGCCCAGCACCGCGCCGTGCAGGTAGAGCAGCCAGGCGTCCTGTTCGACCGAGGCGTAGAACATCTCCATGAATTCCCCGGGCGAGAGCATCCGCAGTTTGCGGGTGGCGAACTCGTCGATCTTCGAGGCTTGTTCGCGGGCGAACGCCTCGTCCTCGGCCAGGCTCGGCGCCAGCCCCACCGCCGCGCCCGCGGCGCCGACGGTCAGGTTGTCGAACTGGCGTGCGCCGAACGCCGCGCGCACCACCGAGTGGGTCGGTCCGAGCTGGCGGTGGATTTCGTCGGAGATCAGCCGTTCGATGAGCTGGCGGGTTTTGTCGCCGTTGGGCCCCTCGAGCAGTTCCTCCGACAGATTCGGCAGGGTGAGCACCTGATAGGCCAGAATGTGCGCGAGGTCGGTCGCCGCCTGCGGCTGTCGCTTGGCCAGCAGCGCCTGGCGCCACAGATATTTGTAGCGCGGTTGCGGATCGCCGGGTTCGAACACCATCTTCACCGCGATCACATTGACGATCACGCCGATGGCTGCCGAGGCCAGTAACACGATCAGCCAGGCCGGAAGCCAGCCGATCACCGGAATGCTGTCGTGCACGTGCAGATACAGGGCCAGCAGCAGGCCGAACGGCGCGCCGAGCAGGCCGATCCGGATCATGAATCTCAGTTCCGGCTCGGCGATGGTGGTGGTCAGATCCTTCAGGATCTCCGGATTCTGGCGCAGGTAGCGGATGACAAAGGTCTTGATATCGATGAGCTGGTCGATATTGTCGCCGAGGGATTCGAACGAGCGCCTGCACAATTTCGGCAGCTGGGCGTCGACGCGCTGATAGATCACCTGCTTGACCTGGCGCGGCACCGCTTTCCACAGATCCGGGTTCTCCCGGTACATCACCTCGTCGACGATCTCGGGTGTCCGTGACCGGGCGATCTCGGCGATATAGTCCGCGACGCCGTCCAGATCGAGTTCGTGGATGAAATCTCGCGGACTGCCGATCCGCATCAGCGCCTTGTCGACGCAGATACTGGCCATCTTCTCCGCGCGCGCCGGAATGAAACCCTGAAAACCCAGCCGTCTGCCGTCACCGGAGAACGTCGGCAGCACCTGCACCCGCCGCGGCAGATACGGATAGAGCACGTGCAGTCCGGGAATGCGCACGCCGCGGAATTCCACCGGCCAGAAGAGCATGAGCACGCCGGTCCAGTTGGTGAGCAGGCCCGCGATCGCGGCGAATATCGGGAAACTGATCAGTTCGACGACGAACGTGGATTGTCCGGTGAGTCCCTCCCAGTCGATGAACACCCCTGCCGCGAGTGTCGACATCCTGGAGGTCCCCCTTCAACCGATCCTGTGAACTAGCTCGAGGCCTCACATTCTCATTGCCCTGATCGGGTGTCAACGCGCGCTGTAGCGCCGCTGCCGCCGATCGTCCGGCCGCCGCGCGCTTGTCGGTGACCGCCGCTTCGCTGTCGGTGAACACCGCCACCAGGGGGAACAATGCGAAATCTCGGCGGGTTGAGTAGGTATCGCTCAACTCCTTGGAGGGATCGAAGACGTGACTACACCCCGTGATCTGCCGGTGCTGTTCCTGACCGATCCGATCGTGCTGCCCGGCATGGTCGTGCCCATCGAACTCGACGAATCCGCGCAAGCCGCGATCGATGCCGCGCGCGCCGCGGAGACCGACGCCGTGCTGCTCGCACCCCGCCTGCCCGAGGGCTACGCCGCCTACGGCGTGATCGCGACCGTCGAACAGGTCGGCCGGATGCGCGGCGGCACGCCCGCGGCGGTGCTGAAGGCCGAACGCCGCGCCAGGATCGGCCACGGCGTCACCGGACCAGGCGCGGCGCTGTGGGTCGAGGCCGAGCCGGTCGACACCCCGCCCGCCGACGGCCGGACGAAGGAACTGGCCGCCGAATACAAGAAGCTGGTGATCTCGGTGCTCCAGCGCCGGGAGGCCTGGCAGCTCATCGACGCGGTCGATCAGCTGACCGACCCCTCCGCGATCGCCGACACCGCGGGCTACGCCCCCTACCTGTCCGCCGAGCAGAAGCGCGAACTGCTCGAGACCCCCGAGCCCGCGCAGCGACTGACCTCGCTGATCGAATGGACCAAGGCGCACATCGCCGAGTCCGAACTCACCGAGAAGATCGGTGAGGAGGTCCGCGAGAACATGGAGAAGACCCAGCGCGAATTCCTGCTCCGCCAGCAGCTCAACGCCATTCGCAAGGAACTCGGCGAGGGCGAACCCGACGGCGCCGACGACTACCGCACCCGCGTCGAGCAGGCCGACCTGCCCGGCGCCGTGCGCGAGGCCGCCTTGCGCGAGGTCGGCAGGCTGGAGCGGGCCGGCGACCAGAGTCCCGAATCCGGCTGGATCAGGACCTGGCTCGATACCGTGCTCGAGCTGCCGTGGCAGGACAAGACCACCGACAGCACCGATGTCGCGGCCGCCCGGGCGGTGCTCGACGCCGACCACCACGGGCTCGACGAGGTCAAGGACCGCATGGTCGAGTATCTGGCGGTGCGTGCCCGGCGAGCGCGCCGTGGGCTGGAGGTCGTCGGCGGACGCGGCTCCGGCGCGGTGCTGGTGCTCGTCGGCCCGCCCGGTGTCGGCAAGACCTCGCTCGGTGAATCGGTGGCGCGGGCGCTGGGCCGGAAGTTCGTGCGCGTCGCCCTGGGCGGTGTGCGCGACGAGGCCGAGATCCGCGGCCACCGGCGCACCTACGTCGGCGCGATGCCGGGCCGCATCGTGCGCGCGATGAAAGAGGCCGGGTCGATGAACCCGGTGGTTCTGCTCGACGAGATCGACAAGGTGGGTTCGGATTTCCGCGGCGACCCCGCGGCGGCGCTGCTCGAGGTGCTCGATCCGGCGCAGAACCACACCTTCCGCGACCACTACCTCGATCTGGATCTGGATCTGTCCGATGTGCTGTTCATCGCGACCGCCAACGTCATGGACACCATCCCCGGTCCGCTGCTGGACCGCATGGAGCTGATCACGGTCGACGGCTACACCGAGGACGACAAGGTGGCCATCGCCCGCGACTTCCTGGTGCCCAGGCAGCTGGAACGCAACGCGCTGACCGCCGAGGAGGTGCGCGTCACCGAGGCGGCGCTGCGCGAGATCGCCGCGAACTACACCCGTGAGGCCGGTGTGCGACAGATGGAACGGCTGATCGCGAAGGCGCTGCGCAAGGCGGCCACCCGGCTCTCCGAAATCGAGTCCGGCGCGGCCCCGAGCGGTTCGGAGTCCGGTGATCCGGACGTCGTCACCGCGATCGACGCCGGATACGCCCCCGAACTCGGCTACGACGACCTGATCGTGGGTGAGAAGACCGCCCCGGCAACGGTTTCCGGCTCACTGACCATCGACGTCGGCGACCTGCTGGACTACCTGGGCAGGCCGCGGTTCACCCCCGACTCGGTGGAACGCACCGCCGTCCCGGGTGTGGCGACCGGCCTCGCGGTGACCGGCGCGGGCGGCGACGTCCTCTACATCGAGGCCAATGCCGCCGAGGGCGAGCGCTCGCTCACCCTGACCGGGCAGTTGGGTGAGGTCATGAAGGAGTCGGCGCAGATCGCGCTGACCTACGTGCGCTCGCACCTCGAGGAGATCGGCATCGAGCCCTCGGTGCTGGACCGCAATATCCACATCCACTTCCCGGCGGGCGCGGTGCCCAAGGACGGCCCGTCCGCGGGCGTCACCATGGTGACCGCGCTGGTGTCGCTGGCCTTGGGCCGTCAGGTCCGCGCCGACGTCGGCATGACCGGCGAGGTCACCCTGAACGGCCGGGTGCTGCCCATCGGCGGGGTCAAGCAGAAGTTGCTCGCCGCCCAGCGAGCGGGTCTGAAGACCGTCTTCATTCCCGCCCGCAACGAGCCGGACCTCGACGAGGTCCCCGCCGAGGTGCTCGACGCGCTGGACGTTCGCCCGGTCGCCGACGTGGGCGACATCCTCGCCTACGCCATCGAGCCGGTCGCCGAACCGGCGGCCGAGGGCGCGAGGTTGGCGGCGACGGCCTGATCGTCGCCGCCCGAGGGCATCCCCTGTGGGTGACCGGATAGTCCTCAGATGGCCGCAGACCCGGCGTGCTCTGCGGCCATCTCCGACAACACGTCGTCGATGAGGGTAGGCAAGACATCCAGCGCCTTCATGGTGAACGACGCGTCGAGGATGTTCGGCCGGTCGTACAGGTACAGCATCTCCGGGATCTCCGCCATGATCGAGTCCGACCTTCCGATCTCCTCGAGCTCGGCCCTCGTCATCGGATGCAGCCGCGGGTCGGGGGCACCGGCTGCGGCGGCCAAGCGTGCTGCGAGTTCGCGCACCGGCGCCGAGGAGGTGGGCGGCACATGCCAGGCACGTCCCCAGGACTGCTCATGGCGCGCCGCGGTCACGAGAGTGCGCGCCGCATCGCCTGTGTAGGTCCAACTGTGTGGCGCATCGAGGTCGCCAGGATAGGAGGCGGGCGATCCGGCCAGCACATGCGCGCCGACCATGAGTGTGAACGGTGAGTAGGCGCCCGCGCCGAGGAAGTCGCCGGCTCGGACCTCGGTTACCCGAACCCGCCCGGCGTCGTAGGCGGCGCGGGCATCATTCCACATCTGAGCCCGCACACGGCCTTTGACACTGGTCGCCGCCAGCGGAAGGTCTTCTGTCAGAGGTGAATCGGTATGACCGTAGCCGTAGGTGTTGCCGAGCATGACGTAGTCGGCGCCGGTGCGTTCGGCCGCTGCCAGCACAGCGGCGGCCAGCGGAGGAAAATCGGTCGGCCAGCGGTCGTAGGCGGGCATGGCGCAGTTGAACAGGGCGACTGCGCCGCGCGTCAACTCGATGAGCCGCGTGGTGTCGGTGGCGTCGGCGGCGACTCGCTCGATGCGCTCGTGCACCGGCCCACCGCCGTGTCGGGTGACGAGTCGAACCTGCTCCCCGGCATCTGCCAGCAAGCGGGCAGTGGCCGATCCGGTGGCTCCGGCTCCGATGACGACATGCGTGGACATCCGCGTTCTCCCTGGTCACAGAGGTATGGGTGGCGCCGGACGCGAGAGCGCGACGACGTGTTCCCAAGCTTCGGCCCTGAGGAATCCATACGATAGGGGCCCAGATGCCAACAATCCGGAGGTTCAGGCCAGTGCAGGTTCGGGCCACGCATCGAGTGGCTGTTGTGGCCGTCCCCCCAGTCACTACCTTCGATCTGTCCATCCCCGAGTTGGTGCTCGGCGAAGCCATGGTCGACGGCGCCCCTGGCTACCTCGTGCGTGTATGTACCGCGCGGCCCGGATCTGTCGCCACCAACAGCAGCCTCGAGGTCACCGTCCGCCACGGCCTGGAAGCCGCCGGTGACGCCGACACGGTCATCGTCACCGGAACCGGTGCGCGTGACGACATCGACCCGCGCATTCTCATGATGCTGCGCCGTTCCGCAGTCGCAGGTAAGCGAATCGCCTCGATCTGCACCGGAGCCTTCGTGCTCGCCCAGGCCGGTTTGCTCGACGGCCGTCGAGCCACCACCTACTGGGCGAAATCCGACGAGTTCGCCGGCCGCTACCCCGAAGTGGAGCTTCGCCCCGACGTGCTGTACGTCGAGGACGGCAACATCGTGACGTCTGCCGGACTGTCGGCAGGCATCGACCTGTGCCTGCATCTGGTGCGAACCGACTACGGCGCCGTGACAGCCAACGCGGTTGCCCGCCTCATGGTGGCGGCGCCTGTGCGACCGGGTGGACAAGCCCAGTTCATCAAGACACCGCTACCGCCGGAGACCGGCACCTCCCTGACGGACACCCGTAGTTGGGCACTCGACCGACTGCATGAGCCACTCACCCGTGCTGCTCTGGCGAATCATGCCCGCACCAGCATCCGTACTCTGACCCGCAAGTTCCATGCGGAGACTGGTCTCAGCCCGCTCCAATGGCTGCTTCATCAGCGCATCAATCGAGCCCAGGAGTTGCTGGAAACGACCGACTTGCCGATGGACCGAGTTGCCTGCCTCAGTGGCCTGGCAACCACCGATTCCTTGCGCAAGCATCTGTCGCGGAGTACTGGACTGACACCGAGCGCCTACCGCGCCGCGTTCACCCAGCACCCGGACCGGCCGCGCGGAGGCGTGCCCGGAGCGTGAACGAAGGACCAGCGGGGGAGAGATCTGGGCCTGTGTAGGTTCCCGACCGTCCGATTGTCATCAACCGCGTGTCCTTTCGGAAGGGTGGGTCAGCTGAGGGTGCGCTCCACAGCCCGCGTCGTGCCCTGGGCGAGGGCGCACAGCACCGGCTCAGCACCGTCGGTCTCGGCGAAGATCTCGCAGTTCACCACCGCCTGTCGCCGGGTCGAGCCGGTCACCTGGGCCTCGGCGCGCAGCCTCTGCCCGGAGGCGGGCCGCAGGTAGGTGATGCTGAACCCGCCGGTGAGCACATTGGCGCCGAGCACGGTGCCCGCCGCGAACGTGAGCGCGTTGTCGGCGAGGTAGGACAGCACTCCGCCGTGCACGTATCCGAACTGCTGGCCGAGCTGCGGCCGGATCGGTACCAGCAGGGTGGCCGCGCCGTCACCGAAGGCGGTCAGCCTGGTGCCGATGAGCTCCGCGAACGGCTGGGCGGAGAGCACTTGCACGGCCTGGTCGAACTCGAGGGTGGTGGAGCCGGTCATGGGGAAGCCTTTCTGGGGGGCGGGGGCAGGAATCGGCTTGTAGCGGAACGAGATCAATCGTCGGAGGGCTGGGTTGCCTCGGGCGCGCCCGCCAATACCAGCCACGCCGCGCGGGCGAGTTCGCCGGCGACTTCCGTCGGCGGCGCCGCGACCGCCCCGCCGAGCCATTGGCGTGAATACTCCTGTGCCGGACCGAGCCAGAGCGCGTAGAGCACGTCGACATCGAGCGCGCGCACCGCGCCGTAGCCCGCGTGTGTGCGCCACCACCGGGCGACGTCGGTCAGGAAGACGCGGTTGCTCTCGCTCTCGTGGACGCCGGGTGGTCGCGCGGACATGAGAATCGTCGCCCGGTGCCGGTTCTCGGTGACCCAGCGCAGATGCTCGTGGACACCACCGATCACCCCGGCGCGAGCGTCGGCGCTGTCGCCGACCACGGCCCAGAAGTGCCGCTGGTAGTCGCGCAGCGCGTGCGCCCACACCTGCCGGTACAGCTCCGCCTTGTCCGGGAAGTGGTGGTACAGCGCGCCGACGCTCGCTCCCGCGCTCGCCCTGATGCTCGCCAGGGTGGCGTCAACGGTCCCCTGTTCGGCGAACTCGCGCTCGGCCGCCAGCAGCAACCGATCTCGAATCTTCACAACCAGAATTTAGTTCTGTTTTTCCGGTGTGGCAAGCCGTGCCGCAGCTGTCGCCGGGATGGGGTATGACGGACAGGTGGCCAGATGGCTGTTGCACGTCGATCTCGACCAGTTCCAGGCGGCGGTGGAATTCCGGCGTCATCCGGAACTGCGCGGCAGGCCGGTGATCGTCGGCGGCAACGGTGATCCCGAGGAGCCACGCAAGGTCGTGACCTGCGCTTCCTATCCGGCCCGCGCCTACGGTGTGCGGGCGGGCATGCCGTTGCGGTCGGCGGCGCGCCGCTGCCCGGAGGGTGTCTTCCTGCCGCTGGACATGGCCGCCTACGAGGAAGCCTCCGACGAGGTCATGGCGCTGCTGCGAACCTTCCCCGGGCGGGTCGAGGTGTGGGGATGGGACGAGGCGTTCCTGGCCGCCGACACCGACGACCCCGAATCACTGGCCCGCGAGATCCGCGCCGCTGTGGCGGAATTGGACCTCGGCTGCGCGATCGGCATCGGCGACAACAAACTCACCGCGAAGCTGGCGACCGGATTCGCGAAGTCGGCGGGCAAGTCCTCGGCCGCACCGGCGGACGACCCGGGCGCGGCGACCGGCACCTTCCGCCTCACCGCCGCCAACTGGACCGAGGTCATGGGCCACCGCCCGACGAACGCGCTGTGGGGCATCGGCAACCGGATCGCCGCCCGCCTGGCCGAACTCGGCATCGAGACCGTGGCCGACCTGATGGCGGCCGACCACCGCCGCCTCGCCGCCGAATTCGGTCCGAGCACCGGCCCCTACCTGTGGGTGCTCGGCCACGGCAAGGGCGACACCGAGGTGAGCACCCAGCCCCGGATTCCGGTGGGCCGCAGCAGATCCGAGACCTTCCCCACCGATCTCACCGACGCGGCCGAGATCCGCGCCCAGGTCGCGCGGCTGGCGACCGAGGTGGCCGAGGAGATGGCCGAAGCCGGTCGGATCACCGTGCGGGTCTCGGTCACCGTACGCACCAAGACCTTCTTCACCCGCAGCAAGCAGGCGAAACTGTCGGAACCGACCGCCGACGTCGCCGCCATCGCCGAAGCGGCGCTGCGCGTCGTCGACCGGTTCGAGCTGGACCGCCCGGTCCGGCTGCTCGGCGTCCGCCTGGAATTCGCGCCCGAATAGACCGCTGGGGTGAGCCGGTCTCAGCGGCGCTGCAGTCAGACCCCCGCCGGAGGGTGGCCGGCGGGGGATCGAATCCGTACCCGAACTCGCCTGCCCCGATCAGCGCCGCTGCAGCGTGAGACCGGCGAGCAGTTGTGGCACCTGCACCGCGGTGCCCGCGACATTCAGCGTGCCGGTCCACATGCCCTGGCGGGGATCGATGTCGTGCAATGCCAGTCCGATCGGCAGGCCGTCCAGAACGATGTAGGTCTCGTTCGGGCCGACGGGGATCTGGCGCCCCGCGCGGTCGAAGGCCGGGCAGTCGAGGAACACGTTCGTCGCATTGCCGTCGACATGCAGGTCACAGCCGTCGAGAGGCGTCCCGACGACATTGGGGGCGCCGCGGGTGATGTGGTAGACCCCTGGCGGCACGATCCCGTTGCGCGGGAACTCCGGGTCGTCGGCGTGAGCGGCGGCGGGCAGGGCGCACAGCGCGGCGGCGACGAGCGCGACACTCGCTGCGAGGGAGCGGATCAGCATAGGTCGAAGCCCTCTCGATGATCGTTTCTGTCGTTCCATCGTAGGGACTCGGCTCGCGTGCCCGGTCCCATGACCGATTCCGTCGGCGCTTTCGCCGCACAGCGGGCCGGCCCGGCAGCAAGTAGGCTGGCCACACCCGGATGTCGTGCTATCGACGAAAGCCGGTTACGGGGTGGCGGGTGCGCCGCCACCATTGCTCGACCCGAGCGCCAACCCCTCGTACAGCGCTATCCACAGCTCCATCAAGGGGCCGCACTGGAGATTGCAGCCGATCTCGGACGAACCCGCCACCTGGCTCGCCTGCGCGGGAGCGGCGGCCGGCGGCCCGGCGACGGCCGAACCCGCGGCTACGAGCTGGCCCGGAAAAAGCAGCGCACCAGCCAATGCCAGTCCGGTGATCGAACGCTTCATGTGATCCTCTCTGGTATTTGTCCCCCGACAAGTGCCTCTCGCACGGACTGAAAGTTACTGACTGGAAATGACATTGCGAAGCCCCAGATTCCAGGGTGTAACAGCGGAGCACGCGCCCTCGATAGCTTCCCGCTCCCACTCCGCCCGCTGACCCGCTCAGGCTGTGTGTATTTCGCCTGAGCGGGGCGTGCTGCGTGGTGACGCTGCGCTCCCACTCCGCCGCTGACCCGCTCAGGCTGTGTGTGTTTCGCCTGAGCGGGGCGTGCTGCGTGGTGACGCTGCGCTCCCACTCCGCCGCTGACCCGCTCAGGCTGTGTGTGTTTCGCCTGAGCGGGGCGTGCTGCGTGGTGACGCTGCGCTCCCACTCCGCCGCTGACCCGCTCAGGCGGCGACCTCGGCGGGTTCGGCGAACTGGGTGCGGTACAACTCGGCGTAGCGGCCCTCGGCCGCGAGCAGTTCGGTGTGGGTGCCCTGCTCGACGATGCGGCCGTCCTCCAGCACGACGATCAGGTCGGCGGCGCGGATGGTGGACAACCGGTGGGCGATCACCAGCGCGGTGCGGCCTTCCAGTGCCTCGGTGAGGGCTTCCTGCACCGCGGCTTCGGAGGTCGAGTCCAGGGAGGCGGTGGCCTCGTCCAGGATCACCAGGCGCGGTTGCTTGAGCAGCAGGCGCGCGATGGTGAGGCGCTGGCGTTCGCCGCCGGAGAGGCGGTAGCCGCGTTCGCCGACCACGGTGTCCAGGCCGTCGGCCAGCGATTCGACGAGGTCGCCGAGGCGGGCGCGGCGCAGTGCGTCCCACAGTTGCGCCTCGTCGGCCTCGGGGCGGGCCAGCAGCAGGTTGGCGCGGATGGTGTCGTGGAAGAGGTGCCCGTCCTGGGTGACCAGGCCGACGGCGGCGCGCAGTGAGCGGGCGCCGATCCGGCGCACGTCGACCCCGTTCAACCGCACGGACCCCGAATCCACGTCGTAGAGCCGCGAAACCAGCTGCGCGATGGTCGATTTGCCCGCGCCAGATGATCCGACCAGCGCCACCAGCTGTCCCGGCTCGGCGCGCAGTGTGATGTCGTGCAGCACCTCCACGCCGCCGCGCGTGTCCAGGGTCGCGACCTCCTCCAGCGAGGCGAGCGAAACCTTGTCCGCCGAGGGGTAGCCGAAGTGCACGCCGTCGAGCTCCAGCCGTACCGGGCCGTCCGGCACCGGCACGGCGTCCGGCGCGTCTTCGATGAGCGGCTTCAGGTCGAGCACCTCGAAGACCCGCTCGAAACTGACCAGCGCCGCCATGATCTCCATCCGCGCACTGGCCAGCGCTGTCAGCGGCGCGTAGAGCCTGGTCAGCAGCAGCGAGAGCGCGACGACCGCGCCCGCGTCCAGCCTGCCGACCAGCGCGTACCACCCGCCGAGGCCGTAGACCAGCGCGACGGCCAGCGCCGAGACCAGGGTCAGCGAGGTGACGAACACCGTCTGCAGCATCGCCGTGCGCACACCGATGTCGCGCACCCGCCCGGCCCGTGCGGCGAACTCGGCGGACTCCTGCTCGGGCCTGCCGAACAGCTTCACCAGGGTCGCGCCGGGGGCCGAGAAACGCTCGGTCATCTGGGTGCTCATGGCGGCGTTCAATCGCGCCGCCTCCCGTTGCATCTCGGCGAGCCGATGGCCCATCCGGCGCGCGGGCACCACGAACACCGGCAGCAGCAGCAGCGCCAGCACGGTGATCTGCCAGGAGATGGTGAGCATCACCCCGAGTGTCAGCGCCAGTGTGACGAGATTGGTCACCACCCCGGAGAGGGTGTCGCTGAACGCGCGCTGCGCGCCGATCACGTCGTTGTTGAGCCTGCTCACCAGGGCGCCGGTGCGGGTGCGGGTGAAGAACGCGACCGGCATCCGCTGCACGTGGTCGAACACCGCGCGCCGCAGATCCAGGATCAGGCCTTCGCCGATGCGCGCGGACAGCCACCGGATCACCAGCCCCAGTCCGGCGTCGGCGACGGCGAGCGCGCCGATGGCCGCGGCCAGGATCACCACCACCCGCGGCTCCGCCGCGCCGACGATGCTGTTCACCACCCGGCCCGCCAGCACGGGCGTGGCCACCGCGAGCAGCGCCGAGATCACGCTGAACAGCAGGAACACCGCGATGCGCCGCTTGTGCGGCGTCGCGAAACGCAGGATCCGCCGGGCGGTGGCGGCACGGAACGGCCGTTGCTCGTCGGGTGCGTTGGCCTGTTGATACATCTGGTGCCAGGCCACGGATTCGATACTCACGTCTACTCCCTTTCGACCACGCTCATTCCACCCCAGGCCACCGACACTAGAACCTCAACTATTATCGAGGTCAAGCTATTTCCGGCCGCATCGACCGGACAACGCGGCATCGTGCCCGACCGCGCGGCGGTGCGCTCACTAGGCTGACGGAGGTGAGCGAGGAACAGCTGTTCGCGGCCTTGCGGGCCGGGATCGACGGCGAGGTGGACACCTCGCCGCGCAGGCGCGCCGAGTACTCCTCCGACGCTTCCAACTACCGGGTGCCGCCCGCCGCCGTGGTCTTCCCACGCGGTGACGACGACATCGCCGCCACCCTGGTTTTCGCGCGCGAGAACGGCCTGCCCGTCACCGCGCGCGGCGCGGGCACGTCGGTGGCGGGCAACGCGGTGGGGCCGGGCCTGGTTCTGGATTTCAGCAGGCACATGAACCGTGTCCTGGTTGTCGATGCCGAACGCCGCGTGGCACGGGTGCAACCCGGCGTCGTGCTCTCGTCTCTGCAACGCCTCGCCCGTCCGCACGGCCTGCGCTTCGGTCCCGACCCCTCCACCCAGGACCGCTGCACCCTCGGCGGCATGATCGGCAACAACGCCTGTGGACCGCGCGCGGTGTCGTGGGGGCGCACCAGCGACAACATCGCGGCATTGCGCGTCCTCGACGGTCGCGGCGCCGAGCGCGCCCTGGCAGCCGACCTGTCGGTCGTGCCCGGTCTGCCGGAATTCACCCGCTCGCACCTGGCGCTGCTGCGCACCGAATTGGGCCGCTTCGGCCGCCAGGCCTCCGGCTACGGACTCGAACACCTGCTGCCCGAACGCGGCTCCGAGGTCGCCAAGGCCTTCGCCGGGACCGAGGGCACCTGTGGCCTGCTGCTCGACGCCGAGGTCCGCCTGGTCCCCCTGCCCGGCGCGACCACGCTGACCGTGCTCGGTTACCCCGATATCGCCACCGCCGCCGACGACGTGGCGGTGGTGATGTCCTGCGATCCGATCGCGGTGGAAGGCATCGACTCCCGCTTGGTCGATGTGGTGCGCACGCACCGCGGCTCGGTGCCCGACCTGCCGCGCGGGGGCGCCTGGCTGTTCGTGGAGACCGGCGGCGCTACCGCGGACGAGTCGCTCGAGGCCGCGCGCGGGTTGTGCGGCGCCGCGCACGCGCTCGAGGCCAGGATCGTCACCGATGCCGCCGTGGCCGCGACGCTGTGGCGGATCAGGGCCGACGGCGCGGGACTCGCCGGTCGCACCGCGCAGGGCCGTCCCGCCTGGCCGGGCTGGGAGGACGCGGCCGTCCCGCCCGAACGCCTCGGCGGCTACCTGCGCGAATTCGCCGCACTCACCGCCGAGCACGGCGTCGACGGCCTGCTCTACGGCCACATCGGCGACGGCTGCATTCACGTCCGCCTCGACCTGCCGATCGCCGACGCGCCCGCCCGATTCCGCGCCTTCCTCGTCGACGCCGCCGAACTCGTGGTGCGCCACGGCGGCTCGCTCTCCGGCGAGCACGGCGACGGGCGGGCCCGCTCGGAATTGCTCGCCGTCATGTACCCGCCGCCCGTCCTCGCCGCGTTCGCCGAATTCAAGGCGCTGTTCGACCCGGACGGCGTGCTCAACCCCGGCGTGCTGGTCGAGCCGAACGCCGTCGACGCCGATCTGCGGGTGGCGGGCGTGGCGCCGCTGCCCTCGGTGGGTGGTTTCGCCTTCCCGCACGACGGCGGCGACCTGGCCGCGGCCGTGCACCGCTGTGTCGGTGTGGGCAGATGCCGGGCGGACAACCGGCAGGCGGGTGGCTTCATGTGCCCGTCCTACCTGGCCACCGGAGACGAGAAGGACAACACCAGGGGGCGCGCCAGGGTGCTGCAGGAAGTGGTGCGCGGCGCGCTGCCGGTGACCTCACCCGCCGTCGCGGAATCGCTGGACCTGTGCCTGTCGTGCAAGGCATGCCGCACCGATTGCCCGGCGGGCGTCGACATGGCCGCCTACAAATCCGAGATCCTGTACCGGCGCTATCGCCGCCGCCTGCGCCCCGCCGACCATTACACCCTGGGGATGCTGCCGCGCTGGCTGGGGCCGGCCACCAGGATGCCCCGCCTAGCCAACGCGCTGGCGAACCAGAAGCTGCTGCGCCGCTGGGGTTTACGCGCGGCCGGTCTGGATCCGCGCCGCCCGGTGCCGCGCCTGGCGGGCCGGTCCTTCCGACGGGCCTGGCACGGCCGCGAGAACCGCGCGGACCGAGCCGCCGACGCGCCGACGGTGATGCTCTGGCTCGACACCTTCACCGACGCCTTCGCCCCCGAGATCGCCGAAGCGGCGGTGCGGTTGCTGGAATCGACCGGTCACACCGTGATCATCCCGGGCAGGCGGGTCTGCTGCGGGCTGACCTGGATCAGCACCGGCCAGCTCGACGGCGCCCGCGCCCGGCTGCGCGCCACCCTCGACGCCCTCGACGACCACGTCCGAGCGGGAGGTCTCGTCGTCGGCCTGGAACCCTCCTGCACTGCCGCGCTCCGCGCCGACCTGCCCGAACTGCTTCCCGAGGACCCCCGCGCCGAGCCGGTGGCGCGGGCCGTGCGAACCCTGGCCGAATTCCTCGCCGAACAGCCGGACTGGCGTCCCCCGGATCGCGCCGGGCGCTCGGTGGTGGTCCAGCCGCACTGTCACCAGCACGCCGTGCTCGGTTTCGCCCCTGATCGCCGGATAATTGCCGACACCGGGGCCGAGATCGTCGAGATCAGCGGATGCTGCGGACTGGCCGGGAACTTCGGCATGCAGGCGGGCCATTACGACATCTCCGTGCAGATCGCGGGCGCCGGCCTGCTCCCCGTGCTGGCCGAGGCAGGAGAAGCCGCCGTGTTCCTCGCCGACGGCTTCTCCTGCCGTACCCAGGCCGCCCAGCTCACCGGCCGTGGTAGCGCACATCTGGCGCAGTTCCTGCTCGACGCCGATCCGGGTGCGGCTCAGAGTCCGAACGGCAGCGTGCCCGGCGGAATCTGATAGCCGGAGCTGCCCGCGGAGACAGCGCCCCACGCGCCGAGCAGCCAGTTGAGTGCATTGGTGATCATCGGAACCTCCGTTGTGCCAGCTGTTTGCCGATCGCCGGAAACATCGCCGCACCGCGGATGTCTGTTACGTGAGGTCCGTGATGTGGGTGCCACCCGGACGTCCATCGATCGGCAGCCGGGGCCGGGGCGCACAATGGACCGGTGCGTACATCGACCACACCGGCGATCGGGGGCGAGCGATCCCGGACGGTCGCCTCACCCCGGCCCGTCGACCTCGCGCACACCCTCGCCCCGTTGCGTCGCGGCGCGGGCGACCCGTGTACCCACCGCGACGACGCGGGCGGGCACTGGCAGGCCACCCGCACCCCCGCGGGCCCCGTCACCTATCGGCTGATCCAGTCCGGCTCGCACACCGTGCACGCGCGAGCCTGGGGGCCGGGCGCGCAGGTCTTCCTCGACGACCTGCCCGCCATGCTCTGCCTCGACGAGAATCTCGACGACTTCACCCCCGAGCATCCGCTCATCGACGACGCGCACCGCAGGCACCCCGGCCTGCGGATGTTGCGCACCGGCCGGGTCTTCGAAGCGCTGGTCCCCTCGGTCATCGAGCAGAAGGTGCACACCATCTCGGCGCTGGCCTCGTGGCGAAAACTGGTGCGGCAGTACGGAGAACCCGCGCCCGGCCCGGCCCCTGCGGGTCTGCTGCTGCCGCCCGCCCCCGAGACCTGGCGGCGGATACCGTCCTGGGAATTCCATCGGGCGGGCGTCGGCCCGCAACGCGCCCGCACCATCGTGCGCGCCGCGGCGATCGCCGACTCGCTCGAGCGCACCGCCGCTCGCGCCCCCGCCGAGGCCGCCCGAATGCTGTGCACCGTCCCCGGCATAGGGGTGTGGACCGCCGCCGAGACAGCCCAGCGCGCCTTCGGCGACGCCGACGCGCTGTCCGTCGGCGACTACCACCTGGCCGCGATCATCGGCTGGACCCTGCTCGGCCGTCCGCTCGACGACGACGGCATGGTCGAGTATCTGGAACCCCTACGCCCGCATCGTTATCGGGTGGTCCGCCTGCTCGAGATCAGCGGCCACGCGCGCAAGCCCAAGTTCGGTCCGCGTACCCCGCTCACCGATCACACCTGGCACTGACCTCGGGCCGCCGCGCGAGCGTATCCGCGCGGCGGCCGCGTCGGATCAGATGCGCAGTGCGCGTTCGTCGAGAACGCATTTTCCCGCTTCGACCAGCGTCGCCCTGGCGCGACGTCGCACCAGGCACCGGTCCACGGTGCAGTCCAAGTGCAGCTGCATCGCCGAATGTGCCTGCGTGGTCGTCATGATTCCGGGATCGCTACCGCAACTGAGCAGCCCGGACGACCACATCCCCTGGTTCGCCATCTGCATCACGCCACCGCCGCGTCTGCGACCATCGACGGTGGCGATGTGACATCTGACGCTGTGACATCTTCAGCCATGACTCCTCGTTCCCGCGTGCGATCGGTTGACGCGCCCGGAGAGTTCCACGCGCGCAAGGACAGTCGCACGCGAGTTCCGAGCACACTTCCAGCACACCATTTGTGCGGCGCGTCGGCGGGCGGCTCGCGGTAGATCCATGAGATTTACCGCGAATCCCCAGCATGTCATCCATTCTGGAGTACAGGATTGTCCACAGTGGATGAACACGTCTCGAATCACAGGTCGGTAGCACGAGTACCCGAGCGGCATCGTGGGGAACCGAGCTCGCAGGTCCGCCCCCCGATACGCCCCCGGTCAGGCCGGGGTTGGAGAACGGAGCGTTGACGGTGACACCGAGTTCGACACGAGCACTGCTCGATTCAGCCCCCTCGACAGATTCGTCGTCGACGATCGCCCGTCGGCAACTGGGTCGTTACCTACGGGACTGGCGTACACAGGCCGGCCTCACCATCGCCGACGCCGCTCGGCTGATGGAGTGGGGAGCGACCACCCTGCAACGGCTGGAGAAGGGCCAGGCCGATCGCCTGCGCACCATCGACATCCAGGAGCTGTGCCGGATCTACGGCATCCCGGACGAGACCAGGGAAGCGCTCGCCGGTCTGGCCAAACAGCGCCCGGGCAACAGCTGGTGGCATGCCTTCGGCGAACTGATCCCGGCCGGCTTCGACATCTACGCCGGCGTCGAGGCCACCGCGCGGGAATTGTTCTGCTATCAGTCCGAACTCGTCCCCGGCTCGATGCAGACCCCGGACTACGCGCGGGCGCTGTTGCGGCATCTGACCGCCGAGGTCGACGAGGAGGAGATCGAACGCCGGGTGCAGGCGCGGATGCAGCGACAGGCGGCGCTCACCAGGAAGGTCGCGCCGGTGCACGCCGATGTGGTGCTACACGAGGCGGTGTTGCGCCGGATGGTCGGCGGCCCGAAGGTCATGGCGGGGCAGCTGCGTCATCTGGCGGACCTGAGCACGCGCTCGACCATCGGAGTGCGAGTGCTGCCGTTCGCCGCGGGCATGCCGCTGGGCGAACCGACCGGCCCGTTCACGGTGCTGTGCTTCGACGGCGAGGGGCGCGGTAAACGGGCCGATCCGCCGATCGTGCACGTGCCCGGTTTCACCGGAGACCTCTACCTGGAGCGAGGGGTCGACGTGCAGCGGTTCCTGGCCGCCCACGAATGCCTGCGCCGCTGCGCCCTCGACGTGCAGGCGGGCAGACGGTTGCTGCGCGAGCTCGCCAAGGACTACACGTCCGCGCTGTGAGCGGCGGGTCGACACGCGGCCGGAAAGATCACGAAACGACGCACGTTCGGCAACGGAACGGGTTTATGTCGGTCGCGCGTGGGTAATCACAATACATGGACCGTGGGATCAAGAATTATCACACACGGTACCGGAAATTGCGGCCCGGCGACTGGGTGGAATGGCTCATTGTCGCGTTGCTTTTCGCGGTGTCGACAGTGGGCGTCTTCGTGCTGACCGGATCTTTTCTGCCCGCCCTGTTCGTCGGGGCGCTGGTGTGGGTGGTAGCGCTGGGAGTCGTCGCCACGATCTAGACCCGGACCGGCGGGGCTCGGTCCGGCGGCTCAGCGTCGAAAAAGCTTGTTGCCCAACCAGACCAGCGGATCATACCGACGATCGACCACCCGCTCCTTGAGCGGGATCAGCGCATTGTCGGTGATCTTTATGTTTTCCGGACATACCTCGGTGCAGCACTTGGTGATATTGCAGTAACCGAGGCCCTGCTCTTCCTGGGCCAGCTGCCTGCGATCTGCGACGTCGAGCGGATGCATTTCCAGCTCCGCGATGCGCATCAGGAATCGCGGCCCGGCGAAAGCCTCCTTGTTCTCCTCGTGATCACGCACCACATGGCAGACATTCTGGCACAGGAAGCACTCGATGCATTTCCGGAATTCCTGCGACCGTTCCACGTCGACCTGATTCATCCGGTAGTCGCCGGGCGCCAGCTCCGGCGGCGGCGTGAAGGACGGGATCTCGCGAGCCTTCTGATAGTTGAACGACACATCGGTGACCAGATCGCGGATGACCGGGAAGGTGCGCATCGGCGTGACGGTCACCAGCTCGTCTGTGGTGAACGTCGACATCCTGGTCATACACAGCAGCCGAGGCCTGCCGTTGACCTCCGCCGAGCACGACCCGCACTTGCCCGCCTTGCAGTTCCACCGCACCGCCAGATCGGGAGCCTGGGTGGCCTGCAGCCGGTGGATGATGTCGAGCACCACCTCGCCCTCGTTGACCTCGACGGTGAAATCCTCCAGCGCACCGCCGGTGTCGTCACCGCGCCACACGCGGAACTTCGCGTCGTATCCCATGACTAGCCCTCACCTTCCGAATCGGTCTCCGCCGCACCCGCGCCGGACGGATGGCCGACGAGTTCGCCCGAGTGGTAATACTTCTCGAGCTCGCCGAGATCGAACAGCGCCAGCAGATCGGCGCGCATCGGGATCTGGTCCTTCGGGACGACCCGCACCGGCGGGGACACCGGATCGGCGGCCGTCCCGGCATCGATCGAGCAGACCAGCAGCTTGTTCCGCCACGCCGGGTCCATGCCCGGATGGTCGTCGCGGGTGTGCCCGCCGCGGCTCTCGGTCCGCAACAGTGCCGCCCGCGCGACGCACTCGCTGACCAGCAGCATGTTGCGCAGGTCGAGGGCGAGATGCCAGCCCGGATTGAACTGCCGGTGTCCTTCGACGGTGACGCTGCCGAAGCGCGCCCGCAGTTCGGCGAGCCGCTCCAGCGCCTGCGCGAGTTCGTGCTCCTTGCGGATGATGCCGACCAGGTCGTTCATCACCTGCTGTAGATCGGTGTGCAGGGTGTAGGGGTTCTCGCCACGGCCGTCGGCGGGCGGATCGAACGGCGCCACCGCGATACGGGCCGCGTCGGCGACCGCGCCGTCGGAGACCTGCGGTCGCTGCGCGAGCCCCTCGACGTAGGCCGCGGCTCCCAGACCGGCGCGCCTGCCGAAGACCAGCAGATCCGACAGCGAATTGCCGCCGAGCCGGTTGGAGCCGTGCATGCCGCCGGAGCACTCACCCGCGGCGAACAGGCCGGGGACGGTCGCGGCGCCGGTGTCCGGATCGACCTCGATGCCGCCCATCACGTAGTGGCAGGTCGGCCCGACCTCCATCGGCTCCTTGGTGATGTCCACATCGGCCAGTTCCTTGAACTGGTGATACATCGACGGCAGCCTGCGCCGGATCTCCTCGGCGGGCAGCCGGGAGGCGATGTCGAGGTAGACCCCGCCGTGCTGGGTGCCGCGCCCGGCCTTGACCTCCTCGTTGATCGCGCGTGCGACCTCGTCGCGGGGCAGCAGATCGGGGGTGCGGCGCGCGGAATCGTTGTCCTTCAGCCACTGGTCGGCCTCGGCCTCGGATTCGGCGTACTGGCCCTTGAACACCGGGGGGATGTAGTCGAACATGAACCGCTTGTCGTCGGAGTTCTTGAGCACCCCGCCGTCACCGCGCACGCCCTCGGTCACCAGGATGCCCTTGACGCTCGGCGGCCAGACCATCCCGGTCGGATGGAACTGCAGGAACTCCATGTTGATCAGCGTCGCCCCCGCGCGCAGCGCCAGGGCGTGCCCGTCGCCGGTGTACTCCCAGGAGTTCGAGGTGACCTTGTAGGACTTGCCGATGCCGCCGGTGGCCAGCACCACCGCGGGGGCCTCGAACAGCACGAACTTGCCGGATTCGCGCCAGTAGCCGAACGCGCCGCAGATGCGCCCGTCGTCGGTGAGCAGTTCGGTGATCGTGCATTCGGCGAACACCTTTATGCGGGCCTCGTAGTCACCGGTGGCCGCGAAATCCTCCTGCTGCAGCGCGACGATCTTCTGCTGCATCGTGCGGATGATCTCGAGGCCGGTGCGGTCGCCGACGTGGGCGAGCCGCGGATAGGTGTGCCCGCCGAAGTTGCGCTGGCTGATGCGGCCGTCGGGCGTCCGATCGAACAGCGCCCCATAGGATTCCAGCTCCCACACCCGCGCGGGCGCCTCCTGGGCGTGCAGTTCGGCCATGCGCCAGTTGTTGAGGAACTTGCCACCGCGCATGGTGTCCTTGAAGTGGGTCTGCCAGGTGTCCTTCTCGTTGGCATTGCCCATCGAGGCCGCGCAGCCGCCCTCGGCCATCACGGTGTGCGCCTTGCCGAACAGCGATTTGCACACCACCGCCACCGAGAGGCCGTGCTCGCGCGCTTCGATCACCGCCCGCAGTCCGGCGCCGCCCGCCCCGATGACGACCACGTCGTAGTTGTGCCTTTCGACGGCGGTGTGCCGTTCGGCAGGGTTGTGCCGTTCCTCTTCTGGCATAGCTGGGGATACTCCTGAAGCCGGGGCGGGTCAGTTGACGAACCGCAGGTCCGAGATCGTGTCGCTGGCGACCAGCAGCACGTAGAGGTCGGTGAGAACGAGAGTGCCGAGGGTGATCCAGGCCAGTTCCATGTGCCTGGTGTTGAGCTTGGAGACGAAGGTCCAGAACCGGTAGCGCAACGGATGCGCGGAGAAGTGCTTGAGCCGGCCGCCGGTGATGTGCCTGCAGGAATGGCACGACAGCGTGTAGGCCCACAGCAATGTCACATTGCCGATCAGCACGAGATTGCCCAGGCCGAAACCGAATCCGCCTCCGGAGCCGTGGAAGGCCGAGAGCGCGTCGTAGGTGTTGATCACCGAGATGACCAGCGCCACATAGAAGAAGTAGCGGTGCGCGTTCTGCACGATCAGCGGCAGTCTGGTCTCGCCGGTGTAGCGCTGGTGCGGTTCGGCCACGGCGCAGGCGGGCGGGGCGAACCACACCGAGCGGTAGTAGGCCTTGCGGTAGTAGTAGCAGGTCAGGCGGAAGCCGAGCAGGAACGGCAGCACCACGAAGCCCAGCGGTATCCACATGGGCAGTTCCGGGAACGGCGTGCCGAAATGACTCGAACCCGGCACGCAGGAATCGCTCAGGCAGGGCGAGTAGAACGGCGTCAGGTAGTGGTACTCCGGCACCCAATACGCCGTCCGGACAAACGATCTGATGGTCGCGTAGACGACGAAGGCGCCGAGGCCGAGCACCGTGAGCAGTGGTGGCACCCACCAGCGGTCGGTGCGCAGGGTGCGCGCGGCGATTCGGGCCCTGGTCTTGCTGAAAACGCCCGTCCCCGCGGGGACAGCGGTCGGTGCGGCACTCACGGGAGAACGCCTCGCTGTTTCGCTCGGCGGGCGGAGATCGATGCCGTCGCGGGAATCCGTGCCGTCTGGAGTATCGATGCCGACCGCGCTCTGGATGTGATGCACAGCACCATACGGCAGGGGGACTATGGCTCGAGGGTGGTCTCGGCGATCTCGGGTGGGTGCGCCGCCTATGATTTGCGCCACACAATCGCGGCCCGGCTCACGTGCGAAATGGGTTCCGCAGATGTCACGTCTTCGCAACATCGGCGTGGTCCCCTTTCTCCAGCGACACCTGCTGACATGCGTGGACATGTGTCAGCGCACTCCGGAATCCGGCCGGGTAAGGAGAGACCGACCATGAGAAGAGCCGCGATCGTGGCGCCGGTTCGCACCCCCAGCGGGGTCGACGGCGGGGCACTGTCGAGGATGCCCGCCCAATGGTTGGCGTCGACGGTGCTGTCGGCGGTCATCGAGCGTTCGGGTATCGAGCCGTGGCGGATCGAGGACGTCGCGATGGCGTGTTCGCGCATGGGCCCGGCATCCGGCCCGGACCTGGGCAAACTGGCCGCCCGCGATGCCGGACTGCCGTTCGCCGTACCGGGTTTCGTCACCGATCGGCACAGCGGCAGCGGACTGCAGGCGGTGATCACCGCGGCGATGATGGTGCAGACCGGCGCGGCCGATGTCGTGGTGGCGGGCGGCGTCGAGGCGGGCGGCGACGGGCCCGGCGGACTCGGGCGCAACGGTGACGTTCAGCGGGGCCGGGGATATGCCGGTCCGGGACCGCGCGGTGCAGGGCAGGTCCGTCAGGGGCAAGCCGTCTTCGGGCAGGCAGGTCCCGGGCAAGCCGGTTACGGGCAAGCAGGTCCCGGACAAGTCGTCTTCGGGCCGGGCGGTTACGGACCAGCCGGTGACGGCCGAAGTGGTTACGGGCAAGGCATGTACGGGCCGGGCGGCCATCGGCAGGGCGGCTACGGACCGGTCGGGGCGCGGCACGGCGGCGGAGTCGCTGCGGGCGCCCGGGTGTGGTCGGAGTCCTCGATCGATCTGGCCAATGCCGAAGAGGTGGCCCGGTACTACGGAATCACCCGGGCCGAGGCCGACGAGTTCGCGGTGGCCAGCCATCGCAAGGCGGCCAGGGCATGGCGGCAGGGGTGTTTCGGCGCCGAGGTGGTCAGCGTGCGCGCGGATCGGCCCGAGTACGGCATCGCTCCCGACGACACCGGTGGGCACCGGATACTGCGTGACGAGGGCATCGACGGCGAGATGTCCACGCACACGCTGGCCGCGCTCCGGCCGCTGCTGTCCGACGGGGTGGTGACGGCGGGAAACATGAGCGCGCACCGGCACGGCGCCTCGGCCTGCCTGGTCGTCGCCGAGGACAGGCTCGAGGAGCTCGGGCTCGAACCGATGGCTTATCTGGTGGGCTGGGCGGCGGCGGGCAGCGATGTCGACACCGCCTCGCTCGGCGCCGCGCCCGCAGTCGCGAAATTGCTCGGGCGCACCGGATTCGGCATGGACGATCTGGATCTCATCGAGGTCAACGAGGGATTTGCCGTGGAAGTGCTGGCGCTGGCGCGTGAGTGGGATCTGGATCCGAACGACCGGCTCAATGTCAACGGTTCCTCGATCGCGCTCGGACATCCTGTCGGCGCGACCGGCCTGCGGATCATGACGACGATGCTGCACGAACTCTCGCGTACCGGCGGTCAGTACGCGCTGGAGGCCATCGCGCTCGGCCACGACCACGGGATCGCGGCGCTGTTCGAATCCGCTGTCGCACCGCCACCGGTGCAGGCGCCGGCGGGGGCGCGATTCCACGGGGCGGCTGCGAACAAGCGCTCCGGTAAGCACCGGGCGGCCGGCGTGCGCAACAAGTGGCAGCAACGCCCCTGACCTGGCGGCGCCGGGGCGCACCGGCCGATACCCGCCGGTGGCCCCGGCCCGCCGCGCGACGTCGAGCGATACGGGCCGGAACCGCCGGTCGGCTCAGGTGGTACGCGGGCGGGAGTGGAAGCCCAGCCCCTCGTCCTGTGCGCCCATCCAGGCCGCCTCGTCGGACTTGCTGTCCGGGACGTAGATGGTGTTCTGTGGCCTGCGCCTGACCTCCGGCGGCGGAGCCTGCTCGAACTCGTCGGCGTCGATGGTGAGCCGTTCGAGATCGTTCTCCAGCCGGCGCACGGTGTTGGCGTCGCCGTAGTGGGTGCGCAGTGCGCCGATGGATTGCCGGAGCTGGTTGACCGCGTAGCGCAGTTCCGCGATATCGCTGCGTGTCATCGATTCCTCCTGTGTTCCTGGCGGACGTGCGGACCCGGGTCGGGGGCGTTGCCCCGCGGGGTACCCGCAGGCCGTGCATCACCGGGCCATGTGACCCACCACACAACGTGATCTACAACACAGTACCCGAGAAGCGCTGCCGAGTCTCGGGAAATCTCCAGGCGTACCAATTGCCGAGAAATCGCCGCAATCGTCTCGCGGACGGCTGTAGACCGGTCCGCCGCCCCGATGGGGCCGGAAATCGATTGCTGCCTGATCGCTTAGGTCAACCCGCGATGGCGAAACCGGGTGTCCCGCCGACTTCGCCCGTGGCCAGGATGCGGGTGCGCGCGACCAGCCGGGCGATGGCCCCGGCGACCTCCTCCGTGTACTCGCCGATGACGCTGTGGCTGCCGCCCTCCACCCGGACCAGCTCGCAGTCGCCGAGTTGGGAGGCCAGCACCACCGAGTGCGCGAACGGCACCACGATGTCGGCCGAGCCCGCCAGCACCAGCGTCGGCACCGCGCCCAGCCGGTGCAGTCCCTCGATCTCGTCGAAGTGGATGAGCGAGGTGAGGAAACCCGTCATGGTCAGCAGTGGGGTCTCGTTGAGCATCGTGGTCGCCACCGCGAGCAACCGTGGGCTGATCGTCCTGGTGCCCGCACTCGCCTCGCGCATCAGCGGCTCGAACAGGTGCCGGGACAGTCGCTTGGAGGCCTGCATCGCACGGGGCGCGTGCCGGATCGCGGTCTGCAGCGAGGTCACCGTGTAGCGGTGCAGGAACCGGCCGAGGCCGATATCGGTGAGCCCGGTCGCCGCGCCCGCGATCAGGCCGACCCCGACCACCCGGGTGCCGATGCTCTCGGCGAACAGTCGTGAGTAGGCCAGTAGCACCATCGCGCCCATCGAATGCCCGACCAGCACGATCGGTCCGGTGGGCGCCACCGCGCGCAGCACGGCGTCGAGATCGTGGGCGAGCTGGTCGATGGTGTAGGTGGCGGGGTGCCCCTCGCCGGACTCGCCGTGGCCGCGGTGGTCGTAACAGATCATCCGGGCGTCCTCGCCCCATCGCGCCCGCAGCCGTGCGCACAGCAGCGACCACGATTCGGTGTGCAGGCAATGGCCGTGGGTGAACACCAGGGTCAGGGGCGCGTCGGCGGATCCGAACACGCGCACCGCGAGCGTGACCCCGTCCTCGGTGCGCACCGTGAGGGGCCTGCTGTCCGGATCCAGGGCGGCGCGGGAGCGAGCGGATGCGGCGTCGCCGGAGGGCGTGGCGGCGCTGGAGGAGGCGGCACTGGGGGAGGTGGCGCTGGGGGAGATGGCGCTGGGGGAGATGGCGCTGGGGGAGATGGCGCTGCGGGAGGCGGCGCGCGCTGTGCCGGTGCGGGATACGAACATGCGATCTCCCAGTGGCGTGATCTCCCCGGGGCGGGGCGATGTGCCCGGGATGTCGGTAGCAATTTCCGTCCTGTTAGCCGCTCTAACCGGCTGTTATGCACCTGATGCGCAACCGCTCCCGGCTCGCTGCCGACCAGTGGACTCTTACCTCGAATCGGGCTTTCTACCAAAATATTGAGTAAAGACTAGAAATATTTAGACAAGCGTCGCGAAAGGCTGACTCAGCGTTGTCTGTCGATATCTAGTCTTTTTGCTAGCGAGCAGAATATTTCCCTGACCGGAGGATGCTGCGCGGTTCGCCCGTAATGTTGTGGGGCGCGCGCGGATTCACACGCTGCGCAGATAGCGGCCGAAATGCGGGACGGTGAAACCGATGGTGCCGCGCTCGGCGGAATAGATCAGTCCCTTCTTGATCAGCCCGTCGCGGGCCGGGGACAGTGAGGCGGGCTTGCGGCCCAGTTCCGCGGCCACCGCCGAGGTCGCCACCGGGCCGTCGTCGCCGGACAGGTCGGCCATGGCGCGCATGTACTCGCGTTCGGCCGGGGTGGCGCGTTCGTAACGGGAGCCGAAGAATCCGACCGCCAGCTCCTCCTCGGCCGCGGGGGCGGCGACCTCGACGTCCTCGGCGGTGATCGGGCTCTCCGGCGCCTGATCCCAGGTCGCCTTGCCGTAGGCCTGCACGAAGTACGGGTAGCCGTCGGCCTTGCGGTACAGCGCTTCCAGCGCCTCCTCGGTGAACTTCACCTCTTCGCGTTCGGCGGGCGCGAGCAGGGCCTGATCGGCGGATTCGCGGTCCAGCCGGTCGATCCGGTGATAGCTGAACAGCCGCTCGGAGTAGCTTTTGGAGGCCGAGAGCACGGCGGGCAGATGCGGCAGGCCGGCGCCGACCACGATCAGCGGCGCGGCCTCCTGGCTGAGCGCGTGGCAGGCGCCGCAGATGGCGGAGATGTCGGCGGGCCCCAGATCCTGCATCTCGTCGATGAAGATCGCCATCCCCACGCCGATATCACCCGCCAGTGCCGCGGCCTCCTCGAGCAACTCCACCAGATCGATCTCGATGTCGCCGGAGTCGGCCCGGCCTGCCACCGCCGGCACGTCGATGCCCGGCTGCCAGCGATCGCGCATTCCCTTGTCGGCGGTGGCGCGCAACGCGAAAGCCTTGAGAATGCCGAGGAAATCGTCGACACGTTCGGGATTGCGGTGCGACATGGCCACCGCCCTGGTCGCCATGTGCAGCGCCGAGGACAGCGGTCTGCGCAACTCCTGATCGGGCCTGGCCTCGATCTTGCCGGTGCCCCACCCGCGCGAGATCGCCGCGGAGCGAAGCTGATTGAGCAACACCGTCTTCCCGACGCCGCGCAGTCCGGTGAGCACGACGCTGCGTTCGGGCCTACCGCGCGCGATCCGTTCCAGCACGATGTCGAAGGCCTGCAACTGCTTGTCGCGCCCGGCGAGTTCGGGCGGGCGCTGGCCGGCTCCTGGTGCATACGGGTTGCGCACGGGGTCCATGCCCCGAAACCGTAGCGCGTGCGAGCAGCGAAATCTTCCGAAGTATTCGGCAAGTCGTAGATTTCGCTATCTTGTCCTTGTCGTCCCCGACACCAGGTACCGCCGCGCCGATCGGAGGCCCATGTTCGAGGAGTCCGTGTACGAGGAATCCGTCTGTGCGGAATCAGTCCAGGACGAGCCGGTGCCCTCGGACGTCGCCGAGGTGATCGAGGCATGGCGGGTGCCCGCGGGCGCGCGCCGGGCGCGGGTGATCAAAGCCGCCCTGCTCGGGGCGCTCGGGCACGAGGACGTGGGCCCGGAGCTGATCGCCGACCTGGCCATCGGGCCCCTGGTCGAGGCGCTCGCCCAGGTCGAACTGGAACTGGCCGACGCGAGGCGGCGCATCGACGAACTCGAGCGCGCGTCCGCGAGCGCATCGCGGGCAGGGGATCGGACGCTGTAGCCGAGTACTCGGGAACCGCCCGGACAGCGTGGTCTCGAATCGAAATGGTGGGCGTTCGCTGCTGAATCGCGCCGTTGTGGTGCGTGTTCGCATGGTGCGCGCGAGTTGTCCAGGGAATATTCACAAAGCGGCGGAAACACCACCCGCTCCGCTGGACAAGAGCCGCCGGGCATCGTAATCTTCTCGTGACTTAGTGGAGGGTGTCACTTCGTAAGAGGAGGGCGCCACTGGGTCACCCGCCTTATCGGCTGTCGGTGCCACCGTGTACCGGCTGCCGTGCCGGACCCACCGCAATCGAGGTGCGGGGCTGTGATTTTCCGCCCCGAGTCCGACAGCGACCCGGTCGGCGGGGAATGCAGGAAACGATCGGAGACTCAGGTCGGTGGGTAAACACAGCTTGCAGCGGGAATCGCGCGTGCCGAATTCCGTGAAGGGTGCTCTTGTCATGGGTGCGGTCGCCGCCACCGGCGCGATGCCCGCCATCCCGGCAATGGCCGCCACGATCAACATTCCTGGCCTCGGCGACTTCGACGTCCCGGTGCCGCAGGAATTCGAGCAGCCCGTCGAGCAGCTCGAGCAGCAGCTTCAGCAGGCCCTGGCCGCGCCCGGCGCGCCGCTGGCCGCGCCGCAACTCCCCCAGTTCACGATGCCCTCGGCGCCGTTCGTGCAGCAGACGAGCATCGGTGACATCGCCCTCGACGCCGCCAAGACCAAGGTCGGCGCCATGTACTCCTGGGGCGCCGCGGGCCCGTCCTCCTTCGACTGCTCCGGTCTGGTGAAGTGGGCCTACCGGCAGGCCGGAATCGAACTTCCCCGCACCAGCTTCGAGCAGTCGCACGTCGGCGCTCCGGTGTCCTTCGAGGAACTGCGTCCCGGCGACATCGTCGTGACCAACGGCGGTGGCCACGTCGGCCTGTACGCGGGCGACGGCAAGCTACTGAACGCGGTCCAGTCCGGCCAGCCGGTGTCCTACACCCCGCTGCGCCCCGACATGATCGTCACCGCCCGCCGTATCGCGGACTGATACCGGTAGCCGACAGGCGCGGATGCCGCAGCGAGAGCAGAGCGCACCGACACAGGCCAGGGTGGATTCCTGGACGTGGTCGGTGCGGCTGTTTCCCACTCGCTCGGCGGCGGCCGATGCCTGTCGTGGTGGCCACGTCCGAGTCAACGGGGCCACTGCGAAGCCGGCTCAGCCCGTCCGTCCCGGTGACGAGGTGCGTATCCGCGTCGGTGGCATCGAACGCATCGTCGTCGTGGAGCGGATCGTCACCAAGCGGGTCGGTGCTCCGATCGCCGCCCAATGCCTGATCGACCGCAGCCCGCCGCCGCCCCCGAAGGAAGTGCTCGCCGCCATGCCGCGGCGCGATCGCGGGGCCGGTCGTCCCACCAAACGCGAACGCCGCGAAACGGATCGTTTGCTCGGTCGCGACGAGAACTGAGCCGCGCGACGAGGTCGAGCCGACAAGGTTCAGCTGTCCGAGCCGGTCTCGCCGTTCACCAGCAGATGTGGCGCTCCGCTGCGCAACGCCTGGGTCAGTACGTGCGCGCCGTGAGCCACCTTCGCCGAGTCGTTGTCCATGGTCGCCATCGCGCCGTCGGACTGCCGGATCTCCCAGCCCAAGGCCAGCACCCGTCTTCGCCGTGACCCTGCGGCGAGCGCGTCCACGGCCGCCGACGCCGCGGCATAGGCGGCCTGGTTCCGCGCGCCGAGCGCACCGGCCGCCGAGGAGAACAGCAGCACGAAGTCGATCGGGTCCGCCGCGGTGAGTTCGAGCAGATGGCGCGCGGCCTCCGCCTTCGGCGCGAAGAGCCGTGCCAGATGATCCTGGGTCACCGCGCCGAGACGGGTCGGCTCGAAATCCTCCGCGGCGTGCACCACGCCCCGGATGGTCGAGCCGTATTCACGGATGTCGTCCAGCGCGCCCGCCAGTTCGGCGCGGTCGGCCACATCGCAGCGCACCACCACGAACCTGTCCTCGAGCCCGTCCAGCGGTCCGGGGACCGGCCGCGGATCGCGGGTCAGCACGACGACATCGTGGGCGCCCTCATCGAGCAGCCACCGCACCGCGATCGCGCCGCGCCGCCCGAGCCCGCCGGTCACGACATAGGTTCCCCCGGGGTCGATCCGCGGCGCGGGCGAGGTGACGGCCGGAGCCTGCCGGAACCGGCGCACGGCCAGTCCGTCGGTGCCCACCCGCAGGTCGCCCGACCACAACACATCGGTCTCCGACTCACCGGCACCCGAGGCGCTGGAGCGCGGCTCTCCCGGAGCCGGTGAAGTACCGGTATCCGGTGTGTCGACCAGCGTCCTCGAGCGCCCGCCGCCGGGCGCGTCGATCGTCACCAGGTCGGCGAGCAGTCCCAGCGCGCGCGGATCGGCGTCGGCCCAGACGACCCGGACGCGCCGTCGCGATTCCAGGCGAAGCGTGCGGGTCAGCGCCGCCACACCCCAGGCGGTCGCCGCACCACCGCTGCCGCGCAGGGCCCGACGGGGCAGCACCACGGTCAGGCCCGCCGTTGCGGCAGCGGTTGCGGCACACGTCAGGACCTCGTGGGCGCGGGCGAGGGCGGCGGCCGGGTCGGGATCATCGCTGTCCGGCCAGATCAGCACGATCCCGGTCGGCGGGTCCGCGGCCTCGGCGGCTGCCCAGACCACCTCGCCCGCGGCATCCGGCGTCCTCGCGACGTGCTCGGTGGCGACGGTCAGGTCTGTCGAACGGGCCAGGCGCGCGGCGGTTTCCGAGGCGCCGACGATCAGCAGGCGCCGTAGCCGGGACGGCGGCGTTCCGTCCGCGCCGGTCGTCGTGGGCAGCCAGACCTGGGTACGGAACGGGGCGATCTCGGTCTGCCCGTCCCGGGCGGCCGCGTCGCGTTCGGCGAACACGATCCGCACCCCCGACAGTGCCAGCACCGGCACCCCGTCGTCGTCGGTGCCGACGACATCGCCGGTCAGGCTGTCCGGCCCGCGTTCGCGCACGGTGGCATACGCGCGGGTGACGAGTCGTTCGGCGCCCGCGCCTACCCACACCGCGGAGATCGCGGGCACGCTCGGATAGGTCCGGTCCGACACGTACTCCTGGGCGGCCGCGACGAGCAGATGCACGCACCCCTCGATGATCGAGACCAGGCTCGCCGCAACGGTTTCCACGGTGCCGAAGGCGTGGCCCGCGCCGGTCTCCAATCCGGCGAGCACGCGTCGGCGCGGACCGTAGTCCAGCCGGTGCCTGCGCAGCAGCGTGTAGAAGTTCGCGCCGCCGAGCTCGCGCATGCGGTGGCGGGCCGAGCGGCCGGTGTCGACCACCCGCATCCAGTCCACGATGTCGGCGGGCGCGGGTCCGGACATCGGACGCGCCGACACCACGGGCAGGTCGCCGATATAGGCGCGGATGCCGGCCGGACCGTCGTCGCGGCATTCGATCGCGCCCAGTGCGTCCGGGCCGAGCCGGTCGTGCACGACGAAGTCGGTCATCATCTCGGCCGGTGCGGCCAGGCGCAACAGCGTGCGCACCCAATACCCGGTGGGCACGAGCGCGATCGTGCCGAGCGCGTGCTCGCCGGACTCCTCGGCGTCGACCGTGGCGGCGGCACAGTCGGTGACGAGCGGCAGCGGTGACCGGACCGGAGTGCGCCGCCACCGCCGTCGCGGGGCAGCACCGGTGAACGGTCCATGGCCGGACCACTCCACGAACCGGCCGTCGGCGTGCAGTTCGGCGAGCGCGAGCAGCAGCGCGGTCACCTCGTCGTCGCGGTCACCGACCGGGTAGGCCGAATTCCGGAATTCCGGATACTCCCGCAGGGCGGTGGTGAGGACCGGATGCGCCGCGAACTCGAGCACCGTTCCCACGCCGTCGTGCGCCGCCCGTTCCATCGCGGCCGCCAGCTGCACGGCGCCGCCGACCTCCTCGGTCCAGTAGCGGGCATCCGGCGCACTCGTCGAAAAGACCTGTCCCGCGCGGACAGTCGAGTAGAACGGCAGTCGCGGTGTTGCGAGCCCCCATGGCGCCGGGTGGGCGAGCCGATCGCCGGACCCGCGGGCGCGGTCGCCGCCTCGGTTCGTCTGGTCGTCACCCCGGCTCGCTTGGTCGCTATCGCGGCTCGTCCGGACGGTGCCGGTGCTCGTCCGGACACCGGCTCGGCCCGCCTGAGTGCCCATCCGAACGCCGCCCGTGCTCTTCCGGACGGCATCTGCGCTCGCTTGTGCGCCGCCCGTGCTCGTCTGGATGTGGCCTGTGCTCGCCTGTGCGCCGCTGATCACACTCGTGTGCTCGGTCTCCGGTACCACTGGATCGGAGTCGGTGCGTTCGAGAAGCGTGACCGACAGGCCGCGCCGTTCCGCGCGGCGCGCGATGGTCTCCACCTGGCGCGGCTCGCCGCGCACGAGGACCGAGCGCGGGCCGTGCATCGCGGCGACGGTGACCGCCGGACGCAACGGCTCGATCAGCCGCGCCACCTCTTCGGGACTCGCGTTCACCAGCGCACTCACCCGCTCGTCCGGCGGCGCGACGCCGGTCCTCCCGGCTCGCCACACCGCGAGCCCGGCCGCGTCCCCCGTGGTGAGCACCCCGGCGACCAGCGCGGCAGCCAGCTCTCCGAACCCGTACCCACATACCGCGTCCGGCCGCACACCCCAGGATTCGACCAGCCGCGCGAGCGCGACCTGATGCACGAAACCCGCCAGCAACCCGAGCTCGCGCTCGGCGCACCCGGTCGCCGGCGGATGGAAACCGAAGCGCGGAGTCCAGATCCGCGGACCGCCCGCCGTGACCACCGCGTCGGTGATCTCGTTCAATGCCGCCGCGAACACCGGATAACGAGCGGCGAGCGCCCGGCCCAGCCTGGCGGGCCGTTCGACGGTGCCGGTGAACAGGAACAGCACCCCATCGCGTCGCCGCGGTGTGCGCGGCCCGACGATGCCCGCACCCGGTTCGCCCTGCGCGAGTGCCCGCAACCGGTCCCGTGCCTGCGCCGCATCCCCGGCCAGCACCGCACCCCGCGTGGCGTTCGGAAACGAGCGGGTGGTCGCGGCGGAGAGTTCCTGCAACGCAGCCGATTCGGCGGCCCGATCGCCCTCCGGCGCGGCATAGCGCAGGTGGTGGACCAGCCGCATTGCCGCGTTCCTGAACTCGCCGTCGTCGCGGCCGGTCACGGTGATCAGCACGGGCGGGTCCATCGCCCGCACGGACCGCCCCACGCGCGCGGGTCGTACAGCGAGCGGCGCGACCCACGTCGATGTGCTCGACCCGGATGTGCTCGATGCGCCCGGCTCGGGCGTGCTCGGCCTGGATGTTTCCGGCTCAGAGGCGCCCGGCTCGGGGATGCCTGGTCCGGATGTGCCCGGCCGGGATGTGTCTGGCCTGGATGAGCCTGGTCCGGATTTGTCTGGCCTGGACGTTCCTGGCTCGGATGTGCCCGGTCCGGATGTGCCCGGTCCGGACGTGCCCGGTCCGGACGTGCCCGGCTCGAACGTGCACGGTCCGGATGTGTCTGGCACGGATGTTCCCAGCCTGGACGTGCCCGGCTCGGGCCCGCGCAGGACCGGCCTGTCACCGGCCGTCCACGCGGCCCGATCGTCGGCGAGTGCGCACACCCGCTCGATCACCGACATCACCGACCGGGTCGCGGGCATCGCCACCCGCGCGGGCAGCGATCCGCCGGTGTGCCGGTGGCCTGCTGCCGGGTGCGAGCTGCTCGCGGACCGTGAACTGTGCTCGGGGCCAGAGCAGTTCGCGGTCACGGATGTGCTCGCGGGCCGCGATCCGGTGACCGGCGGAGATCCGTCCGCGCGTTCGGCACTCCCGTGACGTCCAAGCTCGCCCCGGTGTCGAGACAGGTCTGCGGGACCGGGCTCGCCCGCACCTGCGACGCTGGACGACCGTATGCCCCGCGCAGGTGAATCCGCCGCTGGGAACTCGATCTCGGCGTGCACCCGGCTGCCGGTACGCACCGCATCGGCGAGCCGTTGCAGGATCAGCACACCGCAGCCCGCTCGCCAGAGGATGCCGCTCACCGGCACAGCGTCGCGCTCATCGGGCAGTGGTGGCGCGCTCGCGGGGGACGCCGCGACGCCGACCTCCACGCGGGCGGCCTCCACGCCGACGATTCCGCTCCCCGCGCCGCCGACCCCCGCGATTTCGATATCGACCCCGGCGACGATCACGAACGGCACGGACGCGTCCTCGAACGCGCGCACCGCGGCTTCGGCCCAGCCGGGTTCACCATCCGAGTTCTCCGACGTCGCACCGGGGCCGTGCAAGCCGAGCACGTGCGAGATTCCGTGCGCGATATCGCCACTCGGGCGCCCGCGTCCGTACCCCGGCGCGGCACCGATCGTGACGACGACGGCGGTGCTCGAACCGCGCATCCGGTAGCCGATGCCCGCATCGTCGATCGCCTCGACCACCGCTTCGAGTGCCAGGCGCTGTCGGGGATCGAGGACGGCGGCCTCGGCGTCGGGGATGCCGAACCAGGCGCTGTCGAACAGGTCGATGCCGTCCAGACGCGGCGCGGCGGCCGGTTCGCACGTGACGGCGCGGTGCGGGGCCCGCCGGAACTCGTCGAGGTTCGCCGCGGCGGGCAGGCGGCAGCTCATGCCGATGACGGCCACCGGGGAATGCCGGGGCGGGGTGGGGGAGATGTCGGTCATCGCATCGTGCGGACCATGGGTATCGCGCGGACCGAAGGTAGGGAACAAGGGTGCCACGGATGCGGTGACGCCACGGCGGCGGTCGGCACAACAGTGCGACCACGGCTGCAGGTATCGCCTTGCCCGCCTGCCGGACTCGGCCGCATCGCGTCCTCCCTCCCCGTCGCGGGCCCGCGCACGGTTCCACCCGCGATTATGCCGTATCCGCGGACCCGTAGGCACCCGTCTTCCATTGTGTCCGTTGCCATTTCGTGACACGCCGCAGTAGCCGGATCACCCAGCGTGTCGTGACGGCCATGCCACACGGCCGTCCCACGCGGCACTACCGCGCGCGACGTCCGTCGCCTACCGTCGGACGGGTGCCCGAAACCCAGCTCGCTCCGCGCGGCGAACGGACTCCGCTGCTGCCGACGCTGTTGCGCTGTTGCACCGCACTGGCCGCGACACCACCCCGGCTGCTGCGGCCCCGCGGCCCCGACACCGACCTGCTGGCCCGCATCGAGGTGACCGATCCGCCGCCCGCGACCCGAGCCGTGAAGCTGACGGTCCTGACCCAGGCGCACACATCGGCCCCGGAGATCCTCGTCGCCGAAGGCCATCGCAGCTTACGCAAGTATCCGATGAGCTACGCATCCTTCCTGGTCGAGCACCCCGGCGCGCGGTTCCTGATCGATCCGGCCATGTGCTCGACCCCGCACCGCCGGGTGCTGCCGGAGCTGCCGTTCCCGGTGCCGCTGCTGGTCGCGCCGGACAAGCCGGTGCTCGGCCTGGACGCCGCCCTCGCCGCCCACGGCCTGACCGGCGCCGACATCGAATTCGTCGTGCCGACCCATCTGCACTGGGACCACGTGGCAGGTCTGCTCGACCTGCCCGGCTCGGTGCCGGTGCGCCTGCCCGCCGCCGAATACGACTGGGCGATGCGCGGCCCGCAGGCCCCGCTCGGTGTCGCGCGCGGTCCGCTGCTCGGCCGGGAGTTCGACATCTTCGAACTCGACGGCCCCCCGGTGCTCGGCTTCCAACGAAGCGCCGACCTGTTCGGCGACGGCTCGGTGCTGCTGCTCGACCTGGCCGGACACACCCCGGGCAGCATCGGCGTACTGCTGGCTGTCGACGACGGCACTCGCGTGCTGCTGGCAGGCGACGCGGTGTGGGGCAACCTGCAGATCCGGTTGCTCCGTGAGAAGGCGCCGATGCCGGGGGCGCTGTTCGACGCCGATCGAGACGCGGCCTTCGCCACCATCCACCGGCTGCACGCGCTGCCCGAGGGCATCGAGGTGATCGCGGCCCACGATCACGCGGCCATCGCCGCCCGCGCTCGGGATTAATCGCCCGCGCTCGGGTTCGGTACAGCAGCGCTCAGGTTCGGTGCAGCCGTGCTCAGGACGGTACGGATGCGCTCGAGAGACCGCGCTCTGGACAGTACAGCCGCCCCGCTCCGCGCACGCGTCCCGGCGAGACGACAACCGCCGCCCACGTCCAGGACGCGGGCGGCGGTGAGTCGAACCTCGATCAGGCGACGACGAACTCGGCCAGCCGCTGCTGGATGATCTCCTCGGCCTCGCCGACCATGCGGCTGATCAGCTCGGCGCAGGTCGGGATGTCGTGGATCAGGCCCTGGGCCAGACCGGCCGACCAGATGCCCGCGTCCAGGTCGCCTTCCTCGAAGACCCGTCGGCCGCGGGCGCCCGCGACGAGTTCGCGCACGTCCTCGAACTTGCCGCCCGCCTTCTCGATCTCGACGACCTTGCGGCTGACCTCGTTGTCGGCCACGCGCGCGGTGTTGCGCATGGTGCGGAAGATCAGCTGGGTGTCCAGCTCGCTGTTGGCGACGATCTGTTCCTTGACCTTGTGCGCGATGCCGGATTCCTGGGTGCACAGGAAGCGGGTGCCCATGTTCACGCCGTCGGCGCCGAGGGCCAGCGCGGCGACCAGGCCGCGGGCGTCGGCGATGCCGCCGGAGGCGATGATCGGGATGTCCAGCGCGCGCGCCGCGGCCGGGATCAGGATCAGGCCGGGGATGTCGTCCTCGCCGGGGTGGCCCGCGCACTCGAAGCCGTCGATGCTGACGCCGTCGACGCCGATCTTCTGGGCCTTGAGGGCGTGCCGCACGCTGGTGCACTTGTGCAGGACCTTGACGCCGGCTTCCTTGTAGTACGGCAGGAAGGGCTCGGGGTTGCTGCCCGCGGTCTCGACGATCTTGATGCCGGACTCGATGATGGCCTGCACGTACTCGGCGTACGGCGGGGGGTTGATCGAGGGCAGGATCGTGACGTTGACGCCGAACGGCTTGTCGGTCAGCTCCCTGGTGCGCTCGATCTCCTTGCGCAATTCGTCCGGGGTGGGCTGGGTCAGAGCGGTGATGAAGCCGAGGCCGCCGGCGTTCGCGACCGCGGCGACGAGTTCGGCCCGGCCGACCCACATCATGCCGCCCTGCACGATCGGGTGTTCGATGCCGAATTCCTCGGTGAACCTGGTACGCAGCATTGCGCTTCTCCTATGTCTCGCGCGGGCGTGCCAGATCCGCCCTGCCGCCTCGATGGTGACACGACCGGCTATCGGCATTCAAGCGTAAGTAAGCCGAGATTCGCATAGTCAGTCCATAATGACGTCCTGATCGGCGTCCGATTAGATGGGAAATGGAGTCCATTTCTCCTGGTTGATGGCCTAGGATTGGTACGGTCGTGCTATCGAGACGATTAACCTCGATTCATCTCGCGATGTCTTGCCGACCGGATAAGTTAGTTGTTATTCTCGTCTCGGTTCAGCCCGTCGACGATGCCCGCCACCCGGCTGGGCAGCGGACGGTCCGAGAAGGAGTACGTGGTATGACCACTGGTGCACAGGCGCTCGACGAGCCGATTCGCTCGCGGCGCAATCACTGGAACAACCAGCTCGCTACGCATGCGCTCATGCGGCCGGACAACGTGGCGCTGCGGTTCAAAGGTGTCGACACCACGTGGAAGCAGCTGCACGAGCGCTCGGAGAAGTTCGCCGACGCGCTGGCCCGCCGCGGCGTCGGCTTCGGCGACCGCGTGCTCATCCTGGCGCTGAACTACCCCGAGTACATCGAAGCGGTCTTCGGCATCACCGCACTCGGCGCGATCGCGGTGCCGGTCAACTTCCGCCTCACCCCGCCCGAGGTCGCCTACATCGTCGGCGACAGCGGTGCCAAGGCGATCGTCTCCGATTCCGTGCTGCAGCCGCTGGCCGCCGCCGTGCGCGCGCAGGCCCCGGCGCTCGAGACCTTCATCGTCATCAACGGCAAGAGCGAAGAGGGCGTGCTCGGCTACGACGACGCCATCGCCGAGGAGGGCGAGCCGCACGCGCCGCTGGACATCCCCGAGGACACCCCCTCGCTGATCATGTACACCTCGGGCACCACCGGCAGCCCGAAGGGCGCGGTGCTCACCCACGAGAACATGAACGCCCAGGCGCTGACCTGCATCCGCGCCATGGAAATCGAGCCGGACTCGATCGGGTTCTGCACCTCGCCGCTGTTCCACATCGCCGGCCTCGGCAGTCTCGCGCCGTACTTCATGCTCGGCGCCAAGACCGTGCTGCACCCGCTCGGCGCCTTCGACGCGACCGAGTTCCTCGACGCCGTGGAAGCCGAGCAGGCCACCACCGCGTTCTGCGTGCCCGCCCAATGGCAGATCATCTGCGCCGATCCCACCCTGAAGGACCGCAAGCTGGCCCTGAAGATGCTGAGCTGGGGCGCCGCTCCGGCCTCGGACTCGGTGCTGCGCGCGATGGCCGAGGCCTTCCCGAACGCCCAGAACGTCGCGGTGTTCGGCCAGACCGAGATGTCGCCGATCACCTGCGTGCTCGAGGGCAAGGACGCGCTGCGTAAGCTCGGCTCGGTCGGCAAGCCGATCCCGACCATCCAGGTGCGCATCGTCGACGACGAGATGAACGATGTCGCCCCCGGCGAGGTCGGCGAGATCGTCTACCGCGGCCCGACCCTCATGCAGGGTTACTGGAACAAGCCGGAAGCCACGGCCGATGCCTTCCAGGGCGGCTGGTTCCACTCCGGTGACCTGGTCCGCACCGACGAAGAGGGCTTCATCTACGTCGTGGACCGCAAGAAGGACATGATCATCTCCGGCGGTGAGAACATCTACTGCGCCGAGGTGGAGAACGTGCTCTTCAGCCACCCGAAGGTCCGTGAGGCCGCCGTCATCGGCCGCTCGCACGACAAGTGGGGCGAGGTGCCGGTCGCGATCGTCGCGCTCAACGATCCCGAGGGCGAGCTGACCCTCGAGGAACTCGAGCCCTTCCTGAACGAGAACCTGGCCCGCTACAAGCACCCCAAGGATCTCGTGGTGCTTGCCGAACTGCCCCGCAACGCCAGCGGCAAGGTCGTGAAGGTGCAGCTGCGCAAGGACTTCGCGTCCTGAGCAGTGCTCTCCCGAGCCTCTGGCCCTACCCGCTGATCGGTGACTGGGACACCGATCAGCGCGATCGGCGCGGACGAGTGGGGTGCTTCTCCGAGGACCCTCACCCGTCCGCGCCGTCGGGGTTTCCGGGGGCACCGCCGTTCTCGGATGCGCCGCCCTGCCCCGGTGACCCGGCGTCACCCGACGCGCTGTCGCCGTCGTACGTCCGGCCTTCCCCGGTGCCGTCGGAGCCGTGCTCTCCCAGCAGGCCGGTGACGGTGTCGTATGCGGCGCGCGCCGTCAGTGCCCCACCCGATTCGGCGATGGAGGCCAGCAACCCGGTCACGCCCCAGGACAGAAACGTGATGGTGGTGTCGAATTCGTCCTCGGTGACGGTCAATCGGCCCGCCAGTTGCTCGGTGAGCAGCCGGCCGACCACCCCGCGCGTCGCTCGCAGCACCACCCCGCCCGCCGAGCGGCCCAGCAGCGCCCCGTACACGTCGGGATGCTGTTCGGCCAGCACGAACAGGCGATGGATGGGCGCGAGCCGTTCGGTTTCCGGCGGCGCGTCCGGATCCGGCGGCAACGGGGCCGAGATCGCCGCGCGCACATACTCGATACTGCTGACCAGCAGGAGATCGTCCTTGTCGCGGAAGTGCGTGTAGAAGGTCGACCGGCCGATATCGGCGCGATCGAGGATGTCGCGCACACTGATTCGCGCGTAGTCGCGCTCGAGCATCAGCTCGATCAGCGCCCGGTGCAACTGCGTCCTCGTCCGCCGGACCCGTCGGTCGACGTGTTCGGTCATTCTGGTGCTCTCCTCGAACTGCCCGTGTCCCGGTGGTGCGGTATCACTGTGCCGCTGATCGGCGGCCAGCGCTCGCCGGATCGGCGGACAATGCGCGGCCAGGTGTCCGAAAACGGACGGACCAGCACAGACCGCGCCTGGTCTCGCCCGATGTCGCGGGTGAACATGAACATATGTCCGAAAACAAACAACTGTCCGAAGAGCTTCCCGCCGACGAGATCGGCATCCTGATCACCCGTCCGCGCGCCTACCGGCGGTTGCGTGCACTGCTGCTTCTGCGGCGCAGCCGCGCCCTCTATGCCGAACTCGCCGCCCGCACCGGGGCGACGCCCGGCGCGGCCGCCCTCGACATCGGCTGCGGGCCGGGCGATCTGGTCGCGGCGCTCGCCGACCGGGTCGGCCCGCACGGCACCGTCCTCGGCATCGACCCCGCACCGCAGATGGTCGAGTACGCCGCCGCTCGTGCGGCCCGTCCCCACTGCCGCTTCGAGGCAGGAGCGGCCCAGGATCTCGCGCTGCCCGACGCTTCGATCGACGTCATCACCTCGACCTTCGTCATGCATCACATCCCGCAGGCCCGTCGCGCCGACGCGCTGGCGAACATGTACCGGATCCTGCGCCCCGGCGGCACCCTGCTGCTGGCCGACACCCACCCCAGCGGTCCCGTCCTGCCGACCTTGATCCGCGTCATGTCGCGCTCCGCCGCCCGCCGCACCGGAGACCAGGCCGCTGCGCGCGATGACGACCGGGCTCGCCACACCGACGACCCCGCCCCGCGCGTCGACGACCCGGCGACAGGGCGTCCCGACCCGCTCGCGGCCGTCGACATCAGGCGCTACCGTCCCGACCTGGCGGGCCTCGGGTTCACCTCGATCGAGTTCCGCACGATCACCCCGTCCACCGGAATACTGACCGCGCGCAAGCCGACTCGGTCCGGGTAGCGATCGGATCGGCAGGCCCGCGCGGCCCGGCTCGTGGACCGACCGGGCCGACCCCTCCGGTGAGCCCGAACCCGGCCGCGCTCAGATCATGTCGCGCTGGGTCATCCAGCGCATCAGGAACCAGCCGCAGAAGACCGGCAGCCAGCAGGTCAGCACGCGGTAGAGCAGCACGGACGGCACGGCGATGCTCGCGGGCAGTCCGAAGGCGGCCAGACCGCCGATGAGCGCGGCCTCGACGGCGCCCACGCCGCCCGGTGTCGGCGCGGCCGAGGCGAGCGTGCCGCCGATCATGGTCACGATGGTCACGGTGACGAAGGTGGTTCCGCCGCCGAAGGCCTGGACGCTGGCCCACAGCGAGCCCGCCATGCCGAGGATGATCGCCGCGGAGCCGGCGAGGATGATCGCGAAGCGTTTCGGGTCGCGTGCGAGGTCACCGAGTTCGCCGAGCACCTCCTGCAGCTGAGGGCGCACCGAGGCGTTGAGCCAGCGGCGCAGGGTCGGCACGAACATGAAGGTGCCGATGATGCCCACACCCACACCCACGGCCAGATAGATGATGGTCGGGTCGGGCACGAACCGGGACAGGTCCGCCGAGGTACCCGCCACGATGCTGAACAGCACCAGCAGGCTCAGGTGCGTGATGATCTGCACCGCCTGCTGCAACGCGACCGCGGCGGTGGCGCGCACCGCGCCGAGTCCGCCCTTCTGCAGGAAACGCACACTCAACGCCAGACCGCCCACCCGCGCGGGCGTGGTGGTGGCGGCGAAAGTGTTGGCCACCTGCATGATGATCAGATCGCGCAGCCGGACCAGCCGGGAGGCGCAGGCCCACAGCGCCGCCGCCGCGCCGATATAGGTCAGCGTCGACACCCCGAGCCCGAGCAGTGCCCACCACCAGTTGGCCGTGCGCAGCTGAGTGAAGAAGGTCGGCACCTGGCTGATGAACGGGTAGGCCACGTAGACCAGAGCGATCAGCAGCACCAGCTGGATGATCTGGTTGCGGGAGAATCGGGTGATCTGATCGGCTTCGATCTTGTCCTGGCCGGTCTGCCTGCGTACTTCCTCGTGCGCCTCGGCGACCCGGTCGCCCCACTTGGGGATGGCCGCGCGCAGTCCGGCGGGCATGGCGGATTTGGTCAGTCTGCGGGAGGAGTTCAGGATCGCCTCCTCGCCCAGCGCCTCGATGGCGGCGCGCACCGCGGCCTCTTTGCCGTGCGTGGCGGTGGTAGTGACCAGCAGTTGGGCGATGTCGGTCTGTAATTGGGTGTCGGTGGCGCCGAATTCGGCGCTGCCGAAGCCGGTGAACACCACGCGCCCGTTGTCGACGCGGACGTCCTGCGGGCGCAGATCGCCGTGTGCGATGCGGCCTTCGTGCAGCGCGTCCACCGCTTGCCACACCTTGGGCAGCACCTCGTCGGCGGCGGTGTCGATCGCCTGCCCGGCCGCGACGGTGTGCGCGTAGAGCACCCAGCCGCGATCCAGAGCCGTCACCAGCACCACCCTGGTGCCCGACAGATCCAGCTGACCGGCCGCGATGGCCACCAACGCGCGGTGTTCCACCGCGCGATGCAGCGACCCGTGCAGCGCCGCGGTCTCACTGCTGCGGAAGGTGAGCCACCGCCACACCATGCGCAGCGTGCCGTGACTGCGCTGGTGCTTGCCGTACATCTCGATGACGAGTTCGTGTTCGGGTCCTTCGACGGTGGCGGCCAGCACCAGCGGGCCGGAGCCTGCCGGCCTGCGCACGATGAACCCGGTGACGCCGTAGCCCTCGCGGTCGAGTACCCGTACCGCCGCGTCCAGCGGGACCTCCAGCGCGGGCGTGCCCACCACCCAGACGATCAGGGCGCCGACCAGCCAGCCGACCGCGAGCCCGAACATCGCGCGCGCGGGCACGACGGTGCTGACCACCAGGTGCATCGGCGCGAACGCCAGCAGCAGGAACCACCACCACCGGCGCGGCCTGGTCGGCAGCCACGGGCTCGACACGGTGAGCACCGCCGCCAGCAGCGCGATCCAGCGCGGATCGTCGAGGAACTGGGACAGGAAGGTGTCGAGCCGGTCGGGCACCTGCAGATGCCATTGCGGCGCGGACAGCCCGGTGCCGGTGATCGACAGCAGCAGCACCGCCAGCAGACCCGCCGCACCGTAGCCCGCCAGCAGTTTCCACCGCCTGCCGAGGATGATCTCGATGAGGATCGCGAAGGGCAGGAACAGGATGGCGATGCCGTAGATGAGGTAGACCAGGTTGGACTGGTCGGGGGTGAGGAATCCGACGATGTCGGAGACCGAGCGTTCCAGTGCCAGCCACTCCGGCCGGGTGATGACCGACCCCGCGATCACGACCGCCAGCCCCAGCGACGCGAGCATGACCCGGACGATGTCGGTCGTCCGCCGGGTCAGCGGCTGTAACAGGCTCCCGGTGACCGGGATCTCCCGCCCGTCGAGTCGCATGTCGTATCGGTACTTTCGGATCGGTTCGCGCTGGTTCGGCGTCCCCTATCGCACGCTCGGTGAGTATGCAGCAGGCGGCCGTGGCCGCCGGGCACCAACACGCCGCAGTGGGCTGGTCGACGCGTAGTGCCGTTACCGGCCGGTGATCACACTGCCAGAACCACGTGCGGGCCGGTACGCCCACCCCATCGGCTCATCCGTTCGCGGGCCCCGCGTCCACCCCGAACACCTGGCCGGTCATCTCCCCGGCGTCGAGCTCGACGATCGCGCGCACCACCTGCTCGACCGGCACCCGCTCCGGGAACCGGTCGGGGGCCACCGCATTGGCCCGCACCCCGAACTCGCTGTATTCGACGGCCAGGTGCCGGGTGAACTGATCCAGCGCCGCCATCGCCGCACCGTAACCGGCCTGCCCAGCGACCACCGTGGAACCGGCGAGGGCGGAGACGGTGACGATATTGCGGTTGCGCGCCCGGTTGACGCGCGCGTCGTGCAGCCAGGACCGCTGCGCCAGCCGCGCCGCCAG
>NZ_BDBT01000030.1 GCF_001613125.1 Nocardia shimofusensis NBRC 100134
CTTGCTCGGCTACGACGTGACCCGCGCGCTGGAAGGGTAATTGCCGTCGGCACGGGCATTCGCTATTGTCGATCTTCGATACCACTTAGTCTCTTTTGACTCTCGATGATCGCTCCTCCCGGTATCGGCATCTCGGACTCGGAAACCTCGGCGCAGGGTGGGTAATTCGCCGAACCGATGTCGTGATGCGAGCTACACCGTGCTATTCGCCGCGTCGTACGACGAACAGGATTCGCATGGCCCGAGACACCGCCGCCGCCGACACCGCGACACCCGGCGGCACCGCCGTGGCGCAACTGGCGCAGCGCTATTGCGCGCTCGTCGAGCACTCCCCCGACGCCATCTGCGTGCTCGAGGGCGGTTCGATCGCGTACCTGAACCCGGCGGGCATGCGGTTGTTCGCCGCCGGTTCCGACGTCCTCGGGCGGCCGCTGTCGGAGTTCCTGTCCCCCGCCGAGTTCACCAACCCGGTCCGGCCGAACCGCCGGGCACCCGCCACCCTGCTCCGCCCCGACGGCGTCCGGATACCCGTGGAGACGGCGACAGTGCTCACCGTATGGCAGGGCCGCGACGCCTACCAGGTGGTGCTGCACGACCTCAGCGCCCAGCGCGCGGCCGAGGCGGCCCGGCGGCAGATGGAACAGCACTTCGCCGCGGTGGTCTCCCAGCTCGAGGAGGGCGTCGTGGTGATGACCAGGGACGGGTGCATCGAATCGATCAATCCCGCCGCGCTGCGCCTGCTCGGTTGCGAGGGCGCCGAACTCGTCGGCCACAGTTACCAGGCGCTGTCCTTGCGCATGGTCGACGCCGACGGCGCGCCGCTGCCGCCCACCGCCCACCCGATGGTGCGCACGGTCCATACCGGGGAGCCGACGACCGGTTTCGTCTTCGGCATCGAAGGCCACCATCGGGGCAGGCGCTGGCTGGCGGGCAACTGCCGCCCGCTCGATCCCGCCGATCCGCACTCGGCGGTGGTGGCCTCGTTCACCGACATCACCGACAATCGCGACCGCCACCGCAAACTGCGCTACCAGGCCACCCACGACGATCTGACCGGGCTGAAGAACCGCGCCACCATTCTCGCCCGCCTCGAACACGCGCTGGCCGAGCCCGTGCGCGAGCAGATCTCCGCGGTGCTGTTCGTCGACCTGGACCGATTCAAATCCGTCAACGACCGACTCGGGCATTTGGCGGGCGACGAGGTGCTGCGGATCATCGCCCGCCGCCTGCGCCGCGCGGTGGCCGACGGCGATCTCATCGGCAGGCTGGGCGGCGACGAGTTCCTGATCCTGCTGCGCGGTCCCGGCCGCGACCCCGCCGCGGTCTCCGAGCGCCTGCACGCGGTCGTCGCCGAACCGATCCGGCTGCCGCGCCACCGTCTGGAGCTGGGGGTCTCGATCGGGGCGACCCGGCTCTCCGTCGCCGAGCCGCGCTCGCTCTCCGAGGTGCTGCACGACGCCGACATCGCCATGTACCGGGAGAAGGCGGCCGCGAGCGCCTGAGGATACGCCCGGACGCGCGATTGTCCGCGATGTCCGCGTGTGGGCGACAGCCGAATACCCCTGCCCCAGCGTACGATCGGCAATCGGATCGGCCCCTCCCTGAGCCGATTCCCGTGCGGCTCGAACCCCCTGCGAGTCGCGCATCTCCGAGTCGATGCCGCCGGGCTCCCCCTCCCGGCGGCATCATCGTTTCTCCTGACCCTCAAGGGTTTTCACGACCATCCCAGCAGTTGCCGTATCGCCCGCAATGCGCGCATCGCCCGAGACGGCCACACGCCAGGAGCGGACATCCGGCCCGCCCTGCGGTCGGGCAGACATCTGGAGCAACCTTGTGGTTGCCCCTCGAGTCGGCCCGAAATCGGGCTCAGGGCAACGACTTCGCCAGTGCCCGCCCGGCCGCGCGGCCCGAGAAGATGCAGCCGCCGAGGAAGGTGCCCTCCAGCGCGTTGTACCCGTGCAGGCCGCCGCCGCCGAACCCGGCGACCTCGCCCGCGGCGTACAGGCCGGGCAGCGGCGTGCCGTCGGGGCGCACTACCTGCGAGTCCAAGGTGGTCTGCAAACCACCGAGGGTCTTGCGGGTGAGGATGTTCAACCGCACGGCGATCAGCGGCCCGGCCTTCGGATCGAGGATGCGGTGCGGCTTGGCCACGCGGCCCGCCTTGTCGGCGAAGGACTGCCGCGCGTTGGTGATCGCCATCAGCTGGGCGTCCTTGCCGAACTTGTTGTCCAGTTCGCGATCGCGCGCCACGATCTGTCGCTCCAGGTCGGCGAGGTCCAACTGTGGGCCGCGCGTGATCTTGTTCATGCCCTCGACCAGTTCGGCCAGCGTGTCGGCCACCACGAAGTCCACGCCGTGCTTCTTGAACGCCTCCACCGGGCCCGGCGCGCCCTTGGCCACCCGGCTGGCGAGGGTGAGCTTGATGTCCTTGCCGGTGATGTCGGGGTTCTGCTCCGAGCCCGACAGCGCGAACTCCTTCTCGATGATCGACTGGGTGAGTACGAACCACGAGTAGTCATAGCCCGTCGCCAGGATCGCCTTCATGGTCGCATTGGTGTCGAAGCCGGGGAAACACGGTGCCGGCAGCCGCTTTCCGTTCGCGTCGAACCACAGCGACGAGGGACCCGGGATGATGCGGATGGCATGGTCGGGCCAGATCGGATCCCAGTTGTGGATGCCCTCGGTGTAGTGCCACATGCGGTCGCGGTTGACGATCGCGCCGCCCGCGGCCTCCGAGATCGCCAGCATCCGCCCGTCCACGTGCGCGGGCACCCCGGAGATCATGGTCCGCGGGCACGGTCCCAGCCGATCCACGGGCCAGTTCTGCCTGATCAGCTCGTGATTGTGGCCGATGCCGCCGGAGGTCACCACGACGGCTCTCGCGCGGAACTCGAACTCGCCCACCACTGTTCGCGAGGACGCCTTGCCGCGCTCGAGATCGGTGTCCTCCAGGACGCTGCCGCGCACGCCGACCACCGCGTCGTTCTCGACGATCAGTTCGTCCACGCGGTGGCGGAAGCTGAATCGGACCAGCCCGCGCTTCTCCGCGGCGAGGACCGGTTCGGCGAACACGCGCACCACCTCGGGCCCGGTGCCCCAGGTGAGGTGGAAGCGCGGCACGGAGTTGCCGTGGCCGTCGGCGGCGGCCCCGCCGCGTTCGGCCCAGCCGACCAACGGGGTCACCCGGAGTCCGAGCTGTCGCAGGTAATCCCGCTTCTCGGTGGCGGCGAAACGCACGTAGGCTTGTGCCCACCGGCGCGCCCAATGGTCCTCGTCGTCGCGGTCGAAGCCGGCCGAGCCCTGCCAGTCCTGCCAGGCCAGCTCGTAGGAGTCCTTGATGCCGAGCCTGCGCTGCTCGGGGGTGTCGACCATGAACAACCCGCCCAGCGACCAGAACGCCTGGCCGCCCAGGTTGTTACGGTTCTCCTGATCGATCAGGTGCACCTTCTTGCCGGCCAGCGCCAGTTCGTGGGCGGCGACCAGGCCGGCCAGTCCCGCGCCGACCACGATCACGGCGTCGTCGTGGGCCTCGCGCGCGAATTCGCTATTGCTCATCGTCATCCTTCGATTGGCGTGCTGTAGGCCAGCACGACGTGGCAGAACAGGTCGGCACGCCGACCGAGGACCGTCCGGTTGCCCGGCTCCATCAGCACCTGCGTGGCCGTGCCGTCGTGCACGGCGACCAGCGCTTGGCCGAGCGCGGCAGGATCGGCGACGGTGCGCCCCGCCCGGCGCAGCGCCGCCACCACGGTCGGCATCAGGGCGGCCACGATGGCCTCCTCCCGCTCGGCCATCACCCGGCGCAGATCGGAAGTGCGCAGCGCGTGCGCGGTGAATTCGGCGGTGATCCGGAACCAGGCCTCTTCCAGCGGCACCGCCGCCAGCAGGCCGGCGACGGCCGCGCGGACATCAGCGATGTCGGGTACAGCGGGGGCGCCGGGCAGCGCGGGATCGTCCACGGCAAGGGCGTCGAGCGCGACACGCAGATCCTCGAGCAGGGCGGCCGAGCGCTGCTCCCACATGGCCAGGAACAACTCGTCGAGGGAGGTGAAGTTCGAATAGAACGCGCCGCGGGTGTACCCCGCCCGCTCGCACACCCGCTCCACGGTCGCGCGGCCGAACCCCTCTTCGGCGAAGACCTCGTAGGCCGCGGCCAGCAGCCGCTCGCGAGTGCGTACCCGTCGCCGGCTCGGCGGCTTGCTCCCCGCGGCCGTGCCGGTCCGCACTCGCGCCTGGAGCGCGGGCGCCCGGGGCGGGTCGCCCGCCCGTGATTCTCCGGCCCGAGCTGCTGCCGTCACCGTTCCTCCTCGCGGCTTTCCGCCGCTGTCCGCTCCGCCGACGCCGCCGAGGTCGCGCCGCTTCCGACACGACCACTTCCGATACGTCACTGCTCTCGGCGTCACTGCTCTGGACGTCACTGCTCTGGACGTCACTGCTCTCGGCAGGGAACGCTTTCGATACAAGAATGTATCAGATACAGGAATGTATCGGCGGGGTCTCGAAGGAGGGCGGTTCGGTGGCCATCGCCTCGGCGGCGTTCACCGTCCACGGGGAGAGGCGACCGATCCCGCGCGACCTACCGGTCCGGCGGGCCGATCCGGGTGATGAGCACCCCGTCGGCGCGTTCGACCACCGTGACGAACTGCCGATAGGTCTTGACCGCGCCGTCGGGACGGACCTCGGTCAGCACCACGTCGAACCGGCCGTCCGGTAGCGGGGAGATGAGCACGCAGTGCCGGGTCTCGGGAGGCACCGAGGCGATGCCCGCGTCGATGACCTCGGCGGTCGAGACGGCCGCGTCCCGGGTGGTGATCGCGCGTGCCTGGCTACCGGAGCGAGTCACGTAGTAGGCGTACTGGAAGGCGAGCACGGCGTCCGGGCCGTTGGCCGCCGAGCCGGTGCCGTTGCCGCGCACCAACTGCGGGGTGCGCAGCGGTTCACAGCCGGGTCCGCCGCCGAGCACCGGATCGGCCACGGTCGCGGACTGCCGCGGGCCTGGCGCGGTGGAGACGTAGGCGAGCACCACCGCCACCGCCGACAGCGAAACCCCCAGCGCCACCGCGGTCACCAGCCAAGGTCTACGCCGTCGCGGTGGCCGTCCGCGCCGTCGTCGCTTCGCGAGGCTGCCGTGTCCGGGCGAGCCCCTGCGAGCTCGTCCGGCCTGCGTCTCCCCCGGAGTGATCATGCCCGGCCAGACCGGGCGCCGGGCACCCGGCGACGCACGTCGTGACCCCACCGCGTAGGACGCCATGACCGACGCACCTTCCCCTGTCAATACCGTTGCGCAGTAACAACATTGCACATCGAGCACGAAAATGACGGATGAACGGCCCGATCCGGCCCGTTCCGGACGGCCGCCGTGCGCTGTGAAAGGCGATGGCGCGCATAATCGGAACCCGCGCGCGGCGGCGCAGCGCACACGAGCGCGGTTGCGACCGGCGGCGTTCCCCGCGCCGTACCGCATGACCTCTGACAGAAAGGCTTTCATGCGCCCCTCGACAACTCGATGCGAGTCGTTGCACGACAGCGACCTCGCCGATCGTCGCGCGGCGGTCCGCACGGACTCCCCCTCGTCACCGCGCGGCCGACTGATCGCCGCGCTTGTCGAATGTGTCGAGGAGAAGGGCTATCCCGCGACCACGCTCGGCGACATCGTGGCCGCCGCACGGGTCTCGCGCAGCACCTTCTACGAGCACTTCACCAACAAGGAGCACTGTTTCGTCGAGTCGGTGCACACCGGTATCGCCATACTCGCCCAGCGCGTCCGCGCGGCGCTGGGCCGGCTACCCCGCGAGGCCGATCCGCGGGTCCGGATCGCCTGCGTCATCACCACTTTCTGCGACGCGGTCGCCGACGAGCCGCGCTTCGCGCGCATGGTGTTGGTGGAATCGGCCCGCGTCGAGCGAGCCGCGACCGCGGTGCGGGTGCTGGCGATGGACCCGATCACCGAGATGTACCGGCACTTCCACGCCAGGGCCAGGGCCGTCGATCCGCTGGTGCCGCCGGTCTCCTCCGAACTGATCGCGCTGATCCCGGACGCGATCAGCGAGCGCACCCGCCGCGTCATGCTCACCGAGGGCGCGCACGCCGTGCCCGCCTCGGCGCCACTGTTCATCGCGTTCACCACCGCGGTGCTCGGGATGGACTAGAACAGGGTCATCGGCTCCCGCGCGGCCGGATCGGGCAGCGGCTCGAGGTCGGGGACCAGCGCGCGCACCTCGTCGTGGAAGCGGCGCGCCAACCGCAGCGACGAGGCGTTGTCGGGGGTGTGCACGAACACCGTCGGGGTGCGGCCCGCGCGCAGCCAGTCCGCGACGACGGGCAGCCACGGCTGCCAGCCCGCCACGGTCGTCTCATCGTCGTCGCGGCCGTGATAACGCACCATGGGGTCGGCGGTGAGCGCGCGGGTGCGGCGCGGCAGATGCGGCTTCTTCGACCGCGCCTCCAGTTCGGCGGGACTGGAGGCGGGGGCCGAGAACAGCACCGTGGTGTCGAAGGTGGTCCACTCCGCGCCCGCGCGGTCGAGCACCCTCTCCAGCGCGGCGGCGGCACGCTGGTCGTCGTAGAACGCTCGGTGGCGGACCTCGACGGTGCGGCGGACGTCCGCGGGCAGGGTCGGCAGGAACCGGGCCAGCGCCCCGAGATCGCCGGGGCCGAACGAGCCGGGCAATTGCACCCACAGGGTGTGCAGGCGCTCGCCGAGCGGGGCCATGGCCTCCAGGAAGGCGGTCAGTTCGGCGTCGGCGCCGAAGAGTCTGCGTTCGTGGGTGATCGACTTGGGCAGCTTCGCGACGAACCGGAACTCCGGATCGGTCTGCTCGGCCCAGGAACGCACCGTGGCGGGTGAGGGCGTGGCGTAGAAGGTGGTGTTGCCCTCGACCGCGTTGCAGTGCCCGGCATACCGGCGCAACCGCTCCGACGGCGGCGGCTGCCGCTCCTGCCAGGACGGATGGGTCCACATCGCACATCCCACGTAGAGCCGCATACCCGCGACGTTAGCGCGGCCTGGGGATACCCCGATCCTCCCCCTGCTCAGCGACTGCCGCCTGGACCTCGCCGGCTGTCGTCGGCGCCGGAGGGCGTATCCGGCGCAACACCAGGATCGAGAGCGCGCATCCGACCGCGATGATCAAGGCGACCACACCGGTCAGCGCGAACAACAGCACATCGGAGGTACCGTCGCCACCCGGCGCCTCCCAACGTCGGGGCAGGGCGAAGCCGACACCGTAGATCCGGGCGCGCACGGCCACCGTCGGGCCGGGCAGGCACAGCACGAGCAGCCCGAGCGTCATGGCGGTGGCACCGTCCCGAGGCAATGCGGAGGCCAGGGCGTAGCCGACGAGCAGGGTCAGCACCAGGCATCCGCTGACCGTCGCGGGGGCGCTGGGGCCGTTGGCATCCACCGTCAGCAACGCGAACACGGCCAACCCGACCGCACCGAGGATCGCGGCCAGCGGCATCGGCCGGTAGACGCCCAACACGATGCCCGCCCCTCCGGCGGCGAGCAGCATCGGCACCATCCAACCGGTCAGCGGCACCAGGAAGACCGCCCCGCCCGCGGCTGCCACTGCCACCGCGACAAGCACCATCTCGCCCTCGCGCTGCGGCAGCAGCAGAGCGCCGAGCAGGGCCACGACCACGACCAGCAGGGCGACCGGCAGTGCGTCGTGAGGTGTGGAGCCGTCGCGGATCAGCCAGGACGAACCGACGACCCTGCTTCCGGTGATTATCAGCATCGCGAGAATCGGCCGCAACGGCAGTTCGACCGAGAGCACCGATTCCTCGGGTCGCGGGCGTCCGCGCGCGAACGCGCACCACACGATCAGCGCAGCGGTCGGGGCGATGAGGACTACCGGGAGGGACTCGGTCACGAACCAACCGAGCGGAGAATCGCCCGCGGTACCGGCGAACTCCGCGTCCGAGACGCTGAGGTCGCTGAGCATGATGGCGCCCATGCCACCGAGGGCGGCCAGCAGCATGAGCGCTCTGTGGTGCTGGATGGCCGAGAGGACCCCGCCGAGCACTATTCCGCCCGCCATGCAGTCCACGTAATTCAGGGTGGTGAGCGGCGCGAAGCCGGAGAATCCCAGCCACAGCAAATGATTGGCCAGCAAGATGAGGCTGCCGCCGAACGCGATCAACCAGGCGATCCGGGTGGAACCGGTCGTGGTCGCGAACCCCACCGTGATGATCGCCGCCATGCCGCCGACGGCAGTCGCCCTGGGCAGGCTGTGCATCAGCAGTTCCATCTCGAGTGAGGCGGCACCTTCGGCCCAGGCCAGCGAAATCGGAGTGGACAGCGCGAGACAACCCATCACAGCGGACAGAAACACCGTGATCGCCTCGATCACTCTCGGACTTCGCCGCACCCACTCCAAAGTAATCGAGCCGACCCGGCCTGTGGCCATTTGTGGAGGTGTGTCCGCTGTTCAGCGCATCTGCGGCCACACCAGCCACTCACCGCACACGCAATGCCGTCAGCCGCCAGCCGGTGGCGCGCCTGCGCACGGCTCGGGCGGCCAAGGCGAACCGCCTCTCGCCCCGGTTGTAGCCCGCGCACAACTCCGCGGTGTCGGCGGCGAGCAGCCGCACATCGATCCTGACCAGCACGGCCGAGCCGAGCGCGCGTTCGGGCGCCGGGCCTGCGCTCACCAGGGTGCGCACCGCCGCCAGCACCAGCGGATCGGCGACGCCGGCCAATTGCTCGACCTTCCTGCGCCGGTCCAGCACCTCGAGCACCGCGCGCAGCGAACGATCGGCGAACCGGTGGACCTCGGAGGTCGCCTCGGCGCGTTCGACGGCGTGCGCGGCACGCACAGCCAGCCGGACGCCCGCGCCTCCGGATCGCCCGCCGGCCCGGCCCGTGCGCCGATGAGCGGCGCGACCATTGCCGTCGACTTCCCGACTGCCGCCTATATGCGCACCGGCGTCGGCGTGCGCATCGGCGTCGGCGCAGCCGCCACCGCCGTCGACGCGCGCCCGGCCCTCGGCCCGCATACGGCCGTCCCCGTGCCCACGGCTCTCGGCAGGTCCACTGCCGTCGACGTGCACAACGCCCACGGTGTGCACCTCGCGTCCACGGTGCCGGGTGAGTGGCTGTTCACCCCGCAGCGGCGGCTCACTGCCCGGCGCCTGCGACAACAACCCGTTTTCCTCGGACATCCCCTGATCCCCTTCTCGCGTCCGGATTTCCGAAGATGATCATGAAACCGGCGCCGACGGACGACCCGAGTAGCCGACTACTCGAATTCCGCCCCAAGGGTGCTCAGGCCTGGCCGCGGTCCAAGCTCAAGGCCTGCACCGGGCAACTGTCGACCGCGAGTTCGACGATGTCCCGGTCGGCCTCGGCGACGGTCTCGCGGGTGAGGGTGACGATGCCGTCGTCACCGACGCGGAACAGCTCCGGCGCCAGCGCCTCGCACATACCGTGTCCCTCGCAACGGTCCCTGTCTGCGATCAATTTCATCGGTCGATCCGTTCCACAACGATGGGCAGGCCGTCGGCGGGGGTCGGCCCGGTACCAGCCACCAGCAGCGGTTCGTAGCCGGGGCGCACCGACCAGCGGAAGTTCAGCAGCATCTGGTGCAGCACCGCCTTGACCGTCATCCCGCCGAAGTACAGGCCGATGCACTTGTGCGCACCGCCGCCGAAGGGCGACCAGGCGAAGCGATGCGACTTGTCCTCGCGCCGTTCGGGTGAGAACCGCTCGGGATCGAATTCGTCGGGATCGCTCCAGTACTTCGCCATGCGCATCATCATGTACGGCCCGCACATGACCAGCGTGCCCTTGGGCACGTAGTACCCGCAGATGTCGGTGTCGGCGATGGTCTCGCGGGCCTGCTGAGCGACCGGCGCGTACATGCGCAGCGCCTCCTTGAAAGCCATGTCCAGCAACGGCATCGAGTCCAGATCCTCGTAACCGAGCGAGTCCTTGCCCAGCGCGCGGGCCTCTTCGCGCAGCCGCTCCTGCCATTGCGGATGCCTGCCCAGTTCGTAGACGAGCATGGAGGTCGCGATCGTGCTGGTGTCGTGCGCGGCCAGCATCACGAAGATCATGTGCTGGACGACTTCTTCGTCGGTGAAGGTGTGACCCTCGTCGGTGGTCGCCTTGCTCAGCACGCTGAACAGATCGGCGCCGTCGCCCGCGCGCTTGGCGTCGATCTCGCTGCGGAAGTACTCCTCGAGCTTGCGCCGCCCGCGCAGCCCGCGCGCCCACACGCCACCGGGCACATTGGCGCGCACCATCGCGGTGCCGCCGTGCACCGCGTCGTCGAAGGCGTGCGCCAGCGCCACGCTCTCCGGTCCCAGCTTCGCGCCGACGAAGACCTCGGTGGCCTGGTGCAGCAGCAGTTGCTTGATCGCGGTGTGCAGGTGGAATTCCGGCGAGGGCTGCCAGGCGGCGATACCGCGGCGCAGCAGTGGGCTGGTCAGTTCCTGGTAGCCGATCAGGCGGGGCCGGGTGAATGCCTGCTGCAGGATCCGGCGGTGGAACATGTGGTCGTCGAAGTCGCGCAGCAGCACGCCACCGTGGAAGAACGGCCCGATCAGCCATTCCCAGCCGCGCTGGGCGGAGAAGACCTTCTTACGATCGAGCAGCACTTCCTCGAAGGCCTCCGGACCGTTGACGGTGACCACCGGGCGGCCGAGCACGCCCAGCCAGGAGACCGGACCGAGCTGTTCGAACCGATCGCGGGAGAAGGTCATCGGGTCGGCGAGGGTGTGCAGGGTGTACCCGATGCCCCGCGGACCGTAGTCGCCCAGCGTGGGTTTCAGACCGCTGCCCGCGGGCGGCTCGGCGAGCGGTGTCGTGTGCGCCTTGTAGCGCTTCATCATCTTCACACCGGCACGCTGCACACGCCAGGACAGCTTGGTGCGCAGATGCCGGGCCGTGTCGGAGACCGTGCTGGTTTTGTTGGGCTGGAGCTTGTTGGGCAGGAGCAGACTCATGGCCGATTTCCCTTCGCGACGCTGCGAGTGATCTCGACCATATCGGAAACGATCGTTTCCGTACACGGTTGTTTCCCAATTGGCACTGTGAAAAGCTGTCCGGATGACGCGAGCACCCTCGGGCACGTATCGCGGAGCCTCGACCGAGGAACGTCGCGAAGATCGCCGCCGCCGGCTGCTGGACGCCGCACTGGAGATCATCGGCACCCAGGGTTTGTCGGCGTTGACTGTGCGCGGAGTCTGCGAGCAGGCGAAAGTCGGCCCGCGCTTCTTCTACGAGGCCTTCCCGGATCTCGACGCCCTGGCCATCACCCTGCTGCTGGAATTGCAGACCTCCGCCCTCGACCGGGCCCGCGCCGCCGTCGCGGCCTGCACCGGGCGCCCCGCCGAGCGGATCAGAGCGGGTGTGGGCGCGATCATCGGCGAACTCATCGACGATCCGCGACGCGCGAATATCGTCTTCGCCCAAGCCTTCGGCAACGAGGCGCTCATGCGATCGCGCTTCGCCAGCATGCGCACGGTGGCCATGACCATCATCGAGCAGACCCGGGTCGTCCTGGACATCCCCGAAGGTCACGACACCGCCATGGCGGCCACAGCGCAGCTGATCACCGGCGGCGCGGCGGAACTGGTGCTGGTCTGGCTCGACGGCGGCCTCGACGTCGACCGCGAGGGCCTGATCGAGCTCCTGGGCGATTTCACGATCGCGATGATCGAACGCCTGCCCGCGGTGGCCGGCCGCCTGGGCTGAGCTACACCGGCGAGTCGCGGCCCGCGAGTTCGATTCCGGCGGGGAAGATTCCATCGCAATAGGTAGCCGTCGGCTATACACTCATTTGCAGGTCGGTTCTCCTTTCAATTCCTCGAAGGGGGCGACCGGCGTCACAACTGCGGCATCCCCATCGAACGACCGCCCTGCTCATCTGATTACGTTGGGAGGCAAGATGATCCAATCGACCGGGCATCGCGTCGGCCCGCGTCCCACCGGAGGTGCGCGATGAGAGAGAGTGCTTCGGCCCCCGACACCACCGCCCACCAGACCACCGTCCCCGGCACGACCGCGCCCGAACCGGAGAGCCCCACGCACCGGCTCCCGGGCAACAGCATGTGGACGGTGTCGGCAGTGGTGGTCGAAGCCGACGGACCGAGTCCGCGTCCCGGCGTGGTGGCCTCGGCGAATCTGGGCGACGCCGCCGAGCAACTGTGCGAATACCTGCCCAGGGCCGGAGCCGTCGGCGACTGCTACCTCGTCGCCCGGCAGGTTCCGTTGATGCCCAACGGCCCCCAGGGCGCGGGCAGGCGCGCCTGGATCAGCCCGCTCCGGCGCGACGACGAGGGCCAGACGACCTGGGGCCGGTGGATCCGAGCGGAAGAGCATCCCGACTTCCGCCGCAGCGAGGCCCTGGCCTGGAACTGAGCGGCCCCGACGGGCAACTGCGCGCGGGAACGGCTCAGAGATGTTCCGGCGCGCCCGGCCGGTATTCCTCGGCGCCGCCACGGCGCAACGCGCTGTTCTTGTCCCGGTACATCGCGGCGTCGGCGGCGCGCAGCAGCTCGTCGGCTACCTCCGGCCGCTCACGCACGAACGCCGACCCGATGCTCGCGCCGACCCGCACGCGCTGGTCCACCACCTCGATCGGCTCGATCAGCGCCTCGTGCAGCCGCCCGATGAGCGCGTTCAACTGAGCGCATCCGGCGCAGCGTTCGACGAGCACGACGAACTCGTCGCCGCCCACGCGCGCGGGCAGCTCATCGGAGCCGACAGCGCCGCGCAGCCGCTGCCCGACCTCGCGCAGCACGGTGTCCCCGACGGCGTGCCCCCACCGGTCGTTGATCTCCTTGAACCCGTCGAGATCGACGTAGCACAATCCGATCGGCGCCTGCGCCGCGGCGATTCGGTCGAAGAACAGCGTCCGGTTGGGCAGGCCGGTGAGGCTGTCGTGATGGGCGTCGTGCCAGAGCCGGTCGGCCAGTTGCTTGCGTTCGGTCACGTCCACGGCCACCCCGATGAGAAATCGCATCTGCCCGTGCGCATCCCGCACCGCCGACATGGACAGGTCGATATAGGACACGTCCCCGTCCGGACGGACGTTCTCGGTCTCCAGCCGGAATCGGTCGATCTCGCCACTGATCATTCGCTGCAACTGCGTGTAGGCGGCACCGAGGTTGATCGGCCCGAGCAACTCGGCCACCGAGCGGCCGGGCATGGATTCCTGTGGCAGGCCGAGCATTTCGGCGAAGGCGGAGTTCACCTCGAGCACCCGGCCCCGAACGTCGACGGTGCCGATGCCGACCGAGGCGCCCGCGAACATCGCCTCGAAGCGGGCTTCGGACAACTGCCGCCTGGCCTCGGCTTCGCGGGCAGTGGCCAGCGCCGCGCCGAGCGTGGCCTCCTGCTCGACCAGCGCGGCGCTGCGCAGTGCGCCGGTGAACCCTTCGCCGAATTCGGCGGCCACGGCGACCGCGCGATCACGGCACTGCTCGAATCCCGGCTCGGCGCGCGGACAGCACGCCTCGGCCATGTCGGCGCAGATGACGCGCACCGTGCGGCTGACTGCGAGCGGGTCACGGTAGTTGGCGGCGACCAGCCGGGCGGCGACCGTGCGCGCGATCTCCGGTTCGCGATCGCCGCGGATCGCGGCGATCAGGATTTCGGTCAGCTCGGTCAGCAGGGTCTCGATCTCGCTGCGGGTGAGGGCGGGGGCAACGACGCCGTCCAGGGCATCGGCCCACCGCGCCGCCAGCTTCCGCGCACCCACCGGCCCCTACCCCCTTCGCCGCCGTGGCCGCGTCACACCTTGCGACCGACACCAGCCAGGGCGAGTGAGCGTCCCGGCTCCTCGTACCGATCGCGTTCGGATTCCGGTCGCCACATGGACGGTTCGACGACCCCGGGTTCCACCGGCACCCACCTGTCGAACATACCGATGATCTCGGACGCGGGACGGAAGTGGATGCCGACCTTGCTCGAGTTGTTGGCGCTCGCGCCCAGCGCGGCGGCGTCGTCGGGCCGCAGCTCCGAGGTCAGGTGCGAGATCGCGACGTAGGAGCCCTCGGCCACCGAATCGTAGAGCCGGCCGACCTTGTCCACCGGGTCGTCGGCGTCGGCGAGCAGATGCAACACGGCGATCAGCAGGACACCCACCGGACGATCGAGGTCGATCAGACCGGATTCGCGCACCCGCGCCATCAACTCGGCGGGCTTGCGCAGATCCGCCTCGATCGCGCTCGCATTGTCGTTCCCCGCCAGCAACGAGCGCGAGTGCGTGACGGCGACCGGATCGATGTCGATGTAGAGCACCCGCACCGAGGGGTCGATGGCTTGCGCGACCTCGTGCACATTGCCGACGGTGGGGATGCCGGAGCCGATGTCGACGAACTGGGTGATCCCCGCCTCCACCAGGTGGCGCACCGAGCGCCGGAGAAACGCGCGATTGCTCAGCGCCAGGCGCGGCAGGTCGGGCACCAGCTTCTTGCCCATCTCGGCCGCCATCCGGTCGATCTCGAAATTGTGCGAGCCGCCCAGGAGCGCGTCGTACATCCGCGCCGGGCTGGCCTGCTGCATGTCGACGCCCTCGGGCGCCCAGGACGGCCTGTCCATCGAATCCCCTCTGCCACGAGCGAATCCCCCGCGCTTCGGACGATCCGCACCCGGGTCGTCTGCACCCGGCGATGCCCACGCATGGTAGCCCCCCACGGTGATCGTCGCCGATCCACATCGGGAGCAAAATGCCAGCTACTGACGGGTGCGGGAAAGACAGCCGCAGACATGCGCAGCACCGGTCACGACCACGGTGTGGCCGCCGATTCCGATCCGCGCCGGCTCGGGATCGCGCACACCACCCGGCAACTCGACCACGCCGCGGACTGCCCGGCCGACGCGCACTGCGCCGAACCGCACGGGCCGACCCACCGGTCGTGACCGGCGGACGCGCCCGATCAGCGAACTCGGCCGCCCCGCCGAACCGGCCGGTGACTCGCGGCGAACCGCCCCACCGCACCGTGCGGGGGAACCGATCCGTGGCAGGCGTGCCGAAGACGCGCGCCGCCAGGGTCCGGCGAGTACGCCTCAGAGGTTGCGGTGCAGCGTGACGTGGACGACGGAGTCCGCCAGCGCGGTGAGCCGATGCGGATCACCGCCGGTGATGTAGACCGTCGAACCGGGCTCGAGCCGGTGCGCGCCGGGCGTCTCGCCGCCGGTGATCTCCAGGTCGATACGGCCGCTGACGCAGGTGACCAGGATCGGACCAGGGGCCTTGTGCTCGTCGAGCAGCTGGCCGGTGCGGAAGCTGAAGCCCACCAGGGTCAGTCCGGGGCCGGCGAGCAGCCTGCGGGCACTGGGGCCGGGGCCGTCGCCGGGCAGGAACTCGGTCGTGCCGGTGGCCGTGGGGGTCTGGGAGGCGATGTGTTCGGTCATGGTTTCGGCTTCCTCGCGATGACGGAGATGGCGCGCAGTTCGCGCTTGTGGGCGTTGAATGTGGAGCGCATGGCCAGCACCCGCTCACGGGCCGGCTTGTCGCGCAGGACATTGCCGATGATGCGCGCCGTGCCGAGGACCCCCTCGTCGGCGATCACCCGACGCGGCTGCAGCAGGGCCATCGGCGCGTAGCCGACATGCTCGATCTCGAAGCCGCCCCGCTCCAGGATGTCGCGCCATTCAGCGGCGGTGAGCGGGCGTGCGTTGACCTTGATGGAGCGGGCCAGCGCCTTGCGCAGCTCGGTCTTGGTCCCGTCGGGCAGATCGTCGGGCGTCAGCGACAGCTCGTGGATGGCGTAGCGGCCGCCGGGACGCAGCACCCGATACGCCTCGGCGATGATGGCCGACTTGTGCGCGTCGGTCTGCATGGTCAGCATCGCCTCGCCGACGACCGCGTCGGCGGACTCGGACTCCAGACCGGTGTCGGCGGCGTCACCGCTGCTGACCACGCCCGCGCCACCGACCGCGGCGGCACTGAGCGCGGCGGCATCGGCGTCGGCCTCCACGCCCCGGTAGCTGGCCGGGTTGCGGCCCAAGATGGAGGTGGCCGTCTTGCCGAGGCCGGGGGCGAGTTCGACCACATCGGCGCCGGTCAGCTTCGCCGCGTCGAGCATGTCCTCGGTCATCTTGGCCCCGCCGGGGCGCAGCACCCGCTTGCCGAGGCGGGCCAGGAGCCAATGGCCCGGCAGGTGCGCGGAATCGCGCTTGTCGAAGGGTAAGGGTGTGGTCATGTTTTCGCTTCCTGTCGGTTCGGCCGCCTCGGGGGCGGTCCTACAATCTGTCGGGAATGTTGTCGTCGGGGAGACCCCGGAACGAGTCGGCGCCGGGCGTGTCGGGAGAGGAACACCGATGACCGCCACACCCCGGCAGCGGGACAAGGTCCTCGCGCTCGTACGCGACTCCCTGGAACCGCTGGACGCGCCGGTCATCGCACGCCTGTTGGGTATTCACATCACCACCGCGCGCTTCCACCTGAACGCCTTGATCGACGCCGGGCTGGTGGAGGGCACCTGGTTGCCGTCGGAGACCGTGGGCAGACCCCGCAAGGGCTATCTCGCGGTCGGCGCGGATCCGGCCGCCCCGGTCCTGGCCGCCCTGCTCGCCCAGCTCGGCGACACCCCGGCCGAGCGACACGCGAAAGCCGTTGCGGCCGGTCGTATGTGGGCCGACAGCCTGACCGGCATCGGCGCCGCGGAGACAGACCTGCCCGATCCGGTCACGGTGGTGACGAGCACGCTCACCCGTCTGGGTTTCCAGGTGTCGCAGACCTTGTCGAGTTTCGGCGGTCACGAGATCAGCATGTGCAACTGCCCGTTGCGGCGTATCGCGCGCGATCTGCCCGAGGTGGTCGCCGGTGTCCAGCAGGGCATGATCGAGCGTGCGCTGCAACGACATTCGCCCACTCTGGCCTCGCAGTACGACGTCGAGGTGCGGCCGGACGCCACCGCGGGCGATTGCGGCGTCACGCTGCGGCTGACCAGCAAGTCGCCGTGCATCGCGCCGCTCACGCACTGACCACACCCCGCTCCACCTTTCGCCGCCGTCGCGCCCCGGGACTTCCCGGGCGCGGGATCGAGACTATTTAAATAAGCCTTGACCCTACGCCTTAGGCTAGGCTAACTTCCCTCCCCAACAGCTCGTTTTCGACGAAGACGGATGTAACCTCGCTCACTCGAAAGGTGAAATAGATGAAGAAGTGGAGCACGCTCGGCACGGTCGGGACCGCGCTGGCGGCCGTTTCGGCCGCCATGATCGCCTGCGCCTCGTCCGCGACGGCCGACCCCGGCTCCTTCTCCATCACCAGCGAAGTACCCACCCTGGACCAGCTCGAGCAGCAAGTGCACTTCCTGACCGCGACCCCCGCCTCCGACGAGGCCAAAGCCGCGAATCTGGAAGGCGGGATGAACGCGGTCGTCGTGCCACGCACCGTGTACAACCTGGGCCTGTTCCGCGAGCCGCTGGGCTGGAGCGAGGTGACCGGCCCGCAGACCCACGAGGGCGACGTGCACACCGCGATCCTGCACAGCAATTCCGCTGGTCGTCCGGCGATCACCATGAAGGTCACCTGGAAGCGCGTCGACGGCGCCTGGAAGCTGGCCAACAGCTCGCTGTGCGACGGCGTGCAGGCCGTCGGCCTGCCGATCGCCTGCGATTTCTGAGTCCTCCGGCGCGATGATCGAGATCCGCGATCTCACCCTGCGCTATCCCGGCGTCACGGTGCTCGAGGTGCCCGAGCTGACCGTCGCGGCCGGCGCGGTCACCTACCTGCTCGGGCTGAACGGCACCGGCAAGACGACGCTGCTGCGGTGCATCTGCGGGATCATCGCGCCCGCCGCCGGGACGGTGCGGGTGAACGGCGCTCCGGTACGCGCCGGGCACACCACGCCGCCCGGGCTGGGAATGCATCTGGATCATCGGTCCTTCGATCCCCGCCACACCGCGCGCAGGCATCTGCGCTGGATCGCGCGAGCCAGGGGCCTGGATCTCGCGCGGGTCGACGAGGTGCTGCGCCTTGTCGATCTCGACGAGGTGGCCGACCGCAGACTGGGCCGGTATTCGCTGGGCATGATGCAGCGCGTCGGCATCGCCGCCGCCCTGCTGTCCGAGCCGGCGACGCTGCTGCTCGACGAACCCCTCAACGGCCTCGACATCGCGGGCATCCACTGGATGCGCGCGCTGCTGCGCGAGCTCGCCGACAAGGGCGTGTGCGTGCTGATCACCTCGCATCTGCTCGACGAGGCCGAGCGCAATGCCGACCACATCGTGATCGTCGGCGACGGCAAGGTCCTCGCCGACGAACCGCTGGTCCGGCTGCTGGATGATGCCGAGGGCGGGCCGCGCCGCCTCGAGGACGCCTATCTCGCGGTCACCGGCGCCGCGCCGGCAGGAGTCCCCCGATGACCCGCGCGACCACCGAGACCGAATTCGCCACCCCATCGCCCGCAACCGTGAATCGCGCCCCCGCGCGCCCGGCGTCCGCGGCGACCCAGTTACGCCGGGCGCTGACGGCCGAGCGAACCCGCACCGGCGGTCGCGGCTTCCTGTGGGCGATCGCGGTGCCGCTGGCCATCGCGCTGCCACTGCTGATCACCTTCGGCATCGCCGTGGTCGCCGAGCAGTTCGCCGACAGCTCCGGCCAGTTCCGGGTGACCTCGGTGAGCACGGCCAACGCGGTCTACTGGGTGATCACCTTCACCACCTCGATCATGATGGTGACCGCCGCCTACGCGCACGCCTCCCAGACCCGCGGCACCCTGCGCGATCTCAACGCCTTTCTGTTCCCCCGATCCTGGATCGCCGCGCTGGCCCGCTGGATCTTCTACGGCGCGATCGCCGCGATCGCCACCGCGGCGCTGCTGGTGCTGGTCATGGTCACCCTGCCCAGGTTCTTCCCCGCCGTCTACAGCGGAGTCGACATCGCCGACGCGGCCGGGATCAGATTCCTGTGGACCGTCCCCCTCTACGCCTTCGCCGCCTGCGGCATCGGGGTAGCCGTGGGTGCGGTGATCCGGACCCCTTCCGCCGCGGTGGCGGCGTTGTTGTTCTGGGTGTATGTGGTCGAGAACTCGATCAATCTGCTGCCCAACGGCTACACCCTGCAGGCCTACGCTCCCTTCCTCAACGGCGTCGCCGCGACCGGGCAGCAGATGGCGTTCCTGCCGCGCTTCGGCCCCGGCGGCTCGCTGATCTACTTCTGCTGTATCGCCGTCGCGCTGTTCGCCCTGTCGATGCTCGTCACCGCCGCCGGACCGCCGCGCAGGCGCGAAGGACGAGGCTGAGCTCGCACCCGAGTTCCGCGCTTGACCTTCACCTTCGTCGAAGCTTCATGATGGCCGCGTGACGGAGCACGACCCACCGGGGAAACACCGGAATCGCGAACTCCTGACGATCGGCGCGATGGCGCGGGCCAGCGGCTTGACCGCCAGCGCCCTGCGCTTCTACGGCGATTGCGGGCTGCTGCTGCCCAGCGTGGTGGACGAGACGACCGGCTACCGCTACTACACGCAGGCGCAATGCGAGCGCGCGATCCTGATCCGCCGGCTGCGCGGGATCGACGTCCCGCTCCCGGAGGTCGAGCAGATCCTGGCCGGCGACCCCGGACTCGCCGCGCGCGTGCTCGACCGCCACGTGGCGGCGCTGACCGAACGAGCCCGCGTGGCGGCAGCCGTCGCCGAGGAGCTGCGCGGCGCACTCACCGCGACGCCGTCGGCCGATGCTTCCACCCACGTCCTCGAGGCCGCGGCTTTCGCGCAGGCCGTGGATCAGATCGCCCGTGCCGCGGCCCGCGACCGATCCATCCCGGTCCTGGCGGGGATGTTGCTGGAGGCCGACGACACCGGTCTGACCTTGACCGCCACCGACCGCTACCGGCTCGCCACCCGATCCCTCGCCCCGATCCGCACCGGCGGCGCCCCCTGGTCGGCCGTGGTCGCGGCGGCGGACGCGGCCGCCGCCGTCCGGGGCCTCACCGCGGGTGAGATCACCATCGACTACGACGGCATCGCAGTCCGCCTCACCGCCACCGCGACCCTGCGTCTACCCACCCTCGACGGTCGATTCCCCGACTACCGAGCCGTACTCGACGGACTGGCCCCCGTCCGCACCCGCGTTCTCGTCAGCCGCACCGCCCTGCTCGACCTGCTGGAATCCACCCCCGACGCCCCGCTCGGTCTCGACATCGACGCCACCGGCCTCATCCCCCGCCGCCCCGGCGCCACCCGAATCCCCGCCACCGTCACCGGCCCGCCACTGCGGCCCGCCTTCGACCCGGCTGTCCTGCGCCCGGCTGTCGACAGCGCCCTGGGCCCCGACCTCATGCTCGACCTCGCCGGTCCCGACCAGCCCGTCGTCGTCCGCTCCGCCACCGATGGCGACCTCACCGTCCTCGTCATGCCGATGCTCGATCGCCCGGCCGCCTGACTCCCAGCCGCCCGATTCCCCACTGGTCTGATTCCCCACCGCCCGATTCCCCACCGCCCGATTCCCCACCGCCCGACTCCCGCCCGACTCCCAACCCCGACGAACAGAGGGAAACACGATGCCCGACACCACCACCGATCCCACCATGGTCGCGATCACCCGAGCCGTCTCGCTCGGCAGGGAGGGCGACCGTGACGCCGCGCGCGCCCAGCTCACCGATCTCTGGCACACGATCGGCCCGCTCGGCGACCCGCTGCATCGCTGCACCCTCGCCCACTACCTGGCCGACCTCCAGCCCGACCCCGCCCAGGCCCTGGCCTGGGACATCCGCGCCCTCGACGCCGCCGACAGCCTCACCGACGAACGCGCCTCGGCCTACCATCCGACCCTCGCGGTCGCGGGCTTCTACCCGTCCCTGCATCTCAATCTCGCCGACAACTACCGCAGGCTGAGCGCCTTCGACGCCGCGCGACGCGAACTCGACTCCGCCCGCGAACACCTCGGCGCGCTCGGCCAGGATCCCTACGGCGAGATGATCCGCACCGCGCTGCGCGAAGTCGAGCAAGCCGTCCGCGCGGGTGACACGGCTCCGCGCCCCAGCGCTCCCTGACCGCCGCGCCGGTCGGGCACGACGACACCGACGCCCCACCTGCCGGGCGCCGGTGTCGTGACCGCGCGACTCAGGCGGGTTCGTTGCGCCAGGTGGAGATCGCCCAGATCACCACGATGTCGAGCGCGATGATGAGCAACGACCAGTACGGGTAGTAGGGCAGCGACAGGAAGTTCGCCACGATCGAGACCGCCAGGAGCGTGATCGCGGCGATCCGGCCCCAGGTGGCCCCGGTCATCAACCCGAACGCGCTGATGATCAGGATGGCGCCGAGGACGATGTGGACCCAGCCCCAGGCGGTCGTGTCGAACTGGTAGATGTACTCGGGGCCGACGATGAACAGTTCGTCCTCGACGACGGCCGAGATGCCCTGGAACAGTTGCAGCAGGCCGACGGTCAGGAGCAGGATCGACGCGCCGATGGAGACTCCCGCGGCGATGCCCTGACGGACCGGACGCGACGTGGTCGATGACGCCGGGTTCGTGGTGGTCGATGGTGCCGGGTTCGGTGTTGTCATGTCTCCATTGCAGTCCGCGCACCGGGGTGAACAGCTCACCCGTTTCGGGTGAATCGTGGCGCGGACTCGCGCTCTACCGTGGAACACGCCATTCGGCCGGTGTCAGGGCGCGGCGATCACCGCGCACCCCCCGGCGACTCCCGGCGCCTCGGCTCACTTCCCGGCCCGCGCCCACTCCTGCGTTTCATACCTCGCCATCCCGCCGAGGAGGCACGATGGTTCCCGCGCGTCTGCTCACCCGTCTCGATCGGGCCGCCGCAGGCCCCGCGCCGGTACTGCTGATCACCGCGCCCGCGGGCAGCGGCAAGACCGCGCTGACCGCCGCCTGGACCGAGCATCTGTCTCGCACCCGGCCCGGCACCCGTACGCTGCGCATCCCCGGCGAACGCGCACCGGAGTTCCTGCGACACCGCAATATCCACCGCCTGTGCGACGAGTCCCGCTACGGGGACACGGTTCTCGTCATCGACGACGCCCACCGGCTCGTCACCGAGGACGCGATCGGGACCGTCGAGCAGTTCCTGCATACCGCCCCGCCGCGACTGATCACCGTCCTCACCGCCCGGCGACCGCCGTCGCTGTCCTGGCACACCCTGACTTCGGCCGCCCGCCTGACCCGATTCGTCGCCGCCGACCTCGCTCTCGACCGGACCGGCGCCGCCGAACTCGCCGCCGACGCGGGCTGCCCGCTCGCGGCCGCGGAGCTCACCTCGGTCCACAACCTGACCTGGGGCTGGCCCACCCTGGTCCGCCTCTGCGCGACCTACCTCGACACCCATCACGAATACCGCTCCGCCGCCCTCACCATGCTCGAGCACGCCCCGCGCCCGCTCGCGGAATTCCTCGCCGGGGAAGTCCTGCCCGCACTGGAGGACACCGAGCGCGACGTCCTCGCCAGCACCCGCAGGCTCGACGAATTCACCCCCGACCTGGCCGACGCCCTGACCGGAGGCCGCGCCTCGGCCGCTCTCGAACGCCTCGAACACGCCGGCTTCCCACTGCGCCGCCACCTGCGCGACGGCATCCTCCACTACTCCTACCCGCCGCTTGTGCGGGGCCACCTCATCCACACCGCCCGCCCCGTCGCCGACGCCGTATGGATCGACCCGCCGCCGGTGAGTGTCCCCCCGCCGCCCTGCGCCGAGCCTCGGTCGTTTCCCGCCTCGCAGGCACCGGACCGGCCGACCGACCCACCGGCCACCCGGCGGATCGAGCCATCGGCACCGGCCATGCCTCGATCTCGCCCCGCGTTCGACGGAGCGCCCTCGCCGAACGAGACCGTGACAGCGCAGACAGAGCACACGACCGACGACGTGCCGCCCGACGAGGCACTGCGGATCTGGTGCCGCACACACCCGTCCGCGACGGTCCTGCCCCACCTGCTGGCGGCCCCCGACCGAGCCCAGCTGATCGAGTTCCTGAGCGAACACGCGGTCCGCCTGGTCCTCGACGCGAACGGCCCCGCCCTGTTCGGCCCGCTGGAGGACGCCCGCTCACCTCTGCTCGACGATCCCGCGCTGACCCTGCTGTACACGGCCGACGCCCTGGTGCGTGGCGCGCACCTGCCCCCGGTGCCGAACCCGCCGCGGCGCACCTCCCGCATCGTCGACACACCCCGGCTGGCCGCCCTGGAATCGGCGGTGACCGCGGATCTCGCGATCCACGCCGACACCGCCACCTTGCGCGCGCTCCCCCTGCCCGCGCATCCGCCATTCACCGGCCACGCCGCCATCGACTACTACGCCGAACTGTCCCTGGCCACCGCCCACGCACTGCGCGGGGATACCGCCCTCGGTGAGCGCGGGCTGCGACGCGCCCGGGCGCTCGCGGAGGCGATGGGCGCGCCGCGGTTACGTCTGCGCGCGCAGATCCGCCTGGCGCTGATCGCCGCACTCGCCGGGCGCCGGTCCGCGGCGAGGGAACGCGCCGCTCACGCGATGGAACTGGCCGTGCGATCAGGACTGACCGGCACTGCCGACCATGCTCGCGCGGTCGCGATCCGCGCGCTGTGCGCTCCCCGTCCGGCCGGAGCCCCGCACGGCGCCGAAACCCCAGAGCACGCCGAAACCCTCCAACGCGGCGATCCCGATCGGCGGGCCGAGACCTCCGAGCAGGCCGGCATCGCGCAACGCTGCGAAGCCACCCGAGACACCGAAGCCACCCGACAGTCCGACCCCACCCGAGACCGCGCAGCCACCCGAGACCGCGCGGCCACCGGGACTCCGAAGCCGATCGGAGAGCCGTGAGTTCCCGTGCGCCGAAACTCCCCCGAGCGCCGAGCCCGCTCAGCGCACGGACGCGGGCGTCGCCGAGCCTCGGGTCGCCGAAACCGGGGACAGCGTCTTGTTCAGATCGGTACGCAGGGTGGTGGCCGAATCCAACAGGTAGTTCTGCCTGACCTTCCACGGATGCCGATCGCCCTGCCGGGGGAACTCGCCGATCGAGCGCTGGATGTAGCCGGAGGCGAGATCCAGCAGCGGGCGCTGCGCGAGTTCACCGTCCGGGCGCGGCACGACCGCGTCGTGACCGTGCCGGTCCAGGTGCCGCAGCACCTTGCACACCAGGCGCGAGGTCAGGTCGGCCCGCAGCGTCCAGGAGGCATTGGTGTAGCCGATGCAGACCGCGAAATTCGGTACGCCGGTGAGCATCGCGCCCTGCCAGACGAACTGTTCGGCCAGCGGCACCGGCACACCGTCGACCTGCGGTGCGATGCCGCCGAAGGCGAGCAGGCGCAAGCCGGTGGCGGTGACGATGATGTCGGCCTCGAGCACCTCGCCGGAGGTCAGCACGATGCCGCCGGGCACGAACCGCGCGATGTGGTCGGTGACCACCCGCGCCTTGCCCTTCTTGATCGCCTTGAAGAAATCGGCGTCGGGCGCGGCGCACAGCCGCTGATCCCACGGGTCGTAGCTGGGCGTGAAGTGCTCGGCGACCATCCGCTCGTCCTTCAGGATGCGGGTGTTCAAGTCGCTGAGCACCTTGCGCGCCGAGGCCGGGAACCGACGGCAGTACTGGAAGAACGCGATGCCGAACAAAATGTTCTTCGTCCGGATCAGCCGGTGCGCGGGACCGGCGGGCAGCAGCCTGCGCAGGGTGTCGGCGCGCTTGTCGCGGCCGGGCACCGCGCTGATCCAGGTGGGGCTGCGCTGCAACATGGTCACCGATTCGGCCTGCTCGGCCATCGAGGGCACCAGGGTGACCGCGGTCGCGCCGCTGCCGATCACCACGACCTTCTTGCCCGAGTAGTCGAGGTCCTCGGGCCAGAACTGCGGGTGCACGATCTGCCCGGCGAAATCCTCGGCGCCGGGGAACTGCGGGTCGTGACCGCGGTCGTAGTCGTAGTAACCGGCGCAGACGTAGAGGAAACCGCAGGTCAGCGTGCGCTCGACCGTCTCGCCCTGCGCGTCGCGGGACGCCAGTGTCAGCGTCCAGCGGGCCTGCGCGCTGGACCAATCGGCCGCGAGCACCTTCGTCGAGTAGCGGATGTGCCGGTCGATGCCGTACTCGGTCGCGGTCTCGCGCAGGTAGCGCAGGATGGACGCGCCGTCGGCGATGGACTTCTCGTCGCGCCACGGCTTGAACGGGTAGCCGAGAGTGAACATGTCCGAATCCGAGCGGATGCCCGGATACCGGAAGAGATCCCAGGTGCCGCCGAGCGCCTCGCGCGCCTCGAGCACCGCGTAGCTCTTGCCCGGGCATTCGGTCTGCAGCCGGTAGGCCGCGCCGATACCGGACAAGCCGGCTCCGACGATCACGACGTCGAGGTGCTCCACAGGCGAATCGGTCCCGTTCATGAGGTCCATTCTTCCCGACCCCGCTCCCTCTGCTCTTGACTTCGCGCGACAACTCTTTGATTCTCGACGACATGTCGGTAATTCGTTCGGCGGGACTGCGTGGGTTCCGATCCACCGTGGCCGAACTCGGCGGCGACGCGGAGGCGCTCGCCCAGGCGGCGGGTATCCCGGCGGCCGCACTCGACGCCGACGACCTGCTCGTGCCCGATCAGGCGGTGGCCGCGGTCCTGGAGCTGGCCGCGCACCGGCTGAACTGTCCCGACCTGGGCCTGCGCATCGCCTACCGGCAGGATCTGGACATGCTGGGTCCGCTGGCACTGGCGATCCGCAATTCCCCGACCCTGGCCGACACCCTGGCCTGCACCTCGCGCTACCTGTTCGTGCACGCGCGCTCGCTGAGCCTGGACATCGAACCCGACCCGTACGGCGATCCGGAGATCGTCGCCCTGCGCTGCGGCGTGCGACCGGGTCTCCCGATTCCTGTGCAGGGCACCGACCTGAGCCTGGGCTTCCTGCACCGCGCGCTGCAACGCCTGGCGACCCCGCGCTACGGGCTGCGTTCGGTGGAACTGCCCTATCGACCGCCCGCCCCCGTCGCGGCCTACGAGCGTTTCTTCGCCGCCCCGGTGCACACCGGCAGGCCCGGCGCCGCGCTGCGCGTCCCCGCCGCGCTGGCGAGCAGACCACTGTCCGGCGGCGACGAGACCCTGCACCGGCTGGCCCTGGCGTTCCTCGCCGAACAGACGGCCACCGGCGGGGAGGACGGCGCCCCGACCCCGACCGCGCAACAGGTCAGGACCGCACTGCGGCAACTCCTCGGCACCGCCCCGGCCGAGATCGGCTCGGTCGCACGGCTGCTCAGCATGCATCCGCGCACCCTGCAACGCAGGCTCGCCGACGAAGCCACCGGCTTCGCCGCGATCCTCGACGACGTGCGCCGCAGGCAGGCCCGCCACTACCTCACCACCACCGATATGCCGCTCGCCCAGGTGACCTCGCTGCTCGGACTGGCCGATCAGGCCACTCTCACCCGCTGCGCCCGGCGCTGGTGGGGACGAACGCCGACGGCGGTGCGCCGGGCCGGACCCGGTGCACCGCCGTCGTGACACGCGGCCGTGCTGAACGGCCCGGACGAACACCTCAGTCGGCGTTGCGCACCTTGCTCACAGCGTCGAGGAACACCTGATCGAAGGTCGACTGATCGACGCCTTCCTTCAGCGCGCCGACCCGCACGATCACGGTCACGCCGCGCACGACCGCCATGCCCTGGTACGCGGTGGTGGTCAGCGGCTTGCCCTCGCCCACGGTGGAGGTGTTGATCGACTTGAACGCCAGCGCCTCGTCGGCGTTCAGGCCGTCGGGCACACCGAGGGTCTCGACCTTGCCGACGGTGGTGATCTGCTTACCCTCGATCGTGGACACGACCGTGACCTCGGGACACGTGGTGTTCGACTCCTCGACGCCTGCCAAGTCGCCGGCCCGCGACGCCACGAACTCGACGTACATCAGGCCTTGGGCGCCGTCGTTGGCCGCGATCACATCGGAGTCGGCGAGCAACTCGGAGGTGGCCGCGCCCAGGTCCTGCTGGGTCCGACCGCACTCGGCCGGGGTGATGGTCGAGTTCTGCTGGATGCCGGACAGATCGGTGACCGCGGCCTGCAGCCGATCGGCGGGCATCTCGATCTTCGAGGCGCCCTCCGGGAACTCCTCGATGCTCAGCAGCAGCTGGTCACGAGGCGTCGTCGGCGATGCCGTCTTCGTGGTCTCCTCGTTGCCGCCGCAGCCGGACAGCAGCAGGGCGGCCGCCGCCAGTCCCGCCGCGAGTCGTGTTCCCTGGTGCCGTGTTCCCCGGTAACGCAGTGTGCTCATGCCGGTCAGCATGCCAGTCCGGGGGACGATCCCCGAATCGGAGCGGGCAAGTCCGACCCGGCCGCGACGCGCCGTTTCGCCCGAAAACCCCACGAGGATAACCGAATTCGCAACAGTGAAGTGGGCCACATTCTTTCCGGCGCGCTTCGGCGGGCGGTCCCGGTGCTCTAGTTTCGCCACTGTGCCGGCTCAGCACAGTGCGCCCACTCGGCACGGCGCCCACGCCGAATCGGAAAGGACTGTCCCGATGCCCGGTCCGAGCAGAATCGTCCTCGCGCTACTGACCGTCCTGGCGAGCATCGCCGCCACCGTGGGCTGGGCGCCGCGCGCGCACGCCGACCCGGTGGTGCGCTGGGAGCATCGCGTCAGCGACCGGATCCTCGACATCGGAGTGTCCTCGCCGCACCTGGAAGGCCCGCAACAGGCGGTGAAAGTGGTGCGGCTGTTGTTGCCGCCCGGCTGGTCGCCGGACGCCGACCGCACCTGGCCGACGATCTGGGTACTGCACGGCGGCATGGACGATCACACCTCGTGGACCGGCAAGGGCGGCCTGGAAGCCCTCACCGCGGGCCGCGAAGCGATCTTCGTGCTGCCCGAAACCAGCTGGTGCAGCGCGTATTCGGACTGGTGGAACTACGGCGCCTACGGCGCCCCCGCCTGGGAGCGGTACCTGCTCGACGACGTGCGTCCCCTGCTCGAGACCCGTTATCGCGCGAGCACCACCCGCGCGATCGCGGGCAACTCGATGGGCGGGCTCGGCGCCATGAAGTTCGCCGCCGAGCACCGCGACATGTTCCGGGCGGCCGCCGCTTTCAGCGGCAATGTGGATCCGCTGCGTGAATCCGGCGCTCCCGGCGGCCCCGACCTGCCCGGACTCGGATGCGCCGCGGACTGGAAGCGGGTGTGGGGCGACCACGCCGTTGCCGAGCAGCGCGCCATCTGGCGGGAGAACAATCCCTACAGTCGCGCCGCCGACCTCGCCGGCATCCCGCTGTTCATCTCCTACGGCCGGGGCGATCCGGTGGAGGTCCCGGTCTACGAACAGAATCTGCGCTTCGCCGCGAGGTTGCGCGCGCTGGGCGCCGACGTCGACGAGCGCTACGGGCCCACCGACGGACACAACTGGGCGGCCTGGCAGGTGCGGATGAGCGAGGCGCTGCCGATGCTGCTGACAGCGGTCGGCGCCTGATCCGGCGGCGGCAGATCCGGCGGTCCATGGCCGCCCGGAGGTAGAGTCCGGTCATGTCCGGATCCGATGAATCTGCCTCGAAGAACCCGGGTACTGAGAGTTCCTCGGCGGCGGGGCCGCATGCGGAACCGCACTCCGAGAGTTTTCGGGGTCGGCTGAACTGGTTGCGCGCCGGGGTGCTCGGCGCCAACGACGGCATCGTTTCCACCGCGGGTCTGGTCGTCGGTGTGGCGGCCGCGAGCACCAGCACTCAGGCGCTGTTCACCGCGGGTAGCGCGGGCGTTGCCGCCGGGGCGATCTCGATGGCGGTCGGCGAGTATGTCTCGGTCAGCACCCAGCGCGATTCCGAGCGGGCGCTGCTTGCCAAGGAGCGCAGAGAACTCCTGGAGGACCCGGAGTACGAATTGCACGAACTGGCCGCGAACTACCGCGCCAAGGGGTTGTCGGCGGAGACCGCGCTCAAAGCCGCCGAGGAGCTGACCGCCCACGATGCCTTCACCGCGCACGCCGATGTCGAGCTCGGCATCGACCCGAAGGAACTGACCAATCCGTGGTCGGCCGCGGGATCCTCGGCGCTGGCGTTCGTTCTCGGCGCCCTGCTGCCCATGCTGGCGATCCTGCTGCCGCCGGTGAGCTGGCGCATCCCGGTCACCGTCGCCACGGTGCTGGTGGCGCTGGCGCTGACCGGAACGATCAGTGCGCGCCTGGGCGGAAGCCCACGGATGCGGGCGGCGCTGCGGGTCGTGATCGGCGGCGCGCTGGCGATGGGCATCACCTACTGCGTCGGACAGCTGGCCGGCGTCGTGGTCGGCTGACACCGGAACCACGCGTCCTCGGGGTCGGTCCCGCGCGACATCGGCTCGATCGATTCCGCTTGTCCCCCGGATGGGCGAGAATTCGTGTGTGCGCACCCAGTTCACCCATGAGCTCCACGACTTGACCAACAGCCTGACGCTCATGTGCCGGCTAGCCCATGACACCGTCGAACGAGGCGTCGATGCCCTGGCCGACGCCGATCTCACCGCCGCGTACGAGGTGTTCGCGCTCGAGGAGCAGCTACGCGCGGCGCACCGGACGTGCGAGTCGCGCACCGTGGCGCTGCTGGCCCTGCAGGCGCCGGTCGCCCGTGATCTGCGCCATGTCGTCACCGCGATGCAGATCGCAGGCCAGCTGGCCAAGGTCGGCGTGCTGAGCAGCCGGGTCGCCGACCAGGTCTATCGCCGCCACCCCGAACACGCCGCACCGCAACCGATCCTGGACGTGCTCACCGAACTCGGCCGCGCCGCCGCGCTGCGGATGGCTCGCGTCGGCGCGGCCGTCGCCTACGGACATCTCCCGGCCGACCGGGTTCGAGAGGATCCGCTCCCCGCCGATCCACCCCCGCGTGCGCATCGCCCTGCCGACCGCCACTTCCCGGACAGCAACGGCCGCACCGAATCCTCCAGCACCCCGGCGCAATTGCTCGAGCGGCTGCACGCCGCCCTCACCGAGCCCGGCGATCCGCATCCGCCCGCCGACATCATCGCCCTGACCTTGCTCGGCAGCCACCTGGAGCGCTGCGTCGAGCATGCCGACCGCATCGACGGATTGGTCCGCTTCCTCGACACCGGAGTGCCGCCTACCGCGCAAACCACCGACAGCGATCCACAACCCGCGGAAATCTGAGGTTTCGCCGGATTCGGCAAACGCCACTATGCTCTGCACGGGTCGTCGGCTCCGCCCGGTGACCTCGGAGAGTGAATGCGGGGACAGCTCGTCCCGGTCGTGAGGGAGTCGTTGTGAATATGTTCTCGTCCCAACGGTTCCGGCGCACCCTCGGCGTGGCCGTGCCCGCACTGCTGACGGCCGTCATCACGGGCGCCTGCACGATCGTCGAGAACAACGACGCCGAGGTGGGCAACTCCGCGGCCGTGATCTCCTCCGCCACCGAGGTCGAGGCACTGTTCGCGCAGTTGAAGGTGGCCGGGGAACGCCCGATGAACGGCTACAGCCGCGACGAGTTCCCGCACTGGGACACCGCCAAGGCCGAGCACGGCTTCGGCGACCAGTTCAGCCGGTACGCACGCTGCACCACCCGCGAGGTGATGATGCTGCGCGACGCCGAGGGCGAGGTGACGCTGGACGCCGCCACCTGCGATCTGAAGATCGGCGCGAACGGCGGCTGGCGCGACGAGTACGGCACCCTCGATCGCAAAACCGGTGCGCTCAAGCCCTACAAGTGGATCACCGACTCCTCCGGCGTGGACGCCGAGCACATCGTGGCGCTCGCCGAGGCGTGGCGTTCGGGCGCGGATCGCCTGGACAAGGACACCCGCAGGCGCATCGCCAACGACGCGCTGAACCTCGAGGCCTCCGACCCCACGGCCAATCGTTCCAAGGGTGATCAGGATGCCGCGAACTACCTGCCGCCGGGGAAGTTCCGGTGCGCCTATGTCGACCGTTACCTGCGGGTGAAAGTAAAGTACGGCCTGACCGTCGACACGGCCGAGCAGGCCGCGCTGCGCACAGCGATCGACGAGTGCACCCGGCAAGGAGGGTTCCGATAAACGACATCGTGCAGATCAGCGGCTCGGCCGCCGTGATGACCGACGAAGAGGGAACGGTCTCCGGCGAACTCGACGTCAGGCTCGACGACTCCGGCAAGGGCCTCGTCCGCTACCGCGGCACCGACACCTGGCTCACCATCGGCAACCTCGACGGCGAGCCGGTCCACCCGTGGGACAGCGTCGCCCGGTTGGCCGCCGCGATCGAAGCCGGGATCGGCCGGCGCGACGCCGCGGGCAACACGGTCCCGTTCGAGGTGTTCGCCGAGGAAGACCCCGCGGACGCGAGTCTCCCCGTCGATGAGCCGCAGCCACCAGGCGCCTCCGCGCCCGGTTCGGTGAGCGCGGCGGAAACCGCTGGTGACCCATCGAATTCGCCGGCAACCACACCGGATGCCACGACCGGCCCGTCCACCGATTCCGGTGACGCGACCAGCTCTGCACCGGCCTCGGCACCCGAATCGTCTGATCCCGTCGGCAAAGAGACGAACCAGGCGTCGGCGCGGACAGCCGATCCCGCGCAACAATCCTCAGCGACGGCTGGCCCGGCGGTAGCCGATGGCGGCGGGGACCGCGCAGACCAGGATGGCGCCCAGCGACCAGACCAGGATGAGAGTGAGGGGCCGGGCGAGCGGCCCGCCCAGGGATAGCGCCTTCATGGTGTCCACCGCGGCCGACATGGGCTGATTGCGCACCACCGGCTGGATCCACTCCGGGTAGGCGATCAGCGGCACGAATCCGGTGCTGAAGAACATCAACAGCGTGCTGAGGATGGTGATCCCCTCGACCAGCACCGTTTTGGCGGTGAACACGGCGACCGCGGTCACCAGCGTGGCGAAGGCCAGCCCGAACAGCACCGGCACGGCGATGAACGCCGCCGCCGCCACCGGCCCCTGCTGGAACCGGAAGCCCAGCAGATATCCCACGGCGACGACCACCAGGGTGCCCGCCAGGATCCGGCAGCCCTCGGCGAGCACCCGGGCGATCAGTCCCGACGCCCGGTGCACCGGCAGCACCCAGAACCGGGCGAGCAGCCCGCTGTCGCGTTCGCGTCCGAGCATCACCCCGGCGGCGACCGCGCCGGACAGCGCTCCCACCGCCGCCACCATCGGCACCGAGCCGTAGAGCGCGTCCTCGCCGGTGAACCGCTGGATCTGCCCGCCGACCACGATGTCGAGCATGAGCAACAGCAGGCACGGGATGATCAGGGTCTCCAGCAGCGCCACCGGATTGCGCAGCCAGCGCAGCAACAGGCGCTGGGTCTGCACCGAGACGTTCGACAGCAGGGTCAGCCCCGAATTCTCGGCGCGCAGTTCGCCGCTGATCGTCGACACCATCACGACCTCCGCATCGCGAAACGAATGGCGAACGGCAGCGCGATCGCCAGAATGGCCCCGATCCACAGCAGCGACGGCGCCATGGTCGCCCAGCTGACCACCCCGGCATTGCCCTGGCTGTCGCCGGCCAGGGCGCGCAGCGCGGTCGCGAACTGCGAGACCGGTTGATTGCGTACGAACGGCTGTACCCAGTCCGGGAACTGGCCCGCCGGGGCGATGCCGGTGGAGAGCATGCCCAGGATCAACGGTGGCAGCAGCAACGCCTGGGTGGTGGTCTCCGGGCTCTTGGACGCGGTGCCGATGACATCCGCGCCGATGGTGAAGGCGATGCCGATGAGCAGTCCGAGCGCGACGAATCCGACGGTGTGCGGCCAGTCCAGCCGGAACCGGAACCCGATGACGTGCCCGCAGGTCAGCGCGGCGGCTTGGGCGATGACCAGCCGGATCACATTGCCCGACATCCGCGCCGAGAACGGGATCAGCCGGCCGACCGGCATGGCCGCGAACCGGCGGTCCAGTCCCGAGACCGCGTCGGTGGCCGACCGGAACGCCGCGCCGATGGCGGTGAAGGCGGCGGCCTGCAGGATCACCAGCGGCATCATGAACTGCGCGTAGCTGCTGAAACCGAGGCCGGAGAAGCTCATCACGGTTTTGAGCGGAATGTAGAAGCTGGCCGTGAAGGCCGCGGGCGCGACGATCGAGGTGAGTATCTCGCCGGTCTTGATCGCGGGCGTGATGAGCCGGATGGTCAGCACCCACCATTGCCACAGCCGGACCGGCGCGGCGCGCAGCTCGGTGACCCACGCGCCGCTGTGCGGACCGGCCGGTGCGGCGAGGGCGACCGGTCGCGCGGCGTTCACGCGGGGACCTCGCTGTCGACGGCGACCTCGGTGGTGTGGCCGGTCAGGTGCAGGAAGACCTCGTCGAGCGAGGGGCGGCGCAGGGCGATGTCGAGCAGTTCGACGTCGGCGGCGTCGAGCCTGCGCAGCGCCTCGGCGAGAGTCTTGGCGCCGTCGGGCGCCGGGATGGCGAGCCGGTCGGCGTCGGGTGCGAGCGCGGCCAGGCTCTCCGGCGGCAGCAGCGGGCCCAGCGCGGTGACGATCGCGGGCAAGTCCTCGAGCCGCAACGGCACCACTTCGCAGTAGCTGCCGCCGGTGCGGGATTTGAGTTCGTCGGCGGTGCCCTCGGCGATGACGACGCCGTGGTCGATGACGATGATCCGATCGCACAGCGCGTCGGCCTCTTCCAGGTACTGCGTGGTCAACAGGGTCGTGATGCCGTGTTCGCGAAAGCCGCCGACCAGATCCCAGACGCCCTGCCTGCTGCGCGGGTCCAGACCGGTGGTGGGCTCGTCGAGGAAGACCACCTCGGGTCGCACGACCAGCCCGCAGGCGATGTCGATGCGCCGGCGCATACCCCCGGAGTAGGTGCCGACGCGACGGTCGGCGGCCCCGGTGAGGTCGAATTCGACCAACAGCTCCCGCGCCCGCGCCCGCGCCGCCTGTTTGCGCAGGCCGAGCAGCCTGCCGAACATGACCAGATTCTCGTAGCCGCTGAGCATGTCGTCGAGCGCGGCGAACTGGCCGGTGAGCATGATGCGGCGGCGGACGTCCGCGGCGTCGGCGACGACGTCGTACCCGGCGACCGAGGCGCGTCCGCGGTCCGGGGTGACCAGCGTGGACAAGATGTTGACCATGGTGGTCTTGCCCGCGCCGTTGGGGCCGAGGATGCCGAGCACCTCCCCCTGGGCGGCGGCGAAGTCCACGCCGCGCAGGGCGCGCACCTCGCCGAAGGACTTCTCGACGCCTTCGACCACAACCGCTGAGTCGTTCACTCCCATGCCTCCAAGGTCGTTCACTGCGTTCCTCCAAGGTGCCGGTCGAGCTGCCGGGCGATCCCGGGCAGGATGTGCGGCGCGGTCAGTTCGTCGTGGGTGGCTTCGATGTCGTAGCTGGTGATCGGACCGGTGATGTAGGGCCGCCAGCCGTCGGGACCGAAGACCCCGTCGGTGCCGGGGGTCGGCACCGTGGCGCGGAAGTAGACCGCGTCGCCGTGGAAGACCGGGCGCCGGTAGCCGGTACGGGTGCGGGCCGAAGCGTTGTAGGAGGCCGCCATCCTGGTGAGGGTGTCGGCGTCGAGCACCTGCGCGCCGCCCATGCGCGCGCCGATGTGTTCGGCGGCTTCTCGCGCTGTGGCGGTCTCCGGGATGTCGTCGATGCCGAAGACCGCGCCGAAGGTGTGCGCGAACTTTCCCGGCGTCAGCGGTTCGATGCTGTCGCCGTCGATGTCGCCGCTGTCGGCGTCGAGCAGGGCGAGCACGCCGACCGTCGCGCCGTCGCGTTCGAGCTGGGCCGCCATGGCGTGCGCGATGAGCCCGCCGAACGACCAGCCGAGCAGGTGATACGGCCCCTCCGGCTGCACCGCCCTGATCTCGGCGAGGTACCGGCGCGCGAATTCCTCGATACTGCGCGCCGACTGCTCGCGTCCGCTCAGGTCGGGGGCTTGCAGGCCGTAGATCGGGCGGCCGGGGGCGAGAGTGTCGGCCAGGCCGAGGTAGGTCCAGGCCATCCCGGAGGAGGGGTGCACACAGAACAACGCGGGTTCGCATCCCTCGGTGCGGATCGGCAGCAGCACGTCGAGTCCGAGTCCGGGCGGTGCGCTCGGCGTACTCGCCGCTGCCCGCTCGGCGGCGGCCCGGCGTTCCTCCTCACCCGCTCGTCGTCCCTCGGGCGTGTGCGCGAATCGCGCCAAGGCGGTGAGGAATTCGATCCACAGGTTCGCCAGCTCGGCGACGTCGGCGCGCTCGAGGAGAGTGGCGGGGAAGCCGAAACTCGCCTGCAAGCGGTCGCCGACCACCACCGCGTTCACATCGACCTCCACCTGCGCGGGCACGCTCGGGTGCTCGACGGCGGGCAGGTCGCCCAGGTCATCGGTGGGCAGCCAGCCCAGGCCCTCCAGACCTGCGGGGATGTCGGCGGTGGAGTAGCGACCGAGGTAGTTGAAGGCGATCCGGCCGGGCAGCGCGTGCGGAAGCTGCTGCGCGGTCTCGGGATTCAGGTAGCGGAGCAGACCGAAGCCGATGCCCTTGTCCGGGACGGCGCGCAGTCGGTCTTTCACCGCTCGTACGGCTGAGCCCAGCTGGGCCGGGTGGTCGACGTCGCCCGTGGCCAGTCGCACCGGATGGATGGTGGTGAACCAGCCGATCGTCCGCGACAGATCCGCGCCGGGGATCACCTCCTCCTGGCGGCCGTGGCCTTCCATCCGGACCAGCACGTCGCCGGTGTCGGTGCCCCGTCTGGACCGCCAGGTCCGCACGGCGCAGGCCAGTGCGGTGAGCAGCGCGTCCTCGACACCGCCGTCGAACAGCGCGGGCAGTGTCGTCAGCAGATCGGCGGTGGCCTGTTCGGGCACCTCGACCTCGACCTGCTCCAGCACGCCCGCCAGGTCGATGCCGGGATCGAGATCCCTGGTCCCGAAACCGGGGTCGGGGCCGTCGAGCATGTCGCGCCAGAAGCCGAGTTCGGCTGTGCGCCGCGGGCTGTGAGCGTGCTCGGCGAGCGCGTGCGCCCAGCGCCGCATGGAGGTGCCGGTGTCGGCGAGCACGGGCCGGTTGCCGGTGGAGACCTGCGCCCAGGCCGCCATCAGGTCCGGCACCAGGATGCGCCAGGAGACGCCGTCGATCACCAGGTGATGCGCGACGACGATCAACCGGCCCGAGCGGGGCCGCGCGCCCGCCACACCGATCGGGTCGAGCCAGATGAACCGCAGCACGGCGCCGTCGGCGGGATCGAGGCCCTCGAGTGCCGTTTCGAGCTCGGTGACCGCGAATTCGCGCAGGTCGACCGGGTCGGCGTCGGCGGGGAACTGCACCCGGCGCACCAGTGCGGACACGTCCACCTCGGCCGGATCGCGGGTCGCCAGGCGCCATTGCGACCCGTCGCGGGTGAGCCGCGCGCGCAGCATGTCGTGGCGGTCCAGCACCGCCGCCACCGTCGCGGTGAGCCCGTCTGCGTCGATGCCCAGCGGCAGTTCCAGCACCGCGGTCTGGGCGAACCGGTCGAAATCGCCGCCGCGGCCGATCATGTAGTGCACGATCGGCGTCAGCGGCATCTCGCCGATCCCGCCGCCCGGCAGTTCGTCGAGGGTCACCGCGACACCGGCCTCATCGGCGACGGCAGCCAGAGCGCCGATCGTGCGGTGCTCGAAGACCTGCACCGGGGTGAGCGTGATGCCGGCCGATTTGGCCCGCGAGACCAACTGGATGGCGAGGATGCTGTCCCCGCCGAGCGCGAAGAAGGAGTCCGTCGCGCCGACCCGTTCGCGGCCGAGCAGTTCGGCGACGATGCCCGCGAGTGTCTGCTCGGTCGGGGTGGACGGCGCGACGTACTCACCGTCCTCCGCACCGAACACCGGCTCCGGCAGGGACTTCCGGTTCAGCTTCCCGACCGCGTCGAGCGGGATGGCCGCCAGCACCACGAACGCGGCGGGCACCATATAGCCGGGCAGCGACTCGGCGGCATGCGAGCGCACCCCGGCCACGTCGATCTCGCGGCCGGGTTCCGGCACGAGGTAGGCGGCCAGCGCCGTGCCGCCGCCCGGACCGCGCACACCGAGCGTGAGGGCGAACTCGACCCCGTCGGCGGCGGCGAGCACCGCGTCGATCTCGCCGAGTTCGACCCGTTGACCGCGCACCTTCACCTGGAAGTCGGTGCGCCCGAGGTAATCCAGTTCTCCGGTGCGTGTCCAGCGCACCAGATCGCCGGTGCGGTACATCCGCTCCCCCGGCGCGCCGTAGGGATCTGCCACGAACCGCGCGGCGTTCAACCCCGGCCTGCCGTGATAGCCACGCGCCAGGGCGGGACCGGCCAGATACAGCTCGCCCGCCACGCCGACCGGGACCGGCCGCAATCGCGCATCCAGCACCAGCGCGCTCGTGCCCCGGATCGGGCCACCGATGGTGACCGGCTCGCCGGGCGTCAACGGTGCGGAGGTCGCCCAGATGGTCGTCTCGGTCGGGCCGTACAGATTGATCATGGTGCGCCCTGTCGCCCAGCGCCGCACCAGCTCCGCGCCGACTGCCTCGCCGGCGACCGCGAGCACCCGCACCGACGGCACCGAGTCCGGCTCCAGCGTGGCCAGCGCCGACGGGGTGATGACCATGTGCGTGACCTGCTGTTCGGCGATCAACTCGGCCAGCGGCGCACCGCCGAAGACCTCCGGTGGGGCGACCACGCTCGCGCCACCGGAGCCGAAGGCCATGATCGCCTCGAACACCGAGGCGTCGAAACTCGGTGAGGCGACCTGCAACACCCGCGCGTGCTCGTCGAGCTGCAGGATCTGCCGTTGCGCGACGACCAGATCCGCGATTCCGCGGTGGGTGACGGTGACCCCCTTCGGGGTTCCGGTCGAGCCGGAGGTGTAGATCATCCACGCCGGTCGGTCGGGCGAGGGGGCGCTGGACTCGGGCGGGCTCGCATCGAAAGCACCGTCCTGGTCGAGGAGCAGCCAGTGCGCCGATCCCGGCAGATGTTCGCGGTGCGCGGTGCTGGTCAGTCCCAGGACCGCACCGGAGTCGGTGAGCATGTGCTCGATCCGCTCGCTCGGATACTTCGGGTCGACCGGCAGGAAGGCGGCTCCGGCGCGAGCGACGGCCCAGATGCCGACAAGCAGGTCCGCGCTGCGGGCGAGCCCCAGCGCGACCACCGTCTCCGGACCCGCGCCTGCCTGGGCGAGCCGTCCGGCCAGCCGGCCGGCGCGCTCGTTCAGCTCGCGGTAGGTCCACCTCCGGCCATCGGCCACCACAGCGGTCCGGTCGGGGTGCGCGGCGGCGGTAGCGGCGAACAGGCCGGGCAGGGTGCGGGATTCGTCGCCGCTGTCCGGTCCCCGCGCCGGCACGAGTGCGCGTTCGGCGGGCAGCAGCAGGTCGAGGTCGCCGACACGAGTGTCGGGGTCGGCGAGCGCGGCGTCGAGCACGGCCAGCCAGCGCTGGGTCATGGCCTCGGCGGTCGGAGGCTCTAACAGGTCGGTGGCATAGGTCAGGACCGCCTCGATACCGGCCGGCTCGCCGCCGGCCCGGCGCTCCCGCAGGTCCAGGGCCAGATCGAACTGGGTGGCGTCGCGGTCGAGGTCCTCGACGGCGATGCGCAGGCCGGGCAGTTCCAGGACGGGTTCGACGAAGTTCTGCAGCGAGAGGGTCACCTGGAAGATCGGGTGATGGGCGGTGGAGCGCGGCGGGTCGAGGTGCTGGACCAGGCGCTCGAACGGGACGTCGGCCCGGGCGAAGGCCGCCAGGTCGGTCTCACGGACACCGGCGAGCAGCGCGCGGAAGGACCGATCGGGATCGACGGCCGTACGCAGGGCCAGGGTGTTGACGAACATGCCCACCATGCCGTCGAGTGCGGCGTCCCCTCGGCCCGCCACGGCGGTGCCGACCAGCACGTCGTCGGTGCTCCCGAGCCTGGACAGCAGCACCGCGAAGGCGGCGTGCGCCACCATGAACAGGCTCGCGCCGGACGCGACGGCCAGCTCACTCATCCGCCGATGCAGCTCGGCCGGGACGGTGAACGGCAGGTCAGCGCCCCGCATCGACTGGACGGCCGGGCGCGGGTGATCGGCAGCGAGTTCGAGCGATTCCGGTGCGCCCGTCAGGGTTTCACGCCAGAACGCCGTCTGGCCTGCGGCCAATGAGGTGGGATCGTCGTCCGCGCCGAGCAGTTCCCGATGCCACAGCGCGTAGTCGGCGTAGTGCACCGGCAGCGGCGCGAGCTCGGCCGATCGGCCCGCCGACTCCGCCGCGTAGGCCGCGACCAGGTCGGCCGCCAGCGGCGCCATCGACGCGCCGTCGGCGCTGATGTGATGGACCACCAGCACGATCACGTGCTCGGGCACCGCCTGTTCCGGTGTAGCCGCGCCATCCTGGATCGACGCCGCATCCTCAGGCCACGCCCCGTTCGGGGAGACCGCCCCGTCCTGGGTAGCCCGCCGGTTCCGGGACCCCGCCCCGGCCGAGGGATCCGATCCCTCGTTCGGACCGCGACGAGCGCCGGGCCGTTCCGGGTCCGAGGCGGACACGCGCAGCAGCAGTGCGCGCAGGGGCGGGTCGACGGTCAGATCGAACCCGGCGCTCGCGAACGCCGCGATGCGGGTGCGCAGGTCCGCTCCGTCGGCGATCGTCTCGACCGGTAGTTCCGGTACGGCGTGCGCGACATCGATCACCACCTGGCGCGGCCCCTCGGCGTCGGCCGGGTACACCGTGCGCAGACTCTCGTGCCTGCGCACCACGGCGGTGAGCGCCCGGTGCATGGCCGCGGTGTCCAGCGCGCCGGTCAACCGCAGGGCGACGGCGATGTTGTAGGCCGGGGACTCCGGTTCGAGGCGGTTGAGCACCCACATGCGCTGCTGGGCGGGCGAGAGCGGCACCCGGTCGGGACGCGGACGCGCGGCGAGCGCGAATCGGGCGCGCCGCCCCGGCTCGGCGGGCACCACCCGGGCGGCGAGCTGCGCGGGCGTGGGCGCGTCGAACAGGTCCCGCAGGGCGATCCCGGCGCCGAGCGCCGCATCGATGCGGGCGACCACCTTGGTGGCGCTGAGCGAATTACCGCCCAGGTCGAAGAAGGAGTGGTCGATGCTGACCCGCTCCACCCCGAGCACCTCGGCGAACACCTCGGCCACCGCCCGCTCCACCGGGGTGCGCGGGGCGAGGTACGGGCGGGCCGATATCGAGAAGTCGGGCAGCGGAAGGGCCTTGCGGTCCAGCTTGCCGACCGGGGTCAGCGGGACATCGTCCAACTCGATGACGACCGACGGCACCATGTACCCGGGAAGCGCCGCGGCCACACGAGTCCGCAGCCGCTCGGTGTCCAGTCGCGCCGGGGCCTGCTGTCCGCCCTTCGCGAGGACGTAGGACACGAGGACCGTTTCGCCGGAAGGTCCCGGGCAGCCCAGGGTGGCGGCGTACTCGACCTCGTCGTCGGCCGCGAGCACGGCGTCGATCTCGCCGAGTTCGATGCGCAGGCCGCGGATCTTGACCTGGAAATCGCTGCGGCCGAGGTACTCCAGCTCGAGCACGGCACCCCCGGGACGCTCGGATTCGACCCAGCGAACCATGTCGCCGGTGCGGTACATCCGCTCGCCCGGCCCGCCCCACGGGTCCGCGACGAAACGCGCCGCGGTGAGGGAGAAGCGGTTGAAGTAGCCGCGGGCGATGGCTGGGCCCGCGAGGTAGAGCTCGCCTTCCACGCCGACCGGGACGGGGCGCAGCCAGGCGTCGAGAACCAGCGCGGCGGCGCCGCGGATGGGGCCGCCGATGGTGACCCGCTCCCCCGTGCGCAGTTCGCCGGGACCGGTCGCCCAGATGCTGAATTCGGTGGGGCCGTAGAGGTTGAGCAAGCGGCGGCCGGGCGACCACTGCGCGGTCAGCTCCGGCCCGGACGCCTCGCCCGCGACCGCGAGCACCCGCAGGTCGGGCAGCCGGTCGGGGTTCATGGTGGCCAGCACCGACGGGGTGATGACGGCGTGGCTGACCCGCTGGTCGCGCAGCAGCCGTTCCAGTTCGGTGCCGCCGTAGACCTCTGCGGGCGATATCACCAGGGTGCCGCCTGCCGCGTGGGCGGACAACAGCTCGAACACCGAGGCGTCGAAGCTCGGGGAGGCGACCTGCAGGGCGCGAGCCGAGGGGTCCAGGTCGAGCGATTCACGTTGCGCGGTCACCAGATCCGCGATGCCGCGGTGGCCGAGCAGCACCGCCTTCGGTTTGCCGGTGGAGCCGGAGGTGTAGATGAGGTAGGCGACCTGGTCGAGCCGGATGGCGCCGCCGCGTTCGAGATCGGTGATCGGGTCGTCGGGCACGGTCATGACGCGACGGATGGTGTTGAGGTCGTCGAGCAGCAGCCAGTCGATCGTGCTCGGCAGGGTTTCGCCGGTGGCGCGCACGGTCACGCCGATGGGGGCCTTGGAGTCGGTGAGGATGTGCTCGATGCGCTCCACCGGGTGGTTGGGGTCCAGCGGCGCGAACGCCGCGCCGGTCTTGACCAGCGCCCACACCGCCACCACCGACTCCACCGAGCGGGTCAGCGCGAGCACCACGAACACCTCGGCCCCGATCCCGCGCCGCAGCAGCACCCGGGCGAAGCGGTTGGACCAGGCGTCGAGTTCGCGGTAGGTCATGGTGTCGGCGCCGGAACGAATCGCGATCGCGTCCGGGTCGAGAGCGGCCGCGGCGGTGAGGATCTCCGGCAGCGTGCGCGCGGGCACCGACGCCGGACCGCGCACCGGCAGCAGTGCGGCGCGCTCGGCGGGATCGCAGTGCTGCAGGGCCGCCACCCGGCGCGACGGGTGCGCGGCGATCTGGTCGAGCAGCGCGACGAAACGGTCGAGCAGTCGCGTGGCCCGCGCTTCGGGCAGGTGATCGGCCATGTATTTGATCGACAACCGCAGCCGGTCGCCCGGATCGCCGGGTTCGCCGTGCAGCGGAATCACCATGAGATTCAGCGGATACGGCGTCGCGTCGGTGCCCGCCACGTCCAGCACCCGCATGCCCGCGATGTCGAGGGATTGCGACAGCGCCGCGCGGTCGATCGGGTAGGACTCGAACACGGTGAGGGTGTCGAACAGTTCGGGCAGCCCGACCGCCTCGTGGATGGCGGCCAGCCCGACGTGCTGGTGGTCGAGCAGCGCGGCCTGTTCGGCCTGCACCCTCGCCAGCAGGTCGGCGACCTGCTCGGCCGGGTCCAAGCGCACCCGCACGGGCAGGGTGTTGATGAACAGCCCGACCATCTCCTCCACCCCGGGCAGTTGCGGCGGCCTGCCCGAGACCGTGCCGCCGAACACCACGTCGGTGCGGCCGGTCAGCATGGCCAGCAGCAGCGCCCAGGCCGCCTGCACGGCGACATTGACCGTCGCGCCCGCCGCGCGGGTGGTGGCCTCGAGCCGCGCGACGGCCGTCGCCGGGAGATCCACCGACACCGTCCCGGATTCGGTGGAGCGGATGCCGGCCAGCGTCGGCACCGCCCGGGTGGGGGCGTCGATCCCGGCCAGCGCGGCACGCCACACCGCCCGCGAGTCCGTCCCGCCGGCGGCGCCGGCCTCCTGCTGCTCGGCGAGCCAGGCCAGGAACGCGCGGTACGACGGTGCGGGTCCGAGCACCTCGGTGGGCTGCGCGCCGACGCCCGCGGCGATGTAGACGGTGAGCAGTTCACGCACCAGCAGCGGCGTCGACCAGCCGTCGAGCACGAGGTGATGGTTGGTCATCAGCAGCGTGTAGACGTCCTCGGATTCGCGGACGAGCTGGAAACGCAGCAGCGGCGGGCGGGTCAGCTCGAAGCGGGTGTTCGCGTCCACGGCCAGCAGCCGTTCCAGTTCGCGGGCTCTGTCCGCACTCGGCAGCGCGGTGAGGTCGGTGTCGCGCCAGGAGACCTCGGCATCGGCGAGCACCAGTTGCCGTGGTCCTTGCGGGGTTTCGACGAAGGCCACCCGCAGGTTCTCGTGGCGGTCCACCAGCACCTGCGCCGCCTGCCGCAACCGGTGCGCGTCGACCCGGCCCGCGAGGGTGAGGCGGGTCTGCACGGTGTAGCCGTCGGCGGTGTCGGTGTCGTAGCGGGCATGGAAGAGCAGGCCGTACTGCAACGGCGAGAGCGGCCACACCTGCGTCAGATCCGGGTATTCGCGTTCCCAGTCGTCGATCTCCGCTTGGGTGACGGTGGTGAGCGGGAAGTCCGACGGCGTGTGCCCGCCGGCACCCGGCGCGGCGGCGTGGGCCGCCAGCGCGGACTGGGCCGCGGCCCAGTGCGCGGCGAAGTCGGCGACCTCGTCCTCGTCGAGGATGTCGCGCGCGTAGGTCCAGGTGACGTCCAGTCCCTCGCCGCCGAGGATCGCGTTGATGTCGACGACGGCGGGCAACGGCGCCCGATCATCGGTGGTCGAGGCGAACCGTCTCGGCATCCAATAGTTCTCGCTGCCTTCGGCATCTCCGGTGACGCGCCCGAGGTAGTTGAACCCGATCTGCGGGACCGGCCCGCGGGCGAGCTGCGACGCGGTGTCGGGATTCAGGTGGCGCAGCATGCCGTACCCCACGCCCTTGTCCGGGATGGCGCGCACCTGCTCCTTGATCGCCCGCACGGCCAGACCCGCCGCCGGGCCGCCTGCGAACGCCTCGTCGAGATCGATGCCGCTCAGATCGAGGGCGAGCGGGTGGACGGTGGTGAACCAGCCCACCGTCCGCGCGAGATCCGCGCCGGGCAACACCGATTCCTCCCGACCGTGACCCTCCAGCGTGACCAGCGTCCGCGACCGATTCCGCCACCGGCCCACCGCCATGGCGAGCGCGGTCAGCAGCACATCGTCGGCGCCGCAATGGAACAACTCCGGCACGGTGTCGACCACCGTGCCCGCGACCTCGGCCGGCACCACGGTGCGCAGCTCCCCGGCCGTGGCGACCACGTCCCGCGCCGGATCGGCGCCGCGCCGCCCGAGCGGCGGGTCCTCGCCCGCGAGAATCCGCTGCCACACAGGCAATTCGACGGCCCGCGCCCCGGCCTGCTCGACCAGCGCGCGCGCCCAGCGCCGGAACGACGTCCCGGTCGTCTCGGGTTCGCCGCCCGCCCACGCGGTCACCAGGTCGGGCAGCAGGATTCGCCAGGAGACGCCGTCGACCACCAGGTGATGCAGTACCAGCCACAGCGACGGGGCCGCGCCGGGATCGGAGGGCTGGACGAGCGCGAACCGCGCCATCACCCCCGCCGCCGGGTCCAGCCCGTCGGCCGCGGCCTGCACCGCGGCCTCGAGCACACCGTCGCTCGTCGCGCCGCTGCCGCCGCCGGGAGGAGCAGACGCGATGACGACGTCGATCAGCGCGGCCGCGTCCACCGATCCCGGTTCGGCGACGATCCACTCCCACCCGTCGCCGCTCGGTCGCAGACGGCTGCGCAGCATGTCGTGCCGGTCGAGCAGCGCCTGCACGGCCGGGACCAGCTGCGCGGAATCGGTGCCGGGCGGCAGGGTGACGAGCGCGGCCTGGCCGTAGCGGTTCCAGGTCGGCCCCTGCTCGAGCATGGCCGCCACGATGGGCGTGATGTCGACGGGGCCGACGCCGCCGCCCGGCAGCTCGGTGACGGCGTCCTCGGTGGCGTCGACGGCCACGGCGGCCAGCGCCGCCACGGTCTTGCGTTCGAACACCTCGCGGGCGCTGATGCGCAGGCCCGCCGCCCTGGCGCGGGAGACCAGCTGGATCGAGATGATGCTGTCGCCGCCGAGGGCGAAGAAGTTCTCGTCCACGCCGACCGTGTCCAGCCCGAGCACCTCGGCGAACAGCGCCGCGAGCGTCTCCTCGCGCGGGGTGGACGGACCGCGGTGCACGCCGGGGCGCGCGCCGAAATCCGGTGCGGGCAGGGCACGCCGGTCGATCTTGCCCACCGGGGTCATCGGCAGCGCGTCGAGGACCATGATCACGCTGGGCACCATGTACGCCGGAAGCGATTCCCCCACAGCGGCTTTCAGCGCTTCGGGCTGTACCTCGCAACCGGGGGCGGCGACCACGTAGGAGGCCGTCGCCGTGGCTCCGGCGGGCGTGCTCACCCCGATGGTGACGGCCGAGGCCACCTCTGGCCTGCGTTCGATCGCCGCGTCGATCTCGCCGAGTTCGATGCGGTAGCCGCGCACTTTGACCTGGAAGTCGAGGCGGCCGGCGTAGTCCAGCTCCCAGCGGTCCCCCGCCGACCGCCACCGGACCAGATCCCCCGTGCGATACATGCGCTTGCCCGGCGCGTAGGGATCGGCGACGAACCGGCCCGCGGTCAGGCCGTTGCGCCGGTGGTAGCCCCGCGCCACGCCCTGACCGCTCAGGTACAGCTCGCCGACGACACCGGGGGCCACCGGTCGCAGCCAGGGATCGAGTACCAGTGCTGTGACGCCGGTGGTCGGCCCGCCGATGGTGACCGGGCCGTCCGGGCGCAGCGGTGCGCTCAGCGTCGTGGTGACGGTGGTCTCGGTAGGGCCGTACCCGTTGAGCAGGCGTCGTCCGGCCCAGCGCGTCACCAGTTCGGGCGGGCAGGCGTCGCCGCCGACGACGACGGTCGCCAGGTCGGGCAGCGTCGCCGGGTCGAGCGAGCCGACCACAGCGGGTGTCACGTTCAGGCAGGTCACCCGGTGCTCGCGCAGGACGGCCGCCAGATCCTCGCCGCCGTAGGCCGCGGGCGGTACCACCGCCACACTCGCCCCGGCCGCGAACGCCACGAGCAGTTCCTCGACGGAGATGTCGAAACTCGGCGAGACCGCGTGGGCGACCACCGAGGAGGCGTCGACGCCGAACGCGGTCCCCGAGCCCGCGACCAGGTTGGCCAGCCCTCGGTGGGCGACCATCACGGCCTTGGGCAGCCCGGTGGAACCGGAGGTGTAGATCAGGTAGGCGATCTGGTCGGGACGCACGGGGGCGAGGCGGTCGGCGTCGGTGACCGTCGCCGGGTCCTGGTCGTCGATGATCTCGGCGGTCGCGGTGTCGTCGAGGATCAGCCAGGTGATGTGGCCGGGCAGCGCCGGTCGCGCCGAGGCCACGGTCAGTCCGGCGAGCACACCGCTGTCGCCGATCATGTGCTCGATGCGGTCGGCGGGCAACGCGGGATCGATCGGCGTGAAGGCCGCGCCGGTCAGCGCCACCGCCCAGGTCGCCAGCACCGACTCCAGGGAACGCGGAATGGCCACGGCCACCGCGGTTTCCGGTCCGGCGCCGTGTTCGATGAGCAGGCGGGCCACCCGCGAGGCGTAGGCGAGGACCTCGCGGTAGGTCATGGATCGCCCGCCCGCCCGCACCGCCACCGCGCCGGGATCGCGGGCAGCGCCCTCGGTGAGGATCTGCGGCAGCGTCCGGATCGGGACGTCGGCGGGTCCGCGCGCGGGCAGCAGGTGCGCGCGTTCGGAGTCGTCGAGCAGCGGCACCGTGTGCCACGGCGCGTCCGGACCCGCGGCGAGGAAGGCGTGCAGGAAGGCCAGGAAGCGACGATGGTGCCCGGCGAGTTCGCGCGCGTCGTAGAGATCGGGGTTGGCCTGGAAGTCGATGTGGGTGGTCTCGCCGCCGATGCCGGGATACAGGTTCAGGAACAGGTCCTCGATCATCCCGGAGGTGAGCACGTGGGTACGGCCGACGACCTCGCCGAGGCTGATCCTGGTGTCGATCATCATCAGGTTCACCGTCGGGCCGAAGGAGCCTGCCTCGTCCAGCGCCCAGCCGAGATCGCGGACGATGTCCTCCTGGCGGTAACGCTGCCTGCGCAGCGCCGAGGTCAGCTCGCCCTGGGCCGCCCGGATCAGCGCGCGCGTCGTCACCCCGGACCCGGTCCTCACCCGCAGCGGCACCACATTGGCGACCATGCCGCCGGAGCGGCGCAGCACGGCGGTGGTGCGGCCGGAGACCGGCAGGCTCAGCGTCACCTCGGGCGAGGAGGTCATGGCCGCCAGATAGGCCGCGAAGGCGGCGACCACGACGGGCGCCACGCCCGAGTTCTCGGCCGCGGCCACCTCGTCGAGCAATTCCGCTGTCGCGGAGGGAAGTTCGGCCGAGGCGATGATCGGATGCGCGTCCACCGGCGCGGTGCGCCCGGCGAGACCGACCGCCTCCGGCATCCCGGCCAGATGCTCGCGCCAGTACTGCGCGTCGGCGCGGAAACGGTCCGAATCCCGGTACGCCGCATCGGCTGCCACGATTCCGCGCAGGTCTTCGGCCCGGCTCGGCGGCGGTTGTTCCCCCGCCGCCCCCGCGGTGTACAGCTCGGCGATGCGTCGCAACATGGTGACCGCGCCGAAACCGTCCAGCACGATGTGGTGGATGCGCTGGTACCAGTACCAGTGCTCGTCGGCCAAGCGCAGCATCGCGAAGGCGCCGAGCCGCTCGCCGAGCAGGTCCAGCGGGGCGCTGTACTCCGCGCGCATCCAGGCCAGCGCCGCCGCGGCCGGATCGGGCTCCCCGCGCAGGTCCACGACCGTCAACTCGTGCTCGATATCGGTGTCGACCACCTGATAGGGCAGCCCGTCGACCTCGATCAACCGCAGGTAGCCGGTGCCGAACTCGCGACCGGCCTGCCGCGACGCCGCCGCGAGCAGGTCGAGGTCGACCCGTCCGGTGAGTTCGACGTATTGCGCGATGGAGATCGGGGTACGGCCGGCGAAATGCTGGGCGAACCAGATCCCGCGCTGGGCGGCCGAGAGGGGAAAGGCGCCTGCGGGCACGTGCGCTTGCGCGGCGACCGGGGAGGCGGAACTCTGGGGCATGAATGTTCCTGCGTACTCGGGAGGGAGTCGGCTGGGGGACGGGATTCCATCGAGAAGCTCGGACAAGCTCGGACAAGCTCTGTCGACAACACAGTGTTGGTGGCACGCCGCGCCCGCGAGGGCGGGCACACCCCAGCCGTCGGCGGGCCGGGCTCGGCGCCGAGGCACCCGGCGGGTCGATCGACCAGCATGCGTGGAGAGGTTCCGCTGGGAATTTTACCGCCGGGCGGTGCTCTGCCAGCTCGGAATGCGCATGTCCGCCGCGTGGGCGGGCGTGCCTCGGCTCAGGAGGCCGGGCGCAGCCCGTTCAGCTCGGCGTCGGTGAGCGGGGCGTCCGAGCCGGTCAGGTACCGCAGCAGGGTGGATCGGTCGTCGAGCACCAGCCACGGGATCGTGTCGCCGAGCGCGCCGCGCGCGTCCTCGGTGGTGACGCCGAACGCGGGCGCGGGCACCTGGGTGCCTGCCGGAACCGCGGTGGCCCCGATCTTGGCGATCGCGGTGCGGGTGACCAGATCCTCGATCAGCGGCTCGACGGCCACGGCCACGACCGCGCCGGGACCGGCGCCCATACCCAGCAGCACCCGCGCCAGCCGATTGGACCAGCTGTCGAGTTCGCGGTGGGTGAGCGCGCCTTCCGGCGTCCAGACGGCGATCGCGGCGTCGGAACGGAAGGTGCGGGTGCGGGTGGCGGTGGTCTGCATGAGGGACTCCTGACGAGTCGGCGGGGCAGTGACGAGGTGGTGTCTCAACTCTGTCCGCAGGCGGTCGCCCACGACAGGAACCCCAGTGCTGCACCGCCCGCCTCCGAGGGTGAGCGTTTACCCACCCTCGGTGGGCGGGTAGGGCCGATCAGGCTCCGACGAGCTCCCGCGGAACCGGCGCCGCCCAGTCGATGCGATAACCGCGCTCGGCGGCGGCGCGCTCGTCGGGCTTCATAACGGTCCGAGTCATCACCGGCATCAGCAGGTTCATCACCGCCCGGCCCACCGGTCCGGGCGTCTTGCTGCGGTTGATCCTGGCCGCGCGGGCGGCGATGCCCTCCACCCGGGGGCGACGCAGCCGCTCGTAGGCGGTGAACGCCGCGACGGGATCGGGCAGGTCGCGCAGGCAACGGGCCAGCTGCACGGCGCTCTCCACCGCCAGCGAGGCGCCCTGGCCCGAACTGTTGGACGGCGCGTGCACGGCGTCGCCGACCAGCACCATGCGATCGCGGAACCAGTGCGGCACCGGCGGCATGATATGCAGGCCGCCGGTCACGTCGAGCTGGTCCGCCCGCGTCCGGCGCGCGAGTTCCCCGCCCGGGGTGTCCGCGCCGTAGGTCTCGCGCAGGATCTCGAGCCAGCGCGCGGCGGGTACGTCGCGGGCCTGCGCCAGCGTCAGATACTGCTTGGAAGGCAGATTGGCGCCCCAGCCGACCCGTCCGTCGCGGTCGGCCCAATACAGGTAGTAGGCGCGTTTGCCATAGGCGAAGACCATCGTCTCGGGTGGGGTCTCGACCTCGCATTCGACAGTCGCGCCGAAGCCGAGCAGTCCGGTGTAGGTCGGTCCCGGCGCGTCGGGGTCGATGAGAGTGCGCACGGTGGAACGGATTCCGTCGGCGCCGATCAGGATGTCGGCGGTGGCGGTGGAGCCGTCGGCGAAGCGTGCGGTGACGCCGTCGGCGTGCTCGTCGGCGCCGACGAGCCGGTTGCCGTAGTGGAACGGCACACCCGCGGCGAGGGCGTGCTCGTGCAGCACCGTGTGCAGTGCGGCGCGGTCGACCAACTGCAGCGGCGGCTCACCCTCGGCGACGGGCAGACGGTGCGCGCGGCCACCGATCGCGAGCATCATGGCCGAGACCGGAACGGCGATGGCGCGCACCGGATCTCCCGCGCCGAGCAGGTCGAGGGCGGCCAGGCCGTTCGGCGCCAGGGCGAGCCCGCTGCCGATGCCGTAGGAGGGACCGGGGTAGGCCTCGTAGACGCGGGCGTCGATCCCCGCTTTCAGCAAAGCGGTGGCGACGACGGGGCCTGCGATGCCGCCACCGGCGACGATCGCGGAACGTATTGCGGACATGGAAATACCTCCGAAAGGGTTCGTTCGGGACACGGCGAACCGCCGCGCCTGACCCACCCGGAGCTATCCTGTGGTTGCCAGCCTCGTGGCCGGGTGTGCGTTCGCGTGCGCGGTTCGAGTCGGTTGCCCTGTCCCGGCGGCGGTGTTGCCGCATCGCCGCCGGGAGCGGGTTCGTCACGGGTGCTCTGGGTCGGCCATCCCCCCTTCGGTGGACTCACGGACCGGGCCGGATTCCTGGATCGTGCGCCACAGCGCGAGATCGGGAAAGGTGCCGTCGACGAGTTCGGCGCGCCAGCCTCGCGCCCAGGCCGCCTCGGCCTCCAGCATGGCCAGCCCGTATTCGCTCTCGATCACGAACAACCTGGGCAGGCTTTCCGCCAGTTCGGCGAGTTCGGCGCGCACACCGGCGACGATGGCATCCAGCGCCGCGATCCGGGTGCCGAGCAGTTCGATCACCTGCTCCGGCGCCAGCATCGCCGTCACCGACAGACCCGCGGTGAACGCGTTGCGTTCCGGGCGCGGTTCGGCCAGCAGCTCCTCGGTCCAGTCGATCATCTCGGCGCGGCCCACTTCGGTGATGCGGTAGATGACTCGTTCCGGCCGCGCGCCCTGGCGTTCGCTGCCGACCTCCTCGAGAAAGCCGGCCTTGGTCATATTGCGAACGACCGTGTAGAGCGATCCCCACTTGATGTCCATGTCACGGTCCTTGCCGCGCTCGCGCAGCGTGGACGCGATCTCGTACCGGTGCATGGGCCGCTCGGCGATCACCGAGAGAATCGCCAGCGCCATCAGATTGTCGACCTTGCGTTTGGTGGGCACCGCGCCTCCCTACTCGCTCACGAATATACGTCGGCGAGTATTCGACAGCAACTGCACCGAGTCACCGTGCTCTGCGAACAATCGGGTAGTGGCCTCCAGAAAGCGGGTGCGCCGTTCGGCTTGGCGTTCGGCCGCCGTATTGTCTGTCCACCGAGATCGTCCCGCGCCAACGGCGGCGAAGACACCAGGACCACTTTCGGTTTCGGTCGCGCCCGGCTCGACAGAGCACCCGTTTCCCGGTCCGCTTCCGCCCAAACCTTACTTAGCAGTAAGGTTTGGCGCATGGCGTGGAACCCGACACAGATCCCTGATCAGACCGGCCGGACGTTCGTGATCACCGGAGCGAACGGTGGCCTGGGGGCCGAGACGACCCGAGCGCTGGCGGCCAAGGGCGCGACCGTCCTGATGGCCTGCCGCAATGTCGCCAAGGCCGAGCCCGTGGCCGCCTCGATCCCCGGCGACGTGCGGGTGGTGCCCTTGGACCTGGCCGACCTGTCCTCGGTGCGCGCGTTCGCGGAGAAGACCGACGAGTTCGATGTGCTGGTCAACAACGCGGGCCTGATGTACATCCCGTTCACCCGCACCGTCGACGGTTTCGAGACCCAGTTCGGTGTCAACCACCTCGGCCACTTCGCGCTCACCGGCCTGCTGCTCGACCGTATTCGCGACCGGGTGGTGACGCTGTCGAGCATCGCGCATCGCCAGACCCCGAAGCTGCGCGTCGACGACCTCAACTACGACCATCGTCGCTACTTCCGCAATCTCGCCTACTCCCAGTCCAAGCTGGCCAATCTGATGTTCGCGCGGGAACTGCAGCGCCGTCTCGCCGCGGCTGGCTCGGCCGTGCGCTCCTACGCCGTGCATCCCGGCGTCTCGGCCACCGAACTGTTCGCCCGCACCGAGACCCCGCTGGATTTCGTCCTTCGCCCGGCCGTACGGATCGTCGGACACTCCCCGGCCAAGGCCGCGCATTCGACCCTGTTCGCCGCCACCACCCCCGACGCCGACCCGGAGACCTACTGGGGACCCAACCGGCTGTTCGGCAGCCAGGGGCCGGTGGCGCCGTGCCCGTCGACCAAGCTGTCGAAGAACCGGGAACTGCAACTCGCGCTGTGGACCGAGTCCGAGCGCATGACCGGGGTCACCTACCGGTTCTGAGCGTGGTTTCCACGGCCGACCTGCTCCTACGGACTGCGTAGTAGACAGGTACCGTGGTAGACGTGTCCGCTCCTGCCTCCCGTCCGGCCTACCACCGTCCGGCCCTGATCGCGCTGGTCGTGGTGGCCTTCGCGGCCTGCCTGGCGCTGGCCTGGTGGCAGTGGGAGCGGTACGAATCGGCAGCCGGAACCGCGCAGAATCTCGGCTACGCACTCCAGTGGCCGCTGTTCGCCGGTTTCGTGGTGTTCGCCTACTACCGGTTCGTCCGCCTGGAACGCGAGGCCGAGCAGGACACCGAGCAGCCGGACACCGGGCCGCGCAGCGCAGCGCCCGCGAGCCCGGCGGCGGGTGAGCAGGTGGCGGCCGAGGGGCGCAGGCGTCGCACGCGGGATCTCCCGCGCGAGATCCCGGCGGGCATCCTGCCCGAGCGGCCCACAGCGGCCCGCTCGACCGACCCGGCGCTCGCCGAGTACAACCGATACCTGGCAGGACTGCATGCCGCCGACGTCGAGGAAGCGGTACGCACCGCCCCTGCCCCGAGCAGTGGCTCGAGCACAGGCACGAGCGAGAGGAGCGCTGGGTGAACGCCGGCGAGAACGAGACCGTCTCCGTCGACAAACCGGCGACCCCGGCGGCCCCGGCCACCGCGGTGGACCCGGCCAAGCGGGCCAAGATCAAGGGCGCGCTGCTGCGCTACCGGGTGCTCGCCTGGTTCACCGGTCTGTGGCTGCTGCTGCTCACCGCCGAGATGATCGCCAAATACGGCTTCGACGCGAACCCGCCGAGCTGGATCGCGATCGTGCACGGCTGGGTGTACTTCGTCTACCTGATCCTGACCGCCGACCTCGCGCAGAAGGTCCGCTGGCCGATCGGGCGCACCGTCGGCACACTGCTGGCGGGCACCATCCCGCTGCTGTCGTTCTTCGTCGAACACAAGAACGCCACGCAGGTCAAGCGCGACTTCGGCGTCTGACCGCTCGGAGACGGACCTGGTCTACCCCGCGAGCGCGGCCAGAGCGGGAAGCAGTTGACGCAGGGCGCGGCCGCGATGTGAGGCCGCGTCCTTCTCGGCGGGGGTGAGCTGCGCGGCCGAGCCGGCGCCCCCCTCGGGATGGAACAGGGGGTCGTAGCCGAAACCACCGTCGCCCAGCGGCTTCCGGCCGATCGTGCCCGGCCACTCGCCGCGCACCACGATCTCGTCCCGACCGGGGACCACCAGCGCGCAGGTGGACACGAACCGCGCGCCGCGCCGCTCGTCGGGGACGTCGCCCAGCTGGGCGAGCAACAGCGCGTTGTTGGCCGCGTCGTCGCCGTGGCCACCCGACCAGCGGGCGGAGAGCACACCGGGCATGCCGTTGAGCGCGTCCACCTCCAGGCCGGAATCATCGGCGACACAGGGCAATCCGGTGGCGGCGGCGCCGTCGCGGGCCTTGGCCAGCGCGTTCTCCTCGAAGGTCGCCCCGGTCTCGGGCGCTTCGTCGTAGGCGGGCACGTCGTCGAGTCCGACGATCTCCACCCCCGCCACCCCGGCCTCGGCCAGGATGCGGCGCAGTTCGGTCAGCTTCTTGGCATTGCGGCTGGCGACCAGCACGCGCGCGCTCATCACTTCTTCTTCGACGGCTCGGCGGGCTCGGGCAGGGTGCCGGGGTACGGCAGCGCCAGCGCCTCCTTCTGCACCACGAACAACTGCTCGCAGCCGGCCAGCGCCGCATCGAGCAGCTTGTCGAGGGTGGAGCGCGGGAAGGTGGCGCCTTCGCCGGTGCCCTGGATCTCCACCAGGGTGCCGGTGTCGGTCGCCACCACGTTCATGTCGACCTCGGCGCGCGAGTCCTCCTCGTAGGGCAGGTCCAGCCGGACCCGGCCGTCGACCACGCCCACGCTGACCGCCGCGATGGCGCAGGAGATGGGCTGCGGGTCGGCCAGCGCGCCCGCCGCGCCCAGCCAGGTCACCGCGTCCGAGAGCGCCACGTAGGCGCCGGTGATCGCGGCGGTCCTGGTGCCGCCGTCGGCCTGCAGCACGTCACAGTCGATGGCGATGGTGTTCTCCCCGATCGCGGCCAGGTCGATGCAGGCGCGCAGGGAGCGCCCGACCAGCCTGCTGATCTCCTGGGTGCGGCCGCCGACCTTGCCCTTCACCGACTCACGACCCGCGCGGGTGTGGGTGGCGGCGGGCAGCATCGCGTATTCGGCGGTGAGCCAGCCCAACCCGGAGTCGCGCCGCCACGGCGGCACCCCCTCGGTGACACTGGCCGTGCACATCACTCTGGTCTGCCCGAACTCCACCAGCACCGAACCCGCTGGATGCGTGGTGAATCCCCGGGTGATCCTGACCTCGCGGAGCTCATCGTCCGCCCTGCCATCGGCTCGTCTCGACACGGGGGCCAGCCTAGACGACAGCGTCGATCCGAATCCCGGGTGGCCGCTCAGATCTCGAAGGTCTCGCCGGGGGCGACCGCGTGCACCGGACCGGTGAACTCGGCCTTCGCCTCGGCGATCACGTCCTCGCGGGAGGTCCACGGCGGAATGTGGGTGAGCAGCAGTTCCTTGACCCCGGCGCGCGCGGCGATCTGCCCGGCCTCGGTGCCCGAAAGATGGATGCCCGGCGGACGATTGGCCGGATCGTGGGTCCAGCTGGCCTCGGCCATCAGCACGTCCGCGCCCTGGGCCAATTCCTGCACGGCATCGCACATGGCGGTGTCGCCGGTGTAGACGAACGTGCGCCCGGCCCTGGTGGTGATCCGCAGACCGTAGGACTCCGGCGGATGGAACATCCGGCGCGCGGTGACGGTGTGCCCCGCACCGAACTCGACGGTCTCGCCTTCGCGCCACGCCCGGTGATCGATCACATCCGACCAGTCGTCGCATTCGCCGCCGACCTCGGCGGAGGCGTTGCCGATGCGAAGCGGCGCGTCGGCCGGACCGCGCACGATGGCGCGCCCGACCGGCGGACTCGGGTGGTAGCGCCGCCACACCAGCAGGCCGGGCAGGTCCAGGCAGTGATCGGCGTGCAGGTGGGTCAGGAAGATGTCGGCCTCCCCCGGATCGACGTGACGCTGGAGCGCTCCGAGCACTCCGGGTCCGAAGTCGACGACAATCGGGTTCATGTCCGGGCCGGTCAGCAGGTACCCCGACGCTGGGGAGTCCGGGCCGGACACGCTGCCCGAGCACCCGAGGACGGTAAGGCGCATGCCCTCATGCTGCCACGCCGAATCGCCGCTCACGAAACGATCCCCCGAATTCTCCGGCGCCCCACCCGCGCGCGGTGGGGCGCTGCCGGCTCCCGCTCGAATCTCCCACGAACCTCGTCGTCCATCTTCCGAGGGTACCCAGCCGGCGCGGCCGCCATGCGCGGGCGGTGAATCCCGCTGCTGCGCAACGGCTCAGAACCGGGTGTGGGAGGGCGCGCGCTGCTCGGCGGCGCGCGCCCCGCGGTACGGCGCCCAGGCCGCGACCACACCGCCGATCGCACCGAAAAGATGCCCCTGCCAAGAGATCCCGTCCTGACCGGGCAACACGCCCCACAGCAACGAGCCGTAGAAGACGAGCACCGCCATCCCGAGCAGGATCTGCCAGGCGCTGCGCGCGAACCACCCGCGCAGGATCAGGAAGGTGAGCCAGCCGAAGACCAGCGCGGACGCGCCGATGTGCACGGTGCCCTCGCCGCCGGTCAGCCAGGTGCCCACACCGGCGATCACCCAGATGATCGCGGTCGCGGCCAGTCCCCGGCCGATGCCTGCCACCAGCACGAGGAAACCGAGCACGAGCACCGGCACGGTATTGCTGATCAGGTGGTCCCATCCGTTGTGCAGCAGCGGCGCCCACAGGATCCCCCACAACCCGTCGGCCTCACGCGGCTGGATTCCGGCCTGGTCGAGATTGCGGGGATCGACGGCGTCGTAGCCCTCGACCCCCCAGAGCACCAGCACGAAACCGGAGACCAGCGCGACGGCCTGTATCCCCACCTGCCGCACCGCCGCGAATCCGGAGGCGGACGGCCGGGCCGTACCCGGACGGCCGGGTTCGGGTCCGGGACGCGGCGGCGCGAACCGTTGCGGGTCGAACGACGGGCCGAAGCCCGAACCACCTCCGGACATGGCCGACCTCCTGGGCGCGCGGGCAACACTCGATTCCTGCTTCGAGCCTACCGAAGCCCACCCGGCCGACCTGGTTCGTCGCGGTTCCGCTCAGGCCCAGAGCTGGCCGTCCAGCCTGCTCTCGGCTTCTTCCAGGGTGCCGTCGTATGCCCCGGTCGACAGGTACTTCCAGCCGCCGTCGGCCACCACGAACGCGATGTCGGCGCGCTTGCCCGCCTTCAGCGCCTTGCGTCCCACGCCGAGCGCGGCGTGCAGGATGGCCCCGGTGGAGATGCCCGCGAAGATCCCCTCCTCGGCGACGAGTTCGCGGGTGCGTTTGACCGCGTCGTAGGGACCGACGGAGAACCGCGAGCTCAGCACGTTCTCGTCGTAGAGTTCGGGGATGAAGCCCTCGTCGATGTTGCGCAGGCCGTAGACCAGTTCGCCGTAGCGCGGCTCGGCGGCCACGATCTCGATGTCGGGCACCTTCTCGCGCAGGAACCGCCCGGTGCCCATGAGCGTGCCGGTGGTGCCGAGCCCGGCCACGAAATGGGTGATCTCCGGCAGGTCGGCCAGCAGTTCGGGGCCGGTGGTGTCGTAGTGCGCCTGCGCGTTCGCCGGGTTGCCGTACTGGTAGAGCATCACCCAGTCCGGGTTCTCCGCGGCGATCCGCTTGGCCACCGCCACCGCCTCGTTCGAACCGCCCGCCGCGGGCGAGTCGATGATGCGCGCGCCGTACATGGTCAGCAGCTGGCGCCGTTCCACCGAGGTGTTCTCCGGCATCACGCACACCAGTTGGTAGCCCTTGAGTTTCGCGGCCATCGCCAGCGAGATACCGGTGTTGCCGCTGGTCGGCTCGAGGATGGTGCAGCCGGGGCGCAGGGTGCCGTCGGCCTCGGCCTGCTCGATCATGCGCAGCGCGGGCCGGTCCTTGATCGAGCCGGTCGGGTTGCGATCCTCGAGTTTGGCCCACAACCGCACGTGCTGTTCCCCCTCCCACTGCGGGGAGAGCGTGCGCAGGCCGACCAGCGGGGTGTCGCCGAGGGTCGCGATCAGCGATTCGTAGCGCGCCACGTCGGATCAGCGACCGATCGGCGCGCCACCGGCGACGGCGGGCAGGATGGTGACACTCGCGCCCTCGGGCACCTCGGCCTCGAGCCCCCCGGCGAAGCGGACGTCCTCGTCGTCGACGTAGATGTTGACGAAGCGGTTCAGCTTCCCGTCCTTGAGCAGCCGCTCCGCCAGCCCGGGATGGCTGGCGTCGAGGTCGGCGATGAGCGCGGAGAGGGTCTCGCCCTCGGCCTGCACCCGCTTCTCGCCGCCGGTGAGGCCGCGCATGATGGTCGGGATGGACACGGTTACCGACATGAAGACTCCTGATGTCGCTCGATCGTGGGGTGGATTCTGCTGGGGCGGTCAGACGGTGTCGTAGGCGGCGACGACACGGACCGGCTCCTCGGTGACCACGCCGTCGAGTATCCGATAGCTGCGCAGTTCGTACTCGTCGGGGTGGCGGGTGGAGATGAGCACGTAGTGGGCGTTGGGCTCGGAGGCGTAGGCGATGTCGGTGCGGCTCGGATAGGCCTCGGTGGCGGTGTGCGAGTGGTAGATGACGACCGGTTCCTCGTCGGCGTCGTCCATCGCCCGCCAGACCTTCAGCTGCTCACCGGAATCGAAGCGGTAGAAGGTGGGCGAGCGCTCGGCATTGACCATGGCGACGAAGCGCTCGGGGCGGTCGGAGCCCTCGGGTCCGGCGATGATGCCGCAGGCCTCGTCCGGGTGATCGGCACGGGCATGGGCCACCATCGCTTCCACCAGATCGGATGTGATCACCAGCACCTGTCTCACGCCTTCCGCACGCCTGCTCGGGTCACTGCCCTCAAGGGTCACTGCCCTCAACCAGACATCGCTGGCACGTATTCCCACCATCGACAGTCAGTGCAGTCCCCGCAGCGCGATGTTCGCCACGGCCGGAGTCAGGCGGGGAACAAGTCACGGTAGGCCGGGATACCGGCGACCGTCGACGCGCTGAGGACGGCATCGACGACGGCGCGTTCCACGCACACCGCGGCGGCCGTGCACAGGGCGTCGAGCACGAGCAGTTCGGGCGGGAACGCGGCGGGCAACGCGGTGTCCGATATCGGAACCGCGCCCGTCGCGACGGCGAAGAGGGTGTCGCCGTCGAGCGGGGAGTGCGCGGGCCGGATCGCGCGGGCGAGTCCGTCGTGCGCGGTGATGGCCAGCCGACGGCAGGCGGTGGTGCCGAGCGCGGCATCGGTGGCGACGACGCCGATGGTGGTGTTGAGGACGGTGCCTTTGACCGGAAGCGCGTTGGCCTCGGCCAATCGTTCGGGTGTGGGCGGGCGCAGACCGAATCGCGCGGGCCCGTCGGTGCCCACACCCCACGGCAGTCCGGTGCGCGGGTCGAACACCGAACCGACCGGATTGGCCACGACCAGCGCCGACACGGTGATGCCCGCGGCCGGGCCGTCGCCGAGTACGACGCTCGCCGTGCCCACGCCGCCCTTGATCGACCCCGCCCTGGCGCCGACGCCCGCGCCCACCGAGCCGCGAGCGACATCGGCGGTGGCGTCCCGGGCGGCCAGATAACCGAATTCGGCGGTCGGCCGGATGCGCCAATCCCCCACCGGCAGATCGAAGATCACCGCGCCTGGCACGATCGGCACCACCCGGCTCGGGTCGGCCGGATCCATCGGGATGCCCTCGCCGTTCTCCTCGAGCAGGCGCATCACCCCGTCGGCGGCGGCCAGCCCGTAGGCGCTGCCGCCGGTGAGCAGCAGGGCGTCCACCCGCGTCACGGTGTTGGCCGGGTCGAGCAGATCGGTCTCCCTGGTGCCGGGACCGCCGCCGCGCACGTCGACCGCGGCGACCGCACCGCCGGGAATGCGCACCACCGTGCAACCGGTGGCCGCGCCGGATCCGATCGCAGCATCGGGATCGAGGACGTGGTGATGGCCGACCAGCAGACCGGCCACGTCGGTGAGCGCGTCACGCGCGCCGGTGACCGCCGTCAACGACTCCTCCTCGGTTCCGGATCATCGGTTCCGGATCATCGACACGATGGCAATCGGCGTGTGGTCAGGGGGCGAGCGCTTGCAGCAGGCTGTCCTGCATCCAGGTCAGCCAGTGGTAGACGTCCAGGTGCGGAGCACGCGGATCGTCCGGATCGAACTGCTCGGGTGTGTCGGCGTCGATGCCCAGGACCGTGCCCAGCGCCAGCCTGACGTCGGTGAGCGCGCTGAGCCAGGCGTCGGCCTGTTCGGGGGTCAGCACGATCTTGCCACCGTGGGCGGGCACGGTCGCGAGCACGACCGAACCGGCGGCCAGCTTGCTGTCGATGATCTCCGGCTCGTGCAGGGCGCGCAGGGCGCTGTTGAGTCCGGCGCGATCGGCGTCCGGCGAGCCGGGCTCGCTGCGATGGAACTCCGGCAGCAAGCGGGCCAGACGCGGATCGTCGGGGGGCGCGCTGTTGCCGGTGCGCATACCGGTGAGCGCGCTGAGCTCGTCCTCGGGGGCCGAGTGCGCCCGGTCGGTGAGCAGACCGGCGACCGCGCCCACCAGCGAGCGCAGCACTTCGGCCTCGTGGGGGTCCATTTCGGCGCGCAGCTTGAGCCCGCCCAGCGAGTTCTTCCTGGTCCACTTACGCACCGCTGTCCGTCCCATCACGCACGAGCGCCAGGGTAGTCGCGAGCGCTGTCGTCTCGGCAACCTCGGTCGTCACCGCGAGCTCAGCCGTCACGCTGCATGGTGGCCCAGAGTCCGGCGGCGTGCAGACGGCGTACATCGTGTTCCATCTTGTCGCGGGAACCGCTGGAGACGACGGCCTTGCCTTCGTTGTGCACCTGCAGCATCAACTCGGTCGCCTTGGCCTTGCTGTAGCCGAAGAGCTTTTGGAAGATGTAGGTCACGTAGTGCATGAGATTGACCGGGTCGTCCCAGACGACGGTCACCCACGGGCGGTCCTCCGCCTCCAGGATCTCGGTGTATTCCACCGCTTCCGGGGTCGCCTGTGACGCCTGCAGGGTTGGCTGTGCCGCTGACAGGATTGCCGGCGCCGGGTACGAATTGCACAAGCCCATGCCGTCAAGGGTACGACTCGCCGGGCGAACCTCAACACCCCGCCGGTCGCGCCCGAACGCGAGCAGGGCCGGTCGGCGACCCCGCTGTCTACAGTGGCGGAGTGGATTCCCGTGACCAGGCCGCGAGCACCGCGCTGCTGACCGATCAGTACGAACTCACCATGCTCGCCGCGGCGCTGGCCGACGGTTCGGCGCAGCGCCGCTGCGGGTTCGAGGTCTTCGCCCGGCGCCTGCCGCACGGCCGTCGCTACGGCGTGGTCGCCGGCATCGGCAGACTCCTCGCCGCGCTGCGGCAGTTCCGCTTCGGCGAGGCCGAGCTCGCCGTGGTCGCGCCGATACTCGACCAGCGGACCCTGGACTGGCTGCGCGATTACCGCTTCACCGGTGACATCGACGGCTATCCGGAGGGCGAGCTGTATTTCCCCGGCTCCCCGATCCTGTCGGTGCGCGGCAGCTTCGCCGAGTGCGTGCTGCTGGAGACGTTGATCCTGTCGATCGTCAATCACGACAGCGCCATCGCCTCGGCCGCGGCCAGAATGGTCTCGGCGGCAGGCGGCAGGCGCACGATCGAGATGGGTTCACGGCGCACCCACGAATGGGCCGCGCCGTCGGCTGCCCGCGCGGCGTACCTGGCCGGCTTCGACGCCACCTCGAATCTGGAGGCGGTGCGCCGCTTCGGCGTGCCGGGGGCGGGGACCAGCGCGCACGCCTTCACCCTGCTGCACAGCGGTCCCGACGGCGCGCACGAGGCCGAGGCGTTCCGCAGCCAGATCGCCGCGCTCGGGGTGGGCACCACTGTGCTGGTCGACACCTTCGACATCACCGAGGGCGTGGCCACCGCGGTCCGGGTGGCCGGGCCGCAGCTGGGCGGGGTACGCATCGACTCCGGTGACCTCGGTGTGCTGGCCGGGCAGGTGCGCGCCCAGCTCGACGCACTCGGCGCGCGCGACACCCGCATCGTGGTCTCCGGCGATCTGGACGAATACGCGATCGCGGCGCTGCGGGCCGAGCCGGTGGACGCCTACGGCGTCGGCACCGCCCTGGTCACCGGCTCCGGCGCGCCGACCGCGGGCATGGTCTACAAACTCGTCGAGGTCGAGGGCGTCCCGGTGGTCAAGCGCAGCAGTCACAAGCAGTCGCGCGGCGGAGTCAAGCGGGCGCTGCGCCTGGCGAAGAGTTCGGGCACGATCGTCGAGGAAGTGGTGTATCCGGCCGGCGCGCAGGCGCCCGGCACAGCGGAATTCCAGGCCCGCGAGCTGCTCGTCCCGCTGGTGCGCGACGGGGACGCGGTCCCGGGACTGCCCACCCTCGAGGACAGCCGTGAGCTGGTGCGCCGCGGCCTGGTCAGCCTGCCGTGGGAGGGGCTCAAGCTCTCCGAGGGCGAGCCTGCCGTCCCGACCACGTTCGTCGGCTGAGTGCACCGGCGCAGCGGGCGCCGGGCCGAATCGCACCGGCGGTCATGGGCGCCGAGGCCCGGATCAGCACGGAAGACAGTCTCGACCGGCGCGGGTAATCTCGGAGCATGAACCGGGCGCTCATCATCGTCGACGTGCAGATCGATTTCTGTGAGGGCGGCTCGCTGGCGGTCCCCGGCGGCGCGGCGGTGGCCAGGCGGATCAACGACCACCTCGCGGTGCGCGAATACGCCGCAGTGGTCGCCACCCGCGACCACCACATCGACCCCGGTGCACACTTCTCCGAGTCACCCGACTACGTCGACTGCTGGCCGCCGCACTGCCGCATCGGTACGCCGGGGGCGCAGTTCCATCCCGATCTGGACATCACCCCGGTCCAGGAGATCTTCTCCAAAGGCCGATACGCCGCCGCCTATTCGGGTTTCGAGGGCGCGGCAGACGACGGGACCATGTTGACGGACTGGTTGCGCGCCCGGGAGGTCGACTCCGTGGACGTGGTCGGCATCGCCACCGACCACTGCGTGCGGGCCACCGCGCTCGACGCGCGCGCGGCCGGGTTCCCGACCCGGGTACTGCTCGGCCTGACCGCGGGCGTCGCCCCGGAGACGGTGGATCGCGCGCTGATCGAACTGAACGACGCCGGGGTCGAGCTGGACGGCGCGGTGCCGGGCAGCCATTAGGGCGGCGGCGGTGGAAAACAAGCCTGCTCGCCGGTGTCCGGCGAGACGGCCGCTGGTGTCGGTGGCGGGCAGTAGGCTGCTCGCGTGCCCGAACTGCCTCCCACCTCGGAACTGCTGACCACCGCTGTGCGCGCGCTCGGCGGTAAGGAGCGATCCGGGCAGATGACGATGGCCTCGGCCGTCGATCACGCCATCGACACCAAGCGGCATCTGGCCGTGCAGGCGGGCACCGGCACCGGCAAGTCGCTGGCCTACCTGGTGCCGAGCCTGCGCCACGCGGTGCGCACCGGCCGCACCGTGGTGGTCTCGACCGCGACGATCGCGCTGCAACGCCAGCTGGTCGATCGCGACCTGCCGCGGCTGTCCGAGGCGCTGGCGAAGCCGCTCGGTCGTCCGGCGCGTTTCGCGATCCTCAAGGGCCGCAACAACTATCTGTGCCTGAACAAGATCAACAGCGTGATCCCCGAGGAGCCCGCCGAGGCCGAACTCTTCGACGCCTTCGCCGTCTCCCGGCTCGGCCGCGAGGTGCAGCGCCTCAACGACTGGGCCTCCGACACCGAGACCGGCGACCGCGACGACCTCGCCCCCGGTGTCAGCGACCGGGCGTGGCGGCAGGTCAGCGTGTCCTCGCGGGAGTGCCTGGGCAAATCGCGCTGCCAGTTCGGTCAGGACTGCTACGCCGAGCGCGCCCGGGCCGAGGGCGCCCAGGCCGATGTGGTGGTGACCAATCACGCGCTGCTGGCCATCGACGCCATCAGCGGCATCCAGATCCTGCCCGAACACGATGTCGTCGTCATCGACGAGGCGCACGAACTGGTGGACCGGGTCACCGGGGTGGCCACCGCCGAACTGTCCGCGGCCGGGATCAGCGCCGCCGCCCGCCGCTGCGCCAAGCTCATCGACGATCGCGAGGTCGACCGGCTGGAAGGCGCGGCCGAGGCCTGGCACGCACTCCTCGACGAACTGCCGCCCGCCCGCTGGGACCGGCTGCCCGAAGGCGCGGCCCAGGCGCTGGCGCTCGTCCGCGACGCCGCCTGGAACGCGCGCACCGCGCTCGCGCCGCCGGGCAGCACACAGGCGCCGGGCGATCCGGACAGCGCCGCGGCCCGCACCTTCGCCGTCGCCGCGGTCGAGGAGGTGCACGACAGCGCGGTACGTGCGCTGACCTCCTTCGAGGAAGCCGACCCGTCCGCGCGCCGCGATGTCATCTGGCTGTCCGCGGAGGAGTCCAAGACGGGCGTGGCGCGCAAGACGCTGCGGATGGCGCCGCTGTCGGTGGGCGGTCTGCTGCGCTCGCGGCTGTTCGGCGCCTCGACCGTGGTGCTGACCTCGGCGACCCTGCAGATCGGCGGCTCCTTCGACAGCCTCGCGGCCACCTGGGGCCTGCCCGCGCAGTCCGGCGACAAGGTCGACCCGGCCACCGCCAACGGCGCGACCGCCCCCTCGGATTCCGGGCCGGTCCACTGGGACGGCCTCGATGTCGGCTCGCCGTTCGACCATGCCAAGTCGGGCATTCTCTATGTCGCCAAGCATCTTCCGCCGCCGGGTCGCGACGGCCTGCCGCCGGCCTACCTCGACGAGATCGACCGCCTGATCGACGCCGCGGGCGGTCGCACGCTCGGGCTGTTCTCCTCGATGCGCGCGGCGAAAGCGGCCGCCGAGGCCATGCGGGCGCGGCTGAGCACCCCGGTGCTGTGCCAGGGCGAGGATTCGACCGGCGCGCTGGTGCGCAAGTTCGCCGACGATCCGGAGACCTCGCTGTTCGGCACCCTGTCGCTGTGGCAGGGCGTCGATGTGCCGGGCCCGTCGCTGAGTCTGGTGATCCTGGACCGTATTCCGTTCCCCCGCCCGGACGATCCGCTGCTGGCCGCCCGGCAACGCGCGGTCGAGTCCCGCGGCGGCAACGGCTTTCTCGCGGTCGCGGCCAATCACGCGGCGCTACTGCTCGCCCAGGGCACCGGCCGTCTGCTGCGCAGCGTCGACGATCGCGGCGTGATCGCGATCCTGGATTCCCGGCTCGCCACCGCACGTTACGGCGGCTACCTGCGAGCCACCTTGCCCCCGTACTGGGAAACCGCCGATCCCGAAGTCGTGGCAAAGGCGTTGCGCCGCCTCACCACCGAGGCCGCAACCTTGTGATACAGCACACAAACCCGCCCCAACATTTCTGTTCAGAATTACATTGAGCAGCGATACAGCGGTGGAAACCCAATTCCCCCACCGGCGTATCCCGGTCCCCGCGCCGTGACCTGCACGCGGCGCGGGGACCACTTCGGGGCTCTCCCCCGCTGCCCGGTTCGGGCTATTCGGCCAAGAAGAAGAAATAGCCGAGGAAGATCACCAGCAGCCCCCACATCACCGGGTGTATTTCCCTGAACCGGCCGCGCGCGGTCATCACGATCGGGTAGAAGATCATGCCCAGCGCCAGGCCGTTGGCGATCGAGTAGGTCAGCGGCATGATCACGATGGTGATGAACGCCGGGATCGAGTACTCGAACTCGTTCCACTCGATCTCGCCGAGCGAACGCGCCATCAGCACGCCGACCACGATCAGCGCGGGCGCGGTCACCTCACCGGCGGCCGCCACCACCGAGAAGATCGGGTAGCAGAACATCGCCACCAGAAACCAGCCCGCGGTGGTCACCGCGCTCAAACCCGTGCGTCCGCCCGCGGTGACACCGGCCGTGGACTCCACATACGCGGTGGTCGTCGAGGTGCCGATGACCGCACCGGCCGCGGTGCCCACCGAGTCGGCGGCGAATGCCTGCATGGCGCGCGGCAGCTTGCCCTCCGGCGTCAGCAACCCGGCCTGCTTGGCGACGCCGATCAGGGTGCCCGAGGCATCGAAGAAGTCGACGAACAGCATGGTGAGGATGACGATCGCCATCTGTGCGGTGAAGGCGTTGGGCAGATGGACGATCGCCTGACCGAAGGTCTCCTCGAGCCCGCGCGGCAGGGCGAACACCCCGCCGGGCAGATCCACCTGACCGATGAGGACACCCAGCACGGCGGTGAGCACGATGCCGTAGAGGACCGCGCCGTGCCAGCCCTTGACCAGGAAGATCACCGTCACGAGCAGACCGAACAGGGCCAGCATCGTCCGTGGCTCGGTGAAATCGCCCAGCTTCACGAAGGTGGCCTCGCTGGCCACGACGATCCCGGCGTTCTTGAACCCGAGGAACGCCACGAACAGGCCGATTCCCGCACCGACGGCGAGCTTGAGCTGCAACGGGATCGCGTCGAGAATCCGCTCGCGCACCTTGGTGACCGCGAGCACGAAGAAGATGACACCGGAGAGGAAGGTGCCCGACAACGCGACCTGCCAGGGGATGCCCATTCCCAGCACCACCGAGAACGCGAAGAACGCGTTCAGGCCCATGCCCGGCGCGAGCGCGATCGGATACCTGGCCCACAGACCCATCACCAGCGTGCCGAACACCGCCGCCACCGCGGTCGCGGTGAACACCGCCCGCATCGGGATGCCCTGGGCGCCCAGCGCGCCCTCGTCGCCGAGAATGCTCGGGTTGACCGCCAGGATGTAGGACATCGCCAGGAACGTGATCGTGCCCGCCATGATCTCGCGGCGGTAGTTCGATCCGTTCTCGGTGACGCCGAAATAGCTGTCGATGCGACCCGGGCCGCTGGGCCGCGTCTCGGTTGCCATGGCGGGTTCTCCGGTCGTCGTGAGGGACAAGTGCCTCAGCGACGTTAGCGGAGAATTATCCACGGTCCACACCGACCCGACCGCACTCGTGACGGTCCTCACCAGGGCAATCACAGTGGCGGCCGGTCGGCCAGGGCTCAGGGTGCGGCGATCAGCCCCAGCTCGGCGTCCGAGGCCAGCAGCGGGTGCCGCGGCAGTACCCGCACCGTGTAGCCGACCGCGCCCGACAGTGACAGCGGCGTCTGGATCGTGAAAACCTCGGTGCCCGAATCGTTTCCGGTGTGGCTCATCTCCACGGTGGTCACCTCGCCGAGATCGTCGCCCGCCGTGACCCGGCCCAGGACCGCCTGCACCACAACATCGCCGACCGCGAGACCACCCAGATCGACCCGAGCGGTCAGCGACAGGGGCGCGCCGATGACCGGCGTATCGGGCAATCCGGCGCTGTCCACCTGGACCACCTTGACCGCACCCCACACCCCCTCGACCCGCCTGCGGTACTCGGCGAGCGCCATCGCACCGGCGAAGTCGTCGGCGCTCACCTGCCGGTAGGCCGCCGCGGCCGGGCCGTAGTAGTCCACGGCGTAGTCGCGCACCATCCGCGAGGCCAGCACCTTCGGGCCGAGCGTCTGCAAAGTGTGACGCACCATTTCCACCCAGCGCACGGGCAACCCGGCGCCGTCACGGTCGTAGAACCTCGGGGCCACCGCCCGCTCGAACAGTTCGTAGAGGGCGCCGGCCTCGAGGTCGTCGCGGCGCTGCTCGTCGCGCACGCCGTCGGCGGTGGGGATGGACCAGCCGTTCTCGCCGTCGTACATCTCGTCCCACCAGCCGTCCCGGATGGACAGGTTGAGACCGCCGTTGAGCGCGGACTTCATGCCCGAGGTACCGCACGCCTCGAGCGGACGCAGCGGATTGTTCAGCCAGACATCGCAGCCCCAGTACAGATAGCGGGCCATGGACATGTCGTAGTCGGGCAGGAAGACGATGCGGTGACGCAGCTCCGGATCGTCGGCGAAGCGCACGACCTGCTGGATCAGCGCCTTGCCGCCGTCGTCGGCGGGGTGGCTCTTGCCCGCGACCACCAGCTGCACCGGCCGTTCCGGGTCGAGCAGCAGCGCGCGCAGCCGTTCGGGATCGCGCAGCATCAGGGTGAGCCGCTTGTAGGTCGGCACCCGGCGCGCGAAGCCGACGGTGAGCACGTCCGGGTCGAAGACGTCGTCGATCCAGCCCAGCTCGGCTTCGGCGGCGCCGCGTTCCAGCCACGAGACGCGCAGCCTGCGGCGCACTTCCTGGACCAGCGTGGCGCGCAGAGTATTACGGGTGGACCAGAGTTCACCGAGATCGACCTCGCGCAGTTGCTCCCAGCCGCGTCCCTCCTCGGCCAGTTCCGGCCCGACCAGCTCGCGCGCCTTCTCCACCCATTCCCTGGCCGCCCACGTCGGCGCGTGCACACCGTTGGTGACCGAACCGATGGGCACCTCCTCGACATCGAATCCCGGCGAGAGCGCAGCGAACATGCCCCGGCTCACCTCGCCGTGCAGGCGCGAGACACCGTTCGCGCGTTGCGCCAGGCGCAGTCCCATGTGCGCCATGTTGTAGACCGAGGGATCGGCCTCGCGCCCGAGCGCCAGGATGCGGTCCACCGAGAGCCCGGGCAGCAGGGCCGATTCCGCCTCCCCGTGCCCGCCGCCGAAGTAGCGGCGCACCATCGGCATCGGGAACCGGTCGATGCCCGCGGGGACCGGGGTGTGCGTGGTGAACACCGTCGCCGCCCGCACCACGGTCAGCGCGGTGTCGAAATCCATGCCGGTTGCCACGTATTCGCGGATGCGCTCCACGCCGAGGAATCCGGCGTGCCCTTCGTTCATGTGGAAGACCTCGGGATCGGGCAGTCCCTCGGCGCGGGTGTAGGCGCGCACCGCCCGCACCCCGCCGATGCCCGCCAGGATCTCCTGCTTGATGCGATGGTCCTGGTCGCCGCCGTAGAGCCGGTCGGTGACCGCGCGCAGGTCCGCGTCGTTCTCGGTGATGTCGGAATCCAGCAGCAGCAACGGCACCCGGCCGACCTGGGCGATCCACACCCGCGCGCGCAGCACCCGGCCGTCGGGCATGGCCACGTGCACCAGCACCGCCGAACCCTCGCTGGTCAGCAGACGCAGCGGCAGGCCCTGCGGATCGAGCGCGGGATAGTGCTCGATCTGCCAGCCGTCGGCCGACAGCGACTGCCGGAAGTATCCGGACCGGTACAGCAGCCCGACGCCGATCAGCGGCAGGCCCAGGTCGGAGGCGGCCTTGAGATGGTCGCCCGCCAGGATGCCCAGACCGCCGGAGTAGTTCGGCAGCACTTCGCTGACGCCGAACTCCATGGAGAAGTAGGCGATGCCGCGCACCCCGTCCTCGCGGCCCTGCCGCTGGAACCAGGTCGCCGCCCCGAGGTAGTCCCGCAGGTCCGCGGCGGCCGCGTCCACCTGCGCGAGGTACGCGGGATCGGCGGCGAGTTCGTCGAGCCGGGCGGCGGGCACCTCGCCGAGGATGCGTACCGGATCGTGGCCGACCTCGCCCCACAGCCGCGGGTCGATGGCGGCGAAGACGTCCTGTGTCGGCGGATGCCAGGACCACCGCAGATTCGTGGACAACTCACCCAATGCCGCCAGACGCTCGGGCAGATGGGCACGGACAGTGAACCGACGCAATGCCTTCACTCCGGGAACCCTACCGAACGCCGCGCCCCTCGGCCGCCCCGACGCTCAGCCCGTCGGCCGGCCCGACACCGGCCCCCTCTGTCGCCCGGTGACGTGGCTCACCGGTCGGCGAACTGCCCGGTGGCGTGCTCGGCGCTGAACTGAGCGGCGTACTCCGCGCTCGGCGGGATCTCCGTGATCATGTCGATCAGTACGCCACTCGGGTCGGCGACGATGAAGTGGCGTTGACCGAAGTCCTCGCTCGTGATCTCGAGCTCGGCACGCAGTCCGCCCCGCACGACCAAGCGCTCCCATTCCGCGTCGACGTCGTCGACCTCGAAGTTCAGCAGCAGTCCCTGCACCGGCTTGCGGTAGGCCTCCGGCACCGTCGGGTGTGTGTGGTCGAGCAGCGCGAGCTCGTATTCGGGCTCCTCGGCGCCGCCGGGGCGGCGCATGCTGACGTACCAGTCCGCCTCGAAGGTGATCTCGAAGCCGAGCCACTCGGTGTAGAAGTCGCGCGATTCCGCGAGACGGGTGGTGCCGATAACGGGGTAGAAGCTGCCGAGTTTCATATCCGAGCCTTTCGCGTACCGATGGTATGTGAAGTAAGGTAGGTCGCATACCGATGGAATGTCAACGAGGGGTTTCCTATGCCGAGCACCGTGCGCGCCCAGCAGCGCGAAGCGACCCGCCGCGCGCTGCTGCGCGAGAGCAGGCGCCTGTTCGCCTCGAAAGGCTTCGGCGCCGTTGGTCTCTCGGAGATCGTCGCGGCGGCGGGGGTCACCAAGGGCGCGCTTTACCACAACTTCGCCGGCAAGACCGAGCTGTTCCGCGCGGTCCTGGAGCAGGTGCAGCACGAGGTCGGCGAGCGGGTCGCCGAAGCCGCCGACCCCGCCTCGGACGCCTGGACCCAGCTGGTCTCCGGATGCGAGGCATTCCTCGTCACCTGCACCGACCCCGCGATCCAGCGCATCATGCTCATCGACGGCCCCGCGGTGCTCGGCTGGCACGAATGGCGGGCACTCGACGAGGCCAACTCCGCCCGGCATCTCGGCGAGGCTTTGCGACTCCTGGTCGACACGGGCGTGCTCGCACCACAGCCGATCGCCCCGCTCACTCACCTGCTCTCCGGCGCGATGAACGAGGCCGCGCTCTGGCTCGCCACCGCATCCGAGCCGGACGCGCTCGACCAGACCACGACCGCCTTGCACGCATTGCTCGAGGGTCTGCGCGACCAGCGGGCGCACTGACGACCGAATCCACCGGCCGGACCGCTGAGGCCGTGCCACCATCGGCTGATGCCGCACCGGGTCGACGTGCTCCCGAATTCCTCTCGACCTCCTCGACGCCAGCCGCGCTGCCCGGTCCGGCGACGGCCCTGGTCCTGCATCGGTAGGTGCGTGAGGGCCGCCGCGCCGGGGTGGCCGGCAACGAGATCGGCGTGTCCCCACACCCGTCGCCACCGGAGATCGTCCAGTAGGTTGGTGCACGTGACCGGCCGCATCGCCATCGATGACACTGCCCCATCCATCCCCGGCGGCTGCCCGGCCAAAGCTGTGGTGGGCGAGGTGTTCCCGGTGCGCGCTGTGGTGTGGCGCGAGGGACACGACGCCGTCTCGGCGAATCTGACCGTGCGCGCGCCCGGCGCGAACCGGCCGACCCGCACCAGGATGACCCCCGCCGCCGAGCCGGATGTGTTCGACGCCACCTTCGTCCCCAACGCACCGGGTTTGTGGACCGTGCGCATCGAGGGCTGGAGCGATCCCATCGCGACCTGGCGTCACGCCGTGGAGGCCAAGCTGTCGGTCGGACAGGGCGCCGCCGACCTGGCCAACGACCTCGAGATCGGCGCGCGGCTGTTCGAACGCGCCGCTCGAGCGGTGCGCAAGGCCGAGTTCGAGAAACTGCGCGCGGTCGCGGCCGCCCTGCGCAGCGACGAGCAGCTGCCCGCCCGGGTCGCGCCCGCCTTCGCCGAGGAGATCGGCGAGATCCTGCGAGTGAGCCCGCTGCGCGAGCTGGTGACCCGCGGCCCGGCGCATCACGTGCAGGTCGAGCGCACGCGCGCGCTGTTCGGCTCCTGGTACGAGTTCTTCCCGCGCTCCACCGGCGGTCGAGACGCCGACGGCACGCCCGTGCACGGCACTTTCGCCACCGCCGCCGCCGAGCTGCCGCGCATCGCGCGTATGGGCTTCGACGTGGTGTACCTGCCGCCGATCCATCCGATCGGGGAGGTGAACCGCAAGGGTCCCAACAATTCCCTGGTCGCCGAGCCGGGCGATGTCGGCTCCCCGTGGGCGATCGGCTCGAAGGACGGCGGCCACGATGCCGTCCATCCGGCGCTGGGCACCGAGGCCGATTTCGCCGCATTCGTCGCCACCGCCGGCGAACTCGGCCTCGAGGTCGCCCTCGACCTGGCCCTGCAGTGCGCGCCCGACCACCCGTGGGTGGCCACGCATCCGGAGTGGTTCACCACCCTGCCCGACGGCACCATCGCCTACGCCGAGAACCCGCCGAAGAAATACCAGGACATCTACCCGATCGACTTCGACAACGACCCCGACGGCCTCTACGCCGAGATCCTGCGGGTGGTGCGGCACTGGATCGGTCTGGGCGTCGAGATCTTCCGCGTCGACAACCCCCACACCAAGCCCGCCGACTTCTGGGAATGGCTGATCGCCGCGGTGCGCAAGGACAACCCGGAGGTCGTGTTCCTCTCCGAGGCCTTCACCCGCCCGGCTCGGCTCTACGGCCTGGCCCGGCGCGGATTCAGCCAGTCCTACACCTATTTCACCTGGCGCGTGGCCAAGTGGGAGCTCACCGAGTTCGGCGAGGAGCTGGCCGCCAAGGCCGACGAAGCCCGCCCGAACCTGTTCGTGAACACACCCGACATCCTGCACGAGAGCCTTCAGCACGGCGGGCCGGGCATGTTCGCCATCCGCGCGGCGCTCGCCGCCACCCTGGCCCCCACCTGGGGTGTCTACTCCGGTTTCGAACTCTTCGAACACCAGGCCGTGCGGCCGGGCAGCGAGGAATACCTGGACTCGGAGAAATACGAACTGCGCCCGCGCGATTTCGCCGGCGCACTCGATCGCGGGGAATCGCTGGAGCCCTGGTTGACCCGGCTCAACGAAATCCGCCGGGTGCACCCCGCGCTGCAGCAGTTGCGCTGCCTGCACTTCCACCACATCGACAACGACGCCCTGATCGCCTATTCCAAGTTCGACCCGATCGGCGGCGACGCGGTGCTCGTCATCGTCAATCTGAACCCCTACGGCGCCGAGGAGGGCTTCCTCTCCCTCGACCTGCCCGCCATCGGCCGCGAATGGCACGATCATCCCGTCGTGCGCGACGAGGTCAGCGGCGAGGAATGGCATTGGGGTCAGCACAATTGGGTGCGTCTGGACCCGGCACACGCGGTCGCGCACATCGTCGCCCTGCCGCCGGTCCCCGCCTCCGCCCGCGCGGCACTGTCCTACCGGAGGAGTGTGCATTGAGCGCCAAGGAGCCCGATCGCGAGACTGCCGAGCACGACACCGCCGGCACGCGGGACACCGCGTCGACCGCGGGCGATGCCGGACCCGGCACGACCCGATCTGCCGCGGACGCCCGGCGCGACGCGAGCGACACCGGCAGCCCGGGCGGCGCACCGCCCGCCGACCGGGACCGGCCGTTGGTCGAAACGCGCGACCTCATGCTGCTGGCCGCGGGCACGCACCGCGACCCGCACACCGTGCTCGGCGCGCATCCGCATCCGGACGGAACGATCGTCCGGGTGCTGCGCCCGCACGCCGAGTCGGTCCACGTCCGTGTCGGCGGCGTCGACCACCCCCTCGAGTTCCTCGGCTACGACATGTTCGCCGCCGTCCTGCCCTACCCGGAGCTGATGGACTACCGGGTCGTCACCGGCTACCCGGGCGGCGGCACCGTCGTGGCCGCCGACGGCTACCGCTTTCTGCCGACGCTCGGCGAGTTCGACCTGCACCTGATCGGCGCGGGCCGTCACGAGCATCTGTGGCAGGTACTCGGCGCGCACCCGCGCCGCTACGAGACCCTCGACGGCGCGGTGCCCGGCACGTCGTTCGCGGTGTGGGCGCCCGCCGCCCGCGGCGTCACGGTGTTCGGCGACTTCGACGGCTGGGGCGGCCGCACCGCACCGATGCGAGCGCTGGGCACCTCGGGCGTGTGGGAGGTGTTCGTTCCCGACGCCGGTCCCGGCACCAAGTACAAGTACCGTGTGCACGGCGCGGACGGTCGCGTGGTCGATCACGCCGACCCGCTGGCCTTCGCCACCGAAGTCCCGCCGCGCACCGCCTCCGTCGTCACCGAGAGCGCCTACGTCTGGAACGACGAGCAGTGGCTCGACCGGCGCCGCGCGGACGATCCGACCCGGTCGCCGATGAGCGTCTACGAAGTGCATCTGGGTTCCTGGCGCCAGGGCCTGGACTACCGGGAGCTGGCGCGGCAACTGGCCGACTACGTCCGCGAGACCGGGTACACCCATGTCGAACTGCTGCCGGTCGCCGAGCATCCGTTCGGCGGTTCCTGGGGCTATCAGGTCACCTCGTACTACGCCCCCACCGCCCGCTTCGGCTCCCCCGACGACTTCCGCGCCTTCGTCGACCACCTGCACGGCGCGGGCATCGGCGTCCTGCTCGACTGGGTGCCCGCGCACTTCCCGCGCGACGAATGGGCGCTGGCCCGCTTCGACGGCACCCCGCTCTACGAGCACGCCGACCCCCGCCGCGGCGAGCAACCCGACTGGGGCACCTACGTCTTCGACTTCGGCCGCAACGAGGTCCGCAACTTTCTCATCGCCAACGCCCGCTACTGGATCGAGGAATTCCACATCGACGGCCTGCGCGTGGACGCCGTCGCCTCGATGCTCTACCTGGACTACTCACGCGGCGGCGACTGGGAACCCAATATCCACGGCGGCCGGGAGAACCTGGAGGCCGTCGCCTTCCTGCGCGAACTCAACGAGGTCGTGCACCGGACGCATCCGGGCGTGATCACCGTCGCCGAGGAGTCCACCACCTGGCCCGGCGTCACCCGCGGCGCCGATGTCGGCGGCCTGGGATTCACCATGAAGTGGAACATGGGCTGGATGCACGACACCCTGGGCTTCCTCGGACGCGACCCGATCCACCGCGCCTGGCACCACCACGAGATCACCTTCTCGATGGTCTACGCGTGGAGCGAGAACTACGTGCTGCCCATCAGCCACGACGAGGTGGTGCACGGCAAGGGCACACTGTGGAGCCGGATGCCCGGCGACGACTTCGCCAAATCGGCCGGCGTGCGCGCGCTGTTGGCTTATATGTGGGCCCACCCCGGCAAGCAATTGCTGTTCATGGGCCAGGACTTCGGCCAGGACCGCGAATGGTCACACGATCACGGGCTGGACTGGGAAGAGCTGGGCAACCCGCTGCACCGTGGCATCGCCACGGCGGTGCGCGACCTCAACCACGTCTACCGGGCCACCCCCGCGCTGTGGAGCCAGGACACCACCCCCGGCGGCTACGCCTGGATCGAGGCCGACGACCGCCGGCACAACGTCCTGGCCTTCCTGCGCTACGGCTCCGACGGCTCGGTGGTGGCCTGCGTCTTCAATTTCTCCGGCTCGACGCACGGCGAGTACCGGCTCGGTCTGCCGGTGCCCGGTGAGTGGACCGAGATCCTCAATACCGACGCCGTCGAATACGGCGGTTCGGGCATCGGCAATCTGGGCGCGGTCCACGCCGAGCAGGTCCGTTGGCACGGACGCCCGTTCTCCGCGACCGTCGCACTCGCACCGAACAGCGCCGTCTGGCTGGCCGGCCCGCGCGTCTGATCCGGCACCCGCGCAACGCTCCAGACGTGACTCCCGGCGATGCCTGGGAGTCGACGCGGTGTGATCGAGGCGGTGTGATCGAGGCGGTGTGATCGAGGCGGAACGCTCGGCCCCCGGCAGGGCGACGAGACCGTACGTGATCAGTACAGCGCTGCCGCCAGTCGGCGACGGGCCGCGACCACGAACGGCTCGGCCTGGTCGAAGAGCTCGAACAGTTCGAGCAGGTGGGTGCGCGCCTTGGTCCTGTCGTCGCCCGCGGTCCGCTTGACCACCGCGATCAACCGATCGAAGGCCGCCTCCGCCTGCTGGCCGAGCAGTTCCAGATCGGCCGCGGCGATGGCCGCGTCCACATTCGAGGGGTCGGCGTCCGCGGTCTGGATCGCCGACTCGGGCACCTGCTGGGCCCGGGCCAGGAACTTCAGCTGCCGCAGCGCGGCCTTGGCCTCGGTGTTGTTCGGCTCAGCGGCGAGGATCGCCTCGTAGGCGGCCTCCGCGGCGTCGAAGTCACCACGCTCGAGCGCATCCTCGGCGGCGACGAAGCGCGGGTCCTCCTGCTCCGGCGCCTCTTCCGCGGTGCCCTCGAGCTTGCCCGCGACGGCGTCGACCACCGCGTCGAGCCACTGACGGACCTGCGCCTCCGGCTGCGCGCCCTCGAAATCGGCCAGCGGCTGTCCCGCGGCGATCGCGATCACGGTCGGAATGCCCTGCACCCGCAACGCCTGGGCGATGCGCATATTGGCCTCGGCCTCGACCGTGGCCAGCGCCCAGGAGCCGCCGTCGGCCTCGACCAGACGCTGCAGGGTCCGCACCAGTTCGACGCTGCCCGGACTGCGTTGGGAGTACAGCGCGACAACCACCGGCACCTGCATGGACCGGTGCAGCACCTTGGCCTCGAAATCGACTTCCGAGACGGCGTAGTCACCACCGGGTGCGCCGCCGCCGCTTGTTCCGGGGGCGGCGGGCGGCTGCTTCAGGCTGGACAGATCCACCGCTCCGGACATGGCGGCGGCGACTGCTGGCGAAGGACGACGTGCGGCTGGTCGAGTCACGGTTCCCAGTTTGTCACGAAGAGGCGCGCGCGGGGGCAGTCGCGTCCGTGGAATTCGCCAGGGGCTGAGCAGCCGCGGCAGGCGTGTCGAGCTTGCCGGCGCGGACGGCCCAGACCTCGAAGAGCACGGTGAAGAACGGCGGGATGCTCGACAGCAGCGCCAGCAGCGTGGTCTTCCAGTTCCACTCGAACTCGCGCGCGGTGAGCAGAGCGGTCAGCACGAACAGCACGAAGACCGCACCGTGCACGGGTCCGAAGATCTTCACGCCGATCTCGTTGCCGTCGGCGGGCAGGTACTTGAAAGCCATGCCGGTCAGCAAGCCCAGCCAGGACAAGGCTTCGAGTACGGCGAACAGACGGAACCTACCGGCGACGGTGCGCGGGTCGAAAGAGGCCATGGCGACCATTGTGCCGCATCAACTACATGAGGTCGTAGTCGATCCGGTCACACCGGACAGATCGGACGCCCGCCCGGTGTGACCGGGGCGAATCACCGGTCTCGACGATCAGGGCACCTTGATGATCAGAGCATCGCCCTGGCCGCCGCCACCGCACAGCGCGGCCGCACCGATGCCGCCGCCGCGACGCTTCAGCTCCAGCGCCAGGTGCAGCAGGATGCGCGCACCGGACATACCCAGCGGGTGCCCGATCGCGATCGCGCCACCGTTGACGTTCACCTTCGCCGGATCGATGCCCAGCTTGCGGGTCGAGGCGATGCCGACCGCCGCGAACGCCTCGTTGATCTCCACCAGATCCAGATCCGCGGGCGAGATACCCTGCTTGGCGCAGGCCTTGGCGATGGCGTTGGCCGGCTGGTCCTGCAGCGTCGAATCCGGCCCCGCCACCACGCCCGCGGCGCCGATCTCGGCGATCCAGCTCAGGCCGAGCTGCTGAGCCTTCTCCTTGCTCATCACGACCACCGCGGCCGCGCCGTCGGAGATCTGCGAGGCCGAGCCCGCGGTGATGGTGCCGTCCTTGCGGAACGCCGGGCGCAGCGCGGCCAGCGATTCGGCCGTCGTCGCGCCGCGGATGCCCTCGTCGTCGGTGACGAACACCGGATCGCCCTTGCGCTGCGGCACCGCGACCGGGACCACCTCGTCGTCGAAGACGCCGTTCTTCCATGCCTGCGCCGCGCGCTGGTGCGAGGCCGCGGCGAACGCGTCCTGCTCCTCGCGGCTGATCGGGTCGCGATCGTTGCCCTGCTCGGTCAGCAGGCCCATCGCCTGATCGGTGAAGATGTCGTACAGGCCGTCGTGCGCCATGTGGTCACGCAGGTTCACATCGCCGTACTTGAAGCCCTCGCGGCTCTTCTCCAGCAGGTGCGGCGCCTGGCTCATCGACTCCTGGCCGCCCGCCACGATGATCTCGTGCTCACCGGCGCGGATCAGCTGATCGGCCAGCGCGATGGCGTTGATGCCCGACAGGCACACCTTGTTCAGGGTCAGCGCGGGCACATCCATCGGGATGCCGCCGGCCACCGCCGCCTGGCGCGCCGGGATCTGGCCCGCGCCCGCGGTCAGAACCTGGCCCATGATCACGTACTCCACCAGCTCGGGGGCCACGCCGCCCTTTTCCAGAGCGGCCTTGATGGCGAACCCGCCGAGGTCCGCGCCGGAGAAGGTCTTCAGGCCGCCGAGCAGCCGGCCGACCGGCGTACGGGCGCCGGAGACGATGACGGAAGTGGTCACGACGAGCCTCGCATTCTCCACGGCCACACCGGTGCACGGCGGGGCCGGATATCAAGAAGATCGATGTCAACGGGTTTCTACCCCACGGTAGCCGGTCGCCCGGACCGGACATCGCCCAGGTGGAGCGCTACCGTCGAAGAGTGAGCAACGCTGATATGACTTCCGAGACCGCCGCCGCGTCTTCCACCCCGAGGTCCACCTTCATCCCCGGCGACTACGTGGTGGCCGTCGACCACGTCGGTGTGGCCGTGCCCGATCTCGACACCGCGATCGCCTGGTACGCCGAGAATCTCGGCATGATCGAGACCCACCGGGAAATCAACGAGGCCCAGGGCGTGCACGAGGCGATGCTGTCGCTGCCCGGCGCTCCCGACGGCGCCACCGCCCTGCAGTTGCTGGCGCCGCTGGACGAATCCTCCACCATCGCCAAATTCATCGACCGCAGCGGACCCGGCCTGCAGCAACTGGCCTACCGCGTTACCGATATCGACGCCGTCTCGACCTACCTGCGCGAGCGCGGACTGCGTTTGCTGTACGAGGCCCCGCGCCGTGGCACGGCCGATTCTCGCATCAACTTCATCCATCCGAAGGATGCTGGAGGTGTGCTGGTCGAGTTGGTCGAACCGAACCCCGATGTTACGCACTAGTATCGCGGTCGGAGCAGGGAAAGTCGGCCCGTTCACATTCGCGGTCGAGTCACCATCGGCCGCGCACAGGCTGTAGTTTGTGTGCCATGTCGTCACCTGAGTCCGATCGCAATCGCTTCGTCGCGTTGCCCTTCACCGTTGTGCGGAAGGGCTATGCGCAAGACGAGGTGCGTAATTATTTCGACCGCTTCGACGCCGAACTGAGGGTCACGGCCACCGACCGCGACGCCGCCGCGGCGCAGGCACGCAACCTGGCCGCGCAGCTCGAGGACGCGCGGGACGAGATCGACGAGCTCCGCAAGGAGGTCGATCGCCTCTCGGTCCCGCCGACCACGGCCGAAGGCATGTCCGACCGTATCTCCCGCATGCTGCGGCTGGCCTCCGACGAGGCCAGCGAGGTCAGGGCCCTGGCCCAGGCCGAGGCCGCCGAGATGGTGTCCATCGCCGAGCAGCAGGCCGCCGAGATGCGCGGCAAGTACGAGTCGCTGCTGTCGGAGACGAAGGAAAAGCGCGAAGCGCTCGAGATCGAGTACGAGCAGACTCTCGCCAACGCGCGCACCGAATCGGCGAAGATCATCGAAGCGGCCCAGGCCGAGTCCGAGCGCATCCTCAAGGAGGCCGAAGCCAAGCGCAAGGCCGCGCAGCAGGACTTCGAGGTCACCATGTCCGAGCGGCGCACCAAGCTCACCCGCCAGATGGAGGAGCTCGAGGCCACCAGCCGGGCCGAGGCCGCGCAGCGGATCAAGGACGCCACCGACGAGGCCAACCGCCTCATCACCTCGGCGACCCAGACCTCCGAGCGCAAGATCGCCCACGCCAAGGAACTCGCCGAGGAGATGCGCGTGCTGCGCGGCCGGGTCCTCGCCCAGCTGCTCGGTATCCGCGGTCAGCTCGACTCGGTGCCCGCCATGCTGGCTGCGGTCAACCGCGAGAGCGAACTGCTCGACGGTGTGCCGGAGCAGCGCAAGATCGGTGGCGGCCCGTCCAAGTCGGTCGGCTCCCGCACCACCAAGGCGATCCCGGAGGCCACCGCCGACGACGACGAGGACATCGAAGCCGACGAGCGCGAAGCCGCCGATATCGCCAACTGACCTCGGATCACCCCGAAAGGCGACGACGCGGTCCTCTCCACCAGTTCAGCCCTGAAGGCCGCCCCTGTAACCAGGGGCGGCCTTTTCTCGTCACTGCCCACTTGCACGGGGGGCTCAGGACCAACGGCGGGTGATACGGCGCGTGTGCCTGCCGTTCCAGCACCCCCGATGCCAGTGCCTGCGGTCCTCTTCTCCGCCGAGTCGAGGCCATGCGACGATGTGCGCCACCCCGGGCACGATCTCGTGATCGCAGCCCGGGCAGCGATAGGTCTTCAGCGCGCGCGCCGCAGGAATGGTGCGCACCGAGTACTCCTCGTCGCCACCCGGACCCAGCTCGATCGAGCCGAAGACGTCCGACAACGGCCGGATGCCGTCCGGGCGTCCCGCTCGGCGATCGGTACGGGATTTGCGGCGCGACACGTCACCAAGCCTAGAACAACCGGAATTCGTTGCTCTCCGTGCCACGCAGCGCGTCGTAATCGAGTGTGAGGCAACGAATGCCCCGATCCTGCGCGAGCGTGCGGGCCTGCGGCTTGATCTGCTGGGCCGCGAACACCCCGGCCACCGGCGCCAACAGCGGATCACGGTTCAGCAGTTCGAGATACCGCGTCAACTGCTCTACTCCGTCGATCTCACCACGCCGCTTGATCTCCACGGCCACCGTCGCGCCGTTCTCGTCGCGGCACAGCAGGTCCACCGGCCCGATGGCCGTCATGTACTCCCGCCGGATGAGCGTGTAGCCGGCTCCGAGGGTCTGTACGTGCTCGGCGAGCAGTTCCTGCAGATGTGCTTCGACGCCATCCTTCACCAGGCCCGGATCGACCCCGAGTTCGTGCGAGGAATCGTGTTCGATGTCCTCGATGGTGATGCGCAGTTCTTCGCCCGCCTTGTTGGTCACCACCCACAGCGCCTTGGCCGTGTCCGGCACCTCCACCGCGGCGAGATCCCGCTCGTCGAGCCAACACGGCGGGCTCATCCAGTTGAGCGGCTTGTAGGAGCCGCCGTCGGAATGCACCAGCACCGAACCATCGGCCTTGATGAGGAGGAGTCTGCGGGCCATCGGCAGGTGAGCGGTCAACCGACCGACGTAATCGACCTGGCAACGAGCAATCACGAGGCGCACCGGGACGAGTGTAGGGCCCTGCGCCTTTCAGCTCGGGACCGGCCCGCGGGTGCCCTGTCAGGACCGAGCAATTCGAGGCGCACTTCTCCTGGACGACGTAAATGGGCGGCGCGTCTGCGATTCCGCACCTACCCGGAGAAACGACGAAGGCCCCCAACATTGTTGGGGGCCTTCGTGAAAGGATGTTCCGGCGGTGTCCTACTCTCCCACACCCTGTCGAGTGCAGTACCATCGGCGCAGGTGGCCTTAGCTTCCGGGTTCGGAATGGGACCGGGCGTTTCCCCACCGCTATGACCGCCGTAACTCTATGAAACTATCACCAACCCCACGCGCACACCCTGAACCGGGTTCAGGGGTGCTGCAGAGCGGTT
>NZ_BDBT01000031.1 GCF_001613125.1 Nocardia shimofusensis NBRC 100134
CCCGCAGCCGCTGCCGCCGGCACACAAGCTCAGCGCTCGCGAAGTGCTCTTCGGCTCCCACGTCGCACCCAAGGCACTGGCCCTGCTGGCCGCGCTGGCGCTGGCCATCGGCGTGGTCGGCGGCCTGGTCGGCCGGCTGACCGCCGAGACCAGCACCAACCTGACCTCTCGCAAGGTGACCCTGGAGCAGAGCGAAGGCATCGACGGCCCGAGCGGCCGGATCGCCCAGGTCGCCAATGCGGTCCTGCCCTCGGTGGTCTCCATCCGCACCACCGTCGGCGACGGCAGCTCGACCGGTTCGGGCGTGGTGCTCGACGGCGAGGGCTACATCGTCACCAACAATCATGTGATCTCGATGGCCGCTCAGGACACCAGCAACCGGGCGAGTATCCAGGTGACCTTCGCCGACGGCAGCCGGGTGCCCGCCGAGATCGTCGGTCGCGACCCCAAGACCGACCTGGCCGTGCTCAGGGTGGACGTGAAGAACCTGACCGTCGCCGAGCTCGGCAAGTCCGAGGACGTGCAGGTCGGCGAGGACGTGCTGGCCATCGGGTCCCCGCTCGGCCTGAGCAAGACCGTCACCTCCGGCATCGTCAGCGCGCTGCACCGTCCGGTGAAGCTCTCCGGCGAAGGCAGCGACACCAACGCGGTCATCGACGCGGTGCAGACCGATGCCTCGATCAACCCGGGCAACTCCGGCGGCGCGCTGGTGAACATGGCCGGGCAGGTCATCGGCATCAACTCCGCCATCCGCAGCGAGACCGGCGGCTCGGTGGGCCTGGGCTTCGCCATCCCGGTCGACACCATGACCGAGGTCGCGCAGACCCTGATCCGCGACGGCGTCATGCACCACCCGAAGATCGGCGTCTCCGCGCGCACCCAGACCGTGGCCAACGAGGTCATGAGCGGCGCGGCGGTGGCCGATGTGGAAGACGGCGGCCCTGCGGCCAAGGCCGGCATCGTGGAGGGTGACGTGATCGTCAGGGTCGGCGACCGGGAGGTCACCGGACCCGAGGAGCTGACGGTGGCGGTGCAGTCCCGCGACATCGGCGAGACGGTGACGGTCCGGTTGATTCGCGACGGCAGGCAGGTGGACGTGCCTGTGACGTTGGAATCCGACTGACCTATCCGGCGTACGCCCAGGTAGCCTGGATTCGTGTTCAGCAACATCGGCTGGGGCGAGATGATGATTCTGCTCGTCGCCGCCCTCGTGATCCTCGGGCCGGAGCGGCTGCCCGGCGCCGTGCGCTGGACCACGAACTCGCTACGGCAGATCCGCGACTACGCCAGCGGCGCGACAGCGCAGTTGAAGGAGGAGCTCGGTCCGGAGTTCGACGACCTGCGCAAGCCGCTGGCCGATCTGAACGAGCTGCGCGGAATGACCCCGCGCTCGCTGGTCACCAAGCACCTGCTCAACGGCGACGACTCGGTGCTGCGCGACTTGGAGAAGTCGGTGCCCACCAAGGACGAGGTGTACGGCACCGGTTCGCCCGGCGGCGGTTCCTACGGGACATTCGGGTCGAAACCGAGCCTCAGCAAGCCGTCGCTGGAAAAACCCTTGGCCCGCAACGAACATCCCCCGATCGACCCTGACGCCACCTGAGTCACACAACTCGGCGTGTCTCGCACGAAACGCCGGGAAATTACCAAACCGACTGGGCTGTAGGAAAGTACAGCCGTCAAGTCGGGTATACACGGACGGCTGTCGAGCTGTCTAAACTTCGGACATGTCGGCCGATGACGTGGCGCGGGTCTTCGCGATAGAGGACAAAGTCGAAAGACTCAAGGCCGCGACCGAAGGGGTGGCGGCTGCGCAGCAGACGATCAACGAACTCACCAGAATTCGTCGAGCGGTGATCCGGGAACTGCACGACGAGGGGTGGACGTTCGCCAGAATCGGTGCCGCCGCGGGGCTTTCCCGCGCCCGCATCCATCAGGTGAGTACCCAGGGCCCCGCTCCGGAGGGATTGTTCTTCGGGCACAGCGCGATCACCGTGCTCACACCCGAGGTACGCGCGGGCAGACTGCTCGGCGCACCCGATCCCAGCGCGGCGACCAAACTCGTCGACCTGTTGCGCGACTTGGGTTTTCCGGCCACGGTGGAGTACTTCGCGCCGGGACGCCCGGTGGATCTCAACCGCGACGGCCTGATCGTACTCGGCGGCCCGGAACTCTCGCCCAGCCTGCGCCAGCTCGCCGCCGCCGATCCCCGGTTGCGGCGCACCGTCGTCCGCCCCGGCGACGCACGCCGTGGTATCGAGGACCGCGCCGCCCGCCGCGTCTACCGGCCCGCCGGTCCCGAGCCGCACGACATCGCCTATCTGGCCCGGCTGCCACGCCCCGACGGACGCGGCAGCTGCCTGCTCATCGACGGCCTGCATCCGCCGGGCTCGCTCGGCGCGGTTCGGCTGCTGGCCACCCGCCTCGCCGGGCTGCACGAGCGCGCCGAGCACCACCTGTTCTCCGTGCTGATCGCGGTCCGCTACGACCGGTCCAGCGGCGAACCCGTGGACGCCGATCTGCTCACCCCGGTCTACCTGCATCAGGGCGACCCGCGCACCAACGGTCGCGTCCGCCGCTGATCCGGCCGACCGTGCGGGAAGGTCAGGCGGCGACGCGCGAGGGACGCAGAGTGTTCATCGGCGGCCGGTCGTCCAACGAGACCTCGGTCTGGTGCGCGATGAATTCGTCGTCGATCACCGGGAACTGGGTCAGTGCCGCGCCGGAGTCGGCGACCCCGCTGCGCCCGAGCACCGTGCCCAGGATCTGGCGGCTCATCACGCCGAGATCCGACAGCGGGCGGTTGCGATGGGTGCGCACCCCCAGATTGACCTGGCCGATGGCCGGCAGGCCGAGCTGGTCGTAGGTGTCGAGCAGCAGCCCGATCTCCACGCCGTAGCCGGGTGCGAACGGCACCGAGGTGAGCAGTTCCCTGGTGCCCGCGTACTCGCCGCCGAGCGGTTGCAGGACCGCGGACAGCTCCGGGCGCAGCGCGGCCAGCAGCGGGCGCGCCACCAGTTCGGTGACCCGGCCGCCGCCGTACGCGTCCACCGCGCCGCCTTGGCGGAGCGGACGGCGGTAATAGGCCTTCACCAGATGCATGTTCTCCACGCACAGCAGCGGCCCGAGCAGTTTCGGCACGAAGGCCGGGTCGGGGTCGATGAGGTCGGAGTCGACGAAGGCGATCAGGTCGCCCTCGGTCACGGCCAGCGAGCGCCACAGCGCTTCGCCTTTGCCCGGCACCGGCTCCAGTTCGGGAACGGCTTCTTCCCTGGAGACGACCTCCGCACCGGCCGCGCGGGCCCGGTCCGCGGTGGCGTCGGTGGAGCCGGAGTCGAGCACCACCAACTCGTCGACCAGGGTACCGAGCAGCGGCCGGATACTGGCCACCACGTCGGCGACGGTGTTCTCTTCGTTCAGGGCGGGCAGCACCACCGAGACGGTGCGCCCCTGCTTGGCCTCGACGAGTTCGTCGATCGTCCACGCCGGGGTGTCCCAGGTGTTCGTACGTGCCCAAGCGGGCTGACGGTGTTGGGTTTTCATACCAGACCTCGCAAGGTTCGTGCGGGGGGCCGGAAGCCCTGGATCGCGGCGATCATGTCCACCACGCGCCGGGTGTGCGCCACCTCGTGGACACGGAAGACGCGGGCGCCCGCGGCGGCCGACCACGCCGTCGCTGCCAAGGTGCCCTCCAGTCGTTCGGAGAGTCCCACACCAAGAGTCTCCCCGATGAAATCCTTGTTACTCAGTGCCATCAGCACCGGCCATCCGGTTTTTACGAGAACGTCCACTCCCCGCAACAACTCGAGGCCGTGATAGGTGTTCTTGCCGAAATCGTGGGTCGGATCGATGAGGATCGAGTCCGTGCGCACCCCGGCGTCGGCGGCCTGCTCGGCGGCGCGCACCACGGTCTCGGTGACCTCGGCCACCACGTCGGCGTAGCGCACGCGGTGCGGCCTGGTGCGCGGAATGGCGCCGCCGGTGTGGCTGCACACGATGCCTGCCCCGAGGTCGGCCGCCACACGCACCAGATCCGGGTCGGCGCCCGCCCAGGTGTCGTTGATCAGATCCGCGCCCGCGACCACCGCGTCGCGCGCCACCTGCGAGCGCCAGGTGTCGACGCTGACGAGCAACTCGGGGTAGGCGGCGCGGATGGCGGCCACGAAGGGCACCACCCGGCGGGTCTCCTCCTCGGCGTCGACCACCTCCCCCGGCCCGGCCTTCACCCCGCCGATGTCGACCAGGTCGGCGCCTTCGGCGACGGCGCGGTGGACCGCGGCCATCGCCGCCTCGTCGGTGAAGGTGGCGCCGCGGTCGTAGAACGAGTCCGGGGTGCGGTTCACGATCGCCATCACCAGCGCCCGGTCCGTCGCCACCGCTTTGCCGCAGAGCGTGGGCTGCGGTACCGCGGGTGCCGCGGGCTGCTGCGCTCCTGGCTGCTGCGCTCCTGGCTGCTGCACTGCTGGCTGCGGCGTCGCAGACGGGCTGAACATGCCTCGACTGTACCGACCACAGTGGCGACCGCCGGGGCTCAGCCGGGCAGCGGACCGCCCGGCTCGGGCCGCAGCGCGACGAAGGCGGTGCTCAGATCGGTGGCGACGGTCAGCCGGGCGCGTGCCCGCGTGGGCACGACGCCCTCCCCCAGTCCATCGATCCAGTCGAACAGGCCGCGGTAGTACCCGTCGTGGTCGAGCAACACCACCGGCTTGCCGTGCTCGCCGAGATAGCCGCCGGTCCATGCCTCGAAGAACTCCTCGAGGGTGCCGATGCCGCCGGGCAGGGTGAGGAAGGCGTCGGCGCGATCCTCCATGACCTGCTTGCGCTGGCGCATCGTGTCGGTGACGATCAGCTCGTCGGAGTCGGTGTCGGCGACTTCCTTGTGCACCAGGTGTTTCGGGATCACCCCGATGGTCTCGGCCCCACCGGCCCTGGCCGCGGTCGCCACCGCGCCCATCATCGAGACGTGGCCGCCGCCGGAGACCAGTTGCCAGCCGCGGCGGGCGATCTCGGTGCCGACGCGGGCGGCCAGGTTCAGCAGTTCCGGATCGGTGGTGCTCGACGAGCAGTAGACGCAGACCGCGAACCTGTCGCTGCCAGGGGATTCGGCGCTCACCACAGATCCTCGGTGCCGTAGGTGCTCACGTCGGCGCGGAAGTCGGCGGCGCGGGCGATGATGTCGACCACCTCGTCGACATGATCGGTCACATACAGCAGGTCGAGATCCCCGGGCGAGATCTTGCCGAAGCCCTCGAGGGAATTGCGTATCCAGTCCACCAGGCCGGACCAGTAGGAGCGGCCGAACAGGATGATCGGGAACCGGGTGATCTTGCCGGTCTGCACCAGGGTCAGCGCCTCGAACAGTTCGTCCAGGGTGCCGAAGCCGCCGGGCAGACAGACGAACGCCTGGGAGTACTTCACGAACATCGTCTTGCGCACGAAGAAGTAGCGGAAGTTGATGCCCAGATCGACCCAGTCGTTGATGCTCTGCTCGAACGGCAGCTCGATGCCCAGGCCGATCGAATATCCGCCCGCCTCTCCGGCGCCCCGGTTGGCCGCTTCCATCGCGCCCGGCCCGCCGCCGGTGATGACCGCGAAACCGGCCCGTGCCAGCGCCGCGCCGATCGCGTACCCGGCCTCGTACTCCGGGTGGTCGACCGGGGTGCGCGCCGAACCGAACACCGTGACCGCGCGCGGCACCTCGGCGAGCGCACCGAAGCCCTCGACGAATTCGGCCTGGATGCGCAGCACCCGCCACGGGTCGGTGTGGACCCAGTCCGCGTCGCCGCGGCTGTCGAGCAGATTGCGGTCGGCGGTGCGGATGCCGGGCTTGCGGTCGCGCCGGTACATGACCGGTCCCCGGAACTTCGCGGCGGACCTGGCTTGCGCGGCGGCTTGCCGGTCGGCGACAGTTCCCCGGTGATCGGCGGGGTTCGTACCCGCGCCGCCGGAATCAGCGCCGCCGGAGGGGGAATGGCTGCCGGGGTCCGCGCTGCCGGAATTCGCGCTGTCCGGGTTTCTGCTGTCGGTGGGGTCGGCGGCGTCGGTGGACATGGGTCCACGCTACCGGGCCGGGTGCACCGCGATCTGTCGCCGTGGTGAATGCCCCGGGGCGGGGCGGCGACGCTTGTCAGACCGGTGCCGCGCCCCCGGTCAGGTAGGCGCGCAACATGGCGGCGACCGCGGTGATCTGCGCGGTCGGCACGTGCTCGTCGCGCTTGTGCGCCAGATTCGGATCGCCGGGGCCGAAGTTCACCGCGGGGATGCCGCGCGCCGCGAAGCGGGACACGTCGGTCCAGCCGTACTTGGCCCGCACTCCGCCGCCGCCGTGCGCGTTCACCGAGTCGATCAGCGCCTTCGCGGCGGGGGCGGTGAGTCCGGGCAACGCGCCCGCGGCGGCGTCGGTGACCTCGAAGCCGATGTCCGTACCGGCGAAGACCTCACGCACGTGCGCGATCGCCTGGTCGACACTGCGGTCGGGGGCGAAGCGGAAGTTGACCGTCACGCCCGCGGCGTCGGGAATCACGTTGCCGGCGACCCCGCCGTCGATCGCGACCGCCGACAGACCCTCCCGGTAGACGCAGCCGTCGATGTCGACAGCGCGCGGGGTGTAGTTCTCCAGCCGGGCCAGTACCGGCGCCAGGCGATGGATGGCGTTGTCGCCCATCCACGCTCGCGCCGAATGCGCCCGCACGCCCTCGGTGCTCAGCCGCACCCGCAGCGTGCCCTGGCAGCCCGCCTCGATCCAGCCGCCGGAGGGTTCGCCGAGCACGGCCAGGTCGCCGTCGAGCCAGGCCGGCAGATCGCGTTCGATGTGGCCGAGGCCGTTGTATTCGGCGGCGATCTCCTCGCCGTCGTAGAAGATCAGGGTCAGATCGTGCACGGGGTCGGCGACGGTGGCGGCCAGATGCAGGAACACCGCGTCGCCGGATTTCATGTCGACCGTGCCGCAGCCGTGCAGCAGCTGCTCGCCGTCGGCGCCTTCGCCGAAGCGGCTGGGCACATTGTCCGCGATCGGCACGGTGTCCAGGTGCCCGGCCAGGATCACCCGGGTGGGCAGGCCGCGGTCGGTGCGCGCCAGCACCACGTTGCCGTGGCGCAGCACTTCGAAGCCGGTGGTCTGCTCGCGCAACGCGCGCTCCACGACGTCGGCGATCGCGCGCTCGCCGAGGGAGACGCTGGGGATGTCGACCAGGGCGGCGGTCAGGGCGATCGGATCGGCGGACAGGTCGATGCTCACCGGGCCAGCCTACGACCTGCCCGCCGGGCCGGAGGTAGCTCACCACCCGCGCCGGGCGAGTGGGTAACCTCTGACGACGTGAGCATTCAGGGAGCAACAGCAGTCGGTATCGCCAACGTGACCGCGGACGGCACCGTCCTGGACACCTGGTACCCGAGCCCGGAACTCGGGTCCTTCGAGACAACCGGCACCGAGCGCCTCGACGAGGCCCCCGAGAGCTTCGCCGACCTGCTCGGCGTGGACGATGCCCGCGGTGTCGAGGTGATCGCGGTGCGCACCACCATCGCCGACCTGTCCGTCGCCCCGGTCGACGCCCACGACGTCTACCTGCGCCTGCACCTGCTCTCGCATCGCCTGGTCACCCCGCACTCGGTGAATCTGGACGGTCAGTTCGGCCTGCTCAGCAATGTGGTGTGGACCAACCACGGCCCGGCCGCCGTGGAGGGCTTCGAACAGACCCGCCTGAAGCTGCGCGCCCGCGGCCCGGTCACCGTCTACAGCGTCGACAAGTTCCCGCGCATGGTCGACTACGTGGTGCCCTCCGGCGTGCGCATCGGCGACGCCGACCGGGTCCGCCTCGGCGCGCACCTCGCGGCGGGCACCACCGTCATGCACGAGGGCTTCGTCAACTTCAACGCGGGCACCCTGGGCGCCTCCATGGTCGAGGGCCGCATCTCCGCCGGTGTCGTGGTCGGCGACGGCTCCGACATCGGCGGCGGCGCCTCCACCATGGGCACGCTCTCCGGCGGCGGCACCACCGTCATCTCCATCGGCGAACGCTCGCTGCTGGGCGCCAATTCCGGCCTGGGCATCCCGCTCGGCAACGACTGCGTGGTCGAAGCGGGCCTGTATCTGACCGCGGGCACCAAGGTCACCACGTCCGAGGGCCGGGTGGTCAAGGCCGCCGAACTCGCGGGCCGCGACAACCTGCTCTTCCGCCGCAACTCCACCACCGGCGCGGTCGAGGTCGTGCACCGCAAGGGCACCGGCATCGAACTCAACGAGGACCTGCACGCCCACAACTGATCCCCCACTCCTGACGCGCCCGCTCCGGGTGCGTCAGGGGATTCGGGTGTAGGCGACCGGGCGGCCGAACCGGATCAGGCCTCGGCGGCCAGAACCTTCTTCTGCACTTTGCCCATGGCGTTGCGCGGCAGCGATGACACGATCCTGACCTCGCGCGGGCGTTTGTGCACCGAGAGCTGTCCGGCCACCAGATCGATCAACTCCTCGGGCAGCGCGGCGGTATCGGCGTCGGCACGCGGGACGACGAACGCGACGATGCGCTGGCCCAGATCGTCGTCGGGCATCCCGACCACGGCCGCTTCGGCGACAGCCGGGTGGCCGAGCAGGGCGGTCTCGACTTCGCCCGCGCCGACGCGGAATCCACCGGACTTGATCAGGTCCACCGATTCTCGTCCCACGATGCGGTGGAATCCTTCGGCGTCGATGGCCGCGACGTCGCCGGTCTTGAACCAGCCGTCCTCGGTCCAGCTGTCCGCGGTGGCCTCTGGCCTGCCGAGATACCCGGCGAACAGCATCGGGCCACGAACCTGCAGACCGCCGATGCTCTCCCCGTCGTGCGGGACCGGAGCGCCGGTCTCGTCGCGCAGCCTGGTCTCGACACCGCGCACCGGCAGGCCGACCCAGCCGGGCCTGCGTTCGCCGTCGGCGCGGGTGGACAGGGTGATCATGGTCTCGCTCATGCCGTAGCGCTCCACCGGAGCGTGCCCGGTCAGCTCGCGCAGCCGCTCGAACACCGGCACCGGCAACGGCGCGCTCCCGGAGACCAGCAGCCGCGCCCCGCTCAGCGCCTTCGCGGCCGCCTCGTCCTCGACGATGCGCGACCACACTGTCGGCACCCCGAAGTACAGCGTGCCCTCGGCCTCGGCGTAGGCCTGCGGCGTCGGCTTGCCGGTGTGCACCAGCGGGCTGCCGAACCGCAGCGCGCCCAGCACGCCGAGCACCAGGCCGTGCACGTGGAACAACGGAAGGCCGTGCACCAGAGTGTCTTTCGAAGTCCAGTCCCATGCCTCGGCCAGCGCGTCCAGACCAGCGGCGATGGCCCCGCGGGTGAGCACGACACCCTTGGGCGGGCCGGTGGTTCCGGAGGTGTAGAGCACGAAAGCCGGTGTCCGGGCGGGCGGTTCGGGGTAGGTGTGCCACGAGCGCGCGTGCAGCCGGACCGGGATCACCGGCAGGCCCGCCCCTTCGGGCGCTTCACCGAGCCAGGCGTGGGCGCCGGAATCGGCCAGAATGTGCGCGAGTTCGGCCGCGCCCGAATCCGGCGGCACCGGCACCACGGTCACCCCGGCGATCAGGCTGCCGACCACCGCGAGCACCGTGCGCAGGTTCGGCCGGGCCAGGACGGCGACCCGCTCGGCGCGCGCGACACGCTCGGCCACCGAGGTCGCCGCGCCGAGCAGATCCGAACGCGACAGCGTCACACCGTCGATGGTGACCGCGTCGGGAATGTCCGCACCCGCCGCGACCGCGGCCGGATTCAGGGAACTGAGCAGCAAGGAGGGACCGGACGGCATGGTCTCGAACCTACTGTGCGGCACGCCGGGACCCGGCTACCGCCCCGCGACATCACACCCCGGCCTCGATCGATGGTGACCGTTGACACACCCCGGAGAGAATGAGAATGTCGAGTCACATCCTTCTCAACGACGAGAACGGGGATCGAGATGGCCAGCCCACTGCGCGCATCGCGCCCGACCGCGCCCACCTCGGGCAGCGCCGACGGTTTCGACATCCGCGACCACGTCGACGCCACATCCGCGTTCTTCGGGGCCGCCGCCAACGTCATCCTGCAATTGAGCATGCCGCCGGTCGGCTACGGCGTGGTGGAGAGCAAGGTCGACAGCGGCAACATCATGGTCCACCCGGTCAAGCGCGCACGCACCACGCTGACCTACCTGGCCGTGGCCATGGTCGGCACCGACGAGGATCGCCTGGCCTATCGCGCCGCCGTCGACAGCGTGCATCGCGCCGTGCGCTCCGGTCCCGAGAGCCCGGTGAAGTACAACGCCTTCGACCGACGGCTGCAGTTGTGGGTGGCGGCCTGCCTGTACTGGGGCGCGCGCGATCTGCACGAGCGCATGCACGGCCCCATGCACGCCGCCGAGGCCGACGCCTTCTACCGCAACGCCGAACGGCTGGGCACCACCCTGCAGGTCCATCCCGGGCAATGGCCCGCCGACCGCGAAGCCTTCGACGCCTACTGGCGCGAGCACCTGGCGACGACCCGCATCGACCCGCCGGTGCGCGAGTTCTTCTGGGATCTGGTGAATCTGAAGATGTTCCCGCTGCCGGTGCAGCTGACCTTGGCCCCGTTGCACCGCTGGGTCACCGCGGGCCTGCTGCCCGAGCGCCTGCGCGAGCAGATGGGAATGCGCTGGAGCCCGGCCGACGACCGCAGGCTGGCCGTGCTGCTGAGCACCGTCGGCGCGGTCGAGGATCGACTGCCACGAGCGGTCAAGACGCTGCCGATCAACGTCCTGTTGTGGGACATGCGGCTGCGCAGGCGGCTCGGGCTGCCGATGGTCTGAGCAGCCGAGCCGGTGGGAAGCAGAGCCGGTGGGATGCGGGCCGGTGGAAGCGGAGCCGGATGTCGGGCTACTCGCCGGCCCGGCCCGCGGGCACGGATTCGTTCTGCGGCTTCGCCGGGACGCGGAACGACACCACCACGTGATCGCGGGCGAACGCGCGCGCCAGCTCGTCGTCCCCCACCGGGATGACGGTCTGCGGGGTCAGCGCCATCGACACCGCCGTGCGGGCGATCATCTCCGCCAGCGGCTCGGGATCGTATTCGGGCAGCTTGCCCTCGGACTGCAACCGCCGGATGAACTCGGTGAGGTAGTCGCGGCCGAGTTCGATGATCGGCGCGCCGCGCGTGGTGAGGAAGGGCAGCACCAGTTCCGGCTCGGTGGCCAGCAGCCGGTGGATCAGCTGGTTCTCCCGGAGTCCGTTGATGAATGCCACGAACAGCTCGACGATCTGGTCTTCGGCGCCCGCGTCGCGGTCGACCTGACGGGCCAGCACCTCGTCGACGCCGTGGATGAACTCCCTGGACTGCCGCAGCGCCACCGCCTCGATGAGATCGGACTTGCTGGCGAACCGGCGATAGAGCGTGGCCAGCGACAGCCCGCAGCGCCGGGCGACCTCGACCATACTGGTCCGCTTGATCCCGAAGTCCAGAAAGGCCAGCAGGGCCGCGTCGAGGACGCGGGACTGGTTGCGGTCCTCGGGACCGCTGTTGCGGACCGCCGGGAGAAGCTTGTTCAGCCTTGCCATGTTCTTCCTCACCTCATCCGCCGCCCCGAAACGATGACACTTTCAGCATCGCATACCCCCAGCCACCGCCGGCTCGATTGACAGCAACCACGGACGATGAGAAGGTTCATGACACTTCATCTCATTAGGGCACAAAGTCCCATTGACACACAAGACCTCCGAGTGAGAGTCTGAGGCAATAACCTTCTCATCGTGTCACCGCGGCGCTGTATCACGCAGCACTGGCGACCGCGAGCCGGAAAGACGAGGAATGATGAGCGCGCCCCTTCGTGCAACGACGCCCGAAACACCGACACCGAGCCACAGCCGCCCCGGCGCCGCCGACGACTTCCGGATGGACGAATTCTGGTACGGGAGCACCGCCCTTCTCGGTGGCGTGGCCAACGTCATCATGCAGCTCAGCCACGCTCCGGTCGCGTACGGCGTGCTGGAGAGCACCGTCGACTCCGGAAAGGTCACTCTGCATCCGCTCAAGCGCCTGCGCACCACGCTGACCTACCTCTCGGTCGCCATGATGGGCACCCAGGCCGAGATCGCCACCTACCGCGAGGCGGTCAACACCTCGCACCGCACGGTGCGCTCCGGCTCCGACAGCCCGGTCAAGTACAACGCCTTCGATCCGAAGCTGCAGCTGTGGGTGGCCGCCTGCCTGTACTACGGCATCGTGGACCTGCACGAACGGCTGCACGGCGGTCTGGACGAGGCCACCCTCGACGCGCTCTACGCCAAGTCCGTCAATCTGGGCACCAGCCTGCAGATGCGCCCGGAGATGTGGCCGGCCGACCGCGCGGCCTTCCAGGCGTACTGGGACGCCGAGCTGGCGGAGAAGAAGATCGACGCGCGGACCAAGGCCTACTTCGACGGCCTGATCGATCTGACGATGACCCCGCCGCCGGTGCGCATCCTCTTCGGCTGGTTCCACCGCTTCGTGGTCACCGGCCTGCTGCCCGAGCACCTGCGCGACGAGATGGGCATGACCTGGTCGCCCATGAAGGAGCACACCCTGCGCCTGCTGCTGCTGGTGATCGGCAAGGTGCAGTCCAAGACGCCCAAGGCGGCGCGGATGTTCCCGATGAACTACTACCTGTGGGACTTCCGCAAGCGTGTGCGCAGCGGCAGGCCGCTGGTCTGATCTCTCAGTCCCCCATATGGGGATAGCGGTGGCCGGTGGGTGGCGCGAAGGTCTCCTTGATGGTGCGTGGCGCCACCCAGCGCAGCAGATTCAGCGGTGAGCCCGCCTTGTCGTCGGTCCCGGACGCCCGGGCGCCGCCGAAAGGCTGCTGACCGACGACCGCGCCGGTCGGCTTGTCGTTGACGTAGAAATTGCCCGCCGCGTAGCGCAGGACGTGCGCGGCGCGATCGATGGCCGCCCGCTCACGCGCGAAGACAGCTCCGGTGAGCGCGTAGGGCGCGGCCGATTCCGCCTCGGCCAACACCGATTCGAAGGCGTCCGGCTGACCGTCGTCGTAGACCCGCACGGTCAGGATCGGGCCGAAGTACTCCGTGCGCAGCGCCTCGTCGGCCGGGTCGTCGCAGAGCAGCACCGTCGGGTCAACGAACCAGCCCTGCGCATCGTCGTGCCCGCCGCCGGCCGCCACGGTGAGACCCGCGTCCCGAGCCCTGGCGAGCGCGGCCACATTCTTGTCGTAGGCGCGCTGATCGATCAGCGCGCCACCGAAATTCGCCAGATCGGCGACGTCGCCGTAGCGCAGATCCGCCACGCCGCCCAGGAACCGGTCGCCCATCTCCCGCCACACCGAGCGCGGAATGTAGGCGCGGGACGCGGCCGAACACTTCTGCCCCTGGTACTCGAAGGCGCCGCGAATCAGCGCGGTGGTCAAGGCTTTCGGGTCGGCGGAGGGGTGCGCGAGGATGAAATCCTTGCCGCCGGTCTCCCCCACCAGCCGCGGATACCCCTGGTAGCGGCCGATATTCGCGCCCACCTCGCGCCACAGGTACTGGAACGTCGCGGTCGAGCCGGTGAAGTGGATGCCCGCCAGGCGCGGATCGGCCAGGGCGACCTCCGACAGGTGCGCGCCGTCGCCGGTGACCATGTTGATCACGCCGGGAGGCAGACCAGCGGCCTCCAGCAGACGCATCGTGTAATAGGCCGAAAGCGTCTGCGTCGGTGCGGGTTTCCACACGACGGTATTGCCCATGAGCGCGGGCGCGGTGGGCAGATTGCCCGCGATGGCGGTGAAGTTGAACGGGGTGATCGCGTAGACGAAGCCCTCCAGCGGGCGGTACTCCATCCGATTCCACACACCGGGCGAGGACTGCGGCTGCATGGCCAGGATCTCGCGGGCGAAGTGGACGTTGAAGCGCCAGAAATCGACCAGCTCACAGGGCGCGTCGATCTCGGCCTGCACCGCCGATTTGGACTGCCCGAGCATGGTCGCGGCGGCCAGCGTCTCGCGCCACGGGCCCGCGAGCAGTTCGGCCGCGCGCAGGAAGATCGCGGCCCGCTCGTCGAAGGGCAGCGCGCGCCAGCCCGGACCGGCCGCGACGGCGGTCTCGATCGCGGTCTCGGCTTCGGCGTGGGTGGTATCGGTGTAGGTCCCCAGCAGCAGGTCACGCCGGTGTGGCGCGAGGATCGCGTGCCGCTCGCCGGTCCCCGGCCGATGCTTGCCGCCCACCACCAGCGGCACATCGACGGTTTCGGCGGAGATCTCCGCGATTCGCGCCAGCAGCAGCTCCCGCTCCCCGCTTCCGGGGGCGTAGGAGTGCACCGGCTCGTTGACGGGCGTCGGGACCACTGTGGCAGCGTCCATAACCAAGGCTAGCCCGGCTCCTGTGCCCCTGGCGACGATTCTCCGGCCCGCGAGTCGCCGCGCCCTCGGAAATCCGGCCGTTCGCCCGACCGGTGACCCGCTCAGGCCCGCGACGCCTTCAGCCGCGCCACGGCGGCCGCGATCCGTTCGTCGGTCGCCGTGAGCGCGATCCGCACGTGACTGCCGGAGGCCGGGCCGTAGAAGTCGCCCGGAGCGGCGAGGATGCCGCGCTCGGCCAGCCACTCGAGGGTCGTGCGCGCGGACTCGCCGCGAGTCGACCACAGGTACAGCCCGGCCGCCGAAAGATCGACGGTGAAGCCCGCCTCCACCAGAGCCGCGCGCAGCACCTCGCGCCTGGCCCGGTAGATCTCGCGCTGACGCTGTTCGTGGGCGTCGTCGGCGAGGGCGGCGGTCATGGCGGCCTGGATCGGGAAGGGCACCATCATGCCGGAGTGCTTGCGCACCTCGAGCATCTCGGCCACCAGGTCCGGATCACCGGTCACGAAACCCGCGCGGTAGCTGGCCAGGTTCGAGGTCTTCGACAGCGAGTGCACCGCGAGCAGGCCGGTGTGGTCGCCGTCGCAGACCCGGGGATCGAGGATGGACACCGTGGGCTCGTCCCAGGCCAGGCCCAGATAGCACTCGTCGGAGGCGACGATCGCGCCGCGCTCGCGGGCGAAGTCGACCACCTTGCGCAGGTGCTCGACGCCGAGCACCTTGCCGGTCGGATTCGACGGCGAATTCAGGTAGATCAGCGCGGGCGACTGCGGGCCGAGCTGAGTGAGCCCGTCGGCGCGCAGCACCCGGGCGCCCGCCAGCAGCGCGCCCACCTCGTAGGTCGGGTAGGCGATCTCCGGGATGACCACCAGGTCGCCGGAGCCGAGGCCCAGCAGCCGGGGCAGGCCCGCGATCAGTTCCTTGGTGCCGATCACCGGCAGCACGGCCGAGGCAGGCACACCGGTGATGCCGTAGCGGCGCTTCAGCGCGTCCACCGCGGCGGCCCGCAGTTCGGGAGTGCCGTGCGTGGTCGGGTAGCCCGGTACGTCGGCGACAGAGCTCAGCGCCGCCCGGATCACCTCGGGCACCGGGTCGACCGGCGTACCCACCGAGAGATCGACGATGCCGTCGGGATGGGAAGCGGCCTTCGCCTTCACCGAAGCGATGGTGTCCCAAGGGAAATCGGGCAGCAGCGCGCTGACCCGGCCACGTGCGGCCACTCGGGGCTGACTCACCCGGTCTCACTCACCCATCGGAGGGAGTTCCTTGACGAACGGCGGGTCGTAGTCGACCTTGCCGACCTTCGTCGCGCCGCCCGGGGAGCCCAGATCGTCGAAGAAATCGACGTTCGCGCTGATGTACCCGCTCCACTGGTCCGGAGTGTCGTCTTCGTAGAAGATCGCCTCCACCGGGCACACCGGCTCACACGCACCACAGTCCACGCACTCGTCGGGATGGATGTACAGCATGCGACCACCCTCGTAGATGCAGTCCACGGGGCATTCCTCGATGCATGCCTTGTCCTTCACGTCAACGCACGGTTCAGCGATGATGTACGGCACTGCCGTTCTCCTAGTCTGTCCTGACCTGTGGGGTGGTACGCCCTGCAAAACCCTATCCCGGCCGCCGCGCTCGACACCGACCAGCCTGCCCTAACTCGCCGGTATCACACGACAACCGCGACCGCTATCCCACCGTCGCGACGGGCACCTGCGCCCGGTCCACGCGGCCGTAACTCGTGGTGCGCTGACGCACCGGCCTGCCGATGCCCTCGGCGATCTCGGTGAGCTCGGCGACGGTCTTGGCAGATCCGTGCTGGGAGCCCGCCATCCGGGAGATGGTCTCCTCCATCAGCGTGCCGCCCAGGTCGTTGGCGCCACCCTGCAGCATCACCCTGGTACCCGCGATGCCGAGCTTGACCCAGCTGGTCTGGATGTTGTCGATGCGCCCGTGCAGCATGATCCGAGCCAGCGCGTGCGCGGCCCGGTTGTCGCGGATCGTCGGGCCGGGTCGCGCCGCGCCCGCCAGGTACAGCGGCGAACTCTGATGCACGAACGGCAGCAGCACGAATTCGGTGAATCCGCCTGTCTCGTCCTGGATTCCGCGCAGCACCCGCAGGTGCCCGACCCAGTGCTTCGGGGTGTCCACGTGCCCGTACATCATGGTCGAGCTCGACCGCAGCCCCACCTTGTGCGCGGTGGTGACCACCTCGATCCATGCCGAGCTGGGCAGTTTGCCCTTGGTGAGCACCCAGCGCACCTCGTCGTCGAGAATCTCCGCGGCGGTTCCGGGAATGGTGTCCAGGCCGGCTTCCTTGAGCGCGGTGAGCCAGTCGGCGATGCTCTGACCGCCACGGGAGGCGCCGTTGACGATCTCCATCGGGCTGAACGCGTGCACGTGCATGGACGGCACGCGGGCCTTGACCGCCCGGACCAGATCGGCGTAGCCGGTCACCGGCAGTTCGGGGTCGATGCCGCCCTGCATGCAGACCTCGGTCGCGCCGTCGACATGGGCTTCCCACGCGCGGTCGGCGACTTCCCGCGCGCTCAGCGTGAAGGCGTCGGCATCCCCCTTGCGCTGGGCGAACGCGCAGAACCGGCAGCCGGTGTAGCAGATGTTGGTGAAGTTGATGTTCCGGTTGACCACGTAGGTCACCTCGTCGCCGACGGTGTCGCGGCGCAGCCGGTCGGCCAGCGCCGTCACCGCGTCCAGATCGACGCCTTCGGCGGTGGCCAGCGCGAGGTACTGCTCGTCCGACAGCGCCGCCGGGTCGCGTTCGGCGGCTCGCAGCGCGTCCGCCACATCGGAGTCCAGCCGTTGCGGAGCCCCCACCGGCACTTCGGCCAGGCCGCGGGCGTGCTCGCGGATGGTGTCCCAGTCACCGAACGCGCCGAACGCCTCGCCCGCGCCGCCGAGCCCGGCATCGCTGCGGGTCTCGGTGTTGCGGCCCTCGGTGTCGATGGCGGTCTCGAGGTCCACCCGGCCCGCCGACTCCCACGACTCGTCGGGCTCCTGCCACGGCAGGCCCACCGGCAGCGCGTCGGGACGGGCCAGGCCGGTGGCCGGATCGGTGAGCGCGGCGACGTGCGCGCCGATGCGCGGGTCGATCCACGGATTGCCCGCCCGGACGTACTTCGGGTGTGCGGAGGTGCGCTCGGCCAGGGTGAACCCGGCGGCCTCGGTGAGCTCGCGCAGCGTCTCGAGGTTCGGCCACGGCCGCTCCGGGTTGACGTGGTCGGGCGTCACCGGGGAGACCCCGCCCCAGTCGTCGATGCCCGCCTCGATCAGGTCGCGGCACTCCTGCGCGGAGACCAGATTCGGCGGCGCCTGCACCGTCACGTCCGGCCCCATCAGCACGCGAGTCACCGCGATGGCCGCGCGGAACTCCTCGAGTCCGGCGTCGGGCCGATCGCGCATGGGGGTGTCGTCCTTGGCCAGGAAGTTCTGCACGATCACTTCCTGGATGTGCCGGAATTCCTTGTGCAGCTTGCGAATCGCCATGATCGACTCGGCCCGCTCGGTGACCGTCTCACCGATGCCGATCAGGATGCCGGTGGTGTAGGGCACCGAGAGCCTGCCCGCGTCGGTGATGGCGCGCAGCCGCACCGCCGGGTCCTTGTCGGGACTGCCGTGATGGCACTGCCCTTTTTCGGTGAACAGCCGGGTGGAGGTGGTCTCGAGCATCATGCCCATCGACTGCGCGACCGGCTTGAGCCGCGCGATCTCCGCCCAGCTCATCACCCCGGGATTCAGGTGCGGCAGCAGGCCGGTCTCCTCGAGCACCAGGATCGAGACGGCGCGCAGGTAGTCCAGGGTGGAGTCGTAGCCGCGTTCGTCGAGCCACTGCGCGGCCTCGGGCCACCGGTCCTCCGGGCGGTCGCCGAGGGTGAACAGGGCTTCCTTGCAGCCGAGTTCCGCGCCGCGCCGGGCGATGTCGAGCACTTCGTCGGGTTCGAGGAACATGCCCTTGCCCTCGGCGCGCAGTTTGCCGGGAACGGTGACGAAGGTGCAGTAGTGACACCGGTCGCGGCACAGCCGGGTCAGCGGGATGAAGACATTGCGGGAATAGGTGAGGACACCGGAGCGACCGGCCGATTCGAGCCCGGCGTCACGCACCCGCGCGGCGCTGCGACACAGGTCGAGCAGGTCTTCGCCGCGCGCCTGCAGCAGCACGGCGGCTTCGTCGACGTTGAGGCTCACCCCGTCCCTGGCCCGGCGCAGCGCCCGGCGCATGGCCGACGGCGAGGGCGGGGCGGGCGGAACGGGCGGGGTCGCTAGCTCGGTCACGCCCTCGATCATGCGCTAACCATCCTGGACTGTCTCCCTCCAGTGCGTCCGGTCGAGCCTAGCGAGCCGGTCGACGACCCGAGTGGCAGGTGGTCACGGGCGGCGCTCGCGAGACAGCGGACGCAGTCTCGTCGTGAGCGTTCACAACCTCTCCCGCGCTCTCCCTATTCCACCTCCGCGCACCGCCCCTCCCGAGCCGTCGTTCTTCATCGGGCACGGGCGGGCACGGCCGGCGCGTGCGAGTATGGCGGACATGGCACAGCCGCGAACGATCCTCGCCGGGCCGGCCTGGCGGCCGAGCCCGAAGGCGAAACTGCTGTGGACCGTACAGACCGCGAGCGGGTGGGCCGCGCTGCTGGTGGCCGTGATGGTATGGGCGGTAGTCGATTCCGGCCACCGCGGCTGGCAACTGCTCGCCGCGCTCGCGATCCTGGTGGCGGGCGCGATCGCCGTCGCGGTGGTGCCGTGGTGGCGCTACGCCGTGCACCGCTGGGAGATCACCGCCGAAGCCGTCTACACCCGGGTCGGCTGGCTGAGTCAGGAGAGCCGGGTCGCGCCGATCTCGCGGGTGCAGACCGTGGACATCGAACGCGGCCCGCTGGAACGGTTGCTCGGCCTGGCGACGGTGACGGTGACGACCGCGTCCTCGGCGGGCGCGGTGACGATCACCGGTCTGGATCTGCCGGTGGCCGAGAAGACGGTGGCCGATCTCACCGAGATCGCCGCCCGGCATCGCGGAGACGCGACATGAGCGCGTCCGAGGTGTCAGCACCGCCCTGGGCGCGGCTGGACCAGCGGATGCTGCTGGTGCATCCGGTGACCGAGGTGGTCAAGTTCATTCCGGTGCTGTTCGGCTCGGTACTGGTCGGCACGAGCAGCGGCAATCCACTGTGGAGCGTGATACCGCTGGTCGCGATCGTCGGCTTCGCGCTGTCCCGCTGGTTCACCACCACCTACCGGGTCGGCCCGACCCATGTCGAACTGCGCACCGGGCTGGTGCAGCGGCGCACCCTGTCGGTACCACGCAGCCGGATTCGCTCGGTCGACATCGAAGCCGATCTGCTGCACCGACTCCTGGGCCTGGCGGTGGTGGTGGTCGGCACCGGACAGCAGGCCGAGAGCGGGGAGAAATTCGAGCTCGACGCGTTGTCCGCGCAGGTCGCGCCCGTACTGCGCGCCGAACTGCTCGACCGTAGGGCCGACGGCGACACCGCGGTGAGCGACGGCGGCATCGCCGCCCCGCCGGGCGCGCGTGGCCGGGAAATCGGGCACTGGCAGCCGGGCTGGGTCCGTTACGCTCCGCTGTCGCTCACCGGTTTCGCGGTCATCGCCCCGCTGCTCGCGCTGCCCTTCCAATTCGGCTTCAGCGAGTTGTCCATCGATGCCGACACCCCGCGCTGGATCGAGGACAACGTCGTCCTGGTGCTCGGCGCCGCGGTACTGACGTTTCTGCTCGCCGTCGTCGTGGTGGTCAGCCTCGCCGCCTGCGGCCGCTACCTGGCCACCTACTTCGGACTGCGCGTGATCGACGACGGCCGCACCCTGCACCTGAGCCACGGGCTGTTCACCACTCGCCAGATCACTTTGGACCTGGCGCGTTTCCGCGGCGCCACGGTCAACGAACCACTGCTGCTGCGGCGGGCGGGCGCCGCCGAACTCGAAGCCATCATGGTCGGGGAGAATCCGCGCCAGAAGATCCTTCCGCAGGCCCCGCGCGCCGCCGTCGAACGCACTCTCGGCGAACTGCTCGGCAGCAGGCAGCTCGCCTCGGCGAAGAACACCGCGCCAGATCGCCTGGCGATCGACGCCACCGCTCACTTGTCGGCCCCGCTCACCCCGCACGGCCCCATCGCGCGCCGCCGACGCTGGTTCCGCGCCCTCGTGCCCGCCTGCGTCCCGGCAGTCGCCCTGCTGGTCCTGACTGCTTCCGGCGTGTCCTATTCGCCCTGGTTGTGGCTGCCCGCACTCGCCCTGATCGCGCCGGCCGCCCTGCTCGCCGAAGACCGCTACCGGGGCCTCGGCCACACCGTGCTGCCCCGCACCGCGCACGGCCCCGCCTGGCTCATCACCCGCTCCGGCTCCCTGGACCGCGACCGCGACTGCCTGGAGGCTCCCGGCATCATCGGCTGGACGGTCCGCCAGACGTTCTGGCAGCGCCGATCCGGCATCGCCACGGTCGTGGCCGCCACCGCCGCGGGCAAGAAGAGCTACCGCGTCATCGACATTCCGCTCGAAAGAGCTTGGGAAATCATCGAAAACGCCACTCCGGGCGCCCTCGGCCACCGCTAACGGGTCGGCTGGTGGCGATGCCGTCGCCAGGCCGCACGCTCGAGGTGCCCTTGCCGGTCCACCGACGCCGCTACCGTCGGGTCGGTACCGGGGCAGGGGGCGCGACGGCGGTACTCACGTTGAAGGCGTACAGCAAGGGCGGAACCGTTCCGCAGACCAGGAGCAGCAGCGTGGGCCAGTCGCCCATGAGCAGCGTGTCGGAGCCGGGGCCGGGGAAGGTGCACAACAGGAAGCCGAAAGTCCAGGCGAGGACGGGCAGCAGGGCAAGACGCAGACTGCCGGTGAACGTGCGCATCGCGGCGACCAGGGCGATGTTCACCGCGGCCGCGATCAGCGCCGTCACCGGGACCGGGATGGCCCCGGAGCCGAGCGGGGCGGCCAGGTGCGCGCCGGAGGCCAGCGCGAGATCGGAGGGCGTCACGGCGGAGGTCCACGAACCCCCGACGTAGAAGGGCAGATACAGCACTTCGACGAAGACGCTGAAGAGTGCGGCCACGACGAGCAGGGCCATCGTGAGTCCGCGTGCCACCGCGGCGAACCGGGCACGGGTCACAACATCGTTCACATCGGCCTGCCGCCCCGGGATCTCCACGGCAGCGAGTCTAGGCCGACAGTGCGCCGAGCCCGGCGAACAGATCGTGCTCGCGGCCGTCGGCCCCGACCGCGCCGCGCCTGCCGCGCACCAAGACGAAGTGTTCCTCCGGCAGGACCGGCTGGGCGATGTCGTTGGAAAGGGCGAACTCCCGGCCCGAGGGCGCGACGCTCACCTGGGTGACATGCGCGCGCAGCGCGGCGCGTTTGGCCGAGAGCACCTCGGAGACATCGACGACCGTGGTGATGGTCTCGCTCTCCACTCCGGCCAGCTCACCGACGGCGGGCAGCCGCCAGCCCGCGGGCAGTGCGCCCGGCAAACCTTCGGCGGTGCGCCGGGCCAGCGATTCGGTGTGCAGGGCGAGCAGATGGAGGTCGGTGACGGTCCAGTAGAACTTCGGTACGTCCCAGCCGAGTTCGGCCGCGGCCTGGACAGCGGCGGTGGTGATCTCGTGGGCGCGGATGTGATCGGGATGCCCGTACCCGCCGCGCGGGTCGTAGGTGATCACGACGTGCGGCCGCAGCTCGAGCAGCACCTCGACGAGCGCCTCGACCGCTTCCGGCCCCGAGTTCACGAACGCCCGCGGGTGCCTCGCCGCAGGGGTGTCCGCCATGCCGGAGTCGCGCCAGCGGCCCGCGCCGCCGAGGAAACGAGGCGCGCTCACGCCGAGCGCGGCCAGCGCGCCGGTCAGCTCCATTATCCGATAGCCGCCGAGCTGGTCGGCCTGGTCGGCGGTGAGCTGGGCCCACTGCTCGCCGATGACCTCGCCCTCCTCCCCGAGCGTGCAGGTCACCACGGTCACCGGAACACCGCGGGAACGGTAGAGCGCGATGGTCCCGCCGGTGGTGATCGACTCGTCGTCGGGGTGGGCGTGCACGAGGAGCAGTCCACCGGTGGTCACGGTCACGGGATCCTCCTCCACATCGCCGCATCACCGAAGATACCGACCGGGATGGCCCCGCTCAACGACGCGCCGTCCACGTGGGGTCCGGCCGCCGCGACCAGGTTGTCCTGCACGATCGGCAACACCGTCGACAGATTCCACAGCGCGGGCTCGGCCTCGGCGAGGGTCTTGGGTACATCGATACCGCGCAGCGCCGCATCGATCGCGGGTTGCAGGGCGACATCGCAGATCCCGGACAGATTGGCCGGTGCGCGCCTGGCCGCCTCGAGCACCGCCTCGACCTCGCTGTCGGCGGCGGGCTCGGCACTCGGCGGGCAGCCGTAACGGGAGGCGAGCATGTTCGCCGGATCGCCGCCCGCCACTTCCCAGCCGACGATGGCGTCGACACTGCCGTCCACCAGTTCCTTGCCGTAGAGCTCGTCGGCGGGCAGCGCGCGCACGGTCGCGTCGATGCCCGCGCTGCGCAGCTGGTCGGCGGCGGTGTGCGCGACGGCCTGGGCGGTCGCGTCGTCGGTCACCGTTCCGATGCGCACCGTCAGCTTGCGACCGTTCTTCGCCAGCGACCGCGGCTGGGGCGCGGGCGAGGTCGGCGACATCTCCTGCGGAGTCTCGGGTTCGCGCGCGAATCCGGCCTCGCCCAGCAGCGCGAAGGCTTCCTCGGCCGAGGGGCGCGGCGGATCGGTGGGCACGTAGCCGGGATCGGAGGGCGAGAGGATCTGCGCCCGCACCGGGTCCACCCAGCCGCCGGTCTGCGCGCCGACGGTGGCCAGCAGGGCCGGATCGAGCAGCGCGAGCACACCGCGCCGCACGCGCGGATCGACCAGATCCGCGCTGCGCCCGTTGAGGACGAGCCGCAGCGTGCGCGACTGCGGCATGATCGCGGTCCGCACCGAGGCGATCGCCGCGAGTTGTGCCTGGGTCGCGACACCGCCGTGCACCAGCGCCATCTGCGCGTCACCGGTGCGCAGCGAATCGGCCAGCTGGGCGGGAGTTCCGCCGCGGCGCAAGAGGATCTGATCGGGGGCGGCCGGGGTGCCCCAGTAGCGGTCGTTGCGCTCCAACAGGATCTCGTCGCGGCCCTGGTCCACCGATTTGATGGCGAAGTTGCCGCCGGAGACGGCGATCCCCTCGGCGAGCCCGTTGACGAACCCGCCCGGCTGGTCCTTGATCAGATGCGAGGGAAGCAGATTGGTGAACAGCTGGGGCCAGGCCGGATAGGGCCGGTTGAGCACCACGTTCACCGTCTTGCCGCCGCCGGAGGAGGTGACATCGGAGATCAGCCGGTAGGCCGCCGGATCGACCACGCCCGGCTGGGTGATCATCTGCTGCCACAGGAACCGGAAATCCTCGGCCGCGATCGGCGCGCCGTCGGACCAGTTGGCCTGATTGCGCAGCGTGTAGGTGATCGTGAAGGGCTCCTGCGCGGTCACCTCGGCGGAGGTGATCAGCGCGGTGTCGGGCACCCACAGCGCCGCGCCCGGCACCGCCGGATCGGGGACCGGACGGAACGGGCTGGGCAACACCATCGCCGCGACCGCCGAGGCGGCGGGCGACTGATCGGCGCGCAGATGCGGATTGAATCCGACGCCGACGTCGTCGATCGCCACCACGACGGTGTTCTTGCTCGGCTTCTCCGTCGTCGTCTTCGGAGAGTCCGTGCTCTCGATGGGCGGCGGCGGGTTCGCGGTGCAGCCCGCGAGCACCGCGACCGACACCGCGGCCAGCAACTGGATGACACGCGCCGTCGCGCGCCGTCGGGCCCCCGGAATCACGCTGGGCACTCTACAGCGCGGCCCGGTCCCGTGCCTTCCGCCGCGACAGCTCGCGCGCCCGCTCGTTGGCATTGAGCACGACCTTGCGCACCCGGATCACATCGGGGCCGACCTCGACGCATTCGTCGCCGGCGCAGAACTCCAGCGCGCCTTCCAGATCCAGCACCAGCGGGCGCGACAGCGTCTCCAGCACGTCGCCGGTGGCGCTGCGCATATTGGTCAGCTTCTTCTCACGAGTGACGTTGATGTCGAGATCCTCCGCACGCGGATTGATGCCGACGACCATGCCCTCGTAGGTGTCCGCGCCCGGCTCCACGAAGAAGGTGCCGCGATCGGCCAGCTGCAGCATCGCGTAGGCGGTGACGCTGCCCGCGCGGTCGGACACCAGCGAGCCGGTGTGCCGAGAGCGGATCTCGCCCGCCCAGGGGGCGTAGCCGTGCGCGACGGCGTTGGCGATGCCGGTGCCGCGGGTCTCGGTGAGGAAGTCGGTGCGGAAACCGATCAGGCCGCGCGAGGGCACGATGAATTCCATGCGCACCCAGCCGTGACCCTGGTTGGACATCTGCACCATCTTGCCCTTGCGCGCGGCCAGCAGCTGGGTGACCGCACCCAGATGCTCCTCGGGCACGTCGATGGTCAGTTCCTCGAACGGCTCGTGCACCTTGCCGTCGACGGTCCTGGTGACCACCTGCGGCTTGCCGACGGTGAGCTCGAAGCCCTCCCGGCGCATGGTCTCCACCAGGATCGCCAGCGCCAGCTCGCCACGGCCCTGCACCTCCCAGGTGTCGGGGCGCTCGGTGTTGAGCACACGCAGCGAGACGTTGCCGATCAGTTCCTGATCCAGGCGCGCCTTGAGCATGCGGGCGGTCAGCTTGGTGCCGCCGTTGCGGCCGGCCAGCGGCGAGGTGTTGATGCCGACGGTCACCGAGATGGCGGGCTCGTCGACGGTGATGCGCGGCAGCGCGACCGGATTCTCCGAGTCGGCCAGGGTGTCGCCGATCATGATCTCCGGGATGCCCGCGACCGCGACGATGTCGCCCGCGACGGCTTCCTCGGCCGGGTTGCGCTCCACGCCGACGGTGGCCAGCAACTCGGTGATCTTGACCGTCTTGGTGCCCTCGGCACTCATCCAGGCCACGTTCTGCCCCTTGCGCAGGGTGCCGTTGTGGATGCGGACCAGCGCGAGACGGCCCAGGAAGGGCGAGGCGTCGAGGTTGGTGACGTGCGCCTGCAGTTCGGCCTTCGGGTCGCCCTTGGGCGCGGGGACGTACTTCAGCAGCACGTCGAACAGCGCGTCCAGGTTGGGCGCGTCGGGCGCGTTGCCGTTCTCGGGCTGCTCGGTGGAGGCCTTGCCCTCACGACCGGAGGCGTAGAGAACCGGCAGGTCGAGCGCGAGCTCGGCGGCCTCGGCGGCTTCGTCGTCGAGATCGGAGGCCAGGTCGAGCAGCAGATCGTGGCTCTCCTCGACGACCTCGCCGATGCGGGCGTCGGGCCGGTCGGTCTTGTTGACCACCAGGATCACCGGCAGCGAGGCGGCCAGCGCCTTGCGCAGCACGAACCGGGTCTGCGGCAGCGGGCCTTCCGAGGCGTCGACGAGCAGTACGACGCCGTCGACCATCGACAGACCGCGCTCGACCTCACCGCCGAAGTCGGCGTGGCCGGGGGTGTCGATGACATTGATGACGGTCACCGAGCCATCGGGGTGATGACGGTGCACGGCGGTGTTCTTGGCGAGAATGGTGATGCCCTTCTCGCGCTCGAGATCCCCGGAGTCCATGACGCGGTCCACCAGTTCGGCCCGTTCGGCGAAAGCGCCGGACTGACGGAGCATGGCGTCGACCAGTGTCGTCTTGCCGTGGTCTACGTGCGCCACGATGGCGACGTTGCGAAAATCGCGTGCAGACGACACGCTGAATCCTCCTGCTGATAGGTATGGGTGCCGACACCTGAGAACAGATGGAGAATGGATCCACCGGGCGTCGCGGCCGAATACACACACTACCGGCAAGTCCCCACTTCATATGCTTCAGCCACTGGTTAGGTTATGCTAACCAATATGGGCAAAGTCAAGGCAAAGAAGGTTTCGAGCCTGAAACCCAAGAAGAAGTGCTGCCGCAAGAAGACCCGCTGCGTGAAGTGCCCGGTGGTCATCATGCGCATGAAGAAGGCCGAGGCCGCGGGACTGCACGGCAAAGATCTGAAGAAGGCGCTCGAGCGGGCCCGCGCGGCCTGATAACCCGAATTTCGCCGCCGCCCCGATCAATTCGCCCCGCTTCGGGTAGTACCGGGGCATGACCGCAGAACTGCTCCCCGAGGACCGCATCGCCACCGCCATGACCAGCCTGCCCGACTGGTCACGCGCCGATGCGCAGATCTCGCGCACCGTCACCGCCGCGTCCTTCCCCGCCGCCATAGACCTGGTGCGCCGGGTCGCCGACGCGGCGGAACGTGCGAATCATCACCCTGATATCGACATCCGCTGGCGAAAGGTCACCTTCACCCTGTCGACCCATTCCGCGGGCGGCCTGACCGCCGCGGACTTCGCCCTGGCCGAGCAGATCGACGCACTCGTCGCCGGGAGCGACAGTTCGGGCGCCTGACGATTCAGGCGACGTCGGCGCGCTCGGCCTCCGGGATCGCGGCACGCGCCCGCCTGCCCGAGACGATCACCCAGACGAGCAACGCCAGCACGCCCGCCACATTCACCGCGCCGAGCCAGGCCAATACGCCCGGCCGGGAGATCTCCCAGATCGTCGGCTGGAAGAACGACAGCACCCACGGCACCCCGATCAGCGTCGTCACCAGCCAGTACCCCGCGAGTATCCGCGCGCCCGGCGCTTCGCGCAGCGGGCCGTAGAGCAGCCACAGCACCAGCGGCAGCAACCACACCCAGTGATGGGACCAGGAGATCGGCGAGACCATCAGGCCGAACACCTGCACCAGCAACAGCGTGCCGAGCCGGTCGTCCGGGCCGAGGGATCGCCAGGCCGCGAACGCCAGCGCCGCGACCACCAGGACCGCGCAGATCCAGACCGGCCCGGTCTCCACGTCGTGGCCGAGGATGCGACTGATCGTCCCGCGCAGTGACTGATTCCACACCGAGCCCACCGGCCCGATCCGGTCCGCGTCCCCGAGCAGGGTGCCGAAATAGCGGCGTGCCTCATGGTCGTTGAGCAGGTAGCTGATACCGACCGTCAGGCCGAACGCCACCGCCGCGAACATTGCCGCGCCCCAGCGGCGCCGCGCCAGGAAGTACAGCCCGGTGATCGCTGGCGTCAGCTTGATGCCCGCGATCACACCGACCAGCCCACCGGAGATCCACCATCGCGAACTGCGCACCGCGAGCATGGCGCCGAGCACGAGAAAAACATTGACCTGCCCGTAGTCGATGGTCGTTCGCACCGGTTCCAGCCACACGCCCACCGCCGTCCAGGCGATCGGCGCCACCCGCCAGGCCGGCTCGCGCAACCGCTCACGACCGAGAATCATCTCCAAAGTGATCCACACCACACCGTAGAGCGCGGCCACCGTCGCCAGTAGCCAGCCGATGGCCACCATGGTGAACGGCAGGAAATGCAGCGGATAGAAGACGAACGCGGCGAAGGGCGGATAGGTGAACGGCAGCGGGAAGTCCGGCGTCTTCTCGGCGTAGGTGAAGTCGTAGAGCCGATCGGTGCCCACCGAGGCCGAGCCGTCGACGTAGACGTGCAGGTCGACCAGATTCATCCCGTTGTCGGACAACAACATCCACAACATCCGGGCGAGTACGGACAGCCCGAGCGCCAGCACCGCCCATCGCCATCGGGCAGCGGCCGGACGTCCGTCCGTCCGAGCGCTCTCTCGGTTCAAATCGCAGGCTTTCGGGGTGGGGGGCGGGTCGCGAAGGGATTTCCGCTGTTCGGCACACGCGAGCCGAAGGTGCTGACTAGATTAACCGGAGGTCACCGGTCGTCCGGCGTGGCCTATCCCCCATCTGTTGACCACAGCGGTAACATTTGCATCAATCTTCACTCCAGTAACGCCCGGACAAACTACTCTCTGGTAACACTGATCGTCCACGACAGAAACTCCGGAGCGCGGCGGCTGTACAAGCCGGTACCGATGTACTTAGAGTGACCCGGAAAACAACGGGCCCCGCGCCCGTTGCACCAGATGTACCCGAGGTAAGGACGGCAAGACCAGTGCTTCGCACCCGAGGATCGCGGATCGCCATGACCGCACTCGCCCTGGCGGCGAGCGCTTCGCTCGCCATGCCGGCCGCAGTAGCCGCGCCGGACACCGCCCCTGCCGCGGCCCCCAACAGCGTTCCGATGGTGCCCGAAGGCGTCCCGGTCGACGCGATCGCCGCACTGACCCCCGCCATCGTCGGCGCCATCGCGGGCCCGGCCGATATCGCCGACGGCCCGCAGGCCGCGATCCTGGCCCAGGCCCGTGCGCTGCTCGCCACGCTGAACCTGCCGCCGCAGATCAAGTCGACGCTCGAGCGGATCATCACCTTCCTCGACGGCAGCGGTGGCGGTGGCCCCGAGCTGCCCGAGGACGGCCCGGTCATCGCGCAGTTCCTGTACCCGACCATCGGGAAGGCCTGCATCAGCGATTCCGGCGATTCGATCGGCACCGCGCTGGCCGTGACCGGTCCCGCCGAGCTGCCCCCGCCCGGACCGCAGGCCGGCCAGACCGGTTTCGTGTTCACCGCGCTGGGCACCAAGGCTCCGACGGCCGAGCAGAACCCGCCGCTCACCGTGCAGTGGCTCAACCTCGACACTCGTCAGTCCGGCGTCGCCCAGCTGACCGACGAGGCCAAGATCAACCCGGACGGTCCGGCGACCCTGTCGGCGATCGTCGACACCGGCCGCGGCCGGATCGCCGCCGTGGTGGGTGGCTCGCTGACCACACAGGCCGAGGGCGCCGAGCCGCGTACCTGCTCGTTCCTGCCCACCCTCGGGTTCTTCACCGCCTGAGTCGAATACACGCGAAGCCCGGCCGCCGGATCTCCGGCGACCGGGCTTTCGTCGTTTCACATCCGGCGATCTTCCACGGGTTCGCGCATATGCGATTGACCGAGCCTCGACCGTGGTAGACCGGGGGCATGGTTACGAGCGACATCACGCCACACATCCCGGGCTCGATCAGGAGCAAACGCTCGCGCCGGTCGATCCTGTCCATCCGATCGGAAGGCTCGATACTGTCGATCGGCTCGGCCTACTCGATCCTGTCCATCGGCAGCGTGGGGTCGGTGCTGTCGATCGGCTCGGTGGGCTCGTTCGGGTCGATCATCTCCACCGGTTCGTTGGCCAGTCTCGCCTCGGCGTTCTCGGGTCTGTCGCGCTGGTCGCTGTTCTCCTGGCGCGGCGATCACCAGACTCCCGACGATCGGCCCTGCCTGCGCGTCGTCCCCGACGACGAACCGGAGATGCGACTCACGCCCGCATCCCACTCGCAGACGTAGCGCTCTACCACTGCCCGTATTCGGGCTTCAGGATGCTGTTGAGGTCGACCCCGATGCCGTCGACGGCTCGCTTGTCGATCTCGAACTGGTGCAGATGCGCGGCGGGATGCACGACCCCCTTCGGCGTGCCCCAGTTGTGCTGCCAGTACCACGCGCCCAATCCCGCGACGCGGGCCAGTTCGATGGTGGGCGCGTTGGCGTAGACGCCGACGTTCTCGCGCCCGAGCACCGCGTGCCAGCCGAGCAGGTACGGCGCGATCATGGTGGCGAACTCGACCGGGGTCGGATTGTCGTCGATCGAGGCGTAGATGGGCCGACCGGCCGGACCGCCCGCGGCCGAGTGCAATTCCAGACCACGCTCGGCGTGCCGCTTGCCCGCCTCCAGACCTCCACGCCAGTCGGCGGTGGCGGCCTTGCCGTACTGGTAGCAGGAGACGATGCTCAGCCCGTGCGCGCGCAGGTCCTCGACCTCGGCCGCGAGCAAGGGTTTGCCCTCCATCCATTCCGCGCCCGGCCGCCGGTCGGAGACATAGCGGATGACGCCGACGTGCCCGGCGGCTTTGATCTGCGCGGCGGACGGCACTCCGGCGGCGTAGTCGAGCAGGGTGCCGTGACCGGGATTCGCGGCCGCGGTGCCTGCCGTGGCCGTCATGCCCAGAGCCGCCGCGGCGGAAGTGCAGGCCGCTGCCGCGGCAGAGGTGTAAGCGAAAAATGTACGACGGGACAGATTCGAAGAACGCATCGCCGACTCCTTCGACCGAACCCCCGACCGATGTGGGCAAAAGCAGGCCCGGCGCGCCTTCCCCAGATCCGTTCGCGCGCCGGGAGCCTCGAACGTGGACTCATTCCACCACATTCACACTGAGACCACCAGGCCCCAGAGACAACATCAACCCCACAGGCAACACGCCGTGTCCGCACGTCGCCGGGTGTATCGCCGGTGCCTCGATCAGACGAGGCGATCGATCCGCGCGCCGACGTCGATGATCCGGCCCTCGGCGCGGCTGATTTCCCGCTTCACGACCCCGAGTACCCGGGCCAGCATCTGTTTCTTGATACCGGCCAGGGCGCCGAAAGCCGCCGCCCGCATGCCCTCGGCCTTGAACTGCAACCGCAGGTCCTCCGGGCGGGGCGGGAACGGATCGATCACGACCCACAGCGGTTCCGCCGCGCGAGCGGTCAGCAGCAATGGGATCTCGACCTCGGCGCGGTAGCGATTGGCCCTGAGCACCCGCACCGTGATGTCCAAGGCGACCGGGAGCACCAGCTCGAACCGGTGGTACCCGTCGTGGGGCTCGGCCGGTTCACGCGCGGCCAGCAATGGCGTGCCGATCGCGCCGCGCACGGTGACGGTCGCGCGGTCTCCCGGCCCGGTGCGCAGCGGGCCGATCTCGATGGGACGGCCCGCCATCCGGTCGACCACCTCGCCGATGCGCCGCGTGGTGACGATCCGCTCGAAGAAGCGACGACCGAACTCGCCGTAATCGATCCACTCGAACCGCTCGGGTACCGGACCGCGCGCGCGGCGTCCGTCGACCAGCGCCTCGAGGTCGAAGATCCGGGCGCGACGGGCCTGCGGCTCGGCGAGCATCGCGTTGACCCGCTGGGCGACCTCGCGCTTCACCCAGCCCGCGATCGGCTCGAGCAACGACTCCCACGCGGCGTCCACCGCGGAGGCCCGCACCAGGAAACCGACGTTCTCCGGCGCGATCGGCGGGATGTCGATGACGATGAGCACCGGTTCGGCGGTGCGGGCGTGCAGGGTCAGGTCGATATCGACCAGGGCCTCCAACCGCAGCGTCTTGCCGCCGAGCAGCACCTTCACCGCCAGGGTGACCGGCACGCTGACATGGAAGACGACGGCCTCGTCGTGGCGCGAGACCCGGGGAGTGCCGACCTTGCCCTCGGCCAGGAACCCGGCGATACCCGCCGGAGCCAGATTGACCGGGCCGACGGTGACGCCCTGCCCGACCATGCCGGAGACCGCCGCGATGATGCGTTGCTCGGTCACCGCGTGCTCGACGAAGCGTTCGCCGAACTCGGCATAGCCGATCCAGTTCGGCCCCTCCCGGCCCTCCACACTGTGCTGCATGAGCTCTACCGCCAACCCTCACCTCCGCACGGACATTCGACACGCTACGCGACGAGGGTGACCGAAGCGCGGCGGCAGCGGGTGCATCGGGCGGGCCCTGTCCTGCCGATGAGGGGCGAGCAGGACAGGGCCCTTGTCGACAGCGCTGCCGGGCACTGTCGCCCTCCATAGTAGAGGCGAGCCGGGTTCCTAGAATCGCCCGTAGCCGACGACATCGGCCACGTCGGCGAGCCGGAACCGATGGATGCGCACCTGGTCGAATTCGTTGCCGCCGATCGTGGTCACCGCACCGCCGTCCGCGGCGAGCACGAGATTGGTGTGCTGACCGAACGGACTGTCCGGCCCGTAGAGCAGCACGTCGCCGGTGCGCGGCTGATAATCGGCCTCGACCGGCACGAACCGGTCCACGCTCTGGTAGTACTCCTGCAGCGTGTAGACCCCGGGAATCCGCCAGGAGCCGGAGTGCGGGTTCGACAGCGGCCGGCCCGCCTCCCGCATCGTCCAGCTGACGAAATCGGCGCACCATGCCTCGACCTGACCTTCGGCGTAGTCGGGACCGGCGCCCGGGTCGGCGAACTCGCGTTCGAGGACCGCGACCAGTGCCGACTGGTCGGCGTCCAGCACCGACCGATCCACCTCGGGAAACGACGTGAGCCGCTCGCCGACCAAGGCGCCACCGCCCGAGGCCTCCTGCCACCACCGCACCCCGAGCACCGCGGCCACCGCCACCGCCACCGCCAGTGCCACGGCCCCCAGCCACAGCCGCGTCCTCGCCACCCGCATCGACTTCCCCCTCCGTTGGGCAACCGTCCTGTTGCGCCACACATCGTGGCGCTACCCGCCCGCGCCACCCGACGCGCGCGAAACATGTCCACAGACTAGGACGTTCGCGAGGGCCGGCCGGTTCCCTTGCGCGCGCTCCGGCCCGCGCGAGGCCCGGCATCGAGAGCCCGATCCGCCTGCGCGGTACCGCGACTCGGACCGCCCGGTCGGATAGCGGTCTGTTTCAGCGGCGAATTTCGAGGCACTTCCATGGCAGAAGCTCGACAAAGGAGAATCCCGTGTCCACCTCCGTGCTGATCGCGCTGGTCGTGGCGGTCGTCACCGTCATCGCGGCGCTGTTACTGCTCACTCCGAGATTGCGCACCAGGCGACTGCGTCGCAGGTTCGGCCCCGAATACGACCGAGTCGTGGCCGAGGCCGACGACCGCGCCGCCGCCGAACGCGAGCTGCGCAGGCGTGAACACCGCCATGCCGACCTCGACCTTCGCCCCTTGCCCGAGGAACGCAAGCGCTACTACCTCGACGAATGGGTCGCGGTGCAGGAACGTTTCGTCGACGATCCGCGCGGCGCGCTGGGCGAGGCGGACCGTCTCGTCGCCGCGGTCGCCGCCGAGCGGGGCTACCCGACCGGCGACCATGACCAGCAGGTGGCCGATCTGTCGGTCGAGCACGCCGCCGCACTCGACCACTACCGCAGCGGGCGCGAGATCGCCGCCCGCGCAGGCGAGGACAGCACCACCACCGAGGAGATCCGCATCGCTCTCGTCGGCTACCGCACGCTCTTCCGCGACCTCGTGGACGGCGACCTCGTGGACGACGACCTCGTGGACGACGACCTCGTGAACGACGACGGCACGTCGACGACGAACGCCGCGACGCGGACGGAGGCGACGGCCGAGACCGGCGCCGATACCAGCATTCCCAGCAAGAAAGGCATCCTCCGATGAGCACCGAACCCCGGATCCACCACTCCGCCACGACGTCCGAGCGTGCGGACGCGTCCGCACCCGATCCGCGCACCGCCACGCCGGACACCGCCGAGCCCGGCACAGTCGACGCCACTCCCGACACCCGTGTGACCGCCGGCCCCGATGTCGCCGCGGGCGCCTCCGGCAGCGAAGTCGCACACGATGTCTCGCCCACCGACCGGCCGTCTCCGCCGTCGGCCGGTGACACGGCCACCGGCGGCGACCCGAGGCTGGTTCCCGTCGACGAGGTCGATCAGCTGCGCACCAGGTGGCACGAGTTGCAGGCGCACTTCGTCGACGATCCGCGCGAATCCGTCACGCGGGCCGACGAATTGGTCGGGGAGACCATCGAACGCCTGACCGCCCTGTTCGCCGAACGCCGCCGCACCCTGGCGGCCGGCTGGTCGGGTGCGGCCGAGACCGAGCAACTGCGCACCGCGCTGCGCGACTATCGCTCTCTTTTCGAGCGCCTGGTCTCCTGAAAACCACCGGTCAGTTCTGCATGCGCGCGAGCATCATCCCCATCAGCCCGGCCTCCTGGCCCTGCGAAGTGATCATGTCGCGCGCCGTCCGCTTCACTGGACCATTGCTCAACAGTCGATCGGCGGCCTGCGCCATCACCACCGCCCCCTGATGGTGACGTTGCATGAGCCGCAGGAACAACGCCTCCGCGTCCCGGCCGCGGGCGGCCGCGAGTCGATCGAGTTCGTCCTGGGTGACCGCGCCCGGCATCGTGACGGATTCGGTGTCCGCCGAACCGTGGTCGTGACCGGACGCGCGCATCCACGCCATCGGCTCGGGATTGGTGACTGTGGCCCGCGCCAGGGTCAGCCAGCCCAGCATCATCCCGAGCTCGGTGCGCTGGGTGTCGGCCACCTGCCGGGCCAGCAGCAGCACGGTCGGATCGACATCGTCGGCCAGCCGCTGAGTCAGCAGCAGCGCCTGCTGGTGGTGAGCGATCATGTCCTGCACGAAAGCGATCTCCACCGGGCCGAGCACCGGAGCGGGCTCGGTCTCGTCGGCGATCAGCAGCGGCCGGGCCGCCGCGCCGAGCGCGAGCAGCAACAGCGCCACACAGACCGCCGCGCCGACGGCGAGCCCGCGGCGCACCGTCACGACCCGACGGTGGAGAGCTGGTCGGCGGGCGGGGTGTAGACCGCCGGATCGAGCCGCAGCGTCATGAACCCGTTGTCGGTGCAGGTCACATAGAGCATGTCGCCGCGCCATTCCGGGGCGGAGAAACACCAGTCGCTGGAGAGGTCGCCGGCGACGACCATGCCGCTGCGCTCACCGAGCGCCTGACCGGGATCGAACTGACCCGCCACACCGGACTGCAGCACCGCGGGCAGCTCGAGAATCGGAACGCCGATGATCGAGGCCACCGCGTGTACGGAGTTCCACAGTTCCGCGTTGCGGCCGGTCTGCGCGGGCGGGTTGTAGTAGGCGATCTCGCGAGGGTGGAACGGATCGCGCACATCGAACACCCTGATCCCCGAGGAAGCCCAGCCGCAGGCCAGGGCGGTGGGGTCCACCGGGCGGTCGGCGGCGCAATAGTGCGAGTCGTAGGCGAACAGCGAGCCGCCCATCGCCGAGGACAGCATCGAATCCTGGTTCGAAGGCAGATTGATCTCGAGTTTGATCGCGTGCGCGATCCGCGGCGCGGCCGGATCGGCGACATCGATCAGCTTCACACCTCCGGAACCGGCCTCGTCCACGGTGAACAGGTACGGCCGCCCGTCGTAGGTGACCGCGATGCTGTGCTGGGTCGCCCAGCCGTCGGTCCATGTGGTCTGCGACAGCACCGGCACCTGCGGGTTCGGTTCACGACGCTGCACCGCCGAGGTGTCGAGCACGGTCAGCCCGCCCAGATTGTTCGACAGGTACATCCGGGTGCCGTCCGGGCTGAATCCCATGCCGTGCATGGACATTCCGGGCAGACCTTGCCAGAGGACGCGCGGCGCGGACGGATCGGTGATGTCGACGGCGCTGACGATGCCCGGCGCGGTGCCGGAGGTCCAGTAGGTGTTGCCGTCGGGCGAGAAGCCGCCCTCGTGTGCGGTGATCGGTAACGGCATGGTCAGGTCGGTGCCCGGCCCGGGATTGAGCAGGCGCGGACGCGCGCAGTCGGACACGTCGTAGATCGAGAGCAGCCCGAAGCCGGTCAAGGCGGGCACCCCGGCGCCGACGAGGAGCTTGCGGCCCTGGTGGACCTTCAGCGTCTCCCAGGTCCCCGCCAGCATGGCCGGTTCGGTGAGGACAGTCGAGAGCACGGGCGCGGTGGGCGTCGACGCGTCGACCACCTGCACGCCCGCCAGCGGATCGAGCAGATTGCCCGGGAAGAAGGTGCCCATATAGGCGCAGTGCTCGAAGCTGGTCGAGGTGATCGCCCCGCCGCGTCCTGGATAGGCGCCCAGGCGGGTGATATTGCAACTGTAGCCCTGGGTGCTGCGGCCGCTGGAACGGTCGGCGGCGGGTACGTCGCCCTGCAGGCCGGTTTCCGGCGCCGCCCCCGGGCCGCACACGGCGCGCTCGGCGGCCACGTCGACGACCCCGGCGGCCTCCTGCACCACGACGCCCGACGGCTGGGCGAGGACACTGCCGAACGGCAATACGGTGGCCGCGGCAATCGCCGGCACGGACAGCCGGGCCAGGCGGGACAGCGAGAACAACATCATGTCGGCACCTCGACGTTGAGGGCACTTTCGTGCGACTACGGCGGCCGACATGGCCGACAGCCGAACCGGACTAAGCTGTCCGGTTGATAAAGTAGTGTGCGTGACATCACCTCGCCGCGTCAACCGTGGTCCGAGCGCCGCCGCCGACAATCGCGCGGCGTTGATCGCCGCTGCCCGAGAGGTTTTCGCCGCGAGCGGCTACGACGTGCCGATGAGCCTGATCGCCCGCACCGCCGGTGTCGGCCAGGGCGTGCTCTACCGTCACTTCGCCAGCAAAGAGGCGCTCGCGCTGGCGGTGTTCGAGGAGAACATCGTCGAGGTGGAGAACATCGCCGCCGACCCGAACACCACTGTCGAGGACGTCCTGAAGGTCATCATCGGCCAGATCACCACCTCGGCGGCCTTCATCGCCATGCTGAACCCGAGCAGCGACGACCCGCGCATCTTCGAGCCCGCGTTCCGCCTGCTCACTCTGCTCGGCGACAAGCTCGCCGATCCCGTGCAGCGTGGCGCGATCCGCGCGGGCATCGAGGCGACCGACATCGTGCTCGCCGTGGGCATGGTGGCCGGTGTGCTGGCCCGCACCGACGCCGCCTCCCGGCAATACACCGCCGAGCACGCGTGGTCGCTGCTGCTGCACGGCATGCACGCCTGACCTGGGCTCGTTAACCCTCGCGAACGCCTGCGCGATCCCCGTACACACATCGAAAGGGGTCGATTACATGAGCATCACCACCGGAGATCCGGCCGTCGCCACCGTGGAGCAGTTCGCCGGGCGGGTGTTCGAGTCGGCGCTGGGCGCCATCGATCTGCTGGCTATCCACCTCGGCGACCGGATGGGCTGGTACCGCGCGCTCGCCGAGCACGGCCCCGCCGACGCCGCGACATTGACCGGCCGCGCGGGCGGCGACCCGCGCTACGCCCGGGAGTGGCTCGAACAGCAGGCCGCGACCGGGATTCTGCGCTACGACGGCGACGGGCGATTCGCCCTGCCCGAAGCCGCCGCCGAAGTCCTGCTCGATCACACCAGTACCGATTACCTGGCCCCGCTGGCCCGTGCGTTCGCCGCGGCCGCCGTGCAGACCCCCGCGCTACTGGAGGCCTATCGCACGGGCGGCGGCGTCGGCTGGGATCGGTTCGGTACGGACATGCGCGAAGCGCAGTCCGATATGAACCGTCCGTGGTTCGAGCAGCGGCTGGCGGCCGCGCTCGACGACGTGCCCGCGGTCCGGGAAGCACTGACCCGCCCGCAGGCCCGCGTCGCCGACGTCGGCTGCGGCGGCGGTTGGTCGGCGATCGCGCTGGCGAAGGCCTATCCGTCGCTGCGGGTGGACGGCTACGACATCGACTCCCCCTCGGTGCGCATGGCCACCGCGAACGCCGAGGCGGCCGGCGTCGGCGACCGGGTGCGTCACCATGTCGCCGACGCCGCGACGGCACTGCCCGCCGAAAGCTACGACCTCGTGTTCGCCTTCGAATGCCTGCACGACATGCCGCACCCCGTGCGGGTGCTCGACGCGATGCGCCGCGCGCTGCGTCCGGGCGGATCGGTCATCGTGATGGACGAGGCCGTCGAGCCCGAATTCGGTGCGCCCGCAAGCGATATCGATCGGCTCATGTACGGATTCAGCCTGCTGATCTGCCTGCCCGACGGTCTTTCGCATCCCGGTTCGGCGGGAACCGGAACGGTCATGCGGCCGGCGACCCTCGACCGCTACGCGACCGAAGCGGGTTTCGGCCGGGTGGAGATCCTGCCGATCGAGGACTTCGGCTTCTGGCGGTTCTACCGCCTCACGGCGTGAACGCCCGCGACTAGACCTCGAGGTCTTCTTCGATGCCCCTGAGCCGGTGCCGGGCGAGCGCCAGATTGGCCCGGCCACGGTCGAGGGCGAGGTAGAGGAACAGGCCCTTGGACTTGCGCCCGGTCATCGGCCTGATGATGTGGTACTGGCCCGACAACGTGATGAGGATGTCCTCGATCTCGTCGTTGAGGCCGAGGCTGTCCATGGTGCGCATCTTGGCACGCACCACCTCGGTATTGCCCGCGGCGGCGACCTGCAGGTCCATCGCTTTCGAACTGCCGAGCATGCCCAGCGCCATGCCCGAGTTGTAGTCGACGACCGCGGCGCCGATCGCGCCGTCGATCACCATCATGTCCTTGAGGGCCAGATCCATATTGCTCATTCGTGTTCCTTTCACTCGACCTTTGTCGACTGTTTGTGTCTCGGCCCGTTCGACAGCACCGTCAGATGATCGGCGATGGCGCGAGCCACCGGCCGCGACTCCAGGTGGAGACGGCCGACGTTCACTTCGGATTCCGCGAGGACGGTGAGCGAGGCCCAGCCCGCCGTGTAGATGACGACGTAGCCGCCGGAGCCGTGCACGACGACCTCGTCGAATCCGCCGCCGTGCGCGGTACTGGCCAGTCGATAGGACAGCGCCAGATGCGAGGCGGTCAGCGCCGCCATGCCGTCGGGCTCGATGTGGCCCGGCAGGTCGTGGGTGATCAGCAGACCGTCACCGGAGGCCACCAGCGCACCGGTCAGCCGGGGGACGCGTTCGCGCAGCCCCTGCAACTCGGCCAGCACCACCGCGTACGGTTCGGGTCCCGACATCGCCACCTTGGTCAACCTTCCCATCCAATCGCCGAGCAGTTTCTTCCGCGCGGTCACGCAAGCTCCTCCAACGCCGCCCGCACCCGGACGAGCACGCTCGGATCCACCTGCTGCCAGTGCTCTCGCTCCGCGGCGGGCACAGCCTGGCGTATTCGCTGCCGAAGTGGCGCGGGCGGTGCGTCTTTCGACGCGGGCGCCGTGCGGGTCACCGGCGCGACCGGACGGGGCGATGGGGCGATGGGCGCACCGCGCACCGGCCTGACCACAGCGGGCAGCAGTGCGGTCTTCGCCCGCCCCTGCTGTGCGGACACGGGCGCGTGCTCCGACGGCGGGATCGGTTCCGCACGAGCGGACATCGACACACGTCCCGGCCGCGACGGCAACTCCGCACAGCCCGAGCCCGGCTCCCGCTCCGACTGCGGCGGTCCGGCAGGGCCGGACACCGGGACCCACGACGACTGCGGCGGTTCGACGCGATCGGGCAACGGCGTTCGCTCCGGCAGAGCGGGAAGCCCGGCGCCCGAAGGCGGCGAATCCCCCAGCGCAGTCTCCAGCGATCCTGCTCGCGGCGAATCCGGTTCGCCCACAGCCGGTTCGATCAGCCCGGCGACGGTGAGTTCGCGGACCGCCGTCAGGCATCCGTAGGTGGTGCGGCCGAGGTAACGGGCGATCTCGGTGACGCTGCGCCTGGTGTCGGCGGCGGCCAGCACCTCCGCCTGCCCGGCGGTGAGCACCACCCGTCGCCGATGCACCCGGCGCGCGGGCACCACCGGCGCCAGGTCGACCAGATCGGCGGGCCACGGCCCGGACCCGGGATCACCGCGCCGCTCGCATTCGCGCACCAGCTCTCTCGGCCGCACGTGGCAGACCCGGGCAAGCCAGTGCGGGGGCGCGGGCCGGAACTCCGGTTCGGCGCCGGAGGAGAGCAGGAAGTAGGCGGCGTCGTAGACCGAGAGCAGGGCAAGGGTTTCCAGCTGCGGCTGCTCGAGCACCCGGCTGGGGTCACCGGCGCCCGCGCGCCGCCAATCCTCATGGGTCGCCACACCCGCTTCCACCACCAACCGATCCAGACCGGTCGCCCGATGGCAGTGCGCGGACGCTATCGCGCCGTAGGCGAGGTGGAATTCTCCGTCACCGGCCAGCAACACGCCGGTGCTGCCCTGCTGCTCGAGCCTGCGCAGTTCGACGGCGAGGTCACCGCTCATCGTCACCCCCGACGAACTCGGTGAGGACGGCCTTCAGCTGGAAACGAGCCAGTCCCAGATTGCCGGTCTCCGCGTCGCAGACCACGTGCACGAATATCCGCCCGTCGAAATCGCCGTCGACCAGATACAGCAGGTGATAGCCGCCCCCGCCGCAGACGATGATCTCGCTGATGTCGTCCTCGCCGGACCCGCTCGCCAACGCCGAGCAGCCGAGCACCGTGCGCACCACATCCGTCGTCCCCGCGGCGTCCTCGTGCTGATCGACCAGCTCGTGTCGGCCCGCCGCCGCGATCGCCAGACCGCTCGCACCATCCACCATCGTCACGCTGCGCGCACCGGGAATGTCCATGATGCGTTTCAGGCAGCCGTCTATACCGAGCACCGCTTCACCGCTTGTCTTCCGAAGGTTTGCCCTCGTTTCTCCCCAAGGGCTTACAAGTGCCCGACGCTACACACGGAAGGCGAAAGTTGCACGGCGAACACAGGGAAAATCCGCTATTCCGCGCATTTCCCCCGCTCACGCAACAAACAATACCTTTCGGTTTTCAAACCGAAAGGTACTTCATACCAGTTGGTACAGTTTGCCGACCTCCGCGCCGACAGCAGATCGAATATTGCAGAATGAAAATTCCACCGCGCATCCGCGCCACGGACCAGCCCATCGGATCGAGCCCACGGAGGGGGCCGATCGCCCCGACTCCGCCCGCCGCACCGCACGAGCCAGGCAGAACCAACCCCTGAACGGGCGAAAGCCAGACGCCGCCGGCGACGCTGCGTCCTCGACCCTCCGGTGGCGCACCGCCTCCGCCCGGCGCGGCACCCGGACCCCACACGCCCACCCCGGCCCTGTCCATACTCCCGTCGGCACAGTTCTCCACATTTGCCGAAATGGAAAACAGATCATGGGACAAACGAAATGATCCCGATGATCCCCACCTCGGAGTCAACCGCGGAGCACAGGGAGCAAATTCTTCGGAAGCAGTTTACCGGGACCATTGAACCCAGAATTCGCCACTCATATCCTGCGTATTCCACACCGATTCGAAAAACTCCGCGAAACCGCTCTCAATATACCCGCTCGGCGACGGTTCGCCGCAGAGAATTCCGCATCGCGGATGCTTCGGCACCCGCGAACCGTCGGGCCGTCGACACACGTCGGTACAGGTGCACCTCCACCGATTCGGAGCGCGCACCGTCGCCTCCGAGCGGTAGGACCACACGAAGGCGTCGGTCCACTCCACGTGGACGCAGTGGACGCTCCGACTGTCCGCCGGCCGGCCGGGGACGCCGGGGTCCTGGCAGCAGTCGTTCAGCCGGACCGTCGGGACCCGCGGCGCCACTCACGACCGCGAGCGCCACACCAGTTCCCAAAAGTGCGAACGCAAATCTGCGTCCGATTTCCGGCGTGCGAATCGTCATGGCGAAAAGCTGATTTCATGGATCTGCGGCGACACGAGCGAGCGAGGACACAGGCTGCTCAGTTTACGATCCGCAACCCCGCCGCGGCCGTTTTCCGGATCAGAGCTCGGCGACGGGAGGCGCGAGAGCGGGCCGATCGGCGAGATAGGCGTCGGCGAGGATATCGCCGAGCCGGATCGTCTGCCTGATGAGCCCGGGGATGTCGATCGCGACCACTCCCGCCTGCCAGGCGCCGGTCAGCTCCACGAACCCCCCGACAGCCATCAGCACCATGCGATGGAACTCGCCGAAATCGACACCGGCCCGCAGGTAGGGCTCCAGACTCGTCGCCAGCATGTCGGTGACGATCAGCACCAGATCACGGCGCCGGCGTTCCAGCACCGCACTGCCCGCGTGATCACCGAAGAGCACCTGGGTGCGACGCGGATCGTCGGCCAGACCGTGCACCACCGCCTCGACCGCGCGATGCAGCACGTCCAGCGGCAGGTCCTCGCGCCGATCCCCGATCGCGGCGGTCAGGGTGGCGGTCGTCTCGTCGCGCACGTGGTCCCACGCGGCCGCGAGCAGTTCGGAGCGATCGGCGAAACTCTCGCGGAAGTACCTGTCGTTCAACCCGGCTCGCGCGCAGACACTGCGCAAGCTGACCGCCGCCCAACCGCTCTCCACCCACACGTCGATGGCGGCGTCGATGAGCTGGGCGCGGCGAGCGGCGCGGCGCGCCTCGACGGTCCGCCCGCCCCATGTCGATGGGCTGGTCATGGGTCCATCTTGACAAAAGGAGGCATCACGGGAGTCAATTGGTGACGAGTCGTCACCAATTGGGTGGCGCACCGGCTCGCCTCGACCTTCGCAGCGCCGCGAAAGGACAGCAGATGTACACACGACTTCGCCGTGGGCTCAAGCAACGTGCCGCCGATCTCGCCGACCTCTACCCCGCCAGGCCGGCCCCGCTCGCCGAGCCACCGGCGGGCAGCGGCCTGCTGCCCGTACTCGGCGACGGCGGAGCGCCGCTGCTCGGCCACTCCCTGCGCGTCTACCACGACCCGATCATCTGGGCCCGCAAGGCCTTCGACAAATACGGCGAGGTGTCCTGGACGAGCGTCTTCGGCCGCCGTGCCGTCGCCGTCTTCGGCCCCGACGCACTGGAAGTCGTCTGGAGCAACAAGGACAAGGTCTTCTCCAGCGAGCAGGGCTGGGAGTACTGGATCGGCCCGTTCTTCCGCCGCGGCATCATGCTGCTCGACTTCGACGAGCACCTGCACCACCGACGCATCATGCAACAGGCGTTCACTCGCCCGCGCCTGATCGGCTATCTCGACATGATGCATCCCGGCATCGACCGTGAACTCACCTCCTGGCAGCCCGAACCCGGATTCCTGGTCTACGACCACATCAAGCAGATGCTGCTCAACCTCGCCACCGAGGTCTTCGTCGGCGCCGAACTCGGCCCGGAGGCCAAGGAAGTCGAGCACGCCTTCGAGGCCACCGTGGTCGGCGGCCAGGCGCTGATCCGCACCCCCGTCCCCGGCGGCACCTGGGATCGCGGCCTGCGCGGGCGGCGCCTGCTCCAGCAGTACTTCCGCGACCAGCTGCCCGCCAAACGCGCGGGCAACGGCACCGACCTGTTCAGCGTCCTGTGCCGCGCCACCAGCGACACCGGTGACACCTTCGGTGACGAGGACATCGTCAACCACATGATCTTCGTGCTGATGGCCGCCCACGACACCAGCGCCGTCTCGCTGTCCATGCTCACCTACCTGCTCGGCAAGAATCCGCACTGGCAGGAGCGCCTGCGCGCCGAATCCCTCGCCCTCGGCAAGGACTTCCTGGAGTACGACGACCTCGACAAGCTCACCTCGCTGGACCTGGCCTTCAAGGAAACCCTGCGCATGTACGCCCCCGCGGGCGTGCTCATGCGCCAGGCCGTCCGCGACACCGACATCCTCGGCCACTACGTCCCGGCGGGCACCGACATCATCATCGGCGCCTACCCCTCCATGCGGCTGTCCCGCTGGTGGCCCCGCCCCGACGAATTCGACCCCGAACGCTTCGCCGACGACCGCCGCGAGGACAAGATCCACCGCTACGCCTGGTCCCCCTTCGGCGGCGGCGCCCACAAGTGCATCGGCCTGCACTTCGGCGGCATGACGGTGAAGTCGATCATGCACCGCATGTTGCTGCAGTACGAGTGGAGCGTCCCCGAGAACTACGAGGTGCCGCTGGCGTGGGGCACGGGGCCGACCCCCGAGGACGGTCTGCCGATCAATCTGCGCCCGCGTTATTCGCGCAGTCCCGAACAGGGATAGCCGACGACAGGCCGTACCGCGAATACTCCCGATGTTCTCATGGCCCGAGCTCCTCGGGTTGGCTACGGTTGCGCCATGACCGCACTGCCCGACTGGATGCGCCCACCACGCGCCGAAGGCTGGTTCGCGGAAGACCTCGACCGCCTTCCCGAGGCGCCTCGCCACACCGAACTCATCGACGGAGCCCTCGTCTTCATGATGTCGCCGCAGCGCTCATGGCACGGCCGCCTGGTCACCGCGTTGACCACGACCCTGGCGAGACAGGCGCCCGCGGGCTTCGAGGTCGAGCGGGAGATGACCGTGCGCCTCGACGCGCGCAACCGGCCGGAGCCGGATCTCCTCGTCACCACCGCACCCTACGACCCGGACCGCACCTGCTACCAGGCCGACGAAGTCCGACTCGTCGTCGCGGTGGTCTCCCCCGAGTCCGCCCACCGAGACCGCACGGTGAAGCTCCGCAAATACGCCGAGGCCGGCATTCCGCACTACTGGTGCATCGAGGAAGAGCAGGGCGCCCCTGTCGTCCATGCCTACGAGTTGGACGGACCAGGCGTCTACGCCCCGGCGGGCATCTTCCGTGGCACGTTCCAGCGGCCGGTGCCCTTCGTAATCTCCGTCGACCTCAACGAACTGATTCCGCAGCCGCGCCGCTGAGAGTCGACGCACGGCGACCGACCGCGACCACCAGCAGCGCCTGCCCGAGCACATAGGTCAGCATCACGAAGAAGCCGTGCCCCGGCAGTTCTGTCCCGGCGAGCACGCGCAGAGCGATCAGCGCATCCGAGATCACGAAGATCACCCCGCCCAGCCCGGCAACGCTGCCGAGGCCGGTCGCCAGGGCGGCCATGGTCACCAGGGCCGCTCCGTACACCGCGACCGGAACCACCAGCACGCCCGCTCCCCACACCAGGGCCATCAGCACTCCGAGCGCGAGGATGTACACCGTGACGGCAGCACCCGGGCGCGCGAACAAAGACGCCGCCCGGAACGGCCAGAACGCCACCGCGTAGCAGACCTGCGCCACCAGGAAACAGGCCATCAGGATCAGGAAGCCGCCCTCGCCGGCCACGAACCTCGGCACCGTATCGCCGAGCCAGGAGAACAGCAGCGCGACCAGGACGAGCTGAACCAGGCGGCCACGCGGCCGGTCGGTCCCGGCGAACAGTGCCGCGGCCAGCAACGGCATCAGCAGAACCTGCGTGACGGCCACGACGAGACCATCCGGTGCGGCCACCTGCGCGACCAAGTGGACCGCGGCGACCGAGACCGCCGCCGCGAGGACGACCGGCAACAGCGACCGGGCCGCGCCGGACGCCGCCGTCGAACGCGGTGCCGCCGGCCCGTCGATCGGCCACATGCCGACCCCACCACCTTCCGGTTGTCCCGAACCCCCTATTTCTCGGGGCAGAACTTCTTGTCACACATCGCTTTTCGTGTCCGATAGGCCCATCGACACCATTCGTCAGCCTATGCGAACCCGGCGGCGCCGCCCTGTTCGATTCCGTGCCCCGACCCGAACGTGCACCCCGAGCCCAGGAGTACCTCACCATGACGCGACCCAGTTCCACCACAGCCGTCCGCATCATCTCCGGCGCCGCCGCCCTCGGTGTCGTCGCGAGCTTCACCGCTCTGGCCGCGCCGTCCGCCTCGGCGACCGTCCTCGAAACCACGATCGCGCCGGGACTCACCCTCGGCACCCACGCTTACGGAACAACGTGCTCCTACACCGTGACCGTGCGGGTGGACGACAACACCAAGCCCGTCTTCTTCTTCGAGGAAGGTCAAGGCCCCAGCGGCTTCGCCGAGGCGATGCCCTCCGGCGGCGTCGCCACGGCGACGTGGATCCCGTCCTCGACGGAGATCGACTACATCTACGCCTTCCAGCCGAATGCGACGGCCCAGCTCAGGGTGCCGGTCGATGTCGGTACCGGTATCGACCTCGGCTCCGCCTGCGTCGCCACGTAGATCCAGGGATCGGCCGGCTTTCCTCCGGCGACCGGGGGATTCGGGCCGATCTGCCAGGATTGTCCGTATGAGAACAGCCGCCCGGGCAAGCACGATCCCCGTCGGCACCCTGGTTCTGTTGTCCGCCCTGTATTTCGCCCAGGGCCTGCCCTACGGCTTCTTCACCCAGGCGCTGCCGGTGGTGCTCCGCGAGTCCGGCTTCTCGCTGGTCGAGATCAGCATCACCGGCGTCCTGTTCGCACCGTGGGGATTGAAGTTCCTCTGGGCGCCGTACGTCGACCACTACGGCACCCGGCGGCAGTGGTTGCTGTCGCTGCAACTCGCGTCGGCGGCGGTGGCGCTCGGGCTGGCCTGCCTGGACCTGTCGTCGTCGTTGCGCTGGCTGTTCGTCGGTATCGCGGTGGTCAATCTGGTGTCCGCGACGCAGGATGTCGCCACCGACGGGCTGGCCGTCCAACTGCTCGGACCGCGGGAACGCGGTCTGGGCAATGGGATTCAGGTGGGCGCCTACCGGATCGGCATGATCGCCGGCGGCGGCGCGCTGCTGTGGCTGTTCGCGCTCGCGGGCTGGCGCAGCCTGTTCGTCGCGATGGCGATCCTGTTGCTGGTGACCGTGATCCCGGTCTGGTGGCTGCCGCAGACCTCGACTCGAGGCGCCTCCGGGAGTCCGCGAAGGCAACCGGTCACGTTGGCGACCGACTGGTGGAGGCGTCTGCGCAGGCCGGGCATGCTCGCGTTCATCCTTCTCATCGGCGGCTTCAAGTTCGGTGACTCGATGGGCTCGTCGATGGTCGGCCCCTTCATGTCCGACTCCAGCCTCAGCCTGGGGCAGATCGCGCTGGTCAAGGGCGTCCTGTCGTCGATGGGCGCGCTCGCGGGCGCGGCGGCGGGCGGCTGGCTGTGCTTCCGGCACGGACGCCGCCAAGCCCTGCTGATCGGCGGTGTCACCCAGACCGCGAGTCTCGGCCTGTATGTGCTCGCCTCCCTGGGCGTCGGCGGATTCGGGCTCATCGTCTCGGCGAGCCTGGCCGAACACGTCCTCGGCGGCGCCGCGACCGTCGCGGTCTTCGCGCTGATGATGGACGCCTCGGACCCGGATCACGCGGGCAGCGACTACACCCTGCTGGCCTGCGCGGTCGTCACCGTGCAGGGACTCGCCGGATTCGCCGCAGGCGCGGTCGGCGACATCCTCGGTTACCCGGCTCTGTTCGGGACCAGCCTGGTCCTGTCGGGAATCGGTTGCGCGGCATTGATCCTCGCCATCGACCGTGGCAGGGGACCGAGCGGAGTCCATGGGGTGTGGGCGGAGCCCGTCCCCGCCGCACAGTAGAGCCGTAACCGAACCACCGCTCGCAGTCTCCGCCCCGGGAAAGAGCCGGCGGTCCTCGCTCTCACCGCCGAGGCGGTGACGGCACTGTAGGGGCGAAAAAAACAATACTGGGCGGTTGCTATATCGCCGCCTATGCTTCTCCGCATGCAAGCGGACCTTACGACCGAACACGACGCCGACGTGATCATCGTCGGCAGCGGCTTCGGCGGCGCCGTGAGCGCTTTGCGACTGGCTGAGCAGGGCAAACGGGTCATCGTCCTCGAACAGGGACGGCGCCACACCCGCGACGACTTCATGGCCGCCCGGCGCGACCCGCGCAAATACCTGTGGCTGCCCGAACTCGGCCTTCGCGGATTCTTCTGGCAGCGCGTCCTCGCCCACGTCGGCATCATCGGCGGCGCGGGCGTGGGCGGCGGCAGCATCGTGTGGGCGGGCGTCCTGCTCGAACCCGAGGAGGAGTTCTTCACCGACCCGGCCTGGCCGGAATCGCCGACCGGCTGGCGTGCCGAACTGACCCCGCACTACCGGACGGCAGCGCGCATGCTCGGCCGCGCGGTCTCCCCCTTCGCCGGGCCGATGGACGAGCACCTGCGGGCCGCCGCCGAGACCCTGGGTGCGGGCGACACCTACGGGCCGACCCCGATGGCCATCTATTTCGGCGAGGAGGGCGTGACGGTGCCCGACCCGTTCTTCGACGGCGAAGGCCCCGACCGCACCGGTTGCCGACTGTGCGGCGCCTGCCTGATCGGCTGCGCCTACGGCAGCAAGAACACCCTCGACCTCAACTACCTCTGGCTCGCCGAACGCCGCGGCGCCGAGATCCGCGCCGAGCGGCAGGTGACCGAGGTCGCCGAACTCCACGGCGGCGGCTACGAGGTCCGCACTACCTCCGGCGAACGGTTGCGCGCACCGGAGGTGGTGCTGGCCGGAGGTGTGCTCGGCACGGTCGAACTGCTGTTCCGCTCCCGCGCGGCCGGACTGCTGCCGCGCGTATCCGACCGGCTCGGCATGGGGGTGCGCACCAACTCCGAAGCGATCACCGCGGTGCTCGCCGACGACGTCGACACCGACTTCACTCGCGGCCCCACCATCTCCAGCAAGTTCTATCCGGACGCGAAAACCCATGTGACACAGAACCGCTACGTCGGCGGATGGCACATGCGTTTCCAACTCGGCCCGCTGGTGGACGGCGACGATCCCGCGCGACGCCGCCGCTCCGCCGCGCACGCCCTGCTCACCCACCCTGTCCGGCAGTTGCGCGTCGTCTTCGCCCGCAACTTCCTGCGCCGCCTCAGCGTGTTCACCGTGATGCAGAGCGTCGAGAACGAGATCCGGCTCGTGTTCGACCGCTCACCGGTGCGTCCGTGGCGCAAGGTCCTGCGCTCGCGATCGGTCGCCGACAAGCAGGCCCCCAGCTACCTTCCCCAGGCGAACGAGGTGGCCCGCGCCTTCGCCGCCTCCGTCGGCGGCCGCCCGCTGAACCTGCTCCTCGAGAGCATCGGCGGCAAATCCATCACCGCCCACATCCTCGGCGGCGCGTCGATGGGCCGCGACGCCTCCGACGGCGTCATCGACACCGACCACCAGGTCTTCGGCCATCCCGGCCTGTATGTCGTCGACGGCTCGGCCGTCCCCGCCAATGTCGGCGTCAACCCGAGCCTGACCATCACCGCGATGGCCGAACGATTCGCCGCCCGCCACGCGGCCCGCACCGAAAGAGCAGTCAGCTGAACGTTTCCCGCCCCGAAATCCCGCAATCCCTCGCCCGGCTGCGAGGACTGTTCGGCACCTCGTCCGCCGGGGACACACCGATCACCGGCACCTACCGCGCCGAGTTCGTCGGCCCCCGGCCGCTGCGGTTCGCCGCACCCCGCGCCATCGCCCTCGGCGGCATGCGCCGCTGGCACGGCAAGCGGTTCGCCGGCGACGGGACCGCGATCAACGTGCTCCGCTCGCCCGGTGACGAGGGGTCTCTGGTCGAACGGCTGCCCATGACCGTGGCCACCGAGCCGTCCTGGCTGGACGGGCGGCCCGCGATCGCGGTCTCCTACGGCAGCGGCGGACCGATCCCCTGGCGGTGGGTTCGTGACGAATTCCGGGTTCTCGACGAGAGCACGCTGCTCGGGCTCACCTTCGTCGGCGGCCGCTGGTCGCGCATCGCCGCCGCGCCGTTCCTGCTGATCCGCGAGGATTGAGCCCGCCGTCCCACGGGCGCTGACGAGGGCGCCCGGAAAAGCAGAAAACCCGCGCCGTGGCGCGGGTTTTCTTGTCTGTCAGCTCTTAGATAGCGCGGACGCTCTGAGCCTGCGGGCCCTTCTGGCCCTGCCCGACCTCGAACTCGACACGCTGGCCCTCATCGAGGGACTTGAAGCCGGAGCCGGAAATCTCGGAGTAATGCACGAAAACGTCCGGACCGCCACCGTCTTGCGCGATGAATCCGAAGCCTTTTTCGCCGTTAAACCACTTCACACTGCCTTGCGACATACTGTTGTCTTACTTCCTGTTGCGAGCCGAGCGATCACTTCAACAACTCGTGCTCAGCACCGAGCATGCCACAGTACCGGCCGCCTCAGCGCCAAAGGTGAGGCAGCGCACGTCCGCGAATACGTCGGCACGCCCCTCACCCGATCAGCCGCCGCGCACCGTGGGTGAGACCGCGCGGCGCTCGATCAGCCCTGATCAGGCTTGCTCGCCGGCTCGGCGGTCTTGCCCTCCTTGTCACGTTCCGCACGCTGCGCTTTGATATCGGCCTGCCACTTCTCGAAGTCGGCCCGCATCACGTCGATCTGATGTTCGACGGCTTCCCGGGTGTCCGACCACCAACTCTGCGCAGCCTCCCGCAGCTCCGCCGTGGTCTTCTCGAACTCGTTCCCCTCGCGCTCGAGGGTCGCGCTCAACTCCTCGCGCCGAGCCTGCAGTGCGGCGCGGCTCTTCTCCCGCGCCTCGGCCGACGACTCCTCGTACTGCTTCACACGGGCCGCGAGTTCCATCAGTGATTCCGACAACGGTTTCATGTTCTTGCCTCTCGAATTCTCGATCGTCATGAAGAACAGGCATCCCTCCCCCCGAGCGTGGCTGCTCCACCCAGCCGAGCCAAGAGCAGAACGTCACCTGTTATCCCCTGACCTCCCCTCGACGCTCGGACAGGAGGGTCGACTCACCAAGAAGGAGCCCGCGAGATGTCGGCGCCCGAGGCGAGGAAGCCCTTGCGCCGTGCAGTACGGAACTAACGAAATGGACGATCCAGAACTATCCGTCCATTCCTCAGCGCGCGGTCCGGCGATGGCGCACACTGCCTTACCATGCCCACTCCGAAGAAGCCGCCGACCACCATCCCACGACGTCAGCTCGGCCGTCACCTGCGAGACATGCGGCAGGAGGCAGGCATCTCGCTCCAAAACGCCGCCCGGCTGATCGAACGCGGCACCGGCACCCTGCAACGACTGGAAAAGGGCGAAGCCGGCCGCATCCGCCTGCACGACATCCAAGCCCTGTGCCAGGTCTGCGATGCTCCCGAGAAGCTGCCGGGCCTGCTCGACCTGGCGAAAGTCGCCGCATCCAATGACGGTGAGGGCCTGTGGTGGTGTGAGTACGGCGACGCCATCCGAGCCGACTTCGAGCTGTATGTCAGTCTCGAAGCATCGGCCGCCGCACTGACCGTCTACCGCCCGGACATCATCAGCGGCTTGTTTCAGACTCCTTCGTACGCAAGAGCTTTGGACGCGCAGTTCTACCCTCAGGCCACCCCCGAGGAGGCGGACCAACGTGTGGCGGTCCGGCTCAACAGGCAGCGGATCATCAACAGGAAGCGAAGCCCGGTCCAGGTGAACCTGCTGCTGGACGAAACCATCGTGCGTCGAGTCGTCGGCGGCGCGAAAACGATGGCAGGCCAACTCCATCATCTGGCAGCTCTCCCTGCGAACGTCACCGTCAGCCTGCTGCCATTCACCAGCGGATATCCTCTCGGCGTCGCCTGCGGCCCCTTCACCGTGCTCGAATTCGACTCCGCCACCGGCGAGCGGCCGACCGTGTACGTCGAGGGATACCGTGGGAACATGTACTACGACAAGCCCGAGGCAGTCGAGCAGTACATGGAGACCTTTCGCCGTCTGCGCGGCGCGGCGTTGTCCCAGCCAGACAGCAGGCAAGCGCTCCGGCGCGCAGCGAGGGAGTACGAACGGTGAACGCAGATCTATCCGACGCGGAGTGGTTCAAGAGCAGCTACAGCGGTGGCGGAAACGACTGCGTCGAGATCGCGCACCTCGACCACGGCATGGTCGGTGTGCGGGATTCCAAGAACACCGGCGGTCCGGCGTTGATCTTCACTCCCAACGAGTGGGACGCGTTCTTGCGAGGCGCGAAAGACGGTGAGTTCAACCGGCCCTGACGCGGGGCCAGGGGCACCTCGACCTAACTGTCTCGGCCAGCCGCTACGGTCGTCGTTTTGCTGCACAGTCTTTCAGCGTCCGGCAAGGCGTCGCAGCCTTATGGTGAACACGTGGAATGGGTTGTTCAGGCGCGGGCGGGCATCCGGGTCGAATGGGGACCGGCCGGTGCCCGAGCGTTGGGACCGCACAGCGCGGTGCTGGTGGTAGTCGACGTGTTGTCTTTCACCACGGCGGTATCGGTAGCAGTCGATGCCGGAACTGCGGTGCTCCCCTATCCGTGGCGGGACGGCGGCGCGGAGGAATACGCGGTGCGACACGATGCCGCATTGGCGGTGGGGCGGCGCGCGATATCGCCGGAGCAGCCGTGGTCGCTGTCGCCGACCGCGTTGAGGCAGGCACCCGCGCCGCAACGACTGGTACTGCCGTCACCGTGAGGTTCCCCCGCATTGTTGGAGGGCGGATTACCAGCTTTCGGCTGGAACTCGGTGATGGTAGCTGGCTTCGAACTCGTCGGGTGATCGCCAGTCGAGCTTCTTCTGGATGCGCTGGGTGTTGTACCAGCCGTCGATGTAGGCGAACAGGGCGTTCTCGGCCTCCTCCCGGGTCCGCCAGGACCGGCGATAGACCAGTTCGGTCTTCAACGTGGAGAAGAAATTCTCCATCAACGCGTTATCGTAGGAATCCCCGACCGACCCCATCGACTGCGCGATCCCGTTGTCGGCCAACGTGTTCGCGAACCGGATAGCGGTGTAGGTCGACCCGCGGTCGGAGTGATGTATCAACTCGCCATCGCGGATGTCGCGGCTCCAGACCGCATACTCGACAGCGCCGAGGACCATCTCGGTGTCGCAGCGGTCGGAGGTCTTCCATCCGACGATCCGGTTGGAGAACGCATCCCGCACCGCGGCCAGCCAAAACGCTCCCTGACCACACGGGATGCGGGTCGCGTCCGCCACCCACAGCCGGTTCGGGCGATCGGCGGTGAAGACCCGTTCGACCAGATCCGGTGCCGGCGCTGCCCGCGGATCGGTCCGCGTGGACCCGATCCGCCACCGTTTCCGCAGGAACGCGCCCTGCAACCCGGCGCCGCGCATCACCCGCTCCACCCGTTTACGGCCGACCGCGATCCCTCGCCGGGCCAGCATCGCATGCACCCGGGGCGAGCCATAGGTGCCGCCGGAACTGGTATGGATATCGACGATCTCGGCCAGCAGCTCTTCATCGGCGATCTGCCGCGCCGACGGCTCCCGCAGGCGTTTACGCCACCAGTAGTAGGTCGACGACGCGATGCCGAGTACCCGCAATACGAGCTCGACCGGGTGCGAGCTGCCTTCGACGAAGCGCACGATCACCTCCGGGTCTGGTCGAGCTCCGAGGCGAAATACGCACTCGCAGAACGCAGGATGTCGTTGACCCGCTCCAGCTCGGCGACCTGCTTGCGCAGCCGCTTGTTCTCCTCGGCCAGATCCACAGCCGCCGGTTCCGGACGCCGGCCGGCATCCGCTTGGCGGATCCAGTTCCTCAACGCCTCGTGATGAACGCCCAACTGCTGGGCCAACTTCCGGACCGTCGGTTTCGGGTCCGAGTCCTGATACAGCCGAACCGCTCGGGCCTTCAACTCGTCCGGATACTTCTTCGGTGCTGCCACGTGGGGCTCCTTTCTGGCCCTATCGGACCATGCTCAGAGCCCTCCAAGAAAGCGGGGGAACCTCACCGAATGGCTCGGCGATCGCGGCGGCTGTTTCGGGAGTTCCGGTGACAGCTGCCTGCCTGCGCAACGCGACCGCTGTCGCAGCCTGGATGGTCCAACAGGGGTGGGGCACGGCCGAACGGCCGATCTCGATCATCCCTGCCGGGGAACAGTGGCCCGGCCAGGACGCCGTGAGGCCCGCCATCGAAGACTGGATCGGCGCCGGGATGGTCGTATCCGCTCTCGCCGAAGCCGGGGCAGGACCGCTGTCGTCGGAAGCGGCGGCAGCCAAGACGCTGTACGACGGGCTCACCGACGTGCCGGGCTTCGTATCCGAATGCGCGTCAGGACGTGAACTCGCCGACATGGGCTTCGGAAATGATGTCGCGGTTGCCACGGAACTGGACACCAGCGCGGCGGTTCCACTACTCGTCCAGGGCATGTTCGTCGACGGAGTCGCCTTTCGGCGCGCAGTCTGACGCGAGGAGATGGTTCGGGCGGCGAGGCTCTCGTCCACGCTGCGTGATCACACAACGAGTGTGTCGGCGACACGACGGCAATAGCTGCCGGGTACCCCCGGCCGCGAGGGCATCGATCAACCGATGCCGAATGCGGAGAAGGCTGTCGACATTTTCATCACCAGCCGACCAGGCGTGTTTCCCACGGGAATGAAATCGTGCTTTTGATAGAAGGCAGAGGCCTCATCGTCGATAGCATCCACCACGATGAGGCGACCACCAGACGCCTGAGCCGCGCCCATGATCTTGCTGATGGCGTCGACGAGCAGGTCACTCCCATACCCTTGCCCGTGCAGAGACTTGTCGAGGGCGAACTTCGCCAGCAGGAAGGCAGGCACGGACCGCATGCCTGCGGCCATCCGGTTCGAGATACCGTCCTCGGTCCGGTCGACCATCGTGGGGGCGATGGCGTAGTACGCCTTCACCACCAGGGCGTCACCATCGGTCCACACGTAGGTGCGACTGGTCATTCCCGTATCTGCGGCAAGAGCCTTGGTCTGCAACCACTTGTTCAAAACATCCTTGCCGCAATCGAATCGAGACAAGTCGTGATCGGCCCGCAAGCCGGTCGAGAAATAGGTCATCGGCGCACGAACCTTCGTGGCCGTGCGACGACCGCAGCGAGAGTCGGTGCTTCGTCTGCGACATCCAGCGACTCGAGCATGGCGTCGAATTGCTCCGCAGGCATCAGGGTGCGACTGGATAGAGCGAGCACTCGGTCGGCACGCTGGATCGCCGCGTTGCGCACGAATTCGGTCAGCGTCTCACCAACGGCTCCCGCCGCCTCCTCGATTTGATCGCGCCCTTCCGCGGCCAACCGGATCTCGAAACGCTCGGTCTTGGTGCTCATCGCAGCTGCCCTTCGCTCATGTTCCAACGACCGCTTGGTGAACTCCTAGCGCTTGCCGACTCAGAGTGTTGCGATCAGTACAGACGCCCCATTTTGCTGTGGACGACTCAACTGTACGGGCATTGTACGGACAAGGCCAGAGGATTCCGGGAGGAACGCAGCTTCGGCCTAGACGTTGAAACGGAAACTCGACTGCGTTCCGGCACGAAGCACCGTCATGACGAAGGCGCGATGTACTCGCACCGCAGGTCGGACACTCTCGCGATGTGCTCGAAGTCGCGGTCCGCGGCAAGCACGGTCGCATCGTTCACGATGGCGTAGCCAGCGATGAGGATGTCGAGCGAGCCGGCCGCGCGGACGAGTCCCGCATTCCACAGCGCTTCCTGGATATCGAGCACGAGCGATTCGTCGGGTGCGTGCTCGAGCGGGAACCCGAGGGAGATCTGCTCTCGGTAGTGTGCGTACTCCTCGGGCGTTCGGGCGCTGTGGCAGAACTCGAGCACCTGCGGCGGGCAGGTGACGAACAGGTCGGCCGGCGCTCGTTCGATGCGCCGGAGCCGCGCAGTGATACCCGCGTCTCCGGTGGCCAGTTTTGCCCAGACCGAGTTGTCGACCAGGTAGTCGGTCACACAGACTCGGACTGGCTCGGAGAGACCACCGGCGCGCCGAGCTCACTCTCCAGGTCGGCCAGTCCCGCGATACCGTCGATCATCGCGCCCTTCTGCTTCGAGGCAATGAGTCGGCGCAACGCGAGGTCGAGGACGGCTCGATTCGATCGCTCGCCCGTGAGCGCCCTGGCACGCTCGATGAGCTTCGGATCCAGGTCGACGCTGGTGACTGCCATGATGCCCCCTACCGTTGATTATATGGCTGATTATATATCAACCGGCGTCAGGGGACACCCAATCGCGCCGTGGACTCCTGGCGGCGGGCGAACCGTGCTATCAGACGTTGAAGCGGAACTCGACCACGTCACCGTCGGTCATGACGTAGTCCTTGCCCTCCATGCGCACCTTGCCCGCGGCCTTGGCAGCAGCCATCGAGCCAGCCGCGACCAGGTCGTCGAACGCCACGACCTCGGCCTTGATGAACCCGCGCTCGAAGTCGGTGTGGATGACGCCGGCGGCCTTGGGCGCGGTGTCACCCTGGTGGATCGTCCACGCACGCGCTTCCTTCGGACCGGCGGTGAGGTAGGTCTGCAGGCCGAGGGTGTGGAAGCCGGCGCGGGCCAGGGCGTGCAGGCCGGGCTCGGTCTGGCCGATGGATTCGAGCAGTTCGGCGGCGGACTCGTCGTCGAGTTCGAGGAGTTCGGCTTCGACCTTGGCGTCGAGGAAGACGGCGTCGGCGGGGGCGACGGCGGCCTTCAGCTCGGCCTTGCGGGCCTCGTCGGTGAGGACGGACTCGTCGGCGTTGAAGACGTAGAGGAAGGGCTTGACGGTGAGCAGCGAGAGTTCCCGCAGCAGCTCGGTGTCGATTTCCTTCTGCGCGGCGAAGAGGGTGCGGCCGTTGTTCAGGATTTCCTGGGCGGCCTTGGCGGCGTCGGCGACGGGCTTGCGGTCCTTCTTGACCTTGGCTTCCTTGTCGAGGCGGACGACCGCCTTCTCCAGGGTCTGCAGGTCGGCGAGGATGAGCTCGGTCTCGATGACCTCGATGTCGGCGAGGGGGTCGACGCGGCCGTCGACGTGGATGACGTCGTCGTCGGAGAAGACGCGCACGACCTGGCAGATGGCGTCGGCTTCGCGGATGTTGGCGAGGAACTTGTTGCCCAGGCCCGCGCCTTCGGAAGCGCCCTTGACGATGCCCGCGATGTCGACGAAGGAGACGACAGCCGGAACAGTGCGCTCGGAGCCGAAGATCTCGGCGAGCTGGTCGAGCCTCGGATCGGGCAGCGGGACGACGCCGACGTTGGGTTCGATGGTCGCGAACGGGTAGTTCGCGGCCAGCACGTCGTTCTTGGTCAGCGCGTTGAACAGCGTCGACTTTCCGACGTTGGGCAGGCCGACGATTCCGAGGGTGAGACTCACGAGGAGTGGAGTCTACGCGGTGCGCGAAACGGCGCTCGGCGGACGGGACCGATGCCGCGCCTACGGCGTAGCGTGAACGCATGGAGCCGACCTCCGAAACGGTGACGGCGCGGCCCGCTTCCGTACTGGCCGGGTTCGTCGACCACTACATCGGCTATCGGATGACCGGGTACGCGCCCGGCCTGCACCGGGGACTGCCGTCGCGCCATCAGACCTTCATCGTCGCCATCGGGCCGACCATCGACGTCGTCGCCCAGACCGACCGCACCCAGAGCCCGGCCGATTACCGCTGTGTCCTCAGCGGGTTGCAGGCGAGCGCGGCCGCGATCGCGCACACCGGCCATCAGGAGGGGGTCGGGATCGCACTGACGCCGCTGGGCTGCCGGGCATTGTTCGGCCTGCCCGCGGGGGCGCTGTGGAACACGACGCTGGAGTGCGCGCAGATCGCCGGGCCGGTCGCGGACGAGTTGTGGGAGCGGTTGCAGGGGCCCGCGTCGTGGCCTGCTCGATTCGCGGTGTGCGACGAGGTACTGACGCGGCTGGCGAACCCGCAGCGGCTGGTGACACCCGAGTTGACCTGGGCGTGGCGGACGGTGACCGGCAGTGGCGGGCAGGCGAGCGTGTCGGCGCTGGCCGACCGGATCGGCTGGAGCAGACAGCATCTGACCAGGCGGTTCACCACGGAGTTCGGGCTCGGGCCCAAGCTCGCCGCGCGGATCACCCGATTCGAGCGGGCGCGGCGGATGATCGTCGCGACGCCGTCGTTCGTGACGCTCGCGCAGGTGGCCGCGAGCTGCGGGTACTACGACCAGGCGCATCTGAACCGGGACTTCGCGGAGTTGGCCGGGTGCAGCCCGACCACCTGGCTCGCCGAGGAGGAGATTCCATCCGTCCAAGACGACGCCGACACCTCGGGGTGACCCTGGAGTCATGACCGATTCGACGATCACACCAGCAGAAACGCGCACCGGCACCGCCGTCTGGCCGTGCCTGAGCTTCCGGGACGCGCACGCGATGGTCGCGTTCCTGACCGAGGCCTTCGGCTTCGAGAAAAGCGCCGTCTACACCAGGGAGAACGATCAAGCCGTCGTCGAGCACGGCGAACTGCGCTGGCCGCTCGGCGGCGGCATCATGTTCGGTTCGGCGGGCAAGGACGACACGCCGTTCGGGCAGCGCACGCCGGGAAACGACTCGCTCTACCTGGTCTGCGACGACCCCGACGGCCTGTTCGCCCGCGCCACCGCGGCCGGGGCGGAGATCGTGCGCGAACTTCGCGACGAGGACTACGGTTCCCGGGGATTCACAGCCCGCGACCCCGAGGGCAACCTGTGGAGTTTCGGCACCTACCGGGGCGAATAGGGGCAGCGGCCGGATCGCCATCCGTTACCTTGTGAGCTGTTCTCGGTGCCTCGCGTCACAGGAGTAGCGGATGGCGACAATCGAATATCTTCGGACCGACCCCGGTCTACCGCCGGTCGGGGTGGTCGACAGATCCCCGATGACCCCGGTCAAGAAGGGGGTCTTCGCCGCGATCGCGATACTCGGCGCGCTCGCCTGGGCGATCCTGGCCGTCGCGCGCGGCGAGAACGTGAACGCGGTCTGGATCGTCATCGCCGCGGTCTGCACCTACGTCATCGCCTTCCGCTTCTACGCGCGGTTCATCGAGTGGAAGATCACCAAGCCGCGCGACGATCTGGCCACCCCGGCCGAAATCCTGGAGAACGGCAAGGATTTCATGCCGATGGACCGCCGGGTCCTCTACGGCCACCACTTCGCCGCCATCGCGGGCGCCGGTCCGCTGGTCGGGCCGGTGCTGGCCGCGCAGATGGGCTATCTGCCCGGCACGATCTGGATCGTGGTCGGCGTCTGCCTGGCCGGGGCGGTGCAGGACTACCTGGTGCTGTGGGCCTCGACCAAGCGGCGCGGGCGCAGCCTCGGGCAGATGGCCCGCGACGAGCTCGGCGCGGTCGGCGGCGTGGCGGCCATCGTCGCGATTCTCGTGATCATGATGATCCTGCTGGCGGTGCTGGCGCTGGTGGTGGTCAATGCGCTCGGTGAGAGCCCGTGGGGTGTTTTCTCCATCGCCATGACCATCCCCATCGCCCTGTTCATGGGCGTCTATCTGCGGTTCATGCGCCCGGGGCGGGTCGGCGAGGTCTCCGCGATCGGCATCGTGCTCTTGCTGCTGGCCATTGTCGGTGGCGGCTGGGTGTCGGAAACCGAGTGGGGCGCGGACTGGTTCACGCTCTCGCGCACCACCATCGCCTGGGCGCTCATCGGCTACGGCTTCCTGGCCTCGGTGCTGCCGGTGTGGTTGCTGCTGGCCCCACGCGACTATTTGTCGACTTTCATGAAGATCGGCACCATCGGCCTGCTGGCCGTGGGCATCCTGATCACCATGCCGGTGCTGACGGCGCCGGCGATCTCGGACTTCGCCACCAGCGGGAGCGGCCCCGCCTTCGCGGGCAGCCTGTTCCCGTTCCTGTTCATCACCATCGCCTGCGGCGCGCTGTCGGGCTTCCATGCGCTGATCTCCTCCGGCACCACGCCGAAGCTGCTGGAGAAGGAATCGCACGCGAGAATGATCGGCTACGGCGGCATGCTGATGGAGTCGTTCGTCGCGGTCATGGCGATCATCACCGCCTGCATCATCGACCAGCACCTCTACTTCGGCATGAACGCGCCGCTCTCGCTCACCGGCGGCACCCCGGAAAAGGCCGCGGCATACACCAATTCGCTCGGCTTGTCGGGCGCGCCCGCCACCGCGGACACCTTCGCGAAAGCCGCCGAGGACGTCGGCGAGACCACGATCATCTCCCGCACCGGCGGCGCGCCCACCCTGGCCGTCGGCATCGCCGAGGTGTTCCACCAGTTCCTCGGCGGCGCGAGCATGAAGTCGTTCTGGTACCACTTCGCGATCATGTTCGAGGCGCTGTTCATCCTCACCACCATCGACGCGGGCACCCGCGTCGCGCGGTTCATGGTCTCCGACGCGCTCGCCAATGTGGGTGGGCCGCTGCGCAGGCTCGAGGATCCGTCCTGGCGAGTGGGCGCGTGGGCGTGCTCGCTGGTGGTGGTCGCGGCGTGGGGGTCGATACTGCTGATGGGCGTCAGCGATCCGCTGGGCGGCATCAACGCGCTGTATCCGCTGTTCGGCATCGCCAACCAGTTGCTGGCCGCGGTGGCGCTGACGGTGGTGGTCACCATCCTGGTGAAGAAGGGGCTGGGCAAGTGGGCCTGGATTCCGGGCCTCCCGCTGGCCTGGGATCTGGTGGTGACGATGACCGCGTCCTGGCAGAAGATCTTCTCCGCGGACCCCAAGCTCGGCTACTGGAAGCAGCACAGTCTGTGTCAGCAGGCGCAGGAGGCGGGCAGGCTGTGCTTGACGGCGAAGACGCCCGAGGAAGTCGACATCGTGGTGCGCAACACCTTCATCCAGGGCACGTTGTCCATCCTGTTCGCGGCGCTGGTGCTGATCGTGGCGGTCGTCGGAGTGCTGGTGTGCGTGCGCGCCTGGCGATCCGGAGACACCAGCACCACCGAGTCACCGGAGGAGCCGTCGAAGATCTTCGCGCCGAGCGGATTCATCGCCACCCCGGCGGAGCGGGAGGTGCAGAAGCAGTGGGACGAACTGATCGCCTCGGGCGCGATCCGGGCGCCCGGCGCGGCCCACACCAAGACAGCGAAATCGGACGCCCACGCGTGAGCGAGTGCGACGTCCCGCCCCGGCAGATCCGCGCGAGCCTGCCGAGGCGGGTGCGCGCGGCGGTGCGGGCGGCGCTGTGGTGGCTGGATTCGGTGGTCGGCGGCCAGGACTATCAGCGCTATGTCGCGCACCTGCGCCGCCGCCACCCGGACCACCCGGTGCCGAGCGAGCGTGAGTACTGGCGGGACCGGCACACCCACGCCGAGAGCAATCCGGCGGGCCGCTGCTGCTGATCCGTGACGATGTCTGTTTTCCGCTAGCACGGTGGTCGCGCGACTGACATCGTGGAGGACGTGACGATCACGGCGTTGGATTTCGAGCGATGCTATCGGGCGGTCTCGACCCGCGACTCCCGCTTCGACGGGCAGTTCTTCACCGCCGTCCGGACGACCGGAATCTATTGCCGCCCTTCGTGTCCGGCGATCACCCCGAAACGGGTGAACGTGTCGTTCCTGCCGACCGCGGCGGCCGCGCAGCAGGCCGGGTACCGCGCGTGCCGCCGCTGCCTGCCGGACGCGGTGCCCGGGTCGCCGCTGTGGAACACCCGGGCCGATCTGGCCGCCAGGGCCATGCGGCTGATCAGCGACGGCGTGATCGAACGCGGCGGCGTGCCCGCGCTGGCCGCGGCTCTGGGCTACTCCCAGCGGCAGTTGACCCGGGTGCTCACCACCGAACTCGGCGCGGGACCGCTCGCGCTGGCCAGGGCGCATCGCGCGCACACCGCGCGACTGCTCGTGCAGACCACCGAGATGCCGATGTCGGATGTGGCGTTCGCCGCCGGATTCACCAGCATCCGCCAGTTCAATGACACCGTGCGGGAGGTCTTCGCCGTCAGCCCGACGGTCATGCGGTCCGAGGCGCGCCGCCGCGCCGACTCCCCCGCCCCCGCCGCCGACGGCGTCCTGACACTGCGGCTGCCCTACCGGGAACCGCTCGACCGCACCTGGCTGGAGTGGTTCCTCGGCGCGCATGCGGCGCCGGGCGTGGAGCAGTGGTCGGGCGGGGTCTACACTCGGAATCTGCGCACCCCGCACGGGCACGCCACCGTGGCGCTGCGGATCCGGCCCGGACATGTGCAGGCCGAACTCGCGCTGCGCGACATGCGTGATCTGGCGCCGACGGTGGCGCGAGTGCGGCATCTGCTCGACCTGGACGCCGACCCGATCGGTATCGACGAGGTGCTCGGGAGCGAATTCGGCCCGGGCATCCGGGTGCCCGGCTGCGCCGACCCGGCGGAACTGCTCCTGCGCACCATGATCGGTCAGCAGATCTCGGTCTCCGCCGCCGCCACGCACACCGGGCGGCTGGTGCGCGAACTCGGCGAGAGCGTGAGCGGCCCGCTGCCGCGCCTGTTCCCCACCGCCGCGGTCGTCGCCGAACAGGGCGCGCGGGTGCTGACCGGCCCGGCACGGCGCATCGAGGCGATCGTGCGGGCGGCGGAGGCCGTCGCCTCCGGTGACCTGGCGCTGCACCCGGGACGCACCGCAGTGGAACTGCGCACCGACCTGCTGGCGCTGGACGGCGTCGGCCCGTGGACAGCCGACTACGTCACCATGCGTCTGCTCGCCCACCCCGACACGCTGCTCGGCAGCGACCTGGTCGCCCGGCGCGGCGCCGAACTGCTCGGCCTCGATCTGGGCGACACCTCCCGCTGGTCGCCCTGGCGTTCCTATCTGTCCATGCACCTGTGGAAGACCGCGCTGGCCGCGCGTGCCCCGGCCCGCCCGGCCGCCTCCGGCGACGATCGCCGCCGCGTCGGCTGACCACCCATCACTGGAAAGCGAGTTCCCATGTCCCCCAACGTCGCCGACTTCGCGACAACCGCGACCCCGATCGGCCCGTTCACCGCGCTCACCGACGCCGACGGCGCTGTCCTGGCCTCCGGCTGGACCGCCGACGCCGACCACCTGCGCCTGCTGATCCATCCGTCTCTGCGGCCCGGCGAACTCCGGGAGCGCGACTCGCTCGGCGCGGTCACCCGGGCGGTGGTCGCCTACCACGACGGCGATACCGCCGCGATCGACTCCGTGCCGGTGCGCCAGCATTCAGGGGAATTCCTCACCCAGGCATGGGAGATCCTGCGCAAGGTTCCCGCGGGCGAGCCCGTCACCTACACCGCCTTCGCCGCATTGGCCGGACGGCCGCAGGCGACCCGCGCCGCCGCCAACGCCTGCGCGCGCAATGCCGCCGCACTCTTCGTCCCGTGCCATCGAGTGCTGCGCGTCGGCGGAGCGCTGGGCGGTTTCCGCTGGGGGTTGGCGGCCAAGCGGTGGTTGCTCGACCACGAGAGCGGGCTGTCACTTCGTGAGAGCGCGGGCGGCGGCGCCTCGGCCGTCTCCTCGTCGAGGTAGCGCCGACTGCCCCGGACGCGACGGCGGGCTCAGGCGACCGTCGCGTGCAGGGTCGAGCCGTCGCGACCACGAACGACGTGCAGGCGGCTGGGGATGCGCTGGCGCATCTCGTCGACGTGGCTGACGATGCCGACGACCCGGCCGCCCGCGCGGAGTTCGTCGAGGACCCCCATGACGGCGTCGAGGGTGTCGGAGTCGAGGCTGCCGAAACCTTCGTCGATGAACAGGGTGTCGAGCACGACTCCGCCGGATTCGGCGGCGACGGTGTCCGCCAGGCCGAGTGCCAGCGCGAGGGAGGCCATGAAGGTCTCGCCGCCGGAGAGGGTCTTGGCCGGGCGGATGGCGCCGGTGTAGTCGTCGCGGATGTCGAGGCCGAGACCGCCGCGCCTGCCGCGCGGCCCCGCCTTGTCGGTGTGCACGAATTCGTAGCGCCCGCCCGACATCCGGCGCAGGCGGACCGAACCGGAGATCGCCACCTCCTCCAGCCGGGCGGCGAGCACGTAGGAGCGCAGGGACATGCTCCGGTTGTTCTCGCCGCGGCCCGCGACGACGTCGGCGAGGCGATCGAGCTCGTCGTGGGCACGCCGGCGCGGAACCAGGCGCTCGGCCTCGCTCCACAGCTGGGCGCCGAGTTCCTCGAGCGAGTGCACACGGCGGCTCGCTTCGGCGCGGGTCGCGATCGCCGCGTTCGAGCGTTGCCGAGCTTCCTCGACCGCCCGCTGCACCGCCGGTAGGTCGCCCGGTTCGGCCTCGGCGGCCGCCCGGATCTCGGGCTCGGCCAGGACGGCCTCGGCGGACGCGCGCAGTCGGTCGGCGGTCACGAGTTCGGACTCGATCTCGCTCTGCCGCTGCGGCGTTCGCGCGGCCGCTTTGACCACGTGGGCGTAGGCGCTCAGCCGGGCGACTTCCTCCGCGTCGTCGGGCAGCGGCGACTCCGGTGCGAAACCGGCCGCCGCGGCGAGGTTCTCGACCCGCTCGGCGACGACGGTGACCTGTCCGCGCGCGGAGGCGGCCGCCGAGCGCGCCTGGGCGAGTTCGGCGGCCGCGTCGACGAGGGCGTCCAGGCGCGCGCGGCGATCCTCGAAGCTGCTGTCCGCGCCTGCGGCTTCGCGCAGGCGCGCGCCTGCCTCGGCCAGGCGCGTTTCGGCGGCGCGGATGCCTGCGCCGATCTCACCGCGGCGCACCTGCGCGGCGCGCAACCCGTCCTGCACCCGAGACTGTTCGTCGCGCAGGCGGGTGAGCTTCGTGTCCGCCGCGTCGAAGGTACTCGCGGTGTCGGCGGTGTCGGCGTGACGTCCGAGCGCCGAGCGCAGGGTCGCCGCCAGTTCGACGGGATCGGCGTCACCGCCACGGGCCAGCAGACCTTCGATCTCGCGTTCCAGCTCCGCGATGCGGACAGCGATCCGATCGCGCCGCTGTTCGGCCACGCGTTCGGCCTCGGCCGCGGCTTCCTCGGCACCCACCGACACCGCGTCGCCCGCGCTTTCCGCGGGCGCGGGATGCGCGGTCGAACCGCAGACCGCGCACGGCAGGCCGGAGACGAGCGCACCGGCGAGTTCGGCGGCCATTCCGGCCAGCCTGCGTTCTCGCAAGGTGAGCACCAGGTCGCGGGCGTCGTTGTGGGCGGCGCGGGCGGACTCGAACTCGACGCGGGTGGCGTCGAGCTCGGTGCGGCGGCGGGCCGCGTCGGCGGCCGCGCTCGCGGCCGCCTGCAGACGGTCGCATTCCGAGGCCAGCGCGGGCAGCGCGGCCTTGGCCTCGCTCGCTTCCCGCAGGAGTCGTTCGGCGGCGATGATCGCCTCCGGCAGTTCGCCGTGGCGACGGGTCAGCTCGCCCACGCGGCGGGCCAGCCGCTCGTCCTCGGCGCGCAGTTCGACGAGCTCGCCGGAGGACTCGGCAGCGGCGGTCGCGTCGGCGCGCACGGCGTCGAGCGCACCGGCCCGCGCACTCCACGCCCGCACCGCGGCGTCCAGATCGGCGTCTTCTCGCAGGCGCGGCGGCTCTGCCGGAACCGAACCATCCGGCGGTTCGGCCCCCACGCCCGCGTCGGCACCGGCGGCGGCCGCACCGACTCCGCCGCCGACTTCGCCGTGCGCGCCACCATGAGCACCGGCATGAGCACCGCCATGAGGACCGGCACCGGGCGACGCCGCCGCCGACGGGTTCGAGGACGCCTCGGAGGACGTCGTCACCAACAGGTCGCGCCGCAGATCAGCCGCCTCGGGGACGGCGAGCGCCGCGGCAAGGCGATCAGCGGACCGACGAGCCGCCTTCTCGAGTGTGCGTGCGGTCACCACGATCTCGCGCGCTTCGTCGATGGCCTCGATGACCGGCTGCGCACGGCGCGCGGTGTCGAGTTCGGCCTGCGCGTCCCGGCGCTGCTCGGCGGTCGCCTCGTATCGGGCGAGTTGGTCGCGGGCCGCCGTCATCCGCCTGCGCGACTCGTCGAGGGCGCGGAGTTCGTCGGCCTGCTCGCGCAGCCGGGCGCATTCCTGTTCGCGCGCAGCGGCATCGGCGGTCGCCGCGGCGAGGTCGGCGCGGGCCTGGGACAGCAGTCGCTGCGACCAGTCCACCGAGTCCTCGACGGTGGCGGTCTCGGTGACGGCCAGGCCGGCCGCGCCCCTGATCTGAGCTATCAGCCGCTCGATGCCCTGCTCGGACTCGCCGAGCGCGGCGCGGGAGGCTCGGCGGCGCTCGGCCAGCCACTGTTCGGCGAGGCCGAACCGGTGGGTGTCGAACAGCTTTTCCAGCAGTTTCTCGCGGTCCTCGTTCTCGGCGCGCAGGAAGCGCGCGAAATCGCCCTGAGGCAGCAGGACCACCTGGAAGAACTGGTCGGCGCTCATGCCGAGCAGTCGCACGATCTCCTCGCCGATATCGGGTATGCGCGAGAGATTCTCGCCCCGGCCGTCGAGCCATTCCAGCGTGGCTTTCGGCTGTTCGGTGCGCATGCCGGTGCCGCGCCGTTTGGGGCGCTCGAACTCCGGGGAGCGGGTCAGTCGCAGCCGACGTCCGCCCAGCGTCGCCTCCAGCACGACGCGCGGCGGGGTGTCGGCGGCGGCATGGTCGGAGTTCAGGCGTTTGCTCTCACCGCGCGCGCCGGGGACCCGGCCGTAGAGGGCGAAGGCGATGGCGTCGAGCACGGTGGTCTTGCCCGCACCGGTCTGCCCGTGCAGCAGGAACAGGCCGTCGGCGCCGAGGCTGTCGAAATCCACCACCGTCGGGGCCGCGAACGGGCCGAACGCCGTCATCTCCAGCCGGTGCAGTCTCATGCGGCACGCCCGCGCATCGCGACCCCGTTCCCCTTCACGCCGTCAACTCCCCGTCCAGGTCATCGTCGTCCGATATACCGTCACCGGCCGCGGCGCCGCCGTCCGGCCCTGCGCCTCCACCAGGGTCGGCACGTTCATTGCGGGCAGCCCCGCCCGGCGCGGCCCGACGCGGTGCATCGTCGTCACCCTCCGCCTCGGCGAGCACCGAAGTCTGCTCCGGCTCACCGGCCGCTGCTGCCAGTGCCCGCTCCATCCAGCGCGCCTCCGAGGCCGACGGCTCGCCCCGCACGTCGGTGAGAAACCCGCGGGCCACCTCGCTGTCGTCGCGGCCGCGGACCCGCTCCCGATAGTGCAGCACCGCCTCCGCGTCGGGGCGGACCCATTCCACGTGTACGGCGTGCGGGAAGCGTGTACGCAGCCTGCGCATGGCATCCAGCGGGCGGGCCCGATCGGTCAAGGTCGCCGATACATAGTGGCCGACGGCTTCCTCGTGGGCGGGGTCGGACAGCAATTCCTCCACGGTGCCGGTGATCCGGGACAGCCCCCGCACCGCCGGAAGGTCGCGCCTGCGGACCTCGCCTAGTCCCGATTCGTCCAGGTCCACGATCCAGACCGCTTTGCGGTGCGAGGACTCGCCGAACGAATACGGCAGCGGGGACCCCGAATACCGCACCGACTCCGACAGGGTCTGCGGGGAGTGCAGGTGTCCGAGCGCCACGTAGTCGACGCCGTCGAAGGCCGACAGCGCGACGGTCTCCACCCCGCCCACCGAGATCGAGCGCTCCGAACCGGTCGCCGTGCCGCCCACGACGAAGGCGTGCGCCAGCAGCAGCGACCGGGTGCCCGGCCGCGTCGCCAGGTCGGCGCGGATGCGCTCCATCACCACATCCACCACCTCGGCGTGCGAGCGAGCGCGCGGCACACCCAGCTCCGCGCGCACCACCTCGGGCTCGAGATAGGGGATGCCGTAGAACGCGACGTCACCGTGCTCGTCGGACAGGATGACCGGCTGGTCGGCGTCGGCCACCCTGGTCCGTAGATACAGCCCGCCCGCCGCGGCGAAGCCGGCGCCCGCGCCGAGCCGGGCGGGAGAATCGTGGTTGCCGGAGGTCGCGACGATCTTCGCGCCCGCGGCGGCGATGGCCTCCAAGCCGCGCATGCAGACCATGATGGCGTCGGCGCTGGGAATGGAACGGTCGTAGACGTCGCCGGGAACGACGACCACATCCACCGATTCCTCGGCGACCAGCTCGGCGATCGCCGACAGCGCGCGCGCTTGATCGACCAGGAGGTCGAGGCCGTGAAACGTCCGGCCCACATGCCAATCCGAAGTGTGCAGCACCCGCATGAGCCGACACGGTAGGCGCCGGCACCGACATGTGTCGATCACACCCCCGCGCGGCAGATCGACGCCGCAAATAGCACCCGGTTAGGGTCTTGGGGTGGCTGCTTCCCAACGTGTGCGATCCCGGGTGCCCGCGCTGCAACGATCGATCCTGCCGACGGTGCCTGGTGTACCCGCGTGGTCTGCGGTCCTCGTCGCGGTCGGCTGCACGCTCCTGGGCTTCCTGCTCGACGCGAGCGGCGACAACACCGAGCTCACCGCAACGTTCTCCACGCTGTATGTCGTCGGTTGTGTCGCCGCTGTCCTCGCGGTGCGGATGCGAGGTCTGTTCACCACGTTGGTGCTGCCCCCGCTGCTGTTGTTCTTCGCGGTGCCGTTGGCCTACCGCCAGCTCAGCGGCGGCGGCAGTGGACTCAAGGACATCCTGCTCAATCTCGCGATCCCGCTGGTGAACCGGTTCCCGACCATGATGATCGCCACGGTGATCGTCTGGGCCATCGGCGCGTACCGGACCGTCGCCTATCGCAAAGAGACCGGGCGCGGTACGGCCACACGCGGTGACGCCAAACGCGGGGACGCCAAACACGGTGACGCCACGCGTGGGGACGCCGAGCCCAGCCCGGCCAGGCGTCCGGCCGGACGGGGCAAGGACACGGCCAAGCGGTCGTTGCGCGCCGAGGGCGGGCCGGAGCAGAAGCCGGCCGGGGGCCGTAAGAAGGTCAAGCCACCCCGGCCGCAGAACGTCGAGGACATGGTCACCGACAAGTACGAGGCGCCCCAGCTCGGCCGCAGGCCGTCGAAGGAAGTCGCCGACACCCCGCCTCGGGTGGGTGGCAGGCAACCGCGTGAAGGAAGGCCCACCGCGCGCAGTACGGCGCGCACGACCGCCGCGCGCGCGGAACCCGAACCCACGCGCGGCCGCACCCGCGGAGGCACACCGCCGCACCCGCAGGCCAATGTGCGCTATCGGGACCGTGACGCGGGGCGCCCGCGGCGCAAACCGGAAAGCCTCTGAGAGAGCCCTGAGCCGTTCCGCGAGGCGGGCGACTCAGCTTCGCGCGGCACGCAATTCGCGCGGCAGGGCGAACACCAGAGTCTCGTTGGCCGTGGTGACCGACTGCACATCGCCGAAGCCGTGCTCGGCGAGCATGTCGAGCACGCCGCGCACCAGGATCTCCGGCACCGAGGCGCCCGAGGTGATGCCGACCGTGCGCACACCGTCGAGCCAGGCCGGATCGACCTCGCGGGCGTAGTCGACCAGGTGCGCCGCCCGCGCACCCGCGTTGAGCGCGACCTCGACCAAGCGCACCGAATTCGACGAATTGCGGGAACCGACCACGATCACCAGATCGCATTCCGGCGCCATCGCCTTCACCGCCACCTGACGGTTCTGGGTGGCGTAGCAGATGTCGTCGCTGGGCGGATCCTGCAGCGAAGGGAAACGCTCGCGCAACCGCTGCACGGTCTCCATCGTCTCGTCGACGCTGAGGGTGGTCTGGGACAGCCAGATGACCTTGTTCTCGTCGCGCACCCGCACCCGGTCCACCGCGTCGGGGCCGTCGACGAGTTGCACGTGGTCCGGGGCCTCGCCCGCGGTGCCCTCGACCTCCTCGTGGCCCTCGTGGCCGATCAGCAGGATGTCGAAGTCGTCGCGGGCGAAGCGCTTGGCTTCCTGGTGCACCTTGGTGACCAGCGGACAGGTCGCGTCGATGGTGTGCAGATTGCGGGTCGCGGCGGCTTCGTGCACCGCGGGCGAGACGCCGTGCGCGGAGAACACCAGCACCGCGCCCTCGGGCACCTCGTCGGTCTCGTCGACGAAGATCACGCCGCGCTCGCGCAAGGTCTCCACCACGTGCCGGTTGTGGACGATCTCCTTGCGCACATAGAGCGGGGCGCCGTGCTTCTCCAGCGCCTTCTCCACCGTTTCCACCGCCCGGTCCACGCCGGCGCAGTAGCCGCGCGGCTCGGCCAGCAGGACGCGCTTGGCGCCCTCGGCGTCGATCGTCCCGGTACCCGCAGAGCGCGCGATACCGACGTTCAAGGGGATGGCCGAAGACATGCCCCACAGCTTACGTGGGTGTTCTGTCTTTGCAGATCACACCCCATCGGGCAGGCTAGGAGCATGTTCCGACCACCGTTCCTGGCCCGGGTCGCAGCCGGCGCCGCCGTCTATGCCCTGGAAGAAACCCGTCGGCTACCCGGTGCCGCAATCAAGTTCCCGATCACGGCGATCAGCCAGATCCTGCAGACCGGCATGCACGTCCAACAGTTCGTGACCAGCCTCGCACTCAAGGGTGACGCTGTCTTCGACCGCCTCGTCCCGGCCACGGAGGAGCAGCCCGAGTGGGCCACCTTCGACGAGGATCTCGATGCCGGGCAAACGAACGGCAATGATTACTCCGGCTGGGCCAGCCGCTTCGATCTGCACTCGGGCGAGGAGTCCTCGGCCGTCAACGGGCGCACCGGCTCGAGTGTGACGACCGTCCCCACCGAGCTCACCGAGCTCGGGGCCGAGCCGGCGCGAGCCCGGCCCGATACAGCCCCCGCCGAGTCGGATGCGGCGCCCGCCGACACGGCCGTGGAGACCGAACTCCCCACCGAGCCGGAGTCCGTCGAGACCGAGGTCATCGAGCCGGAAGTGGCCCGCCGCTACAACTACGCCGAGATGACGCTGGCGCAGTTGCGCGCCCGGCTGCGCATGCTCTCCCTCGACGAACTGACCGCGCTGCTCGACTACGAACAGCGGACCCTCGCCCGGGCGCCCTTCGTGACGATGCTCACCAATCGGATCGCCACCGTCCAGGCCCAGTGAGGCCGCCCCGACCGCCACGCCGACGGCCGACCGGAGAGCTACCCGGTCGGCCGTCGCGCGTATACCTGAGGCCATGACACAGAGCGGTTCGTCGAACGCGCCCGAGCACACCGCGCCAACGAACTCGGCCGAACACCCGTGGCCCGTGCGCTCGGTGTCGGTCAAGGTGATGCAGTGGATCGACCGGCTCGGCAGCATCTGGGTCGAGGGGCAGATCACCCAGATCAACCTGCGCCCCGGCGCCCGTACCGCGTTCCTCGTCCTGCGCGATCCCTCCGCCGACATGTCTCTCCAGCTCACCTGCGATTCGGACCTGATCAGGCGGGCGGCGGCGCCGCTGCGGGAAGGCAGTCGCGTCGTCGTGTACGGCAAGCTGGTGTTCTTCCCCGCGCGCGGCAGCATCTCGTTGCGGGTCGTGGAGATCCGCCAGGTCGGCGTCGGCGAGCTGCTGGCCAGGATCGAACGGCTCAAGGCGCTGCTGGCCGCCGAGGGTTTGTTCGACGAGCGGCTCAAGCGGCCGATCCCGTTCCTGCCCGCGGTGGTCGGGCTGATCACCGGCCGGGGCGGGGCCGCCGAACACGATGTGCTGACGGTAGCCGCGCAGCGCTGGCCCGCGGTGCGTTTCGAGATCCGCAACACCGCGGTGCAGGGACCGACCGCGGTGCCACAGATCCTCTCGGCGCTGAGCGAACTCGATCGCCATCCCGAGGTGGACGTGATCGTGCTGGCGCGCGGCGGCGGCAGCGTGGAGGATCTGCTGCCGTTCTCCGACGAGGCGCTGTGCCGGGCGATCGTCGCCGCGACCACCCCGATCGTCAGCGCGATCGGGCACGAACCCGACAATCCGCTGTCGGACTACGTCGCCGACCTGCGCGCCGCGACGCCGACCGATGCCGCCAAGCGTGTGGTTCCCGACGCGAGCGCCGAACTCGCGCTGGTGCGGGAGTTGCGGGCCCGCTCCGCCGCGGCGCTGCGCGGCTGGGTCGAGCGCGAGTCCAGGGCGCTGGCCCAGCTGCGTTCGCGACCGGCGCTCGCCGATCCGGTGCGCGAAATCGACCGGCGCGCGAGCGAGATCGAACGCGCCCGCGCCGATGCGCGCCGATGCGTCGAGCACCTGCTCGCGGTCGAGGCCACCAGCACGCGGCATCTACGGGAGAAGCTCACGGCCGTGGGTCCGGCCTCGACGCTGGCGCGTGGTTACGCTGTCGTGCAGCGCGTCCAGGGCCGGGAACGGCACGTCGTCCGCTCGATCGAGGACGCGCCCACGGGCAGCCAGCTGCGCATCCGCGTCGCCGACGGAGCGGTCACGGCGGCTGCGCTGGGTACGACAGCGCTGGGTACGACAGCGCCCGGCACGGCGGGATCGAGCACGGCGGCATCGAGCACGAGGGTGCGGGGTACGACCGCGACCACCGGCCGGGATCGCCCGGCCGACGACACAGGAGGGAACTGACCTTGGCCGACTCGGACAAGGACGAGCTGGCCGAGATCGCCGGCTTCGGCTACGAACGCGCTCGCGACGAGCTGGTGAACGTCGTGAAGATGCTCGAACAGGGCGGCATGGATCTGGACGACTCGCTGGCGCTGTGGGAGCGCGGCGAGGCGCTGGCCAATCGCTGTGAGGAACACCTGGCCGGGGCGCGGCGACGGGTGGAGGACACCCTCGCGGGAGCGGACACCGACGAGTCCTGAGCGTTGTCGCCCTGAGCGACATCGAGGGCCGAAGCGGTGGATGCCGCGCCGGGCCCGCCCCGTCCGGTGGGCGCCGTCGCGCAGAGCGCTCCGGCTCCCGGTCCGCCCGTGAACGAGCCTGCGGCCGTGATCAGTCGGGGCGCGTCAGCTCGCGAGCGGCTGCGCGGCGGTGACGGCCTGGGCGAGCGTCGTGAACGCGGAGGCGTCGCCCGCGCCGGTGATGAGCACCCTGGCGGCGCCGAAGTCGGCGATCCAGGCGGTCTCCTCGGTCGGCTCGGCGTAGACGACCCACTTCTGGCCGCCGATCTGCTCGACGCCACTGGCGTAGCGAGAGCCGAGCACGAACCTGGACAGCGACTGCTCGGTGGCGTTCGTCTGCGTCATCCGCATGTAGGTGCCTGCCTCGGTGATGTAGCCGACCGTGCTGACCTGGCCGCCACCCGCACCCACGATGGTGTCGCGGGAGCCGGAGTTGGGAGTCCACGAACCGGGTACTTCCGGGTCGCGAATCGGGAAGGGCAGCGAGCGGGCGTCGGACTCCAGCGCGGCCGCGGCATCGAACGTCGGAATCTGCCCCTGGGTCGGCCCCTGCGCCGCGAAGCTGCACTGGCTGGCCAGGCCCGCGAAGACCACGACGATCAGCACCAAGGGGAGCAGCGAAAACAGCAGGTCCTTGTAGTTGAGCAGGATGCGTGGCTTCTGGTACGACACGCCACCCAGTATCCACGCCGTCGGCCCCCGCGGGAGCGCGCACCCCGTCGGGTTACCGGGCGTGCACGGACCGGCCACCCCGCAATGAGACAATTGTCCGGTAACACACAACCCGAGGAGGCACCCCGCTATGACGGCATCTTCGCCCGCATCCCGCCGCCGCGAGGCTCCGGACCGCAACCTGGCGCTCGAGCTCGTCCGAGTCACCGAGGCGGGCGCCATGGCCGCCGGTCGCTGGGTCGGCCGTGGCGACAAGGAGGGTGGCGACGGCGCCGCCGTCGACGCGATGCGTCAGCTGGTGAGCTCGGTGTCCATGAACGGCGTCGTGGTGATCGGTGAGGGCGAGAAGGACGAAGCGCCCATGCTGTACAACGGCGAGTCCGTGGGTGACGGCACCGGTCCCGACGTGGACTTCGCGGTCGACCCGATCGACGGCACCACACTGATGTCGAAGGGCTCGCCCGGCTCGATCTCGGTGCTCGCGGTCGCCGAGCGCGGCGCGATGTTCGACCCCTCGGCGGTGTTCTACATGCACAAGATCGCCGTGGGCCCCGAGGCCGCCGACGTGATCGATATCTCGGCCCCGATCGGCGAGAACGTCCGCAAGGTCGCCAAGGCCAAGCACCTATCGGTCTCCGACGTGACCGTGTGCATCCTCGACCGCCCCCGGCACGCCGAGCTGATCCAGCAGGTCCGCGACGCAGGCGCGCGCATCCGGCTGATCTCCGACGGTGACGTGGCAGGCGCGATCGCCGCCGCCCGCCCGGAATCCGGCACCGACCTGCTCGTCGGTATCGGCGGCACCCCCGAGGGCATCATCGCCGCGGCCGCGTTGCGCTGCATGGGCGGTGCGCTGCAGGGCATGCTCGCCCCCAAGGACGACGAGGAGCGGCAGAAGGCCATCGACGCGGGCCACGACCTCGATCGCGTGCTCAGCACCGAGGATCTGGTCGCCGGCGACAACGTCTTCTTCTGCGCGACCGGCGTGACCGACGGCGACCTGCTGCGCGGCGTGCGCTACTTCCCTGGCGGCGCGTCCACCCACTCGATCGTCATGCGGTCGAAGTCCGGCACCGTCCGCATGATCGACGCCTACCACCGTCTGACCAAGCTGCGCGAATACTCCTCGGTCGACTTCCACGGCGACGAGGACGCGGTGCCGCCGATGCCCTGATCGGCGTCCCGACCCCCGTGTCCAGCGGCCGCACCGGAACACCTTCCGGTGCGGCCGTTGTGCGTTACACGGCGGTGGCGCCGACCGACCGGTTGCACAGTGTTCCGGCGCCGCGCGTGGCGTCCCCACGGACCGGCCGCGCGGCCTACTGTCGGAATCATGACCGAGGAGACGCAGTACCGCATCGAACACGACACCATGGGCGAGGTACGGGTTCCGGCGCAGGCGCTCTGGCGTGCGCAGACCCAGCGGGCCGTGGAGAACTTCCCGATCAGCGGCCGGGGTCTCGAGCGCGCGCAGATCCGCGCGCTCGGCCTGCTCAAAGCCGCGTGCGCGAAGGTGAACCGGGATCTCGGCCTGCTCGATCCCGAGAAGGCCGAGGCCATCATCGCCGCGGCGGACGAGATCGCCGACGGCAAGCACGACGACCAGTTCCCCATCGACGTCTTCCAGACCGGTTCGGGCACCAGCTCCAACATGAACGCCAACGAGGTGATCGCCTCCATCGCCGCAGCCAACGGCGTCACGGTGCACCCCAACGACGACGTGAACATGTCGCAGTCGTCCAACGACACGTTCCCGACCGCCACCCATCTCGCGGCGACCGAGGGCGTGATCACCGAATTGGTCCCCGCGCTCGAGCATCTGCGGCTCGCGTTGCTGGACAAGTCGGTCCAGTGGCGCACCGTGGTCAAGTCGGGCCGCACCCACCTGATGGACGCGGTGCCGGTCACGCTCGGCCAGGAGTTCGGCGGCTACACCCGCCAGATCGCCGCGGGCATCGAACGACTGATGGCGACCCTGCCCCGGCTCGCCGAACTGCCCATCGGCGGCACCGCCGTCGGCACCGGGCTCAACGCGCCCACCGGATTCGGCAGGAAGGTCGTCACCGAACTCGTGCGCTCCACCGGCATCGACGCGCTCAGCGAGGCCGCCGACCACTTCGAAGCCCAGGCCGCGCGCGACGGGCTCGTCGAGCTCTCCGGAGCGCTGCGCACCGTCGCGGTCAGCCTCACCAAGATCGCCAACGACATCCGCTGGATGGGTTCGGGCCCGCTCACCGGCCTGGCCGAGCTCCAGCTGCCCGACCTGCAGCCCGGCAGCTCGATCATGCCGGGCAAGGTCAATCCCGTTCTGCCCGAAGCGGTTACCCAGGTCGCCGCCCAGGTGATCGGCAACGACGCGACCGTGGCGTTCGCGGGTGCGAGCGGCGCCTTCGAGCTCAATGTCTACATCCCGGTGATGGCGCGCAACGTCCTCGAGTCGATCCGGCTGCTGGCCAACGTCTCCCGGTTGTTCGCCGACAAGTGCGTCCACGGCCTGGTCGCCGACGTGGATCGGCTGCGCACGCTGGCGGAGTCCTCACCGTCGATCGTGACGCCACTGAACTCCGCGATCGGCTACGAAGAAGCCGCGGCCGTCGCCAAGGAAGCGTTGAAGGAGAAGAAGACCATCCGTCAGACGGTGGTCGACCGCGGACTGATCGGTGACAAGCTCACCGAGGCGGAACTCGATCGGCGGCTGGACGTGCTTTCGATGACGAAGGTCGACGACATCGAATAAGTAGTGCGCCGCGTGCTGACCTGGCCTCCGGCGTCTGCTCCGGCACGGTGGCAGGACCGGTTACCGCATGGTCCGGTCGATACTGTCGGACGTGGCGCGCGCCAGCACCCCGGCGAGGTGGCGGGCCATGTCGCCGGTGGCGGCCGGGCGGATCATCAGCGCGCGATTGGCGAAGGTCTCGAGGTAGCGGCCCTCGGGGGTATCGATCCAGCGCACGGCGGTGATCCGATGCGACCGCGTGCCGGGGCCGCGTAGCACGGTGACCGCGCCCCGGGTCTGGTGTGGCTGATTCCAGAAGCGGTGGTATTCCTCGGCGCGCTCCCGGCGCGCGTCCGCGCGGAACGAGTCGCGGCGTTCGGCGGTGAGATCGTCGAGGAGGAAGGCGCGTTCGGCGATGGTGCCCGGCGCTCGGTTCGGAAGCAGGGCAACGAGTTCGGTCGTCAGACGGGTCGCCGGGCAGCGCCGTAGCCGGACCGCCCCGGTCTCGGCGTCCTGCACCGCCACCACCGCCTCCTTCCCGCCCGCGACCCCGCCGACGGCGCGGATCTCGGCACCGGCCCGCCGGTTGTCGTGACCGAAAAGCTCGACGCGCCATTCGGATTCGGCCAACGTGAGAACCGCCCGCCGGATCGGCTCGTTCTCCGGGCGGTTCAGCACATCACGCACTTTTCGCTGATACGAGTGGTACTCGCGTGTGCTCTCGAAGCGGCTGGTGAATCTCAGGGGGAAAGGCATTCGGTCGACCCCGGTGCCGAACCACGCCGCGGCGAACTGTTCACCGCTGGAGGTCCACAGGTACTTCTTCGACGGCGTGGTCATCGGTTCTCGTCGTTCTGCGCGGTGTCGGAGTCGACGTCGGCGGCCGGGGCGGCCCAGCCGACCCCGTGGGGAGTCTCCGCCGACGCCGGCGGCTGTGAACCGATCGGTGCGGGCGGCCACGCGGGCGCGGCAGGGGGCGGGCTGTCGACCGTGCGGTCCGTATCGCGCCGCTCGGAGCGGAATCCGGGGGCGAGGGGCTGATCGATCGGAGGCAAGCTGAGCGAAGAGTCGCCGGTGAACTCCTGCCCATGACGCACCGAACGCCGGTATCCCGGCGGATCGGACACGGCGTCGGTGACGGAGGTGGCGCCGTCGGCGAGCGGACGCTCATCGGCGCCGATCGCCGGCGGCACCGTCTTGCGCGGTTCACCCAACAGCTCCTGCCCATGACGCACGGACCACCGGGAGTGCGGCACGCGGGCCATGGCGTCGGTGACCTGCGCGTCGGTCGCGCCCATCGGAAGGCCGTCTGCGCCGATCGCCGGTGGCACCGTCTTGTCCGGCTCGCCCAACAGTTCACGTTCGTCGCGCCCTGGCCGGAGTCGGACCGGCGCGCGGTGCTCGGTCGGCGGAGGGTCGTCGGCGCCCAATGCCTGCGGCACCGTCTTCTCTCGTTCGCCCAGCAGTTCCCGTCCGCGTTCGGCGGTCCGCAGGTAGTCCGGCGAATGGTGTTCGGTGTCGGCCTTCGCCCCCAGCCGCGCGGCTGCGGCGAGCACACCGGCGGCGCCCGGCAAGCCCGTGACGGCCGCCCGGGGCATCGGGGCCACCGGCGGTGTCGACGCGCTCGGGGCCGGAGCGGATGACGGGGGAAGGGAGATGCCGGGGCGGGGC
>NZ_BDBT01000032.1 GCF_001613125.1 Nocardia shimofusensis NBRC 100134
AGGCGCACACACATCCGACCGGTTATCCGGTTGTTCTGTGGGGCAACTTTTCCAGCCTAACCACAGTCTCTCCCGGAGTCAAGTCCGGTCGATCCCATGATCCACACTGGCCGTCAGGCGCTCCTCGTCCTACCTCGTTTCCCGCGCCCCGCCGAGCCTTTCGGCTCTGCGTCTCGGCTCCGGGTCGGTGTCCGTGTCGCTCTGACATGGAATAAGTTACGCGGCGGAGAACTCTTCGTCAAATCCGCACTACAGCCATGTAATTCCGCAGGTCAGAGGCTTGCGATCGGGCCGAAACGGGGCTTGGGCCACGAAATTGTGACCCAAGCCACCAAGATCAATTTTCGAAGCGCAGTGCGCCGGCCGTATTTCGCTTGCCCCTGCGCACGACCAGCCAGCGTCCGTGCAGGTAGTCGGCTTCCGACGGGGTCCACTCGGGGTCGGCGATCTTCGTGTTGTTGACCGAGGCGCCGCCTTCGTTGACCGTGCGACGGGCCGCTCCCCTGCTTTCGGACAGGCCGGTAGCCACCAGTAGATCGACGATCGTGTTCGCGGCGCCCGGTTCGATCCGGGCGACCTCCCCGTCGACCGCGGTCTCACGCAGCGCCGCACCCAGCGTGGACTCGTCCAGATCGCGCAGTTCACCGCGGCCGAACAAGGCCTGACTCGCCAGTTGCACCGCCTTGGTGTTCTCCTCGCCGTGCACCAACGTGGTCATCTCGGCCGCGAGCCTGCGCTGGGCTTCCCGAGCGTGCGGGCGCTCGGCGGTGGCCTGCTCGAGGTCGGCCAGTTCCTCCCGGTCGAGGAAGGTGAACCAGCGCAGGTACTTGACGACGTCGGCGTCTGCGGTGTTCACGAAGTACTGGTACCAGGCGTAGGGGCTGGTCATCTCTGGGTCGAGCCAGAGGCTGCCGCCGCCGGTGGACTTGCCGAACTTCTTGCCGTCGGCCGAGGTCACCAGAGGCACGGTCAGCGCGTGCACGCTCTCGCCGTCGACGCGGCGGTTGAGCTCGACGCCGGAGATGATGTTTCCCCATTGATCGGAGCCGCCGACCTGCAACCGGCATCCGTAGGTACGGCGCAACTGCAGGTAGTCGTTGGCCTGCAGCAACATGTAGCTGAACTCCGTGTAGGAGATGCCTTCGCCCTCCAACCTGCGCTTGACGGTGTCGCGGGCCAGCATGACGTTGATGGAGAAGTGCTTGCCGATGTCGCGCAGGAAGTCGACGACGCTCAGCGGGCCGGTCCAGTCCATGTTGTTCGCGATGATCGCGCCGGTCGGCGAATCGTCGAGGTCGACGAAGCGCTCGAGCTGGGAACGGATGCGCCCGGCCCACTCGGCGACGGTGTCGGTGGAGTTCATGGTGCGTTCGCCGACGTCACGGGGATCACCGATGAGTCCGGTGGCCCCGCCGGCGAGCACGATCGGCCGGTGACCGGCGCGCTGGAAGCGCTTGAGGGCCAGCAGCGGGACCAAGTGGCCTGCGTGCAGGCTGGCCGCGGTGGGATCGAACCCGGCATAGAGGGTCAGCGGGCCGTCGGCCAGCGCCGAACGCAGGGCGTCGAGGTCGGTGGACTGTGCGATCAGTCCGCGCCAGGTCAGTTCATCGATGATGTCGCCGCTCACGCCGTCCCATCTTTCCGCACCGCTGTCCTGCGCCGATGCGCAGGTGCCGCCGACAGCGGAGGGACTCCCGGCGGCGCGGCGCCGAGACCGGCAGCGGAATCCCGGACCCGGAATTTCGGCCCGGCGCGCGTCTCAGCCGGCGCGGGGGCTGCGCCGGTAGGTGGAGACCGCGGGGGCGGACGGTAGCCAGAAGCGCCAGGGGCGGTCAGCGGCGGTGCTGACCCCGACACGAGGGCCGGTGGCGATCGCATCGGCGGGCAGCGGGTCGGCGAGTTCGAGACGGATCGGCGACTCCGGATCGAACAGTGGGGTGCCGTAGTCGGTGAGGGCGATACCGAGGGCGGTGCCGAGATTGCCGGGACCGCGCGCGAGATCCGCGTCGGTTCGGGCGGTAGGGCGCCGGGCGCGGACGAGCTCGATGCCTTCGACCACCTCGCCCGCGCGCAGCAACACAGCGCTCGCCGTCTCGTCGGGACCGGTCGTGACGTTGATACAGGTGTGCATGCCGTAGCTCAGATACACGTAGAGATGGCCGGCCGGACCGAACATCACGGCATTGCGCCTGGTGCGGCCCCGACCGGAGTGCGAGGCGGGATCGGGCCAGGGGCCGGCCGGGTCGCCGCCGTAGGCCTCCACTTCGACCAGGCGAACCGCGGTCGCGCCGGAGCGCAGAGTGGCGCCGAGGAGGCGGCGGGCGGCGGCGGGCGGTTCGACGATCAACTCTTCGACAGAGACGACTTCTTCGGCGGACACGCGGCCATTGTGCGCGACACCGGCTGCGGCGGGGTATTGCGCTTGCCGCTGACGAAGGCACATAATTCGCCGCATGATGAATTCAACACACGATGAATTGAGGGCGACGTGACCCGGCAGCCCCTCCCCCGCCCGACCGGCTCCGAACCCGGATCGGCCGCTGTCGAGATCGAGAATCTGATCGTCCGACGGGGGAAACGCGAGGTGCTGCACGGTGTTTCGCTGACCATCCCGGCCGGTTCGATCACCGGCCTGCTCGGGCCCTCCGGCTGTGGCAAGACGACACTGATGCGGTGCGTCGTCGGCGCCCAGCTGGTGCGTTCGGGCCGGGTCACCGCGCTTGGCCTCCCCGCGGGCGCACGCGAGCTGCGCAGACGGATCGGATACGTCACCCAGGCGCCCAGCGTCTACCCCGATATCAGCGTGCGCGAGAACGTCGCGTATTTCGCCGCATTGTCCGGGCGTGATCGCGACGATGTTCAGGAGGCGATCGAGTCCGTCGGACTGCGTGAGCACATGCGTGATCGCGTCGACGAGCTCTCCGGCGGGCAGCAGACCAGGACCTCACTCGCGTGCGCGCTGGTCGCTCGGCCCGATCTGCTGATCCTGGACGAACCGACCGTGGGATTGGACCCGGTGCTGCGAGTCGAACTGTGGAAGAAGTTCCGCGAACTCGCCGCGGGGGGCACGACGCTGCTGGTCTCGAGTCACGTGATGGACGAGGCCGACTACTGCGATCAACTGCTGCTGATGCGCGATGGCATGCTGCTTGCCCACCTCAGCCCGGATGAACTACGAGCCGAGACCGGCGAGAACAACTTGGAACAAGCCTTTCTCGCCCTGATCACGACGGGACCGATCGCATGACAACGCTGCGCCCCTATACCGCCACCACCGGCCGAATCCTGCGCCAACTGCGCAACGACCACCGCACGGTCGCACTGATCCTGGTGGTCCCGGCCGTGATGATGACGTTGCTGTATTTCGTCTATGCCGCGACTCCGGAGAATCCGCAGGGGCCCGCGCTGTTCGACCGGGTCGGCATCAGCATGCTCGGCATCCTGCCGTTCATCGTGATGTTCCTGGTCACCGCGATCGCCATGCAACGCGAACGCACCTCGGGAACGCTGGAGCGACTGCTGTCCACGCCGCTGTCGAAACTGGATCTGCTCGGCGGCTACGGAAGTGCGTTCTCGCTGGCCGCGGCCGCGCAGGCGAGTGTGGCGTGCCTGGTGTCGTTCGGGCTGCTCGGGTTGCGGGCAGCCGGCAGTCCCGGCTGGGTGGTGCTGATCGCCGTGGTCGACGCAATCTGCGGGGTCGCGTTGGGCCTGCTGGCGAGTGCGTTCGCGCGCACCGAATTCCAGGCGGTGCAGTTCATGCCGCTGGTGGTCACGCCGCAGATCTTTCTGTGCGGACTGCTGGTGCCGCGTGATCAGCTGCCGCGCTGGCTCGAGATCATCAGCGATGTGTTACCCCTGAGTTATGCCGTCGACGCCCTCGAGCAGGTCTCGATCCATGCCGAGCCGACCGCGCGGATGTGGCGGGACCTGCTGATCGTCGCGGCCTTCGCGGTCGTCGCCTTGATCGTGGGCGCGGCGACGCTACGGCGGCGAAGCGCATGAATGCGGCGGGTGGAGAATCGGCGAGCCCGAGCCGGTCCGGTCGACGGCGCGGGCGGTCGGGGGCCAAGGAGGCGATCCTGGCCGCGGCCCGGGCGCGCTTCGCGGAGAACGGTTTCCACAAGACCTCGATCCGGTCGATCGCGCGCGATGCCGGTGTCGATCCAGCGCTGGTGCACCACTATTTCGGCGCCAAACAGGAACTGTTCGCCGCGGTGGTCGATCTGCCCCTCGACCCGCAGGTGGTGCTCACGGTCATCGACTCGGCGCCGGTCGACGAACTCGGCGCCTCGATCGTGCGCACCATCGTCGCCGTCTGGGACTCCCCCGCCGGGCCCGCGGCCGTCGCCGCGGTGCGCAGCCTGCTGGCCGGAGCGGATCCGGTCCTCGCGCGCGGTTTCGTGCTGGACGTCGTGCTGGAGCGCGTGCGTTCCCGGATCGCGACCGAGGCGGACGACGGGCGTGCCCGGGTGGCCCTGGCGGCGTCGCAGCTGGCGGGAATCATGGTGGCGCGCAAGATCATCGGGGTGGAGCCGCTGGCTTCGATGCCACTCGACGAACTGGTCGCGGCAGTCGGGCCGACGCTGCAGCGCTACCTCACCGGCGACATCGGCGCGGGATCGAGCTGACCGGCTCGGCCGATCACTCGCCTGCCCGAGCGAGCAACTTCTCGTGCTCGGCCTCGGGCACATCGCGGGCGTCGTCGACGAGCAGCACCGGGATGCCGTTGTCGATGGGATAGGCGCGGCGCAGACGCGGGTTGTAGAGGATGTCGGCGCCCGAATCGTCGGCGACGAGCAGCAGCGGGCCCTTGTCCTGGGGACAGGCCAGCAGTTCGAGCAGGATGGGGTCCAAGGCGGTGCGCTCCGACATGGTGCTGAACCTACCGGACCACGCCGCCCGCCTCGTCGACCGGCCGACGACGGAACGAGATGTGCCGATGACCGAAGAAGCCTGCGATCGCCACCAGTCCCATCACCACCACCGTCGAGGGCGCTTTCGGCAGGCCGAGCACCGTGACCGCCAGCGACAGCAGTGCCATGTTCAGCACCAGCCCCCCCGAGTTGACGACGACGAAGCCGAGGAAGTCGCGCAGCACCCGGCCGCGCACCCGGAACACCAACCTTCGGTGCAGGGCGAAGGCGACGACGACGCTGACCGCGTAGGCGAGCGCGACGGCCGCCGACGGGGCCCACGCGGTATCGGGCAGGACGGTCAGCCAGGCCACCGTGAGCGCTATGCCGAACACGGTGTTGAAGCCGCCGACCAGGGCATAGCCGACCTCCTGCCTGCGCAGCGTGCGCCGGATCAGGCCGAGCCGGCTGCCGGCCCGTACCGGCTCGGGGTGCGTGAGCTCCGTACTCGCGCGAGCGGCGTCCACGCGATCTGCAGCCATGAGGTCGGCGTTCGCCGGTCCGGTCCGCGCAACGTCGGGATCTATCGGCCCGACGTCCACGGGACCACTGACCGCGGACTCGGCACGTGCGGCGTCGGCGCTCATGGAACCTCGCTCACGGGGTGGCGCCCGTCGGCTCGCGGCCGGTTTCCGGCGACCTCGGGTCGGCGGCATCGGCGAAGTCGGCGGACCCCACAGCCTCGGCGGTGCCGGCGGCAGCGGCCGTGTCAGCAGCGCTGACCGCATCTGCCGTGCCAGCCGCGCCATCCGCGCCGGACGTATCAGCCGTATCGACCGCGCCATCCGTATCGCGACGACGTGACCGGCTGTACCACCATTGCAGCGCCACGAGTCCCGCGAGACCGGCGATCATCGTGGCGATGCCGATCTTCCAGCCCGGCGGTCGCCAGGTCAGCACGAGTTCGGCGCCGTCGGTTCCCGGCGGGACCTCGACGGCGACGAAACTCTTGGCGACCGTGGTGATGGGGATCGACTCGCCGTCGAGCGTCGCCCGGTAGCCGGGCCAGCCCAGGCGGGCGAACACCACCGAGCCGCCGTCGGGCGAATCGACACGCAGCCTGCTGGTGGTGTCGGATTCCGAGATCGACTCGGCGGTGACGTCCTCGGTGTGCGAGATACGGCCGTTGACCGTCGAAACCAGTCCGCCGTCGCGTTCGAGAACGGCTATGTAGTCCTCGTGGCCAGGCAGATCGACCCAGTGCCAGCCCTCGGGCACAGGCTGGTTCTTCGCGTCGGGGAACAGCGCGCGCTGCAAGACGACTCGATCGAGGTTCATCAGGTCGACCGGTGCGCGTCCGCTGTCCGGTTCGGGGGCGAACAGGCGGCGGTAGGCGTCGGGGCAGACGCTGCTGTCCCAGCGCATGCACAGCAGTTCACCGAAGTAGAAGTGACCGGTGGGGGTGTAGCCGTTGACGTAGGTCCGGTCCAGGGTGCGGGCGTAGTTGCCGAAGACCAGCGAGCGGTAGGCGGCGTCGGGGTGGCGGTCCCGGTCCTGGAGCAGGCCGCGCTCGCCGAGTTGGATGGTGGTTCCGGGGAATTCCGGGAACGCCGCTTTGGCCTCCGAACGGTCGGCGGGCAGGTTCCACGCCATCGGTGTGGGCTGGGCGGCGCGGACCTGCAGGTAGGCGATCGGGAACATGGCCGCGATGGTGAGTGCGCAGGCGGCCGCGATGCCGCGCGTGCCTGCCAGCCGGACCACGGCCGCGCCCAGCGCCAGGATGGCCACGGCCGAGACCAGGTGCCGGAGCGCGCCGTCGGGATCGGCGGAGACCGACCGCACCAACAGGAGCAGCACCAGCAGACCGGCCGCGATCGCGCGGTTCTTCGGATCACGGAAGCTGCCGAAGCGGCTGAGCAGCACGCACACCAGCACCAGCAGGCCGATGGCGAGCATGGGCAGTACCCGTGCGGGCCAGCGCAGTGGGCCGATCGTGCCGGGGCCCGCGATCCACATGAGCATGGTCACCGCGAAGATCGCGACCGCGCTCAGTTCCCGCCAGGCCTGCTTCGCCTTGCCCCAGTCGACGAAAGCCAGCGCGGGAACCAGGAACCAGGCGATGTAGGTCGAGGGCAGCGGCTGCACGTAGCCCCACCAGGAGGTGTAGGCCGGCATGGTGCTCGGCAGGCTGGCGTTCAGCGATTCCGACCACGGCACGGTCAGGAATTGGTCGTTGACGACCTCGGAGACACCGCGCCAGGTCACTTTCGCGGAGAGGAGACTGGGCAGGAAGGTCAGCAGCCCGGCCAGTCCGGCGCAGGCCGAGACCAGCGTCAGCCGCAGTACCGCCTGCCACGGCGTGCGATGGACGAGTTCGCCGACGGCGATGGCCGCCAGCATCAGCACCGCCTCCACCGAGGGGAAGATGTATTGGACGGTGATGGTGAGGTAGAGGAAGACGAAGACCGGAATCGGGCCGGACTCGCCGCGGGTGTAGCGCACCGCCGACGCCCAGGCGTGCAGCATCCACGCGGTGCCGGTGAGCGCGGTCATCCAGCTGGCCTGATCGAAGAACAGGAAGAAGCCCGACAGCGGGAAGGCCACGCCCGCCACCGCCGCCCACGCCGGCCCGGATCGGTAGACCAGACAGATCCGGTAGACGCCCAGCGCGGCGATGATCGAGAAGATCAGCTTCACGACGGTCGCGTAGAGCGCGATGTTGTCGATGGAGGGTGCGACGAGATCGATGAGCAATTGCGGCGGGTTGAACAGGCCCGCGTCGTCCATCGTATTGTTGCCGGCCATCCAGTGTTCGGGGACCATCACCGGAAAAGTGCCCTCACGGAGCGAGCGCCCGAGCCCGACCCACAGCGCGGAGTACTGGGATTCGGTGTCGTCGGTGAAATAGTGCCTGGCGTTGGCCGCCAGGACCGCGAGGTATCCGGCGATCACGCCTGCCATGGTGACCAGGCCCCAGCGCCGGACTCGCCGACGCTCCAGCACATCCGCCGAGGTCACCCGGACCTCGGCCGATCCTGTTCCGGAAGCCGGGGATTCGGGCTCCGGCGTGGGAGCCGGCTCCCCCGTTTTCTCACGTACCGCACTGTCCGTCACGATTGCCACACATTACAGATGGGCGACCCATCCGTCAGCAATGACCGATTTACCCGAAATGTCGAATTCTGCCGGCCTGGCAACAACTTCCGAATGGATTGTTTCCGCCGACAGCGGCCCGCGCGTCGCGACTAAGAATGGCTTTCCCTGTTACAGTGACGCGCACCTCTGCGCCGTATACCGGTTCCGTATACGGCGGCAGCGCCGGCACACACCATCATCGAAAGCCGATTCCGTCGATGCCGATTCCCACCGCGCGCCCCCTTCCCGCCGGGCGCCCCACCGCCACCGGACGCTCCTATTCCGTCGAGCGTCCGGTCTCCGTCGAGCGCCTGGACTCCGATGCCGAGAGCGTGTACCGGCCCGGCCACCCCGGAGCCGATCGCCCGCACGCGATCTCGGTGGTGGTTCCGGTCTATCGCGGCGAGCAGACCATCGCGGCGTTGGTCGAAGAATTGCATCGGCTCACCATCACCCACCTCACTCCCGGCGGCATCCCCTATGTGATCGAGGAGATCGTCCTGGTCCACGACAACGGGCCGGACCGCTCCGATGTGGTGATACAGCGACTCCAGCAGACCCACCCCGAGGTCCGCGCCATCTGGTTGAGCCGTAATTTCGGTCAGGACGCGGCCACTATCGCGGGCATGTCGGTGGCGGTCGGCGACTGGATCGTCACGATGGACGAGGACGGCCAGCACGATCCCGGCGCCATCGGCGGCTTCCTCGACGCCGCGCTCACCGAACGCGCGGACCTGGTCTACTCCAAGCCGGTCAACACCCGGCCGCACGGCTTCCTGCGCAATGTCACCTCGCGCGGCGCGAAACTCGTGCTCGCGGCGCTGTTCGCCTTCCCCGCCTCGACCAGATTCGAGAGCTACCGCCTCATCCGCGGCGACATCGGCAGGCAACTGGCCGAGGTCGCCTCCAACGGCGCTTACCTCGACGTCGCGCTGACCTGGGTGGTCGGGCGGGTCGCGCAGCAGCCGGTCACCCTGCGCGCCGAGGGCAGGGAGGAGTCCGGCTACAACTACCGGCGGCTGTTCTCGTTGTTCTGGAAAATGGTGCTGTGCAGCGGAACTCGCGGCCTGCGCGTGGTCAGCATGCTCGGGGTGACACTGGCGCTGGCAGGTGGTGTCATGGCGGCCTATGTCGTGTTCAAGGTGCTGACCACCGCGCACTGGGCGCCGGAGGGCTGGGCGTCGATCATCGTCGTCCTGCTGTTGTGCTCGGGCGCGATCCTCTTCTCACTGGGCATGATCGCCGAATACCTCGGAGTGGCGCTGCACATCCTCGTCGGCAAGCCGCTGTTCCTCACGGTGCGCACACCGACGCCACGCCCCGCCGCCACGGGCGAACCGACCGGGGGAATCGAGCAGGGTGAGCACTGACCGCATCATTTTCAGCCGTCCCCATCGCGCCCGCCGGGAGCTGGACAATCTCGCGGCTGTGCTCGCCTCGGACCACAGTCACGGTGACGGTCCGTTCACCGCGTCCGCGACCGCCAAGCTCGCCGCGATCACCGAGGCACCGCACGTCCTGCTGACCACCTCGTGCACCTCTGCTCTCGAAATGGCCGGGCTGCTGCTGGAACTCGGCCCCGAGGACGAGGTGATCGTGCCCAGCTTCGCGTTCACCTCCACGGCTACCGCGATGGCGCTGCGGGGATCGACCTGTGTCTTCGCCGATATCGACCTCGCCACCGGCAATCTCGAGCCCGAGTCGGTGGCCGCCGCGATCACCGCGCGGACGAAGGCGATCGTGGTCATCCACTACGGCGGGGTGGCCGCCGACATGGCCGGATTGGGGGAACTGGCCGCGGCGCACGGCATCGCGATCGTGGAGGACAACGCCCACGGGTTGGGCGGGCGCTGGCGCGGCCGCGCGCTGGGCACCCTCGGCACCATGGGCACGTTGAGTTTCCACGACACCAAGAACCTGCACTGCGGCGAGGGCGGCGCGCTGCTGCTCACCGACGAGATATTGATGGCGCGCGCGGAGATCATCCGGGAGAAGGGCACCGACCGGGCCCGGTTCCTGCGCGGCGCGGTCGACAAGTACTCCTGGCAGGACATCGGTTCCAGCTACCTGCCCAGCGAACTCAATGCCGCCGTTCTCGACGCCCAGCTCGACGAGTTCGAGATCATCCAGGCGGGCAGGCACCGGGTGTGGAACGCCTACGCCGCGGGCCTGCCGGAATGGGCGGCGCGCAACGACATCCAGCTGATGGCGGTGCCGCCGGACCGGGAGCACACGGCGCACCTCTTCTATCTGCGGACGCCGACCGAGCGGCACCGCGACGACTTGATCGCGCACCTGGCCGCGCGCGGGGTGAGCGCGCCGTTCCACTACGTGCCGCTGGATTCGAGCCCGGCCGGACTCAAGCTCGGCCGCACACCGCGGGCATGCGTACGCAGCGCGGAGTTCTCCTCGACGCTGCTGCGATTGCCGCTGTGGCCGGGTCTCGGTGACGAGCAGATCGAGCGGGTGCTGGCCGCCGTCACCGAGTTCCGGATCTGAGACCGATCAGGCGTCGGCCGGTCCCGAGCCGAACAACTCCGCGGCCTCGGCCTCGGTGAGCACCTCGTAGGTCTCGGTATCGGGGTGGTACCACCAGGTGTCCGGCCCCGGCTGCGGCCGGCCCTCCGCCCGCACCGCGCTGGTGGAGGGCCGGTAGGAGGCACTGCGCGGAATCGTGTCGACCACATGCACCAGGTCGGGGCGCTTGCTCGGTTCGAGCGCGCGCATCGCCTCGGAGACGTCCTTGGGTTCCAGATGCCAACCCTCCCGCACGCACACCGCGGCGACCGACAAGGTCTTCCCGCCCGCTTCGAGGCCGTAGGCGACCTCCATGTCGACCGCGCCGATGTCGTTGAGCACGTCCACGATCGGCTGACCGTAGACCGGACCTCGCTCGGTGATGACCACGGTGTCGGCGCGATCGATCAACCAGTAGTCGCCGTCGCCGTCCCGGCGGAAGAGGTTCTCGGTCGGCACCCAGGCATCGCCCGGCGCGAACACCCCACGCAGCCCGCCCGCGGACAGGTCGATGCCGTCGGCGGCCTTGCTGATCAGCAGGCCGACCTCGTTGTCGGCGCAGCGCGACGCGTAACCGTTCTCCTCGATGCGGATGGTGCCGGTGACCGGGTCGTAGGCGACCAGCTCCACCCTCGCGGTGCCGGGCACCGGACGGCCCTTGCTGCCGACTTTGACACCGTGCACGTTGGCCAGCACCACCTCGCCCTCGATGGAGGCGTAGAACTCGAGCACCCGTGCGGGGGTGAACTGTTCGACGGTGCGTCGCCACAGACCCGCCGGCATGCCGGAACCGATGAACAGCCGGATCGGGTGGGCGTGCCCGGCGGGGAACACCTCGGCGTCGAGAATGTCACGCAGCATCGTCCAGGTATAGGTGACCACGGTGACGCCGTAGCGGTGCACCTCTTCGGCGAAGCTGCGCGGGTCCAGCGAGCGGGCCAGCGCGATCCGGCTGCCACCGGCGACCGCGCCGCCCAGGCTGACCAGTAGACCCGAGGAATGATGCAGCGGCGCAAGACAGTACACCGTGTCACGACGGTTCAGGTCCGCCGCGGTGGCGGTGCCGAAGGCCGACAGCGCCCAGCGATAGTTGGTGATGTACTTGGTCTCCAACCGGTCTCCGGTACCGGTGACCAGCACGAAAGCCAGCTCACGCGCCAATCCCGGATTCGGCCGGTACCAGCCGGGCACACGCACGGCGGCCGGGTCGATCTGTTCCAGGTCGATCACCTCGGCGCCGGGCGGGGTGTCGAGTTCGCGGTCGCCGCCGCCGCCGAGCACGAGCACCCGCGCGCCGGTCTCGGCCACCTGACGCAGGTTCTCCGGATCGGCCAGCACGGTCCGGGTGCCGGTGAGCTCCAACGCGCGACCGAGTTCACTGCCGGGCGCGAGCAACACGGCCACAGCTCCCAGCCGGGAGAGCGCCGCGACGGCGGCCAGCGCGCTCGGCCTGGTCTCCATGACCACGCCGACCCGGGTGGCGGGCCGGACACCGGTCGTGATCAGGCCGCGCACCACGTTGTCGATCCGCACATCGACCGCGGCATTGGTGTGCACGCGATCGTCGAACAGGAAACAGTCGCGCAGCGGCGCGCGCCTGGCCTGCTCGGCGAGCAGACTACCCAGCGAGATCCGGGTACTCGGCTGGATCATGCCCAAGCGGGTCAGCCTGGGCAGCGCGCGGGCGGCCTCGCCCATCAGCTCGACCGAGCCGCGCACGGCACTGCCTGCCAGTCCCTCGAACACCTTGCCCACGCCCGCGCCCGCCTCCGCCAGGGCCGAGGCAGAGCTGACGATCCGGTCGGCGGCCGAATGCCGGCTGTTGGTGGTGGCGTTCTCCGACATCGGGTGGATCTCCTCGGGCAACGGCTGATCGCCGGCCGCCCATTCGATCCACTGCCGCACCAGCGGCCAGGTCTGCTCGGTCGCGACACTGCCCGCCACGAGTCCGAAATGACCTGCGTACAGACATGATTCGTAGACGTCGGCGTTCGGCGCGGCTCGCACGATCCCCCGCACGGCGGCCGGCTGGCCGATATCGTCCACCTCGCCGACGAAAGCCAGGATGGGGCAGGTGAGTTCGGCCAGGGATATCGGCTGATCGCGGATCACGAATCCGCCCAGCATCATCCGGTTGTGTGCGACGAACTGCTTGAGCAGGTCGGCGACCGCGGGCCCGGCGTAACCCACCCATCCCTCGCGGTTGAGGAAGCGGCGCTGACGTTCCTTGGGCAGCAACGCCTCCCGGTCGTGCAGCTGACGCAGGAAGTCGATGCGCGCCTTGGCGGTCTTGACCGGGTCGAGCATCTGGAAGCCGACTCGCACCATGGAGTCGGTGATCGGCAGCCGGGTCACCACGTGGTCGGCGAGGAAGTCGGCGACGTCGGAGACCAGGCCGTAGGGCAGGCCGAAGGGCACGCCGTTGACGATGTCGACCGGGCTGCCGAAAGTGACGATGCTGGCCACGCCGCGGCCGTAGCGGTAGGCGGTGGTCTGGTAGGCGAACATGCCGCCCTGCGAGTAGCCCATGAGATGGACCTCGGCGCCGGTGGCCGCGCACACCGTGTCGATGGCGCTGCTCACCGCGAGCACGTGATCGGCCAGGTCGCGCTGCCAGCCGCCCTCCTCGAGCGCCGGCGAGCCGAAGTCGATCACCCAGCAGTCGATGCCGCCGCGATGCAGGATGCCGACCGCGCCGCCTTCGGCGTTGACGTCCCAGATGTCGGCATTGACCATCAGCGGCGGCACGAGCAGCGCCACCGGGCGTCCCGGGGTCGCGTCGTCGGGGAAATAGCGCCGCAATCGGTACATGCGGCGTCGCTCGACGACCTCGAACGGAGAGGCCTCCACACCGTGCGCCAATCCGCCGAAGCGGATCACCTCCAGACCGTTCTGCGCGGTCGCCATCAAACGCCGCATCGGCCCCGCCACACCCTTCGCACTGAACTTCACGATCGCTCCTGCACTTGTGCCACGCACCCTTACGATCCCGACGCGTACGACGAGCTTTCCACATCGCGAGGGCATCGGAGGTCAGCCACGACCGTTTCGAGACCTGACGATGGTCACACCGCGAGAGCCCCGGTGGAGGTTCTCGATACGCTGGGGCAATGATCGACACCGCTGTGCTGCCGACCCCCGATCGCGAATCACTGCTGGTCGAGCTCGTCGACGAGCAAGGGCGCGCGGTCGGCGAGTGCCCGGTCGCCGAAGCGCACCGCGCGCCCGGACAGTTGCATCGAGCCTTCTCCGTGCTGTTGTTCGACGACGACGGCCGGGTGCTACTGCAGCGGCGCGCCGCAGTGAAAACCCGCTTCCCCTTGCAGTGGGCGAACACCTGCTGCGGCCATCCCGCCCCGGGGCAGGGCATTCCGGACGCTGCGCGCGCCCGGCTGCGCGAGGAACTCGGACTCGACGCCGAACTCGTCGAGGCAGGCGTTTTCCGCTATCGCGCGAGCGACGCGGCGACCGGCCGGGTGGAACACGAATGGGATCACGTGTTCATCGGCGGCGCCACCGCCGAGACCGCGCGGCCCGACCCGGCCGAGGTCGCCGAACTCCGCTGGCTCGAGCCGGCCGAGGTCCGCACCCTGCTGGCCGCCGATCCCCAGGAATTCACCCCGTGGCTGGCCGCGGTGCTCGAGATCGCCGACGCCGCCTTCCGCGCGGACGCCCCTCGCGAGCACTGACCGCCCCTGGCCCCTGCCCCCAGGCCGCCTGGTCTCACATGTTTCAATGCGCATATCCGCGTACCGGAATGTGAAAGGATCCTTGGTGAATTCACAGGAACGGCACAGCATGACACCAGGGCGGCGGCGCATCCTGGAAGGCGTAGATGTTGCCCAGGTGAGAGCGAGGTGCGCACCAATGGTCGAGATCGAGGTCCGCGGTACGACAGTGACGATTCATGTGGTCGGCGGCCACCGGCTGCTCTCCATGCGTGACAGCATCACCTTCGATTTCCGCGACATCGCCGCCGTCGGCCCGGCGTCGGTCGACATGCGTCCGCCGTGGGTCCGCGCGCCAGGCGCCTTCTTCCCCGGTGTCATCGCCGCGGGCACCTTCCGCGGCAAGGGCCGCAAGGAGTTCTGGGACACCCGATTCGACGGCAGCGGCCTGCAGATCGACCTCGAGCACGGCGAATTCACTCGGCTGGTGGTCGACGTGGACGACCCGGGTTCGGCTCTGCTGGACCTGTGCCGAGCGGCCGCGGCCTGACATCGGGACACACCCGGCCGCCCGCTCCCCGACGCGCGATCCCCGCTCCTCTTACTGTGGACGGGGACGACGAAAGGGGTGCGGCCGGGTGAGCCCAGATTCCACAGCAGACGAGGCCGACCGGGAGACCATCGAGGACGAGGTCGCGGCGGCGCGTGCCACCGAGCCCGCGGCCCAGCACGTCGACCGGCGATTCGTCCGGCTGGTGACCGAGTTCGACCGGCTGTTCGGCAAGCCCGGCGACGGCGGCGGCGCGCTCTGCGTCTACCTGCACGGTGAGCCGGTCGTCGACGTGTGGGCCGGATACGCCCGGCCGGGGCAGCGATGGACCCACGAGACCCTGGCCGTCACCTATTCCACCGGTAAGGGCGTGGCTTCGACACTGTTGCACCGTCTCGCCGAACGCGGCCTGCTCGACTACGAGCATCCGGTGGCCGAATACTGGCCCGAGTTCGCCGCGGCGGGCAAGGGCGAGATCACCGTGCGTCAGTTGCTCACCCACCGCGCCGGTCTGCACCGGATGCGCGATCTCGTGCCCGGACCGATCGACCGGTTCTTCGACGACGAGGCGGTCACCGCCGCGCTCGCCGCCGCTGCCCCGGATCCCAGGCGCCTGACCACCAGCGGCTATCACGCCATCAGCTTCGGGCATCTGGTCGCCGAGTTGGTGCGCAGAGTCAGCGGAACGAGCTTCACCGAGGCGCTGCGCACCGAGATCGCCGAGCCGCTCGGCATCACCGATCTGTGGTTCCGGGTGCCGAGGGAGCAGCGCTCCCGGATCGCGGTGAACTTCCCGGTACTCACCGTCGCCGGGATGAGCTGGGAGGCCAGTGTGCGGCTGATGGGCCGCACGAAACTGTCCGCGGCAGCCGAGACCACCCCGCGCGGCTTCGCCGAGATCATGGCCGACCCGCGCCTGCACGATTCGGTGATGCCCGGCGTCAACGGCGTCTTCTCGGCCCGCTCGCTGGCCGCGGTGTACGGGGCGCTCGCCTGCGACGGCAGCCTCGGCGACCGCAGACTGCTGGGGCCGGGCACCGTGGATGTGATCCGCACGCGGCAGGTGTTCACGCCCGACTACGTGCTCGCTTTCCGCATCCCGTGGGCGCTGGGCTATCACGGCGTGCCGATGAAGCCCTCACGATCGGAGCCGGTGTCGGCGTTCGGTCATTTCGGACTCGGCGGATCCGGCGCTTTCGCCGATCCGGAGACCGGGATGTCGCTCGGCTTCGTCACCAACCGGCTCGGCGGAAAGCTCACCCCGCTCGGCGATGCCCGGCTGACCCGCCTGGGCACGCTCGCCCACAACATCGCCAAGAAGATCGCCCGAGAAGCCGGCTGAGCAAAACGGTCAGTGCGCGCCTCCGAGTTCCAGCGCCATCACCCCGAGGATCACCAGGGCGATGCCGCCGACCTGGATCATTGTCAGCTTCTCGCCGAGCAGCAGCACCCCGATGATCGCGATGGCGGCGACGCCGATCGCCGACCAGATGCCGTAGGCGACGCCGATCGGCATCCCGCGCTTCAACGCCTGGGACAGGAAGTAGAACGCACCGCAGTAGCCGATGGCCACCACGATCGACGGCCCGATCCTGCTGAATCCCTCGGAGAACTTCAGCGATACCGTCGCCGTCACTTCGAAGGCGATGGCCAGGGCGAGGAACAGCAAGGTCATGGCGGCAGCCTAACGAGCCAGCGGCGTGTCCTCGCGACTCGGCGACCCACCTCGAGGGCCTGCTTCACAATGGGAATCGAGCCGGGAGGTGGTAGCCGTGTGGGAAGCCGTCCTGATCGCCGCGGTCGTCTTCGTCGGTGTCGTCGCGGCGGCGGGACTGTTCGTGTTCCTGCCGCTGCTGCGCCGCTCGGACCGTGGAGCCCGGGATACTTTCGCCCGGTGGGCGGCCACGCACGGCTGGCGCTACGACGACCGGTCGCACCCGGCCTGGAGCGCGCGGCTACCCGGCCACCAGAACGGCACCGTCGTATTCGCCCTCACCGGCGTGGTCGACAATCGGCTGGTCACCGCGGCCGAGTACCGCGCCGAGTCGCACCGATTCACCGTCCTCGTGGTGCACCTCGACCGTCCCTATCCCCCGCTGGCGGTGCTCGACCGAGAACTGAGCCGCGAGATCGGCGACGCGTTCGCCGCCTCCCTCCCGATCCACACCGGCGACGCCGCCTTCGACCGTCGTTTCCGGGTGAGCGCCGTCGATCAGCGCTACGCCCGGCTCATGCTCGATCCGGTGGTCGTTCAGGCGCAACTGGACGGTCCCGTCGAGCGGTGGAGCCTCGCCGGACGCGATCTGCTCACCTACAAGCTCGGCAAGCCGAGCAATCCTGCGGCGATTCCCGATCTCGCCCGCCCTGTGCTGCACCTCGCCGATCTGCTCGAGGAACGCGCGTACGGCGAGTCGGCGGCGCAGGAGTGATCCGGCCTTCGGCGGCCCTCACCCGCGGCGTCGACCATGCGTGCTGTCGCGGCCGAGTATGCGGGCGCCCGGGGCGGAAGCCGCGAGCGCCCGCACCACTCACAGATACGGGCGAGTGATCATCTCGATGCCGTGCCCGGCTGGGTCGAGGAAGTAGACGCCCCGGCCGCCGTGCCCGTCGTTGATCTCCCCCGGCTGCTGGAAATGCGGGTCGGCCCAGTGCTCGATCTCGCGCTCGCACAGCCGACGGTACGCACGGTCGAACAGTTCGTCGTCGACCAGGAAGGCGTAGTGCTGGCGTTGGATGTCGACCGGCGGTTCGGCGAACTGCAGCAGCACGCCGTCCTCGCAGAGCAGGTTGGTGAACACACCCCAGGACGGGGCGTCGGCCAGTTCGAAGATGTCGCGGAAGAACGCGGCGGATTCCTCACGATCGGTCGCGGCGATGATCGTGTGGTTGAAACGTGCGGTCATGAAGGTCTCCTGTCGTGATCGAAAGTGGTGCTGGGTTCGATCGCGAAACAGGAGGCGCTCGGGCGCTCAGGTGAGCGCCGGGTCACCTGTCCGTGTGTGGCTCGAGGCCGTCCCGGTCATCATCGCCGATGAGCGTAGGGAATCGAATCGCCTACCGCAACTGGCTATTTCCCGGCGTGGCGATCAGGTGCGAGTCGCGAGATCAGCCGCTGAGCCACCGCCACATGCCGAGCCAACCGGCCTCGTAGTGTGGGATCACCCGTTCGATCGCCGTGGGAGCGGGTTCCCGCTCGAGATCGATGACGACACCGACGCGGGCCTCGATCACGTCGAGCTTTCCCTCGAGGTGGGCCGGGTCCGGCACGAATACCGCACGGGCGTTGTGCCGTTCGATCTGGGCGAGCAGCCGGTCGATCCGGTTGTCGGTGGCGGCGGTGAAGACGATGGTCTTGCTCAGGTTGTATCCCAGCCGCGGAGCGAGGTGTCGCATCCGGATCTCGTCCCAGGGCTGCCGGATGCCGGACAGGTCGGCACGCAGGTATCCCAGGGCCGGCTCGGCACGGTGGAAGCTCACGATGCGTTCACCTCCCCCGGCCGCCGATGCGAGTACGACTGTCGTCCCGAGATCATCCGGTACTCCTCCTCTTCCGCCGGACTCGAAAGTCTCTCGGCGTCAACGAAATACACAGTGATCGATCGGCCGAGCGCATCACCCGCCCAGTTCACACCGCTTGCCCGAACACCCGGTTATCCGGATGTGTCGGCCACCGAACGCTTCGGATATCACGCCGGGCAGTGTCGCTACCCGGTTGCTCGAAAACTCTCGGCCGCTCTCGGCGCACTCTTCGCAACCACCGATTCGGCCGAACGCCGTGACGCCCCGATACCAGCATCGGCGTTCGTGGCCCGCAGCGGAAGTGCCGATCAGCAGTTTCCACTGCCCTTTCACCGAACTTCGACACCCGGCCGGCACGTGAACCCGATGACGCGGCGCGACGTCCCGATCATACCGATGTTTCGGGAGTCGCCCGGTCTGCCGGAGCCGAGTGTCCTGCATCGGAAGGAGAATCCGCCGCGCATCCGCCCTGCCGGGGGCGTCCGCCCGCGCATCCGAATGCGAGTTCATACCCGCCGACAGCGGCGAATCTCGAGTAATGAAACGGACTTCCGACCAAGAAGCCGTTTTCGGTGGAGTTTGCGTTCCGCACACGACTGTCGCTAACCTTCACCGCGGCAATAGCAACTACGCATGAAGGAGATAACTGGCATGGTGCTCGCTTTCGTCTCTGCTCTGCTCGCTGCGGTGCTCGCCCTGGTCGGCCTCTGATCTGAAGGAACGAATCGCCCCCCGTCGCACGTGTCTGCTGACACCTGCGACGGGGGGCGACTTTCGTTGCGGCCCGGTCGTTGCCGGGCCGAGCACTTTTCGTCAGATCAAACGTGACCGCGCCTCGGCGGCCGCCGCACGCACTTCGTCCAACTGCTCGGCCACCCGCGTACCCGCGGTGCCGCCGCGCGCGTTGCGCGAAGCGATCGAGCCCTGCACGGTCAGCACTTCCCGCACCCGCGATGTCAGTGCCGGGTCGACAGCGGCGAATTCCTCGTCGGTGAGCTCGTCGAGCCCGACCCCGCGCGCCTCGGCGGCGCGGACACACGCACCCGCCGCTTCATGTGCCACCCGGAACGGGACACCCTCCCGGACAAGCCATTCGGCGATATCGGTGGCGAGGGTGAAGCCCGCGGGCGCGAGCTCGGCCATGCGATCGGTGTGGAAGGTCAGCGTGGCGACCAGACCGGCGATGGCGGGCAGCAGCAGCTCCAGCTGGGCCACCGAATCGAAGACCGGTTCCTTGTCTTCCTGGAGATCACGGTTGTAGGCCAGCGGCTGGGCTTTCAAGGTGGCCAGCAGGCCGGTCAGATTGCCGATCAACCGGCCCGCCTTGCCGCGAGTCAGTTCCGAGACGTCCGGGTTCTTCTTCTGCGGCATGATCGAGGAGCCGGTGGACCAGGCGTCGGCGAGGGTGACATAGCCGAACTCCGGTGTGCTCCAGATGATCACCTCTTCGGCCATCCGGCTCAGGTCGACGGCGATCATGGCGAACACGAACGCGGCCTCGGCGGCGAAGTCACGCGAGGAGGTCGCGTCGATCGAGTTGGCCGCGGCCGCATCGAAATCCAGGTCGGCGGCGATGGCCTCGGGATCCAAACCGAGCGAGGAACCGGCCAGTGCGCCCGAGCCGTAGGGCGAGACGGCGGCACGGGAGTCGAAATCGCGCAGGCGGTCGAGATCGCGCAGCAGCGGATGGGCGTGCGCGAGCAGGTGATGCGCCAGCAACACGGGCTGGGCGGCCTGCAAATGGGTCTTGCCCGGCATGACCGCATCGGGATGGGCGGCGGCCTGCGCGATGAGCGCGTCCACCACGTCCAGGACACCGGCGGCGACGCGGCGCGCGGCATCGCGCAACCACATCCGGAACAGGGTGGCGACCTGGTCGTTGCGAGACCTGCCCGCGCGCAGCCTGCCGCCCAACTCCGCGCCGACCCGTTCGATGAGTCCGCGTTCGAGCGCGCCGTGCACATCCTCGTCGGTCTCGGCCGGGCCGAACGCGCCGGACTCGACGTCGGCGGCGAGCCGGTCCAGGCCGGACAGCATGGCGGTGAGGTCGGCTTCGGTGAGCAGGCCTGCCTTGTGCAGCACCCGCGCGTGGGCCTTGGACGCCCGCACGTCATAGGGGGCCAGTGCCCAGTCGAAGTGGGTGGACTTGCTCAGCGCGGCCATCGCCTCGGCCGGGCCCGATGCGAAACGCCCGCCCCACAGCGCACCTGTATTCGTGCTGCCGCTCTGCGTCATCGTGTGCTGTCTCCTCGTCGATCGGTGTCGGGGTGGTCGGTCCGTCGTGGATGTGCCTGGCCGATCGTGCTCCGCATCGTCCACGTCGGACGAACCGGGGGCGCTCGGCGATCGAGCCCCGCGGTCGCTGCCACGTCGGCATCCGATGCCATGGCGGACACCGGGTGCCCGGTGGTGCCACGGACACCGGTCGGCCGGTTGGCGCGGCCCTCGTCGGCGCACGGATGGCGCCGCGAACTCGATCGAGATCCCACGGTAGCCGGGCAGGCCGCGGGGGTTCGCGAACGCCCCCCACGCGCCGACGAGGGCCGGTGCGCTCGGCATCGGCCCTCGTCGGTGTGTTCGCCTCCGGCCACGGCGGTCGGATCGTCGGTGATCCGGGCCCGCCGCGACGAGCCGGAATTACTTCTGGTTCAGATCGCGGCGCGCGGCGACCTTCGAGGACAGACCGTGGATCTGCACGAAGCCCTTGGCCAGCGACTGATCGAAGGTGTCGCCCTCGTCGTAGGTGGCGAGGTTGAAGTCGTAGAGCGACTGCTCGGAGCGGCGGCCGTTGACCACGGCGGAGCCGCCGTGCAGCACCATCCGGATGTCGCCGGAGACGGCCTGCTGAGTGTCGCGCACGAAGGCGTCCAGCGCCCGCTTGAGCGGGGAGAACCACAGGCCGTCGTAGGCCAGCTCGCCCCAGCGCTGCTCGACCTGACGCTTGTAGCGGCCCAGCTCGCGCTCGATGGTCACGTGCTCGAGCGCCTGGTGCGCGGTGATCAGCGCGATGGCGCCGGGCGCCTCGTAGATCTCGCGGCTCTTGATGCCGACGAGCCGGTCTTCGACCATGTCCAGTCGGCCCACGCCCTGACGGCCCGCGCGGTGGTTCAGCTCGACGATGGCCTCGAGCACGCTGACCTGGCGGCCGTCGATGGCGACCGGCACACCCTTGTCGAAGGTGATGATGAGTTCGTCGGGAGCCTCGAAGTTGACCGTCGGGTCGGCGGTGTAGTCGTAGACGTCCTTGGTCGGCGCGTTCCACAGGTCCTCGAGGAACCCGGTCTCCACCGCGCGGCCCCACACGTTCTGGTCGATGGAGAACGGCGACTTCTTGGTGACGTTGATCGGGAGCTTGTTCTCCTCGGCGAAGGCGATGGCCTTCTCCCGGGTCCAGGCGTAGTCGCGGACCGGGGCGATCACGTTCAGATCGGGCGCGAGCGCGCCGATGCCGACCTCGAAACGGACCTGGTCGTTGCCCTTGCCGGTGCAGCCGTGCGCGACGGTGGTGGCGCCGTGGAACTTGGCGGCCTCCACCAGGTGCTTGACGATCAGCGGCCGGCTGATGGCCGAGACCAGCGGGTACTGGCCCATGTAGAGGGCGTTGGCCTGAATGGTGGGCAGGCAGTACTCGTCGGCGAACTCGTCGCGGGCGTCGACCACGATCGACTCGACCGCGCCGCAGTCCAGCGCACGTTGGCGCACCACGTCCATGTCCTCGCCGCCCTGGCCCAGATCGATGGCGACGGCCACGACCTCGGCGCCGGTCTCCTTGCCGATCCAGCTGATGGCGACGGAGGTGTCCAGCCCACCGGAGTAGGCGAGTACGACGCGCTCGGACATGTCTTCAGTGCTCCTAGGTTTTGTATGAGTGGTGGTCTCGACCGTCTCGAGGGCGGTCTGCCGGTCGCGCCGGCGCGCAGGTCGGGAACCCTGCACCCTTGTGCAAATGATTATGCACGACTATGCAAGCCCATACATAACCGGGGTGGTCATCGGCCAGGCAACGGTACCGCCGCGGACGATCGAGGGCTACGCGGCGAGCGGAAACCTTTCTCGGGGCATCTCGACGCTCAGGAGCCTTGGCCGCGCCCCGGCGCTGTGGAAGCCTGGAGTACGCCCCTGAATCCACCACAGGCGCAAAGGACCCACCCATGTTCCACAACATCATCGAACCGCTGCAGGACCTGGCCGAACAGAACCGCGACGTGATCGGCTTCGTCGTCATCAACCTCGGCAACGGCATTCTGTCGGCAGTCAAGTGGGGTCTCGAGGTTCTCCCGCCGCTGCTCCAGCCGTACGTCGCGTAGTGACCATCGGGCCTGTTCAGCCCGCCCTGGAGGCAAAGGAGCACCCGTGGACCCCGACCTTCTGCAGTTCGCCATAGACAACCGCGACTGGCTCGGTTTCGTCGTCATGCACGCGGGCAACGCGGCCACCACGATCGCACGAGCGGCCTTCGAAGCGGTGGCCCCGCTCCTGCAGCAGTTCTTCTCCGAGTACCCGCACTGACGGACCGGAGTCGCTCGCCCCGTCGTTTCGGCGGTGCGCAGTGTGCTCATGCATCGGCGTGCAGCCGTCAGTCGGCAGCCACGTCGCCGCGCCGCATCCGATCGATCGCGGCGGCGTCCCGCAGTTCCGGTCGTTGTTCCGGATGCAGCCAGTAGAAGCGAATCGTGCGCAGGAACAGGGCCGGATCGACGGCAACCGTCCACGGCAGCAGGTCGAGCTGTCGCTCCAGGTGTCCGGACTTCAGTGTGCCGAGCACGCCGCGACCGGCCGGGGGCTCGAACACCGATTCGGAGATCAGCACGAGCCGCACCGCGTGCATCTCGTTCACCAGGCACGGAGTGACGAATCCGATGTCGTCCCAGCGAAAGAGACGGGCAGCTCCGACGACCGAATGCGTTACCCCCTCGGCATCCAACCGGATGAACCCGCCGCCCCGCAGGTGGCGGAGGAGATAGACGAGCGATCCGAGGATCGCGACGAACAAGACCAGATAGACCAGGATGCCCAGGAAGCCGGCGATGTTCGCGCCCACCGAGCGACCGGATTCGGCGACCGATTCGATGAGTACCAGCCCCTGAGCGGCGACGAAGACACCGCCGAAGACCAACCACGCGATCAGCGCCGGCTTCCACGTGGCGATCACCGGGAACACCACTCCGGATTCTCCGTCCGGCCCTCGCATCGTGGCCACGCGCCGGGGCAACGTCGACCGGCGAGCCGGAAGAAGCGGAGCGAGGATCGCGACGAAACTCGTGCTGACGAGACCGCCGAGCACGGCGAGGCCGAGCGCGCGCCGGTCACCTGTTCGCAGGGCGTCGACACTGATGGGAATCGACACGAGGGCGCCGACGACGAAGATCAGGGCGGCCGCGACCAGCCGCGTCCGGGCGCGGTCACGTCCCCATTCGGCGGGCCACAGCGGTGGCTGGGAAACGTCAACGCTGCGCTGATCCGGCATGTCTTTCCCTCCGACGCGGCAACCCCGATATCCAGCGGACGAAGAGCTGTTCGGCTACTTCCCCGCTGTGAAGGTAGCGGTCGGGTCGTCGAGCGCCTGTTCGACCAGGTTCAGTGGCTCGCCGAGCATGGCGAGCCCGCGTCAGGCCGACACGCGGGACTCGGCGATATCCGGACGGTGAACCGAAAGATCGGCACTCTCGGGCTCCGGCTGCTGCAAGGCGGCCGCCACACGCCGCAGTACTTCCGGACGCGCGCTCGGCAACCGGAAGACCGGCTTGGTGTTCGCGGTCCGTTTCGGCAACGTCATGGTCTTTCCTCTCGAGTCGGCAGGCACCCGCCGCCGAGAACTCCTGACGAGTCGCGCAGTGGCTGGTGCGGTAAGTAACGAGCAAACCCTCTGTCGGTGACAGCTGGGCCTACTGCCGACGTTGCGGCGTCGGCGATCAGCTGAACGATCTGTTCATGCCCGTTCCGGTCGCCGGGCCGGACCCGGGATGATCGGGACCGATGAGCAGTACACCGATTCCGCCGACGGACGTGACCGACCTCGACACCGGTGTCGTCACCACGGTGCTGTCGGCCGGTGCCGTCGAGTACCCACACGCCGACGCACCCGGGAGATCCGGATGTTCTCCCGCGGGGCGGCTGCTACTCGGTGGCGGTGAAGGCCGGTGGGCCTTGGTACGGGCGGTTCAGCGCGGCGAATCCGGGAGTGGTCGCGGCGGTGACCAGGGCGGCGAGCAGATCGGCCGCGCGGTGCCGGGGCGGGGGCGCGGTGAGCACCGGGCCGGAGAAGCCGTGGCCGTCGATGGCGACGATGGGGCTGCCGCCTCGGCCGCCGAGCGCAGTCTGGCTGAGTTGATGGGCGGCGGCGACCTCCGGATCGAGAGCGGTGTCGTCGAGCGCGGCGAGCAGGGTGAGGTCGAGTCCGGCCTCGGCGAGCGCGGCCGCGGCGGCCGCGGTGTCGTCTGTATCCGGTCCGCGCGGATGCAGCCGGGTTCCCAGCGCGAGAAACAGCGGCGTGAACACCTCGTGGCCGTGGTGTCGGTCGACGGCGGCGAACACGCGGCCGATCCGGCGTGAGCGGATGAGCATCGGGTCCTGGGAGTCCGCGCCGGTGTCTTCGTCATGGAGGGTCGCCAGGCTCATCTGTTTCAAGGTCACCGTGTGCTCGTCGTCGGCGCTGTCGAGCAGCCATCGCGCGCTCACGAACGCGAACGGGCATACCGGGTCCACGTACAGGTCGATCACGGCCATCGTCGGTCCTCCCTCGTCACGCACGTTCGCTCAGCCGATCCGGCGGGTTCGCCAACGGCGGGGACAGGCCCACCTCACGGACCAACATACCCACGCGGTACGACCTGACCTGCTTCTCACGCGGCCGGGCCGATCAGGCCGGCGACGATACGGGCCGACAGCATGACCAGCGGCAGCCCGCCGCCCGGGTGGGCCGAGCCGCCGACCAGGAACAGACCCGGCACCGGTGAGGTATTGGCCGGTCGTAGGAAGGCCGCGCGCGGACCGTTGGAGGACGAGCCGTAGATGCAGCCGCCGGGGGTGCAGGTGCGCCGCTCGAGGTCGGCCGGTGTGATGATCGATCTGTGCCGCACCCGAGGGCGCACCTCGAGGCCGCGTTCGGCCATGACCCGCAGGACCAGATCGGCGTAGTCGTCCGCCAGTCCCGGTGCGTCCCAGTCCATTCCTCGGACCGGGTCATGGCGAGGCGCGTTCACCAGGACGAACCAGGCGCCGGTGCCGGGGCCGGGCACGATCTCCGGGTCGTCGGGGGCCGACACGTACACCGTCGGCCGGGCCACCGGACGCATCGGGCCGCGGAAACCGAAGACCGCGTCGAACTCCGCGTCGTAGTCCTCGGCGAACAGCACGCGGTGGTGCGGTGTGTCCGCGGGGGGATCGTCGAGCGCCAGCAGGATCACGAAGCCCGACAGGGACGGGGTGGCCCGACGCAGCCGCGCCGCGGCCCGCCTGGTCGCCGGAGTTCGGACGAGGCGCTCGTACACCTGGCGAGCGTCGGCGTTGGCGACGACCAGGTCGGCTGTCGCGACGCTGCCGTCCGCGAGCACGGCGCCTGTGATGTGCCCGCGCGCATTCGTGGTCAGTTCGACGACCCCGGTATCGGTCTCGATCACGCCGCCGAGTTCGAGCAGCCTGTCACGTAGTGCTTCCGCGATACGGCCGAGTCCGCCGTGGACGTACCACGAACCCCATGCCTGTTCGGTCCACGGGATCGAGGCGAGTGCCGCGGGCGCGCGCCGGGGGTCGGAACCGGTGTAGGTGGCGTAGCGGTCGAGCAGCATCGTCAGGCGGGGATCGCGCAGGTAGCGGCGCCCGAGCCCACGAAGGGTGTGCCATGGGGCGACGGCGCGGACGTCCGACGGCTTGATCACACCGCCGATCATGGTGCGCAACCGCATCGGGGATTCCAGGAACGGGCCGTGCGTCACCTCCCAGATGGTCCGGGCCCGATCCGACAGCGCCGACCACTGAGCGCCGCGGCCGGGACCGAGAGCTCGATCCAGGGCGGCGGGGATGTCGGCGAGCGTTCCCGGCATATCCAGTTCGGTGCCGTCCGGGAACCGGTACCTGGCCGCCGACGGCAGCCTCCGCAGCGAGAGCACATCGTGCACCGACGTACCGGCGGAGGCGAACAGTTCCTCCAACACGTGCGGCATCGTCAACAGCGAGGGGCCGGTGTCGAAGCGGAATCCGTCGAGTTCCACCACGCCGAGCTTCCCGCCGATCTCACGTGCCTGCTCCAGCACGGTGACCTGGTGGCCCATGGCTTGCAGTCGCATCGCCGCGGCCAGTCCGCCGACCCCTGCGCCGACGACGAGAACCCGGCTCACGCGAGGACCTCGGCATGGTCGTCCGCGCGCCGGTCGAGTGAAGCCATCCACCGCATCCTTCCCGTAGGACGGCGGCGCCGACCGCTCGGCTTCGGATCGCCGCTTCTCGGCACCGCGTCGTTCATGGCAGGCAGCCGTAACTCGCACCGGCTCGCTCTGCGCACTCTGCCACGCCGATGTCGCCTCGCGTGGCCGGAAACGCTGAGCGTGCCGATCGACAGCGGCAGCGGCAGGCCTACGCCCACCGGCACGTCAGGCGCGACCGCAGGCGTTTGCCGACCGATCGCCGCCGAGAGCCGCGAATGGCGGCTGTGGCGAATCGGCGAGGCGTGAGATGGAGAAATTCCGACCACCCAGCCGGTTTGCCGACGAGAATGTGGTCTAACCCACAGGAGAGGCACATCGAAACGCTGCCGGCCCGTGCGCTCAACACGGTGCATCGCCGTCGACGGCAGGCAAGGAGTGGTGATGAAGGGTGGCGCGAGATTGGCGATCGGTGTGGGCGTGGGCTATGTCCTCGGCCGCACGCGCAAGATGCGATTTGCGCTGGCACTGGCCGGCGCGGGACTGAGCAGACAGTCCGGTGCACAGGAGTTGCTGAAACGCGGGACGTCCCTGTTGGACTCGTCGCCGGAACTGCTGAAGATCACCGAGACGGTCCGGGGCGAGCTGGGCGGCGCCGTGCGGGCCGCGGCAGTCAACGCGGCGGCGAACCGGGTCGACGCGCTCAACGCGCGGCTGCGCAAGCCTGCCGACTCACAGGACGAGTCGCCTGCTGAGGACGAGTACGCGGACGACCTCGACCAGGACGAGGACGAGGACCGGTCCGACAGCGACCTCGAGGACGAGGACGACTACGCCGACGACGAGTCCTCGGACGACGAAACCCCCGAGGACGAGGACGAGGTAACGGACGAGGAGAACGACGAGGACTACACCGACGAAGACGACGAGGCGGAACTCGAAGACGACAAATCCACGGAAGAGGACTCCGAGTACGAGGACTCCGAGGACGAGGACTTCCCCGAAGAGGAGCAACCCCGCCCTCGTGCCCGGACCAGATCCGCCACGCCGTCACGGACGCGCGCGAGCAGGCCGCGCAAGAGCGAGAGCGCTGGTTCCGGCGGCAGGTCCGGGTCGACCCGGACCCGGCGCGTGCGAGCCGACGCCGATACCGCCGACCGCGCACCCGTTCGCCGGACAGGAAGGTGAGGACGATGGCGAAGAGATCGATCGGTGATCTGCCCGGTGCGGACACCGCCCGTAAGCCCGCCGCCGCCGCGCGTCGGGCCGCCTCCACGGCCACAGGCCAGGCCGGTCGAGCGGCGTCCTCGACCGGTGGCAAGGCACGCCGGGCCGCCTCGTCCACCACTGGGCAAGCGCGTCGCTCGGCGTCGTCCACCGTCGGACAAGCGGGCCGCGCCGCGTCATCGACGGCGGGGAAGGTGCAGGAGCTCACGCCGTCCGGGCAGTTGCAGAAGTCGTTGCAGACTCTCGCGGGCACGGTGGCCGAACGAGCGCTCAGCGGTGTCACCAACAAGGTCACGGGGACCGCCGACCGGTTGCACGACTACGCCGAGGGCGGCGGCAGCGGCAATCTGCTGTCGGCGATGACCGGCGTGGAGAAGCTCGCCGGTGGCGCGTCACCGATGAAGGCGGCGATGAGCGCGGGCATGTCCCACCTAGGCCACACCGTCCAGGACAAGCTGCACGACGCGAAGGACTCGCTGCTCGGCGGCAAGGGCAAAGGCGGCGGCGGTAAGAAACTGAAGCTGACAAATATCGTGGAGCAGATCGACGTCGGCGTCCCGATTCAACTGGCCTACGACCAGTGGACGCAGTTCGCGGACTTCCCGAAGTTCATGAAGAAGGTCGAGCAGGTCGAGCAGGTGTCCGACGAGAAGCTGACCTGGACCGGCAAGGTGTTCTGGTCGCGGCGGAGCTGGGATTCGACCATCACCGAGCAGGTCCCGTTCGATCGGATCGTCTGGCGCTCCAAAGGGGACAAGGGCTACATCGACGGGGCGGTGACCTTCCACGAGCTCGCTCCGGACCTGACCCGCATCATCATGGTCCTCGAGTACCACCCGGGCGGACTGTTCGAGAAGACCGCGAACCTGTGGCGGGCCGTGGGCAGGCGAACACGGTTGGAGCTCAAGCATTTCCAGCGCCATGTCATGACCGAGGCGGTCCTGCATCCCGACGACATCGAGGGCTGGCACGGGGAGATCCGCGACAAGAAGGTGGTCTCCGAGAACGCCGTCGACGAGGAGTCGCCGGACGAGGAAGCGGCCGAAGAGGAGGCGCCCGACGAGGCAGCGGCTGACGAAGACACTGCCGAGGAGGAGCCGGCCGACACCAAGACCGCGCCCAGGCGGACGTCTCGCAAGCCCAAGGCCGCCGACGACGAGAACACCGACGGCGCGCAACGATCCGCGACGTCCCGCAGGCCGGTCCGGCGGCGGAGCGCGGCCGAACGCCGAGGCGCCGACCGGGAAGGCGGACGACCATGACGATCGAACCCGCGGGTGGTGGCGGGGGCGCGGGCACCATGGCCCGCCCGAACTCGTCGAGCCTGGCCGACGTGGTCGACACGATTCTCGACAAGGGACTGGTCATCGATGCGTTCGCCCGGGTGTCGCTGGTCGGGATCGAGTTGGTCACCATCGACGCGAGAGTCGTGGTGGCCAGTGTCGACACCTATCTGCGTTTCGCGGAGGCGGTGAATCGGCTCGACATCTCCGAGAGCGACGCGAAGGGGCTGCCCGATCTGGTCGGCGACGTCGCGTCGGGCGGCGCCAAGCACAAGACCAAGGGCGCCATCGAAGCCGCGGGCGAGAAGGTCATGGACCTGCTCGACGAGGTCGAGGACAAACGCCAACGATCACGCCAGCCGCGGGACAGGGGGCGCTGATGTCCGGGGAGACCGCGGTGTATGTGTACGGCATCGTGCCCGGCGATGTGGAGCCGGAGGATTCCGCGTCCGGCGTGGGCGATCCACCGAGCGAGGTGAGCGTGGTGCGCCACGGTGACATCGCCGCGCTGGTCAGCGAGATTCCGGTCGGTCGGCCGCTGGGCACCCCGGACGATCTGACCGCGCACGCGCGCCTGCTGGACGGTTCGGCCGCCGTCGCGCCGGTGCTGCCATTACGGTTCGGCGCGGTCATGACCGATGCCGACGCGGTGGAGAAGGAACTGCTCGCGGACAACGAGGACTCGCTGCGTGCCGCGATGACCGAACTGGAGGGTCGCGCGCAGTTCGTGATCAAAGGACGCTACGTCGAGAAGGCGATTCTGCGCGAACTGATCGCGGGCAACGCCGAGGCGGAGCGGCTGCGTGAGGCGATTCGCGACAAGTCCGAGGACGCGACGCGCAACGAACGCATCGCCCTCGGCGAGATGATCGGCAAGGCGATCGAGCAGCGGCGCGCGGCGGACACCGAGCGGGTGATCGGTGAACTCGACGATCTCGACCCGATGGTCAACCGCCGGCAGCCGACCCATGAGGAGGACGCGGTGCACATCGCCGTCCTGATCGAACTGGCGCGCCAGGGTGATCTCGAGCAGACGCTGACGGAGCTGGCGCAGGAGTGGGACGGCCGCGTGGAGCTGAGCCTGCTCGGTCCGATGGCGGCTTACGACTTCGTTGTCGCACCGCAACCGGAGGGCTGAACCATGGGGCTGGTGTCGTCGCTGTTGCTGCTTCCGCTCGCGCCGGTGCGCGGTGTGGTGTGGCTGGCCGAGGTCATTCAGGAACGCGTCGAGCAGGAACAGCACGATCCGGCGAAGGTGCGGCATGAGATCGAGGCGATCGACGAGGCGGCGGCCGCGGGCGAATTGTCCGACGAGGAGCGGCGACACGCGCAGCAACAGGTCCTCGATCGGTTGATGCGGCCGAGCGATTCGGCCGCCCCGCCTGCCGGAGAGGAGTGATCGAGGTGACCCGCGAGCCCGCAGACGACGATCCCGAGCCTGCCGACCAGTTCGCCGGCCGGGCCGCGGCCACCCCGGTCGAGGCCGCCGCCGCGGCGACCGAGCAACTGCGCGCGCTGATCGCCAAAGAACCGGAGGGCACCACCTCCATGGCGCCGACCGAGGACGGCTGGACGGTGGAGATCGAGGTGCTCGAGGACCGCCGCATCCCCTCGTCCTCTGACATGCTCGCCCTCTACGAGGTGGAGATCGACATGGACGGCAACCTGCTCGCCTACCACCGGACCCGCCGCTACAGCCGAGGCAGCGCCGACATCGGCGGGAGTGGTCGGTCATGACGGTGGTCGGAGGCTCGTCGTCCGCCCCGCAGCCCTACGGAGGCGGCCACCAGTCGACGAACCTCGGCGACATCCTCGAACGGGTGCTGGACAAGGGGCTGGTGATCGCCGGCGACATCCAGGTGAACCTGCTCGACATCGAGCTCCTGACGATCAAACTGCGCTTGGTCGTCGCCTCGCTGGAGACCGCGAAAGCGGTGGGCATCGACTGGTGGGAGACCGATCCGTGGTTGAACAGCAAGGCGCACACGAACGAGCGCCGCGATCGCGATCTCGAACTGGAGAACCGGGAACTGCGTGAGCGGATCGCCCAGCTGGAGGGCGCGCGCCGGGTGGAGGCGCGCACCGAAGTCCCCGCCGAAGTGGAAGACGAGCGACGGTGATCGACGGCGAAGGGGTATGGCTCTATGCCGTGACCGATGCCACGTCGGACTCCGACGACCTCGGCGCGATGACCGGCGTCGCCGGCGAACCACTGCGCCGGATCCGCGCCGATGACCTGACCGCGGTAGTCGGATCGGTGCCGCTGGCGGTCTTCGGGGAGCAGCCGTTGCGCTCGAATCTGGAAGACCTGGACTGGCTGGACGGCGTGGCGCGCACACACGACGCGGTGGTGTCGGCGCTGGCGCGGCGCGCGCCGACCGTGCCGATGCGGCTGGCGACCGTGTTCCTCGACGACGACCGTGTGCGTGCCCTGCTCGAGGGGCGGCGAGCGGATTTCGAGTCGGCGCTCGTGCTGGTGGAAGGCCGCACGGAGTGGGGGGTCAAGGGTTACGGCGACCGGGAGGCGTTGACCGCGGCGGTGGCGGCGGCGGGCGCCGCCGATGGTGCGGGCGGCGGGTCCGGCACGGCGTATCTGCGCCGCCGGCGTGCACAGCTGACCGCGCAGGACACCGTCGAGCAGGAGACAGCCGAGCGTGTCGAGCAGATTCACCAGGCGCTGGTCCGGGAGGCCGCGGCGGGCAAACGGCAACCGGCGACCGATCCGGCCCTGAGCCGTACCAAAGAGTGGATGGTGCTCAACGGCAGCTATCTGGTGGACGATGATCGCAGCGAGTCCTTCGCGACCGCCGTCGCCGCGCTCGGTGAGCGCTTTCCCGGCATCCGGCTCGAGCTCACGGGACCGTGGCCGCCGTACTCGTTCGTCGGCGTGGGCAAGGATCCGGCATGAGAGCCGCCGACGGGGAACGCCGTGTCGCGCTGGTCGATCTGCTGGATCGGGTACTCGCCGGCGGCGTCGTCATCTCCGGCGACATCAAACTCTCCATCGCCGACGTCGACATGGTGCAGATCTCGCTGCGCGCGCTGATCTCCTCGATCAGCGCCCTGACCGCGACGCCGCCGAAACCCGCTGCCCTCGACCCGACCGGCGGTCGAACGCCGGAGCTGGAGCCGTCCGGCGATGGCTGAATCCAGCGGTGTGCCACCGAGAATCGACGCGGATCCCGAGTCCGTCGAACGCGGGCTCGTCACGCTGGTGCTGACCCTGGTGGAGCTGCTGCGCCAGCTGATGGAACGGCAGGCGGTGCGCCGGGTCGACGACGGCGACCTGACCGACGACCAGATCGAGCGGATCGGCACCACCCTGATGCTGCTCGAACAGCGCATGGCCGAGTTGCGCGAGCACTTCGGCCTCGAACCGGAGGACCTGAACATCGACCTGGGGCCGCTGGGGACCCTACTACCCGAAAGGCGCTATGACGGGTGGTGAACCCGCTCGAGGACACCGAGGCGAAGCCGAGATCGGTCAGTCGGTCCACGGGTCGATCAGCGGCACACCCATAGTCGCGAAGTCCTTCACATTCCGGGTCACCACCGTCATGCCGTGCTCGGCAGCCGTCGCGGCGATCATGGCGTCGCGCTCTGGCCGCGGGTCAGGAACGTGCAGTTGCGCGGCACGTCGCGCAGTGGCCAGGTCGAATGGCAATATGCGGCCCGCGAATACGTCGAGCAGGTCATCTTCCAGCCACATGCGCAAGCGTTTGCCTTGCGTCCCGTCGCGTCGTTCGACCCGGCCGATTCCGACCTCGAGCTCCGTCACGGTCACGGCGCTCAGATACAGCTCTGACGGCCTGCGGGCGCGCGCCCACGCGCGGACCGAGGCATTCGCCACCCGATCCGACTTCCGCAGTTCGCTGACCACGTTCGTATCCAGTACGAAGGTCACAGCTCGGGCACCCTCAGTTCGACGGACAACGGCGACGGATCGAACTCGATGTCGTCGTCCATGCTCAGACGCTCCACGATGTCCTGGCTATCCGCGCGTAGTCTTCGATACTCCTCGATCGACAGCAGTACGAAGGCTCCCTCGCCGCGATCGGTGATCACCACCGGGCCCTCGGCCGCAGCGCGCTTCGCGGCACTGACGTCACGGTTGAACTCTCTGGCACTCATCGTGGTCATGCGACCTCCAAGAATGTAGGTACGTACCTACATTAGCAGATCCGCTTCTACCTGCACGGAATCCGCCTCGGCAGGTCTGGTCGGCTCGACACAACGGACGCATCGCCAACGGCGCTCGGGCCGCGCGGCGATCGCGGGGACTACCGTGGCTGCGTGTCGGTCACCCGCTGCTTCGGCCGGGTGGTTCGCAAGAACGCCGTCGGAGACGGCGCCGAGGGCATGCGGCGCGGAGTCCGCACGGAACCGAGAGAGTCACCACCCGACCGGGTTTCCGCGAGAGTCGCGCCGACGCTCTCCAGCCTGCGATGGTGGGTTCCGGCCGTCGTGAGCAGGCGGTCCACGTCGCGGGCCAGAAAGGCGTCGAGCATGTGCGCGTGGTCGTTGTGCAGGGCAAGCCAGCCCGAGCGATCGGCGTGTACCACGGTCCGCACGGGTTCGGTGGCGTGTAAGGCGGTTTCGAGCATCCGCAGCAATCGGAACATGCGCGACGGCCGGGTCAGCGCGACATGGAAGCGACGGGAGCAGCGATGGTAGGCGAGGAGGTCGTCGTCGCGGATGGCGGCTTCCAGATCGGCGTGCACGGTGAGCACGGCCTCGATGTCGGCCTCGGTGGCATGCCGCGCGGCGGCGGCCAGCGACGCGGTTTCCAATGTCTCTCGCACGGTGTACATTTCGCTCAACTCGGCGGCGCTGAGCTGGGCGACGAGGTATCCGGAGCGCGGCTGGTGGGTGACCAACCCCTCCCCCATGAGCGTGTCGAGCGCCGCCCGGACCGGTGTGTGGCCGACGCCGAACAGTTCCGCGACTTCGCGCAGCGGAATGGCGGTGCTCGGTGGCACCGCCCCGTCCAGAATCACCCGGCGCAGTTCTCCCAGGATGATCTGGGGTCTTCCGGGTTCGTCGGCCACCAACAGGGCGAGCAACGCGGATCGTCGGCGTGGCGGCATGGCCCCACGGTAGGCGGCGCGTGTTGCGATCTCGGTCACGGATGTGACGGCCAGGAAAATGTACGTGCAGTTGCCCGTGAGACCGGAAACGAGTCGGCCGCCCGGACGCGACTCGGCGCAGGCCCCACGCCCGGAGCGGGCGCGGGGCCTGCGGGAACATGCGGGATCAGCCCTTCAGCATGTTCCGCATCTCGTCGATCTCGGCCTGCTGGGAATCGATGATCTGCTGGGCCAGCGCCTTGGCGTCCGGATCGGCGCCTTCGGCGAGTTCGGTGCGCGACATCTCGATCGCACCCTCGTGGTGGGCGATCATCCCGTTCAGCCACATCTGGTCGAACTCGGCCCCGGTGGCGGCCCCCATGCGCGACATGTGCTCGTCGCTCATCATCCCCGGCATCATCGGCGAGGACATCATCGGCGAGCCACCGCCGTGCGGGCCGCCACCGTGCCCGCCACCGGTGACGGGCGCGCCCCACGCCTGCAACCACCCGGTCATCGTCGCGATCTCCGGTTCCTGGGCGGCCTGGATCCGCTTCGCCAGGTCCTGGAGTTGCGGATCGGTCGAACGCGAGATCGCCATCTCGGCCATCATCACGGCCTGACGATGGTGCGGGATCATCTCCTGCGCGAAGGTGACATCGGCGTCGTTGTGCACATCGGCCGGTGCGTTCGTGCCGCTGGTCGTCGGTGCCGCCGTGGCCGAGACACCGACGGTGGCAGCGCCGGTGTCCGAGCTATCGGCCGAGTCGTCGTCGCCACAGCCGGTCAGTACAGCAGCCGCGGCCAGCGCCGCCAGCACGGCTGAGGGAAGGGTCTTGCCGGACATGAGTCACTCCTGAAGTGTTCGGGGATTTCGGAAAGTGTTCGGACACACCGCGATCCGGGCGAAACAAGCACCGGATCCGGCGGTCGTCGATCACTGCCGTAACACACACAGAACAGCCAGGCGCCGCGAAGTCGGCATCGGCGGAGCGCGACCGAACCCGTCCCGACACCGGATCGGGCTCACCAGACGCCCACCGGCCGACGACGGCCATGCCACGGCCGAGAATACGAGTGCCAGCCCGGCCACCGCGGCCATGATCGCCAGGCACAGATGCATCACGCCGGTATGTCCGTCGTCGTGACCACCGCCGGGCATCTCGTCGTGCCCGCGTTCCCACGCCGGGGCCGCGTGGGGCACCGACGCGCAGCAACTCTCGTGCGATCCGTTCTCGGCAGGCGACGCGACAGTTGTCACCATCCCGGCCGGGATCACCTGTGCGGCGATCGCCCGAGTGCCGCCACTGTGTTCATGCCCGGTCGAACCGGTGAGGGGAGCGTGGTGCATGCCGAGCACGGCCACCGCCAAGGTGACCCACAGCAACGAACGCAGCAGCGTCCTCGCACGACCGGACAGCACAGAACCCACCCTAGCAGCGACGATCCCCCAACCGGTTCCGCCGATACGGCGCCGGGCAGACGTGCAGACGCCGACAGCCCGCGAGACGATCCCAGCGGACCGGATTCGTCGGACGGCAAGTGCGAGCACGCGATCGGCGGCGTGCCCCGGAGCCGGAAGCCCACGCGTAGGGCGACGGCGGTCGCCCTACGGGATCAGGCGAGTGCCTCGATCTTCGCGGCCAGTTCGGCGCCGGTGAGCGGTTCGCGGGCGATGACGGCGATGGTGTCGTCGCCGGCGATGGTGCCGACGATGTAGGGCAAGGCGGCTCGGTCCAGGGCGGAGGCGAGATAACCGGCGGCGCCGGGCGGCGTGCGCAGGACGGCGATATTGCCGCTGGCGTCGGTGGAGACCAGCAGGTCGCCGAGAAGTTTGGAAAGGCGATCGGTACCACCGGTGACGCCGCGAACGGGGCTGCCGTCCTCGGGGACGATGTAGACGCCCGCGCCGCCGTCGGCCGCGCGCAGCTTCACCGCGCCGAGTTCGTCGAGATCGCGGGAGAGGGTGGCCTGGGTGGCCTCGATGCCCTCGGCGGCGAGCAGCGCGGCCAGTTCGGTCTGGCTGCGCACGGCGTGGGCGGAGAGCAGTTCGATGATGCGGGACTGGCGGCCCGCGCGGGTGCGGGCGATCGCCGGCGTCTTACCGTCGGCCGATCGCCCGGCGCCGCCGCGCTCGGGGGTGGAGACGCTCATTGTGACTCTCGATCGGCCGGCTCTCGATCGGCCGGCTCTCGCTTGGCCAGCAGCCACGCCAGCAGCGCCTTCTGGGCGTGCAGGCGGTTCTCCGCCTCGTCCCACACCGCGCTGTGCGGGCCGTCGATGACCTCGTCGGTGATCTCGTCGCCGCGGTGCGCGGGCAGGCAGTGCAGCACCACCACATCGGGTTCGGCGTGCGCGAGCAGGCCGGCGTCGATGCGGAAGGGCACGAACGGGCCGACCCGGTCCAGGCCGTCGTTCTCCTGGCCCATCGAGGTCCAGGTATCGGTGACCAGCGCGTGCGCCCCGGTCGCGGCGGTGACGGGATCGCCGGTGACGGTGATGCTCGCGCCGGTCTCGACGGCACGCTTGCGGGCGGCCTCGAGCACCCACGGCAACGGCTCGAAGCCGGCCGGTGCGGCGATGGTGACGTCGAGTCCCGCGGTGACGCCGCCGAGCAGCAGCGAGTGCGCCATATTGTTCGCGCCGTCGCCGAAGTAGGCGAGTTTGCGGCCGGACAACGAGCCCAGACGCTGACGCAGGGTCATGAGGTCGGCCAGCACCTGACAGGGGTGGAACTCGTTGGACAGCGCGTTGACCACCGGAACCGTCGCCGCCGAGGCCATCTGGTCGAGGCGGTCCTGTTCGAAGGTGCGCCAGACGACGGCTTCGACATAGCGCGAGAGCACCCGGCCGGTGTCGGCGAGGGTTTCCTCGCGGCCCAGCTGGGTGTCGCGCCCGTCGACGACCACCGCGTGCCCGCCGAGCTGGGCGATGCCCATCTCGAAGGAGAAGCGGGTGCGGGTGGAATTCTTCTCGAAGATCACCCCGACCCCGCGCGGCCCTTCCAGCGGGCGCCGGGAGAACGGCGCTTTCGCGAGTTCCAGTGCCAGGTCGAGGATTTCGGCCTGTTCCGCGGGCGAGACGTCGTCGTCGCGCAGGAAGTGACGCAGTTCGCCGGTCATCACCGGGCTCCCTTCGCATCGGCGGCCGCCGCATCGAGGATCCCCGGCAGGTCGGCGACGAAATTCTCGGCCTGGGTCTCGGTGAGCACCAGCGGCGGCGCCAGCCGCAGGACATTCGGCTTGGGCGCGTTGATCAGGTAACCCGCCTCCCGGGCGCGAGCCTCCACCTCGGCGGAGACGTTGTCGGTCAAGGCGATACCGATCAACAGGCCCGCGCCGCGCACGTGGTCGACGAGCGGGTGCTCGAGCACGGCGATGCCGTCGCTGAGCCGCTTGCCGACCGATTCGACGTGGGCCAGCAGCCCCTCTTCGTCGATGGTGCGCAGCACCGCGAGCGCGGCGGCGGCGCAGACCGGGTTGCCGCCGAAGGTGGTGCCGTGCATGCCGGGGTTGAACAACTCGGCGGCGCGGCCGGTCGCCAGCACCGCGCCGATGGGCAGGCCGCCGCCGAGGCCCTTGGCCAGGGTGATCACGTCGGGGACGATGCCCGCGGCCTGATGGGCGTAGAACGGGCCGGTGCGGCCGATGCCGGTCTGCACCTCGTCCAGGATCAGCAGTGCACCGTGGCGTGAGGTGATCTCGCGGGCCTTGGCCAGGTAGTCCAGCGGCGGGACGATCACGCCGGACTCGCCGAGGATCGGTTCGAGGAACACCGCGGCGGTGTGGTCGTCGACCGCGGCGGCCAGTGCGGCGGCGTCACCGTAGGGCACGTACACGACGCCGGGGGGCATCGGTTCGAACGGCGCGCGCTTGGAGGGCTGGCCGGTCAGCGCGAGCGCGCCCATGGTGCGGCCGTGGAAGGCCTCCTCGCAGGCGACGATCTTGGTCCGGCCGGTGAGCCGGGACAGCTTGAACGCCGCTTCGTTGGCCTCGGTGCCGGAGTTGCAGAAGAACGCCTTGCCTTCCCCGTCGCCGAAGTGCGCGAGCAGCCGTTCGGCGAGTTCGACGACCGGCTCGCTGACATACAGGTTCGACACGTGGCCGAGGGTGCCCAGCTGCTGGGTGACCGCGGCCAGGATGGCCGGGTGGCCGTGGCCGAGGCTGTTGACCGCGATGCCGCCGAGGAAATCGAGGTAGCGCTTGCCGTCGGCGTCGTAGACCACCGCGCCGGAGCCGCGCACCAGCGCGACCTTCGGGGTGCCGTAGTTGTTCATCAGCGCCGAGGACCAGCGCTGCCGCAGCTGCTCGGTGTCCTGCTGTCCGGTCTGTGCTGTCGCGTTCATTCCGTCTCTCCTCCCGGCGTCACCATCGTGCCGATCCCCTCTCCGGTGAACAGTTCCAGCAACACCGAGTGCGCGACGCGACCGTCGATCACATGCGCGCTCGGCACCCCGCCGCGCACCGCGCGCAAACAGGCTTCCATCTTCGGCACCATGCCCTCGTCCAGGCTCGGCAGCAAGTTCGCCAGCGCGGCGGCCTCGATACTGCTGGTCAGCGAGGACCGATCCGGCCAGTTCGTGTAGAGGCCCTCGACGTCGGTGAGCACGACCAGCTTCTCCGCGCCGATGCCCTCGGCGAGCGCGGCGGCGGCGGTGTCGGCATTGATGTTGTGCACCACGCCGTCGGCGTCGGGGGCGATGGTGGACACCACCGGAATCCGGCCGGCGTCGATGAGGTCGAGCACCGCGGCCGGGTTCACCTCGGTGACATCGCCGACCAACCCGATGTCGGTGGGTTCGCCCTCGACGAGGACCGTGCGCCTGGTCGCGGTGAACAGCCGGGCGTCCTCACCGGAGATGCCGACCGCGTAGGGGCCGTGGGCGTTGATCAGGCCGACGAGTTCGCGCCCGACCTGACCGAACAGCACCATCCGTACCACGTCCATGACCTCGGGCGTGGTGACCCGGAATCCGCCGCGGAACTCGCCCTGCAAACCGAGCTTCTTCAGCATGGCGCTGATCTGCGGCCCGCCGCCGTGCACCACCACCGGGTGCACCCCGACGGTGCGCAGGAACGCCATGTCGGCGGCGAAGGCGCGTTTGAGGTCCTCGTCGACCATGGCGTTGCCGCCGTATTTGACGACGACGATCTTGTCGCGGAATTTCTGCAGCCAGGGCAGCGCGTCGGCCAGCACGTGGGCCTTGTCCAGGGCCGACAGCGTGGACAGTGGGTCGAGGGCGGTCATGAGCTGTACGCCGAGTTCTCTTCGACATAGGCATACGACAGGTCGGTGGTGCGCACCATGGCGGTGCCCGCACCGACGTTCAGTTCGACGCGGACGTCGATCTCCGCGCCGGACAGGTCGACTTCGCGGGCGCCGGGCGCGCCGACGCTGTCCACGCAGACCGGATTGCCGTTGAACGACACCGAGATCCGGTCCGGGTCCAGGGTGATCGGTGCGATGCCGACGGCCGCCAGCACCCGGCCCCAGTTCGGGTCCGAGCCGAACAGCGCGCACTTGACCAGGCTGTCGCGGGCGATGGCACGGGCGGCGATCACGGCCTCGTCCTCGCTCGCCGCGCCGGTGACGGTGACCCGCACCCGCTTGGTGACGCCCTCGGCGTCGGCCATGAGCTGGGCGGCGAGGTCGTCGCAGACCGCGAGGACGGCGGCGTCGAGTTCCTCCTGCGAGGGGGTGACCTCGCTGGCGCCGTTGGCCATCAGCAGCACGGTGTCGTTGGTGGAGCAGGAGCCGTCCACGTCGAGCCGGTCGAAGGTGAGCCGGGTCGCCTTGCGCAGCGCGCTGTCGAGCTGATCGGCGGTGACCGCCGCGTCGGTGGTGAGCACGACGAGCATGGTCGCCAACGAGGGGGCGAGCATGCCGGCGCCCTTGGCCATGCCGCCGACGTTCCACTTGTCGCGGTGGTGGAAGGCCGCTTCCTTGGGCACGGTGTCGGTGGTCATGATGGCGTGGGCGGCTTCGGTGCCGCCGGAGAGCCCGCCCGCCATCTCGTGCACGATCTCGGTGACCGCCGGAATGAGCTTGTCCATCGGCAGCCGGTCGCCGATCAGGCCGGTCGAGCAGACCGCGATCTCGCCCGCGCCGGTCTCGGTGCCCCAGTTGCTCAATGCCGTCGCCAGTTCCTCGGCGGTGCGGTGGGTGTCCTGGAAGCCGCCGGGGCCGGTGCAGGCGTTGGCGCCCCCGGAATTGAGGATCACCGCGCGCAGCCGCTCGGCGGTGAGCACTTGTTGCGACCACAGCACGGGCGCGGCCTTGACCTTGTTACTGGTGAACACGCCCGCGGCCGCGTATTCGGGGCCTTCGTTGAAGACCAGCGCCAGGTCCGGTTTGCCGCTGGCCTTGATGCCCGCGGCGATACCCGCCGCCCGGAAGCCGAGCGGGGCGGTCACGCCCTGGGTCCGCACCAGCTTGCCGGTGCCGCTCTCGGTTGTCGTCACGGTGCCACTCCTACGGTGGGAAGTCCTTCGGTCTCGTCGAAGCCGACGGCCAGATTCATCGATTGCACCGCGCCACCGGCGGTGCCCTTGGTCAGGTTGTCGATCGCGCCGATCACCACGAGCAGTCCGGCGTCGGCGTCCACGGTGACCTGGAGGGTCATCGCGTTGGAGCCGAGCACCGCACCGGTCTGCGGGAGAACGCCCTCGGGCAGCAGATGCACGAACGGTTCGTCGGCGTAGGCCTTCTCGTAGACCGCGCGAGCCTGGGCGGCGTCGACGGTGGTGGGGGCGGTGCAGGTGGCGAGGATGCCGCGCGGCATGGGGGCCAGCACCGGGGTGAACGACACCTTCACCGGGCCGTCGGCCAGCGGCGACAGATTCTGCACGATCTCCGGCGTGTGGCGATGTGCGCCGGCGATGTTGTAGGCCCGCACCGATCCCATCACCTCCGAGCCGAGCAGGCCCACATCGAGCTTGCGGCCCGCGCCCGAGGTGCCGCTGACCGCGACGACGTTCACCGTCGGCTCGACGATGCCCGCCGCGACGGCGGGAGCCAGCGCCAGGCTCGACACAGTTGGATAGCAGCCGGGCACCGCGATCCGGGTGGCCCCGCGCAGCGCCTCGCGTCCGCCGGGTAGTTCGGGCAGGCCGTAGGGCCAGGTGCCCGCGTGATCGGTGCCGTAGTACTTGGTCCAGGCGGCCGCATCGCGCAGCCGGAAGTCGGCACCGCAATCGATGACGACGGTGGATTCGGGCAGTTGTTCGGCGATGGCGGCGGACTGGCCGTGCGGCAGACCGAGGAAGACCACGTCGTGACCGGACAGTTCCGCCGCGGTGGTCGGCGCGAGGATCCGGTCGGCCAGCGGCAGCAGATGCGGCTGGTGGGCGATCAGCGGGGAACCCGCGTTGGAGCCCGCGGTCAGCGCCCCGATCTCGAGGCGCCCGGATCGGTAACGTGGGTGGGCGAGCAGCAGGCGCAAGACCTCGCCGCCCGCGTATCCGCTCGCTCCGGCGACAGCAATCCGCAGAGGGGCATCCGAATCAGCCATGAAATGATTATGCACGACAGTGCAAGCTCATTCATGAGGCGGGTGCTCATGTCGAGTTCCCCGATCGAATCCGCGCCGCCGCCCGGAGTCTGCGAGGGGGACGACGCCGCGACTCGACAGCCCCCAGCCCCTCGGATCACCGTGACACAACGGTGACGCAACCCGAGGGCACTCGACCGGGCGTCGAACCGCACCTCCCCGCCAGGTAGCCGCGGGGAGCCCTCCGCCCGCCGATGCGCGAGCAGAGACCATTGCGCGCCAATCCGATTCGAGGGCATACCCACCGGGCCGCCGATCCTCGCGATCGCCGACGACCGTGCCGATTTCAAGATCAGAGATATTCCAGCCGTCCAAACCAAGGCGCGAATTCCTCGGCGACGACGCGAAATTCAGCCCGCCCGGACACCCTTCGGTAACGACACGGCTCCGAACCTCACCGGCGCCATCCGAGACCACGCCACGGCCGCGCCATTCTTCGAACATATCTATTCGCAGAATTCCGAATCGCCCCCACGAGAGCCCGCACGACTCGATCGGGAAGCGCCTTCGAACCGGCCCCCGCAACTCCGCCCACCCCGCAAGATGCAGGAGACCGAGCGCACCAAAGCGTCTCTACCTGCGCAAATGCGCGGAAAATGGTTCCGGCTACCGAACCGACCGGCACCCGCACGTTGCCCGAGTCACATATTTCGGTCCAATAAACGTGACCTGCGGCACATTTGCGTTAGAACATACTGTCGAACGCCGTCCACATTTCCACGCATCAACCTGGAGTAATACAGCTATCCCTCGACAAACAATCAAGACATTGGTGACGTTACCTACACGTGATTGTTCGAGATTAGTTCGTTATGGTTTAGGCACGGCCCGATCGACCGAGACGGGCACATCGCTCGAACCGCCGAACACCGACAGACCCTGTCCCACGGTTCGAGAAACCCCGACATCCACTGGGGACAGGGACTCCGGCCTCGAGCCGAGTCGGTGGGCGCAGCAGGGAAATACTCATGTCGAAGAACCGAAAGATCAGCACTCGCGCCGCCGGTTTCATCGCAGCGGTCGGCGCCTTCGCCGCCATCCCGTTCGGTCTCTCCACGGCCACCGCCTCCGCCAACAACTGGGACGCTGTCGCGCAGTGCGAGAGCGGCGGCAACTGGGGCATCAACACCGGTAACGGCTACTACGGCGGCCTGCAGTTCTCGCAGAGCACCTGGGAGGCCTACGGCGGCTCCGGCCAGGCGAGCAACGCCAGCAAGGCCGAGCAGATCCGCGTCGCCGAGAACGTTCTCGCGGGCCAGGGTCCCGGCGCATGGCCGGTCTGTGGCGCCTACCTCTGATCGAGGGCGCTGCCTGAGCGGGATCCCCCGCTGAACGAGCAACACAGCCCCTGTCACCTACGCAGGTGACAGGGGCTGTTGCCGTCCGAGCCGGTCATTTCTTGCGCACGACGCGCTCGCCGGCACCCGGCTTCCAGATGGTGATCATCAGTTCGTCGCCGACCTCCACGCAGGACGCGGTGGTGAGGTCGGCGATGTAGAAGTGGTCGAACTCCTGGCCGCGGAGGTCGAAGCCGTTCTCGTCGAACAGCGCCTGCGCGAAGCGGCCGTGCACGGCGGGGTCGGGCAGGTCGCTGACGGCGCCGAAGAGTTTGGCGTCGCCCTCGGTGACCATTGTGTCCACGGTCGCGGTGTGCAGGCAGAACCGGGGGTCGCGGGCCAGATCAGCGAACTTGCGCGTGCCGGGCATACCGACGATCACCAGCATGTCCTCGAAAATCCGCGGTTCGACCGGGCTGATGCGCGGGGAGCCGTCGGCGCGGACAGTGCCGAGCATGCACAGGTTGCCGGTGGCCTGATGCCTGCGAGTGAACACGGAGGAGATCTTCGGCGCTTCCTCGACGAACCGTTTCCATGTGGTCATGCACGGCGACGGTACGCCGCAAACCTGCCAGGTCCTGTCAGGTTCCGCGGCTATTCTCCTTCGGGTGCGCGCGAGCCGACTGTTGAGACTGCTGCTGCTGTTGCAGACCCGCGGTCACCTCAGCGCGCCGGAACTCGCCGCCGAACTCGAGGTGTCGGTGCGGACCGTGTATCGCGACGTGGAGGCCCTTTCGGCGGCGGGCGTGCCCGTCTACAGCCAGCAGGGCCGGGGCGGCGGGGTGCGATTGCTCGACGGTTTCCGCACCCGGCTGACCGGGCTCACCTCCGAAGAAGCCGACGCGGTCCTGCTGACCGGACTGCCCGAGGCTGCCACGGACCTCGGGCTGGGCACCGTGCTGGCCACCGCCCAGCTCAAGGTGCTGGCCGCGCTGCCGCCGGAGATGCGCGGGCGAGCCACCCGCATCGCCGAACGCGTGCACGTCGACGCGCCCGGCTGGTTCCGCCGTCCCGAGGAGACCCCGGCGCTGGCCGCGATCACCGACGCGCTCTGGCACGATCGCACCCTGGAGGTCCGCTACGGCCGTGCCGACCGGGAAGTGCTGCGTCTCCTCGACCCGCTCGGGCTCGTCCTCAAGGCCGGTACCTGGTATCTCGTGGCCCGCCACGGCCGGGACATCCGTTCCTACCGCGTCGGGCGCATCCTCTCCGCCACTCCCACCGAGCGGACCTTCACCCGCCCACCCGGATTTCAACTCGCCGAGCACTGGGCCGCCGCCCAGGACGAGTTCGCCCGCTCCATGCTGCGGGTGCGCGCCCGCTGCCGCATCGCCGCCGATCAGCTGAGCCTGTTGCGGCTGTTCCTCGATCCCGCCGCGGCCACCGAGGCACTCGCTTCCCGCGGCGAACCCGATGAGCAGGGGTGGGTCGAGGTGACCGTGGGCGCGGAGTCCTATCCGGTTCTGTCGCACGGGCTGCTGCCGTTGGGTGAACACCTCGAGGTGCTCGAGCCGCCCGAACTGCGCGAGCGCATGGCGGCCACCGCCCGGGCGATGGCGGCACGGTACGCCGCCGGCTGACCTGCTCTCACCGACCAGGTAGCGCCAACCGTCAGCTGTCGCCCCGGCCGGTCTTCGCCGGTGGATCACCACGCTGACCCCTACGCCGTTCCAGCCGCGGTCGGCGGTCCCGCAGCGTCAGGATCGCGGCGGCGGTCGCCGCGATCGTCCGGTCGCCGTCGCGGGTCAAGTCGTCGAGGGCCTGCCGTGCGGCCGGGCCGGGGATCTCCGCGAGGGCTTGGGTGAGGCGCAACCGGGTGGACGGGTCGTCGGCACCGGCGAGTTCACCCGACACGCGGGCGACGATGTCGACGTCGGGGGCGACCTTCGTCAGCAGGCCGAGCGTTTCGGCGGCTTCGACATCGCTTCGCCCCTCGACCACCATCGCGACAAGGGCGGGCAGCGCGCCGATCACCTCGCGGGAACCGAGCGCCAGGGCCGCGCGCCCGCGGACGGTGGCATCCGGATCGTCGAGCGCTTCGCGCAGGAGTTCGGTGGCCGCGGCCGTGGACACTTCGGCGATCGCGGTGACGGCTCGACGCCGGACATCGACCGACGCCGAGCCCAGACCGACGGCCAGACCGTCGAGCCCCTGCCCCTGTGCCCTGGCCAGCGACCACCGCAGCGCCCCGGCCACGTCGGCGTTGTCCTCCGACAGAACGGCCTCGACCAGAGCCTCGACGGGTAACGCGGTCGGCGTGTCGGCGGACAGGAGCGCTTGCTGACGACGCGGGGCGTATCCGGATTCGAGGGCGCGCAGCAGAGCGACTACGCGCAGGACGTCCTCCCACTCCGACGGTGCGGCGGCGTCGACCCGCTCGAGTTTCGCGAGCAGTTCCTCCTCGGCCGCGATCCGCAGGCGGGTGTGCCGGATGAGGTCGGCCACCAGTTCGGTCGGCGCGAAGCCGGGTTCGTCGAGGGCGCGCTTGACCTCCTGCAGCGAGAGCCCGAGGGTGCGCAGACTCTCGACATGCAGGAGGCGCCGGATGTCGTCGGCGGAGTACTCGCGGTAGCCGCCGGAGGTGCGGCCGGTGGGCTGCACCAGCCCCACCGCGTCGTAGTGGCGCAGCATCCGGGTGCTGACGCCGGAACGCCGCGAGACCTCGCCGATCAACATCGCCTCTCCTCCTAGCTTCCCTGACCCGTGATCGCGACGCGCTTGGCCAGCTCGACCGACAGCGTGAAACTGCTCTCGGGATCGTGCACGAGCTGTTTCGTGGCCTCCATATGCGCGCGGACCAGCGGATCGGGATGCGATGCCACCGTGTCGAGCGCGGGCAGGACGTCCTCACCGAGTCCGGCGAACGCGCGGCTCAGGCTGAGTTGCCTGTCCCGGTCTCCCCTGCCGAGCTCGGGCACGAGCTCGGCCGCGAGGACGGCTTCCTGCCCGAGCGGTACGAGCACCACCGCGGCCCGCCACGCGCTGCGCACGACCTCGTCGTCCTCGTCGTGCAACTGCGCCGAGACCGACGGCCAGGCGCGCGGGTCCCCGATCTTGGACAGCGTGTGCAACGCCTGGCTGCGGGCCTGCGCGGAGCCGGAGCCGAGTTCGTCGATGAGTCTCGGCACCGTGACATCGGCAGGCATCCGGCACAATGCCCAGGTCAGCATGTCGCGGACGAAGAAGTCCGGTTCGACGGCGCACCGGGCGACCAGCGTCTCCGTCAGACGGGGATCGGAATCCGTGCCCGCGGACAGGGCGGCCCGCAGCCGGACCGACGGATCGGCCGCGGTCAGGGCGTCGACGAGCTGAGCATGTTGGGTTGTGTTCACAACAACCACCTCCTTCGCCGACCATTCGAGTCCTTGACATCGTGTCAAGGTCAAGTCGCGATGTCGGAGAGGATCGCTAGGGTTCCGGCGATGAATTCGCCGAATCCGCGGCGTCTCATCTTCGGCAACCATCGTCGCGATACAGGAGAAGCGAGTGCCACAACTACTGCGCGTCCAGAACTTCAACGTCTCGAGCGACGGGATCGCCGCCGGAGAGAACCAGAGCTTGGACAGCCCGTTCGGTTTCGACCCCGGTGACATGTTCGCCTGGGCGGGCGCCACCGCCAGTTGGCCCAACCGCACCGATCCCGGCGGCAGCCGCGGTCTCGACGACTACTTCACCCGGGACTTCACGAACAATATCGGCGCGGAGATCATGGGCCGCAACAAGTTCGGACCCCAGCGTGGACCGTGGGAAGACCACGAGTGGCAGGGCTGGTGGGGCGCAAAGCCCCCGTTCCGCACCCCGGTGTTCGTCCTCACCCACCACACCCGGCCGTCGATCACCCTCTCCGACACCACCTTCCACTTCGTCGGCGGCGACCCGGCCACGGTCCTCGAACAGGCGAAGCAGGCCGCGCAGGGCAAGGACGTGCGTCTCGGCGGCGGCGTCACCACCATCCGGCAGTTCCTCGACGCCGACCTCGTCGACGCCATGCATGTGGCGGTCTCGCCCGTGGAGTTCGGCTCCGGGCTGAAGCTCTGGGAGTCGCCCGAGGAACTGACCGATCGGTTCCACCTCGAGACGGTGCCGAGCCCGAGCGGAGTGACGCATCACCTGTTCTGGCGGAAGTGAGGCGGAGACCTCCACGGATAGGTCGACTCCGTCGTCGGCCTCGGTGTCCGTTTCTTCGGACGGACTGCTGAGACGGCGACCGTCGGGCGACCGCTGCAGCACGGAGTCGGCACGCGGTCGCCGAGCGGGATTCGCCGCAATTCCGACGCTCAGGGCTCCCAGTCCAGAACCGGTGCGAGGGCCCGGAACTGGGCCGCGGGTGGAATCAGGCGCATGACCGCGTCACGGGCGGCCACCACAGGACGGGCGGACAGCTGGCCGACGGTGCCGAGCCGGTCGGATCTGGCCGCGATCATCCTGGTGCGCGGGCGGCGGGCGAGGTCGTAGCGGGCGAGGTCACCGCTGTCGGTCGCGATGCGAGCCAGCACCACGGCGTCCTCGAGCGCCTGGCAGGCGCCTTGGCCGAGGTTGGGGCTCATGGCGTGGGCGGCGTCGCCGAGCAGGGCGATGCGGCCGGCGACGAAGGTCCTCAGGTCGGGCAGGCGGTAGATGTCGTGGTGCAGGACAGCGGCGGGGTCGGCGTCGGCGAGCAGGGCGGGAATGGGGTCGTGCCAGCCGGCGAAGAGGTCGCGCAGTTCGGCGAGACCGGTGCTCGGCGCGCCCTCGGGCCTGTTCGCGACGCCGAAGCAGTAGACCCGATCGTCGGCGAGGGCGGCGTAACCGAAGCGCAGCCCGCGACCCCACGTTTCGCCGAGATCGGTGATCGGGCGCTTCGGGGTGACGATCACACGCCAGGCGGTGTAGCCGGCGTAGACCGGTCGGACCGTACCCGCGACGGCGCGGCGCACGACGCTGTTGATGCCGTCGGCGCCGACGACGAGGTCGGCGCGGGATTCACCCGCCGAATGCGTGACGGTGCCGTCGCCGCGAGCCTCGGTCACGGTGACGCCGGTGCGGACCGAACCGGCCGGGATCGCGTGACGGAGGATGTCGAGCAGATCCGCCCGATGCACCATGATCGGCAGACCGTAGCGCGCTTTCAGGGCAGGCACATCGAACGTCGACAGCCAGGCGCCGCGGCTGTCGCGAATACCGGCCGAGCCGTCTTCGCGAGCGCGGGCGCGCACCTGGTCGCCGATCCCGAGGGCGTCGAGAGCGCGTAACGCGTTCGGCCACAGGGACAATCCGGCGCCAGGAACGGTAAGAGCAGGCGCGCGTTCGAGCACCTGCACCTGCCAGCCGATGCGGGTGAACGCGATCGCGGTCGCCAGTCCGCCGATTCCGGCGCCGACGACGGTCACCTGCGACATGTTGTTTCTCCCGTCCGTGAAGGCACTGTACGGCCCCCTCCGAGATCGGGCGGGTGACCTGGTACGCGGGGTCGGCCGCGACGAGTCCGCGGCGGCATCGATCGTCGGCCTACCCCGAGTTGCGCAGGGCGGTCGCCAGCCCGTTCATGGTGAGCAGAATGCCGCGTTTGACCAGTTCGGTGTCCTCGCCCGAGCGGAGCCTGCGCAGCAGTTCCACCTGCATTTGGTTGAGGGGTTCGAGGTAGGGGAACCGGTTGTGGATCGACTCGGCCAGCGAGCGGTTGTCGGCGAGGAGCTGCTCGTGGCCGGTGATGGCGGCGTGCATGCGCAGGGTGCGGGCGTGTTCCTCGGTGATCATGCCGAAGATCCGCGCACGCAGTTCCTCGTCCTCGACGAGTTCGGCATAGTGGGCGGCGATGTCCAGATCGCTCTTGGCCATCACCTGCGCCAGGTTCGACAGCACGGTCTTGAAGAACGGCCAGCGGCGGTAGAGGTCGGTGAGGCGGGCGAGTCGTCGCGGGTCGTCGCCGACCCATTCCGCCAGCGCGGCGCCCGTGCCGTACCAGCCGGGCAGCATGACGCGGGCTTGGCTCCACGACATCACCCAGGGGATCGCCCGCAGGTCGGCGACCGAGTTGGTGGGTTTGCGGGAGGCTGGGCGGCTGCCGATATTGAGGTCGCCGACTTCGGCGATGGGGGTGGACTGGCGGAAGTACTCGACGAAGCCGGGGGTTTCGTGCACCAGGCGCGAGTACGCCGCCCGCGCCCGCGCGGCGAGGTCGTCCATCAGCTCGTAGGCGGGTTCGGCATCGGCGCCCAGCCCCTCCACGTCGAGCAGGGTCGATTCCAGAGTCCCCGCGATCAGCGATTCCAGATTGCGGTGTGCGGCACCGGCTTCGGCGTACTTGGCGGCGATCACCTCGCCCTGTTCGGTGAGCCGCAGCGCGCCGCGCACCGCGCCCGCGGGCTGGGCCAGGATGGCGTCGTAGCTGCGCCCGCCCCCGCGACCGACCGTGCCGCCGCGACCGTGGAACAGCCGCAGCCTGATCCCGGTCTTGCGCGCGACCTCGACCAGGTCCAGTTCGGCGCGGTACAGCGCCCAGTTCGCGGCCAGGTATCCGCCGTCCTTGTTGGAGTCGGAATACCCGAGCATCACCTCTTGGCGCATGCCGGCCGCCGCGACCAGCTCTCGGTAGACGGGCACGTCCAGCGCGGCGGACAGCGTCGCCGCACCGGCCGCCAGATCCTCGATCGTCTCGAACAACGGCACGATGTTCACCGAACAACGGGGGCCCGCCACCTCGCTGTCCGCGCCGGTGGCGCCCGAACCGTCGCTGTCGGCGCCAGCACCCGCCGGCCCCACACTTGCGCCGCGCGCGCCTGGGTCGAGCAGACCGCCCTCCTTCAACAGCAGTGCCGCCTCGAGCATGTCGCTGACCGAGGTGCACATGCTGATGATGTAGTTCGGAATGGCGTCGGGACCGAAGGTGTCGACCACGGCCTTGGCCGCGCGGACGATGCCGATTTCCTTCTCCGCCAGCTCCCCCAGCCGGGCCTGCGGACCGAGCAATGGTCGGCGGGTGCGCAGTTCGGCGGTGAGCAACTCGACCCTGGCGTCCTCGTCGAGCTCGGCATAGGCGGGGTGCACGCCGGCCCAGGCCAGCAGTTCGGCGACGACCTGCTCGTGGACCTCGGAGTTCTGCCGCATGTCCAGACCCTGTAGATGGAAGCCGAAGGTCTCCACCGCGTGCCGGAGCGCCGCGAGGCGATCGTCGGCGAGCAGGTCGTCGCGCGAGGCGCGCAGCGAGGCGTCGATCGCCTCGAGGTCGGCGAGGAATTCGCGAGGTCCGGGATAGGGCTCCGGGTCCGGGCCGGTCGCCGAATTCGGCAGTGTGGCGCCGAGGGCGCGTTCGGCCGTGGCCGTCAGTCGGACCCTGATCCGGTGCAGCGCACGGCGATACGGCTCGTCGCTGTGCATGGCGGGGTCCGCGTGACCGGCCGCCGACAGGGCTTCGACGTCGGGCGACACCGAGACCAGCCGGGCCGACTGGGACAGTGTCTTCTCCAACTCGACCAGTTCACGCAGATACCGGCCGAACGCGACCCCCGCGGCCTGGCTCGCGGCGTGCCGGACCACGTCGGCGGTGACGAACGGGTTGCCGTCGCGGTCGCCGCCGATCCAGGACCCCGGGCGCAGGATCGGGCGTTCGAGCAGGCCGGCGTCCGGCCATCGTGAGCGCAGGGCGGCCCGCACCTCGGCATTGATGGCCGGGATGACGTCGAACAGGGTCAGGTCGTAGTAGCGCAAACCGACGGCGATCTCGTCCTGGATCCGCAAGCGCGCCAATCGGATCAACGCGGTCCGCCACAGCGACAGGATCTGTCTGCGAATGCCGAGTTCCACCTCGTCGCGTTCGCGCGAGTCGCTCACCCACTGCCGTGCGCGCATCAGCTCGGTGATCCTGGTCTGAGCGTCGAAGACCGTGCGGCGGCGCGTCTCGGTGGGGTGGGCGGTGATGACCGGCGACACCAAGGCGTCGGAGAGCAGATCGGCCACCGTGGCCGCGGCCGGCGCCGCGGCGTCCAGTTTGCGGTAGGTGGCGGCCAGCGAGGAGTCCTGCGGCGCCTCGCCCGCGGCGACGTGCACGGCGCGGCGGCGGTCGCGCTGGATGTCCTCGGCCAGGTTCGCCAGCAGCACGAAGTAGGTGAAGGCCCGGATCAGCGGTAGCGCCACCTCGATGTCGACATCGCGCAGCATCTGCGCGACGGCGCTGCGGCCGACTTCCTCCCGGCGCACCCGGAACGCCTCCACGCGCACCCGCTCGATCAGATCGAATACCTCGGGGCCCTCGTGATCGCGAATGGTGTCGCCGAGCACGCCGCCGAGAAAACGGATGTCATCGCGCAGCGGCCGGGTGGCGTCCTGTTCGGTCTCGATCCGCGGTTCGGTCATGCGCTCGACCCTACTGCCGGGTCCCACCGTCACGGGGGCCTGACGCGAGAGAATCACACAGGCGCGCGGGCCGTGTCCGGCCTGTGGACAGACGCGGTAGCGTGCACCCGCACGACCCGAACTATCCCGAGGAATTCGCATGGCAGAGGACGCCACCCCGACGAAACTCAGCGGCACGGGCCGCCTGGCGCACTTCGGCAGCACCCGGCTGGCCGGACTGGCCAAGGTGCAGAGCCGCCTGCATGCCCGCCTCTACACCCGCTTCGGCGGCACCCGGTTCGGAAAGTTTCTGGGTCGCCCCATCTTCCAGCTCACCGTCGTCGGCAGGAAGTCCGGACAGCCGCGCCCGGTGGTGCTGATGTACGTGCCCGACGGCGAGGACCTGCTCGTCTGTGGCTCCAACGGCGGCAATCCCAAGCCGCCCAACTGGTGGCACAATCTCGTCGCCGCCGGACGCGCCGAGGTGCGGGTCGGCTCCGAGTCCTGGCCCGTCGATGTCCGCGTGGTCACCGACCCCGCCGAGTACGACGCGCGCTGGAAAATCCTGATCCGGCACTACCCCGACTTCGCCACCTACCAGGCGCTGACCACCCGCACCCTGCCGATCGCGGTCCTGTCTCGCGCGTAGTCGTCAACTCTCCGGAGATGCCACGGCGTCCGCCCGCTGAGCAGAATCAAGGCACGCCGGGAGGACGCGCCGGTGCACGCTCACAGCAAACGGATCACCCTTGCCGGATTGCCCGCCGCGAAGACCCTGGCGGGCAGATCCCTGGTGACGACGCTGCCCGCGCCGACGACCGTGTCGTCGCCCACCGTCACGCCGGGACAGACGATCACCCCGCCACCGAACCACACGTTGTTGCCGATGGTGATGGGAGCGGCCGACTCCCAGCGCTGTCTGCGGGCTTCGTGGTCCTCCATCGGGTGCAGGGCGGTCAGCAGCTGACAGCGCGGACCGATGGAGACGTCGTCGCCGATGGTGATGCGTGCGCAGTCCAGCAGGATCGCATCGTAGTTGAGGAAGGAGTTGGCGCCGATCTCCACCAGATAGCCGTAGTCGCACTGGAATCGGGGCATGATCCACGAGCCTTCGCCGAGCTTGCCGAGCAGGGTGCGCAGCAGTTCGGTGCGCCGTTCGGTCTCATCGGCGGCGGTGCGGTTGAACTGCTCGCACAGTTCCTGCGCCCGCCACCGCTCGGCCACCAGTTCGGGGTCGTTGTCACGGTAGAGCTCGCCGCGCAGCATCCGTTCCTTGTGCTCACCCATGCCGCTCACCGTATCGGCCGGGCGGGCACAGGCTTCACTTACTCGCGTCGGCCAGGATGCCCAGGACGGCGTCGGAGGTGTAGAACGGCTCGAGGCGTTCGCGGATCAGGCGGGCGAGCACGCCGTCGCGCTTGGCGGCCTCGACGACGGCGGGACCGTAGCGCAGGATCTCGGCGGTGATGTCCTCGGCGGTCAGGCCGAGTTCGGGCAGCATGGCGGCGAGGGTGTGGTCGCGGTACTTGTCGTAGAAGACCTCGACGCACTCGGCGACGAGTTCGCCGAAGTACTGCTTCTCGCGGGTGGTCACCGCGATCTCGTAGCAGAGCACGACCAGCTCGTTGAGATCCTTCTTGGTCAGGTAGTCGCGCAGGCCGCTGACCGGTTCGCCGGCGTGCAGATCCCAGAACTCCATCGCCGCCGAGTGCACGGGGGCGTCGCGCAGCATCTCGCGGATGGCGTTGTTGGTGCGCTTGAGGGCGAACAGCGCGCCCTTGCCCGCGAGGTCGCCGACGAAGGTGTTGTCGGCGGCCTTCTTCGCGCGATTGGCCGCCGACTGACCCAGCGACATCAGCGAGCCGACACCGGGGATCTTCTCGGCGCGTTCCCGGTTGGCCTGCACGAAGTCGCTGATCAACTTGTCGACGAACTTCGCGGCGACCGTGGCCACCAGCGGGGATTCGGTGAGCCGATCCAGGATGCGCTCCTGGGCCTGGTGCATGCCGAGGACCTTCTCCAGCAGCGCCTCGACCGGTTCGCGCTCGACGACCTCGCCGAGGGTGTCGGTGGTGTTCTCGGCGACGTGCTCGTACACGGCGTCGGCGAACACGCCCACCATGTCGGCCAGCACCGGGCTGCCGCCCATCAGATCCACCACGGTGGCGACGGTCTGCTTGCCGTCCTCGAGTGCGACCACCTCGCCGAATCCGATGGTCTCCGCGACGGCGAGCACGTCGGCGACATCGCGGGCGACCACCTCGGCGAATCGCTCGCCGGTGACCTCGGCGAGCAGAAAGTCCACCTGGGCGTCGAGCAGCCGTTCGGCGATCGCACGCGGTTCGGTCATGACATCCACCCCTGTCGTCGGGCGCCCGCCGCGATGACGGACATTCAGTCGGTGTCCTCGCCGTGCAGTGACCTGCGGATGCGGTCGAGGCGCTCACGCGCGGCCTGCTCGCGCGCGGCGAATTGCTCGTCGACGCTGCGCCCCGCCGGGGTCTGGCGATCGAGTTCGCTCATTCCCTGCGCGGTGCCGGAACGTCGATCGACCTTATCGCGAACCGAGTCGAAGGTGGGCACTCCCGAGGAGGTGTACCCGCTCGCCGTGGACACCGGGAAATCCGGCGAGCCGGCGAAGACCGGACCGCCGACCAGGTCCGATACCGACCCGGGCGGGTCGCCGACAGGACGAGTAGTGGTGCTGGTCACATCGCCGGGGCCGTCGCCGCGTGGGATGGTCTCGTGATCGGCGAGCCCTTCCTGCCCTTCCCGACCGGGGGCATCCGCCATCCCTGCGAGCGCGGCCTGCACAGCGTGGAAGGCGGGCCGTCCGGCGACGGCCGCGCGCAGGACGGCAGCCAGCTCGTCATCGGGCAGCGCGGCCAACCCCGCGAGGATCTGGTCCTTATCCATGTAGCCAGGCTACGCAGCCACCGGATCTGCGGCCGGTGGCTCGGGCAGTGCGAGAGGCGATCCGCCGGCCGGATACGGCCGGCGGGACATCGCGCCGTGGCTCAATCCTCGACGACGTCGACGCCACGCCAGAACGCGACGTGATCCTTGATCTGCGCGGCACCTTCCTTCGGCTCCGGGTAGTACCAGGCCGCGTCCGGGTTCTCGCTGCCGTCCACGCGCACCGTGTAGTACGACGCGGTGCCCTTCCACGGGCACACGGTGTGGGTGTCGGTCGGTGTGAAGTACTCCGAGCGCACTGCCGCGGCCGGGAAATAGTGGTTTCCCTCGACCACCACCGTGTCGTCGCTCTCGGCGAGAACGACGCCGTTCCATTCCGCTCGAACAGTCATGACAGCCTCCGCGATCGTGGACGGACCGGACCGATGTCCACGCTACTCCCGCGAACCCTCACCGAGCTCCGACGTAGTCCTCCCCGCCCACGTAGAAGGTGTGCCCGGCGGAAACCTCGGCGTCGACGGCCCGGACGACGGTCACGGCGAAATCCTCGACGGTGGGCAGCGGGCCCGCGGTGCGACGGGCGGCGACCGCGTCCGGATCGCGGCGCTCCAGCAGGCGGATGATGATGGTGCCGTCGATCATGTCGCCGGATACCACCGTGAATCCCACACCGTGGCGCGCGAATTCGGGAATCAGCGCGCGCAGGGCGTCCTCACCCGCGCGCTTGCTCGCCGCGATCGGCTCGTAGCCGTCCGGCAGTGGACGGCCGGTGCCGTGGAAGTGCGCCTGATGGCTGGTGACGAAGACGATGCGGCCACCGGGCCCGAGCAGCGGCAAGGCGGCGGTCGCCAGATGGACCTGGGCATCACGATTGAGCCGCAGAGCATAGCCGGGATCGGCGTCGCGTTCGAGGCCGCCGGACGCATTGAGGACGAGCGCATCCAACCGGCCGTGGCCGCTCTCGACCTCGCCCAGCATTCTTGTCACGGCCGCACGGTCGGAGAGATCCGCGCCGATCGCCGAGGCGCTTCCGCCCGCGGCAACGATGTCGCCGACCACCATCTGCGCCCGTCCGGCCTTCTCTCGATAGTTGACGACGACGTGAAACCCCTTCGCCGCCAATGTTTTCGCCGTCTCCGCGCCGATTCCGCGCGAAGCGCCGGTCACCAAGGCGACCCGACGTACCACTGCCTCCGAACCCGCCATCGCGCCACTCCTCGTCTCGACGATGCTTCTGATTCAGAACCAAATATGGTGCTTCGAAATGAGAAGCGCAAACTCCGGCGCGGCCGGCGACTCCCGCAGCGCCCCCGCACACACCCGCGTCCTGTCGGCGATCGACCTGCTCGGGCAGCGCTGGACGCTGCGCATCATCTGGGAGCTGGAGCCGGGTCCCCTCGGTTTTCTGCAGCTGCGCCGCAGCATGGGCAACTGCTCGTCCAGCATGCTGTCGAATCGTCTGCAGCAGTTGCAGGAGGCGGGCTTGGTGCAGAAAAACGGACCCAAAGGGGCCTACGAGCTCACCGTCTCTGGCATCAAGCTCAGCGACGCGCTGCAACCGCTGTGGAACTGGTCCGAGACCTGGTCCTCTGCGCCCGAGGCCGACAGCGGGATCCTCCCCCGCGAGTGATCCGGCGTCACCGACGCGACGGCAGAGCTCCGCAGGATGCACTGGGGGACGCGCCTGGACAGCGCTACCGGAATGCTCTCGCCGAGCGATGAGCGCACTCGACGGTCCGGGCACCTCGTTGCCGGGCGCTGGAAACCGACGCGGCGGGAACGACGCGGAACCGCTGTCCGCGATAGCCGATGAGTTCGGCGGCAGAGCCCGGTCCTACCTGGTGACCGCAGTGAGTCGAGAGGAGCAGCCGATGGTTGTCGTGGCCGGGCACATCATGGTCGATCCCGCACGGCGGGAGGAGTATCTCGCCGGGTGCGTGACGGTGGTGGAACAGGCACGGCGGGCGCGCGGGTGCCTGGATTTCGCGATCGGCGCGGATCTGGTGGAGCCCGGGCGGATCAATGTGTTCGAGCGGTGGGCGACGCGGGAGGATGTGGAGGCGTTTCGCGGGAGCGGACCCGAGGACGGGCAGAGTGCCGCGATACTCGAGGCGTCGGTCGCGGAATTCGATATCGCCGCGGTTCGATCGCTGACCTGAAACAGATCGGCCGGCAGAGTACGTGACTCCGCCGGCCGACCGGGCTCCGCCGGCTGGTCGTGATCAGCCGCGCAGGACGGCGCCGACCGACTCACCGGCCGCGGCCACCGCAGCATCACGGGCTGCGCTGGCCTCGTCCTCGGTGAGCGTGCGGTCGGAGGCGCGGAAACGCAGGGCGTAGGTGAGGGACTTGCGGCCCTCACCGGCCTGCTCGCCTTCGTACACATCGAACAGCGCGATGTCCTCGAGCAGCTCGCCGCTACCGTCGCGCAGCGCGGCTTCCACGGTCGCGGCGGGAACGGACTTCTCGACGCTGACCGAGACATCCTGCAGTACCGCGGGGAACGCCGAGACGATCGGCGCGGGACGGGCCTCGGTCAGCGGCAGGGCGTCGAGGTCGAGTTCGACCGCGCAGGTGCGGGCGGGCAGGCCCGCGCGCTCGAGGACCGCCGGGTGCAGTTCGCCCGCGTGACCGACGACCGTGCCGTCGACCACGAGTTCGGCGCACCGGCCCGGATGCCAGGGCAGGTACGCGGTGGCGCGGCGTTCGATCACCACACCGGCGGCGTCGGCGACGGCGTCGACCAGGGCGAAGGCGTCGGCCGCCTCGACCTGCCTGCCCGGACCCCACGGGCCGCGCGGCTCCTGGCGTCCGGTGAGCACGGCGCCGACCCGCACGGGCTGAGCGGGCAGCGAGGCCAGCAGTTCACCGATCTGCTCCGCGGTGGGACGGCGGTCCACCGGCAGCGGCTCGACGGCCTTGGTCTCGCCGGTGGCCAGGGTGACCTGGCCGATGGCGTAGAGGGTCAGGTCGCGCGCACCTCGGGAGATATTGCGCTGGGCGATCTCGAGCAGGCCGGGCAGCAGCGTGGTGGACAGCTCGGCGCGCTCCACATCGAGCGGGTTGAGCACCCGGGTGGTGGCGCGGCGCGGATCGTCGGCGTCCAGACCCCACACGTCGAAGACGCCGGCGGCCAGGAAGACCGGCGCGGGGACCTCGACGGCGCCCGCGAAGGCCAGCGCGCGGCTCACGGCGCGGCGGCGACGCTGAACGGCGGTCAGCCCGCGACCGGCCGGGGCGGTCGGCACGATCGACGGGATCTGCTCGAGGCCCTCCAGACGCAACACCTCCTCGACCAGATCGGCGGGCTGGCCGAGGTCCGGACGCCAGCTCGGCGGGGTCACCACGAGCTGACCGTGCGCGGTCTCCTCGTCCACGGAAACCTCGACGTGGCAACCGATCTGGGCCAGACGGCGGGCCGAGGTGCCCCGCGGGTAGGTGACGCCCGCGACGCGGTCGGCCAGATCGATGTCCATCCGGATCGGCTCGGGCTCCTGGGTGGGCACCCGCACGTCGGAGAGCACGGATTCGACAGTGCCGCCGGTGATCTCGGCGAGCAGGGTGGCCGCACGATCCAGCGCGGCGACGTTGAGCTCGGGATCGACGATGCGTTCGTAGCGCTTGCCCGCCTCGGAGACCAGCTTGTGCCTGCGCGCGGTCCGGTAGATGAGCAGCGAGTTCCAGGTGGCCGCTTCCAGCAGCACATCGGTGGTCTCGGCGCTCACCTCGGTGCTCGCGCCACCCATCACACCGGCCAGCGAGATCACGCCGGAGTCGTCGGCGATGACCACGTCCTCGTCGTCCAGCGTGCGCTCCACATCGTCGAGGGTGCGCAACGTCTCGCCCTTGTTCGCGGTGCGCACCACCAGGCCGCCGCTCAGGCGCGCGGCGTCGAAGGCGTGCAGCGGCTGACCGAGTTCGAGCATGACGTAGTTGGTCACGTCGACGGCCGGGGAGATCGGGCGCACCCCGGACAGCAGCAGCCTGCGCTGCAGCCACCACGGGCTGACCGCGGCAGGGTCGATGCCGGTGACCCGGCGCGCGGCGAAACGGGTGCAGCGCGAATCGGATTCGATGCGGATCGGCCAGGCCTGCGCCTCGTCGGCGGGCAGGGTACGCACGGCCGGATCGAGGTATTCCAGGTCCGAACCGCAGGCGATCTCGCGGGCCAGGCCGCGCACCGAGAAGCAGTAGCCGCGATCCGGGGTGATGTTGAGTTCGATGACGGTGTCGTCGAGGCCGAGCAGCTCGTTGGCGTCGGTGCCCGGCTCGGCGGTGCCCGGTTCCAGCACCAGGATGCCGGAATGGTCCTTGCCGATGCCGAGTTCGGCCACCGAGCAGATCATGCCGTTGGAGGTGTGACCGTAGGTCTTGCGCGAGGTGATCCGGAATCCGCCGGGCAGCACACCGCCGGGCAGCACCACGACGACCAGATCACCCACCGCGAAGTTGGTCGCCCCGCAGATGATCTCCTGCGGTTCGACATTGCCGACGTCGACCTTGCAGAACCGGATCGGCTTCTTGAACTCGGTCAGCTCGGTGATCTCCAGGACGCGGCCGACCACCAGCGGATGCTCGAGGTCACCGGTCACCGGCGCGAGCTTGTCGACCTCCTCGACCTCCAGCCCGACGCGGACGAACGCGGCATCCAGCTCCTCGGGCGTGACCGACCAGCCGGGGGTGGCGCGCTCGATGATCTCGGTCAGCCAGGACTGCGCTACTCGCACGTGACTTTTCGCTCTCTCGGTCGAAGGGGGAGGTCAGGACTGGATGCCGAAGGGCAGGGTGAACCGCACGTCGCCCTCGACGATGTCGCGCATGTCGGGGATGCCGTTGCGGAACTGCAGGGTCCGCTCCAGACCCATGCCGAACGCGAAACCGCTGTACTCGTCGGGATCGATGCCACTGGCGACGAGCACCTTCGGGTTGACCATGCCGCAGCCGCCCCACTCGACCCAGCCCGCGCCGCCCTTCTTGTCCGGGAACCAGACGTCGACCTCGGCCGAGGGCTCGGTGAAGGGGAAGTAGTTGGGCCGCATGCGGGTGCGGGTGTCGGGACCGAACAGGGCGCGCGCGAAGGCGTCCAGCGTGCCGCGCAGATGCGCCATGGTCAGGCCCTTGTCGATGGCCAGACCCTCCACCTGGGAGAACACCGGGGTGTGGGTGGCGTCGAGCTCGTCGGTGCGGAAGGTGCGACCGGGGCAGACCACGTAGATGGGCAGCTCGCGGTCGAGCATGGAGCGCACCTGCACCGGGGAGGTGTGGGTGCGCAGCACCTGGCGCGAACCCTCAGGGGCGATGTGGAAGGTGTCCTGCATGGTGCGGGCCGGATGGTCCGGCAGGAAGTTCAGCGCGTCGAAGTTGAAGTGCTCGGTCTCGACCTCGGGCCCCTCGGCGACCTCCCAGCCCATCGCGACGAACACATCGGCGATCCGCTCGGAGATGACGGTGATCGGGTGGCGCGCGCCCACCGGACGACGGCGGGCGGGCAGCGTGACGTCGACGGCCTCGGCGACCAGCACGGCGGCGTCGCGTTCGGCGAGCAGCACCTCGCGGCGCGCCTCGAAGGCCTGCGAGACCCGGCCACGGGCCACATTGACCCGCTTGCCCGCGTCCTTCTTCTCCTCCTTGGGCAACGCGCCCAGCGCACGCTGGGCCAGCGCCAACGGAGCCTTGCCGCCCAGGTAGTCGGTCTTGGCGACCGCGAGGGCGTCCAGATCGGCGGCCGCGGCGAACGCCTTCTCGGCTTCGGCGGCGGCGGCCGCCAGCGCCTCTTCGCTCAGATCCACGGTCGATCCCGCGGCATTGCGCTCGTCGGCGTTGCGCTCGACTCCGGTGCTGTCGTCGGCCACGATGGTTCGTCTCTCCCGTTGGGGTCGGTGCGGCCGGGCCGAGGTCCGGCCCGGATTGCTGCTGGTGGAATCCTATGGGATCGCGTTCGGGCGATTCACCCGGATTACCGGCGCGCCGGATCCGCGTCGCGAGCGCGGTGGTGCACACGGGCGCTCGCGTAGAGGCAGATCGCCGCGGCCGCGGCCAGGTTGAGGCTCTCGGCGCGGCCGTGGATGGGGATGCGGACGCGGTGGTCGGCGCGGGCCGCGACAGCCGGGTCCAGACCGTGTGCCTCGTTGCCGAACAGCCAGGCCACCGGGCCGGACAGGATCTCGTCGGCCTCGTCGAGGTCGACCTCTCCGTCGGCGGCGGTGGCGAGCAGGGTGAGCCCCGCGTCCCGCACGGCGGTCAGCGTCTCGTCGATCTCGCGACCGCGCACGATCGGCACGTGGAACAGGCTGCCCGCGCTGGCGCGCACGCATTTGCCGTTGTGCGGGTCCACGGTGGCGCCTGCCAGCACCACGCCGTCGGCGCCCACCGCGTCGGCGACACGGATCAGGGTGCCCGCGTTGCCGGGTTCGGCGATCTCCACAGGGACGGCCAGCAAGCGCGGGTCGCGGCCGAGTACGGCCTCGAGCGGCACATCGACCTGCTCGCAGACGGCGACCAGGCCGGGGGCGGTGACGGTCTCGCCGAGGTGTTCGGCGGCGCGGTCGTCGACCAGGGTGGTGCGTACGCCGGTGGCCGAGGCCGAGGCGAGGAGTTCGTGATCACGGTGGGCGGCGGCGGCCGAATAGAACAGTTCCCGCACCCGGCCGGTGGTGAGCGCGGCGGTCACGGCATTGGCGCCTTCGGCGAGGAACAGACCGGTTTTGCGCCGGTGCGCGGCCCGATGGAGCTTGACAGCCGCAACGACCCGCGGATTGCGCCAGCTCGTCAACTCATCGTCCACGGTGCCCCACCGGTGTTCGACACGACGAAACGACCCGCGGATTGCGCTCGGAAAGCGCGTCCGCGGGTCGTTTCGGAGAGTATCCCGTTGTCAACAGGTTCGGCTCAGGCGGCCGGAGCGTTGACGTCCTGCGGGAGCGCGGCCTTCGCGACGGCCACCAGACCGGCGAACGCCTCGGCGTCGGAGACGGCCAGCTCGGCCAGGATCTTGCGGTCCACCTCGACACCGGCGGCCTTCAGGCCCTGGATGAAGCGGTTGTAAGTGATGTCGTTCAGACGCGCCGCGGCGTTGATTCGCGCGATCCACAGCTTGCGGAAATCACCCTTGCGCGCCCGGCGGTCCCGGTAGGCGTAGGTGAGCGAGTGCAGCTGCTGTTCCTTGGCCTTGCGGTACAGCCGCGAGCGCTGGCCCCGGTACCCCTTGGAGGCCTCGAGGATGGAACGGCGCTTCTTCTGAGCGTTGACGGCCCTTTTGACGCGTGCCACTGGTCAGTCCTTGATCGAATAGGGGGCGCGGTCGCGCCCGGATGTTGGTCGAGAGGATGGCGGGTGAGCCGATGGAGCTGGTTACCGGCCCAGCAGCTTCTTCACGCGACGGACATCGGCAGCCGCGACGACCTCGGTGCCGTCCAGACGACGAGTCCGGCGGGAGGACTTGTGCTCGAGCAGGTGGCGACGGTTCGCCTGCTGACGCAGCAGCTTGCCTTTACCGGACACCTTGAATCGCTTCGAGGCGCCGCTGTGGCTCTTCATCTTCGGCATGGATTCCTCTATCTGTCGTCCCGCGGGTCACCGGGTGACCCGCGGCATCTGAACGTATTACTGCGGACCGGCGGCTTGCTCGCCCTGGTCAGCGGCCGGAGCGGCACCGGCCGGTGCGGCGCCCTGCTGGGGCCGGGTGGCCGCCTGCTGCTGCGCCTTCACGCGTGTCTTCGCGCCCTTGTGGGGAGCGAGGACCATCGTCATGTTGCGGCCGTCCTGCTTGGCCGAGGTCTCCACGAAACCCAGATCGGCGACGTCGCCGGCGAGCCGTTGCAGCAGCCGGTACCCGAGTTCGGGCCGGGACTGCTCGCGACCCCGGAACATGATCGTCACCTTGACCTTGGACCCGGCCTCCAAGAAGCGCATCACATGGCCCTTCTTGGTCTCGTAGTCGTGGTCGTCGATCTTCGGCCGGAGCTTCTGCTCCTTGATGACGGTCTGCTGCTGGTTCTTCCGGGACTCGCGCGCTTTCTGCGCGGTCTCGTACTTGAACTTGCCGTAGTCCATGATCTTGCAGACCGGCGGACGGGCATCCGGGGCGACCTCGACGAGATCGAGATCGGCTTCCATTGCGACGCGTAGTGCATCTTCAACACGCACGATCCCAACCTGCTCGCCACCAGGTCCGATGAGACGGACCTCGGGAACACGGATGCGATCGTTGATGCGGGTCTCAGTGCTGATGGGGCCTCCTAGGTCAAGCGGTGTCGTCACGACGACCGCAAGCAATGCAACCCCTTATTCAACACGAAAGCCCCGGTGCGGTATTTCACCGCCACGGGGCCCGAGTCGACCGATCGCCGATGCGGCACAGGGCTCGCAGCGACTCTCATGCGCAGATCTCGCACAAGAAACCCACCGTTTCGGCGGATGACCGGACCGTTTGACCTTTACGGCAACGGTGGGAGTCGGGCTCCACTTGTCAGCCCCAGCGCAGCCGGGGCGGTCGTCGGCAGAAAGTCTAGCACTGCCCCGGCCGTGCTCCGAATCGCCCGGAACGACCGGCCGAAAAGCAGTTGCGAGCGCGGCGGGCGGAACGCATGCTGCGCGCCATGCCTGTCTCCTCCCGCGAACTGCTGCGCTGGCAGTTCGACCTGACCTGGGCGCTGGCCGAGGTACACCTGGACGCACTCACCGAGGAGGACTTCCTCTGGCGACCCGCGAGCCTGGTCTGGACGGTACACCGCGGCGAGGACGAGCAGTGGCGCCCGGACTGGGCGGACACCGAGCCCGATCCCGTCCCGGTCCCCACGATCGCCTGGCTCAGCTGGCACATCGACTGGTGGTGGAGCACCGCGCTCGATCACCTCACCGGCCGCGCCCCGACCCCGCGCGAGCAGTTCTTCTGGGCGGGCAGCGGCGCGGCCGCACTCACCGGGCTCCGCGGTCTCCGGACGGCATGGGCGGCAGCGCTGGACGAGGTCGCCGACGCCGGTTTCGAGGCGCCGTCGGCGTATCCGTGGCCCGTCGAGGCCGGCCTCACCGTCGCGCATCTCGCGGGCTGGGTGAACGCCGAGCTGATGAAGAACACCGCCGAGATCGGCCAGCTCCGGATGCTGCGAGCGGCCTCGCTAGCCTGTCAGTCATGACTGACGAGCTCGACGACTCCCTCCGCGAGGCGGGCGATGTGCGCGAACTGGCCGAGATCCCCGCGGTCGAGGTGATCAGCCGCGCGGCCGTGATGCTGATGAGTTCGGCCGCGGAGAAACTCGGGCTGGCCGACGAGAATCCGGACACCAGCCCCCGCAAGGATCTCGACGAAGCGCGCCGGGTGATCACGGCGCTGGCGGGACTGGTGACCGCTTCGGTGGAGTATCTGGGGCCGCACGCGGGGCCGATTCGCGACGGACTGCAGGCGTTGCAGCGCGCGTTCCGGGAGGCCTCGGCGCATCCGGACGAGCCGGGCAAGGGACCGGGCGAGAAATACACCGGCCCCGTCTACTGAGATCGGGCCGCACAGAGCGCCCGGATCGGGCAGACCACACGAATCTCGGCCCGCGAAGCGGGGCGGCCTGGCAGCGGCCGCCCCGCTCGGAAGTCACTACACGGGCAGGGGCGCCGGCGGCGGGGTGACCGAGATCGAGGAGCCCGAGGCCAGCATGTTGGCCAGGGCGGTGAAAAGTGCGGTGAGACCGGAGCTTCCAGAGTCCATGAGGTGTTGATTCCTTTCGTGACGAACGCGCTCAGGCAGGCGTGCCCGGGGTGTAGTTGATCGAGGAGCCGCTGCCGAGGAATCCGAGAACGAGCTCGAGAATTCCGGCGATATCCACGCCCTCCATAGCTGAATTCCTTTCGTGTGCCCCGGCGTCGGCCACTAGGGTGGAGCTCCGTCGGGGCACCACCGCGCCTCGGCGCCGGGGGTCGTTTACCGCGACTGTCCGGAACGGTCCCGGACACGGTGACGCCGATCTTACACACGATCGTTTCACTTTCGCCGGTTTTGCCGCACGGGTAACTTCGCCGTTTCCCCGAGCGCGCGCACTCCCCTCGCCAGATGCCCTGACCAGCGAACACGCGACGGCCGGCGCGCAGGAGCGCACCGGCCGTCGCGAAATGTTCCGCCCGCGCAGGATCAGCGCAAAGCAGCCGCCTTCCTGGCCGCGCGCTTGGCGGCGGCGTTCTCGGCAGGCACCTTCTTCGCGGACTTCGCCGGGGCCGCGTCGGCAGCCGCGGCGTTCGTCGCGGCGCTCTTGCTCGCCGCCGACTTCGATGCCGGAGCCGATTTCGACGCGGGACCCGTCTTCGCCACCGTCGACTTCGAAGCCGGCGCCTTCTTCACCGCGGCGGCCTTCTTCGCCGGACGGGCGGCCGCCGTGGCTTTCGCCCGGCCTGCCCGCGGCGCGGCGGGCGCATAGGTCGCCTGTGCCAGCACCTGCTCGAGGAACCGGCCGGTGTAGCCGGCCGGAGTAGCCGCGACATCCTCCGGCGTGCCCTCGGCGACCACAGTGCCGCCGCCGGATCCCCCCTCCGGGCCCATGTCGATCACCCAGTCGGAGGTCTTGATGACATCGAGGTTGTGCTCGATGACGATCACGGTGTTGCCCTTGTCGACCAGACCGTTGATGACCATCAGCAGCTTGCGGATGTCCTCGAAGTGCAGGCCGGTGGTCGGCTCGTCGAGGATGTAGATGGTGCGCCCGGCCGAGCGCTTCTGCAGCTCGGCGGCCAGTTTGACGCGCTGGGCCTCGCCACCGGAGAGCGTGGGCGCGGGCTGGCCGAGGCGCACGTAGCCGAGCCCGACATCGACCAGCGTCTCCAGGTAGCGATGGATCGAGGTGACCGGCTGGAAGAACTCGGCGGCCTCGTCGATCGGCATATCGAGCACTTCGGCAATGGTCTTGCCCTTGTAGTGCACCTCGAGGGTTTCGCGGTTGTAGCGCGCGCCGTGGCAGACCTCGCACGGGACGTAGACATCCGGCAGGAAGTTCATCTCGATCTTGAGGGTGCCGTCACCCGAGCAGGCTTCGCAACGCCCGCCCTTGACGTTGAAGGAGAACCGGCCGGGCTGGTAGCCGCGCACCTTGGCCTCGGTGGTCGCGGCGAACAGGGTGCGGATCTTGTCGAACACTCCGGTGTAGGTGGCCGCGTTGGAACGCGGGGTACGCCCGATCGGCGACTGGTCCACGCGCACCAGCTTGTCCAGGTGCTCGAGGCCGTTGACGCGGGTGTGCCGGCCGGGCACCTGACGCGCGCCGTTGAGCTTGTTGGCCAGCACCGTCGCCAGGATGTCGTTGACCAGGGTGGACTTGCCCGAGCCCGAGACGCCGGTCACCGAGGTGAGCACGCCGAGCGGGAAGGACACGTCGATGCCCTTCAGATTGTGCTCGGTGGCGCCGACGACGGTGAGCCTGCGCGACTTGTCGATGGGTCGGCGCACCATCGGCACCTCGATGGCCTGCTGACCGGACAGGTAGGCGCCGGTCAGCGACTCGGTGTTGGTCAGCAACTCCGTATACGGACCGCTGTGCACCACGCGACCGCCGTGCTCACCCGCCAGCGGACCGATGTCGACCACCCAGTCCGAGGCGCGGATGGTGTCCTCGTCGTGCTCGACGACGATCAGGGTGTTGCCGAGGTTCTTCAGCCGCGTCAACGTCTCGATGAGCCTGCGGTTGTCGCGCTGGTGCAAGCCGATGGAGGGTTCGTCGAGCACGTACAGCACGCCGACCAGGCCGGAGCCGATCTGGGTCGCCAACCGGATGCGCTGGGCCTCACCGCCGGAGAGCGTGGCCGCGGCGCGCGAGAGCGACAGATACTCCAGGCCGACGTCGAGCAGGAAGCCCAGCCGTGCCTGCACCTCCTTGAGCACCTGACCGGCGATCGCGGCCTCGCGCTCCCCCAGCGTCAGGCCGTTGAGGAACTCCGAGCACGCGCCGATGGACAGGTCGCTGACCTCGGCGATCGATTTCTTCTCCGCGCCCGCGGCCAGGGTGACCGCGAGGATCTCCGGGCGCAACCGCGCACCCCGACAGACCGGGCAGGGCACATCGCGCATATAGCCCTCGTAGTGCTCTTTCATCTGCTCGGACTCGGTGTTGTCCATACGCCGGTGCAGGAAGGGCATGACGCCTTCGAAATCGGCGTAGTACGAGCGCTTGCGGCCGTAACGGTTGGTGTAGGAGACGTGCACCTGATCGGAGCTGCCCTCGAGCACCGCCTTGCGCGCCTTGACCGGCAACTGACGCCACGGGGTGTCCATCGAGAAGCCGATCGCCTCGGCCAGGCCGGACAGCAGACGGTTGAAGTACTCGGCCGTCTGACCGCGCGACCACGGCGCGATGGCGCCCTCGGCCAGGCTCAGGTCGGGATCGGGGACCACGAGATCGGGGTCGACCTCCTTGCGGATGCCCAGGCCGGTGCAGTCCGGACAGGCGCCGTAGGGCGAGTTGAAGGAGAACGACCGCGGCTCGAGATCCTCGATGTCGAGCGGATGACCGTTGGGACAGGCCAGCCGCTCGGAGAACCTGCGCTCGCGGTCGTGAGCGTGTTCGTCGCGGTCCACGAAGTCGAGCACGACGATGCCGTCGGCCAGGCGCAGCGCGGTCTCGATGGAGTCGGTGAGGCGCTGCTTGGCGCCCGCCTTGGCGGTGAGCCTGTCGACCACCACCTCGACGTCGTGCTTCTCCTGCTTCTTGAGCTTGGGCGGCTCGGTCAGCGGATACACCACGCCGTCGACCCGCACGCGCGAGTAGCCCTGAGTGTTGAGCTGGTCGAACAGGTCGACGAACTCGCCCTTGCGGGTGCGCACCACCGGCGCGAGCACCTGGAACTTGGTGCCCTCCGGCATGGCCAGCACCTGGTCGACGATCTGCTGCGGAGTCTGCTTGGCGATGCGCCCGCCGCAGACGGGGCAGTGCGGGGTGCCCGCGCGCGCGTACAGCAGACGCAGGTAGTCGTAGACCTCGGTGATGGTGCCGACGGTGGAGCGCGGGTTGCGGTTGGTGGACTTCTGATCGATGGACACCGCGGGCGAGAGACCTTCGATGAAGTCGACGTCCGGCTTGTCCATCTGGCCGAGGAACTGGCGGGCATAGGCCGACAGCGACTCCACGTAGCGGCGCTGCCCCTCGGCGAAGATGGTGTCGAAGGCCAGGCTCGATTTGCCCGACCCGGACAGACCGGTGAACACGATCAGACTGTCGCGGGGCAGATCGAGGTCGACCCCTTTCAGGTTGTGCTCCCGAGCTCCGCGCACAGTGAGGCGATCGGCCACCAGGTGAGTCCCTTCTCGATCAGGTACAGCGAATGAACAGACATGACCCCCGTTCGCCATGCTAGGCGCGCCCACCGACAAGTTTCCCGGATCGACCGCCCACATCACATCCGCCGCGGGCTGCGCGCCCGGCGCGGTGCGCCCGGGCGGTGGGCGAGATACGGTGAGCCGGTGGCTTATTCGTCCGGATCAGCGTCCGGCCAGTCGGGATCGGGACAGGCGGCACAAGGACAGGCGGCGCAGGGACCGGCGGCGCAGGGACGTGTACTCGAGGTGTTCCTGGTCGACGACCACGAGATCGTCCGGCGCGGCCTGATCGACCTGCTCGACAGCGACCCTGCTCTGCGGGTGACCGGCGAGGCCGGTGACGTGGCGAGCGCCCGCACCGGCATCCGCGCGGTCCGCCCGGACGTAGCGGTGCTCGACGTGCGCCTGCCCGACGGCAACGGCATCGAACTGTGCCGCGACCTGCTCGCCGAGATCGAGGGGTTGCGCTGCCTGATCCTGACCTCCTACACCGACGAGCACGCCATGCTCGACGCGATCATGGCCGGCGCCAGCGGCTATGTGGTCAAGAACATCAAGGGCATGGAGCTGGCCGAGGCGATCAAGGCGGTCGGCGCGGGCCGCTCGCTGCTGGACAACCGGGCCGCCGAAGCGCTCAAGGCACGCCTGCGCACCGACACCGGACCGCTGGCCGGGCTCACCGATCAGGAGCGCAAACTGCTCACCCTGCTCGGCGAGGGCCTGACCAACCGGCAGATCGCCGCGCGCATGTTCCTCGCGGAGAAGACGGTGAAGAACTACGTGTCGCGGTTGCTGGCCAAGCTCGGCATGGAACGACGCACCCAAGCGGCGGTGCTGGCGTCCAAGCTGCGCGACCGGTGAGAGCCGTGCCCCCGGCGCGTTCTCAGGCCGGCAGCACGATGGTCAGATCGCCGTCGTAGCGGCGGTACAGCAGCCGTCCGCGGCGGGTGCGCACATCGGTGAAGAACAGCAGCGCCAGCCCGCGCCTGCACAGCAACTCGACCGCCTCGGATTCGGTGAGCACCGGCGCGGGCTCGGAACGCACGTGGAGCGGGACCGGATCGAGCGCGTCCTGATCGTCCTCGCCCGGCTGATCGACGAGGCGGCCGGTCGTGCGCTGCCTCGTCAAGGTCACCCCGACCGGCTGGGTCCAGCAGACGACCGCGTCCTCGCCGGTGTCGGAATCGGTGAACAGATGGGCGTCGTAATCCATCGCGTCCATCACCGCGGTCGCCTCGGCGGGCGTGCCGATGAGCAGGGTGCAGCGTTTGCGGCGCACGATCGGGCGGGTGGGGGTCACCTCGGCCAGCGGCGGGCGGGCGGGATCGGGCCAGTCGCGGCCACGCCGGGCGGCCAGGCGGGTCAGCTGCCGGTCCAGGCGCTCGACAGCGAAGGTCACCGCGAATCCGCGGGGGCCGGTGACCTGCACCCGGGCCGGGGTGTGCGGCAGGCGGACATTGGCCTGGACCACATTCGGACGGTCCCGGTCGTCGGCGCCCAGCGGCCCTGGCGCGGTGATGCGGACACGGGCGGGGACATCGAGATGGTGGCGGCGCAGTACCCGGCCGATCGCGCGCATCGCACGGGTCACGTCCGCGGGCGCCACATCACCGCGCGTGGTGACCGCCAATTCCGGATCGGCCGCACTCGACCAGTGTTCGGACAATGACAGCGCGCCGGTCGCACCCATGTGACACCCCTGCTCTCTCAGCACCCAGTGGATCAGTTTCCCGGTCGCGGCAGTGGGGTGCACAGGGCCGAAAGTCCCCGATGCGCGGACTAGAATCGCCGTGCGCGGCGGTTGCGCCGAGGGGACGGGGAGATCATGATCGATCGGGGCGAAGACCGATACTCGGTGCGCGACAGCACTTCCCGGACTCGCCTGCGCGAACTGCTCGCCGAGGTCGAGAACCGGGTGGAGCGGATCATCGATTCCCGCGACCGCATGGACGGGCTCGTGGAGGCCATGCTCACCGTCACCTCCGGGCTCGATCTGGACGAAACGCTGCGCGCCATCGTCCGCACCGCCATCAGCCTGGTCGACGCCCGTTACGGCGGTCTGGCGGTGCGCGACCGCGACGAGCAGGTGACCCAGTTCATCGAGGGCGGCGTAAACGAGCAGGTGCGCGAACGGATCGGCAGACTGCCCGCGGGCCACGGCGTGCTCGGCGCGGTGTTCCGCCGGATCGATCCGCTGCGCATCGACGAACTGGCCGCCCATCCGGAATCGGTCGGCTTCCCGACCGGGCATCCGCCCATGAGCTCGTTCCTCGGAGTGCCGATCCGCATCCGCGACGAGGCGTTCGGCAGCCTCTACCTGACCGACAAAGCGTGCGGCGCGGCCTTCACCGACGACGACGCGACACTGGTCCAGGCGCTGGCCGCGGCGGCGGGTATCGCGGTCGACAATGCCCGCCACTACGAGTCGGCCAGGACCAGGCACGCCTGGATCGAGGCCACCCGGGACACGGCGACCGAGTTCCTGGCAGGCGCCGACGCCGACGAGGTGCTCACCCATGTGGTCGAGCACGTGCGCGCGCTGACCGGTTCGCAGCGTTGTTTCCTGGCCTGTGTGCCCGACGGCCCGATCGCGCCCGGCGAGCCGACCGATCTGCTGATCACCTGCTGGTCGGGTCCGGGCCGAGGGCATGAGGGCGCCGTCATCCCGGCCGGGGGAACCGTCCTCGGCGACGCGCTCGAACGCCGCGGACCGCTGCGGTTCGAGGAGGCCGCCGACGGCGATTTCGGCGTGCCGTTGCCCGACGCGGGCCCGGCGCTCGTGTTGCCGCTGAGCACCCCGGACGAGACGCTGGGCGTGCTCGTCGCGGTCCGGTCCGCCGATTCGCCGCGCTATCCCGACGAGTTGATCGAACTGACCACCGCCTTCACCGACCAGGCGGCGATGGCGATGCAACTGGCCGACGCGCAGCGCCGGATGCGCGAACTCGATGTGCTCGCCGACCGCGACCGCATCGCCCGCGATCTGCACGACCACGTGATCCAGCGCTTGTTCGCGATCGGGCTCACCCTGCAGGGCGCGATGCCGAAGGTGGAGGTGCCCGAGGTGCGCAACCGGCTCTCGGCGGTGGTCAACGAACTGCAGGAGGTCGTGCAGGAGATCCGGGGCGCGGTATTCGACCTGCACAGCACCGACGACGGCGAGGGTTTGGCGCAGCGGCTCGAGCGCGCGGTGCGCAGGCAGACCGGCGATTCGGCGCTGCGGTCCACGGTGCGGGTGAACGGCCCGCTGTCGGTGGTCGACGGCGAGCTCGCCGATCATGCCGAGGCGGTGGTGCGCGAGGCGGTCAGCAATGCCGTGCGCCACGCGGGCGCGGACACGCTCACCGTGGAGATCAGCGTGGACGACGAACTGACGATCGTGGTCGGCGACAACGGCTGGGGCGTGCCCAAGCGGGTGGCGCGCAGCGGCCTGCGCAACCTCGAGCAACGGGCGCAGAAGGCGGGCGGCCGGTTCGATGTGGGCCCGGCGCGCGAACCGGGCGGCGGCGGACTGCCGGGGACGCTGTTGCGCTGGTCGGTCCCGCTGCCCGCGCAGGAGAAGAGCGCGGGCGAGTAGGGCGGATCACGCGGGTCCCAGCACCAGCATGGAGTTGTGGCCGCCCATGCCGAGCGCGGACTTCACCGTGATGCCGCCGCCGAAGGGCTGCACGCCGTCGAGCAGCCGCGGGTGCGCGGGCGCGACGACCGGCGCGGCAGGCATCACCCCGCGCTCGTAGGCCAGCGCCGCGACGGCGATCTCCACCCCCGCGGCCGCACCCTGACTGTGCCCGGTGAGCGGTTTGAGCGCGTATACCCACGGGCGATCGCCGAACACGGCGGCCATCAGATGACGTTCGGCCGCATCGCACTGCTCGGTCCCGGTGCCGTGTGCGTTGAAGTAGGCGACGTCGCCCGGATGCACCCCCGCCCGCGCCAGCGCGGTGCGCGCGCAGTCGACGATGTGCGCGTGGGTGGGTTCGATGGACACCACGTGGTGGGCGTCGTTGGTCATCGCGCCGCCGAGCACCGTCGCGTACGGCCTGCCCAGGTCGCGGCTGAGCACGAACGCCGCCGACGCCTCACCGAAGCCGAAACCGCGGCTTCCTTCCTGGAAGGGACGGCAGGCGGTGAGCGGGTCGGCATCGGCGACCGCGGCGCCGAGCCGGACGAAATGGTCGACCATGTCCGGGGTGCACGACATGTCCGAGGTCACCACGACGACGTCGTCGGCGAGTCCCGCGTCCAGCCACAGTTGCGCGGTGATCATGGCGGCGTTGCCCGAGCTGCAGGCCGCGGAAACGTTCATCGACGGACCGTGGAAGCCGAATTCGCGCATGACCGTCGCGATCGGCGTGGACGGCAGCAGGCTCAGGTAGCCGCGCGATCCGCGGTGGCCGCCGTCGACGGTATAGAAGTCACGCCAGTTGCGGACGTCGCCGAGCACGATCGCGTGGATGACGCCGACTGTCCGGCCTGGTTCCCAGCCGCGGTCACGGGCATCGGTGACCGCCTCGCGCACCGATCCGTGGACCGCGCGGGCATAGCGGTGTTCGCCGACCTCCGGATCGCCCCCGTCGGGAACCAGCGCGATCCAGGCTTGTTCGTCGCGCCCCGGCCCGTACCCGGGATGCAGCGTGGCCGCCGACTTCCCGCTGAGCAGCCCCCGCCACAGCGTCTCGACGCCCCATCCGTATCCGGTGACCGCCCCGATCCCGGCGATTCCCATGCCGTGTTCCGGTCCCGATCCGACATCCGGCATACCCGCTCCTCCCCGGTCTCGGGCGCCCCGTGTGGCCCGCAACCCACCTTTCCATGTCCCGCGCCTTGGTGTAATGATCAAGTTCGGGGTAATTGCGAAGTCCTGAGCCAGAATGTGAGCTGGACAACAGCGATAGCGGTGTGATCTTTTTCAACCATAGCGAGGTCTACGATCGGGGGTCGACGAGGTGGGTGAGGAGCTTACGAACGACGCGGTCGACGCCGAGCAGCTCGCCCAGCGTTATCGGGCGCTGATCGAGCACACACCGGACGGGATCTGCGTGCACGAGCACGGGATCATCGTCTACGTCAACCATGCCGCCGTGCGCCTGGTCGGCGCGCGCGACGCGGGCGACCTCGTCGGCCAGCCGCTCACCCGGTTCGTCGACCGCGAATACGTGCCGGCGATGCTGCACCGCATCAGCAGACTCACCACAGCGGGCGCGGCCTCGGCGCCCACCGAAATGGAACTGCGGCGCCTGGACGGCAGCACCGTGCCCGTGGAGACCGTCTCGGTACTCACCCCCTGGCACGATCACTACGCCTACCAGGTCGTCATCCACGACCTGAGCGCACAACGGGCCGCCGAGGACGCGCAGCGCCGCGCCGAACAGCACTTCACCGCCGTGGTCTCGCAACTGGAGGAAGGCGTGGTGGTGATCGCGCGCGGCGGCGTCATCGAATCGGCCAACCCCGCCGCGCTGCGCATCTTCGGCGCGGTCGAGCACGCCGACGAGGTGATCGGACGCGACATCGAGGACCTGCCGTTGGTCCTGCTCGACGCCAACAGCAGACCACTGCCGGTGACCGAGCACCCGATGGCCCGCACGCTGGCCACCGGCGAGCCGTTCACCGGTTACGTCTTCGGCGTCGACCGGCGCGACGGGCAGCGGCGCTGGCTCTCCGGCAGCAGCAGGCTGCTCAATCCCGGCGACCGGTACTCCTCGGCGGTCTCGTCGTTCTCCGACATCACCGAGTTCCGGGCCAGCCGCCGACAGCTCGAGTACCAAGCCACCCACGACTCGCTGACCGGACTGGCGAACCGAGCGCTGATCCTCTCGCAACTCGCGGGCGCGCTGGCCGCCACCAGCGACGATCTGCCGGTGAGCACGGTGCTGTTCATCGACCTCGACGAATTCAAGTCGATCAACGACTCGCTCGGCCACGCCACCGGCGACACCGTGCTGCAGATCGTGGCACAACGGCTGCAGCGCGCGCTGCGCGGCGACGATCTGATCGGCAGGCTCGGCGGCGACGAGTTCCTGGTGCTGCTGGCCGCCGACCCGGGCCGGGTCGACATGGACGGCATCATCGCCCGATTGCGCGCCACGATGGCCGAGCCGATCGTCGCCAACGGCCACCGCATCGAGGTGCGCGCCTCCATCGGCGGCACCACCCTGATACCCGGCGACCCGCGCACCCCGGAAGCCGTACTGCACGACGCCGACGTGGCCATGTACCGGGCCAAGCCGCCGGGCCATCGCGACCGTTTCGGCACCGGCCACCACCGCGGCATCGACTCCTCGCACGTGGGCTGACGCCACTTCCGCCCGGACGCGACCCTTCGCGGCCTCGGGTGAGGAGCACCAGCGGCGAACTCCCAGTAGACTCGACAGCTCTTGTTTTCCGCCGTGCGCGCATGCCCCACGCACGGCGTCCCCGCGCGGCGCGCTTCCCCACCGGACAGCGGCATCGAAAAGGAGTTCACAGTGCCCGACCGCCTCCCCCTGGCCGGCGACACGACCGACGCCGCTGCCGAGCGCGACCGTGAGATCGCCCGCGAGCAGGAATACCTGACGATGCTCTACGACCGGCTCGACGGGATGCGCGCCTACACCCAGAACCGTTTGCGCACCGTCCTGCTGGAGAACAGCGGCGCCCCGCAAGCCCGCAGCGAGCGCGAATCGTTCACCCAGCTCTACACCGAGGAACTCACCAAGTTCGACGCCGCCGAGCACGGCCTGTGTTTCGGCCGCATCGATCTGGCGGCCGAGGGCGAGGAACCCAGGTACATCGGCAGGCTCGGCATCCTCGACGAACGCGACGACTACGCCACCCTGTTGCTGGACTGGCGCGCGCCGATGGCCCGTCCGTTCTATCTGGCCACCACCGCCGCGCCGGACGGGGTGACCCGGCGCAGGCACATCCGCACCCGCAACCGCTCGGTCACCGCGATCACCGACGAGTACCTCGACCTCGACGCCGCCGAGCGCGCGGGCATGGTCGACACCGGCGGCGGCGTCGGCAGCGAGAGCGCGCTGCTGGCCGCCCTCAACGCCGCTCGCACCGGCCACATGACCGACATCGTCGAAACCATTCAGAGCCAGCAGGACGCGATCATCCGCTCCGAACACAAGAGCGTGCTGGTCGTGCAGGGCGGGCCCGGCACCGGCAAAACCGCGGTCGCCCTGCACCGCGCCGCCTACCTGCTCTACAACTTCCGCCAGCAGCTGGCCAAGTCCGGCGTGCTGATCGTCGGCCCGAACGCCACCTTCCTGGACTACATCGGCCAGGTGCTGCCCTCGCTCGGTGAGACCGGCGTGCTGCTGTCCACCGTCGGGGACCTGTATCCGGGGGTGAAGGCGACCAGGACGGACACCCTGCGCGCGGGCGAGATCAAGGGGTCGCTGCGGATTCTCGAGGTGCTCAAGCAGGCCGTGCGCGAACGCCAGGAGGTGCCCGCCCAGCCGATCGCGCTGTCCTTCGACGGCTACCCGGTGACGCTGGACAAGAAGATCGCCACCAGGGCGCGGGGCCGGGCCCGTTCCTCGCGCCGCCCGCACAATCTCGCCCGTCCGGTCTTCGCCACCTCCGTCATCGACGCGCTCACCGAGCAGCTGGCGCAGACCATGGGCGCGGACCTGTCCGGCGGGCCCAGCCTGCTCAGCCGCGCCGATCTGGCCGAGATCCACGACGAGATGAAGTCCGATCCCGCCGTGCAGGCCGCGATCGGACGGCTGTGGCCGCTGTTGACCCCGCAACAGGTGCTCGCCGACCTGCTCGCCGACCCGGATCGCCTCGACAAGGCCGGCCGCTCGCTCGAGCCGGAGGAACGCGCCGAACTGCTCCGTCCGGACACCGGCGAGTTCAGCGCCGCCGACGCCCCGCTGCTCGATGAACTGGCCGAGTTGCTCGGCGTGGACGACGCCGAGGAACGGGAGCGCGCCCGCAGACGCTGGCGGTCCAAGATCGCCGAGGCGCAGGACGCGCTCGACATCCTCACCGGCTCCGCGCCGCAGGATCTCGAAGACGATCTCGATCCGGAGATCCTGATGGCCTACGACCTGATCGACGCCGCCCAGCTGGCCGAACGTCAGGACGTGCGGGCCAAGCTGACCGCCGCCGAACGCGCGGCGGGGGATCGCACCTGGACCTACGGGCACGTCATCGTCGACGAGGCACAGGAGCTCTCGGAGATGGCGTGGCGGATGGTGATGCGGCGCATCCCGAACCGGTGGATGACGGTGGTCGGCGATGTCGCCCAGACCGGCGACCCGGCGGGCGCCTCGTCCTGGCAGGACGTGCTGGAACCGTATGTCGCCCAGCGCTGGAAGCTCACCGAGCTGACCGTCAACTACCGCACCCCCTCGGAGATCATGTCCGTCGCCGCCGATGTGCTCGCCGCCATCGATCCGGGGGCGAGCGCACCGCGGTCGGTGCGCGCGTCCGGGCACCCGCC
>NZ_BDBT01000033.1 GCF_001613125.1 Nocardia shimofusensis NBRC 100134
AGGACGCTGACGTCAGCGTCGGCCAGCAGCACGACACACGGACCGAAGTTGATCCCGAAACCAACAATGTGCTGGTGACAACGCGCACCGCAACGGGAGAGGTTGTCTTGGTGTCAGTCCCTCGCCGCACATTCGTTGCCGGGTTCGGAGCAGCTGCCGTGGGTATGGCAGCCGGCGCTGCGTTATCGGCCAAGCCATTGAACGCCGCTTTCGGCCGCAGCGATATCGACCACATCAAGTTCTTCCGCGACAAACGGATGAACATCATCGAGTCCGACAACGTCTATGGCGCTGGGAGCACGCTGCCCGAAGTACTTGCCGCGATCGGCCGCATGAAGGCCCTGCGGCAGGCGAAAGTGGTCGACTCCCAGGGCATTCTGCGGCAGCTGGCGATATACGCCGAAACTGCCGCCTGGCAGTACCAAGACCAGCGGATGTTCGACCAGGCTCAGCACTGGGCGGAGAAGGCGCTGACCTGGTCACATCAAGTCGGCGACGACTACTGCATCGGGTTGTCACTGGTGCGAATGAGCCAACTGGCCTCGGATCGAGGCGACGGCACCAGCGGTAGCGAACTCGCCGAAGCCGCTGAACGCACCGCACCGCGAACCTCGCTGTTCAGCGCCGCTGCCGTGGCCTACAGCGCACACGCGTACGCACTCGAAGGAAATCCCGACGCGAGCGCGCGAGCTTACGAGAGAGCCCGCATGTTGGTCAGCCAAGCCGATGCTGATCCGGCGTGGGGCTTCTTCCTCGATCACTCCTATATCGACGCGTACCAGGCCCATAGCCTCACTGTGTTGGGAGACTACGACGCCGCTATCACCCAGTTCGGCGACGCCACCGCCCGCATGCAATCCGGCTACCCGCGTGAGCGGGGCGTCTACCTCGCTCGATCCGCCGTAGCACACATGGCAGCCGGACACATCGAGCCGGCAGCGACCCTGGGCACACAGGCTTTACAGATCGGCATCGCGACCGGTTCGGGACGCATTATGGAACGAGTGGTCACCTTGGCAGGAATGATGGATTCCGCCAGCACCCAGACCGGCGTCGCAGAATTCGTCGGCGAGTTCGAACGATGGAAGGCAGCGAATTGCCCCGACCCTACGTAGTCCTATCCGTGGCGGTCAGCGTGGACGGCTACATCGATGACATGGTGCCCGAACGTCTGTACCTGTCCAACGAAGCCGACTTCGACCGAGTCGAGGTCGAACGGACCGCATGCGACGCGATCCTGATCGGCGCGGAAACGTTGCGACGCGACAACCCGCGGCTGATCATCAAGAGCGAGGAACGCCTCGCTGCACGCAAAGCTGCCGGTAAACCCGCACACTTGCAGAAGATCGTGGTTACCGGCAGCGGCAACCTCGATCCGGCCGCCCGCTTCTGGCATTACGGTGTCGAAGAACGCCGACCACTCGTCTACACCACCGATACCGGCGCCGAGAAGTTGCACGACCGCCTCGGCGATCTCGGCATCGTCGTATCACTCGGCGAAACAGTGGATTTCGGCTCGCTGCTCGATGACCTCAGCAACCGCGACATCGGTCGGTTGATGATCGAAGGCGGCACCAGCATTCACACAGCAGTGCTCGAGGCCGGCCTCGCCGACGAACTCCATCTCGCTGTCGCCCCGCTACTCATCGGCCAGGCCGATGCACCTCGGTTCGTCGACCCCGCCGCGTTCCCCGGCGGCTCGCGTAGGCGGATGCACTTGGTCGACGTCACCCAAATCGGCGATGTCGCAGTGCTGCGGTACCTCCCGAAAGCCGACTCCGACAGCATCTGACATCGCGTCAGGCCAAGCTCGATGTCCAGGACCAGGGGCACGCTGCCGGGTGGTAGCGATGACGGTTTTGGAACAGCATCAGTTCGACAGAGCAGTGGTAGGCACCCACCGTCGGGGATGACGGTTGCCGCGACCGACTCGGTAGCGTCCCTCGCACACCCGAAGTTACGTCGGCGAACCGGTAAGGAATCAACCCGACGGCGGGGCCGACTCGAAGCTTTCCGTGGCGCGGACACACCGACCAGGTACCAGCGAGGTACGAGGAGGGCATGGCGCAGTCCAGCTTGCCACCTACTCGTGCAGCAGTCCCCCCTGACCGCCTGAACCCACAGGGTCACTCGGCGATAACACTGTTACACAACGTATTTGGACTTGTACCGGTTTTCGACGACCGACTGGGTGGCCTCGACGCACCACAGGTATCCGGGACTGGGCGAAGAAGTGTGCAAAAGGGGCTGCTCTGCTGTGACGTACCGCCCTGCCGCCTCTGCACAAGGCCAAGGATGCGGCGAAATCTCACTGCGTTTGTTGATATACCTCCACATCAGGTGCGCCATTCGCCACGAACCAACTCCGCAACTCCTGCCCGCCTATCGAATGCGGCGACTCGACGCCTACATCGACCGGCCCCATCACCAGGCCAGCAGCTCCATGGACATCACAGTCTGCCAACCGCGCATCCGAGAACCTTGTCGTCCGAAATGTGCAGTCGCGCAAACTGGCTCCTCTCAGGTCCGATCCAGAAAACGTCACGCGCTGCAATCGGGCGCCACTGAGATCTGCTCCCCGGAAGTCCGAATCGCTGAAATCAGCTTTCTGCAGATCAGCGTTGCACATCTTCACGTTGCGGGCGGCACAGTGCTGGCCTTGAGCCTTTCGAAGATCGGCACTGCTCAGGTCGGCACCCGAGAGTTGCGCCGAGCGAAGCCAAGCCATGTACAGGTCCGCACTCGCCAACCTCACACCCGTCAATGTGGACTCACTGAACTCCGCCGCGAGGAGGTCGAGGCCGGACAAGTCCGCACCGGTGAAATCAAGCCCACGGCCGACGAGGAGCAACTCAGCAGTTCGCTCGGCATCGGGATCGACTGAAATGCGTTGCAAGTACTCTTTCAACGCCCGATGCGCGGCCGGGTCGTCCGGCCAGCGACGAACATCGCTCGGCGAATGGCCGTACATAGTCTTCATCCTACCAAAGCACCTTTCCTTGCCATTCCGGATGATTCGCCACCAATTGCTGCAGATGCGCCTTGCGCGCCGGTGTCATGCCGCTCTCATCGATCATTACGTTCTCACCATCGGCGAGTGAATCCTCGATCATTTGAACGAACTTCTCATCGGTCTGCGCGGGGATCGGTGTTCCCGGAACGCCCTTTTCCCGATAGTCCGGAATCGTATCCGGTGAGCTCTTGACATCCCAACGCTGACCTGTGCTGGAATCGACGAATTCTCCTTGGTCCTCTCCGTCGGAACCGAGTGGTGCCCGCTCGAGTGGTCCGACACGTCCAGCATTCTCGTGCGCAAGTCCAACCTCGGCCTCCCGCCGCGACTGGCCGTTGACCTTCCCGTTCTTGGCGGGATCCTGCGCCAGCTCCTCCACGCGCTTCTGGTACTCGGTGGTGCCAGGCGTATTACTCGAGTTGGCCGGACCCGATGTCGCGTCATCGCCTTCGACGATCTTGACCGTCATGGCCGCGATGCTCGCGAGCGCGGCGTTGATGCCGTTCTGAGTGAGATCGGGGATCGCCGCGAAAACGCCGGAGGCGCTACCGGCGACAACGACCGCGCCGAAGATGGCGAGAACCCGACTGGTGGAGACCGTGGTGCGGATGATCGTTGCAGTGGCGGCCACGATTTCGGTGGTGACCGCACCTCCACCAGCAGCAGCGGGCACCGCTGCCGTGCCCGCGGACAGTGCGGCCAAGACTCCGACGACAACGACCGTGATGACGATCGCTCCGGCGAGTTCTTTCGCGGCATCGGCGACAGCCGCATCGATGTCGTGGCGCATCGTGCCGAGAGCGTCATGGTGGTCGGCGACCGGCCCGGCCAATCCTGCCGACGCCTGAGCCACCAGTCGCGCTGCGTCCTGCAGCGTTTTCAAGTTCTGTTCGATGTCGAGGATGTTCGGGTCGGAGCTCCCGGAGAACTTGGCGTTGATCCCACTGATCCGGTCCGCCGCACCGGTGATGGTGCTGTGGTCGGCGAACGCTCTCCAGGCGTCTCTCGCGATTCCGAGCTTGGTCACGTCCCCGTTGGGGATCTTTCCCACCTGTTGCATGAGCCCGACGATCGATGTCTCGATCCCGGCGCCGTTGTCGCCTTTGGCGCTGGCAGGCAACTCCATACCCGAGTCATAGAACGGCTCGGACACGGTGGGACGCGCCGGTTCGGGACCGGTGGCATTCGTTCGGTCGGAATGCCACCAGTTGTAGCCGCTGGCGGCCAGGACATCACCGAAGCGCTGCAACGCATTACACAGCGCCGCAGTCAGCGTGACAAACTCGCGGGCATGCTCGTCATAGCTGGTCGTCCATGCCAGTGATTGCTCGTGGTCCCCGGCCATGCCGCCGCAGTCGTTGACAAGTGCGCGTTGCAGCGGTCCCAAGACGAGACAGATGTCGGAGGCCAACTGTTGACACTTCTCCGACGCGTCGAGGTACATCCCGGAGTCGATGACCCAGGTGTTGCCCACAGCTACCCACCCTGCAACATCTGCTTGTTGACATCGGCGGCGGAGCTGTACCGATTGCGCGCCCGCTGCGCCGCGTCACTCATGCTCCGGATGCCATCGGTGAATTCACGGGCTCCGAGTGCCCACTGGCGATGGGCATCGGTATACGCCTGGGCTGCAATACTTTCCCAGCCGGTTCCAGCTAGAGTGGCTACTTTGTCATCTATCTCATCGAGGTGATCTTCGATGAAGCCTGCGAGACCGGACAACCTGGCCACGATCTGGTCGAGTTCATCGAGGTCGACCGAAAAGCCGCTCACGGTAGATCCAAGCTGGAAGTCCCGAGCGCGGCTGCGTTGTCCTCGTCACGATTCCGATAGGTCTCGGCAGTGACACCGAGCTTCTCGGCCATCTCCGCCAGGGCGGTAATGATCTGATCTCCGCCCTCACGGACATCGGTCCACCCGGCGCTGAATTCTGTCGCCAAACCCCCGGTCCAGCTGCAGCCGACAACGCCATCGACATCACTCGCCGCGGAACTCAACGCCGTGCGCAGCGCCTCGGACAACTCGTACACATACCGCCCGACCTCACGAACCCGCTCCGGTACAACCGTGAGACTCTGCCCCGAGCCCGAAGCATCCCCCGTATCGCTCACATCCGTGATGCTACGGATCTCGCTGCTGAGACCGCAACACGGTACACGCTGGGCGAAGCCCGCCAAGTGCGCCAAACCATTGCCAACTGCACAGGGGCGTGTTCGAGCCTTCATTACAGCACCGACTGCTTGCGCACGGCTGGTACTGCGCTGATAAGCCGAGCAGGACGACGGTCCGGAAGGACTTGCCAGGGGGCGGGTGGTCGGCTTCGTTGTGGATCAGAAGCGGAAGCCGCCGGCATCCCGAAGCGAGCTCGCGTGAGCATGATCCGCCGTTGCCAGCCGATCGTTGTGCCGTTTCGCCGCTGCCGCAAGCAGTTTCGGGTACATGATGTGACGCGTTTTCCCTCGCGTCTTGACAGCATGACAGTTGGGGCAGAGCGCGATCATCTGCTCGGGGTGATCGCGACCTCCCTTGGCGATGTCGTGCACGTGGTCGACGTCGAGGACGGGCAGTCCCTTATCTGTGACATCAGGAGCCCTCTGACCGCAATCGGGGTTCTCACACCTGCCTTCGCTCCGAATCAGTACAGCTCGACGCGCGGCCTGGAGCCGCACCGGTTTCGATGTCGCTACTGCTTGCCGTCCACCCGTGCCGAGCGCACGGCGTTCGACGAGTTCGAGACAGCGCTGGTAGGCGGTAATACTGTTGGCTGTCGGGTCGGAAGCGATCATGGTGTCGACGATCTGCTGGGCCTCCTCGAAGGACGTCTCATCAGCCGTCGCGAGATCCGTAGCGAGGAGATCGTGGTCCTGAGGGCCGTAGCCCTGCACCTGTACAACCAGTCGGATGCGTTTGACATTGTTGCCGCGCTTCGTTGCTGCGGACTTCTGCCCGATTGGTCGCTGAGCTTCGCGCAACCCTTTACAGAAGGCGGGAATGTCGACCACACCGGACAACTCGACCGGCCTGTCGATCAGGCGCCGAGCCGCTTCCGGCAACGACAGGGTGCTTCGGGAGTCCACCAGAGCCGAGACCAGCACAGCCTCCTGCTGTTTCAGCCTTTCGATCAGCAATTCTAGAGCCGGTCCATACTCACCGTTACGTCGCGGCTGCCCTGTGCCGCGGCCGCTGGAACTTTCCAAAATCAGTGCCAGCCGATCCCTCTCGGGCTCCACCGAGTACTCGGCATCGAGAGGCCGCCCCGATGCGTCGATCACCTTCATGCCGAGACTTTGACACAGCGGTGCGAACAAGACTGAACGTGAGACAGATCAGCGACCAACTCCAGGCGCAGGAGACGCGCCTCCTCTGAGGTGCGCAGGTAGTCAGCTGCTTGCACAGCCGAGACGCTACCGCAGTTCAGACATCAGGACCGGGGATGGGAGCCGAGGACGGGTTCACCGTGTTCGAGGTATAGCGTCGTCCCCTCGGCGGCGGCTCGATAGGCGTGATGGATGCGCCGCGCGAGCCTCGGAATCAGGTAATCGTCGATCCGGCTGATCGCCACCCATTCCCAGTGGTCCACCTCGACGCCGTCGAGTCGAATCTCCGCTTCGTCGGCGCCGAGTGCGCCATCGTCGAAGACGTACAAGAGCTTGTCGCCCTCGTCCTCGCGTGGGGCCCAGTCGTGGACGAGGAGGCGTGTGGGTGGGCGGTCGAGTCCGATCTCTTCCCGAACCTCGCGGCGGCAGGCGGCGGCCGGGGATTCGCCGTGGTTGACATACCCGCCTGGAATGTCCCACCGATTGCCATAGGTCTTGCGAACCAACAGCACTCGATCACCGATGATGAACAGCGCACCGGCCGCCATCCGCGGCGCAGCGAAATCCTCGAGCGAGTCGGACACCTCTGTCTCCTCCATTCGCCTCAGACCTTCCAGCCCCCACTCATGTCCTCCGCCTCCGAAGACCTCGACGACCGTGCAATCGGCCGACATCCTGCATTCGATGCAGTCCGTCGCATACGGCGCGGATTCCACCACGGTGTCCATGGTGCTGAATCGTAATGTCGATTCCGGTACTGTCCTCGGAATGCAAAAGATCCGCTACCAGCTGATGCTGATAGCGGATCTGTCGCCGCTCCCCCATCTGGACTCGAACCAGAAACCTGCCGATTAACAGTCGGCTGCTCTGCCAATTGAGCTATAGGGGACTATTCTGTTCGGTTCGACCCTTTCGGGCCGACCGAGGAGAAACTTTAGCGCATGCCCGAGCCGGTTCCCAAATCGGCCCTCTACCTGCGACGACACCTCGCGCCTCGGCGTGTCGGACGCAACAGGCGGGCGGGTGCGGAGCTGGTGGTGGCCGGATCGACACGGGGACGCCGTTTCGGGCAGGATGGTAGCCGCGAACAGGCGATTGGGAGGAGCTCCACCAGATGCTGCGGTTGTTGATCGGTGTCGCGGCCGGGTACGTACTCGGGACCAAGGCCGGGCGGGCTCGGTATGAGCAGATCAGTTCGGCTACCCGGGCGGTGGCGGGCAGCCCGGTGACTCGCAAGCTGGTGTTGGTGGGGCGGCAGCGGCTGGCGGACAAGCTGAGCACTCGGCCGCCGCTGGAGCCCATGAAGCCGATCGATGAGCGGACGACGATTCTGGTGCCGCAGGATCAGTTGCGACGGGGCAGCAAGTGGGTCTAGAGGGGGCATGGCCTCCTACCGGTAGCTGCGCCGGGCAGGCAGTAGTGCTCAGCCGGTGGCGAAGTCGCTGGCGCTGCCCATGGCTTGGACTTCCAGGCTCTTGCGGTACTGCTCCAGGGCGACGAGATCGCCGAAGAGCGCCAGGTATTCGTCGGTGTTGTCGCCCGCCGACAGGCGCTGGAGTTTGGACTTCAGGGTGGCGATCTGGCGGCCCACGTGGGCTTCCTGAGTGCGAGCAAGCAGTCCCGTGATGACGCGAGGCATGTCGTTGATGGACTTCACCGGGATGGGGGTGCCCGCCAGTTCCGAGACCAGGGCTCGCAGGGTGAGGTCATCGGTGGCGTCGGCGACGGCGTTCACCCATTCGGCGCCGCTGAGGCCGCACGAGGCGCCGCCCGCTTCCGCGATCGCGGTGCGGATGGCGATGTAGGCGGGGTGGGTGAAGGCTTCCGTTTCCAGGGCGTCGAAGGCGTTGCCTGCGATGGCGGGGTATTGCAGTGCCGCGCAGAGGGTTTGGCGCTGCGGGAGCAGGACCGGGTCGTTGGGGTTGGGGCGCGCGGCGGGGTGTTCGGTGACCTTCGCGGCGGGGGCGCGCTTGGGGGCGATGCCGGGGCGACCGCCCTTCTTCGCTTCCTCACCGACGCGGCGGACGACGGTCTGGATGTCGTCCCAGCCGACCCAGCCGGCCAGGCGGGTGGCGTAGGCCTTGCGGGTGGCGTTGTCCTTGATCTGGGCGACCACGGGGACCGCGCGGCGCAGCGCCTCGACCTGGCCCTCGACGGTGTCGAGGTTGTGCTCGGCGAGCAAGCCCTTGATCACGAACTCGTACAACGGGGTTCGGCGGGCGACGAGGTCGCGGACGGCGGCGTCGCCGTGGCGCTGGCGCAGGTCGCACGGGTCCTGGCCGTCGGGGGCTACGGCAATATAGGTCTGGCCGGCGAGCTTCTGATCGCCGGAGAAGGCTTTCAAGGCGGCGGCCTGACCGGCGGCGTCGCCGTCGAAGGTGTAGATGATCTCGCCGCGCCAGAAGTTGTCGTCCATGAGCAGGCGGCGCAGGATCGCCATGTGCTCCTCGCCGAAGGCGGTGCCGCAGGAGGCGACGGCGGTGGTGACGCCGGCCAGGTGCATGGCCATGACGTCGGTGTAGCCCTCGACGACGACGGCTTGGCGGCTCTTGGCGATGTCGCGCTTGGCGAGGTCGAGGCCGAAGAGCACCTGGGACTTCTTGTACAGCAACGTTTCCGGGGTGTTGATGTACTTGCCGGGCATGGTGTCGTCGTCGAAGAGCTTGCGGGCGCCGAAGCCGATGACCTCGCCGCCGAGGTTGCGGATCGGCCACAGCAGCCTGCGGTGGAAGCGGTCGATGGGGCCGCGTTTGCCTTGTTTGGACAGGCCGGCGGCTTCCAGTTCCTTGAATTCGAAGCCCTTGCGGAGCAGGTGCTTGGTGAGGGTGTCCCAGCCGGCGGGGGCGTAGCCGCAGCCGAAGTGGCGGGCGGCGTCGGCGTCGAAGTCGCGGTCGGTGAGGAACGTGCGGGCGGTCGCGGCTTCGGGGGTGGCGAGCTGGGCCATGTAGTACTCGTGGGCCGCGGCGTTGGCGGCGACCAGGCGGGAGCGGGTGCCGCGGTCGCGCTGCACGGAGGTGCCGCCGCCCTCGTAGTTGATCTGGTAGCCGATGCGGTCGGCCATCTGCTCGACGGCTTCGACGAAGCCGATGTGCTCGATCTGCTGGAGGAACTTGTAGACGTCGCCGCCCTCGCCGCAGCCGAAGCAGTGGAACAGGCCGTGGTTGGGGCGTACATGGAAGGAGGGGGACTTCTCGTCGTGGAAGGGGCACAGGCCCTTCATGGAGTCCGCGCCCGCCCGTTTCAGGGCGACGTACTCGCCGACCACGTCTTCGATCCGAACGCGGTCGCGAATTGCCGCTATATCGCGATCTGGAAGTCGTCCGGCCACGGGTTGCAGTCTAGCCGCGCGGCCGGGGCCTGATCACCCGGCCAGCTCGGTGGCCATGCGCTCGAGGCGGCTCTCGGTGTAGGACGCGATCTGGTCGATGACCACCCGCACGCGGGCGGTGTCGGTGTCGGCTTCGTGCCACCACGGCAGCAATGGGGGGTCCAGGTGGTGTGGGGCGGATTCCAGCAGGCCCGCGGCGACTTCCTGGATGCGCTGGCGCTGGACGGCCTGGCGTTGTTTGTGGACCGGATCGAACATGACGTAGCGCAGGGCGAAGGTTTTGAGGATGGTGACCTCCGCGGCGGCGATCTGCGGAATCTCCAGGTCGGCGGCGTAGCGGATCAGCGGGCCGGGGCCCGCGACGGCGCGGGTGGCGGTGATGGCCGCGGTGGCGAAGCGGCCGACCAGCTCGCTGGTGAGGCGTTTGAGGGCGACCGAGGCGGTGAAGGAGCCGTCGTAGTGGAAGACGTCGGCGAGGACCGGGAGTTCGGACAGGCGGTGGGCGGCCTCGACCAGGTCGTCGACAGGGATCTCGGGGTGCTGGCGGTGGCCCATCCGGGCGAGGGCTTCGCGCTCGGCGGGGTCGGCGAGGGCGCGCAGGTCGATGCGGCCGTCGATCACGCCGTCCTCGACGTCGTGCACGGAGTAGGCGACGTCGTCGGACCAGTCCATGATCTGGCATTCGAGGCTGCGCACGCGGTCGGGGGCGTCCTTGCGGATCCAGGCCAGGCGGTCGGTGTCGATGTCGTAGGCGCCGAATTTGGTGCCGGGACCTGTTCTGCCCCAGGGGTATTTGATGGACGCGTCGAGGGCGGCGCGGGTGAGGTTCAGGCCCGCGCTGACGCCGTCGAGGGTGAGGATCTTGGGTTCCAGGCGGGTGAGGATGCGCAGGTTCTGGGCGTTGCCTTCGAAGCCGCCGTAGGCGTCGGCCCAGGTGTCGAGGGCCTTCTCGCCGTTGTGGCCGTAGGGCGGGTGGCCGATGTCGTGGGCGAGGCCGGCCAGGTCGACGAGGTCGGGGTCGGCGCCGAGGCCGTCGGCGATGCTGCGGCCGATCTGGGCGACCTCGAGGGAGTGGGTGAGGCGGGTGCGCGGTGTGTCGCCGTCGCGGGGGCCCATGACCTGGGTTTTGTCGGCCAGGCGGCGCAGGGCCGCCGAATGCAGCACGCGGGCGCGGTCGCGGGCGAATTCGGAGCGGTGGCCGACGGTGAATTCGGCTTCGGGGGAACCGAATCCGGCGGTCTTGCGGGCTTCGGTGACCATTCGCTCGCGGTCGTGTCCGGTGTATTCGTTCATGGTGTCCATAGCGTCACTACCTGCCCTGCGTGTTGTGGCTGCACTGCCTGTCCGTCGCTGCCTCGCACAGCCGTCACTGCCCCGCCGTGTAAGGGAAGTCGGCGGAGAAATGGGTCAGCTGGTACCAGAGCAGGGCGAAGGTCTCGCGGAAGATGCCGTGGGCCTGGGATTCGCGGGTGTAGACGGCGGGGCCGGTGCGGGTGGGGGCGGTCCAGGCCCGCAGGCCGTCGTCGCGGGCCATGGTGCGGGTGCGCAGGGAATGCCAGGGGTCGCTGACGAGGGCGACCGAGGACCAGCCCTGTTCGGCCATGGCGTCGGACACGGCTTCGACGCTGCGCAGGGTGTCGGAGCCGGTTTCCACGGCGAGGATGGCGTCGCCGGGGATGCCGCGGTCTTCGAGGTAGTTCTTGCCGGAGGCGGCTTCGGTGTAGAGGTCGCCTTCCTGTTTGCCGCCGACTGTGATGACGCGCGGGGCGACGCCCGCCTCGAAGAGGTCGTAGGCCTGATCCAGGCGGGCTTCGAACACCGACGACGGGGTGCCAGAGTACTGGGCGGCGCCGAGGACGACGATGGCGTCGGCGGGGGTGTAATCGTTGATCCGGGCGACCTGCCATACGCGCACCGCGGTGCCGCCGACCACGATCAACGCCATCAAAACAGCGCCCGCGACACCGCGCCTGATCCAGCGCGCGAGGCCTGGGCCGAAGCCTCGGCGCAGCCCGGATTCGTGGGTCGAAGCCGAGTGGGCGCGGGGGGCAGGCGAGATCACTCCCCAAGTTTGCCAGGCGGGGGCCGCCGAGCAGGTGCGGCGGCCGTGACTGTGATCACCCGGACGTTGCCGTGCTCACCAGCCTCGGGCGCGCCACTCCCCCAGATGCGGGCGTTCGGCGGCCAGGGTGGTGTCGTCGCCGTGGCCGGGGTAGACGAAGGCGTCGTCGTAGCGGTCGAACAGTTTGGTGGTCACGTCGGTGAGCAGGGAGTCGAAGGCCTCGGGTGAGTGGGTCTTGCCGACGCCGCCGGGGAAGAGCGAATCGCCGGTGAAGATGTGGGCGCGGCCGGTGGGCTCGGTGAGTACCAGGGCGATCGAGCCGGGGGTGTGGCCGCTGAGATGGATGACGTCGAGGGCGAGGTCGCCGACGTCGAAGGTCTCGCCGTCTTCGAGCAGGCGGTCGGGTGTCACCGGGAGGGCGTCGGCGTCGAGGGCGTGCGCGGCGGTGGGGACGCCGAGGGTCTCGGCGACCCGTTCGAGGGCCATCCAGTGGTCGCGGTGCTGGTGGGTGGTGATGACGAAACGGACCTTGCCGGGCATCTCCTGTTCGACCAGCTCGAGGATGCGGTCGGCTTCGTTCGCGGCGTCGATGACGACGGCGGAGCTGCTGGCGGCACACTGCACGAGGTAGACGTTGTTGTCCATCCCGCCGACGGACATCTTGATGATGCGGGCACCGTCGAGGTCGCGTTGCTGAGGATTCGACCCGGAGGACACGTGGCCCGTGTACGGGCGGTCGATCGTGATCACCCCGACGATGCTATTGCACGCCGGGAGCAGGATCGGGCTATACATTCGTGTCATGTCGTCGCGCCCGAAAAGCTGTGGCCGCTGGTTCCCCCGGGCGGTTGCCGGCACTGTGCTCCTGATCTTCGCGCTACTGGGCTCCGTGCCCGTTTCCGCGGAGCCGCCCGCCCGGATGGGCGACTACGTGGTCGACTCGGCGGGGGCGCTGACGGGCGACGACGCGGGGCGGGTGCGGGTGGCGGTGGACCGGCTCTACACCGATCACCGGGTCCGGCTGTGGGTCTACTACGTCGAAGACTTCGACGGGAAGTCGGCGCAGCAATGGGCGGCGCAGACCGCGAGCGCGTCCGGGTTCGGTTCGCGCGACATGCTGCTCGCCGTCGCCACCGGCGCGCGGGAGTACTGGCTGGACGGCGACGCGCCCAGCGGAGTCAGCGACCAGGAGCTCGACAATGTGCTGGCGAACGAGGTCGAGCCCGCATTGCGCGACAGCCGGTGGGCGGATGCGGCCGTGCTGACCGCCGACGGGATCGGCACGGCGATCAGCGGCGGCGGTGGCAGCGTGAAGGGCCTGCTGATCGTGGCGCTCATCGTGGCGGCGGGCCTGGCCGCGCTGGTGTGGTGGTCGCGCAGGCGCAGGAAGCGGCGAGCGGCCGCCGAGCTGGCCGCGGCCCGGCAGATCGACCCCGACAACACCGCCGCGCTGGCGGCGCTGCCGCTGGAGGCCCTGCACGCGCGGTCCCGCGAGGTGCTGGTGGAGATCGACGACGCGCTGCGCGCCAGTGACGAGGAATTGCAGCTGGCGATCGGCGAATTCGGCGCCACGGCCACGGCGCCGTTCAGCGCCGCGGTGAGCAATGCGAAGGCGGCCGCGGCGCAGGCCTTCCGCATACGTCAGCAGCTCGACGACAATATTCCCGAGACGCCGCAGGAGCAGCATCGCCTGCTGATGGAATTGCTCACCACGGCCGGGCGCGCCGATCGCGAACTCGATGCCAGGGTGGCCGAATTCGACGCGATGCGCGATCTGCTCATCGACGCCCCGAACCGGCTCGACGGGCTGACCCGCGATCTGGTGGAGCTGACCGGGCGCACACCCGCCTCGGAGGCCGAACTGGCCCGGCTGACGGCCGCGCATCCGGCGAGTGTGCTGGCTCCGATCGCCGACAATGTGCGGATGGCGGGCGAGCGGATCGCCTTCGCCGAGCAGAACATCGACGCCGCGCGGACAGCGCTCGGCCTTCCGGTCGGGCAGCAGGGCGGTGCGGTCGCGGCGATCCGGACCGCGGAGAGCGCGATCGGGCAGGCCAGGACATTGCTGGACGCAGTCGACAACGCGGCGTCGAACATCCAGCAGGCGCGCGACGGGCTACCCGCGGCGCTGGACGAACTGCGCAAGGACATCGCGGCCGCGGCCGAACTGGCCGGCTACGGCGGCGCGGAGCTGGCGGCCGCTGTCACCGCCGCGCAGCAGACGCTGGACACCGCCGCCGGAGAAGCCGACAGCGACCCGTTGAGCGCGTTCCACGCCGCGGTCTCCGCGGACGCCGAACTCGATCGCGCGGCCGCGGCCGCCACCGATCGCAAGCTGGCCGCCGAGGATCTGCGCAGGCGGCTCGAGAGTGCGCTCATCGACGCGCAGACCCGGGTGACCGCCGCCTCGGACTACATCAGCACCCGTCGCGGCGGGGTCGACGCGACCGCGCGCACGCGCCTGTCGGAGGCTCAGCGTCACCTCGATGCCGCTCGCGGATCGGCGGGCGGCGATCCGGCGGGGGCGTTGGGGCATGCCAGGGCGGCGGCCGATCTGGCGGGCCGGGCGTTGCGGGAGGCGCAGACCAGCGTGAACGCGTGGGAGCAGAACACCACCCCGTTCTCGGGTCCGGGCAACAGCACGGGCGCGATTCTGGGCGGCATCATCGTCGGGGAGATTTTGCGCGGGGCGGCGGGCGGATCGCGACACCGGTCGGGGGGCTTCCATCCGAGGTCGTTCGGCGGGTCGGCGGGTCGCGGAGGACGCGGCGGGCGGTTCTGAACCCGGAATCCGGGCGGCACTCGTGGTGCCGCCCGGATCGGGCATTGCGGCGCCGCCCTGGTCGGGCTTCCCGGCGCCTCCCGGGGCGATCGCCGTGGCGCCGCCCGGGGTGGTCTGTCGGACGTGGATCGGTTCGGTCCGGGTACCGCGGATCGCTCGTCGGGCCGCGTGCCGGACGAGTCCGGACCGGCTACCCGGGCGAGGTCAGGCGTCGATGGGTTCGGCGGCCAGCGTGGACAACTCGCGGGCGACCGCTCGTGGCAGCCGGGCGGCCGCTGCTCCCCCGCCGAGGATTCCGACACACAGGCGGCCGGCGAAGGTGTAGACGAGGAAGGTGACCGCGGCGGAGCTGCCGGTCGAGGGGCGGGGATGGGCGCTGACGTAGACGATTTCGTAGTCCGAGAGCGTGAGGCCGGGCGGGGTGGGCAGCTCGGGGACCCGGCCGGTGTTGGTGATGGCCACGTGGCCTGCGGTGGAGTGGACGCGGCGGGGGCCGAAGAACTCGGGGAAGTGCAGGACCGACTGCTGGGTCACGCCCTCGGCGAGGTCGTGGTTCAGTCGCGCCGCGATGCGTTTGGCCAGAGCGACGAAGCCGGTGCCCGGGCCGATTTCGGCGGCGAATCCCGCCAGGCCCGCCATGTTGGTGCCTTCCTGCGCGGCGACGGGTGGGTCGAAGCGGTTGCGCAGGTCGACCGGGTAGACACAGGTCAGGGGGATCGGTCCCTTGGTGGCGGCGCCGGTTTCGGCTTCGCCCTTGCCTGCCGCGTAGGCGCGCAGCAGGGCGGCGGTGACCAGGCCGTTCACGCTCACGCCGTAGTGGCGGCCGACCGCGATGATGTGCTCGGTGGACGCTTCGTCGAGCAGGACGCGTTCCGGGCGGGCGATGGTGGGCGGTGCGGGTTCGGGCGGGTCCAGCGGGAGCGCGGTGTCGGCGGGTGAGAGCGGCACGGTCACTTCCTCGAGCCCGGAGATGGCGCTGCGCCGGGCGCCGCGGCGAACCGCGTAGTACTCCAGTGACTGCGGAAGCTCGTGTGGCACAACGGCCGTCGCGCCGTCGGTGACGCTTTCGGGGTGCACGCGTTCGGTGTAGTGCTGCCACAGGCGCACGAACAGCGCGACGCAGTGGCCGGCGTCGGCGACAGCGTGGTGGACGAACAGTGTCACCCGGGTCCGGCCCTCGCCGGGGACGATGTCCAGGTAGGCGAGCTGGTGGCGTGGATCCATCGGCTCGGGCGGGATGCGCACCTCGTCGATGTCGCCCGGTTGCACCCAGGCGCCCATGTGACCGATGGGCCGAAGCAGCCAGCCGCCGCCCGCGCCGTCCTCGCCGATCCGGCAGACCAGCACCGGATACTCGCGCTGCAGGGCGGTGAAAGCCGCTCGCAGCGCGTCGATCTCGAGCTCACCCCGTACTACGACCGAGCGCCCGGTATACGTGCCGTGCCGCACGAACCGAGCCTCCGACGGCGCGAGTTCGCGCACCACGACATCTTCTTCCCACACATCGAAGAGAGTGCGCGTAGCGGCGCCGGGACGCAAGCGGAGGCCGCGGCGTGTGGCAGTGCTGTGGCCTCGATCAGGCAGTGGCCGGGAGCTGGGGAACGGGGTGAGCTGCGAGACTGGCGGCATGAGTCTCGCAGCGCGCCTGGAAGAAATCGGACGGCCGATGGTCGACGAGCAGCTCCGCCATCCCACGGTCGCGGGGATCGCCGCGGGCACCCTGCCCGACGCGGTGTTCCGCTCCTGGCTGGAACAGGATTACCTGTATCTGCTCGACTACATCCGGGTGTTCAGCCGGCTGGCTTGGCAGGCGCCCGACGCGCATCTCGGCGATCTCGTCGACCTCGCCCACTCGACGCTGCACGACGAGCTGGCGTTACACCGTTCCCTGGCCGCCGAATTCGGCGCCGACCTCGACCGTGCGGTCAAGGGCGCGCCGTGCGCGGCCTACACCGCGTTCCTGCTCGACGCGGCCGCCGACTACGGCGACGGCCTGGCGGCGTTGTACCCGTGTATGTGGGGCTATTCGACGCTGGGCGCGCGGCTGGCGCTCGACCCGCCCGCCGATCCGCGCTACCGGCGCTGGGTGGACACCTACGCGGACCCGGCCTTCGCCGATCTCACTGGTCGCTGCGCGCAGATGCTCGACGAGTCGGGCGCGGATCCGGCGCGGGCGGAACGCTTTTTCGTCGAGGGGATGCGCCACGAGCTGGCGTTCTGGGATGTCCCCTGACGGCTGTTGCCGCACACACGGACACCCGCCACCCGTCGAGCGGTGACGGGTGTCCGGGGGCTCGGGTCAGGCGCCGATGAGGCGCTGGGCGAGGTAACCCTCGACCTTGTCCAGGGCGATGCGCTCCTGCGCCATCGAGTCGCGGTCGCGGATGGTGACGGCCTGGTCCTCGAGGGTGTCGAAGTCGACCGTGATGCAGAACGGGGTGCCGATCTCGTCCTGGCGGCGGTAGCGGCGGCCGATCGCGCCCGCGTCGTCGAACTCGACGTTCCAGTGCTTGCGCAGCTGGGCGGCGAGGTCCTTGGCCTTCGGGGTGAGGTCGGCGTTGCGCGAGAGCGGCAGCACCGCGACCTTCACCGGGGACAGACGGTAGTCCAGGCGCAGGCTGACCCGCTCCTCGAGGTTGCCCTTGGCGTTGGGCACCTGGTCTACGGTGTAGGCGTCGACGAGGAAGGCCATCAGCGAGCGGGTCAGGCCGGCCGCGGGCTCGATGACGTAGGGGATGTAGCGCTCGTTGGTCGACTGATCGAAGTAGCTCAGTTCGGTGCCGGAGTGCTCGGAGTGGGTCTTGAGGTCGTAGTCGGTGCGGTTGGCCACACCTTCCAGCTCACCCCACTCGCTGCCCTGGAAGCGGAAGCGGTACTCGATGTCGACGGTGCGCGTCGAGTAGTGCGACAGCTTCTCCTTCGGGTGTTCGTAGAGGCGCAGGTTCTCCGGGTCGATGCCGAGATCGGTGTACCAGGCCAGGCGGGTGTCGATCCAGTACTGGTGCCACTGCTCGTCCTCACCCGGCTTGACGAAGAACTCCATCTCCATCTGCTCGAACTCGCGGGTGCGGAAGATGAAGTTGCCCGGGGTGATCTCGTTGCGGAAGCTCTTGCCGATCTGGGCGATGCCGAACGGCGGCTTCTTGCGCGCGGTGGTCTCGACATTCTTGTAGTTGACGAAGATGCCCTGCGCGGTCTCGGGACGCAGGTAGTGCAGGCCCTCTTCGTCGTCGACCGGGCCGAGATAGGTCTTGAGCAGACCGGAGAAGTTGCGCGGCTCGGTCCAGGCGCCGGGCTGACCGGTCTCGGGGTCCTTGATGTCGGCCAGGCCGTTGACCGGCGGGTGGCCGTGCTTCTCCTCGTAGGCCTCGAGCAGGTGGTCGGCGCGGTAGCGCTTGTGGGTGTGCAGCGACTCGACCAGCGGGTCGGTGAAGGTCGCGACGTGGCCGGAGGCCTCCCAGACCTGGCGCGGCAGGATGACCGAGGAGTCCAGGCCGACGACATCCTCGCGGCTGGTCACCATCGAGCGCCACCACTGACGCTTGATGTTCTCCTTCAGTTCGACGCCGAGCGGACCGTAGTCCCACGCCGACTTGGTGCCTCCGTAGATCTCACCGCACGGGTAGACCAGACCCCGGCGCTTAGCGAGGTTGGCAACGGTGTCCACCTTCGACTTGGGTGCCACGCGAGAATTCTCCATCCACTGCGAGTCGGATTCGTCTACAAGACGCAACTACTTGGTGCGAGTACGCGCGAAGTGCGCGCGGTACCAGCCTATCGGCTCGCGAAATCAGCGATGCTCTCGCCTTCGCCTGGTGTCCCGCCTTCGCCTGATGTCCGCCGCCCGACCGCACGCCTATTTGACATGCGCACCTGCGCATATCAAAATGGAATCGCTTTCCAATAAGGAGATGGTCCCATGACCGCCGAGACAGCCGCCGCGCACACCCCGTACCGCTCCCCCGGCCCCGCGCCGGTGCCCGCACGTACCGTACTGGAAGACGCCGGTGAGCTGTTACGCGCGCTGGCCGCGCCTGTCCGCATCGCCATCGTCCTGCAGCTGCGGGAATCGCCGCGCTGCGTACACGAACTGGTCGACGCGCTCGGCGTGACCCAGCCGCTGGTGAGCCAGCATCTGCGCATCCTCAAGTCCGCGGGCGTGGTGCACGGCGAGCGCTCCGGGCGCGAGGTGCTCTACGAACTCGTCGACGACCACCTCGCGCACATCGTCGTCGACGCCGTCGCGCACGCCGAAGAAGGGTGATCCGTGGCCGACAAGACGCAGGTTTCCACCAAGGCCGCCGTCGGCGTCCGCAGCACCCGCCAGCGCAGCGCCATCGCCGCGCTGCTGGGTGACATCGACGAATTCCGGTCCGCGCAGGAACTGCACGACGAACTACGCAAGCGCGGCGAGGGCATCGGGCTGACCACCGTCTACCGCACCCTGCAGTCGCTGGCCGACGCCGGACTGGTCGACGTGCTGCGCACCGACTCCGGCGAGTCGGTCTACCGGCAGTGCTCCACCGGGCACCATCACCACCTGGTCTGCCGCCACTGCGGGCGCACCGTCGAGGTCGAGGGGCCGACGGTGGAGGCGTGGGCCGACTCGATCGCCGGGGACCACGGGTTCACCGAGGTCAGTCACACCATCGAAGTGTTCGGCACCTGCCGGGAGTGCGGCAAGCGGCGCGGCTGAGGCGCGGACCGCGGGAACTGCTCACCGATTCAGCATTACGGGCCGGAGCGCTCCATGGTCGGGACCGGCACCGTGCACGCGTAGCAGACGAGCGAGGCAGGCAGCGCGCGGACCCGCCCGGGTCCGGACCGGATCGCAGCGCACACCCCTGCCGGCCGGACAACACGACGGATCGGGCAGGCGCCGTGGGGCGCCGCCTGCCCGATCCGTCGTTGTGGACGCCTCAGATCGAGGCCGCCGCGACCTCCGGTTCAGCGGCTTCGGCGCCGGGCGAGCCCTGACCCCGCTCACGCAATGCGGCCAGGCCCAGCAGGGCGAGTCCGGTCGCCGCCCAGATCAGCAGCACCACAAGCGGTTTCATACCGCCCGCGCCGTCGAAGAAGGCGACCGAACGCAGGAGCGAACCCGCCGCGCCGGGCGGAAGCAACTGGCCGATCGCGCCCCAGGGCTGCGGCAGCAGTTCCGGGGCCGAGGTCGCCGCGGAGAACGGGTTGCCGATCAGCAGCATGGTCAGCGCGCCGATGCCGATTCCGGCGGGGCCGATCAGCGAGGCCAGGCCGACGATCACGCCTGCCACGCCGAGTGAGGACAGACCGGCGACGGCGGCGAGGGCGAGGTAGTTGCCGGGCAGCGCCGACAGCCAGCCCTGGGCCAGCAGCATGCTCCCCAGGCCGCCGACGACACCGAAAGTGAGCACGCCCGCCAACCGCGCCCCCGCACCGGTGACGACCAGGAAGAGCAGCGCGCCCGCCGCGATGCCCGACATGACCAGCGGCAGCACCATCGACCCGAAGACCACCCCGCGCGGGTCGTCGGTGTCGGCGGCCACCACGTCCTCGACCGGCGCGCCGGTGGTACCGGACAGCTGTTGCGCCATCGCCGTGAGTTGTTGTGACACAGCGGGACCGGCAGCGGAGGCGACCAGCATGCGCGGTGCGCCCTCGCCGGTGACGATCGCGCCGTAGACCTCGCGGTTCTCGATGGCGGTGCGGGCGGCCGCGGCGTCGGGCAGCGTGGTGACGGCGAAAGCGTCCGGATCGGCGGCGGCCAGCCGCTCGGTGACCATGGCGGCCTGCGGTCCGGCGACCGCGATCGGCAGGTCACGTGGCGCGAGGTTGGCCGCGGGCCAGGCGAAGGCGACCAGCATGAGCAGCTGCAGCAGGGCCGCGCCGAGGCCCACCGCGATCGCGCGCAGGGTGGCGTTCATGACATCTCCCCGTAAATCGAATGTTCGTTCTCTTTAATGCCTTCCACGGTCCCACCGTCGGCGGAAACTTGTCAAGAACGAATGTTCGTTTTAGTTTGGAAACATGCCCAGAGTCAGCGAGGAACACCTCCAGCGCCGCAGACAGCAGATCCTCGACGCGGCCCAGTTGTGCTTCGCGCGCAAGGGTTTCTTCGACACGTCCATGCAGGATGTCTTCGCCGAATCCGGACTGTCCGCGGGCGCGGTCTACCGCTACTTCAAGTCCAAGAACGAGATCGTGGCGGCGCTGGCGAGCCAGACCATCGTGCCCGTGCGGGCAGTGCTCGTCGAGAGCGCCCGAGCCGATCCGCTGCCGACGCCCGCCGAGCTGATCCGGATCGTCGCCGAAGAGGTGATCCGGCACAGCGGACCCGACGGCGTGGTGCGCCTGGCTCCGCAGGCGTGGGCACTGGCGATGATCAACGACGATATCGGCGACTTCGTGCACACGAACATGCACAGCATCCGCGAGGTCTGGCGCGAATACGCCGACCGGATGGTGGCCCACGACTGGCTACCGCCCGACACCGATACCGATGCGGTGGCCAAGACCTTCCTGAGCCTGCTCCCCGGATTCATCCTGCAACACCTGATCCTGGGCGACGTCGAGCCCGAAGCTATCGGACGCGGTATCGACGCGCTGATGCCGCTCCGCGCGCGGGCGACCGCCGATCGGGAATGAGGACTCAGGGCGCGAGGAGCCCGTGGCGCGCGCGTTCGGCGTTGGAGAGCACCAGCAGCAGCATGGTGGTCAGCGCCGAATCGTCCAAGCCTGCGGCCGGGAAGGTGTAGCGCAGAATGACATCGGCCAGTTTGCCGTGGCCGATGACCGTGATCGAACCGAACTGCACCGCGTTGTTACGCTCGGCGACCCGCTTGTGCAGTTGGGGTTTGAGCGGACGATCCCAGGCCAGCACGCAGGTCAAGGTGAGTACGTCCAGGCCGGGCGCGAGTTCGACCGCGCGCAGCGAGCACAGCGCGCCCTCGTATTCGAAGCCGAGCGAACCCTCCGGGTCGACGCGCACGTCGACGCCGTAGCGCGACAGGCACGCGCCCGCGCGCGCCTGGAGTTCCCGATCGGGAGTCACCGCCGCGTCCATCTCGCCTGCCACCGTTCGCCGCGCCTGGGACCGGCTTCGCGCCGGTCTCGTCCTGCCCCCGCTACTGCGTACCCCGCCTGTCCGGTGGCCTGACTATTTGGTGCCACCGAAACGACGATCACGGGAAGCGTACTGCAGACAGGCCTCCCACAGGTTGCGCCGGTCGAAGTCCGGGAACAGCGTCTCCTGGAAGACATATTCGGCGTAGGCCGACTGCCAGAGCAGGAAATTGGAGCTGCGGAACTCGCCGGAGGGCCGTAGGAACAGATCCACGTCGGGCATGTCCGGCTCGTCGAGAAACCGGGCGATGGTGTTCTCGTCGACCCGCTCGGGGTCGATCTCGCCCGCCGCCACCCGGCGCGCGATCTCGCGGGCCGCGTCGGCGATCTCGGCCCGGCCGCCGTAGTTGACGCACATGGTGAGGGTGAGCACCGTGTTGTCCTTGGTGAGCTCCTGGGCGACTTCGAGCTCCTTGATCACGCTGCGCCACAAGCGCGGCCGGCGGCCGGCCCAGCGCACCCGCACACCCATCTCGTGCATCTCGTCGCGACGGCGGCGGATCACATCGCGGTTGAAGCCCATCAGGAAGCGGACCTCGTCCGGGCTGCGCCGCCAGTTCTCGGTGGAGAACGCGTACGCCGAAAGCCACTTCACGCCGATCTCGATGCAGCCCTCGACGGTGTCCATCAGCACCGCTTCGCCGCGCTCGTGCCCGGCCGTACGGGGCAGTCCGCGCTCCTGCGCCCAGCGTCCGTTGCCGTCCATCACCAAGGCCACGTGGTTGGGCACGAGTTCCTTGGGCAGCTGCGGCGGACGCGCTCCCGACGGATGCGGCGAGGGCGGGCGCACGGTGCGCGTCGCGGTGGCGGAGTCACGACGGAGGATCACGGCTTCCATCCTGCCCGATGCGCGCGAGCCGCCCGGCAGGTGCCCTCCGCGAGCGACCGGCTCAGGCGGGGTGCCCGGCCGGGGCAGGTCGCGGGGCCTGTGCGGTGCGCTCGATCAGGGGGAGGGTGCGCAATTGGCGTTCGAGGTGCCATTGCAGGTGCGCGGCCACCAGTCCGCTGGCCTGCTTGCGGATCGATTCCGGGAGCTGCTCGACGCCGGACCACTCCCCCCGGTCCAGGGCGATCAGGTGGTCGAGGACGCCCGGGGCCGGAGTGGCCGCGCCCGCGGGCCGGCAGTGCACGCAGACCGCGCCGCCCGCGCCGACATGGAAGGCGCGGTGTGGGCCGGGGGTGGCGCATTTGGCGCATTCGTCGAGGGCGGGCGCCCAGCCGGAGAAGCGCATGGCGCGCAGCAGGTAGGCGTCGAGGACCAGTTCGTGCGGGCGCTGCTTGGCGGCGATGGCGCGCAGGGCGCTCGCGGTGAGGGCGTGCAGTTTGGGAGCGGGGGCGCGTTCCTCGCCCGCGAGGCGTTCGGCGGTCTCGAGGACGGCACAGGCGGTGGTGTAGCGGCCGTAGTCGTCGATGATGTCGGCGGCGAAGGCTTCCAGGGTGTGCACCTGGGTGACGGTGTCGAGATTGCGGCCGGGATGCAGTTGCACGTCGATGTAGGAGAACGGCTCGAGCCGGGCGCCGAAGCGTGACTTGGTCCGCCGCACGCCCTTGGCGACCGCCCTGACCAGGCCGTGCCTGCGGGTCAGCAGCGTGACGATGCGATCCGCCTCGCCCAGCTTGTGCTGGCGCACGACGACCGCCTCGTCCCGATACAAACGCACGAGCCCATCCTTGCACGCCGGGGTGACGACCGGGTGCGAGGACATCGGCGGCGGACCGGTCCGCCCGGCAGTCGAGCCTTCGAACGGTTCGTCACGGGATCGACCCGCGCCGTACCGGTGACGGCGGGCGGATCTCCGCATCGCGAAGGCGGCGCGAGGCGGTCAGTCGCGCAGGTAGGCGGTGATGCCGCCGATCAGGGCCTCGAGCGCGTCGTCGAGGTCGCCGTAGGTGCCGAGGGTGCGTTCGGAGGTGATGCCGCGCAGGGCGGCGGGCAGCAGGGCCGCGACCCGGCGCACCTTCACCGGGTCCAGATCCAGATCCGCGAAGGCCCGCGCGCAGGCGGTGTCCCAGTGCGGTTTCCACGAGGCCAGTTCCGCCGCCGTGCGGGGGAAGTCGCGTTCGAGTTCGGCGTGATCGCGAGGCAGGGCGGCGCGCAGGGTCTCGATGGCCAGCGATTCCGGCCTGCGCAGGCCGGCGGCCATGCCGTGGACGAGAGCGGCGACGCGCTCGGGTAGCGTGCCCTCCCCCGCGAAACCGGCGGGCAGGTCGCCGCGTTTGTCGGCGGTGTGGCGCAGGACGGCCGCCCACAGGCCGTCGATGTCGCCGAACTGGTACTTGACCACGCCCCAGGTGGCGCCGATGTCGCGGGCGATGCGGTTGCCCGACACCGCCGCCGGGTCGCCGGTCGCCAGGGAGGTGATGGCGGCTTCGAGCATGCTCTCCCTGGACGCGAGGCCGCGTTTGTTCGCGCGTCGCCCGCCTGCCGCTGCCTCGGTCACGGTGCCGGAGTGTACTCGAGGACATGGCAATTCGGTTTCACATAACCCTCTTGTATTCTCTCGAAGAGGGTTCTACTCTCTCGAGATGGCGAAACCACCGCTGCCGATGGAGCCGACGGGCTGGTTCCAAGTGGCCTGGTGCGCGGAGATCACCGTCGGCGCGGTCCACACGATGCACTACTTCGGACGTGAGATGGTCGCCTGGCGATCGGCGTCGGGACAGGTCTCGGTATTCGACGCCTACTGCGAGCACCTCGGCGCGCATCTGGGCTACGGCGGACACGTCGAGGGCGAGAATCTGGTGTGCCCGTTCCACGGCTGGGAGTGGAATCGCGAAGGGCGCAATGTCTGCATCCCCTACGAGGACCATCCGAACAAGGGCCGCCGCATCCGCAGCTATCCGGTCGTCGAGCGCAACGAGGCCGTGTGGATCTGGTTCGACCGTGACGGGCGCGCACCGTATTTCGAGATTCCGGACATGTTCTCCGCTTTCGGTGACGGGAGAACCGCCGACGACTACTACCCGCCGGTGCCCGCGGCCACGCTGTATCGGCAGCGGCTGGAATTGCACCCGCAGTACGTGATGGAGAACGGCGTCGATTTCGCGCACTTCGAATATGTGCACAAGACCCCGTTCGTACCCGAGTTCACCCGGCACGATTTCTCCGGGCCGGTCTCCTACGTCGACTTCACCGTCGCTTTCGATGCCGAGATCGCCGCAGGCCAGGTCGACAGCGGAGTCGAGTCCATCAATGCCGGGCTCGGCTGCTCGATCACCAAGAGCTGGGGCATGGTCGACAACCGCACCATGCCCGCGGTGACGCCGGTCGACGAGTCCACCTGCGATGTGCGATTCACCGTGTGGATCGGCCGCAGGCCGGGCGACGACAGCCCGCAGATCAATCGGTACGGCACCACCATGGCCGGCTTCGTCATCGAGCAGTTCGAGGCCGACGTGAACATCTGGGCCCACCAGCGCTATTCCGATCCACCCGCGCTCTCCCGCAAGGAATTCCAGGGTTTCAAGGCCCTGCGCGAATGGGCCACGCAGTTCTACCCCGCCGAACCGACGACGGAAAGTGGCCCCTCATGAGCAGTACCGAAAGAATTCGTGTCTTCCAGGTCGCGACCGGCAATCTCGGCACCGAGATGATCGGGCGCATCCGCGCGCATCCGGATCTGGAACTGGTGGGGCTGCATTGTTATTCGCCGGAGAAGGTCGGGCGTGACGCCGGTGAGATCGTCGGCATCGGCCCGATCGGAGTGATCGCCACCGGCTCGATCGAGGAGATCATCGCCGCCCGCCCCGATGTGCTCACCTTCCACGGTGTGTTCCCCGACGAAGACCTCTACGAGAAAGTCCTCGAGGCGGGCATCGACGTGGTCACCACGGCGGACTGGATCACCGGCTTCCACCGTGACAAGAACTATCCGCATCCCTCCGGCCGCAGGGTCAGCGAGATCATCCAGGCGGCGTGCGAGCGCGGCGGTGCGACGTTCTACGGCACCGGCATGAATCCGGGCCTGACCCAGATCCTCGGCATCGTGGGGTCCGCCGATGTGGCCGAGATCGAGAACGTGACCGTCACCGAATCGGTCGACGTCTCCTGTCATCATTCGGTGGACACCTGGAAGGCCGTCGGCTACGGCCGCCCGATCGACGACCCGAGCATCCCGGACTCCCTCTACACCTTCACCGCCGTGTTCGCCGACTCGGTGCACCTGATGGCCGACGCCTTCGACCTCACCCTCGACGAGGTGAGCTTCGAGTACGAACTCGGCGCGTGCACCCGCGATGTGGACCTGGGCTGGTATCAGCTGCCGAAGGGGTCGCTGGGCGGCAGTTACATCAAGTACCGGGGAATGGTGGACGGCGTGCCGCGGGTGGAGACGCACCTCGAGTGGCAGATGACCCCGCACACCGATCCGTCCTGGAAGATCCAGGGCTGCTACATCACGCACATCACCGGCGATCCCAGCATCTACAGCAAACACATGATCTTCCCGCGCAAGGGCGTCGACCTGTCCGATCCCGCGAGCTTCGCCTCGATCGGCATGACCGTCACCGGGCTGCCCGCCCTCAACTCGATAAGGTCGGTCGTCGCGGCCCCGCCCGGCATCGTCACCAGCAACGATCTGCCGCTGCGCGCGTTCGCGGGTCGTTTCCGACTCTGACGCCCACCCTCACCCGCCGGCGCACAGCCGGTCCATCAGGGCCACCGGGACTGCCAGATCGCGCCCCTCGACGGCGCCCGCCGCGTCCCGCGCACCGAGGGCATCGGCGTCCTCGGGGCCGATCCATGACGCGGATGTCGACTGGCGACGCCGCAGCCGATGCGGATTGCCCGCCGATTGCGATAACCATGATGGACGACTGACCAGATGAGCGCTACCGTCGGATCTCCGGCGGACGAGGAGAGGGAGCTTTCACATGGCGGTGGCGAATCCCGGAGGCGCGGACGTGGGCGCCGACCTCGGGCTGTCGGAGCTGGCCGCGGCGCTCGCGACGGGCACGGTGAGTTCGGTCGCGGCGGTGGGCGCGGCGCTGGAGCGGATCGAAGCGAGCCAGCCCGGACTCAACGCGTTCCGGGTCGTGCGGCGGGACGCGGCGCTCGCGGAGGCCGCCGAAGCGGATCGGCGGATCGCGGCGGGTGAGCGGCTGCCGCTGCTCGGTGTGCCGATCGCGGTGAAGGACGACACCGATATCGCGGGCGAATCGACGGCGTTCGGCTGCGGGGGCGACTTCCCCGTGGCGACCGAGGACGCGGAGTCGGTGCGGCGGCTGCGGGCGGCGGGGGCGGTGATCGTCGGCAAGACCACCACCTGCGAGCTCGGCCAGTTGCCGTTCACCAGCGGTGCGGCATTCGGGTACACCCGCAATCCGTGGAGTGCCGAGCACACTCCGGGCGGCTCGTCCGGTGGCTCGGCAGCCGCTGTCGCCGCCGGGCTGGTGCCGGCCGCGCTCGGGTCCGACGGGGCGGGATCGGTGCGCATCCCCTCGGCGTGGACGCACCTGGTGGGGATCAAACCGCAGCGCGGGCGCATCTCCACGTGGCCGTCGGCCGAGGCGTTCAACGGGCTCACGGTGAACGGTCCGATCGCGCGCACCGTGGCCGACGCGGCCCTGCTCCTGGACGTTGCGGCCGGTCCGCACGCGGGCGATCTGCATACTCCCGCGCCGATCCGGGTGAGCGAGGCGGTCGGGCGCGATCCGGGAAAGCTCAGAATCGCGCTGTCGCTGAACATTCCGTTCACCGCGACGAAGACCGCGCTCGATCCGGAGGTCGCCGAAGCCGTCCACTCGATCGCCGCCACCCTGCGCGCGCTCGGCCACACGGTCACCGTCGCCGACCTGCACTACGGGCTGCTCATGGGAGCGTCGTTCCTACCGCGCTCGATGGCGGGCATCCGCGATGTGTACCAGCGCATGCCCGGTGCGGTGGTGGACCCGCGCACGGTGGCCAATGCCCGGCTCGGCCGGGTGCTCGGCGGGCCGGTGCTGGCCGCGGCGCGACAGGCCGAGAAGGTGCTGCACCGGCGCATCGGCGGGTTCTTCCGCGACTACGACGTGGTGCTCGCGCCGACCACCGCCACCGCCGCGCCGCGTGTGGAGGAGATCGACGGGATCGGGGTGAACGCGACCAACTCGCTGATCACGGCGGCCTGTCCGTACGCCTGGCCGTGGAATGTGCTCGGTTGGCCGAGTGTGAACGTGCCCGCCGGCTTCACCGCGGGTGGGCTGCCGGTGGGAGCGCAGTTGATGGGGCCGGACTCCTCCGAGCCGCTGCTGGTCTCGCTGGCCGCGCAGGTGGAGGCCGAGCGGCACTGGGAGCGGGAACGGCCACGGGCGTGGTGGTGAGCGCCCGAGGTATCGAGCATCAGGGGGCAGGGGCCGGGGAAGCCGGTCCTTCCCAGTTCTCGAGGCCGCTGCCGGTACCCGTGGGGCATCCGGTGCCGTTCGTGGTGCGGGGGTGGGTCAACAGGCATTGATGCGGTTCCTGCGTGCTCACGGGGTCGATGACCAGGACCGCGAGTGAGGCCGTTTCCGCAGTCCGCCCGGCCGTGAAGTCGAGTCGCCCCGTCGCCCCCGGGTACGAGATCTCGCGCAGCGCGATGGCGATCGCGGCGCGACTGGGCATGCTGCCGTTGAACTTACGCACAGCGCTCATGAGCAGACTGCCCGCGTCGAATCCCAGCCCGAGCCGATCGCCCGCCCAGGACGGCTGGTACGGCTCCGGTTCCTCACGCAGGTCGTCGAGCTCCTTGTCCAGTCCTTGAAGCACCTGCCGGATGGAGTAGCACAGATTCGCCTGCTCTGGCGGCATCGGCCGGCCGCCCACCGAGGTCTCGCCTCTCAGGCACGGCTGCTTGGCGAGGATCAACGGCGCGGCCTTGGCCACGTAGCGGACGGTCAGGTTCGGCGGCAGGCTCTCGGCCGGATCATTGATGATCACGCGGGTGAGCGTGTCGTTGCCGAGGATCGGCGGACCGTCGACGCCAGGGCAGGCGCGGACGACCGCATCGGCGAAGGCGGAGAAGTCGACGTTGCGTCCGGCGTAGAACAACAGCGTCTCCTTGGCCTCCCGATCTTTCGAATTCTCCGGATCGAAATCGGGGCTCCGGCAGGGCAGCTCGATGTCGTTGAGCTCTTTCTGCTCCTTCCAGGTCTCTTCACCGACAGAGAACCCGCCCAGCTCCTCTTTCAGATCATCGATGAGATTCGCGACATAGCGGTCGCCGGGCACTTCCGGGTAGTACAGAACCATCCGTCGATAGCGTTGCCTGCCATCCGGATAGGTCGCGCCTCTGACGTAGTCGGCGACGAGCCGGGCGTGGGTCGCGTTGCTGGGCGATGCCTGGAAGTACAGCGGCGACGCGTTCTTCATCTCGTCGGCCGTCAACGTCGTTGCCATGACGGGAATCCCGAGTTCGCCCAGCCGCGTGATGGCCTGGTGAGTCTGGTCGCTACTGCGGTCCATGCCGACCACACCGAGCACCGTGGGATCGTCATCGAACAGTTCCCGCAGATGGTTGTCCACCACCCATCGGGCCTGGTTCATCTCCGTGCCGCCGTTGGCGATCACCACCCGCAGCAACGGCCCGGTCTCCCGAGGCTTGTTCAGGACCAACTGTTGCTGTGCTGCGAGTCCGGCCAATTCCTCTGCCTGGGCGAGCGGGTAGCGGTCGTGAGGTCGGGGGAAGCTCAGACCGGCGAAGTACACCACGGTCACCAGTCGCCGTTCCGAATCGGCACGGAGTTCATTCTCCGCCTCGGCGTTCAGGCGGAAGATGTGCCGCTGCACAGCGATCAGTTCGGGATCGTCGCCGAACAACTGGCCGGGGCCCGCGCTGTATCCGACACACTCGCCCTCCCGCATGGCCACCGAGACACCCGACGTCCACGGCCAGTGTGAGCACGCCGCTCCGCGCAGCGGCGGCACATACACCAACGCCGCCGCCACCAGCAGGATCACCGGCACCAGCACCGATGCCGCGACGAACCAGCGGCGAGCCGCCAGCGGCGGCGACGGGGGTACGGCGAGGTGGGCGTAGCGGGGATCGCGCAGGCAGCCGTCCAGCGGATCGGGCAGGCGCACCCGCAGCGGCAGGTACCAGGCGTAGGACAGCCGGTTGGTGCGCATGTGGTCGATATTGCGCAACCAGCGCTGCAGCGGGTCCGGCTCCTGACCGGAGGACGGCCGATCGAGGAGACCTTCCAGGGTGTCGAGGTTCGTCAGGTCGCCGATGCGGGCGAGGTCGCGGACCGGCGGGCGAGCGGGCGGGGACTCCAGACAGGCCAGCACGACCAGCGGATCGGAAAGGCCGGTTTCGTTGCGAATGTCGTTGATCCTGGCCAGCAGTCGCGCGCCCGCGCTGTCCGGTGCGACCGGCCCGAGCAGTGCGACCGGGTAGGCCGTGCGCCGCCACCCCGACGGGCGCCAGACGGGGCGGCGGTAGGCATCGCGCAGGTCCTCCAGGAACGCGTGGACGAGCAGCTTGGCGATCTGCTCCTCGTTCTCGTCGCTGCGGCCGGAGGCGGTGAGGCGGGTGGCGAAACCCAGGAAACTGTCGGAGAGTTCGGGGGCAAGGTAGCGCTGGTGCATGAACCAGCGGGTCACCTTGGACATGCCGGGGATGCGGCCGCTGATCCACAGCCACAACCGCAGCACCGGCCACAGGGCGAACACACCGAACACCACGCGCGAGACGATGTCGCCCGCGGCGGCCTCGCTGGCGTCACCCGCGGAAGAGCTGGCGGGCGAGCCACTACGCAGCAGCTTCGGCAGCCGGGCGCGCAGTTCCACCGCCGCTTCGGTCTCGTCGCTGGTCACCCGCTGGCGGGTCAGCCAATCGGCGGTGCGGTACCGGGGGAACCGGATCGGGCCCATCGCGGTGTCATCGGTGGAGAAGCCCTCGACGAGGCGTTGCAGGATCGGCAGGCAATGGCCCTCGATCTCCTCGCCGGTGGCGTTGGGGTCGGGGGCGAGGGCATCCGGGGGCAGGTCGGCGGCCGAGAGATCGACTCGCGCACGCGGAGTCGCGCGCCGGCCGCCGGATTCGCCCAGCCAGCGGTAGATCTCGACGAGCAGCGCGCTGCTCGCGGGCGTGCCGATCAGGCCGATGACGGGCCGCGGTAACGGTCGTCTGCGGCGAATCATCGTGCGCAGCACCCGGGGTCTGGAATCCGGGACGTTCAGCGCTCGCACGAGTTCGAGCAGTTTGCCGATGTCGTTCGCCTCGGACACTCGACGGCCTCCCCCACCTGGTGAAACCGCGGGCCGCATATGAAATTGTGCCCGCGTGTAACCGGCGACTGTACCGCCCCACGGCCCGACCGGCACCCCGATCCACCGGCTCGATCACCGGACGATACTGCGCCGTAACCGTTCCCGCGGGTCAGAAGCCCAGCTTGCCGAGCTGCTTGGGGTCGCGCTGCCAGTCCTTGGCGACCTTCACGTGCAGGTGCAGGTATATCCGCACGCCGAGAATGCTCTCGATCTGTTTGCGGGCGTTGGTACCTACCTCCTTGAGCCGCGCGCCGCCCTTGCCGATGACGATCGCCTTCTGGCTGGGCCGCTCCACATACAGCAGCGCGTGCACGTCGAGCATGTCCTCGTTCTCCTCGCGCGGGAGAACCTCCTCGATCACCACCGCCAGCGAGTGCGGCAGTTCGTCGCGCACGCCCTCGAGCGCGGCTTCGCGGATGAGCTCGGCCATGAGGGTTTCCTCGGGCTCGTCGGTCAGCTCCCCGTCGGGGTAGAAGGCCGGGCCCTCGGGCATCTTCGAGGCGATCACATCGACGAGCACCTCGACCTGCTCGCCCTTGACCGCCGACACCGGAACCACATCGGCCTCCGGGCCCAGCAGTTGCGAGACCGCCATCAGCTGATGGGCGACCTGGTCACGGCTCACCTTGTCGATCTTGGTGACCACGCCGAGCACAGTGGTCTTCGGCGCCATCTGCCGGATCTGCTGCACGATCCAGCGGTCACCGGGACCGATCTTCTCGTCGGCCGGGATGCAGATGGCGATCACGTCGACCTCGGAATAGGTGTCGCGCACGAGATCGTTGAGCCGCTGGCCGAGCAGGGTCCGCGGTCGGTGCAGACCCGGGGTGTCGACCAGGATCAGCTGGGTGTGCTCGCGATGCACGATGCCGCGGATGGTGTGGCGGGTGGTCTGCGGACGCGAGGAGGTGATGGCGATCTTCGCCCCCACCAACGCATTGGTCAGCGTGGACTTGCCGGTGTTGGGCCGGCCGACGAAACAGACGAAACCGGACCGGAATTCGGCCGGGGACTTGTCAGCCACCGTTGGCCTCCGAGCCCGCTGTCGCGGTGTCCGCGAACGGGCCTTCGGCCGCGGTGTCGTCATGCGCACCTTCGGCCGCGGTGTCGTCATGCGCACCTTCGGCCGCGGTGTCGTCGAGGACATCGAACACGATGCCCGCCTGGTCGGCGAAGATGATCCGTGCCGACGGGGACACCTCCCGCACGGCGGAGACGCCCGGGTCGGAGAACCTCGCGCCGATCATCACGGCCGCCTCGAAACCCTCGGCGCCGCTGGAGATCGCGGCCGCCACGGCCGCCTGCAAGGCGCTCAGCCGCAATACCGACAGCGTCACCTCGCCCGCGGCGTAGGTGCGGCCTTCGGTGTCGCGCACCGCCGCGCCCGCGGTCCCGCCGGTGCGGCCGAGCGCGCCGCGCGCCAGCACGTGCAGCTTGCTGTCCTCGGCGTCCAATTCGATCATTGGCTTTCTCCGTCCTCATCGTGTCCCGCGGGGTTCGGCGCGGCGGGCTGATCCCGCTGCGAGCCGTCGCCCTGTGTGCTGCCGTCGCCCCGGGTGCCGCCACTGCCCTGGGTGGTGCTATTTCCCTGAGCGCCGCCACTGCCCTGGGCGCCGTCCTTGCCCTGAGCGCCGTCCTTACCGCGCGCCGACTCCGGCTCGCGTTGCTTCTCGCTCGCTCTGCGCACCATCACCGTGTGCACCCGCATCCGGCCGCGCGCGTCCGGGCCGCCCTCACCACGTAACACCAGCCCGTAGGCCTGCACTTTCGACCCGGGCAGCGGCACACGGCCCAGCTCGTGCGCGAGCAGTCCGCCGACGGTGTCGACGTCCTCGTCCTCGATCTCCATGCCGAACAGCTCACCGAGATCTTCCACCGTCAGCCGCGCCGAGACACGGAAACGGCCGTCACCGAGATCTTCCACCGGCGCGATCTCGTGGGTGTCGTATTCGTCGGCGATCTCGCCCACGATCTCCTCGAGCACGTCCTCGATGGTCACCAGCCCGGCGATGCCGCCGTATTCGTCGACCAGCAGGGCCATGTGGTTGCGGCGGCGCTGCATCTCGTCCAGCAGCGCGTCCAGCGGCTTGGAGTCGGGCATGAACACCGCGGGGCGCATCACCTCGCGAACCCTCACCTTCCGGCTGCGATCGGCGTAGGTCACCAGATCCTTGAGGTAGACCACGCCGAGGATGTCGTCGACGTTCTCACCGATCACCGGGATGCGGGAGTGTCCGCTGCGCACCGCCAGCGACATGGCCTGCGCGGCGGTCTTGGTCGCTTCGATCCACACCATCTCGGTGCGCGGCACCATCACCGCGCGCGCGGGGGTGTCGCCGAGTTCGAACACCGACTGGATCATCCGGCGTTCCTCGTCGGCCACCACGCCGCGCTCCCCCGCCAGCTCCACGACCTCGCGCAACTCGATCTCCGAGGCGAACGGCCCGTTGCGGAACCCCTTACCGGGGGTGATCGCGTTGCCGAGCAGGATCAGCAGCCGCGACAGCGGGCTGAGCACCGCGCCGATGAACTGCAGCGGCAGCGCGGCGGCCAGCGACAGCGAGTATGCGTGCTGGCGACCGAGTGTACGGGGGCCGACGCCGATCACCACGTAGTCCACCAGCACCATGACCGCGGCCGTGACGAGCAGGGCGACGGTGTCGGCCCAGACCTTCATCAGCGCGGCGGCCAGCAGCACGGTGGCGCCGATCTCGGACGAGACCCGCAGCAGCACCATGAGATTCACGTACCGGGCGCGATCGGCGACGATGCGGGTCAGCCGAGCCGCGCCGGGACGTTCGGCGCGCACCATATCCCCCAGGCGCGCGGGCGAGATGGTGTTCAACGCGGAGTCGAGACCGGCGAAGAGCCCGCCGAGCGGCACCAGCAGTACCGCGAGCACTATCAGTACCGGAGCACTCACGCGGGGCCCAGCGCGTCACCCGGCGTCGTGAAACCCGCCTTACCGAGCAGTCGCGCGTCACGCTCGGCGAGTTCGGCCCGGCGCGCCGCTTCCCGCAAGCTCTCGTACCACTCCTCGAGCAGCCTGGCCTGCAGCTCGAACATCTCCTTCTCCTCCTCCGGCTCGGCATGGTCGTAGCCGAGCAGGTGCAGGACGCCGTGCACGGTCAGCAGCGCGAGCTCGTGGTCGAGCGAATGCTCCGCCTTGTGCGCCTGGGCCGCGGCGAACTCCGGGCACAGCACGATGTCGCCGAGCATCGACGGCCCCGGCTCCGGGCTGTCCGGGCGTCCGCCCGGCTCCAGCTCGTCCATCGGGAAGGACATCACGTCGGTAGGGCCGGGCAGATCCATCCACCGCATGTGCAGATCCGCCATGGTGTCGAGATCGACGAGCACCATCGACAGCTCTGCCGCCGGGTGGACGTCCATCCGCGCGATCACGAAGCGCGCGACACTGACCAGATCTTCCTCGGGTACGTCCACGCCCGATTCGTTGGCGATCTCGATGCTCACCTGATCAGGGTATTCGGTGCGGTCGGACACGTCCCGACCGGCTCGCGGCATCGGGCATCCGGATAGACACAACCGTCACGATGGTCACCACTACTGCGGGAATCCGAGCGCTGTCCCGGACGGTTCCTGGTCGGACTTTCCGGCCTGCCCGGACACGCCGAAGCGACCCCGTCCGAAGACAGGGCCGCTTCAGGCGCGGTCAGCGGCGGTCCGAGCGGCCGCCCGCGCGACGCTGGGCGCGATTGCCCGGCATGTGCGGGCCGACCGGGCGGGTCTCGGCCTCGAAGCGCTCGTAGGCGTCGACGATGTCGGAGACCAGGCGGTGACGCACCACGTCGCTGCTGTTGAGTTCGGCGAAATGGATGTCGTCGATCTGGGTGAGGATCTCCGAGGCCGCGCGTAGACCCGATCGGGCGCCGTTGGGCAGATCCACCTGGGTCACGTCGCCGGTCACCACGATCTTCGACCCGAAACCGAGCCGGGTGAGGAACATCTTCATCTGCTCGGCGGTCGTGTTCTGCGCCTCGTCGAGAATGATGAACGAATCGTTGAGGGTGTTGTGTGTGAGCAGGAAGTCCTCGGTCACGTACAGCGCGTCGGGTGCGGCGACCCGGATGCAGACCGCCTCCTCGGTGCCCGCCTCCTCGATGGCGTGGAGGAACCGCATGGGCCTGCCGCCGCCGTGGGCCGCGTACTTCCGCGCCTTGTGGTCGAGGCGGAAGGGCTCGATACCCTCGGGTAGCCGGATGTCGAGGACGTAGGTCTCGCGACGGTTCCCCGTCGTACGGCTCACGGCCGATCGCGTGCGGACGTTGACGATGCCGCCGAGCGACTGGACCAGGAACAGCATGTCGGCGCGCAACCGCGGCGAGGTCGTCGTGTACTGGATCCGGCAGCTGCGGCCGGCCTGCGTGACAGGTCCGGCAGCCGCGTCGAGCAATCCCTGCAGCACGCCCAGGCGGACGGCGCTGTCGTTGAGCAGGTACTCCGCCGGGACGGCCTTCGCGCCCTCGCCGATCGACAAACCGACTGTGTAGGGGTCGGCCGGTACCGGCCGGGTGGCGAATTCGACCGGGGCGCTGAGCAGCGGCAGCTCGTAGCGGTGGTGATGCGCGGCGCGGAGGTTGCCGATCATCTCCTTGGTCTGCAGCACCCGGGGCGGCTTGCCGCGGCGACGGTCGTCGCGGGTGTACACCGACCACAGGTGGTCGCCGGAGGCCAGTGTGGAGGAGCCGTCCTGGGTGGTGACGCGGTAGATCTCCTTGAAGCCCTGCGGGTAGACACCGAGCACCTCGGTCGGGCGGCCGTCGGAGCCGATCACCTGGTCGCCGACCGCGATCTCACCGATGGGCCGGAAACCCGACGGGGTCAGCACCTTGGTGTGCAGCGGCTGCGCACGACCACGCATGTACGCCAGCGGCGCGACCTCGATGACGCCCGCGGCGGTCAGCTTCGGAATCGCCTCCGGGTCCATCATGTCGTGCAGCGCGTCGTAGAGCGGGCGCAGATACGGATCGATCTTCTCGTTGAGCGTGCCGGGCAGGAAGCCGAGGCGTTCACCGGCCTCGACCGCGGGGCGGGTGAGGATGATCCGATTGACCTGCTTGGACTGCAGCGCCTGCACAGCCTTGGCCATCGCCAGATAGGTCTTGCCGGTGCCCGCGGGGCCGATGCCGAAGACGATCGTGTGGGCGTCGATCGCGTCGACGTAGCGCTTCTGATTGAGCGTCTTCGGGCGGATGGTCTTGCCTCGCCGCGACAGGATGTCCAGGCTGAGTACCTCGGCGGGCGACTCGGCCGACCCCGCGGTGAGCATGGAGACGGTGTGCCGGACGGCTTCGGGAGTGATCCCACGATTGCGCCCGGTCAGCGCGACCAACTGCTCGACGACCCGTTCGGCGAGTGCGACGTCGGCGGCCTTGCCGGTGAGGGTGACCGAACTGCCGCGCACATGGATGTCGGCGTCGAGCAGACTCTCGAGTTCGCGCAAGTTCTCATCGGCCGAGCCGAGCAGCGGGAAGACGGATTCGGGGGCGAGTTCGATGCTGGAGCGCACGGTGCGGGCCGCGGGGCCCGAGCTGTTGTCACCTGCACCGATTCCGGTCACGGGGTTGGTCGGCTCGCCGATCTCACCTTGAGTTCGCAAAGGTCGTTACAGCCCGCTTTCCGGTCTCGACAGTACTGCGGTCCGGCCGGTACTACATCCGCCCGGGAGTACATCGGGGGATACCCGCCGACCAGCAAAGTTTAACGCGCCCCACCGACACCCCGACAGTGAATAACCTGGTGCCGCCCGCTCGGCGGCGGTGCGCGGCTACCAGCGCGGGGTCAGCGCTCCCAGCGCGCCGAGCGCCACCGCGGCAGCCGTGGAGGTGCGCAGCACGGTCGGGCCGAGCACGACGATCCGGGCGCCCGCCTCCGACAGCGCCGCCAGTTCGGAGTCGTCCAGGCCGCCTTCGGGGCCGACGATCAGGATCACCCGGCCGACGCCGTCGAAACCGAGGTCGGTGAATCGCCCCGCGCCGGATTCGTGCAGGGCGGCCACGACCGCGCCGTCCGCGTGGGCCGTGCGCACCAATTCGACGAGATCGCGGGTGCGATGCAGATCGGCGACGTCGGGAATGTGGGCGCGCCGGGACTGCCTGGCCGCCGAACGGGCGGCCGCGCGCCACTTCTCGATTCCCTTGGTGGCCTTGCCTTCCCATCTGGCGACGCAACGGACGGACTGCCACGGCACGATCACGTCCGCGCCCGCCTCGGTCATCAGTTCCACCGCGAGTTCGGAGCGGTCGGATTTCGGCAGCGCCTGCACCACGGTCACTTCCGGCGTGGGCCGTGGCGCGGTGGCGCGGTCGAGGACGCGCAAGTGCAGGCGATCGCGGTGGGCTTCGACGACTTCCGAGGCCGCCAGCAGACCGCGGCCGTCGGAGAGGGTGATCGCCTCGCCGACCCTGGTGCGACGCACCGTGGCGGCGTGGCGTCCCTCCGGCCCGTCGAGCACGGCGATCTGCCCGGGCTCGGGGATGTCGTCGAGATAGAAGACCGTGGCGGCCAACGGATCAGCGTCCGCTGAACGACGCCCGCAACCGGGCGAACAGGCCGCTGTTGTGCTCGGACTGGGCCGACATCACCTCGGCGCGGTCGCGGTCGCGCATCGACTTGTACTTGCGCAGCAGATCGGTCTGCTTGCTGTCCAGCTTGGACGGGATGACGATGTCCAGATGCGCGAGCAGATCACCGCGCACGCCCGAGCGCAGCTTGGGCATGCCGTGGCCGCGCAGCACCGACACCTCGCCGGGCTGGGTTCCCGGCGCGATGGACAGTTCGGTGGGGCCGTCGAGAATGGTGTCGATGACGACGGTGGTGCCCAGCGCCGCGTCGACCATCGGGACGCGGACGGTGCAGTGCAGATCGTCGCCGTCGCGGACGAACACGTCGTGCGGCTGTTCGACGATCTCCACATAGAGATCTCCGGGCGGGCCGCCGCCCGGTCCGACCTCGCCCTGGGCGGCCAGCCGCACCCGCATGCCGTTGGCCACACCGGCGGGAATCGGCGCGGCGATCTCGCGACGCGCGCGCACCCGGCCGTCGCCGCCGCACTTACCGCAGGGGTCGGGGATGGTCTCACCCGCGCCGCGGCAGGTCGGGCAGGGCCGGGAGGTGAGCACCTGGCCGAGGAAGGAGCGCTGCACCGACTGCACTTCGCCCGCGCCGCCACAGGTTTCACAGCGGACCGGCTCGGAGTCGCCGTTGGTGCCCGAACCGTGACACAGGTCGCAGAGCACGGCGGTGTCGACGGTGAGGTGCTTGGTGACCCCGACGGCGCATTCGGCCAGGCTCAACCTGGTCCGCAGCAGCGAGTCCGCGCCCGCCTGCACGCGGCCGCGCGGCTTGCGCTGACCGCCGCCGCCCGCACCGCTCATGCCGCCGAAGAACGCCTCGAACACATCACCGAGGCCGCCGAAGCCGGCACCGGAGAACCCGCCGGCGCCGCCGCCGGATTCCATCGGGTCGCCGCCCATGTCGACGATGCGGCGCTTCTCCGGATCGGAGAGCACCTCGTAGGCGGTCGACACGTCCTTGAACTTGGCCTGCGCCGCCTCGTCCGGATTGATGTCCGGGTGGAGTTCGCGCGCCAGCTTCCGGTACGCGCGCTTGATCTCCTGGTCGGTCGCATTGCGCCCGACACCGAGTAGTCCGTAGTAGTCCCGTGCCACGTGAGTTCTCTAGTCCTTGGGTCGCTGTACTCGCACTCGCGCCGCCCCCACCGAACGCAGGAACAGCATCAGTCGGATGCACTCAACTCTATCCGGCCGGAGATCGAGCGTAGCAGCGCCGTACCGTGACCTCGCTCGCGCTCACCGGCTCAGCGCTCGGCCAGTACCTCACCGATATACCTGGCCACGGTCGCCACCGAGGCAATCGTGCCCGGGTAGTCCATCCGGGTCGGTCCGAGCACACCCATACCGCCGAGCACCGAGCCCGAGGCGCCGTATCCGGTGGTGACCACCGAGGTGCCGCGCATCTCCTCGACCTGGGTCTCCTCGCCGATGCGCACCGTGACGGTGCCCGGCTGCTGCGCCGCGGCCAGCAATTTGAGCACGACAACCTGTTCTTCGAGCGCTTCGAGCACCTGCCGCAGCGCGCCGGGCAGACCGAAGTCGGCGGCATTGCGGGTGAGGTTGGCGGTACCGCCGAGCACGAGGCGTTCCTCCGGGTGCTCGACCAGCGTCTCGACCAGAACCGTCGACACCCGGATGAGCACATCGCGCAGCTTCTGCGGTGCGCTCTCCGGCAGTGCGGCGACCGAGGCCGAGGCCGCCGCCAGGCGCTTGCCGTCCATGGCGGCGCCGAGCAGGGCGCGCAGCGCGGCGAGATCGTCGTCGTCGATCAGCGCGCCGAGATCGACGATGCGCTGATCGACGCGACCGGTGTCGGTGATGACCACCAGCAGCAGGCGCGCGGGATTGAGGGCGACGACTTCGATGTGCCGGACCGTCGAGGCCGACACCGTCGGGTACTGCACGACGGCGACCTGCCGGGTCAGTTGCGCGAGCAGGCGTACGCCGCGGCGCAGGACGTCGTCGAGGTCGACACCGGATTCCAGGAACTGCATGATGGCCCGGCGCTCGGCCGGGGACAGCGGCTTGACCTCGGAGATCCGGTCGACGAACTGGCGATAGCCCTTGTCGGTGGGGATGCGGCCGGAACTGGTGTGCGGCTGGGTGATGTATCCCTCGGCTTCCAGTACCGCCATGTCGTTGCGCACGGTCGCGCTGGACACACCCAGGTTGTGCCGTTCGACCAGCGTCTTGGAACCGATCGGCTCCTTGGTCGCCACGTAGTCCGCCACGATCGCGCGGAGAACCTCGAAGCGGCGATCCTCGGTGCTCGACGACATCGGGCCCCACCTCCTCGCTCCTGCTGTACGCCACAGGCCACCGGCGTACTCACCGGCCACCGATTCCCCGGTGACCGGTACGTTCGAGTATCCAGTCTAATTGCCCACGCACCAATTGCCCGATTACGTGGGCGGACACCCAAGCGTCAGGGGCGACCGACCAGCTTGCCCGCCTGGGCGTCGAGGCCGAGCATCGACAGCAGCGACAGGCAGTCGTCGGCGTTCTGCGCGTGCCCGGCAACCGTGCGGGCCGCTATGGCCCGCTTACGCGCGAACTCGACCTTCTCGGCCGCGCGCATTTCAGCGAATTCGTACTGCTCGTGCACAGGCTGGACACGTAGTGACTCGGTCAAATCGACTCCTCGAGGTTGCCCGGAGCCTACCCCGAACCGGGAGCGTGGCGATACCTGACATCCCACCGTCCTCTTGTCCTCGGCGCGTCGCGGACACCGGCGTTTCACAAACGGCGGGTCGCCGGGCGTATCCCGAGCGGGCGGCCGGCCGGTCGGCAGCGACGCCATGCGACGGACGCGGCACGGCGTGGGCGACGCCGCCGCAGGGCGATGCGGCCGGCGGTACGGGGCGGCGGTGAGGCCGATCTAGATGACGATCCGGCGCACCAGTGCGTCGGCGAGCAGGCGACCGCGGTCGGTGAGGACGAGGTGGCCGTTCGCGCGCGCGGCCAGGCCGTCCGCGACGATCTGTTCGACGACGGGGGCGGCCGAGGAATCCAGTTCGGCCAGCGGCAGGCCGGTGCGCAGCCGGATGGTGAGCATGACGCGTTCGAGGTAGCGGTCCTCGGCGGTGAGCGATTCCCAGCCGGCGGCGGGCAATCCGCCCTGCGCCACCCGATCGGCGTAGCGGGCAGGGTGTTTGACGTTCCACCACCGGACGCCGCCGAGATGACTGTGCGCGCCGGGCCCCGCGCCGAGCCAGTCGCCGCCGTCCCAGTAGCCCAGATTGTGCCTGCACCTGGCATCCTCGTCCGCGGCCCAGTTCGATACCTCGTACCAGGTCAGACCGGCCTGCCTGAGGCGATGGTCGATGCGTTCGTAGCGACCGGCGAGCACATCGTCGTCCGGGGCGGGCAGTTCGCCGCGCCTGACCCGGCGGGCCAGGGCGGTGCCGTCCTCGACGATGAGCGAGTAGGCCGACACGTGGTCCACGCCCGCGGCCAGCACCGCGTCGAGACTGGCGTCGAGATCGGCGTCGCTCTCCCCCGGGGTGCCGTAGATGAGATCGAGGTTGACGTGCTCGAAACCGGCGGAACGGGCCTGTTTCGCGGCGGCGACCGGGCGGCCCGGCGTATGGGTGCGGTCCAGCACGGCGAGCACGTGCCCGGCCGCGGACTGCATACCCAGCGACACCCTGGTGTAGCCGGCCGCGCGCAGGCGTTCGAAGAATTCCGGCGAGGTGGACTCCGGGTTGGATTCGGTGGTCACCTCCGCCCCGGCGGCGAGGGTGAAGTTCGCGCGGATCGCGTCGAGCACGTCGGCTAGGCCGTCGCCGCCCAGCAGCGAGGGTGTGCCGCCCCCCACGAAGACGGTCTCGACCGCAGGTGTCGAACTCGGCAGCTCGGCGAACGACTCCGCGGCGGTGGCCAGTTCCCCGCGCAGCGCTTCCAGCCAGGACTGCGGCGAGGCGGAGGTGCCGAGTTCACCGGCGGTGTAGGTGTTGAAGTCGCAGTAGCCGCACCGCGTCGCGCAGAACGGGACGTGAATGTAGACACCGAACGGCCCGCCGCCGAAATCGCGCAGCACGGGTGCGTCGGCGTCGGGCTGGGTCGGGGCTGCGGCGGGACTCACCTCACCAGTGTGCCCGGCGGGCGCCGACGGCCCACTGTCACGGTCGCGCGCGGTGAACCGACTCCCCCGGCGACCGCACGCTACGAGCCGTCCGAGACCGGCGTGTTCTGATTCGCGGTGAGCAGCCACCGCCCGTCTTCCTCGGAGAGCACGTACATCGGCGACCCCTCGCTCGTCGGATCGCCATCCGGCGAGTAGTAGCGCTGCCGAACCTTCACCGCCGCCACGTCCGGTCGCACGAACAGCACATGTTCGATCTCGTAGGTGGCCGACCCGTGGGCGGACGTCCCCGGCAGGACGGTGGCGGTGAACTCGGCGATCGCGTCGCGACCGAACAGCCGTTTGCCACCCCCGGTGGTCCAGATGGCGTCGGGGCGGAACAGCGCCACGAACCCGCCGACGTCCTCCTCGCGCTGCACCCTCTCCACGGTGGCGACGACCCGACGGAGGAGCTCGAGTGCGGTGTCCGGATCGGCGGGCAGATGGCCGGTGACATTCGCTTCGGTGATCATGAAACCAGCCTGCAACCTCGACCGAACTCGAGGTCAAGACGCTGGACCGGGCGAAACGGGAGAAGCCGGCCACCCATATACGGCCGGAGACTATGACGGTTGTCACAATCCCCCCTTCGATCCAGGGAATTTCCCGCGTTCATCCGGGAAATACTGGTCGAAGGGTTCGAACGGCCCGTTTTACATGGCACAATGGTCCCCATGCGCGCATCGGGAGTACGACTTGTGGCACGTCGCCACGTCGATTACAAGCGCGTCTGCAGCGCCGGCTGTCTGCCCTGTCCGTCGAACAGGTAGATCAGCGAAGCGTCCATTCCGGGTCTCGAACAATTCGTCCGAGCGCACCCCTCCGCTGACAACCGCGGGCGTGGGTCAGTCCCTCGCGCCCTGAACACGGATGTTCCCCCCACCCCAGCAGGAGCGACCCCATGACGTCGAGCACCGACGCCGTTCAGTCCGAGGCCGTGCAGCCCAAGCCCGCCCGGGCGCGTACCGGTAAGCCGGCGCGCCGCCGGTCCGAGGGTCAGTGGGCGCTCGGCTACCGCGAACCGCTCAATCCCAACGAGCAGAGCAAGAAGGACGACAACCCGCTCAACGTCCGCGCCCGGATCGAGAACATCTACTCGAAGAACGGTTTCGACAGCATCGACAAAGCCGACCTGCGCGGCCGGTTCCGCTGGTGGGGTCTCTACACCCAGCGTGAACAGGGCTACGACGGCACCTTCACCGGCGACGAGAACGTCGATCTGCTCGAGGCCAGGTACTTCATGATGCGGGTGCGCTGCGACGGCGGCGCGCTGAACGTCGCGCAACTGCGCACCGTCGCCGGGATCTCCACCGAGTTCGGCCGCGACACCGCCGACCTGTCCGACCGCGAGAACGTCCAGTACCACTGGATCGAGATCGAGAACGTGCCGGAGATCTGGCGTCGCCTCGAAGAGGTCGGCCTGCACACCACCGAGGCGTGCGGCGACTGCCCGCGCGTGATCCTGGGCTCCCCGCTGGCGGGCGAATCGCTCGACGAAGTCCTCGATCCCACCCCCGCGATCGAGGAGATCGTCCGCCGCTACATCGGCGACAAGCGCTACTCGAATCTGCCGCGCAAGTTCAAGACCGCCATCTCCGGCCAGCAGGATGTGGTGCACGAGATCAACGACGTCGCCTTCGTCGGCGTGGTGCATCCCGAGCACGGCCCCGGCCTGGATCTGTGGGTCGGCGGCGGCCTGTCCACCAATCCGATGCTGGCCCAGCGCCTCGGCGCGTGGGTGCCGCTGGACGAAGTGCCCGACGTGTGGGAGGGCGTGGTGGCGCTGTTCCGCGATTACGGCTACCGCCGCCTGCGCACCAAGGCCCGCCTGAAGTTCCTGGTCAAGGACTGGGGCGTGGAGAAGTTCCGCGAGGTGCTCGAGGAGAAGTACCTCGGCCGCAAGCTGATCGACGGCCCCGCGCCCGAGCAGCCCGCCGAGCCGATCGACCACGTCGGCGTTCAGCGGCTGCGCAACGGCCTCAACGCCATCGGCTTCTCCCCCATCGCCGGCCGCGTCTCGGGCACCATCCTGACGCAGGTGGCCGACGCCGCCGAGCGCGCCGGTTCCGATCGCATCCGCTTCACCCCCTACCAGAAGCTGATCGTGCTCGACGTCGCCGACGACAAGGTCGAGCAGCTGATCAGCGAGCTGGAACCGCTCGGCCTGCAAGCGCGTCCGTCGGTGTGGCGGCGCAATCTGCTGGCCTGCAGCGGGATCGAGTTCTGCAAGCTGTCCTTCGTCGAGACCCGCAAGCGCTCGCAGGCACTGGCGCCGGAACTCGAACAGCGGCTGGCCGACATCAACGCCGAGCTGGACGTGCCGATCACGGTGAACATCAACGGCTGCCCGAACTCGTGCGGCCGTTCGCAGATCGCCGACATCGGATTCAAGGGTCAGCTGGTCGACGACGGCGCCGGCAATCAGGTGGAGGGCTTCCAGGTACACCTGGGCGGCAGCCTCGGCCTGGACAGCGGTTTCGGCCGCAAGCTGCGCCAGCACAAGGTGACCAGCGCCGAGCTCGGCGACTACATCGAGCGCGTGGTGCGCAATTTCGTCAAGAACCGGGACGGCGGCGAGCGTTTCGCGCAGTGGGCCGTCCGCGCCGAGGAAGCGGACCTGCGTTGACGCGCGGGGATGCCGAGCACATGGTGACGGGAGATCAACTGTGACAACCAGAGTCGTCGACAAGCTGGCCGAGGACGAGCTGCGGGCGCTGGCCGAGCGCGGCGCCGCCGAACTCGGTCCTGATGCCTCGCCCGCGGACCTGCTCCGCTGGACCGACGAAACCTTCGGCGCGGGCTACATCGTCGCCTCGAACATGCAGGACGGCGTGCTGGTCCACCTGGCCGCCCAGGTGCGTGCCGGGGTCGACGTGTTGTTCCTGGACACCGGCTATCACTTCGCCGAGACCATCGGCACCCGCGACGCGGTCGAGGCCGTGTACGGGGTGAACGTCATCAACGCCCGCGCCGAGCACTCGGTGGACGAGCAGGACGCCCTGCTGGGCAAGGACCTGTTCGCCCGCGACGCCAACGAGTGCTGCCGGCTGCGCAAGGTGGTGCCGCTGACGCAGTCGCTGGCGGGCTACAACGCCTGGGTGACCGGCATCCGCCGGGTGGAGGCGCCGACGCGCGCCAACGCCCCGCTCATCTCCTTCGACGAAGCTTTCGGCCTGGTGAAGATCAATCCGATCGCACCGTGGTCCGACGAGGACATGGACACCTACATCGCCGAGCACGGCATCCTCGTCAATCCCCTGGTGGAGGAGGGTTATCCGTCCATCGGCTGCGCGCCGTGCACACGGAAGCCGGAGCCGGGTTCCGATCCGCGAAGCGGCCGCTGGGCCGGCCTCGCCAAGACCGAATGCGGGTTGCATCAGTCATGAACGACACCATCACCAACGAGACCGAATCCCTCGCCACGCGAGGCGCCGAACGTTCCCTGGGCATCAGTGAATTCGACACCCTCGCCGCGCTCGAATCCGAGGCCATCCACATCTTCCGCGAGGTGGCGGGCGAATTCGAGCGACCGGTGATCCTGTTCTCCGGCGGCAAGGACTCCACGGTGCTGCTGCATGTGGCCCTCAAGGCCTTCTGGCCCGCGCCGTTGCCGTTCGCGCTGCTGCACGTGGACACCGGGCACAACCTGCCCGAGGTGCTGGAGTTCCGTGACAAGGTCGTCGAGAAGTACGGCCTGCGCCTGCATGTCGCCTCGGTCGAGGACTACCTGGCCGACGGCCGTCTCACCGAACGCCCCGACGGCATCCGCAACCCGCTGCAGACCGTGCCGCTGCTGGACGCCATCTCGGAGAACCGTTTCGACGCGGTCTTCGGCGGCGGTCGCCGCGACGAGGAGCGTTCGCGCGCCAAGGAGCGGATCTTCTCGCTGCGCAACGCCTTCGGGCAATGGGATCCCAAGCGCCAGCGGCCCGAGCTGTGGAACCTGTACAACGGCCGTCACGCCCCCGGCGAACACGTGCGGGTGTTCCCGCTGAGCAACTGGACCGAGCTCGACATCTGGCGCTACATCGCCCGCGAGGACGTCGACCTGGCGAGCATCTACTACGCCCACCAGCGCCCGGTCTACCAGCGCGACGGCATGTGGATGACGCCCGGCGGGTGGGGCGGCCCGCGTGAGGGCGAGACGCTCGAGACCCGTTCGGTGCGTTACCGCACCGTCGGCGACGGCTCGACCACCGGCGCCATCCTGTCCGAAGCCGCCACCAACGAAGCGATCCTCGCCGAGGTCGCCGCGTCCCGGCTGACCGAGCGGGGCGCCACCCGCGGCGACGACCGGGTCTCGGAGGCCGCGATGGAAGACCGTAAGCGAGAGGGCTACTTCTGATGTCTGCTCAGCAGATCACCACCGCGCAGCTGAACGCGGAGCAGGACGTGCGTACCGAACCGCCGGCCCAGCTGTTGCGCCTGGCCACCGCCGGTTCCGTCGACGACGGCAAGTCCACCCTGGTGGGCAGGCTGCTGTTCGACACCAAGTCGGTGCTGGCCGACCAGATCGACGCGGTCACCCGCGCCTCGGTCGACAAGGGCCTGTCGACGCCGGACCTGTCGCTGCTGGTCGACGGGCTGCGCGCCGAACGCGAGCAGGGCATCACGATCGACGTGGCATACCGCTACTTCGCCACGCCCAAGCGCTCTTTCGTGCTGGCCGACACCCCCGGCCACGTGCAGTACACGCGCAATACCGTCTCCGGCGCGTCCACCGCGCAGCTGGTGATCCTGCTGGTCGACGCGCGGAAGGGCGTCATCGAGCAGACCCGCCGCCACGCCGCGGTGCTGGCGCTGCTCGGCGTGCCCCGCCTGGTGCTCGCGGTGAACAAGATCGACCTGGTGGACGACCCGGCAACCGTGTTCGCCGAGATCTCCGCGGAGTTCAACGAGCTGACCACCCGGCTGGGCTGGTCGCCGGAGGACGTGCTGGAGATCCCGGTCTCCGCGCTGCACGGCGACAATGTCGCCAGTCGCTCGGACAACACCCCGTACTACGACGGTCCTTCGCTGATCGAGCACCTGGAGTCGGTGCCGGTGGACGCCGACAGCACCGGTGCGCACTCGATCGGACTGCGGTTCCCGGTCCAGTACGTGATCCGTCCGCGCACCGCCGAATACCCGGACTACCGCGGCTACGCCGGGCAGATCGCGGCCGGTTCGGTCGCGCCCGGCGACGAGGTCGTGGTGTTGCCCTCGGGCGTGCGGACCATCGTCGAGCGCATCGACACCCCGGACGGGGAGCTCGCGGTCGCGCAGGTGGGCCGTAGCGTCACGCTGATCCTGGCCGACGAGGTCGACATCTCCCGTGGCGACATCATCGCCGCGGCGGGCGACGCGCCGGAGCCGCTGGACTCCTTCGACGCGACCGTCTGCTGGCTGGGCGACAAGCCGCTGCGTCCCGGCGCGCGACTGCTGCTCAAGCACGGCACCCGCACCACCCAGGCCATCGTCGGCGCGCTCATCGAACGCTTCGACGAGCAGCGCCTGGCCGCGGACCCGAACCCGGATGCGCTCGAGCTCAACGACATCGGCCGCATCGCGGTACGGGTCGCCGAGCCGATCGCCGCCGACGACTACCGGATCAACCGGCACACGGGCAGCTTCCTGCTCATCGATCCCGCGGGCGGCAACACCCTCGCCGCCGGTCTGGTCGGTGACGTGCTGACCGCCGTCGAAGTCGGCGCCGGAGTCTGACGTGGCCGGGTCCGCGCCGCTCGACGCCGCGCTGATCACCGTCGGCCACGGCAGCCGCGACCCCAGGTCGGCGGCCACCGTGGCGGCGGTGGCCGCCGCGGTGGCCGAGGCCAGGCCGGGCGTCACGGTGCGCCCGGCGTTCCTCGATCTGAGCGCGCCCTCGGTGGACCAGGTGGTCGACGCGGTCGCGAGCGCGGGTCACACCCACGCCGTCGTGGTTCCGTTGTTGCTGGGCAACGCCTTTCACGCGCGGGTCGACCTGCCCGGGCTGCTCGCCGCCGCCCGGCGCCGTCATCCGCTGCTGCGGGTCGACCAAGCCGACGTGCTCGGTCCCGACCCGAGGCTTGTGCACGCCCTCGCCGATCGTGTGCGAGCCGCTTGCGCACCAGAGCCCCCTTCGTTCGCACCGCATGAGCGGAACCCGCACCGGCGGCTCGGCGTGGTGGTCGCCGCCGTCGGGGCTTCCTCGCCCGCAGCCAACGCCAGGACGCGGCTGGTCGCCAGGGCACTCGCCGAGCACACCGGCTGGGCCACCGAAATCGGCTTCGCGACAACCGAACCCCGGGTCTCGGCGGCCAGGGACCGGTTGTCCGCCCGTGGCATCGACCGGGTCGTCGTCGCGCACTACTTCCTCGCCCCCGGCCTGCTGACCGACCGGATCGCCGCGGCGACACCGGATCTCACGCACACCGCGGCGCTCGGCTCGCATCCGGCACTCGTCGACCTGGTGTGGGATCGTTACGACGCCGCCTGCGGCGAAACGCGCGCGCTGTCCGCGTGAGGCGCTGAACGGCCCACGCCACCCCCGAATCCGGCACGCCGACCGAGTGATCGGGTCATGCGTCGCGTCGTTGGGCAGCGGCGCGTGATCACCGTCCCACGGCACCCGAGCGGTCCGGTCGCTGCAGCCGCGCCGAACCCATCGCACCGTTGCCGCCGTACCCCGTAGTCGGGCGGTGCACCCACTGCGTTCACACGGTCGGCGCTCCATCGCACCGCACCCCGGATTCGCCGAACGCCGCACACCCGCGTCCGTACGGTGCGGGCTCCATCGGTGCCGTGCCCGGTAGTAGTGGCGCGCTACCGCCGACGGGCGTCCGCCGGTGTCAGATCGACATCGGCCGGTGGCCGCAGACGGCGCAGGGTGCCGTCCATGCTCGTGACGAACAGAGCCCAGGAGTCCCCATCACGGGCGATGCGCACCGAGGTCGCGCCGTCCGCCGGAGTGCGCATATCGGGCTGCTGCACGAAGCCCGTCGCGATCGCGCAGGCCGACCGGGTCGACGGATTCACCCGATACACCGCGCCGACCACGTGATCGGCGAGGAACAACTGATCGTCGCGGGTGGCCTCCATGTCGTCGGGCAACGCGAAGAGGTCGGGCACGCCGATGACCATCGAGGGCGCTCGGGGAGCGTCCAAGAAGACGCGCTGGACCCGCATGGCGAGATCGGAGACGTAGATCGAACGGCCGTCGGGCGCCAGCGCCATGCCGTTGGAGAACATCACCTCGGACCAGGTCTCGATGTATTCGCCGGTGGACGGCCGGTACCGGGAGATCCCCGTCGGCGGGCGGTTGATGCCGATCGCCGTGAACAGCAGGTCGCCGTCGGGCAGCAGGAGTAGTCCGTTCGGGCCGTTCAGATCGGTGAGCAGGACAGTCACCTCGCCGGTGGCGATCTCGTAGCGCTGCAGGGTCCCGGGCAACGTGTTCGTCCCGTCCCCGGTCAAGAAGTAGACGTACGGGCCGACGACGCGCACTCCGGCCGGTTTGTCCAGGCCGGTGACCAGCTTCTCGAGGTTGCCCTCGGCGTCGATGTGGCCGAGATAGCCATCGGCGATGCCGGTGACGTAGAAGCCGCCCGCGCCGTCGGAATCCAGATTCTCCAGGTTGCCCGCGCCCGCGGCGACCACGCTCGTGGTCCAGCCCTGCGCGCACATCGGCGGAAAGATCTCCGCTCCGGCCGGACCAGCCGCGGCGAGACCCGCCGCCACGACACCCGCCAGCACGACCGACCCCACCGAATGCCCTCTACGACACAGCGTCATTCGGACCATTCAACCAGGGACGCCGCATGTCAGGACGCAGGATCGCCGAGCAGGCGGGAGATGATCGTGCGCGCGGTCGACACACCCGCGTCGTCGCCGAGTTGGCGGGCGGTGTTGGCCGCGGTGACGACGGCGGCGATCTCGAAGGCGAGCGTTTCCGCGTCGCGACCGGGCAGCTCCCCCGCGTCGGCCGCGTATCGGATCTGTTTGTCCAGCAGCGCGAGCCATTCGGCGTGATCCGCGGCCAGGGCGTCGCGGACCGGGCCCTGCCTGCTGTCGAACTCGGCGAGGGTGGCGGCGCGGAAACAGCCGCCGGGGAACACCGGCTCGGTGACGTAGTCGAGCCAGCGGCCGACCAGCGCGCGGACCCGGGTGATGCCGCGCGGCTCGCGCATACCCGGCTCGATGATCGTCGTGACGAAGACTTCCCTGGCCGCGCGAACCGCCGCCAGCTGCAACGCCTCCTTGGACCCGAACAGGGTCGCGATGCCGCTCTTGCTGATGCCGAGGTCGGCGGCGAGTTTGCCGATGCTCAGCCCATCGAGCCCGTCGACCGAAGCGACGTCGGCGGCGTGCCGCGCGATCGCCGCACGCGAGCGCGCGCCCTTGACCAGGCGTTGATCGGTGGTCGGTTCGGTCATGCGGTCCATTCTTCCACCTGAGGCTTGTGCATACGAACGATCGGTCGTATGTTGATGAACGAACGATCGTACTTTTTGTTTCTCGACACATCCTCCGCTACGTCTCCCCGCCACAAGGATTCCCATGTCCCTGGTTTCCGAGCGAACGGACAGTTCGCCACCGCCGAACCTCGCCCGCCGCACCCTGCTGCTGGCCTGCGGTGCGGCGTTCATCGCCTTCCTGGACCTCTCGGTCGTCAACATCGCCTTCCCTTCCCTCGCCCGCGACTACCCGTCCACTCCCACGACCACCCTGACCTGGGTCGTCAGCGGTTATGCCGTCACGTTCGCGGCACTGCTCACCCCGGCAGGCCGTCTCGCCGACGCGCTCGGCAGGCGCAAGCTGTTCCTGGCCGCACTCGCCGGATTCGCGCTGACCTCCCTGCTGTGCAGCCTCGCGCCGAACGCGGGGACGCTCATCGCCGGACGACTGCTCCAGGGCGCCACCGCCGCGCTGATGCTGCCCGCCGCACTGGGACTGGTCCTCGCGGTCACCCCGCGCGAGCGGATCGCCGCGGCCATCGGCGCCTGGTCGGCGGCAGGCGGGTTCGCGGCGGTGGTGGGACCCGCGCTCGGCGGCGCGCTGGTCGAGACCTTCGGCTGGCGCTCGATTTTCGTGATCAACGTGCCGATCACGGTGCTGCTCGTCGTGCCCGCGCTGCGCATGGCGATCCCCGAGACCGGACGAACGGACGGGGCCCTGCCCGACCCCGTGGGCACCGTCGCGATCGCGCTCGGGCTGGGCGGGCTCGTCGCCGGTGTCACCGAGGGACAGCGGTGGGGCTGGAACTCCCCCGCCACGCTGCTCGCGCTCGGACTCGGCGCTGTTCTCCTGGCGGCGGCCGTGGCTCGCTCAGCACGGCAGAACGCCGACGGCTCCGCGCGTTCGGCGCTGGCGGTGGAGCTCTGGCGCAGCAGACCCTACGCGCTGGCCAACGCGGCCTCTTTCGTCTTCGCCGCCGCCATGTACTCCTGGTTGCTGGCCGGGCCGCTGTTCCTGGACGCCGTGTGGGGCTATTCGGTCATCGGTTCGGCGGCGGCGCTCACCGTGGGGGCGGTCGCGTCCATGGTGACCGCCGGCATCGCCGGGCGGATCACGGGGAGCGGTCCGCGACGCTGGGTGGGTGTGCTCGGCGCGTCGATGTTCGCCGCCTCGGCATGGTGGATGAGCACCGGCGCGTTCGGTCCCGACCCTGCGCTGTGGTCGGCGTGGATTCCCGCCGGGGTCCTCGGCGGCGGCGGTATCGGGCTGGTATTGACCGTGCTCGGCACGACGGCCGCCAATTCGCTGCCGCCCGAACAGTTCGCCGTCGGCATCGCGATGAACCTCACCTCCCGCCAGGTCGGCGGCGCGCTCGGCGTCGCGGTGATGGCCGCCGTGCTGGCCGCCCATCCCGGCGACGCGCTCGCCGGACTGCACACCCATTTCGCGTTCTGCGCGGTGATCGCCGTACTCGCCGCCTGCCTGTCCGCCATTCCTTCCCGATCGGAGACCCCGTGAACGACAATCACTTTCCCCGCGGCCGCTCCACGTCCGGCGACTCCTTCCGAACCGATTCCTTCCGAACCGATTCCTTCCGAACCGATTCCTTCGACGCTCCGGCGCCGATCACCCCCGCACCGCCGACCGAGCTCTCCGATCCGATGCTGCTCTCCCCCGGCACGGCACAGGAGCTGTTGCGGGGTGCGTCCTGGCAGCGCTACGCGGTGGTCGGTGACTCCATCGCCCTGGGCATCGGCGACCCGAGCCCCGGTTACGCGCCGACCGGATGGGCGGACCGCGTCGCGACCGCGCTACGCGGCGCGAATCCCGGTATGCGGTACCTGAATACCGGCCGCAAGGGCGCGACCACGGCTGAGGTTCGCGCCGAACAGCTCGCCCCCGTCATGGAATTCGAGCCGGACCTGGTGCACATCATCTGCGGTGGCAACGACCTGTTCGTCGCCGAACCCGACGTCGACGGACTGCGCGCGAACCTCGACACTCTGTTCGCGGCGCTCGCCGCGACCGGTGCCCAGTTGTGCACATTCACCGTCGCCGATGTCTGGGAGACCGAACGCATGGCGGCCATGGCCCCCATGCGTGATCGAATGGCCGCGCTCAACGCGATCATCGGCGATGTCGCCTCGACCTACGACGCACTCCTGGTGGACTTCTGGAGGCATCCGCTGCGGTTGCGCCCCGACCTCATGAGCGCCGACCTCATCCATTTCGCCAGCAGCGGCCACGCCGTCGTCGCCACCGAGATGATCCGCGCCCTGTCCACCCTCATCCAGTCCACACCGGCCACGCACTGAGCCCAGGACACCCCGGCATCGAGCCCAGGATTCCCCGGCCTGCCGGGATGCTCATCGCCGGGCAGTCCGAGGCCGACGAGAAGCCCGCCGACTACAGTCCCGATGTGAGTACGGGGTTGAGCGGCGGGTGCTCGTCAACGGGAGCCGCCGCCCCCACCCCCGCCAACGCCGCCACCGCCGGCGCGGGAACCGGCGCCGCCCTTGCCGCCGCCGGACCCACCGGAGCCGCCGTGACCCGACCCGCCTTTGCCGGACCCGCCGCCGACCGTCGCGCTTCCGCCCTTGCCGCCGCCACCTCCTCCACCGGTGGAGGAGTTCCCGGAGCCACCCTTCCCTGACCCGCCCTTCCCGGACCCGCCGCTCGACGAGCTGTCCGCGCCACCCGGGCCGCCGACGCCCGCGCCGCCGGGATTGCCACCACTGGAATTGCCACCACCACCGGAGTTGCCACCACCGGAGTTGCCACTGCCTCCGGCGTCCCCACTGCCTCCGGGGTTTCCACCGCCCGAGGACGGTCCGCCACCGCCGAATCCGCCGCCCGAATCGCCGTCACCACCGGAGGAGCCGTCACCGCCCGAAAGACCACCGTCGCCCGGTGAAAGCCCACCGGAGGAATGACCTCCATCGGACGCCGCTCCGCCGGAGCCGGCGCCGCTCGGCCCTGCGTCGCCCACACTTCCGGGAGCCGCGCCGCCGGAGCCGGCGCCGTTGGAGCCCGCTGCTCCCCCACCAGCACCGCCGGCTGCGTCGTCACCGGGAGATCCCTGTCCGGCGCCTGGCCCGGTCGTGCCGTCGCCACCCGGCTCGGGAGCGGGGGCGTCTACTGCGCCGTCGTCGCCGGACGGGGGCTGCCCCGCGCCGGGCGCGGCCGGATCGCCGACGGACGGCTCGCTCGGCGGCTCGCCGGGCTGTTCCGGTTCCGCCGGAGGCGCACCATTTCCCGGAGCCGGAGCCGGTGCGGCCGGGCCACCCCAGCCCGTATCGGAGATCCAGCCGAAGGGCAGCAGACGGGGGAAGCGCGCGGGGTCCGATTCGCTCTCGAGGAGCGGCGTGCGCCGATCAGGATGGGAATCGCGGCGGGATTCGGCGATGGTCGGCCCCATGGGCCGGCGGCTCGTGGGGACGAAGCGACCGTCCGGGTTCCGGGTGAGGCCCGGGATCGGTTCGGTGAGGCCGATGGGGATGCCGTAGCGGACATCGCCGTCGGAGTGCGCGCTGTAGGCGGTGTCGATGTAGGCGTGAGTCCGCACGTCGAGCGGTTGGGCCAGATCGGGGTATCGCTGGAGCATCGGTTCGAGCACGGGGTCGGTGTTGCCGCCGAGCACGGTCGCGGCGGAGACCGCCAGAGCGGAAGCCACCGCCGCGCCGGAGAACACCGCACCGCGCGTGGGGCGCGGCACGTCGTCGGCGGAGGCGAACGAGCGAGCCGCGAAATAGGCCGCCCCGGTGGCGATGATCTGGCCCGGATCTGCGGAGGTGACGATCGGCCTGCCGAGTTCGGCGAGGGTGGCGGCGACCTCCGGCGGGCGTGACGCCGCACCGACCAGCAGAATCCGGCCGATGTCGGAGAGGCTGCGGCCGGTGGAGTTCAGGCAGGACCGAACCACGTCGAAGGAGTCCCGGATGTGGTCGGCGCGCAGGCTGTCGATATCGACGAGGGCGGACAGCGGGATCGCGCCGGGCTGGGTGCCCCGCGAGTAGCGGGCGATGGTCGCGCCGAGCGGACGACCGCCGAAGTCGTAGCAGCGGCGCGGGTTTCCGACGATCGGATGGTCGGACCAGTCCGGGCCGACCCGGACGACGGTGACATCGAGGCTGGCGCCGCCCAGGTCGTAGACCAGTGCGAATCCCGGTTCGAGCGGACCGTGTTCGTATTCGAGCCATTCCGCGGCGGCGACCGCCTCGGGCACCATGATCACTGCGCGCATCCCGCCCAGATCGAGAGCCTGGCGCAGCAGCGCGACCTGCTTGTCGGAATACACCGCCGGATAGGTCACCACCGAGCCCGCGATCGGTTCGCCGGTGTCGAGCAACTCCCGCACGACGGTGGCGACGAGGCCGGGCGCGGTGTAGAGGCGACCGCCGAGGACGAACGGTTCCGGATCTCGAGCCAGGTCGGCGAAATCCGTGACGGCGGAATCGAACCGGGGCAGGTTGCCGACCCTGGCGGCGCCGTAGTCGTCGAGAGTGAGTGCCGTGCGCCGGGTACGCACCGACGGTCGAGAACGAGAAGGGCCCACCGAAGCGGTCACAGAGTTCACCGCGCCGATGCTCAAACCCACGCACAAAGACATTCGCCATCCCGTCAACGCACCGAGACCACGTCCAGCACACAGTCGAACCATGTGGCCGCGGTCGTCTTCCAAACAGCAAGAACAGGCTAACCGATCGGATGCGGTGGTGATGGCGTAACCACATCAATTCTCGCGCATCCGGATACATCGAAGACAAACCCGCAGGACAATCCGACGACGCTCGGCATCAAGCGCCCTCGACACCGGAATCACGCTGCGTTCGACAAACTTCCGCTACTCCGCAGCGATCTCCCGGACAACCGGGGGAGGTCCACTCCGAGTCGCCGATATGGAGGGCCGGGCGAAGATCCGGCATACGCAATATTGCAGTCCGAGTACTCATTGCCGACAATTCGCCACCGCGCTTCCACCCGCATCCGGCCGGACGGCTCGCGGGCGACGAGCCAGGGCTACGGCCGGTCGGCGCGGACGAACGCGCCATCCGCGGGGAGAATTCGACCGGGGCGGTGCACGGAGACGCCGCGGCCGCACGAGCCGGGGTCGAGGCTGTGGCCGCACGAGCCGGGGTCGAGGCTGTGGCCGCACGAGCCGGGGTCGAGGCTGTGGCCGCACGAGCCGGGGTCGAGGCTGTGGCCGCACGAGCCGGGGTCGAGGCTGTGGCCGCACGAGCCGGGGTCGAGGCTGTGGCCGCACGAGCCGGGGTCGAGGCTGTGGCCGCACGAGCCGGGACGGAGGCCGTGCAGGACCTCAGGGTTCGAACACGAACGAGCGGACGAGGGGCACTCGTCCGCTCGTTCGTGTCATGCGGAGATCGTCGACGACCGGCCCCGCGACCGCAGAGCGGTTCAGAGCTTGGACAGCCACCGCCGCAGCGGCCCGGAATCGCCTGCGCTACGCACGGCCGCGCCTCCGGCCCGCGCACTCGGCCTGCGCGTACGCACCAGCCGGTCGAATTCGTCGGCGCTGTAGCGGGGTTCGGGCAGCAGACCCGCGTTGAAATCCTCGGCCAATCGCTGCACCGTCTGCTGCGCGCAGGACTTGTTGGTGCCGATGAAGCCGGTCGGCCCGCGCTTGATCCAACCGGTCACATACGTCCCGGGCAGGGCCGTCTCGCCGTCGAGGACACGACCTTCCCGGTTCGGCACGACCCCCGCGCGCTCGTCGAACGGCAGTCCCGGCGTCGGCACCCCTCGGTAGCCGACGGAAGTCAGGACGAGTCCGGCATCGATCTGCTCGGTATCGCCGGTGGGCGTCGCGACCACGCGTCCTTCGGCGTCCGTACTCAGTGCGGTGCGGGCGATCTCGAGGCCGGTCACGCGGTCGGTGCCGAGCACCCGCGCGGGCGCGCACAGGTAGCGGAACACGATCCGCTTGCGCTCGCCGACCGGACGGTCCGCGACCTGGTGCAGCAGGCGCAGCTTCTGCTCGGTCTCGAACGGCAGACCGGGGACGATCTCGGGCAGTTCGCCCTCGACCACGATGTCGACATCGGCGCCGAGCAGACCGACGAATTCGGGCACGGTGAAGGCGGATTCGGCGGGACCGCGCCTGCCGAGCACCACGACTTCCTCGATCTTGCTCTCCTCCAGGGCCGACAGCGCGTAGGGCGCGATATCGGTGCCCGCCAGCCTGTTCGGATCGCTGGTCAGCACGCGGGCCACATCCAGGGCGACATTGCCGTTGCCGACGATCACCGCACGGCGGTGCGTCAGGTCGACGAGGTCGCCCGCGTGGTCGGGATGACCGTTGTACCAGGCGACGATGTCGGTGGCCGAGACATTGCCCGGCAGCCCCTCCCCCGGAATCCCGAGCTTGCGATCCGAGGACGCGCCGACCGCGTAGATCACCGCATGGAAGTGGTCGAGCAACTCCTGGTGCGCGATGTGCTCGCCGACCTGGACATCGAGATACGAGCCGAAGCCGGGCTGTGCGGACATCACGTCGAAGAGCCTGCTCACCTGACGGGTCCTGGCATGATCGGGGGCGACGCCGAAGCGCGCCAGCCCGTAGGGCACCGTCAGCCGATCGAAGACGGTGACCGAGACGTCCGGTTGGGTGAGCAGTTCGTCGGCGGCGTACATGGCCGACGGACCCGAGCCCACGATCGCCACCCGCAAGGGACCCCGCTCGGTGTCGATCTCGGGGGCGGGCACCGGACGCGCCAGCAGCGGACGGGGCCGCTCCTGGCGGTAGAACGCGGCATTGATCTCGACGAACGGAAGTTGTTCGCCGGTCAGCTTCTTCACCGAGGTGATGGCATCGACCGGGCAGGCCGTGGCGCAGGCGCCGCAGTCCACACACGCTTTCGGGTCGACGTAGAGCATCTCCGCGGTGGCGAAGTCCGGCTCGTCGGGGGTGGGATGGATGCAGTTGACCGGGCAGGCGTAGACGCACGAGGCGTCACTGCAACAGGATTGGGTGACGACGTAGGGCATTCGACCGGACCGCCGCTCAGCCGGCCTTGGCCAGGCGCAACGGCTCGGACCGGTAGCGGCTGGCCGGGCCGTCGATGCCCAAGAGCTTCCACACCCGCTTGGCGATCGGGTTCATCAGGCCCAACTTCTCGGCCAGCGCGCGCACGTCGACGAAGTAGTCGCTGAAGGTCTGCCTGGCTTCCTTCGAGCCGTAGAACAGTTCCTTGCGCACGTTCTCCGGGATGTCGAACTCACGGAAGAACGACCTCGGCGGGGTCGCGATGGAGCGACCGAGGATGAACATGATGGTCGGCATGGCCAGCGAGAGCACGAACTTGTTGACTCGGCCGGTCTCGGGGACGTGGTTCTCCAGGAACTCGTGCGCGAAGGAGATGTGCCTGGCTTCCTCTGCGACGTGGATGGACATCACGCCGAGCATGATCGGGTGGACCTCGTCGCCGGAGCGCAGGATCTGCTTCTGGATGTGGTCGATCGGCTCCTCGCCGGCGAGCACGGCCATGAAGAACAGGTTCGGCGCGAGCGCGGCGACCGGCGCTGCCAGGTACTTGAACTTGCCGACCAGCGGGCCCATCCCCGGCACGTCGATGCCGATGCGATTGACCATCTCCTGGAACATCAGCGTGTGGTTGTGCTCCTCGATCATCTCGTGAGAGCAGTAGCGGAACTCCGGCGAGCCGTTGGGCAGGCCGAAGTTGTGCGTGACCATGCCACTGATGAGGATCGACTCGAACTGCAGGCCCACTTTGGCGATATTGGCCTGGCGGTACTTGCCGATCTCGATCTTCCTGGCCTCCGGCAGCGCCTCGTACCAGGGATGGCGGCCGAGCGGATCGGCCGACACCGGCAGTACCCAGCGGTGTTCGCCCGCGGTGGCGGCGAAATCGGGGTTGTCCCAGTCGATGTCCTCGAAGGGGTCGAAGTGCCGGTTCACCGAACCCTCGGACAGCAGTAGCAGCTTGGCCGCATACTCCTGTGCCTTCGCGAGATCGGGGTCGATATCGGTCGTCGCGGCTTTCGACATCGTCGTCACTGCCTCTCCTCGGGTGCCGATTAACTGTTTCCAATAGTTACAGTTACTGGCGGGTAGGTCAACCCCACCCCTCCGGACAGTCGGCAAAATGACCTCTACCAGCACAAACAAGCGATACACAAGATCGTCCGACAACCCCGGAAGGGCGGCTTTCCGTGGATACCCAGAACTCGCAGTCTCATTTATCTCGCCGTCGGGTTCCCGCCCGGAGGGTCGTCACCGCACGATTGATGACACATCAAGTACCGCGTCCGAATGCCGCCAGCACTCCCCGCGCTCGATCGCTTGACTGACTACGGCGGCAACGACCGCCGAGACGAAAGATCGGGAACCGGAAGGGAAGTGGACAGGGATGTCGGCACGTTTCACGGAGCAGGTCGCGGTGATCACGGGTGCGAGTTCGGGTGTGGGCAGGGCGGTGGCGCTGCGACTGGCCGCCGAAGGCGCCGCGGTGGTCCTCGGATCGCGCGGCAAAGATGCCGGTGAGCAGGTGGCCGAGGAAATCCGCGCAGCGGGCGGCCGAGCGCTGTTCGTCCCGACCGACGTCACGGTGGAGGGCGACGTGGCCCGGCTGACCGAGGCTGCCGTCGTCGAGTACGGACGCCTGGACGTCGCGTTCAACAACGCGGGAGCGCTGCGCTCGTTCGGACCGGTGGAGGAGATCGACGAGGCGGGCTGGCGCGCGGATCTGGAACTCAACCTCACGGCCGTGTTCTACGGCCTGCGCCACCAGGTGCCCGCGCTCGCCGCGTCGGGCGGCGGCGCGATCCTCAACAACGCCTCGAACCTCGGGGTGGTCGGCATGGGCTCGGTGGCGCCGTATGTAGCCGCCAAGCACGGGGTGGTCGGACTGACCAGGGCTGTCGCTCTGGAGGCCGCCGACCGGGGCGTACGGGTCAACGCGCTGGTGTCCGGCGCGGTGGACACTCCGGCGTTCCGTGCGTCCATGGGCGCCACGCCCGAGGGCGAGGCGGCCGTCACCGCGCTGCACCCGATCGGCCGGATCGCCGCGCCGGACGAGATCGCCTCGTTCTGCGCGTATCTGCTCAGTCGCGAGGCGAGTTTCGTCACCGGCGCGGCGCTCGCGATCGACGGTGGGTTCACCGCACGCTGAGCGCTGGTCGCGCGAGTCCGGCCTATCCGGTTGTCCGCGCGCCGGATTCGTTCCCGGCGGCCACGTCCTTCGGTGCGGCCCCGGCCGTCTCGGCCGTCTCGGCTGTCTCGACGGTCTCGGCTGTCTCGAAGGTCTCGGTCTCAGCGGTCGCGGCTGTCTCAGCGGTCGCGGCTGTCTCAGCCGTCTCAGCCGTCTCAGCGGACTCAGCCGTCTCAGCGGTCGCGGCCGTCTCGGCCTTCACAGCGGGCTCGGCGGCGTCGGCGGACGCAACGGAGGAGATCTCGACCGGAACCAGGCCACCGGGCAGCGCCGGAATCCGGGTGGCCCGCGCGTAGACGGTCTCGCCCTCGCTCAGCCGCAGTGCCTCGGCGTCGCCGCGGGTGACCTGGGCGGAGAACAGATCCCCGGTCGCGGCGTTGCGCATCTCGACGCGTACCTGGAAACCGAGGTGAACGACGCGATCCACGGTGGCGCGGGTGACGCCCGCCGATTCCGCCGTGCCCTCGTGCGCGGCCAGCGCCATGCCGGGGTCACGGCCGACGCGGATGTCGTGGGGGCGCACCATGTGGCCGTTGAGCTTGGCGACGTCGCCGAGGAAGGACATGACGAACTCGTTGGCCGGCCGGTCGTAGACGTCCTCGGGGGTGCCGATCTGCTCGATGCGGCCCTTGTTCATCACCGCGATCCGGTCGGCGACGTCGAGCGCCTCCTCCTGGTCGTGGGTGACGAGCACGGTGGTGACGTGCACTTCTTCGTGCAGCCTGCGCAGCCAGGTGCGCAGGTCCGCGCGGACCTTGGCGTCGAGCGCGCCGAAGGGCTCGTCGAGCAGCAGCACCTGTGGGTCGACCGCCAGCGCGCGGGCCAGCGCCATGCGCTGACGCTGGCCGCCGGACAGCTGAGCCGGATAGCGGTGCTGGAAGCCGTCGAGGCCGACGATGCCGAGCAACTCGTCGACCCGCTCGGCGATCTCGGCCTTGGGCCGCTTGCGGATCTTCAGGCCGAAGGCGACGTTGTCGCGCACTGTCATGTGCTTGAACGCGGCGTAGTGCTGGAAGACGAAGCCGATATCGCGCTTCTGCGGCGCCACCCGGGTCACGTCCTTGCCCGCGATCACGACCACGCCGTCGTCGAGCGACTCGAGGCCGGCGATGGCGCGCAGCAACGTCGACTTGCCGGAGCCGGACGGGCCGAGCAGCGCGGTCAGCTCGCCGGAGGGGATGTCGATGGAGACGTCGTCGAGCGCGGCGAAGTTGCCGTAGTTCTTACGGGCGTTGGTCACGGTGATCATTTACTGCCTCCGGCACGAGTGATCATTGGTTGCCTCCGGCACGGGCGATCATGGTTCTACCTTCTGCGCGGGTGGTCACTTGGCGTCCCGCTTGCGTTCGAGAACGGTCATCAGCAACAGGACCACCAGGGCGATGCCCATCAGCAGGGTGGCGGCGCTGTAGGCACCGAAGGTGTTGTGGTCGTTGATGTAGCGGCTGTGCACCAGCAGTGTCAGCGTGAGCGACTGGCCGGGCAGCGCCGAGGACACCATGATCACCGCGCCGAATTCGCCGAGCGCACGGGCGACGGTGAGCACGACGCCGTAGGTCAGGCCCCAGCGGATCGCGGGCAACGTGATCCGCCAGAACGTCTGCCACTTCGAGGCGCCCAGCGTCGCGGCCGCCTGCTCCTGGTCGTCGCCGATCTCGTGCAACACGGGTTCGACCTCGCGCACCACGAACGGCAAGGTCACGAAGATGGTCGCGATGACCATGCCGGGCAGGCTGAAGATGACCTTCAGTCCCACGCTCTCCAGTCCACCGAGCCAGCCGCCCGCACCCCACAGCAGGATCAGGGCGACACCGACGACGACCGGCGACACCGCGAACGGCAGATCGACGATGCCCTGCACCAGATTGCGCCCGGGGAACCGGCCGCGCACCAGCGCGAGAGCGGTGATCACGCCGAACACGACGTTCAACGGCACCACGATCGCCACGATCAGCAGCGAGAGCTGGAATGCCGAGATGGCCGCGGGCGTGGTGATCGAGTCGATGAACGCGCCGATGCCGTTCTCGAAGGTGCGCCACAGGATGATGACCAGCGGCAGCACCAGCAGCACGAACAGATAGCCCAATGCGACCGTACGCAACGACAGGCGGGTCAGGGGTGTCGGATTCATCGGCTCGCCTGTTCCTTGCGCGCGGAGCGATCGGCCAGGAAGCGCAGCACGAGCAGTGTCACGAAGGCGATCAGCAGCAGGGCCACCGAGACCGCGGCGGCATTGATCGGCCGGTCGATCTCGATCTGCTTCTGGATGTACTGCGAAGCCACCTCGGTCTCGCGCGGAATCGCGCCGCCGATCAGCACCACCGAGCCGTACTCGCCGATGGCGCGGGCGAAGGCCAAGCCGCCGCCGCTGATGATCGCCGGGGTCAGCGCGGGCAGCACGATCCGGCGGAAGGTCACCCAGTTGCTCGCGCCGAGCGACAGCGCCGCTTGCTCCACCTCGCGGTCGGCCTCGATCAGCACCGGCTGCACCGAACGCACCACGAAGGGCAACGTCACGAACGCCAGCGCGACCACCAGACCCGGCTGGGTGGCGTTCAGGTGGATGTTCACCGGGCTCTGCGGGCCGTAGAGCGAGAGCAGCACGATGCTGGCCACGATCGTCGGCAGCGCGAACGGCAGGTCGATCAGCGCGTTGACCACGCCCTTGCCGGGGAACTCGTCGCGGACGAGCACCCAGGCGATCAGAGTGCCCATCACGACGTTGATCAGCGCCACCACCACCGACACGCTTACGGTGATCCGCAGCGAGTCGAGGGCGGCGGGCGCGGTGACCGCGTCCCAGAACCCGGCCCATCCGTCCTCGAACGAGGTGACGGTCAGCGCGGCGAGCGGCAACAGCACGATGATGCTCAGCCACAGCACCGCGGTGGCGATTCCCAGCGGGCCGACCGAGCCGCTGACCTGCAGCCACGCCTTCGGCGAGCGCCGGGAGTGTGGCTGGTTCCCTGCTAGGTCTCCGCCGGTTTTCTCCCCGGCGGCGACGCTACTGTTGTCAGTCACGTTGCTCCAGTATTCCGTGTGCTCCAGCTCGCCTGGCTATCTGGTCGCGTTCTCGTAGATGATCGCGATGGAACCGGTGTCCGGGGTGAACAGTTCGGTGTTCACAGCGTCCCAGCCACCGAGGTCGTCGATGGTCCACAGCTTCGCCGGGGTGGGGAAGTCGGCGGCGAAATCGGCGGCGACCTGCGGGTCGACCGGACGGAAACCCGCCTCGGCCCATGCCTTCTGGCCCTCCTGGGTGAACAGGAAGTCACGGAAGGCGACGGCCTTCTCCGGATTCTGGGCGTTCTTCAGCACTGCCACCGGATTGTCGATCCGGAAAGTGTCGGCGGGCACGATGTGCTCGATCGGATCACCGTTGCGCTCGGCGAAGATCGCCTCGTTCTCGTAGCTGAGCAGCACGTCACCGGTGCCCTGCAAGAAGGTCTCGGTCGCCTCACGGCCCGACTTCGGCTGCACCTTCACATGCTCGGGCGAGATCAGCCGGCTCAGGTAGTCCAGACCGGCCTGCGGATTCTTGCCGCCGTCGGATTTCGCGGCATAGGGCGCCAGCAGGTTCCACTTGGCCGAGCCCGAACTGAACGGGTTCGGCGTGACGACCTCGATGCCGGGCTTCAGCAAATCGTCCCAGGTCTGGATGTTCTTCGGGTTGCCCTCGCGCACCGCGAGCACCACCACCGAGCCGAACGGCACGCCCTTGTCCGCGCCCGCGTTCCAACTCTCGTCGACCAGACCGGCCTCGACCAGACGAGTGACGTCGGGCTCGACGGAGAAGTTGACGACGTCGGCCTGCGCGCCGTCCTTCACCTTGCGCGACTGGTCGCCCGACGCGCCGTAGGACTGCTGGATCTGGACGCCCGCGCCCGCTTCGGTCTTCTGGAACTCGGGGATCACCTTGTCGAACCCGGGCTTCGGGACGGCGTAGGCGTAGAGATTGATGCTGCCGCCGCTACCGTCGGCGCCGCCACCGTCCACGGAATCGCTGGCACCGCCACCGCACGCCGTCAGGACGACCGCGGCGGCGGTGGTGAGAGCGGCGGCGGCGAAGCGGTGGCGCGGAGCGAGCCAGGTTCTGCGTGACATTCTGGTGCCCTTTCGGTGCGGACCACCCCGACGCCAGGTGCGGCGGAGCGGAGACAAGCTGAGAATCGGGTAGACCATGCCGACAGGAGGTACGACAGCGGCGCGTCTACCGGCCGGGCGGCCGGCGATCACGGGTCACGCCTGCATGGGTGCGCGCCGGTCTACCGGACTGGGAGCGCAGACGTGTCCGAACACGCTTCAGCGACAGAGAATGTCGGCGACCGCGAGATTGCCGACAGCGATCAACGCCAATTCATGGCGGACCTGCGGTACGGCGTTCGAAGACACGCGCAGACTCTAGCAGAGCGCGCGGCCTCGTTCGAATCGAGTGAATCTACTCCCCCACCGGCATGCGCGCAGAATCAGCGGGTGAAGAACCAGGCCACCACTACCAGTACCAGGAGCGCGACGAGGGCGAGCTGAACCCGTGAGCGTGGCATCAGCGGGCCCCGCTACCCGCGGGCTCGCGGCGCATCGCCTCGGCGGAGGGTTCCACGGTCGCGAAACCGGCGGCCGACGATCCGGTCGAGCCCGCGCCGCGGTCCCGGCCGAGTATCCGCAGCGCGGCGCGCAGGCCGCGGTCGAGCAGGTAGGCGATGGCGAAGCTCACCGGCACCATGCCGACCAGGACGACGAAGAACTGCGGGATGAACGGCAACCCCGCCACCCACAATTCGAACCCGTCCCACCAGCCTGCGATGCGCTCCACACCGCCCAGCCTACTTGCCTGCGTCGGATACTCCGCGTCCGGCGGTGGACGGGAAGCGCGCCGGACACCGATGATGGGTTATGGCGTCGCACATCGATCCCACCGACCTGCCGCTTCCCGGCGCGTTCGCGATGGACGCGCACCCGGCCGTGTTCCCGCCGATCGACGAGTACGCGTTCCTGTCCGACTGCGAGACCAACTGTCTGATCGCGGCCAACGGCTCGGTGGAATGGATGTGCCTGCCGCGCCCGGACTCCCCCAGCGTGTTCGGCGCGCTGCTCGACCGCAGCGCGGGCCATTTCCGCCTCGGACCGTACGGGCGCACCGTCCCCGCCGCGCGCCGCTACCTGCCCGGCGGCATGATCCTGGAGACCACCTGGCAGACCGAGACCGGCTGGCTGATCGTGCGCGACGCGCTGGTGCTCGGTCCGTGGCACAACAACGACCAGCGCAGCCGGACCCACCGCCGCACGCCGATGGACTGGGACGCCGAGCACATGCTGTTGCGCACGGTGAAATGCGTCAACGGCACCGTCGAACTCGAGATGAGCTGCGAGCCATCCTTCGATTACCACCTCGCCCCGGCCTCCTGGGAGTACACCGGCAAGGTCTACGAGCAGGCCACCGCGGTGGCGCGCAACGATCCGAGCGCGAACCCCACTCTCGTGCTGACCACCGATCTGCGCCTCGGCCTCGAGGGCAGGCAGGCGCGCGCCCGCACCCGGCTGCGCGAGGGCGACGAGGTGTTCGTCGCGCTGACCTGGGCGGAACTGCCCGCTCCCGCGACCTTCGCCGACGCCGCGGAGAAAATGCGGAGCACCATCGACAGCTGGCGGCAGTGGATCACCCTCGGCAAGTTCCCCGACCATCCCTGGCGCAGCTACCTGCAGCGCAGCGCGCTGACATTGAAGGGCCTCACCTACGCTCCGACCGGCGCGCTGCTGGCCGCGGCCAGCACCTCGCTGCCCGAACAGCTCGGCGGTCAACGCAACTGGGACTACCGCTACACCTGGGTCAGGGACGCGAGTTTCGCCCTGTGGGGTCTGTACACCCTCGGCCTGGACCGGGAGGCCGACGACTTCTTCGCCTTCCTCAACGACGCCACGACCGGTCCCGACGGCGACGCTGTGCCGTTGCAGGTCCTCTACGGCATCGGCGGCGAGCGCGCGATCGTGGAGCGCGAACTGACGCACCTGAGCGGCTACGACAACGCGCGGCCGGTGCGCGTCGGCAACGACGCCTACCACCAGAAGCAGCACGACATCTGGGGCACCATGCTGGACGCGGTGTATCTGCACGTCAAGTCCCGTAAACAAGTGCCGGAGACGCTGTGGCCGTTGCTGCAGCGACAGGTCGGCGCGGCGATCGCGCATTGGCGCGAGCCCGATCGCAGCATCTGGGAGGTGCGCGGCGAACCGCAGCACTTCACCTCCTCGAAGGTGATGTGCTGGGTGGCTCTGGATCGCGGTGCGAAACTGGCGACGATGCACGGTCAGCTGGAGCGGGCCGAGGAGTGGCGGGAGATCGCCGAGGAGATCAAGGCCGATGTCCTCACCCACGGTGTCACCGACGAGGGCGTGTTCACCCAGACCTACGGCGGCGACACCCTCGACGCCTCGCTGCTGCTGGTGCCGCTGACCCGGTTCCTGCCCGCCGACGACCCTCGGGTACGCGCGACCGTGCTGGCCATCGCCGATCGGCTCACCGAGAACGGTCTGGTGCTGCGCTACCGCACCGCGACCACCGACGACGGCCTGACCGGCACCGAGGGTTCGTTCACCATCTGCTCGTTCTGGCTGGTCTCGGCGCTGGTGGAGATCGGCGAGCTACAGCGGGCCAGGCACCTGTGCGAGCGTCTGCTCGGCCTGGCCAGCCCGCTACGGCTCTACGCCGAAGAGATCGACCCGCGCCGCGGCAGGCACCTGGGTAACTTCCCGCAGGCGTTCACCCACCTGGCCCTGATCAACGCGGTCACCCATGTGATCAGGGCCGAGAACGACCACGACGCGGGCGGCTTCCATCCTGCTCACCACGCGAACTGACCGGCAGCGGCGTCAGGCCGCCATGTCGGTCGCGCGGTCGCGTACGGCGCGCAGCTTGACCAGTTGGGAGTTCAGTTCGGCCAGCCGGTCCTCGCGCCGATCGCCGTACTTGCCGTAGGCGTCCTCGGCGACCCGCAGCGCCTCGTCGACGGTGCGCAGCGCTTGGCCGGCGATCTCGGTGAAGTGGTCGCGCAGCGAACGCTGCATGGCGCGCAACCGGTTCCGCGACTCCTTGCCGACCTGGAAGATCACGTCGTCCATCAGCCGCGCCACCGCGACCTTGGCTTCCGCGCGCCTGCGCAGCTTGCGATTCTTGCGATCGTCCCAGATGGCGTTGACGCCGAGCAACACACCCGCACCCGCCGAATACCAGTTCACCAGCGACATTCCGAGCAGGCTGGTCGCCAGACCCACCATCAGGACGCCGCCGTAAGAACCGCGCAAGCCGGACAGGACCTGTTGGGTCACACCGGGATTCGCGCTGTCGAGCTCCTCCAGCGGCGCGACGTGTTCGAGCACCTCACCGGGATCGCTCAGGCGGAGGTCCGGCAGCGGCGGTGGCCGATTGCCCGCGGGGAACTTCGAGGCCACCTGCTCGCACAACTCCACCGAGCGATAGTGCGCCATGACGAAGTTCTCCTCGATGGCCTCGCAGATGCGCGAGTCCAGATCGGCGCCGAACTCCTTCCAGTTGCGCGCCGGATCGGTCTGGGCGATCTCGGCTTCGGCGTCGCGGGCCAGCCTGCGCAGACGGTGGCGCAGATCGTGCTCGATGTCGGCCATGAGTTCACCGGCGCCGTCGGCCAGCGCGATCTGCCAGTTCGCGGTGCGCTGCCGCAGCTGGTCGGCTTCCTCGCGGGCGATGGTCAGCTGCTGGGTGATCTCGGCGCGCCTGCGCGGATCACGCAAGGACTCGGCCTCGGTGTAGAGCGTGACGGCGAGATTGTCGGCGGTCAGCTGGATGTCGCGCAGGGCGGCTTCTCTGGCGACCACATCGGCCCGTGCCACCACCTGGTCGCGCAGGTGGTCGATCAGTTGCGGCACACCGGATTCCATGTCGCGGCGAATGTCGCCCGCCTCGCGGTGCAGCCGCGCCGAGACCGGGGCCACGGCGAATCCGAGCCCGGCGGCGTCGAGCAGTTCCCGGTCCCGCTGTTGCACATGCGTCCAGTGCGGGTACAGGTCGATCTTGTTCAGCACGCACACGACCGTCGGACAGAACTGCTGGACGCGCTGCAGGTAATCCAATTGCGCGGCGGACAGTTCCGCCGCGGCCTCGGTCACGTACAGCACGGCGTCGGCGGCGGCGATCATCGACCACTTCACCCGTTCGTCGCCGTTGCCCGGCGCGTCCATCAGGACGATGCCGTCGGCCAGCAACGCGCTCGGCTCGGTCCGTTCGGCACGGACCACGCCCTGCACGGTCAGCGCCGAACGCATGTGCGCGGGATCGACCGGCTGACGCTCGTTGCGTCCCGGCCCGACGGCCTTGACCACCGTCGCGGTCGGCGCGGTGCCGTACTCGACGATCACCGGCGCGCTGAGTTCGGCATCGGTGGCGCTGACCGGCGCGCCGACCAGGCCGTTGACCAGGGTGCTCATGCCGTTCTTCGGTTCGCCGACGACCACGAGACGCACCCGGGAGTCACCGATCCTGGCGCGGACCATGGTCAACCGCGCGTCCAAGTCGTCTCGGCCCGCGGATCTGGTCATCTCCCGCAGTTCGTCGAGCATCCGGATGAGCGGTGCCATCGCGGTGGGATGTTTCACCGTCGCCGGCTCCAGCCCAGCTGCGGCAGACAAGCCTCCTCCTTACTCCTGCGTGTCGCGCTCGGATCGTTCGATGGGCATGCTCCCCGTTGCCGCGAGCCCCCGGATCAGTACAGCACCGGGTCGAGCCCGGAAGTTCCCAACGGGTGCAGATCCGCGTCCTCGGACCACAGTCCCGAGTCCAGGCCGTTCGACAGTGTCGCATGCTGCGCACTCGCCGCGTACGTCGAGTAGTGATACGCCTGCGCCCCGTCGTCGCTGATCGGATCGAGACGCACCGGCGGGTTGGCCGGGACAGCGGCGGTCGGCACGGCCACGCTCGGCGCCGTGGGAAGGTCCACCGTCGGCTGGGTCGCCCCGCCACCGGGCACACCCGCGGTGGGCACCGTCTGAGTGGGGATGGTCTGCGTGGGCGCGGGCTGCCCGGTCGGCACGGGCACGGTCTGGCTCGGCGCATCCGGGGTGGGTGCGGGTGTCGGCACATCGACGCTGGGCACGGTCGCCGAAGGCGTGGGCACCGACACCGACGGAGTGGTCGAGGGCTGCGATCCGCCGCCGGGCAGGGTGACGTCGTCGTCCGGGGTGGGCGCCGTGGTGATCGGAGCACCCGGCAACTTCGTCACGACGCCGGGACCTGTGGTGGGCAGTTCGGGGGAGGTCGGATCGTCGGTCGGCAGCGGGACGCCGGTGGCCGGGGTCGGCAGGTCCGGGGTCGGCAGCGTCGGGGTGAGGGTCGGCACGCTCGGCGCGGTGGTGCCGGGAGTGACGACCCCGGTGTCGAGGTCGCCGGTGTCCGGAACCTGCACCGGCGGAGGCGTCTTGGTCGGCAGATCGAGCACGGCGGGAATCTCGGCGGCGGGCACGATCAGCGGCGACGGGTTGGGCGAGGTGCCGATCACGTTCGTGATCGGGTTCGACGCGGCGTCGGGCTGCACGGTCGTCTGCAGCGGTGTGGCCACCACCGGCGCGGCGGCCGCG
>NZ_BDBT01000034.1 GCF_001613125.1 Nocardia shimofusensis NBRC 100134
CTGGGACCGCTACCGCACCCAGGGCTGGTACTTCGCAGGCGACGGCGCCAGAATCGACACCGACAACGCCCTGTGGATCCTCGGCCGCGTCGATGACGTCATGAACGTCTCCGGCCACCGCATCTCCACCGCCGAAGTCGAATCCGCGCTCGTCTCCCACCCCGCCGTCGCCGAAGCCGCCGTCGTCGGCGCCACCGACGCCACCACCGGCCAGGGCATCGTCGCCTTCGTCATCCTGCGCACGGGCAATACCGACACCGACAAAGACGCACTGGTCGCGGAATTGAAGAAGACCGTGTCCACGGAGATCTCGCCGATCGCCAAGCCGCGGGACATCTTCATCGTCTCCGAACTGCCGAAGACCCGCAGCGGCAAGATCATGCGCCGCCTGCTGCGCGATGTCGCCGAAGGACGGCCGCTGGGCGACACCAGCACTCTGGTCGACCCGACCGTCTTCGAGCAGATCCGCGCCGGAAACGCCTGACCCGCGAATCCACGGCTCCTCGGTCCCCGGCGACGACCGGTGGCGATTCCGCCGCCGGTCGTCGCCGGAATCGCCACTGGTGCACCGGAAAGTCCGTAGGCGGGCGACGATCGGTCGCCTATCGACAATCGATCGTCCTCGGCCGGCTGCCGGGGCGAGATCGGCATCTCCGGGTTCGGCTGGACAACAATATGATTCGGTGTCGCCGAGTTCGCGTCGAGCGACGCCGGCGGCGGTGAATCGCTCGAATCGACCGAGGCCGCAATCCTGATGACCTCCTTGACGGCAGCGCTGCCGGGGCCGGCGCTACTGTTGCGGCGTGGGCGTGCCCCATCGCGCCGGACCGGACACGCGCGAGCCGTGACCGGACGAGTGCGACAACAGTGATCCGCCGAAAGGCGGTAGCCTCCGATAGCAATGTGCCGGGACAGGGAGAAGGGTCGACCAAGTGAGTTTCACCCAGGGCGGTAACGGGAACGACGCGCGCGGCGGGAGCACAGTGAGCTCGATTCCGTTGACGGATGCCAATCCGCCCGGTTCCGCGAGCTTCGGCACCCTGGTCCGCGACGCCACCGAGCAGATGTCGACGCTGGTTCGCGCCGAAGTCGAGCTCGCCAAGGCCGAGGTCACCGGCGAGATCAAGAAGGGCTTGCAGGGCAGTGTCTTCTTCCTGCTCGCGCTGACGGTGCTGCTGTTCAGCTCGTTCTTCTTTTTCTTCTTCCTCGCCGAACTGCTGGACGTGTGGCTGGCGCGCTGGGCGGCGTTCCTGATCGTGTTCGCGCTGATGATCCTGACGACCGTCGCGTTCGCGCTGCTCGGTTATCTGCGGGTGAAGAAGCTGCGCGCGCCGGAGAAGACGATCGATTCGCTCAAGCAGGCGCGCACGGTACTGCCTGCGGGCTTCGGCCAGTCGGCGCACGGCGAGCACGTCGCGCTGATCAAGCGCACGAACTGAGCGTGTCCACGAACCCGCCCGATCCGTCCACGGTCCGCTACGAGGGTCCGTGGACGCACCGCGACGTCCATGCCAACGGCATCCGCTTCCACGTCGTCGAAGCGGCACCGGGATTCGCGGCCGCGTCCCCGGAAGCGCCGCTGGTGCTGTTGCTGCACGGCTTCGCCGACTTCTGGTGGTCCTGGCGCCACCAGCTGACCGCGCTGGCCGATCTCGGCTACCGCACGGTCGCGGTGGATCTGCGCGGCTACGGCGACACGGACAAACCGCCGCGCGGATACGACGGCTGGACACTGGCCGGTGACGTCGCCGGCCTGATTCGCGCACTCGGGCACACCGAGGCGGTCCTGGTCGGGCATGCCGAGGGCGGGCTGGTGTGCTGGGCGACCGCCGTGCTGCATCCCCGGCTGGTGCGCTCCATCGCGGTCGTCGCCTCCCCGCATCCGGCCGGGCTCAAGAGCGCGGTGCTGCGCGACCGGCGACAGCGTCGCGCCTGGCTGCCCGCGTTCCTGCGGTGTCAGCCGCCCCGCTATCCCGAGTACCGCCTGACCACCGACGGTGGCGCCGAGGTGGAGCGGCTGCTGCGGCAGCGATCCGGGGCACGCTGGGGCGCGACCGAGGAGTGCGCCGACACCGCCGCCAGGATGCGTTCGGCGATCCGCATTCCCGGCGCCGTGCACTGCGCGCTGGAGTACCAGCGGTGGGCCTTCCGCAGTCAGTGGCGTCCGGACGGTCGCCGGTTCATGGCGACGATGCGGGTGCCGATCGAGGTGCCGGTGCTGTCGCTGCGCGGCGAGCACGACGAATACCTGCTGCGCGCCACCTTCCATCGGGCGCGCAAGTGGGCTCCGCGACGGCGGCTGGTCACGGTGCCCGACGCCGGGCACTACGCCCACCAGGAGAATCCGGACGTGGTGACCACCGAACTGGCCAAATTCCTGGCCTGAGCCGCCATCACCCGGATCGAATCCTCGCCAGGACAACCGGCCTGCTGGGGCGACCGGCTCGCAGGTCGCCCCAGGAGGCTCAGCTCAGGACGCAAGCTCCGGTATCGACCTCGACCTCAGCGCCCGTCGCGGCGTCGAGTTCGGTGCGCACTTCGTCCAGGGTCAGCACGTAGCCGGTGTCGTCGTCGGTGACAGCCGCGCCGAACACCACGCCGAGTACCTGGCCCCCGCTGTCCACCAGCGGACCGCCGGAGTTACCCGCCCGCACCAGGCCGCGCACCGTGTACACCTCGCGTTCCACGGTCCCGTTGCGATAGATCGTGGGGCCGGTCAGATCGAGCGTCTCGCGGATGCGCGCGGCGCTGGCCGTGTACGGGCCGCCCCCCGGATATCCGAGCACGATCGCACTGTCGCCGGATTCCGCGTCCCGTGGGGCCTGCGGAACCACCGGCGAGAGCAGGCCGGGCACCGCGAGCACGGCGACGTCCTTCGACGGATCGAACAGCACCACTCGAGCATCCAGCGGTCCACGCGCGGTATCGACGGTCACGCTGGTCGTTCCGGCGACGACGTGCGCGTTGGTCATCACCCGCTCCGGAGCGATGACGAAACCCGACCCCTCGAGGGCACGCTGACAACTGGGCGCGACCCCGCGGATGCGCAGCACGCTCTGCTGGAGCGAGGCCGCGACCGGGCTGGCCAGCACGCTCGGATCGGGCGGTTCGACCGCAGCGATCGGGGCCCGGCCGAACGGCCCGATCACGTCCGGCAGACCGGAGGTGTTCAGCAGCCGGGAGAACTCGTTGGGCACCTTGCGCAACCAGTTGGGCGCGACCTCGTTGACATCGGCGAGCACCCGCGAGCCGTTGATGGCCGAGGCGATCGCCGGCTGCGAGGAGGTGGCCAGCGGCAGGGCCAGCAGCCAGGCGGTGACCAGCACCGCGACCGCCTGCAATACCGCGCCGACGACGCTGTCGACGCTGCGGGTGAACGGATGGCGCATGCCGCTGCGGGCCGCGCGGCCGAGCACCATGCCCGCCACCTCGCCCACGATCACCAGCACCACGATGAGCAGTACACCGGTCAGCACCCGGGTACGGCCCTCGTCGACGTGCACGAGGATGTGTGGCGCGATCAGGATGCCCGCGACCGCGCCGAGCACCACGCCCAGGAAGGCCAGCGCCGAGGCGACCGCGCCCTGCCGCCACCCCGAGGTCGCGGCGGCCAGCGCCAGGACGAGCACGACGACGTCGAGCCAGATCGAGGAACTCATAAGGTCATGCCCAGCGCGGCCAGCGAGGTTTCCAGATCCCGCACGTCGGAGCGGTCCCAGTCGAGCTCCCAGCCCGCGCCGGTGATCAGCCCGGCGAGGATGCCGCCGGTCAGCCCCCAGACGAGCATCCCGTCGACCTGGAAGGCCGGACTCGAATACCCGAGCGGACTGCGGACCTGGAACCGATTGGCCGGATCGAGCAGGCCGGACATCGGCACCCGCACCACCCGTTCGGTCTCGGCGGGATCGACCACCCGTACCTCGCTCGGCTCACGCCAGTAGGCCACCACCGGGGTCACGTCGAAGCGTGACGGCGGCACGAACAATTTCGGCAACAGGGTCAGCGGCTGCACGCCCGCGCGCTCCAGGCCCGTCTCCTCGGCTGCCTCGCGCAGGGCGGTGTCGATCGGCCCCTCGTCCTCCGGGTCGGTGGCGCCGCCGGGGAAGGCCACTTGTCCGCGGTGCTGACGCATGGTCGACGCGCGCTGGGTGAGCAGGACGTGAGCGTCGGCGGGCAGCCCGCCCGGCGCGCCGGTGCCGGGTTCGGGCGAGCCCTCGAACAGCACCAGCACGGCCGCCTCACGCGCGGGGGAGGTCAGCGTCATGAGGCGGCGCAGCACGCGCACCTTGGACGAGTTGTCGCCTCGCTCCATCGAGGCGGGCTCGGTGACGCCACGCAGCCAGACCGGCGTGTCCGGCGGGAGCTCGATGGTCATGCGCCCGTTCCCTTCGGAGCGGAGCAACTCACGCGCAAGCATCTGGCCGCCGGATCACCGGCTCCGCTGAACGTGCGCACCATCACCTCCACAAACCATCTGTCCGCCCGCAACAGACGCTGCGAGATGCCTATCCGAAGCTTCTCCGTGAGCTTCCTGTGTGAACTTCCTATGTGGTCGACTTTCTCACGAAGCCGCCCATATCGCGCTCACATCCGTACCCCGAGGACTCGATCCACGGTGTTCGCGATGTCGTCCACGCCGGTGAACGTCCGCACCACCACCTCGGCGACGGAGCCGTCGGCGCGCAGCAGCACCGAGATCGGCAGCACCGCGGGCGCCCCGACCGCGCTGCGCACCCGCGCGTCCGGGTCCAGCACGCCCGGCAATCGCACGTCCAGACCGGCCAGCCGGGACAACGCCTTCGCTTCGTCGGGGTCGCTGTGCACCGTGAGCACGGTGATCGCCGCGCCCGCCCGGTCCGCGAAGTCTTGCAGATGCGGCAGTTCCTGCGCGCACGGCCCACACCAGTACGCCCACAGATTGAGCAGCGCGGGTTTGCCCGCCAGCGCGGCGGCCAAGTCGACCGGGACGCCGTCGGCCAGACAGACCGGTGTGAGACCGGCCAGCGGCCCCTGGCCCACGCCACCGTCGGCAGGTCGCGGGCACGGGGCCGACGCCGCCTCTTCGCGAAGCTGAGCGGGGATGGCGCCGTCGGACGGAGCCGTCCGCTCGGCCGAGTCCCGACCGCCCTCACGCGGCCACAGCGCGACTGCCAGCGCGACGACCGTGATCAGGGCCGCGAGCGCCAGCCGCGCGGACACCGACAACCGGCTCACAGCCCCGCCATCCGCAGCAGGTGATCACGCTCAGGGCCCTTGACCAGTGCGGCGGCCGCGGCCGGGTCGGTCGGGCCGAGGCCGAAGGACGGGCAGTCCGCGGCGAGCACGCACGCGCCGCACGCGGGCTTGCGGGAATGGCACACGCGGCGGCCGTGGAAGATCACCCGGTGCGAGAGCATCGTCCACTCCTTGCGTTCGACGAGTTCGCCGACGATGTGCTCGACCTTGACCGGATCCTCCTCGCTCGTCCAGCCCCAGCGACGAACCAACCGGCCGAAATGGGTGTCCACCGTGATCCCGGGCACGCCGAAGGCGTTACCGAGGATGACATTGGCCGTTTTCCGCCCGATTCCGGGCAATTTCACCAATTCTTCGAGGGTGTGAGGCAGTTCACCGTCGTATTTTTCCGTCAACGCCTGCCCCAGCCCGATCAGCGACGAGGTCTTGTTCCGGAAGAAACCGGTCGGCCGGATGAATTCCTCGAGTTCGGCTCGGTTCGCCTCGGCGTAGTCGCGGGCGGTGCGATACCGGGCGAACAACGCCGGTGTGGTCAGATTCACGCGCTCGTCGGTGCATTGCGCGGAAAGGATTGTCGCGACCGCCAATTCGAGCGGCGTGGTGAAGTCGAGTTCACAGTGCGCGCCCGGGAAGGCTTCGGCCAGAACACGATTCATCCGGCGCGCTCTGCGCACCAACCCCAGCCGCGTTTCCCCTTGTCGCGAGCGGGATCCGCGCTTGCGCGGTGCCCCGGGAGCGGGCGATTCGACATCCGGGACCGAGGGGGTGACGCCCGGCGAACCGGCGGCCGGAGACCCTGTGGCGACGGTGGACGACGGGGAGACACGCACGGGTTCACCATACGGAATCGGGGTGACACAGATCCCTTCCCGTCGGCCCACGTGTTCCATCCGAGACCTTCACCGTGTTTACTCCACGCTATGCAAGGACTCGCTGTGGTGCTCTTCCCGATGGCGTTGATGATCTTCGCCCTCGGTATGGAGCGGCTCGAGAATCGGCTCCGCAAACTTCTCGAACCGGACCCGGAGGTTCAGCAATACCTGGACAAGGCGAGCAACGCCGAGGTCGACGAACTGACCGAGCTCGGCGTGCCCGCCGCCGTCGCCAAGATGCGCAAGCGCGGCTCCGCGCGCGGCGACCTCGACGTCGCTCGCGCGAGCTGACGTCGCTTCGCGCGTGTCGGCGCGCGTCGCTTTCGCCTCCGCCTCGTCCGTTCACGGAACTCACTTGTAACGTGGTGTCTGTCACTACCCAGGCGCACGTCCGCGTAGACTGCGCTTTCGGCCGATTCGCTTCGGTCCAGGACTAGAGCCATTTCCCAAAGGAGCACATTCGTGGACGAGGCCCTCGCCAGAGCAGGCATCTTCCAAGGCGTAGAGCCCACCGCGGTGGCGGCACTCGCCAAACAGCTGCAGCCCGTGGACTTTCCGCGCGGTCACGTCATCTTCAACGAAGGCGAACCCGGTGACCGGCTGTACATCATCACCTCGGGCAAGGTGAAGATCGGCCGCCGTTCCCCGGACGGCCGGGAGAACCTGCTCACCATCATGGGGCCGTCGGACATGTTCGGCGAGCTGTCGATCTTCGACCCGGGTCCGCGTACCTCGACCGCGACCACGGTCACCGAGGTCCGCGCGGTCACCATGGACCGTGACGCGCTCAAGGCGTGGATCGATCAGCGCCCCGAGATCGCCGAGCAGTTGCTACGCGTGTTGGCCCGCCGTCTCCGGCGTACCAACAACAACCTCGCCGACCTGATCTTCACCGACGTTCCCGGTCGCGTGGCCAAAGCGCTGCTGCAGCTCGCTCAGCGTTTCGGCACCCAGGAAGCGGGCGCCCTCCGGGTCACCCACGACCTGACCCAGGAAGAGATCGCCCAGCTCGTCGGCGCCTCCCGTGAGACCGTGAACAAGGCGCTGGCCGACTTCGCGCATCGCGGCTGGCTGCGCCTCGAGGGCAAGAGCGTGCTCATCTCCGACTCCGAGCGCCTCGCCCGCCGCGCCCGCTGACCCGGGCCACAGTTCTCGGTCGCACACGCGAAGGCCCGGCCGGACCCATGCTCTGGGGGTCCGGCCGGGCCTTCGCGTGTCCGTGCCGAGATGGTCGGCTGGGTTGACGCGGACCTAGCTCTGAAGCGCGGACCTAGCCATGGGAACGCAGGTAGTCCAGCTGCGCCTGCACCGAACTGCGGGCCGCGGGCCACAGCCGCTTGTCCACATCGGCATACACCTTGCGGACCACCGACATCGCGCCCGCGTTCTCACCGAGCTCGCGCAGCGCCGCGCGCACCTGGTCCAACCGCTCGTGCCGATGCTTGACGTAGTACCGGGCGACCGGCTCCAGATCGGCGTGCTCGGTACCGTGCGCGGGCAGCAGCGCTCGGCCCGCCCCGGCCTCGAGCAGCCGGTCCAGCGAGCCGAGATAATCGGCCAGCGCGCCGGACCGCGACTCCAGCACCGTGGTGCCCGCGCCCAGGATGGTGTCGCCGGTCAGCACGGCGTCGTCGAGCACGAAGCTCATCGAATCGGCGGTGTGCCCCGGGGTTGCCAGCGCGCGAATCCTCAGGCCCGCCGCTTCGAGCACCTCGCCGTCGGCGAGCGGGGCTTCCCAGCCGGCGAGGTAGCCGGAGTGCGCGGCGGCCACCGGCGTACCGGTCAGCTTCACCAGCCGATCGAGACCGGCGGTGTGGTCGTGATGGTGGTGGGTGACCAGCGTCAGCACGATATCGCCATCGGTCGCGGCGGCGATCGCCTCGCTGTGCTTCTTGTCCTTCGGGCCCGGATCGACCACCACGTACCCCGACGCGCCCGGCGCGCGCAGCAGCCAGGTGTTCGTCCCGTCCAGGGTCATCCGCCCTGGATTGTCCGCCAGCAGCACCGCCGCCGACGGCGTCACCTGGCGCACCTGTCCGTACGCGGGATGTGTCGCCGCCATCGCTCTCACCTCTGTTCACATGCCGTCGGGCACGATCCACGCTAGTCCCGCAGGCACCGCCGCGGCAGGGCCGGAATCCGGCCCTGCCGCGAGCAACCGCACGGCGCACCTCGGCGCCGCCGGAGAACGCCCTCGGTCACGTCCAGAACTCAGCCGCGGACCTCGACGATCAGCTCCACCTCGACCGGCGCGTTCTTCGGCAACTCGGCCACACCGACCGCGGACCGGGCGTGCACGCCCGCTTCGCCGAACACCTCGCCGAGCAATTCCGAGGCGCCGTTGATCACGATCGGCTGATCGGTGAAACCCGGCGCGGAGGCCACGAAGCCGACCACCTTCACGATCCGCACCACCTCGTCCAGCGAGATCAGGTCGTGCACCGCGGCCAGCGCGTTCAGCGCGCACAACCGAGCGGCCTCCTTCGCGGTCTCGGCCGTGACCTCGGTGCCGACCTTGCCGATCGCGGACAACTCGCCGTCCACGAACGGCAACTGCCCCGAGGTGTAGACCAGCGAGCCGGTGCGCACCGCCGGAATATAGGCCGCGACCGGCGCCGCCACCGCGGGCAGCCGCACGCCGAGCCGCTCCAGGTTCTCCTGCCAGCGAGTCGCCGGTTCCGTCATCGCCGTCACCTCCCGTCGCCTAGGCCTTCGGGCGCTTCAGGTACGCGACGTGCTGCTCACCGGTGGGGCCGGGCAGCACCGTCACCAACTCCCACCCGTCGGCTCCCCACTGGTCGAGGATCTGCTTGGTGGCGTGCGTCAGCAAGGGCACGGTGGCGTATTCCCATGTCGTCATGGGCCGAGTGTATTGACCCGTGGGACGGCCGTGCGGGCCGGGCGATTCCGGGCCGTCGCAGCCGTCCTCACGCCACACGCTGCCCGCGAGTTATAGGCTCGCGAGCGTGGGAGTACCAACTGCTGATCCCGTTTCGGCCGAGCCGAAGCCGGACAAGGGGTGGCCGAAGCGGGCCGAACAGGCCCGTCTGCACTACGTCTCCGGCAAGGGCGGGACCGGCAAGTCCACGGTCGCCGCGGCGCTGGCACTGGCGCTGGCCGCCGGGGGGCGCAGGGTGCTGCTCGTCGAGGTGGAGAGCAGGCAGTCCATCGCCCAGCTGTTCGACCTGCCGCCGCTGCCGCCCACCGAGACCAAGATCGCGACCGCCGACGGCGGCGGCGAGGTGGTGGCCCTGTCGCTCGACATCGAGCACGCCTTCCTGGAATACCTCGACATGTTCTACAACCTGGGCTTCGCGGGCCGGGCGATGCGCCGGATGGGCGCCATCGAGTTCGTCACCACCATCGCGCCCGGTCTGCGTGATGTGATCCTCACCGGCAAGATCAAGGAGTGCGCGGTCCGCGTGGACAAGGCGGGCAGGCCGGTCTACGACGAGATCGTGGTGGACGCTCCGCCGACCGGCCGGATCAACAGCTTCCTCGACGTCACCAAGGCGATGGCCGAGATCGCCAAGGGCGGGCCGATCGCCGCCCAGGCCGAAGGCGTGTCGGCGCTGCTGCATTCGGATCAGACGATGATCCACCTGGTCACCCTGCTCGAGGCGCTGCCGGTGCAGGAGACCGCCGATGCGATCGCCGAGCTCACCGCCAACGATCTGCGCATCGGCGCGGTCGTCGTCAATCGCGCGAGCGAGGGGCACCTGCCGACCGACCTGCGCGACCGGGCCGCCGAGGGCGACCTGGACCGCGACGCGATCCGCGCGGGCCTCGACCGCGCGGGCATCACCGTCACCGACGACGATCTCGACGGCCTGATCACCGAGACCGTGGAGCACGCGATCCGGCTGCGGGCACAGGACGCCAGCGCCGCCGAATTGAACGAACTCGGCGTCACGCAGATGCATCTGCCCGCCCTCACCGACGGTATCGATCTCGGCGCGCTCTACGAACTCGCCGAACACCTGAGCGCGCAGGGAGTGCGATGAACACCCTCGACATCTCCGGGATCATCGCCGATCCCACCGCCCGCGTCATCGTCTGCTGCGGCTCCGGCGGTGTCGGCAAGACCACCACCGCCGCGGCCATCGCGTTGCGCGCCGCCGAGCGGGGCCGCAAGGTGGTCGTGCTGACCATCGACCCGGCCCGCAGACTGGCCCAGTCGCTCGGCGTGGCCGACCTGGACAACGCGCCGCAGCGGGTGAAGCTCGGGCCGGAGGCCAAGGGCGAACTGCACGCGATGATGCTGAACATGCGGCGCACCTTCGACGACATGGTGCTCGAGCACACCAGCCCGGACAAGGCCGAGCAGATCTTCGCCAACCCGATCTATCAGACCGTGGCCTCGTCCTTCGGCGGGACGCAGGAATACATGGCGATGGAGAAGCTCGGCCAGCTCGCGTCCCGGCGCGAATGGGACCTCATCGTCGTGGACACCCCGCCCTCGCGCAACGCGCTGGACTTCCTCGACGCGCCCAAGCGACTGGGCACCTTCCTCAACGGCAAGATGATCCGGCTGATCATGGCGCCGGGGCGCGGGGTCGGCCGGTTCGTCACCGGCGCGATGAGCCTGGCCATGCGCGGTGTGTCCACGATCGTCGGCGGGCAGATGCTCAAGGATGCCTCGAACTTCCTGCAGTCGCTGGAGACGATGTTCGGCGGCTTCCAGGAGCGCGCGAACCGCACCTACGCCATGCTCTCCACTCCCGGCACACACTTCCTGGTGGTGGCCGCACCCGAACCGGACGCGCTGCGCGAGGCGTCGTTCTTCGTCGACCGGCTCTCCACCGAACGCATGCCGCTGGCCGGCCTGGTGCTCAACCGGACGCATCCGGTACTGAGCACGCTGCCCGGCGATCACGCGCTCACCGCCGCCGACCACTTGGCCGACGAGGATCCACTGACCACGGCGATCCTGCGCATCCACGCCGATCGGGTCGCCATGGCCAAACGAGAGCGTCATCTGCTGGTGCGGTTCACCGGCGCGCATCCGCGGGTGAGCATCGCGGCGGTGACGGCACTGCCGTTCGAGGTCGCCGATCTCGACGCCCTGCGCGCGGTCGCCGACCAGCTCACCGGCGCGTCCGCGACCGTCTAGCCGTGCGCATCGCCACCCCGGACGCCGTCGAGCCCGCGATCGGCTCGCGGGCTCGAGGTGTCTTTGTGTGGATCTTTCCGTGTGGCTCTACCGCCTGCGGCTCACATGGCCACTTGATGCTGGCGCTGGGCCTGGAAGAAATCGGCCCAGGAGGTCACCTCCGGGTGCTGCTTGAGCAGCGCGCGCCGCTGCCGTTCGGTCATGCCGCCCCACACACCGAATTCCACTCGATTGTCCAGAGCGTCGGCTCCGCACTGCATGAGCACCGGGCAGTGCCTGCAGATGGTGGCCGCCTTGCGCTGCGCCGCGCCGCGGACGAACAACTGATCGGGATCGACTTCCTTGCATCGGGCCTGGGAAACCCAGGCGATACGTGCTTCGGCCTGCTCCACGTCCAATCGAGCGATGGGGGTTGTCATTTGCATTTGGTGTGCCCCTTTGCAGTCCGAACACCGGTAAACGGCGCTCCAGAATCGCGTGTCAGTCGCAGCTACCCGTCCCTTTGCTGCGGACTGAACCACATTCCACTTTGAGTGTTAGCTCCATCACACTGGGTCTCAATCTAGGTAAAGGTATGGCTCGAGCGCAAGACCGCGGCGTGATCTTTTGGTACGCCCGTCCATGCATCTGCTCAAACAAGACCAGTCGGTCGGTTGAGGATTTGGACACGCGGGAGCGACACGCCGGACATGCCCGGAGAACACGCGGACTCGCCGTATTGCGGACGAATACTTCGAAGCGGGGCAAACACACTCACAGGCCCGTCGGGGGCACCCCGTAGTCTTGGCACCGTGTCGAACGTGCCGATCACACATACGCTCGCCAAGCTCGCCGGAAGCTGCGTGCTGGCCGCCGTGCTAGTGGCGGGACTGTTGTTCCCTCTCGCCGGTGGTTTCGGATTCGTCTCCAATCGCGCCGCCGACGCGGTGGACAACGTCTCCGCCGAGTTGGTCGAGGGCACCGTCCCCGCGGTCTCGACGATGGTCGACGCCGACGGCAACCCGATCGCCTGGCTCTACGAGCAGCGGCGCTTCGAGGTTCCCAGCGAGCGGATCTCCAACAACATGAAGCTGGCGATCATCTCGATCGAGGACAGGCGCTTCGCCGACCACGACGGCGTCGACTGGCAGGGCACCGTGCGCGCCTTCCTGACCAACACCAGCAGCGGCGAGGTCCAGCAGGGCGCCTCGACCCTCGATCAGCAGTACGTGAAGAACTTCCAGCTGCTCGTGGTCGCCAAGACCGACGCCGAGCGCCGCGCCGCCATCGAGACCACTCCCGCGCGCAAGATCCGCGAGATCCGGATGGCGCTGACCCTGGACAAGGAACTGACCAAGGACGAGATCCTGACCAGGTATCTGAACCTGGTCCCGTTCGGCAACTCCTCCTACGGCATCCAGGACGCCGCGCAGACCTACTTCGGCATCGACGCCGCCGACCTGAACGTGGCGCAGTCGGCCATGCTCGCCGGCATGGTGCAGTCCAGCTCCAAGCTCAACCCCTACACCAACGAGCAGGGCGTGCGCGAACGCCGCAACACCGTGCTCCAGACGATGGTGCAGAACATCCCTGACCGCGCCGAGGAGTTCCGCGCGGCCATGTCCCAGCCGCTGGGTGTGCTGCCCGAACCCAAGGGGCTCCCCCGCGGCTGCATCGCGGCCAACGACCGCGGTTTCTTCTGCGACTACGCGCTGCAGTATCTGGCCGATGCGGGCATCGGTCGCGAGCAGATCGACAAGGGCGGCTTCCTGATCCGGACCACCCTCGATCCGAGCGTGCAGGATTCGGTCAAGCGCGCGATCAACGATCACGCCAAGCCGGATGTGCCGCATGTCGCCGAGGTGATGTCGGTGGTCGCGCCCGGCCAGGATCGGCATCCGGTGCTGGCGATGGCCAGTAGCCGGACCTACGGCCTGGACCAGGACGCCCACGAGACCGTGCAACCGCAGCCGTTCTCCATGGTCGGCAACGGCGCGGGCTCGGTGTTCAAGCTCTTCACCACCGCGGCGGCGATGGAGAAGGGCATGGGCATCAACTCCCAGCTCGATGTGCCCGGCCGCTACGAGGCCAGGGGCATGGGCGACGGCGGCGCGCGCGGCTGCCCGCCCGCCACCTATTGCGTCGAGAACGCGGGCAACTACCGATCGCCCATGTCGGTGACCGAGGCGCTGGCCACCTCGCCGAACACCACCTTCGTCAAACTGATCCAGGATGTCGGCGTCACGCCGACCGTCGACATGGCGATCCGGCTGGGTATGCGCTCGTTCACCAAGCCGGCCACTTCCGGGTACGGCAACCAGAGTGTGGCCGAGATGGTCAAGCAGCAGAACCTCGGCTCGTTCACCCTCGGGCCGGTCGCGATCAATCCGCTCGAGCTGTCCAACGTGGCCGCGACACTGGCCTCCGGCGGCCGCTGGTGCCCACCCTCGCCGATCGCCGAGGTCGTCGACCGGTACGGCAAGCCGGTGCCGCTGACCGAGCAGGCCTGCGAGCAGGTCGTCGAGCCGGGCCTGGCCAACACCCTGGCCAACGCGATGAGCAAGGACGACACCTCCGGCACCGCGGCGGGCGCGGCGCAGGCGACCGGCTGGAACCTGCCGGTCGCCGGTAAGACCGGCACCACCGAGAGCCACCGCTCCTCGGCGTTCCTCGGTTTCACCAACTCGCTGGCCGCCGCGACCTATATCTACGGCGACAGCCCGACCCCGAGCGAGATCTGCTCGTTCCCGCTGCGCAGCTGCGGCAGCGGCAACCTGTTCGGCGGCAACGAGCCCGCCCGCACCTGGTTCTCCGCCATGAAGGCGGTCGTCGGCGAGTTCCCGCCGCCGGTGCTGCCGCCACTGGACGACAAATACGTGCGCGGAGCGAACAACGCCCAGGTCCCCGATGTGGTGGGAATGTCGCAGGCCGACGCGACCCGCGCCCTGACTTCGGCGGGCTTCCAGGTCTCGGCCGTCGACGGAGCCGGTCCGCCGCCCAAGGGCAGCGTGACCAGCATGGCGCCGAACGGTTCGGCCATCCCCGGCTCGGTCGTGACGATCTACATCAGCGACGGAACCCAGCGGCAGGTGCCGACACCGAGCGCGCCCGCCCCGGCGGCTCCCGGACCGCCGCCGGCGCTGCCGAACTTCCCACTGCCACCGTGGTGGCCCAGGTAATACCGCCTCCGCCGGGGCGGGCAGGGGAGCAACTCCTCAGAGGCGGGCTTTGACGGCCGCGGAGATCCGCGAGCCGTCGGCCTTGCCCTCGGCAAGCGCGGTCGCGATCTTCATGACCTGACCCATCTGCCGCATGCCGGGCCGCTCTCCGAGCTCCTCGGCGACCTGGGCGATGGCGGTGTCGGCGAGATCGGCCACCTCGGCTTCGGTCAACTGGGTGGGCAGATACTCGTCGATGATGTGCGCCTCGGCGTGCTCGTTGGCCGCCAGCTCCCCGCGCCCGGCCTGGGTGTAGACCTCGGCCGACTCGTTGCGCTTCTTCGCCTCCTTCTGCAGGACGGCGACGACCTCCGCATCGGAGAGTTCGCGCGCCTGCGTTCCGGCGACTTCGGCGTTCTGGATGGCGGCCAGCAGCATGCGCAGGGTCGCCAGACGGAGGGTGTCCTTGGCTTTCATCGACGCGGTCATGTCCGCGCGCAGGCGCTCTTTGAGTTCCGACATGGGGCTCACGGTAGTCGCTCGCCGACCGGGCATCCGCTGAGTTTTCGTCCGCGCCGTCGCCCGGCCTGCCTGGGGGTTCGCGCCCGCGGGCGGTGACACGCGGGGGATATGCCCTTTTTCGCCGAGCGTGTGCGTAAACACACTCAGCGATCTTCATCGGGCTCACCTATGCTGGGCAAATGCCCGTGATCTCGACCTCTGTCCGCCGAACCGCGTTGGTCCGCCGTACCGCGTTGGGAGCTACCGGGGCCGCCGTGGCCGGGATCGGCTACGCCTCGCTGATCGAACGCAACGCGTTCGTGCTGCGCGAGGCGACCATGCCGGTCCTGCCGCCCGGATCATCGAGCCTGCGTGTGCTGCACATCAGCGATCTGCACATGATGCCCGGCCAGAAGCTCAAGCAGCAGTGGCTGCGCGAACTGGATCGACTCGAGCCCGATCTGGTCGTCAACACCGGCGACAATCTCTCGCATCAGAAGGCGGTGCCCGCGGTTGTGCAGTCCCTCGGTGGATTGCTCGCCCGCCCCGGCCTTTTCGTCTTCGGCAGCAACGACTACTTCGCGCCGGTGCCGAAGAACCCACTGAAGTACTTCAAGAACGATCACCGCCGCGTGTACGGCGCGCCGCTGCCGTGGAAGGATCTGCGCGCGGCGTTCTCCGAGCGCGGCTGGATGGATCTGACCCACGTGCGCCGTGACCTGGAGGTGGCGGGCATCCGCATCGCCACCGCGGGCGTCGACGATCCGCACCTGCGCCGCGACCGCTACGAGACCATCGCGGGCGCCCCCAACCCGCTGGCCGACCTCAGCATCGGCCTCACCCACTCCCCCGAGCCCCGGGTGCTCGACCGCTTCGCCGAGGACGGCTACGACTTGGTGCTGGCCGGTCACACCCACGGCGGCCAGCTGGCGCTGCCGGGCTACGGCGCGCTGGTGACCAACTGTGGCATCGACAGGTCGCGGGTGAAGGGCCCATCGCGCTGGGGCGCCCACACCCAGCTGCACGTCTCCGCGGGCATCGGCACCTCGCCGTGGGCCCCGTACCGGTTCTGCTGCCGCCCCGAGGCCACCCTGCTCACCCTGGTCGCCGCGCCGCCGAAGCGCCCGATCGCCGAGACCAGCGAGGGGCGCGCTTCCTCGCAGTCCGTGGCGAGCTGAACAAGCGCGAAAGGGGAACCGCGCGTAGCGGTTTCGCGCTTCGATCCGCGGCACGACGATCCGAATACCGGGGTGGCGAGTAGGCATCCAGCCGGACTCGTCGGTAGGGTCGCGTGCCGGGAACGAACGTCGGTCGTAGGAGGGGACGACGATGAGCACTGGATTCACTCGGAACACGCACACGGGGTCGGCGGTCGCGCACACCGATCACCCACCGCAGCAAGCGACTTCGGCCTTCGGCCCGCCCGGCGCGTCGACGGCGCCTGCCTCGTCCGCGCCTGCACCTGGTTCGCTCACGCCGAGTGACGTCGATGCCCACCGGATCGCTCCCGGTCCGGTGGGCCCGAGCGGTCTCGATGCGCGCCGCCCCGAGACGGTTCACGCCCTTTCGAGTCCACACCGACCCGGTTACGGCGCAACCTCTTCGGCTACCCCCTCCGCCTTCGACGACATGGAAGTCGCCCGAGCCCTCTACAGCCCCGACTCGGGCGGATACCGCTGGGTCGGCGCAGGCGTGGCGGCCGTGGCGCTCGTCGCCGGAGCCGCTGTCGCGATCTCGGCCAACGGTTCGGATTCCGCCGCCGACGACACCCCCGGCATGGTGAGTGCCCTGACCCAGTCCGCCCACTCCCGCGCCGAGGAGCCGGAAGAGCCCGTCATCTCCGCCGCCGCCCTCGTCCCCGGCTACCGCGCCGTCGTCGCTCCCGACAGCGACGCCGCCTACGACGTCCCCGCCGACTGGACCATCGCCTCCCCCGGCTTTTCCGGCGGCTTCGGCAACTCCCCCGACACCATCGGCGGCAAGGGCTACGCCTCCGAAGGCAAGGACTACTGCCCCGGCTCCACCCGCACCGTCTCCTTCCTCACCGGCTCCCCCGACACCGACGCCACCGCCGCGGCCCTCGACACCGCCACCAGGACCGCCCGCGTCGCCTACGCCATCGAGGCCGTCCCCGCCGCCACCGAGCCACTGACGTCCCTCGACGGCGGCCAGCACGGCACCTTCGTCGAGGCCCGCGGCCGCATCACCGACCCCGCCCCCGGCTGCGCCCCGGAATTCTCCGTCTACACCTTCGCCACGAGTGCCGACACCGGCAGTCTCGTCATGGTCATCGCCGCCGACACCGGGGTCCCCAGAGCCGTCGACCCCGCCACCGCCCGCCGCATCTTCGCCAGCATCCGCCCCTATAAACCGTGATCGACCTGCCGGTTTAACGACTGAGCCCGCCCTGTTGTAAGCTACTTCAGGTTCACTCCACGGGGTGTGGCGCAGCTTGGTAGCGCGCTTCGTTCGGGACGAAGAGGTCGCAGGTTCAAATCCTGTCACCCCGACTCGTGTGGTTGAGACACGATAGAGGCCCTGACCGGTTGTCCGGTCAGGGCCTCTGTTCATCCGGCGGCTCGGAATCGAAGGTTCGTACGATGCCGATCTTTCGATACGAGCAGAGCCGGAGGCTGCGCGGCGACATCAGTCGACGGCGGTGCCCTCCAACTCGACCATCTGGCCGGGGATCGCCAACCGTGTGACACCGAGCATCGTGGTGGCCGGCGCCACCCCGGCAGCGCCCAATCGCGACGCCAGTACGCCGTAGTGCTGGAAAAGCAGTTCGACGTCGGTCGTGTAGACGTTGAGCCGTACCAGGTTCGCCAACGACATGCCGGCCTCGCCGAGCACGGCCTCCACGTTGTCGAGGCTCAGCGCCAACTGCGCCGCCATGTCGCCGGCGTGCTGGGGCTTGCCGTCGACGCTCATCGCGGTCTGACCCGAGCAGTACAGGGTCCGGGTCTGGCCGGAGACGAGTTCGCCCTGGTTGAATCCCATGTCCACCGACCACGTGACCGGGTTGACCACGGTTCGTTGCGCTACCACATCAGCTCCATTCGGTTCGTCGAAGTACGGACGTCTCCCGGCCCATCGGCCGCTTGTCGGTGACGCCGTAGTGGTCAGCTTCACCGGGATTCACGACATCTTGTGTCGTGTATTTCGCTAAAGTTTTCTGGATGCGCGCCGACCGGTTGGTGTCGCTGGTGCTGCTGCTGCGCCAGCGCGGTCGGCTGACCGCGGCCGAGCTGGCCGACGAGCTGGAGGTGTCCACCCGCACCGTGTTGCGCGACATCGAGGCGCTGTCGGTGGCCGGCGTCCCGGTCTACGCCGAACGTGGGCGGCACGGCGGGTTCGCTTTGCTGCCCGGGTTTCGGACCGAGCTCACCGGGCTGAACCACGACGAGGCGCTGGCGCTGCTGGTCGCCGGATCTCGGCGCGGCGCACAGGCATTCGGTCTCGGCTCGGCGCTCGCCTCGGCGATGCTCAAGGTGGTCGACGCGCTGCCCGCGAGCTATCGGGACACCGCGGCCGGCGTGGCCGAGCGATTGCTCATCGACCCGGAGACCGATCTGCTGTCGCGTCGGCTGGTCGCCGAGGAAGTGCCCGGCACCATATCGGCCGAGATCCGACGGGCGGTGCTCGCCGGAAACAAGCTGCGCATCCACTATGCGGCTGTCGACCGAGACCCGAAGTGGCGCACGGTGGATCCGATCGGCTTGGTCATCGTCCGCGACCAGGGCTACCTGCTGGCCACGCGATCCGGCGCGGACCGTACCTACCGGCTGTCGCGGGTGTTGGCGGCGGAGGTACTGCCCGAGCCTGCGCAGCGTTCGGAACGGGTCGATCTTGATCTGGCCTGGCAGGAACGCAGTACGCGGTTCCGCAGGGGCGGCGATCAGATCGCCGTGCTGGTACGGGTGAACCCGGCGCGCCGGGAGGAGTTGGTGAGCACCGCGCTGGACATCCGCACCGAGGAACTCGACGCCGAGGGCCGACTGCGGCTGGAGGTGACCTTTCAGGATTCGCGTCATGCCGAATGGGCGTTGTGGCAGCTCGGCACGGATGCCGAAGCACTTGCCCCGCTGTCGTTGCGCACTTCCCTGCGCGAGCGCGCCACCGCGATCGCCGATCGCTACCGCGAGTGACGCAGCTCATCTGCGGCACCGATGATTTCGGTGCTGTCCCGCCGTCCAACCTGCGAAGCCGAACAACACCAGGACAGACAGGACGATCGCCATGACCGCTACCGCCAAGGGCCCGGCCAGTTACTTCCCCTCCATCGAGAAGAAGTACGGTCGCCCGATCGCCGAGTGGCAGGCCCTCATCGAGGCCTCACCTCTGACCAAGCACATGGAACTGGTGAACTGGCTGAAAGCCGAACACGGCCTCGGGCACGGTCACGCCAACGCCCTCGTCGCCCATACTCTCGCTGAGCGCGCTGCCGACTGAGCGGGCGGGGAACGAGATCCGGACGTGGGGTCGCAGACACGAGAGGTCGCACATCAGAGGCCGCCGACCCGGGTCGGTCGGTCCGGCCACGAGGCCGCGGCGACGGCCTATCGGAGGTGCCGGGCCGACTTGCCGCCGCGGCCGCGTTCGAGTCCGAGGAGGGAGCGAACGGCGACCGATCGGTCTTCGAGGCTGCGGGCCAGTTCGGAGCTCACCTCGTTCGCGGCTGCCACGAGTGTTGCCAGGTCTTCGACGGATCGGGCCTTGACGGTCAGTTCGATCGTCCGCACGCCGCGTTCGACCACGGCTTTGCCCTTCGCCGAAGAGACGTCGGGCCGCGCGGCGAGGTGGGCGGCGGCAGCGGCGGCGAGCGAGCCCAGGTCGATGGACACTCGGCCCAGCCCGTCCGGATCGGCGAGCCGCAGAGTTCCGGCCGACGAGGCGGGTGTGTGGCTGAACAGCCATCGGATGGCGAGCAGCGCGCACACCAGGCCGGCACCCGCCAGAGCCCACGGCCACCACGCCGTGTCCGTCGCGGACATCAACCCCGGCGCGGTCACCGTTTCCGGAACCTGCTCCACCACATCGGTGTTCCACAACAGCAGCGCTATGCCGAGACCGAGGAGAGCCACACCGGCGACGAACGCGGCGAATCGGTCGAGCGCACCGGCCAGACGAGTCATCTCAGTGCCCTCCCGTCCGTGTTCGAGTCCGGATCGCGGGCACATCCGTGAGGATCTCCGACAATCCGGTACGCACCGAGTTCTCGATGCTTTCGGCCATCGATCGACTCCCGGGGTCGGTCACCTCGGCTACGACCCTGATCCTGCGCCGCTTCGCCTTCGACCGGACGTGGAGCACGCCGGGCACCGTCGCGGCCAGGTGCGTGGCCGCCCGCGCGAGGTCGTCGTACTCGATCCATACCGAGGACTCGGCGTCGGCTCGCGCGGCGGTTGGACGCCGGGGCAGCACGGCGAGGATCAGCAACCACAGCCCGACCAGGACTGCGGCGATGCCCACCGGAATCATCCAGGCGGCGAAGGACAAGCCGTCGAGCCATTCGATCGCGGAATCGATCCAGCGGGTGCCGCTCAGCCAGCCCGCGGAGATCACGGCATCGCGCAAGGCGACCGCGGCGGCGGCGAGCAGCGCGATCGCCAGCAGCGCGCCCGCGTAGCCGACAGCAGGCGCCGCCAGCGGGCGGCGGCCCGGACGCGCGGCCTGGCCAGGTTCGATGCTGGAGATGTGACCGGTCATTCGATACTCCTCGTCGGCGATTCGTCGGCGAGCACCTGTGCCACCGCGACGTCCACGCCGTCGACCCGCAGTCCGGCGTAGTCGCCCAGCGCGGCCGTGACGTTGCGCTGTACCTGACGAGCGACCGTGGCCACCGGGGCCGGCCACACGACGGCGATCTCCAGCCACACCCGGACCCGGTCGGCCGAGGTCACTGCCCGCGATCTCGGCAGATCGCGTCCGGTGATCTTGTCGAGACCGCCCGCGTGCGCCTGGACTCCAGGAGTGTCGAGAGCGGCGCGTTCGGCCAGCCGCTTGACGGCCCGATCCCGGATCTCCAAGTTGCCACGGCCGCCCGCACCGTCCTCCTCGGCGAGCGAGCCGGGAACCGGGCTAACCACGGTCGCGACCACGGAACGCGGCCGACAGGTCGATCTCACCATCGCGCTGCGCACCGATCACGTAGCCGATCGCGCCGAGCAGCAGCGCGATCAGAAATCCGCCGAAACCGCCTGCGGCAGCGGCGACACCGAGCAGCAGGCCCGCCATCAGGCCGAGGGACGAAGTTGTCATTTCTACCTCCGTAGTGCCGAGCAGGGGATCCACACACGCAACGGCGTTCACAGTGCGATGTAGCGCCGTCTCCGCACGCGCACGGTGCGCCCGGTCCGGACGCGAAAGCGGTGGACGCGCTGCCTCCATGTGCCCGCGGCGGCGCGGCGCACCACGACCACAGTCCTCGTCTCCCCTGCCTGCCGCGCGGACGAATCGTCGGGAAACGCCCGGTCGATCGCTGCCAGCGCGGCGACGAACTCGGCAGGATCACCGCCACGGTCGGGGTGCAGCAGCTGAGCCGCCGCTCTGCGGGCGGCGGCGCGACTGCAGTACTGCTCCCACCGCGGCGACATCACGCGCCGTCGTCGCTGTCCGCGGGGGGCACCACGTCCTCCACGGTGACGGCGATCGGGCCCGATTCGATCGCGCCGACCGCAGTCCGTATCCGCTCCGCCACCTGCCGGATCGGAACCCCGAACCGGACGCTGACGTGGATGTCCACGCCGTGCTCCCTGACCCGGACCCCGGCGACGCGACGACCGGGTAGATACGTGGCGACCTCACCGAACAACCCCGGGTGCAGGGCGGCGACGCCGGGGACCGCGACGACGGCCGCGGCGATGCGATCCGCACGCCCGTCCGCGCCGTCCCGGTCGGCCACCGGATGCGCAGGGGCAGACATGTCACTGCACCCGAGGGGGCGCGGGCTCGGACTCGTCCTGCGGCAGGTGCACGTCGTGAACGACGATGTTGACCTCGGTGACCTGGAGCCCGGTCATCCGTTCGATCGCCGCGATCACATTGCGACGGATCCCCGAGGCGAGATCGGTGATCGACACCCCGTACTCGGCGACGATGTCGACATCGATCGCGGTCTGCTTCTCCCCCACTTCCACCGAGACGCCCTGCGACTGGTTCACGCTGGCGCCGGGGATGCGTTCGCGCAGGGCACCCACCATGCGCTGCGCCCCGCCGCCGAGGGCATAGACACCACTGACCTCGCGCGTCGCGATGCCTGCGATCTTGGACACGACCGTATCGGCGACGGTGGTCGTGCCCTGCGAGCTGACCAGGAGCGACTTTTCGGAGTCGCCGCCGGCGGCTGTGGACTTGGTCGGCTGGGGCGTCGTCATCAGTGTCCTCATTTCCTCGTTGCGGTTGATGCACAGATTCCGTCGGTGGACCGCGAGTGCTCCGAACGCCTCGATTCGAGGGGCATGCGACACACAGTCGGGTAATTGCCGAAAAATTCCGGATCAACCACATTTCGCGGCGCGGATGGTCACGGTTGCGCGGACAGCCCCGAATCCTCGTGGGCGGGCCGGCTACCCCTCGTGAACCGGCCCGCCCGGTGGCGGTGGGTTCGGCGCGGCGGCGTGGTTACCGTCGGCAGCGGCGGATCGCCGCGAGCTCCGGGAAGCGCCATCACCGGTGAAATGGACCGGCCGGGTCGGTCACCCCTCGTGGACCGACCCGGCCGGTTGCACCGCCGAGGCCACGACCTGCCACCCCTCGAAAAGACAGGTCGTGCCTCGGTTCCCACCCCGGTGGTGGTGTGTGGAGGTCTTGTGACCTCGGCACCGGTTCCGGGGGACCCGGTGTTGGGTATGACAATGCGACCTGCTTCTTGACAGGCACTTAAGAAGACCTTGTACGGCCGATATGGGCAGGCAGTCGGCGTTCTGCTAACAAGAGGTGGCTACGCGGGCGATGATCTGAGTGCGCGATGACGATGGGAGTGACAATGCAAACCGTGGTGGTATGGCTGCTGGCCAGCCTTCTGTACTGGTGGGGCCTGCTCTAGAAAGGAAAAACGGGCGAGTGCGGATGCGCACTCGCCCGTAGTGTTTCGTCGGCCGTGTATCGAAAGATGATCGTCAGTTCTGCGCGGCTCGGCACCGCGGGCACAGACCCCAGAACACGACTTCGGCTTCGTCGACGGCATAGCCGTGGGTGTCCGCCGGGTCGAGGCAGGGGGCGGGGCCGATCGCGCAATCCACGTCCGTGACCGCGTTGCAGCGGCGGCAGACCAGGTGGTGGTGGTTGTCACCGATGCGGGCCTCGAACAGCGCCGGCGAGCCCGCGGGCTCGATCCGGCGCAGCAGGCCGGCGCCGACACAGGCGTGCAGCACGTCGTAGATGCCTTGGGTGGACACCGATCCGATGGCCGCGCGCACGTCGGCGGCGATGGTGTCGGCATCGGAATGGGGGCGCGCGACGACGGCTTCGAGCACCGCGATACGCGGAGCGGTCACGCGCAGGCCGGCGGCGCGCAGCCACTCGCGGGGTTCGACGGTGTCGGTGTGCATGACTCCATAGTTCGGCAAACAATTGGAGTCGATCAAGTAAAGGTGGCCGATATCGCCGGGTGAGATAGGACACGACCCCGCGCCGGAATGTCGCCGCGGACCCGCTGGTTGTAGAGGCTGTCGGCGTCCGGACAGCCCCGGGCCTCACCCCTTTTCGTCGCTGCGTGCGACCACTCGCCGAGAGGCGCTTGTGGGGCGCCGACACCCGAAGCGCCGCCAGGTCTACCCCCCGGACCTGGCGGCGCTTCTTCCGTTCCGACCACCGCTGTTCGCTTGTTCGGCACGCCCCGGCCCGCATCGCAGGCCAGGATGCACCTATGACTTCGGCATCCGGTTCAGGCGAGGCGCTGCACCGCAGACTCGGCCTCACCGACTCGGTGACCATCGGTCTCGGCTCGATGGTCGGCGCGGGCATCTTCGCCGCGCTCGCCCCGGCGGCGGGCGCGGCGGGCCGGTGGCTGCTGCTCGCCCTGGCGGTGGCGGCGCTGCTGGCCTACTGCAACGCGACCTCCACCGCCCGGCTGGCCGCCCGCTATCCCGTCTCCGGCGGCGCGTATGTCTACGGCCGGGAACGGCTCGGACCGTTCTGGGGATACCTGGCGGGCTGGGGGTTCGTGGTCGGCAAAACGGCCTCCTGCGCGGCGATGGCCTTGACCGTCGGGTACTACGCCTGGCCGGAGTACGCGAGATACGTCGCGGTCGCCACGGTCGTGGCGATCACCGCGCTGAACTACACCGGGGTGCAGAGATCCGCGTTCGCCACCCGGATTCTGGTGGGCACGACACTGGCCGTGCTGCTGGCTGTCGTGGCGGCGGGTTTCGCCGGTGAGCACGCGAGCGCGGCCCGGCTGCCGGAGCGGATCGGGCCGGGCGGCGTGCTCGAGGCGGCCGGACTGTTGTTCTTCGCCTTCGCCGGTTACGCGCGGATCGCCACGCTCGGTGAGGAGGTCCGGGCGCCGGAGCGCACGATTCCGCGCGCGATCCTGATCGCCCTCGGCCTGGCGCTGGTGGTGTACGCCCTGGTGGCGAGCGCGGCATTGCTGACGCTCGGTTCGGCCGGGCTCGCCGCGGCCGCCGACCCGCTGGCGCAGGTGGTCACCGCGGCGGGTGCGCCGTGGCTGGCGCCGCTGGTGAGGATCGCGGCCGTACTGGCGGCGGGCGGCTCGTTGCTCGCGCTGCTGCTCGGCGTCTCCCGGACGACTCTGGCGATGGCGCGCGACGCGCATCTGCCCGCGGCGCTCTCGGCGGTGCACCCGCGATTCGGGGTGCCGCATCGCGCGGAGATCGTGGTCGGCGCGGTGGTTTCGGTGGCCGTGCTGCTGTTCGATCTGCGCGCGGCCATCGGGTTCTCCTCGTTCACGGTGCTGGCCTATTACCTGGTCGCGAATCTCTCGGCGAGCACGCTGCGTCCGGAGGAGGGCCGTCCACCGCGCTGGATTCCGTTCGCCGGCGCGAGTGGGTGCGTGGTGGTGGCGTTCGCCTTGCCGCTGCACTCGGTGCTGGCCGGTCTCGCGGTGCTCGCCCTGGGTGCGGGGTGGTACGCGCTGCGCGGCCCCCGCCGGCGTTCGGCCCGCGCGAGCTGAGGTGCGGCGGACACCCGCGGCGGTGCCGGGGCCGGGAGCGGCACGCCGTCTCGGCCGCCGGGGCATGACGCCGCCGAGACGGCGCGCGCCGGGCCCGCGGGCCGGTAGCCTCATGGCCCATGGGGCGAAGATGGCCCGCCGCGGTGGCGACGATGGCTTTGGTGGTGGGGACGGCGGTGATGTCCGGAGCGGTTTCCGGTGCCGCACAGGCGCAACCGCTCGCCCACTGTGCCGTCGATTCCGGCCGGGAGCCACAACGGGCGACCCCCGAGGCCGCCGGGTTCGACGCCGAAGGACTGGACGCGGCATTGCGTTTCGCCGCCGGGCGAAATCGGTTCAATGTACAGATCTTCCGGAACAACTGCCTGATCGGCGAGGGACCGAACAACACCGAGACCGGCCGCGTCCCGTGGAATGTCTGGAGTTCCACCAAGAGCGTCGTCTCGTTGCTGGCGGGCATGGCCATCGACCGCGGCGCCCTCGACCTGCACGCCCCCATCGACCGCTACCTGCCCGCCGGACTGGGCGACGCCGCACATCGGGCGATCACCGTGCACAATCTGCTCACCGAAACCTCGGGCATGAAGGCCGCCGTGGTGACCGAGGGCATCACCGGCGCTGTCCCCATCGACCCGAACAGCGCGGTGCAGGCGCTCGGCGTGCCGCTGGTCAACGCGCCCGGCACGGTGTTCAGCTACAGCCAGCGCAATGTCGACCTGCTCGCCTATGTCATCGAACTCGCGCTGGGGGAACCGTTGCAGCAGTTCGCACAACGCGAGTTGTTCGATCCGCTCGGCATCGAACGCGGCGACTACTACTGGGCCAAAGACCGCTCGGGCAATACCTACGGGTACGCGCATCTGATGATCCCACCGGACGACTTCGCCGAACTCGGCCTGCTGATCGCCGCGGACGGGCGGTGGGGCGACCGGCAGATCGTCTCGGCCGACTACCTGCGCGAGGCACGTTCCCCTTCCCGCGCCAACCCCTGTTACGGCTACCTCTTCTGGACCGGCAACGGCTGTGCGGAGATCCCGAATTTCCTGCCGTCGGACACTTATTCGACCTCGGGCCTCGGCCTGCAGAACATCTTCGTGGTACCGAGCCTCGATCTGGTGGTGATGTGGACGGGCGTGTTCGGCAATGTCAGCCGGTACGGTGCGCAGGGCGTGTTGCAGAACTTCGGCGAATTGTCGCACGAATTCTTCCGCATGCTGGCCGCTGCCATGCCCGGGCGGCCGCTCGGCGACCCCGCCCCGTACCAGGAGCCGCCGCTACGCACGGATCCGGGCCGGTATGTCGACACCGATCTGCTGATCGCCGTCTTCGGTCTCGGCCCGGCCGCCTATCCGGGCTGTAATGTCTTCTCCTGCCTGCACTATCGGCTGGCCGCGCCGTTCGCCGACGCCCCGCCGGGGTGCTTCCTGCTGGCCTGTCTCGGCACCGATCCGCGCACGCCCGGCATCCGCTGATCCTATCCCGGCCGTCCCGGCCGGGTCGATTCACCGGTGGGGTAGCACCGACCCCGGTTCCCCTGGCTCCGGCCCGAGCCGTCTGCGTACGTCGGTCAGAGCTCGACCGAGCAGGCGCGGACGGCCGGTCGGCGTGGGGGCGGGTCAGAGCGCGGTGATCCAGCCGTGCACGTCGTCGGTGCGCAACGCGGCGGCGTGCGCCTTGCGCAACGCTCCGGCGAGGGGACCGGGTTTCCCGTCGGCGACGATCCGGCCGTCCACCTCGATCACCGGGGCCACCCCGGCAGAGGTTCCGGTGACGAAAACCTCGTCGGCGATGTACAACTCGGTCAGGTCGACGGTGCGTTCCACGACCGGGATCCCGTCCTCGGCGGCGAGGGTGAGAATGGTACGGCGATTGATGCCGTCGAGAATGTCGCAGGAAACGTCCGGGGTGATGAGAGTGCCACCGCGGACCAGGAAGATATTGGCGGCGCTGAGTTCGCAGACGTGCCCGTTGCCGTCGAGGAAAATACAGTCGTCGTAACCGCTGTCGATCGCGTCCTGTTTCGCCAGCACCGAATTCACATAGGCGCCGTTGACTTTCGCGCGCGAGGGAATCGCGTTGTCCGGAATGCGACGCCACGGCGAGGATTTCAGGCGCATGCCGTCCTGCGGGACGATCGGCACCGCGTCGTAGACGAACATGCTCACGGTGATCTCGCAACCGCGCACCCGCGTGCCGGGAATCGAGGCCGAGACGTGGACCGTCGCACGCACGAACACCTCGGTGGCGGGCGCGTTGGCGGCGATCAATTCGCGCACCGTCGCGACGAACCGCGGGTAATCCCACTCCGCGGCGAACCGGTCGATGCCGATGATCTTGCAGGACTCCTCGAGCCGCCGGAAGTGATCGTCGAGCCGGAACGCGGTACGGGCCGAGCCGTCCACGTGCACGGGGAACACCGTGTACACGCTGAGGCCGTAGAGCACCGCCGAGGAAGCCACCCCGAGGTGTGCGTCTTCGGCCGCTACGAGCCGATCACCGAGGAAGACCTGAGCATGAGGATTCGCCACCGGCGCAGGCTAACAGGAGCGCCCGGCGCGAGAGAACCCCTTTTCTCGCGCCGGGCGCACCCGTCGGTATCCGGTTCCGGTGACCTCAGCGCTGGCTGAGCAGCACTTCGGCGATCTGGATGGTGTTCAGCGCGGCGCCCTTTCGCAGGTTGTCGCCGGAGACGAACAGCGCGAGGCCGCGGCCGTCGGGGACGCCCGGATCCTGGCGGATGCGCCCGACCAGCGACTCGTCGATGCCCGCCGCCTGCAGCGGAGTCGGCACGTCGACCAGCTTCACGCCGGGAGCCTTGGACAGCAGTTCCTTGGCGCGCTCGACCGACAGCGGATCGGCGAACTCGGCGTTGATCGACAGCGAGTGGCCGGTGAAGACCGGGACGCGCACGCAGGTGCCGCTCACGGCCAGATCGGGCAGGCCGAGGATCTTGCGGCTCTCGTTGCGCAGCTTCTGGTCCTCGTCGGTCTCGCCGCTGCCGTCGTCGACGAGTGAGCCCGCCAGCGGAATGACGTCGAAGGCGATCGGCGCGACGTACTTGTTCGGCGCGGGGAACTGCACGGCGCTGCCGTCGTGCACCAGCTTCTCGGCCTGGTCCGCCACGGCGCGCACCTGGGAGGCCAGCTCTTCCACACCGGCCAGGCCGCTACCGGAGACCGCCTGGTAGCTGGAGATGATCAGGCGCTGCAAACCCGCCGCGTCGTGCAGCGGCTTGAGCACCGGCATGGCCGCCATGGTGGTGCAGTTCGGGTTGGCGATGATGCCCTTGACCAGGTTGCGGGTCGCCTCCGGGTTCACCTCGGAGACCACCAGCGGCACCTCGGGATCCTTGCGCCAGGCCGAGGAATTGTCGATGACCGTGACGCCCGCGGCCGCGAAGCGCGGGGCCTGCACCCGGGACATGGTCGCGCCCGCGGAGAACAGCGCGATGTCCAGGCCGGTCGGATCGGCGGTCTCGGTGTCCTCCACCACGATCTCGCCGCCGCGCCAGGGCAGGGTCTTGCCCGCCGAGCGCGCCGAGGCGAAGAACCGCAGTTCGTCGGCCGGGAAGTCGCGCTCTTCGAGCAGCTTGCGCATGACGGCGCCGACCTGACCGGTCGCGCCGACCACTCCTACACGAACCATGATTATCGCCCCGTTCCCGCGTGCACCACGGCCACCTCGTCACCGCCGAGATCGAAGGCGCGGTGCAGCACCTTCACGGCGTCGTCGAGCTCGGTGTCCTTGACCAGGACCGAGATACGGATCTCGGAGGTGGAGATGAGATCGATGTTGATACCGGCCTCGGCCAGCGCCTCACAGAACGTGGCCGTGACGCCGGGATGGCTCTTCATGCCCGCGCCCACCAGGGAGACCTTGCCGATCAGGTCGTCGTAGAGGACCTGGGAGAAGCCGATCTCGCTCTGCCGCTTGGTGAGCAGCTCCACCGCGCGGGCGCCGTCGGTCTTGGGCAGGGTGAAGGTGATGTCGGTCTTGCCGGTCTCCACCTTGGAGATGTTCTGCAGCACCATGTCGATGTTGACCTCGGCGTCGGCGACGGCGCGGAACACCTTGGCGGCATAGCCCGGCTCGTCCGGCAGGCCGACGACGGTCACCTTGGCTTCGCTGCGATCGTGCGCGACACCGGTGAGGATTGCTTTCTCCAAGGGGATGTCCTCCATCGATCCATAGACATAGGTGCCCGGCTTGTCGGTGTAGGACGAGCGGACATGCACGGGCACGTTGTAGCGGCGCGCGTATTCCACGCAGCGCAACATCAGAACTTTGGAACCACAGGCCGCCATCTCGAGCATCTCCTCGTAGGAGACCTGTTCGAGGCGCTGCGCGTCGGGGACGATGCGCGGATCGGCGGTGAACACGCCGTCGACGTCGGTGTAGATCTCGCAGACGTCGGCCTCGAGCGCGGCGGCCAGCGCGACGGCGGTGGTGTCGGAGCCACCGCGGCCGAGCGTGGTCACGTCCTTGCTGTCCTGGCTGACACCCTGGAAACCGGCGACCAGCACGATGGTGCCCTCGTCGAGCGCCTCGCGCAGCCTGCCCGGGGTGACGTCGATGATCTTGGCGTTGCCGTGCGCCCCGGTGGTGATGACGCCGGCTTGGGAGCCGGTGAAGGAGCGGGCCTGCGCGCCGAGGCTGTGGATCGCCATGGCGACCAACGCGTTGGAGATGCGCTCACCGGAGGTGAGCAGCATGTCCATCTCGCGGGCGGGCGGCGCGGGGGCCACCTGCTCGGCCAGGTCGAGGAGTTCGTCGGTGGTGTCGCCCATCGCGGAGCAGACGACGACCACATCGTGCCCCTGCTTCTTGGTCTCGACGATCCGTTCAGCGACGCGCCGGATGCGTTCGGCGGTGGCCACCGACGATCCTCCGTACTTCTGAACAACGAGAGCCACGGCAGGTCCTCCCAGATCGCTTGCGGCTGCTGACAGCAGACCAGACTACCGGCCGGAACCGCCCGTACCGGTGGCTACCTCCTCCAGCGTGACCCTCGCCACGCTGGGGCGATCAGTGTTTGCCCCACCCGGGCAGGGGTAGCCGCGCGCGCACGTCCTCGGCGAGGGCGGGCAGTTTGGAGGCGGCGAACAGCGCTTTGAACTGCCAGCTGTCGTCGCGCGGGAGCACTCCGGCGCGCTGAGTGGCGTCGAGGAAGTCGTAGAGAGTCTCCCCCTCTTCCATCAGGCCGTTCGCGTCGAAGTGGTAGCGGTCGACGGCGCTGCACTGGATGAACCGGCCGGTGCCGTGGAGGACCGGCGCGGTCTCGTCGTAGGGGTACAGCCGCAGGGGGCCGCTCCAGTGCCCGCTGCCGATGTAGCGGATAACCGTGCGGACCCGGCCCTCCGGGGTGACGTCGATGTAGATCTGGCCGGGCAGCGGGTCGTAGCGCCAGTCCGGGATGGCGTCGAAGAAGGCCATGTTGTAGGTGACGAAGTCCTCGATGCCGACGATCGTGCGCCCGAAGGTGGTGACGTCGGTGTAACGCATGTCGGCGGCGTAGAGCTCGTGGTTGTAGCTCATGTCCCGGTCGATCCAGCTCCACCAGTACTTCTTGGCCCATTCCATCAGCCAGGACAGATCCACGTCGAGCTTGCGGTAGAACTCGATCTTGCGCTCGAAGTCGTCGAACCAGGCCTTGGTGGTGGCCTGTAGTTCGTGCTCGGGGATGGCACGGACCGGCACGCCCCGGTTGGCGTTGAGGAATTCCGGGACCGGACGGGACAGACGCGGCGTGCGCAGCGCCTGCTGGAACTTCTCCTCGGTGAACATGACGCTCCCTCGTTGTGGGGTCGGTGGGGCTGTGGTCGCCGGTCGAGCGCTATCGGGGGCCCGCGCTGAACAACCGAGCGCTCGCCTTGGCGAGCAGGCGCATATAGGAGGCGCCCAGGACACGCACAATGAGATCGCCGACCTTGGCGTCGGGTCCGACGAGGATCTTGGGTTTGCCCGCGGCGGTGCCGTCGAGGATCACCCGCGCCGCGCGTTCGGGACTGGTCATCGCATTGCGCTCGAACAGCGCGGCCAGGTCGGCGAGCTCGGCGCTGTCCACCCCGGTGGCGTTGGCGGCGATGGCGGTGCGGATGCCGCCGGGATACACGACGCTCACGCTGACCGGATGCCCGGCGATCAGCATTTCCTGGCGCAGCGATTCGGTGAAGCCGCGTACCGCGAACTTCGCGGCGTTGTAGGCGCTCTGGCTGGGCGCGGAGAACAGCCCGAACACGCTGGAGGTGTTGGCGATCCGCCCCGCCCCGGAGGCGATCAGATGCGGCAGGAACGCCTTGACGCCGTGCACCACACCCCAGAAGTCGATATCGACGACCCGGACGATGTCTTTCAGCTCGCTCCGTTCGACGGTGCCGACGAAACCGACGCCCGCGTTGTCGAACAGGTCGTTCACCACGCCGTAGCGCTCGATCACGGCGTCGGCGAAGCGCTGCACCTGCTCGTACTGCGAGACGTCGACGATTTCGGTCAGCACCTCGGCGCGCTGCACCCGGCAGCGCGCGGCGGTCTCGGCGAGCCCGGCGGCGTCGACATCGCACAGCGCCAGACGCGCGCCGCGCCTGGCCAGCTCGACGGCGAGTTCACGGCCCATTCCGGAGGCCGCGCCGGTGACGACGGCGACGTGGTTTCGGTAGTGGTCTGACATGGGTCCCCCTGGTGGGTCGATGCCGGATGCGGTCGGGCGCTCAGGCCGCCGGCGTCGCGACCGCGGCGCGCACGTGCTCGCGGACGAATCGGGCGATCACCTCGGTGACCTCCCTGCTCTCGGGCAGGAAGGGGAACACCACCGGGAACGCGTGGATCTGCCCGCGCCAGATGTGCAGTTCGTGCGGCACGCCCGCGGCGGCCAGCCGGGACGCCATGACCTCGGAGTCCAGCCGCAGGAACTCGTCGTCGCAGGCCAGCAGCAAGGTCGGCGGCAGAGTGGCGAGGTCACCGTTGACCGGCGACAGCGCGGGGTCGAGGTGCCCGTCGAGGTGGCCGCCGAGTTCGGCGATCCGGGCGAAGGCGGCGGCAGGCAGGAACGGCTCGGTGGCGGCATTGCGGTGGGCAAGCTTGTCCGCCATGTCCAGATCGAGCCAAGGGCTGACCGCGACCACCGCGCCCGGTGACGGCAGGTCGGCGGTGGCGGACCCGAGCGCGGTGCTCAGTGAGAGGAAACCGCCCGCCGAGTCGCCCGCGAACACCACCGACTCCGGGGCGATGCCCTGGCCGAGCAGCCAGCGATAGGCGGCCAGGCAGTCACTCACCGACTCCGGCACCGTCGCGTCGGGCAGGTAGCGGTAGCGCGCCTGGACGACCGGCAGACCGGTCCGCTCCGACAGCGCGGCGGCCAGGCGGCGGTGGGTGTGGAACCCACCCGCGACGAAGCCACCGCCGTGGAAGTAGAGAACCGAGCCGCGAGCGTAGCCCTCCCCCACGCCGTCGGCCCGGACGATCTCGCAGTGGACCTGCCCGTCGCGGACGGTCTCGACGTCGATCCCGGTCTGCACCGGCAGCAGCCGGGCGGCGAGGTCGATCAGCGGGGCGACCCGCAGCACCGGCGGGGTGATGGGCACATGGCGCAGCGCCGGGCGCACCAAGCCGCGCACCAGGCGCGTCGCGACCACGGACCGCCGACTGGGCCGGCCACCCTCCGGGTGGTGGCGGGGTTCGGGGGTGAGCGTCATTGCTTCGCCTCTCCGGCTGCGCCCTGGCGCCGCACGGCGAGCGTCGCGGGCCGCGGCGGGCCCGGGACGGACCATCATATGAATCGTATGATTCATGTTGCATCAGGTGATGTCAATACCCGTCGGCGCCGGTCGGCGCACCGATCGGCCGCTTGATGGACCCGGCGCGCGCGACGAGCATGGTGCCCATGAAGAGCATCGTGATCGACGTGCACACCGGCCGGTCCGAAGTCGTGCGCGATCTGACCCCCGAGTGCGCGAAGTTCGCCGCCGACATCGGTGGCGACGGCTTGCTGCACGTGTTCGTCCCACACGCCACCGCGGGCATCGCGGTGATGGAGCTCGGCGCGCGCAGCGACGACGACCTGCTGGCGGCCCTGCGCGACCTGTTGCCCGCCGACGACCGCTGGCGCCATGCGCACGGCTCGCGCGGGCACGGCCGCTCACACGTCATGCCCGCGATGATCGCGCCGTACGCGACGGTGCCGGTGCTCGACGGCCGCCTGACACTGGGCACCTGGCAGTCGATCGCCCTGGTCGACCTCAATGTCGACAATCCCGACCGCCAGGTGCGACTGTCCTTTCTCGCCGACCCCTCCTGAGCGCGCCCGGCCGATCCGGCCCGGACCCCCGGCCGATCCGGCCTCAGCCGCGGGTGAACCAGCTGACCTGCGTGCCGTCGGCGAACTGCCTGCGCGCGGTGGGCGTGAAGGCGGTCGGATCGAAGCCGTCGGCGAAGGCCGGGATGCCGCCGCCCGCCACCACCGGATAGCTCTTGACGACGAGCTCGTCGATTTCGCCGAGCAGTTGCGCGGCCAGCTTGCCACCGCCGGCGAGCCAGATATCGAGCCCCTCGGGACCGGGTTCGGCGGCGAGCCGGCGCACCAGGCCGACCGGGTCACCGGAGACGATCTCGACCGCGGGATCGCCCACCGGCTCGAGGCTGCTGGACACGACATACTGCCGCAGGTGCGCGTACGGGTTGACGATGCCGAGCGAGAGCGCGGGCAGGTAGGTGTTGCGACCCATCACCACGGTGTCGAAGTGCCGGTTCGCGGCGTCCGCCGCGAGGCCGAAGTGCGGCCGGACATGAGTGGGCAGCGTGTCCGGGTAGTCCTGGCACAGCCACTCCCGGAAATCGTCGGCGACCGGAAGGAAGTCGACCTCGTCGGCGGGGCCCGCGATGTAGCCGTCCAGCGACATACCGACGAAGTAGATGAGCTTTCGCATACCGACCACCGTTCAGTTGCACTACAATTGAAGTGGTCTCACCATAGTACTACAATCGAAGTGGCGTCAAGAGTCGTCCATGCGCACCCCTACCGCGCGGGCCGATTCGCGAATCGATGGGCGCAATCACTTCGGATTGATCATCCTGTGATCAAACTGTGATAAACATCACCGGAATGCGGGACCCGCCGCCGTAGCGAAATTGATCACCCACGAAGCCGTCCGGCGCTTCTATCGGCAGTTACGGCTACCCGACGGCAGCTTTTCGCGAAATCGGGTTCATCGCACTACTTGCCAGTAGCCTCGAATCGGCACAAAACCCGTGGTTGACGGATCGGAACGGCGCTGTGCAGAATCGGCCCAGATCGATCCACCGGGGGGCGGAGGTACCCGTTATGCGCACGAAAACCGATATCCGCTTCACGGTCGACGCCGGACCCGAGCAAGTACTGGACATGGTGGCGGCGATAGAAATGCTCCCGGAATGGTCGATGTATGTCGACGCCCGGGTCGCGACTCGACACGAGGACGGCAGGCCGCACCGGGTCTACGTCACAGCCGATGTGCTCGGCAGCTCCGATCTGCAGGTCCTCGAATACGAGTGGACCGGCAACCGCGCCTCCTGGCAGGTGGTCGACAGCTCGCGCGGGATCGGCGGCGGCGGCTGGTTCGAGGTGGCCGCGAATCGCGAGGGCACCCAGGTCTGGTACCACATGGAATTGCAGTCCCGAATGCCGTTGCCCGGCCTGCTGATGAAGCGCACCGTGCAGCGCTGGCACGAGACGGCGGCGCAGAATTTCGCGGAATTCGCCGAGAGCTTCCCGGGATCCGAGCAATACCACTCGATATAGCGAAATCGCATAATTATCGGACCGGCGGTATCCGGTCGTCGGAGCATTCGTCCGGATCGCAGTTTCCGAGGTTGTGAGCCACCGACTCGTGATGCGCCGTGGGGCCGTACGCCGCGGGCACGACCTGCACTCCGTCGCGCACCGCGCCGCGGATCTGGTCGACGTTCTCCCTGATCATGTCCGAGACCAGCTCGTCGGTGCGCGGGTCGGCCAGCACCTGGAAGACGATGCGGAACGTGGTGTCGGCGATCAGGCGGATGATGTCGTCGTGGAACGGGATGTAGCGGACCTTGCCCGCGTGCGGATCCTTCTTGATGAACTCGAGGATCATCTCGTCCATCTCCGCGCGGTTCTCCTCCAGCGCGGCCGCGATATTGCGGGTGTAGTGCCCGGTGCGTAGAACGCGGGCCACCTCGTCGAGCACGGCGATGGTCATCGGGCGCTTGATGACCTCCACGATGGTGCGCACGAAACGCCCGACCACCACCGCGGTCACCCGGTCGCCGAAGGCCCGGTCGGCGACCCTGGCCAGGCGCACCAGGATCACCACGATGCGCAGCAACCGCAGACTGCGGAAGACCGGGCTGGTCACCGGGATCATGCCGAGCACTTCGTACCAGTAGATCAGCGGGAAGGTCCACGGCCAGCCCGCCCGGTGCCAGCGCCACAGGAACTCCACCGCGAAGATCGCGCAGATCGCGTAGTCCACCATCACGACGGCGCGGTAGGTGTCCTCGGGGACGTCGAAGAAGCTGATCCACACCACCAGCGCCACCGAGACCAGCGCCAGTCCGAGCATCGCGAAGTCGGTCGCCAGCGCGGGCGGCTTACGCGGGTACTCCCCGGACTCCGGCGGCTCCAGCTCCGGCGCGGCCCCGTATCCCGAATTGGTGCTCGCTACCACGGATGTTCCCTTCGACGCCGGTCCCGAACGAGGGTAACCGGACCACCTGCTCGCAACGGGCGAACCCGCGCCCGCCGGAAGCACATTCGCCCGTTCAGCGGCCGTCGCGCAGGATTCGCTCGATATTGCGTTCGGCGAGGGCGGCGATGGTCAGCGAGGGATTCACGGTGCCGGTGCTGCCGGGGATCATCGCCCCGTCCACCACATACAGACCGGGGTGGCCGTGCACCCGCCCGTACTCGTCGGTCGCCTTGCCCAGCACCGCGCCGCCGAGTGGATGCGCGGTGAACAGGCCGTTGGCGTCGTAGCCCAGCGAGCGGAAACCCAGCAGCGAGCCGGACTGCGCGGCGATCCGCTCGTCCACGGCCCGCGCGGCCTCGGTCACCCGTTCCCGGTCGGCGGGGTTCCAGCTCAGGCCGACCTCGCCGGTGGCCGAGTCGTAGCGGAACCGGGTGCGCGCCGAATCGAGCACCATGCCGAGGGAGGCCAGCGCGCCGGTCTCCACCGGGATGCCGGGGATGTACCAGTTCTCCAGGGTCAGCGGCACGTCCGAGTCGTCGAAGATCCGGCTCGCGCTGGGCACGCCCTGGCCGAACCCGTCCAGGCTGCTCGCGCCCCTGGCCAGCACCACATCGCCGTTGGTGCCCCAGCCCTCGCCGATATGTTCGCCGAGATCGGGCAGCGCCCCGGTGGCCCGCGCCCGGACCAGGAGTTCGGAGGTGCCGATCGACCCCGCGCCGAGGAAGAGCTTGTCGCAGGTCAGCGTGCGGGTACCGAGTTCGGCGCCGGTGGGGTCGAGGGTGGTGACGGTGACCGCGTACCGGCCGCCGGATTCGCGGGCGATCGCGTCGACCCGCTGCCCCGGATAGACCGCGGCCTTGCCGGTGGCCTCGGCGTACTTCAGGTAGTTCTGGTTCAGGTCGAACTTCGCCCCGTTGGAGTTTCCGAGGTTGCTGCGGGCCACCGTCGCGGAGGGGCGCACCCCTCCGGACAGTTCGGCGCGCACGATGTTCCAGTCGAAGATCGAGTCGTTGGGCTGGGGCTCGTAGCCTGCCGCGCGCACCTGCTGATCCCAGGCACGCGAATGCGCGAACGGCGCGGATCGGTAGATGTCGGCGGGCATCGGGTCGAGCCGCAGCATCTGCCGGACCCGTGGGTAGTAGACGCGGTCGAGTTCGCCGTAGTCGACGACGCCGCGGAACACCTCGTCGAACATCGCGCGCTGCGGGGCGATCATCACGCCGCTGAAGATCACCGAGCCGCCGCCGACCGCCGCCGCGCGCCATACGTCGATGCCCGGGTACTCGGTGCAGTCGAGCACGCCGCCGAAGGACGAGAAGGTCATCGGCACCTTGGTGACGCCGGTGAAGCTGGTGCGATGCCAGAAGCCGCGGCCGTCGGGCAGGTCGTCGCCGGTGAAGATCTCGCGCCACGGATCGTTGGGCCAGCGCGAGCCGCGTTCGAGCACGCAGGTCTGGACCCCGGCTTCGGCCAGGCGCAACGCGGTGACCGCCGCGCCGAACCCGGAGCCGATGACCAGGGCGGTGGAATGGCTCGGCGGCTCGGGCAGCCGGCCGAAGATCTCCGGCACCCACTCCCGGAACAGGTCGTGCCAGCCGGGTATCGCCGCGGCGTGCGGTACCCCCGAAATCGAACTCGCTCCGGCGAACAACGCCGCGAGACCCGCCGCCTCGAACAGGGCGCGTCTGCGCACCAGGCCACCTCCATCAATCACGCATGGCGGAGGCAGGATAACGCGCCCCATGGCGCGGCGGAACCGGGAAATCCGGGGTGTGACCGGGGGCTCAGTTGCTGAAAGGCAGCTGTTGGGTCGAGCAGGTGGCCCCGGGCGCGGGCAGCCGCAGGTCGATCAGGTAGCGCTCGCGCAGATTGCGCACGCAGTCTCCGGCGGGCCGGTGACCGTAGCCCTCTTCGACGACAACCAGTCTGGCGTTGACCAGTTCCTGCTGTGCCCGCTCGGCGAAGGCCAGCGGAGTCACCGGGTCGAACTCATTGCTGACCAGTAGCGCGGGCTTCTCCGAGATGAGCGTCCATGGCGTCACGCCGCGGCGCGGATCGTCTTCGGCGGTGGTCCACGCGCCGCACGGCTGGCGGGCGTAGAGCCAGAAATCGTCGAACGGCGGGGAGTTCTGCGGGGTCTGGGCGGCCAGTTCCGGCCAGCGATCCGGATCGCGGGGCAGCGCGGTGTCGGCACAGGTGATCGCGAGGAAGGAGTCCAGGAAGTCCGGATCGGTGACGTCGACGGCCAGGGCCTGCCGCGCGATCTCCGGGTCACCTGCCTGACCTCGCTCCAGCTCGGCGAGGAGCCCGGCCAGCGCGGGCCAGCCCTGCTCGGCGTCGTAGAGCAGCAGCGCGTGCGCCCGCACCGCCTGCGCGTAGTCGACCGCGACCGCGCGCTCGCCCGCGCCGACGACGATCGGGCCCTCGCGCAGCCGATCGAACAGCGCGGCATCGCGCTCGCGCAGCCGGTCGATCTCTTCGTCGGGCACCGGCGTCTCGAGGGTGGTGGTCACCCGGGCGCCCCCGGAACCTCCGGCCTTCTCGGTGCTGGGCGATGCGCCGCCCGGCACGTCGCCGCCCGGCACGTCGCCGCCAGGCTGTCCGGTAGCCGGCTGGTCCGGACTCGGCTGCACGGTGCCGGACTGTTCGGAGCCGGGATTCTGCGCGCCGGACGGCGCCGGGTTGCCGGTCAGGTCGCCGCGCTCGCCGCCCGCCACGAACGCGCACCCGTCGCGGCCTGCCTGCGCGCACAACCGCAGGAACTCCTCGAACACCTCGTGCGTGCCCGCCGCCGTGGAGGCGACCTGCGTCCTGGTGTCGACGCTGTAGGCCCGCGGATCGATCAGCGAGCTCAGGTGCAGCGCGCGCACCCGGTCGCCGAACAGCACGCCGTAGACCTGACCGAGGTAGGAGGCGTAGGAGCCACCGGTGAAGGTGAGCTGGTCCTCGCCGACGGCCCGGCGCAGCAGGTCCAGGTCGCGGGCCGCGTCGACGGTGGTCAGATGTGGCAGCAGTTCCCCGCTGTGCCGGGCGCATCCCTCGGCGTAGGCCCGGCTCGCCTCGGCGGCCGCGCGCTGCTGCTCCTCGGTGAGCGGCGGCAGCACCAGGGTCTCCCAGAACCGCTCCTGCTCGGCGGCGTCGGCGAAACAGCGCACCGGCGTGCTGGCCCCGACGCCGCGCTGGTCGAAGGTGACGATGTCGAAGCGGCGGCTGATCTCCCCGGCGAACATGGGTCCGCGCCGCGCCCAGTCCAAGCCGGAATCACCCGGCCCGCCCGCGGCCGCGAAGAGCGTGCCGACGCGACGGTCCGGTTCGGTCGCGGACTGCTTTACCACCGCGATCTCGATCGTCGGCCCGTCGAGCCTGCTGTAGTCCAGCGGGACGGTCGCGACCGCGCAGCGGTACCCCGCGAGCCGCTCGTCCGCGCAGTCGGTCCAGTCCAGTTGTGGCGTCGGCGCCGCGTCGGCGTGCGCAGCCAGCGTGGCGGGCACCGTGAGCTCGCGCGCGGACTGCGCGCATCCGGCCGCCAGCGCGGGCCCGGCCAGCACGGCCAGAGCCACCAGCGCGATCTTCCACCTACGCACGTGCACATCCTGCGCTGCGACAGCCGCCGATGGCGTCATCCTCGATGAGGAGATCCGGTTCGTGTCGTGTCGAGCTCATGTGATCAACAGTCGCACGACCGCGATGGTGCCCACCACGACGATGACCGCGCGCAGCACGTTAGGGGGCATCTTCCGCCCGACCCGCGCGCCCAGCTGCCCGCCGACGATCGCTCCGGCCGCGATCAGCGCGACCACCTGCCAGTTCACCTCGGCGACCATGATGAAGACGGCTGCCGCGATCGCGTTGACCAGCAGTGCCAGCACGTTCTTCACGGCGTTGAGCCGCTGGATGTCCTCGTGCACCAGCACGCCGAGCAGGCCGAGCAGCAACACGCCCTGGGCCGCGCCGAAGTAACCCCCGTAGATGCCGGTGCCGTAGACCGCGATCCACAGGATCAACCCGCCGTGCTCGGGAGCCGCGTCGGTCCCCTCCTCGCGCCGCCGCTTCACCCAGGCGGCCAGCCGCGGCTGCACCACCACCAGGACCAGCGCGATGATGATCAGCACCGGCACGATCGCGTCGAAGGCCTCCGAGGGCAGCCACAGCAACAGCACAGCGCCGGTGATGCCGCCGAGCAGAGAGGCCGCGCCCAGCCGCAGCAACCGGTCGCGCTGACCGCTGAGCTCGCGCCGGTACCCGATCACGCCGCTGACCGAACCGGGCACGAGACCGACGGTGTTGGACACATTCGCGGTGACCGGGGGCAGCCCGAAGGCCAGCAGCACCGGGAAGGTGATCAGGGTGCCCGACCCGACGATGGTGTTGATGCCACCGGCGGCCACACCGGCCGCCAGGATCGCCAGTTGTTCGAGCCAGGTCATGATCAGGGAGGCTATCGGCCCGCGAGTTCATCCACGGCCATCGGCACCCGGGCTCACCCGCCCGCGCGCTGAGGCGCTAAACTGGCACCATCATGCAGCGGGCTCTTCTTCTCGGCCGCCGCGACGGGTTCTGATCGGACCGGCTCCCGTCGCGGGGTTTCGCCGCGCCGGTCGACCCACCATTGGGATTCCACCACACCCTGGAGAATTGCATGTCCCCCGCTGACGCCTTCGTATCCGGCTCGCGCACCATCACCGCGCCCTCGAAGCCGGCTCCTGCCGATCAACCCGCATGGAACGCGCAGAAGAACTCCTCGATGCCGGCCTACCGGTACCGGCCTTTCGCCGAAGAGGTCCCCGGCGGTAGCCCGGCAATCGGCGCAGGGCCGGCTCCCTTCGAACGCACCTGGCCGGACAAGATCATCGACCGCGCACCGGGCTGGTGTGCGGTGGACCTGCGCGACGGCAACCAGGCCCTGATCGACCCGATGAGCCCGGCCCGCAAGCGCCGCATGTTCGACCTGCTGGTGCGGATGGGCTACAAGGAGATCGAGGTCGGCTTCCCCTCGGCCAGTCAGACCGATTTCGACTTCGTCCGCGAGATCATCGAGGACGGCGCGATCCCCGACGACGTGACCATCCAGGTGCTGACCCAGTCGCGCCAGGAACTGATCGAGCGCACCTTCGAGGCCTGCGCGGGCGCGCCCAATGTGATCGTGCACTTCTACAACTCCACCTCCATCCTGCAGCGCCGCGTGGTCTTCCGCGCCGATCGCGAACAGGTGAAGAAGATCGCCACCGACGCGGCGACGCTGTGCCTGGAGGTCGAGAAGCGCTACCCCGACACCAATTGGCGCTACGAGTACAGCCCGGAGTCCTACACCGGCACCGAACTGGACTACGCGCTGGAGGTCTGCGACGCGGTCTCCGAGATCATCGCCCCGACGCCGGACAAGCCGCTGATCATCAACCTGCCCGCGACCGTCGAGATGGCCACCCCCAACGTCTACGCCGACTCGATCGAATGGATGAGCCGCAACCTGGCCCGCCGCGAGTCGATCGTGCTGTCGCTGCACCCGCACAACGACCGGGGCACCGCGGTGGCCGCCGCCGAGCTGGGCTACCAGGCGGGCGCCGACCGCATCGAGGGCTGCCTGTTCGGCAACGGTGAGCGCACCGGCAACGTCTGCCTGGTGACCCTGGGCATGAACATGTTCTCCCGCGGCATCGACCCGCAGATCAACTTCTCCGACATCGACGAAATCCGCCGCACGGTCGAGTACTGCAACCAGCTGCCCGTGCACGAGCGCCACCCCTACGGCGGCGACCTGGTCTACACCGCGTTCTCCGGCAGCCACCAGGACGCCATCAACAAGGGCCTGGACGCGATGAAGGCGACCGCCGACGCGCGCGACGCCGACGTCGACGACATCGTCTGGGAGGTGCCCTACCTGCCGATCGACCCGAAGGACGTGGGACGCACCTACGAGGCCGTCATCCGGGTGAACTCGCAGTCGGGCAAGGGCGGCGTCGCCTACATCATGAAGACCGATCACGGTCTGGTGTTGCCGCGCAGGCTGCAGATCGAATTCTCCCAGTCGGTGCAGCGGATCACCGACGGCGAGGGCGGCGAGGTCACCCCGAAGGAGATGTGGGACGTCTTCCACGAGGAGTACCTGGCCCCGATCCGTCCGCTGGAGCGCATCCGGCAGAAGGTGACCGCCTCGGAGACCGACGGCGGCGTCGACTCGATCACCGCGGTGGTCAAGGTCGACGGCGTCGAGCAGGAAGTCACCGGTCAGGGCAACGGCCCGCTGGCCGCGTTCGTCGACGCGATCGCCGGCGTCGGCTTCGACGTACGGGTGCTGGACTACTCCGAGCACGCCATGTCCGCTGGTGACGACGCCCAGGCGGCCGCGTACGTGGAGTGCGCGATCGGCGACAAGGTGGTCTGGGGCGTCGGTATCGCCACCTCCATCACCACCGCCTCGCTGCGCGCGGTGGTCTCGGCGGTCAACCGGGCCAGCTGAGGCATTCCGCACGACGGCCGGGATCACACCGATCCCGGCCGTCGCCGTTTCCACGGAAATCGGTCTCCGTCCCCTTTCCGGGGCCGATGGGGCAGCGGCACAAGAGATCTCACCGCGTGCGGCGCTCCGCCGCGCTACCTGCCCGCAGCCCGCTGTTCGTGTGCCCGCAATCTGGAAACCAGCAGGCCAGGACGGCTGACCGGCGACCAGGGCATGCTCTGCGAGCAACCGCTCCCACCTGCTAGCGTTGATTCGCACGCAAGCGCCGAGCTCTCTGCTCGATTTCGAAGAGCAGATGGGGGAACCTGTGACAGACAACGACCACAATCCGACCTCTCCGCCCTGGCTCCAAGGCCATTCGGCGGACACGGCCGAGGCCTCCGCATCGCCGACGGCGCAGGGCGAACACGAGCAGGCGGGCCCCGATTCGGATTCCGCGGAGCGCGGCGACTTCTCGGCCGCGTCGCGTCCGGCCGACCCCGTCGAGCAGAGCGCTCCCGCGAACACCGGTGGTCACGCGGTCGCGCCCGGCCCCGACGCGCCCGCCCCCGAACAGTTCGACGCCTACGGCAGTGGGCAATTCGCGCAGGCGACCGGCCCGGAGTCCGGCGGCTTCGCGCCTCCGCCGCCGGGAGCGCCCTACCCTGTTCCCGATGCACACGCTGCCGCCCCGAACGGCGCGGCCCCGGACGGTAACGGCGATCCCATCTACAGCTGGGCTCCCCCGCCGCCGCCTTCCGCACCCATGCCGCCCCAGCAGGGTTTCGCGCCACCCGGTTTCGCCCCGGACACCGCCCCCGCCCCACCGTGGCAGAACGGGCCGCAGCAGTTCCAGCAACCACAGTTCGGACAGGCTCCCCAGCAGTTCGAGCAGCCCCCGCAGTTCGAGCAGCCACAGCAGCCGCAGCAATTCGACCCCGCCCAGCAGCAATTCGATCAGAACCAGCAGTTCGGCCTGCCCGGTCAGCCGCAGCCCCAGCCCGGACCGCCGCCGCTCGGTCAGCCGCAGCCCGGCCCGCCCCCGCAGCAGTTCGGGCAGCCCGACCAGTTCGGACAGCAGCCCGGCGGACCCCAAAACGTGGGCCGGCCGCAACAATTCGGGCAGCCCGGCCAGTTCGGGCAGCAGCCCGCCGGACCGCAGGGTTACGGCCAGATGCCCGCGCCCGGCAGTTCGGTCAACGACCTGAACCTGCTCAAGCGCGCCCGTCGCGCCCCGCGCAGCGGCTGGCGGCGCGCCATGCACAAGGCCTCCGGCGGCATGATCAATCCCGGTGAGTCCGCGGCCGACATCGTGCACCGCGATCTGGTCGAGCGCGTCAATCAGCCGGTGCGCGGCGACTATCGGATCGCGATCCTGTCGCTCAAGGGCGGCGTCGGCAAGACCACCACCACCGTGGGCCTCGGCTCGACCTTCGCCTCGCTGCGCGGTGACCGGGTCATCGCCATCGACGCCAATCCCGACCTGGGCACCCTGGCCCACCGGGTGCCACGCCAGACCCGTTCCACGGTGCGCAATCTGCTCGAAGACCAACACATCTCGCGGTACTCGGACGTGCGCGCGCACACGTCGCAGGCGCCGAGCCGGCTGGAAGTGCTCGCCTCCGAACAAGATCCGGCGGTATCGGAGGCCTTCAGCGAGGCCGACTACCGCAAGGCCATCAACATCCTGCAGTCGTTCTACAACATCATCCTCACCGACTGCGGTACCGGTCTGATGCACTCGGCGATGGCGGGTGTACTCGACATGGCCAGCTCACTGGTGCTGGTGACCTCCCCGGCCATCGACGGCGCACGCAGCGCCTCGGCCACCCTGGACTGGCTCGAGCACCACGGCTACGGCAAGCTCGTCGAGCGAACCGTGGTGGTGGTCAACGCTTCCCGGCGCGGCGCTTCCACCGTCGACCTGGACCAGCTGCGCAAACTCTTCCTGGACCGCACCCGCGCGGTGCAGGTCGTCCCGTTCGACGACCACTTGGCCGAGGGCGCCGAGATCGACCTGGAACTGGTGAGCAAGCCGACCCGGCGCGCCCTGCTGGAGCTGGCCGCCATGGTGGCCGACGACTTCGGTTACACGGGTGCGCAGCACTATCAGCAGCAGCCCTACCAGTACCCCGGTCCGCCGCCGCAGCACTGAGCAGCATCGGCGACCGAGCGGTACCGCGGCCTCGCCGACGGATCGCCGCCGACAACGCGAGCGCGGACGTGCGTCGATGGCCCGATCCGGCGCCGCCGCCCGGCCGGGGACAGCGCCGGTGGGCTCACTCGGCGGTGATCCGGCGGGCCGCCCGCTCGAAGGCTGCGAGGACGGTCGCCACGGCGGGCTGTGTCTGCGCGCGTGGCCGCGTGACCAGGTCGTAGTGGCGGGCCGCCCGGACCCCGGACAGCCGCAGCACCACCAGCGCCGGATGCGTGACCGCGAACCGCGGCATCAACGCGACGCCGTACCCGACCGCGACCAGCGCCTCGATCGCCCGGAAGTCGTTGATGCGCTGTGCGATTCGCGGCTGAACCCCGGTGACGGTGGCGATGGATTCCAGAACATCGTCGACCGGGAAGCCGCCGCGGACGCTCAGCCAGCTCTCGTCGGCCAGCTCGGCCGGGGCGACCGCACGCTGACCGGCGAGCCGGTGGCCGGGCGCGACCACCACGTCGATGGGTTCGCGCATGAGGAACCGGCTCGCGACCCGCGGCCCGGTCAACGGGCGGGAGCGTTCGTCGCGGTGGGTGAGCACGATGTCGTAATCGGCGAGCAGTCCCGGCACCTCGCCCGGCGGCACGTCCTCGTCTCGGGCGACGACATCGACCTCGCCGCCGGCCAGCGCGGGCAGGACCAGCGGCAGCAGCAGGGCCGCGCCGGAGGGGAACAACGCGACACGCACCCGGCCGCGCGGGGACTCCCGATAGCGCGCCATCTCGGCGACGGCCCGGTCCATCGCGGCGAGCACTTCATCGGCACGCACCACCAGGGCGTGACCGGCGTCGGTGAGCCGCACCCGCCTGCCGTCCGGTTCGAGCAGGCCGACGCCGGCCTCCCTGGCCAGCACCTTCAATTGCTGCGAGACCGCCGAGGATGTCATGGACAACGCGGCCGCAGCACCCGCCACGGTGCCCCGATCGGCGAACGCTCGCAACACCCGGAGCCGTTCCAGGGACATGCCCGGGGTAAGCCCCGCCACACCGTCGTCGGCCACCGGCCCTCCCACCTCATCAATAAAGCTCCGCTACATTATCTATCAATAATTATTCGATTGTTCTGATCAATCGCGCAGCCCACGATCACCGGGTGACCACTCGCGACCGCATGCTCGGCTCGGCCGTCGTCGTCCTCTGGGGCCTGAACTTCCTGGCCATCCGGGCGGGACTCGACCATTTCCCCGCCCTGTTCTTCGCCGCGCTGCGCTTCGCCGTGCTGGCGATCCCGGTGCTGATCTTCGTGCCCCGCCCACGGGTACCGCTGCGCTGGCTGCTGCTCTACGGCATCGGATTCGGCATCCTGCAGTTCGCCTTCCTGTTCACCGCCATGCGGACGGGGATGCCGACCGGCCTGGCCTCGCTGGTGTTGCAGACCTCCGCTCCGTTCACCGTGGTGCTCGGCGCGCTGCTGCTGCGCGAACGGCTGCGCCCGCGTCAGCTGATCGGCTTGGCGGTCGCCTCGGCGGGCATCGCGGTGATCGGTGCGGACCGGATGGGCGAGGCGGCGCTGCTGCCGATGCTGCTCACCCTGGCGGGCGGATTCGGCTGGGCGTTGGGCAATATCGGCTCACGGCTGGCGACGACCGCCACGCCCGGGTCCGAGCCGCCGGTCAACCCGCTGTCTCTGACCCTGTGGATGACGGTGATACCCCCGGTGCCGCTGTTCGTCTTGTCGGCCATGACCGAGGGCCCGGCGACCGGCCTGCGCGCCCTGACCGATCTCGCCGCCCCGACCGGGCCCGCCGCCCTGCTCGGCCTCGCCTACCTGGTGACCCTCGGCACGGTCGGCGGCTCCGGGCTGTGGACATACCTGATGAGCCGCTATCCGGCGGGCACCGTCGCCCCGCTGTCGTTGCTGGTCCCGGTGGTGGGCATCGCCGCAGCCTGGCTGGTCCTCGACGAGACCCCCACCGCGGCACAGCTGGTCGGCGCGGCCGTGGTGATCGCGGGAGCTTTCGTCACCGTGTCGGCCTCGGCGTCCCCGCCGGGGATGCGGCGCCCCGCACGACCGGAGGCCCGCGGTGACGAAAGTACCGAGGGGATGGGCGAAATCGCGCGCGTGACCGCGGTGCCCGGTAGTGTCGCCGACAGCGCGACGCCCGGGGGCTGCGATCCCGTGATCGGTGTCGGCGGTCGCGGGTCGCGACGGGGGCGGGTGGGATAGCCCCTGGTCCGATCCCTACAGTGTGTGCGACGGTGCAGGTTGACGAGGCTGGGCAGCGAATTGCGAATGGCGGATCAGCGGTGGGCCGTATCCCGGAGAACAGTTCTTCGCGGGGCGGCGGCGGTAGGCGCGATGACGGTGGGGGCGGGCTGGCGAGCCGGGTACTCCGCGGCGGCGGGCGGTAAACGGGTCGCGGTCCTCGGTGGCGGCGTCGCCGGGCTGACAGCGGCGCACGAGCTCGCCGAACGCGGTTTCGAGGTCACCGTCTACGAGCGCCGCGCGCTGGGCGGCAAGGCGCGCAGCATCCCGGTCCCCGGCAGCGCCACCGGCGGGCGGCCGGAGCTGCCCGGTGAGCACGGCTTCCGCTTCTTCCCCGGCTTCTACCAGCACATCCCCGACACCATGCGGCGGATCCCGTTCGGCTCGAACCCGGACGGGGTGTGGAACAACCTGGTCGCGGTGCCGGAGGCGCGATTCGCCCGACGCGACGGCGAGGATTTCCGGGTCGCCCTGGATTTCGGCGCTCCCCCCGATCCGAGCAAGCCGGGCTTCTCCGAAACCCTGGGCGCCACACTGGCGACCGCGATGAAGATCACTCCCGAGGAAGGACTGTTCTTCGCCAACCGGCTGCTGGTGTTCAACACCAGTTGCGACGCCCGGCGACTGCGGCAGTGGGAATACATGTCCTGGCTGGATTTCGTGCGCGGCCACGAGCGCTCGCACGAATTCCGCGCTCTGCTCTCGCGCACCCTGACCAGCATCATGGTCGCGGCCAAGGACCACATGGCCAGCGTGCGCACCATCGGCACCATGGGCGAGCAGTTCCTCGGCAACCCGCTCGGCATCGGCAACGACGGCGCGCTGGACCGGGTGCTCAACGGCCACACCAATCTCACCTGGATCGATCCGTGGACCGAGCACATGCGCGGGCTCGGCGTGCGCTTCGCCCTCGGCGCCGAGGTGCGCGGCCTCGAGGTCCGCGATCGGCGGGTCACCGGGGTGCGCATCATCGACGAGTCCGGTGTGGCCCGCACCATCGACGCTGATCACGTCGTGGTGGCGCTGGCCGCCGAACAGGCGCGCGAACTGTGGTCACCGGAGGTGCTCGCGGTGCGCCCCGAACTCGAGGGCATGCACCGGCTGACCGTGGACTGGATGACCGGCATCCAGTACTACCTGCGCTCCAGCCCCGACATCTCCCCCGGCCACACCGCCTACATCGACTCGCCGTGGTCGCTGACCTCGATCAGCCAGAACCACCTGTGGGCGCGCAAGCTGCCCGAATACGGCGACGGCACCGTGCGCGACTGCCTGTCGGTGGACATCTCCGACTGGCACACCCCGGGCATCCTCTACGGCAAGCCCGCGATGGAGTGCACGCACGAGGAGATCGCCCGCGAGGTATGGGCCCAGATGAAGGCCCATCTGAACGATCGCGCCGAACTGCTGCGCGATGCGGACCTGCACTCCTGGTTCCTCGACCCGGCGATCGTCTGGCAGGCGCAGTCCGGCCGCAACACCAACGCCGACCCGCTGCTCATCAACACCGCCGGATCGTGGGACCTGCGCCCGGAACCGCACGGCGCGCTCGAAAACCTGTTCCTGGCGGGAGATTACGTGCGCACCAATGTGGATCTGGCGACCATGGAAGGCGCCAACGAGTCCGCGCGCGCCGCCGTGAACGCCCTGCTCGAGACGACCGGCTCGAACGCGCCGAGGTGCGCGATGTACACCCTGTACCGCGCCGCCGAGCTGGAACCGCTGCGCCGCATCGACGCCGACCGCTACGCCGCTGGCCTGCCCAACGCCCTGGACATCTGAGAAGACGCTCGCGGCAGGCCACGGGAAGCGCCGATCGCCGGCGCGCCGATGACCGGTGCGCACTGTCGTCCGCGGGACGCGATCGGCTCCGGGCGCCGACCCGGGACGCGCCCATCGCGCCGCTCACACATACACTCGCCTGCGTGGCGGACTTTTCGATACGCGGGCGGATCGCCCTGCGGGCCGCGGCGGCGGCGTCGTGGGCCTCGCGACGCGCCGGGCGCGGCAACGGCTCGATGATCGGCGGCCTGATCGCGCTGAAGATCGATCCGACGATCATGGCCCAGCTCGGTCGCGGCCGCCGGACGGTGCTGATCACCGGCACCAACGGCAAGTCGACCACCACCAGGATGACCACCGCCGCGCTGAGCACGCTCGGCCCGGTCGCCACCCAGGCCGACGGCGCCAATATGGACGCGGGCATCGTCGCCGCGCTGAGTCAGCACCCCGGCGTGCCGCTGGCCGCCATCGAGGTGGACGAATTGCATCTCCCGCACGTCTCCGACGCGTTGAAACCCGCGGCGATCGTGCTGCTCAATCTCAGCCGCGACCAGCTCGACCGGGTCGGCGAGATCAACATGATCGAACGCAGGCTGCGCGCGGGCCTGACCCGGCACCCCGACGCGGTGGTCATCGCCAACTGCGACGACGTGCTGATGACCTCCATCGCCTACGACCACCCGAACGTGATCTGGGTGGCCGCGGGCAGCGGCTGGGCGATGGACGCCACCAGTTGCCCGCGCAGTGGCGAGCCGATCATCTGGGAAGGCTCGCACTGGCACAGCACGGGCACGGATTTTCAACGCCCCGAACCGGATTGGTCGCTGGAGGGCGAAGATCTGGTCGGCCCCGACAGCACCCGCTACCCGCTGCACCTGGCCCTGCCGGGGCGGGCGAACCGCGGCAACGCGGCCCAGGCCGTCGCGGCGGCGGTGGCGCTCGGCGCCGAGCCCGCCAAGGCCGCGGTGGCGGCGGGCACCGTGCGCGAGATCGCGGGCCGCTACAAGACGGTGCAGGTCGGCGAGCATTCCGCCCGGCTGCTGTTGGCCAAGAACCCGGCAGGCTGGCAGGAGGCGCTGTCGATGATCGACCGCTCCGCGTCCGGGCTGGTCATCGCGGTGAACGGCCAGGTACCCGACGGCGAGGACCTGTCCTGGCTGTGGGACGTGCGCTTCGAGCACTTCGAGGATCTCGAGGTGGTCGCCGCGGGCGAACGCGCCACCGACCTCGCGGTCCGGCTCACCTACGCGGGCGTGCGGCACACCACGGTGGCGGATCCGTTGCGCGCCATCGCCTCCTGCCCGCCGGGACAGGTCGAGGTACTGGCCAACTACACGGCCTTCCGCGACCTGAACCGGGATCTCGAGTCGCGGTGAGCACGCGCGCGACAGCCGACGGCACGGCGAGCAAGAGTAAGAGCGCCAAGAGCAAGAGCGCCAGGAGCAAGAGCGCTGTGCGCACGAGCAACGGCACTGTGCGCACGAGCAACGGCACTGTGCGCACCGCTGACAGCACTGTGGGGAACGAATCATGAGCGAGTCGACGGTACGGATCGGGCTGGTGCTGCCCGACGTGATGGGCACCTACGGCGACGGCGGCAACGCGCTCGTCCTGCGCCAGCGCCTGCGCATGCGGGGCCACGACGCCGAGATCGTGGAGATCAACCTCACCGACCCGGTCCCGGAATCACTGGACATCTACACCCTCGGCGGCGCCGAGGACTCCGCCCAGCGCCTGGCCACCCGCCACCTGCGCCAGTACCCCGGCCTGCAGCAGGCCGCCGCCAAGGGCGCCCCCGTGCTCGCCATCTGCGCGGCTATCCAGGTGCTCGGCAACTGGTACGAGACCTCCTCGGGCGAGCGCGTCGACGGCGTCGGCCTGCTCGACGTCACCACCTCCCCACAGGACAAGCGCGCCATCGGCGAGGTCGTCACCGCCCCCATCGTCCCCGGCCTGCGCGCTCCCCTCACCGGCTTCGAGAACCACCGCGGCGGCACCACTCTCGGCCCCGACGCCGAGGGCCTGGCCCGCGTCACCCGGGGTGTCGGCAACGGCGTCGGCGACGGCCTCGAAGGCGTCGTCCAGGGTTCGGTCTTCGGCACCTATATGCACGGCCCCGCCCTGGCCCGCAACCCCGAACTCGCCGACCTCCTCCTGGCCCGCGCGCTCGGCGTCGACTCCCTGTCTCCCCTCGACCTCCCCGAGGTCGAACAGCTGCGCCGCGAACGCCTCCGCGCCTGAATCAGGGCGCGAGCAGCGAAACGTCGTACTTCTGACACCAGGGGTCTGCGGTGACCAGCGTCAGACCCTCGCAGTTCGCCTGCGCGACCAGCATTCGGTCGAACGGGTCTCGATGAATGAGGGGCAGTCGTCCTGCCGCCACGGCATGATCGTGTCGGATCGGCAGTTCGACGAATCCGGCCGCTCGTATCCGCTCCAGCAGATCCTCGGGGCCGGCGAGTTTTCCCAGCGCTTGCTTTATCGCGATCTCCCAGAGTGTCACCGCGCTGAGGTGGACGTCGGGTTCGTGGTCCAGCCGGGCTTTCACCTCATCCGACAGCCGGGGTTCGGCCGCGAACCACCAAAGGACGACATGAGTGTCCAGCAGCAGGCTCACGAGGCGTGTCCGAAATCCGCCGCGATCTCCGCGTTGGTCTCCTCGGAGTCCCAATCGGAGTCGAGCACCAGTTGGCCGCGCAGCGACCCGCCGCCGAGGCGATCCACTGCGCGAACCAGCGGGACCACCTTGGCGACCGGATGGCCCGCACGGCTGATGACGATCTCCTCACCGCGCTCGACCCGCTCCAGGATCCGCGACAGGTGAGTTTTGGCCTCATGGACGTTGAACTGTCGAGCGTCGTCGAACTGCTCAGCGGCACTGCTCACGTGAACCACCTCCTTAGCTAAGAGCTTAGTCCACAGCGCGCCGGTGGCGCTTCGTGTCGGAGGCATGTGTTGTCATCTAGTCGACCGATGAACCGATATTCCAGTCAGGAGGGCACATGCGCGCACCGGGTTGCGGGGGATGCGACACCGGGGTCGACCACTGTCACGGGACGCTGGTCGTGCATCAGGACTGGTCGGCGGAGTGCACCGAGCCGGACTGCGTGGACCTCGACCGGGCTCGGCACACCTTCGTCGTCGACTGCGCCGATGTGGCGGGCGGATGCGCCTGCGCCGAGGAACGCGGACAGCGCCGCAGCGCATGACGCGAAGGCCGCGTGACCTCTCGAACCGCGACACGCGCGGCCGAGCTCAGGCCACGGAACCGGGCGCGCACCGGCGACCGGCCCGTCACTAGGCTGGCCGGGTGAACTACGACCACGTGCTGTTGCCCTCCGGTGTCGCGCGCACCTCGTCCGAGGTGGACGACTACCTGACAGCGCAACAGGGTCTGCCGCAGACGGAGGCGGTCGCCGCCATGGCCGCGGTGATCGAGGAGCGCAATGCCGCGCTGCCGGAGGAGGACTCCTTCCTGGCCGACGATGCCGAAGTTGGCGGTAAGGCGACCGGGTCGGTGCTGCACGTGGCCTGCCCCTACGACGCCATCGGGCACGTGCGCGCTCTGCTGTTCGAGGTCGGCACGCCGCGCGGTTACGCCCTCTACGATCCGCAACTGGCCTGGCTGATCGACCCCGCCGACCGCGCGGAAGTCACCGTCACCCACGGCGGGGCGGGCGAATTCCCTTATCTGACAGAGACTCTCGTCCACCAGTGGGTGCCCGAGCTCGCCGGGACCGGCCCGTATCTCATCGCCGAGCGGGCTCCGCAGCACTACATCCAGACCTTCCGCACCGCTCCGGGCGAATTCGCCGTCGAGTACCGCGACGGCGGACCGGACCGGCACTACGCCCTCACCCTGACCGAGCCACGCGACGTCGCCGCGATCATCTGGGCCTGGGCCCGCGGAGATCAGGCGAGCGTGCAGGCACGGACCTGGGAGCGAGTCGACTTCTGATCGCGCCGGTCGCCGTCGCCGGGCACTGCCGGGGGCACAGGCGAGGCGAGCAAGGCGCGCTCAGAGCGCGCGCCGCCCGGACAACGCCCGCCCCAGCGTCAGTTCGTCGGCGAATTCCAGATCCCCGCCCATCGGCAGCCCCGACGCCAGGCGGGTGACCGACAGCCCGGGGAAATCGCGCAGCATCCGCACGAGATAGGTGGCGGTCGCCTCGCCCTCGGTGTTCGGGTCGGTGGCGATGATGACCTCGGAGACGTCCACGCCGTCTTCCTGATTGCCGATACGTGTCAGCAGTTCCCTGATCCGCAATTGGTCGGGGCCGATGCCGCTGAGCGGGTCGAGCGCGCCGCCGAGCACGTGGTAGCGCCCACGGAACTCCCTGGTCCGCTCGATCGCCTGCACGTCCTTGGGTTCTTCGACCACGCAGATCATCGTGCGGTCCCGGCGCGGGTCGGCGCACAGCCTGCACAGTTCTCCGTCGGCGACGGTGCCGCACACCGCGCAGAAGCGCACCCCGTCGCGCACCTTCTGCAGCGCGGCCTGCAACCGGTCGATCTCCGGCGGCTCGACCTGCAGCAGGTGGAAGGCGATGCGTTGCGCGCTCTTGGGACCGACGCCGGGCAGTTTGCCCAGTTCGTCGATCAGATCCTGTACCGGCCCCTCGTACAACCGACGTGTCCTCGATCAGAAACCGGGCAGGCCGGGCAGCGAGCCGCCACCCGCCAGCGGTCCCAGACGCTCGGCGGCCAGTTGCTGGGCGCGAGCGGAGGCGTCGTTGACCGCGCCGATGATCAGATCCTGCAGACCCTCCACATCGTCGGGGTCGACGACCTTCGGGTCGATGGTCAGCGCGACGACCTCGCCGCTGGCCTTGAGTGTGACGGTGACCAGCCCGTTGCCCGCCTGGCCGGTCACTTCGGCGGCCGCGATCTCGGCCTGCGCCTGCATCACCGCTTCCTGCATCTGCTGTGCCTGGGCGAGTAACTGCTGCATGTCGAATTGGCCACCGGGCTGCACGGCATGTCCTCTCTGGCAGGGGTGTCGAGGTTTCGGGGTTCGTCGATGTTCAGCCTAGTCGCCGCGGCCTTGCGGTCGCGGCGGGCCGTGGGGGTTTGGACTCGCGTCTGCGGGGAAGCCGGAGCGAGAACTGGATTGGCTACAGGTTTGGATCAGCGACAGGCATGACACGAGTTCTTTCTTCACAGCACAGAGACATCACTACCGGGGACATCACTACCGGGGACATCACTACCGGGGACATCACTACCGGGGACATCACTACCGGGGACATCACTACCGGGGACATCACTACCGGGGACATCACTACCGGGGGTACCAGGGCCGGGGGCACCAGGACCGGGCTGCGCAGCGGCGCACTCGCACTGGCGGCGGGCGCGCTCCTGTTCGGCGGCGCCGTGAGCGCAGGCGCCCAACCGGCGTCCGTCGACTTCGGCGGCGGCTGCGTGCTCGATCCCACCGACAAGGTCGCCACCCTGGCTTCGCTGCGCACCCGGTGTACGCCGGAGCAGCAGGCCGCGATCTACTCGGCCGCGGACCCGGGCGCGGCGCCGTCGGGATACACCAGGGGCCGGGTCATCCGGCCGGGGTACGGCAGCGATCTGGCGCCGATGGTGTGGACCGGTAAGACGTTCGCCACCGGCCCGGACGGCGGAAGCCTCACCAACCGGCTGGCCGACGGCACCGACGCCTGGCCCGCCGAGATCTATCGCGCACCCTCGATCGCCGACGGCGACCCGACCTGGGTTCTGAACTACGCCCCCTCCCCCACGCCACAGGTCTACGACGAGATCAGAGAGGTCGTCCCCGGCGTCTGGCTCGGCTATTCGTGGTGGCGCGAGGCGGGTACGGACACCTTGCTGCTGGCCTTCGCGCTCGCGAACTGACCGGATCCGGCTTGACTCTCCCCGTGCTGGAGAGTGTTTGCTGTCCCCATGACCGCGACCGTCGCCATCGGGGAGTTCGCCCGTCTTTCGCATCTGAGCGTCAAAACGCTGCGGTACTACCACGACATCGGCCTGCTCGCCCCCGCCGAGATCGACCCGAGGTCCGGCTATCGCCGCTACCGCACCGACCAGGTCGAGCAGGCGCTGCTGATCCGCAGGCTGCGCTTGCTGGACATGCCGCTGCCCGAGATCGAGGACGTGCTGACGGCCCCCGGTATCGCCGCTCGCGACGCCGCCCTGCGCGCGCACCTGGAACGCATGGAGGAACAGCTACAGCGCACCAGGACCGTGGTGGCCTCGCTGCGCGCCCTGCTCACCCCGGCTTCGCCGCTGGACATCGAATACCGCGCCCTGCCGTCGACACGGGTGCTGGCCGTGCGCGAGGTCGTCGCCAAGCCCGATATCGACCGATGGTGCGCGGCGGCCTACCCCCGTATCTACGCGGCGATCGCCCGGTCGGGATCCGCGCCGGCCGGTCCGGCGGGCGCGACCTACCCGCTGGACTACTTCGCCGACGACGCGGCCGAAGTACTCGCCTATGTTCCGGTGCCCCGCGGCGAGGCGATACCCGCCGCCGCCGGACTCGAGCTGGTGGAGCTACCCGCCCACCGAGCCGCGATCGCCCTGCACCGCGGCTCCTTCGACGAGATCGACCGCACCTACGGCGCGCTGGGAACCCATGTCGCCGAACATGATCGCGCACTGTCCGAGCCCGTGCGCGAGATCTATCTCGCCGGCCCCGGCGACACCGCCGATCCGGCCGACTACCGCACCGAGATCTGCTGGCCCGTCCTCTGAGCGACACCCCTGTCTCGACGGCATCGGTATCTCTACGCCAGCTCTATCGTGACGACATCCCCATCTCGACGCCCCCCATCTCGACGACACCCGAGGAGAACGACATGTCCCTGTCCATCGCCGCAGTCACCTTCGACTGCATCGACGCCGCCGCCCAAGCCCGCTTCTGGAGCGAACTGCTCGGTCGCGCCGTCGATCCCGACGCCAGCGAGTTCTTCGCCTCCATCGGCCGCACCTCCGGCGAGGAGCCTGTCCTGATGTTTCTGAAGGTCGGCGAGCGCAACCCCGGTAAGAACGTGGTCCATCTGGATCTGCACACCGCCGACCGGCAGGCCGAGGTCGACCGGGCGATCACCCTCGGCGCCGAACATCGGGGCGACTTCGACGAATACGGCATCGTGTGGACCACGCTGGCCGACCCCGAGGGCAACCTCTTCGACATCGCCACCGAAGCCTGACCCGCTCCGCACCCGGCTGTCCGGGCGTCCGGCCGCGCGCATCCGGCGCGCGGCCGACCGAGCGCGGCTCAGGCCAGTTCGCGCTGCAGGTTCCCGAGCACCTCGGCCTGGATCTTCTTCAGGCCGAGCGGGGCGAAGATGCCCTCGAAGATGCCCTTGACGCCGCCGGCGCCCTGCCAGGTGGTGGTCAGGGTGATCTTCGAGCCCGTGTCTTCCGGGGCGACGGTCCAGGTGGTGACGAGCGAGGAGTTGGCGTCGGTCTCGGTGACCATGCTGCCCGCGACCGAGACGGTGGCCCGCACATCGCGCTGACGGGTCTCGGTGGCCTGCAGGATCCATTCGGCGACCGTGCCTTCGCCCCGGCCGCCCTCGACCACCTTGTAGTCCCGGTAGTGCGCGGAGAGAATGCGCGGGCGCACCGTCACGTAGTCCGCCACGGCGTCGAGCGCGCGCTTCGGATCGGCCGCAACGGTGATCGAACTGCTGGCGCTGACCTGTCCCACTGTGAACTCCTTGTCCGGGTTGTCGATCGACTGTCCCAATCCTGCCCTGCGCCGGCGGGGCATCGCCGCGCACCCTCGGTATTCCCCGCACTCTCGGTATCACCCCTTGCGATTTACAAGGACATCACACGTATTCAGTGGCCGACCCGACCCGCGAGTACTAGCGTCGGGGGGGTGGCAGTGAGTCTGGGCAAGGCCGGTCACACCCCGGCCGCACGCGAATCAGGGTTCGCCGCGCATCGAGCGGGCGTCGACCGTCTTCTTGCGAGTTACCGCGCCATCCCCCCTGGTGGGACCGTCCGGCTGGCGAAGAAGACCTCGAACCTGTTCCGGGCCAGAGCAGCCAACCCCGCCCCCGGATTGGACGTGTCGGGCCTGACCCGCGTCATCGCCGTCGACCCCGAAGCGCGCACCGCCGACGTCGCGGGCATGACCACCTACGAGGATCTGGTCGCGGCCACCCTGCCCTACGGTCTGGCCCCGCTGGTGGTGCCGCAACTCAAGACCATCACCCTCGGCGGCGCCGTCACCGGCCTCGGCATCGAGTCCACCTCCTTCCGCAACGGCCTGCCGCACGAGTCGGTGCTGGAGATGGACGTGCTGACCGGGGCGGGTGAAATCCTCACCGCCACACCCGACGGCGAGTACGCCGACCTGTTCCGCGGTTTTCCGAACTCCTACGGCACGCTCGGTTACACGGTCCGGCTGAAGATCGAACTGGAACCGGTGCTGCCCTACGTCGCGCTGCGGCACGTGCGCTTCCACGATCTGCGCGAGCTGGAGACCACGCTGGCCGCCATCGTCGACGAGCGGAGCTATGACGGCGAACGGGTCGACTACCTCGACGGCGTGGTGTTCACCGCCGACGAGGGCTACCTGACCCTCGGCAGGCAGACCGACGAGCCGGGCCCGGTCTCCGACTACACCGGGATGGACATCTACTACCGCTCCATCCAGCACGATTCGGCCACCCCGAAGCCCGACCGGCTGACCATCCACGACTACCTGTGGCGCTGGGACACCGACTGGTTCTGGTGCTCACGCGCTTTCGGCGCGCAGAACCCCCGCATCCGCCGGTTCTGGCCGAAACGCTACCGGCGCAGCAGTTTCTACTGGAAGCTGGTCGCGCTGGATCACAAGTACAAGATCGGCGACAAGATCGAGGCCCGCAAGGGCAATCCGCCGCGCGAGCGGGTCGTGCAGGACATCGAGGTGCCGGTCGAGCGGACCGCCGATTTCGTCGAGTGGTTCCTGCGCGAGATCCCGATCGAGCCGATCTGGTTGTGCCCGTTGCGATTGCGCGAGCACGGGCCCGCGGTGCGCGGTGTCGGCGGAACGCGGGGCTGGCCGCTGTATCCGCTCGAGCGCGAACGCACCTATGTGAACGTCGGATTCTGGTCGGCCGTGCCGACCGTCCCCGGGCAACCGGAGGGCGCGGCCAACCGCGCGATCGAACAGACCGTGACCGAGTTCGACGGCCACAAATCGCTGTACTCGGATTCCTATTACCGCGAGGACGAGTTCGCGGAGCTGTACGGCGGGCAGATCTACACCGATCTCAAGAAACGCTACGACCCGGACCAGCGTCTGCTGGACTTGTATTCGAAGGCGGTGCAACGCAGATGACGACATTCAAGGACCGCTCCGACGTCTTCGCCGATCTCGGAACCAAACTGACCATCGCCGAAGTCTTCGACACCCTCATCGAGGGCACGAGCCCGATCCGGCTGACCGCCTACGACGGCAGCGCGACGGGCCCGGAGGAATCTCCGTACACCCTGCACATCGCTTCCCCGCGCGGCATCAACTACCTGGCCACCGCGCCGGGCGATCTCGGCATGGCGCGCGCCTACGTCTCCGGCGACCTGACCGTCACGGGCGTACACCCCGGTGATCCCTATGACGTGCTGAAGGCATTGCAGGGCTTGCGGTTCCGGCGCCCCTCCGCGCTGGCACTGGTGACCGTAGCCAGGTCGCTGGGCTGGGAGAGACTCAAGCCGATCGCGCCGCCACCGCAGGAGACACTCCCGCGCTGGCGGCGTATCGCTTTGGAGGGCCTGCGCCACACCAGGGCCCGCGACGCCGAGGCGATCCATCACCACTACGACGTGTCCAACGAGTTCTACGAATACGTCCTCGGCCCGTCGATGACCTACACCTGTGCCACCTACGGCGAACCGGACTGGACGCTGGAACAGGCCCAGGAGAACAAGTACCGCCTGGTGTTCGAGAAGCTGAAGCTGAAAGCGGGCGACCGGCTACTCGACATCGGCTGCGGCTGGGGCGGCATGGTGCGCTACGCGGCCGCGCGCGGCGTGCGGGTCATCGGCGCGACCCTCTCCGCGGAACAGGCGGCCTGGGCGTGCGAGAAGATCGAGGAAGACGGCCTGAGCGAGCTGGCCGAGGTGCGCCACTGCGACTACCGCGACGTGCCGGAGACCGCTTTCGACGCGGTGTCCTCGATCGGTCTGACCGAGCACATCGGCGTGCAGAACTACCCGTTCTACTTCGGCTACATCCGCGACAAGCTGCGCGACGGCGGCATCTTCCTCAACCACTGCATCACCCGGCCGGACAACACCCGCACCACCAGGGCGGGCGATTTCATCGACCGCTACGTCTTCCCCGACGGTGAGCTGATCGGTTCCGGGCGCATCATCTCCGAGATCCAGAACGTGGGCCTCGAGGTGCTGCACGAGGAGAACCTGCGCGAGCACTACGCGCTGACGCTGCACGAATGGTGCAAGAACCTGGTCGAGAACTGGGATGCCTGCGTCGCCGATGTCGGTGAGGGCACGGCGAAGGTGTGGGGTCTGTACATGGCCGGATCGCGGCTGGGCTTCCAGCGCAATGTGGTGCAGCTGCACCAGGTGCTCGGCGTCAAGCTGCCCGCGGACGGCAGCTGGACGGTTCCGCTGCGCCCCTGGTGGCAACCCTGAGCCGACACGGATCAGCCGAGTACGTCGTCGAGGAAGTGTCCCGGTAGCGGCGGCGCGTCGGGCGGCGAGGCGCCCGGCTCCGCGGCGGACGCGTCCTCGGCGGGCGCGTCCCCGGTGGTCGGGCGGGCTTCGCTGCGCAGCACGCGCAGGATCGCGACCACTCTGGGTCCGGCGTCCAGCAGTGGTCGCGACCAGCCGAGCCGGGCGCACGTCTCGGCGGCGGGCACGAGCAAGGAGGTCGCCTCGCCGACCCAGCCCGCGGCCGCCAGGCATTCGGCCAGCAGCAGGGCGGTGTCGAGTTCGGCGCGCGGACGGCCCTGCTCGATGGTCCGCCCGTACAGCGCGCGAGCGTGGCGCACCGCCGTCTCCTCGGCGTGCGCGGGCATGCCTGCCAGCATGGCCCGGATGGCCGCGATCTCCTGGGCCTCGGCGATGAGCGCCTCGGCGCCACGCGCGCGCCGCACGCCCCGGCCGCTGAGCAATTCCTCCTCCGGCGGCGCCGGCACCGGCAGGCCGAGACGCAGTCGCTCGGCCCGGACATACGCGGCCAACCGGGGCAGACCGCCGTCGGCGGCGATGCGCTCGCCCTCCTCCAGCCGGGCCGTCGCGGCGCGCATGTCCCCGATCAGCGCCTTGACCCGCGCGCCGATCACGAACGTCGCGAGCAGCACGTCGACGGTGCCGACCCGGGCCACCAGCTGATGACTCTCGTCGAGCAGCCGGTCGGCGCTCGCCAGATCGCCCGCCCGGTATCTCAGCTCGCCCAGCATCGCCGAGACCACCCGCACCCCGTGCGAGCGCGGTCCGGCCCGGCGCGCGGTCTCGCACGCGGCCTCGAAGTGCTCGAGCGCACCCGGCACATCGAGTTGTTCGTAGGCGGCCACACCGCGCGCCAGCAGGCCGAACACCGGGCCCAGCTGGTATTTGGACTTCTCGTGATAGGGCGCGGCCCAGTCCTGGATCTCGCGCACCCCGTCGAAGTCGAAGGCGCACAAGCGGGCGTAGGCGGCCACGTTCGCCGCCGTCGACACCGTCCAGGTGGGCAGATCGCCGGGATCGTCGAGGACATCGGCGATCTGGTCGAGCACCCCCTCGGTGTGATCGCGGGTGACCGCGTCCGCGGCGGCGAGCACGGCGGCCTCGCGGCGCTGATTGCGCGTCTCGCCCTCCTCGGCGGCCTCGCCACCGGGCAGCATGTTGGTCAGTCTGCCCAGCGCCGAGCGCGCCGCGTCGGACTGCTGCAGGTTCACATTGGCCCTGGCCACCGCCATCAGCAGTTTGGAGCGTGAAGTCACCTGTTGCAGCGGCAGTTTCGAAACGGTGCCGAGCAGGGTGGCCAGCCGGGAGCCGTCGATGAGGTCCATGCCGCCGCCTTCGACCAGATCCAGCGCCATCTTCAGGTCGGTCGCCGCCAGCGCGTGATCGACGGACTTGCGCAGGAACTGGTGCTCGGCGTACCAGCGAGAGGCCTTGCGGTGCAGCGCACGCAGTTTCGGCTGATCGGTGCGTTCCAGGCGGGTACGCAGATGCTCGGCGAACAGCGGCTGCATCCGGTACCAGCCGGGATCGTGGTCGATGCGGCGCAGGAAGAGCTCGCGCTGTTCGGCCTGGGCCAGCAACAGTTCGGCTTCGCTGTCCTCCGACAGCGCGGCCGCCAACTCGGCGTTCACCCGCTCGGTGACCGCGACCGCGGTCAGGAAGTCGAGCATCCGGGGTTCGAGTGTGTCGAGCACGTTCTCCGCCAGGTACTCGCGGATGTTGTGCCCGCTTTCCGGGCCGGAGGCCAGCAGCCGCTGCGGATCGTTGTTGCCGCGCAGCGCCAGGCTGATCAACTGCACGGCGGCCGGCCAGCCGTCGGTGGATCGGTGGATCTGCTCCACCTGTTTGTCGGTGAGGTCGAACCCGTTGCGTTCCACCAGGATGGCGGCGGTCTCCTCGAGGGTGAGCCGCAGTTGCGCCGAACCGATCTCGACCAGCTCGTCGTCCACCCGCATGGTGTTCAGCGGCAGGCCGGACTGGTCGCGGCTGGTCACCACGAATCGCAGGTGGTGGCAGCCGTTGCCGAGCAGAGTGTCCATCGCGCGCAGCGCGCCGGGGTCGGTGATCCGGTGCCAGTTCTCGATCACCACCACGATGGTCTCCCCGCCGCTGTGCACCTCGTCGATCAGCGTGCTGATGACATAGGGGACCGCGTCATCGAGCTCTTCCTCGAGCACCTGCTCCAAGCCGACGCCGATGTCCGGACGCACCCGGTGGATGGCCTGCAGCAGATGCGCCAGGAACCACACCTCGGTGTCGTCGTAGCGATCCAGGCTGATCCAGGCGACCGGCATCCCGCGTTCGGTGAGCTCCGCTCGCCACTGCGCGGCCACCGTGCTCTTGCCGAAGCCCGCGGGCGCGTGGATGAGGGCGAGTCTGCGCCGCCCGCCCGCGCGCAACACCTCCAGCAGACGCGGCCGGGCCAGGGGCTCCTTGGCGGGCGTGGCCGGGCGGAACTTGGTCGCGGCGGTCGGCGGCGGGGCGGCGGTCGACGAACCGGTGGTCGACCATCCGGTCTCGGCCGCCACGGTGTTCGACACCCCTGCCCGCGTCCCGGCATCGGTCGCGCCGGGATGTTTGGACACGTTCGGTCGCAGGGTCAACGGCCAGCTGCGCCGCGAGGCGACCGCGGGCATCGACCGCGTCGACCACTGCGTACGCGCCGCCTGGTCCTCGGCCTCGGCGGCGACCTCACCGAGATCCTGGTCGTGCGTGACCGGGTCGAGCAGCGCCATCTCGTCGGGCACCTGTCCGAGTTCGCGCTGCGCCGCGCGCAGCATCTCGCCGAACTCGAAGGCCGAGGCAGGGCGCCGATCGACCTCCGGCGACATGGCGGCCTCGATGGCCTCGGCCACCGGCGCGGGGATGTCCTGATCACGCAGGTCGGGAACGGGCTGGGTGGTGATCCGCAAGAACTGCGCGACCACTCGCTCACCGGCCTGCCGCTCGAATGCCGCGTGCCCGGTGAGCAGTGCGAACAGCGTCGCGCCCAGACCGTAGACGTCGGAGCGGACGGTGGGTTCCTCGCCCTTGAGCACTTCCGGGGCGGTGAAGGCGGGCGAGCCGGTGATCAGGTTGCTGGAGGTGCGGAACCCGCCGGGGATGCGGGCGATCCCGAAGTCGGTCAGCTGCGGCTCGCCGTAGGCGCTGAGCAGCACATTCCCTGGCTTGACGTCGCGGTGCAGGATCCTGGCGCGATGCGCGCTCTCGATGGCGCCCGCCAGTTTCACCCCGACGCGCAGGGTATCGGCCCAGCTCAGCGGTCCCTGTTCGACGATGAGCTGTTCGAGCGATCCGTGCGCGCAGAACGGCATCACGATGAACGGCAGACCGGCGGCGGTGACGTCGACCTGCAGGATGTCGACGATGTTCGGATGCCCGGACACCCGGCCCATCGCCTGCTCCTCGCGCAGGAACCGCTCCCGGCTCTCGGCGTCCATGTCCGGCGACAACACCTTGACCGCGACGACCCGATCCAACGCGACCTGCCAGCACCGGTACACCACACCGAACCCGCCGCGACCGATCTCCACCGCGCCCGTCAGCCCTGCCTCTTCCAGTTCGTCGACGATGCCGATCGGGGCGTGACGCTGGGTGGGTTCGCCTGCGGTTCCGGCACGCGAAGATCCGGCCACCGGCCGGTCGCTCACATCGACCTGGGCCGCATCGAGTTCGGACCCGTCCGAACGCGGCTGATGCTTCACCTGGACCACCTCGTGCCGACGACGGCCGGACCGGCGGACATACCGCGAGTCCTCATTGCCTGCGCATATCCAACGTAGCGCGGTGGGGTCTCGGTGTGGTGGAGAAACGGCGGAAGCCCGCCACCGCAATGCGGTGACGGGCTCCACCCGGCGAGCGTCAGCTCACCCGATACTTCACTTGCGCAGCGACGCCGGAACCTCGAAGCGCTTGCCGTACTTCTCGGCCAGGTAGTCGGCACGGGCCACGAAGGCCTCCTGGCCACCCGGGTAGCCGACGATGAACTGGTGCACGCCACCGGTCCAGGCCGGGAACCCGATGCCGAAGATCGAGCCGATGTTGGCGTCGGCGGTGGTCTCGAGCACACCCTCGTCGAAGCACTTCTGGGTCTCGATCGCCTCCGCGAACAGCATGCGGTCGATCAGGTCCTGCAGCGGCACGCCGAAACCGGCAGTGGTCTTGTAGTGCTCGCGAACACCCTGCCAGATGCCCAGACGCTTGCCGTTCTCGTCGTACTCGTAGAAGCCGGCCTTCTCCAGACGACCCGGGCGACCCTGCTCGACCATCCAGTCGATGACGTCGATGGCCGGGTGGCGCTCGGTGCCCATGGCCGCGTCGCCCGCCTTGGCGGCCTCTTCGGTCTCGCGGGCGATCTTCTGCATGAGCTTCATGTTCAGCTCGTCGGTCAGCTGCAGCGGCGGCGCCGGGTAGCCCGCCTGCGAACCGGCCTGCTCGATGGTGGCGGGCTCGATGCCCTCGGTGAGCATGGCGATCGCCTCGTTGACGAACGTGCCGATCACGCGCGAGGTGAAGAAGCCGCGGCTGTCGTTGACGACGATCGGGGTCTTCTTGATGGCGAGGGTGTAGTCGAACACCCGGGCCAGCGCCTCGTCGGAGGTCTTCTCACCCTTGATGATCTCCACCAGCGGCATCTTGTCGACAGGCGAGAAGAAGTGGATGCCGATGAAGTCCTCCTGGCGCTTCACGCCGGTCGCGAGACCGGTGATCGGCAGGGTGGAGGTGTTGGAGCCCAGCAGGGCGTCCGGGGTGACGATGTCCTCGATCTCCTGGAACACCTTGTGCTTGAGCTCGGTGTTCTCGAAGACGGCCTCGATGACGAAGTCGACGCCGGCGAAGTCGGCCGGGTCCGCGGTCGGCTTGATCCGGTCCAGCAGCGCCTTGGACTTCTCCTCGGTGGTCTTGCCACGGGAGAGGGCCTTGGCCTCGATCTTCTCCGAGTAGTTCTTGCCGCGCTCGGCCGCCTCGATGGTGACGTCCTTGAGCACGACCTCGTAGCCGGCCTTGGCCGAGACGTAGGCGATGCCCGCGCCCATCATGCCCGCGCCGAGCACGCCGACCTTCTTGATCTCCTTCTTCGGCACGTCCTTGGGACGCGAGCCGCCGTTGTTGATCGACTGCAGGTCGAAGAAGAAGGCCTGGATCATGTTCTTGGCGACCGGGCCGGTCAGCAGGTGCACGAAGTAGCGCGACTCGATCAGCGACGCGTTGTCGATGTCGACCTGCGCGCCCTCGACCGCGGCGGCCATGATGGCACGCGGAGCAGGCATGTTGGCGCCCTTGAGCTGCTTGCGCAGGTTCGCCGGGAAGGCGGGCAGGTTGGCCGCGAACGCCGGGCTGGCCGGGGTGCCGCCGGGGATCTTGTAGCCCTTCTTGTCCCAGGGCTGCACGCCGCCCTCGGGGTTGGCCTTGATCCACGCCTTGGCGGCGGGCACCAGCTCCTCGACCGAGCCGACCAGCTCGTCGACCAGGCCGATCTCCTTGGCCTTGGCCGGCTTGTTGCGCTGGCCCTGGAGCAGCACGCCCATGAGCGCGTTCTGCAGGCCGAGCATGCGCACGGTGCGGATGATGCCGCCACCGGCGGGCAGCAGGCCCAGGGTCGCCTCGGGCAGGCCGATCTGCGAGCCGGGGACGTCGGCGGCGATGCGGTGGTGGGTGGCCAGCGCGATCTCCAGGCCACCGCCGAGGGCCGCGCCGTTGATGGCCGCGACGACCGGCTTGCCGAGGGTCTCCAGCTTGCGCAGGGCACCCTTGATCTCGGTCAGCTCTTCCATGAGCGCCTGGCCGTCTTCGGGGCCGACGTTCATCATGTTCTTCAGGTCGCCGCCGGCGAAGAAGGTCTTCTTCGCCGAGGTCAGCACGACACCGGTGATGTCGTCCTTCTCGGCCACGAGCCGGTCGACCGTCTCGGTCATCGACTTCTTGTACAGCTCGTTCATCGTGTTGGCGCCCTGGTTCGGGTCGTCCATCGTCAGTACGACGATGCCGTCCGAATCCTTTTCCCAACCGATCATGTTGGTTTCGCTCACAGCTCTGTGTCTCCTTGTTGAATCAGTGACCGGTGGGATCAGACCCGCTCGATGATGGTGGCCACGCCCATGCCGCCACCGATGCACAGGGTGAGCAGCGCGTAGCGGCCGTTACGGCGCTCCAGCTCGTCGACCATGATGCCGGTGATCATGGCGCCGGTGGCGCCCAGCGGGTGGCCCATGGCGATGGCGCCGCCGTTGACGTTCAGCTTCTCGTCCGGGATGTTCAGGTCCTTCTGGAACTTGAGCACCACGGAGGCGAACGCCTCGTTGATCTCGAACAGGTCGATGTCGTCGACGGTCAGGCCGGCCTTGTCGAGCACCTTCTTGGTGGCCGGCGTCGGGCCGGTCAGCATGATGGTGGAGTCGGCACCGCTGGTGGCGGTCGCGACGACGCGGGCGCGCGGGGTCAGACCCGAGGCCTTGCCCGCCTCTTCGGAGCCGACCAGCACCAGGGCGGCGCCGTCGACGATGCCCGAGCTGTTGCCACCGTGGTGAACGTGGTCGATCTTCTCCACGAAGTGGTACTTCTGCAGCGCCACCGCGTCGAAGCCGCCCATCTCACCGACCATGGCGAACGAGGGCTGCAGCTTGGCGAGGTCCTCGAGGGTGGTGCCCGGACGCATGTGCTCGTCGTTGTCGAGCACGATCAGACCGTTCTGGTCCTTGACCGGCACGAGCGACTTGGCGAAGTAGCCGCCGGTGGTGGCCTTGGCCGCCAACTCCTGCGAGCGCACCGCGTAACCGTCGACGATCTCGCGGGTGAAGCCCTCCATGGTGGCGATCAGGTCGGCGGAGACACCCTGCGGAACGAAGTAGGTGTCGTAGTTGGTGGCCGGGTCCAGCGCCCAGGCGCCGCCGTCGGAGCCCATCGGCACGCGGGACATGGACTCGACGCCACCGGCGATGACCAGGTCGTCGAAGCCCGAGCGCACCTTCTGGGCGGCCAGGTTGACCGCTTCGAGGCCGGAGGCACAGAACCGGTTCAGCTGGAAGCCGCCGACGGTGTCGGGCAGGCCCGCCACGGTGACCACGGTGCGCGCGATGTCGGCGCCCTGGTCGCCCACCGGACCGACGCAGCCCAGGATCAGGTCGGAGATCCGGTCCTCGTCGAGGTTGGGGAAGCGGTTGCGCAGCTCCTGAACCAGACCGACCGTCAGGTCGAGCGGCTTGACCGAATGCAGCGAGCCGTTCTTCTTGCCGCGGCCGCGCGGAGTGCGGATGGCCTCGTAAATGTAGGCCTCTGTGGTCATATCGGAGTGTTCCTTCCTTAAGGTGCCCCCGCACCGCGGTATGCGGTACAGGCGCGGATAACCTCGCCGACCGGCCGTGTGACCGACCGTCCTAACGCTGTACAAAACTCGGCACGCACCGACAGACGCACGCTCTGGCCGCCCGCACGTCTGGGCATACCATAGAACCTCGTCGGATCGGAGCTCGCGGCCACCCGTTCATAGTAGCGCCGGTGTGCGAACTCCCGTTAACTTAACGTCGTCGGGCCGGTGGTTGTCAACCATCCAGCCGGGTAGCGCCGAGTTCGGCGCGGAGCAATTCCAGAGCGACCTCGTCCGGGTCGCGCCGATCCTCCGGCGCCACCGGCTTCGCCGCCTCGGCGAGCATCTCCTGCTCTTCCTCGGCCGTCAGCGGCCCCGGCGCCGCGGGCGGTGCGTACTCGCCCGGCACCGAGGTCTCGAACTGCGCGGGGTCCGGCGGCGCGAAGTCCCCCGGTCCGGGGTCGTCGGGGAGGTCCGGGAAATCCGGGGGTGGAATGTCGTCGTACCCGACCGGCCCCGACCGCTTCGGCCGCGCACTCTCAGCCGCGCCGCCCGCCGCCTGACTCGGTCGCGAGAACTGCGGCAACCCTCCTTGCCTGCCCGACTTGGCCTGCGCCTGGGCAGCCTGACCGCCGCGCCCCGGCGCCGCACCGCCCTGACCGGAGCGGTTGCCCTGCGCCGCGGCCTGTTTCGGGCGCGGCGCCTGCGCCTGCGGCCGTGCCCCCGATCCGCCCTCCCAGCGGACCTCGTAGTCGATGCCGAGCACCTCGCGAATCGCCGACCGGATCGCCTCGACATTGCGCGGCTCCGACAGCC
>NZ_BDBT01000035.1 GCF_001613125.1 Nocardia shimofusensis NBRC 100134
GCCGCCCGCGCAGCACAGCGTCGCCCACCCGCAGACGGCCGCGCATCCCACCACCGCACCCGCGCGTTCGGGTTCGGCGAGCGGCGGCAAGAGGCGGGCAGTGCTGATCGGCGGGCTCGCCGGCGGGCTGGTCGCGGTCTCGGCGCTGCTGATCGGGACGATGAACGACTCCGATTCCAACGGCTCGGTGGCGCAGGCGAATACGCCCGCCTCCTCGACCGCCAGACCCGGCGCCACGACGACCACCGCGGCGGCGCTGGGCGCGACGCCGAGCAGCGGCACCGTCGACTGGGGTTCGGCCGGTCAGCTGATCGTCGACTTCTACAACAGCCCGAGCAGCTCGTGGTCGTTGCTGACCCCGGCCGCGCAGGCCGCCTACGGCAGTCAGCAGGACTTCCAGGACTACTGGAGTTCGCGCATCATCGAGAGCTTCGCCAATATCAACGCCGCGAACGGGGCGAACAACAGCGACGGCTCGGTGGACATGCGGCTGGGCAACATCACCGTCGGCGGCACATCCAAGCCCATGGTCCTGCGGGTGGTCGCCCACAACGGCAAGCTGCTCATCGACAGCGACACCCGCTAGTCGTTCCCCGGTCCGCGCCCCGGATCGGGAGGGTGGAGGGTGACGGTCCTCACCGACGGCCGACCATTAGGCTGGTTGCGGCAACTTTCCTGTTGCCGGACGTCCGCCAGACGAAGGAATCGACACCGACATGACATCCCGCATCGAGCTCGCCCGCGTCGATCTGCGCGGTCGTACTCCTTCCACTGCCGAGCTGCGCGCCGCGCTGCCGCGTGGGGGAGTCGACGTGGACTCGGTGCTCCACCATGTGCGACCGGTGGTCGAGGCGGTCCGTGATCGCGGCGCGGCGGCGGCCCTGGAATACGGCGAGACGTTCGACGGGGTCGTCCCGGAGACCGTGCGGGTACCCGCCGAGCAGCTGCGCCGCGCGCTCGACGAACTCGATCCCGCCGTCCGGGCGGCACTCGAGGAGTCCATCTCCCGCGCTCGCACGGTGCACGCCGACCAGCGGCGCACCGACACCACCACCGAGGTTGTGCCCGGCGGCACGGTCACCGAGCGGTGGGTGCCGGTGGAGCGCGTGGGGCTGTACGTGCCCGGCGGCAATGCCGTCTACCCGTCCAGCGTGGTGATGAATGTCGTGCCCGCCCAGGCCGCGGGCGTCGGCTCGCTGGTGGTGGCCTCCCCGCCGCAGGCGAACTTCGGCGGGCTGCCGCACCCGACCATCCTGGCCGCCGCGCAACTGCTCGGCGTCGACGAGGTGTGGGCGGTCGGTGGCGCGCAGGCCGTGGCACTGCTGTCCTACGGCGGCACCGACACCGACGGCGGCGAACTCGCGCCGGTCGACCTGATCACCGGCCCGGGCAACATCTATGTCACCGCCGCCAAGCGCCTGTGCCGTGGCCTGGTCGGCATCGACGCCGAAGCGGGCCCGACCGAGATCGCGATCCTGGCCGACGCCACCGCCGATCCGGCGCACGTGGCCGCCGACATGATCAGCCAGGCCGAACACGATGTGCTCGCCGCGAGCGTGCTGGTCACCGACAGTTCGGCGCTGGCCGACGCGGTGGACGCCGCGCTGTCGGCGCAGATGGCCGTGGTCAAGCACGCCGAGCGGGTGCGTGCCGCGCTGACCGGCGCGCAGTCGGGCACCGTGCTGGTCGACGACATCGACCAGGGCCTGCGGGTGGTCGACGCCTACGCCGCCGAGCACCTGGAGATCCAGACCGCCGACGCCCCGGCCGTGGCCGCGCGGGTGCGCAATGCCGGCGCGGTCTTCGTCGGGGCCTACGCCCCGGTCAGCCTGGGCGACTACTGCGCGGGCTCCAACCACGTGCTGCCGACCGCGGGTTGCGCCCGGCACTCCTCCGGTCTGAGCGTGCAGACCTTCCTGCGCGGCATCCACGTCGTCGAGTACACCGAGGCGGCGTTGAAGGACGTCGCCGGTCACGTGGTCGCGCTGTCGACCGCCGAGGATCTGCCCGCGCACGGCCAGGCCGTCACGGTGCGATTCGAGTCGCTGGCATGAGCCGGGTGGACGCGGCGAATCCTGCCGCCGACCGAGATGCTGCCGACAGCGGTGCCACCGTGCGGACCGGCGCCCATGAGCAGGCCGCCCCTGCGGTACCGGCCGCGAGCGCAGTATCCGCCGCGAGCACAGTATCCGCCGCGAGCGCGGTACCGGTCGTGGGCGCAACGGCGGCCGGGAGCACTGTGCCGGGCGCGCGCGCGACCCTGGCCGATCTGCCGTTGCGGGAGAACCTGCGCGGCAAATCGCCCTACGGCGCACCGCAATTGACGGTGCCGGTGCAGCTCAACACCAACGAGAACCCGCACCCGCCCAGCAAGGCCCTCGTCGACGACGTCGCCGAAGCCGTGCGCGCCGCCGCCGCCGACCTGCACCGCTACCCCGACCGCGACGCCGTCGCGCTGCGCACCGACCTGGCCGAATACCTCACCCGCCAGACCGGCGTCGCCGTCGGCACCGCGAATGTGTGGGCGGCCAACGGCTCCAACGAGATCCTGCAGCAGCTCCTGCAGGCTTTCGGCGGACCGGGCCGCAGCGCGCTGGGCTTCGTGCCCTCGTACTCGATGCACCCGATCATCTCCGAGGGCATCGACACCGAGTGGGTGGAAGCCGCGCGCAACGCCGACTTCTCCCTGGACGTGGATTACGCGGTGGCGACCATCACCGAGCGTCGCCCCGACGTGGTCTTCGTGACGAGCCCGAACAATCCGACGGGGCACAGCATTCCGTTCGAGGACCTGGCGCGCGTCCTCGAGGCCGCGCCGGGCATCGTCGTGGTGGACGAGGCCTACGCCGAGTTCTCCGCGCAGCCCAGCGCCATCGGCCTGATCGACCGGTTCCCGGCGAAGCTGGTGGTCAGCCGGACCATGAGCAAGGCCTTCGCCTTCGCGGGCGGGCGGCTCGGCTACCTGGTCGCCGCTCCGGCGGTGATCGACGCGCTGCTGCTGGTGCGCCTGCCGTACCACCTGTCGGTGGTCACCCAGGCCGCCGCGCGGGCCGCGCTGCGCCATGCCGACGAAACCCTCGGCAGCGTGGCGGAATTGGCGGCCCAGCGCGATCGGGTGGCGGCGGCGCTGACGGAGATGGGCTACGACGTGGTGCCCAGCGACGCCAACTTCCTGCTGTTCGGCTCCTTCGCCGACGCCCCGCGCGCCTGGCAGCGCTACCTCGATCACGGCGTGCTCATCCGCGATGTCGGCATCCCGGGACACCTGCGCGCCACCATCGGCCTGGCCGACGAGAACGACGAGTTCCTGCGCGTGAGCGCACAGCTGGCCGCCGACGAGATCCGACCCGCTGTTTCCGGTGGCTCGGAGATCTCCGGTGACACAGCACTTTCCAGCGACGAACGAGGCACGAAATGACCCAGGCCGACCGGAGGGCGCGCGTCGAACGCGTCACCAAGGAATCCAGCATCGTCGTCGAACTCGACCTCGACGGCACCGGCCGCACCGACATCAGCACCGGCGTGCCGTTCTACGACCACATGCTCACCGCGCTGGGCGCGCACGCCAGCTTCGATCTGACGGTGCGGGCCGTGGGCGACATCCAGATCGAGGCGCACCACACCGTCGAGGACACCGCCATCGTCTTCGGGCAGGCGCTCGGGCAGGCGCTGGGCGACAAGAAGGGAATCCGCCGCTTCGGCGACGCGTTCATCCCGATGGACGAGACACTCGCGCACGCCTCGGTCGACGTGTCCGGCCGCCCCTACTGCGTGCACGTCGGTGAACCCGACCACCTGCTGCACGCGGTGATCCCCGGTTCCCCGGTGCGCGGCACCGGTGATCCGGGCGCGCCGTACTCGACGGTGCTCAACCGGCACGTCTTCGAATCGATCGCCCTCAACGCCCGCATCGCCCTGCATGTGCGGGTGCTCTACGGACGCGACCAGCACCACATCACCGAGGCCGAGTTCAAGGCGGTGGCCCGCGCGCTGCGCGCCGCTGTGGAACCGGACCCGCGGGTGACCGGTGTGCCGTCGACGAAGGGAACGCTGTGACAACCAATGCCGAAGGGGCGACAACGACAGCCGATGGGGCGCAGACGAAATCCGTCGTCCTGCTGGACTACGGCTCGGGCAACCTGCACTCGGCCGAGCGCGCGCTGGTGCGGGCGGGCGCACAGGTCGAGGTGACCGCCGACCCGCAGGCCGCGCTGGCCGCCGACGGCTTGGTGGTGCCCGGCGTCGGCGCGTTCGCGGCCTGCATGGCGGGGCTGCTGGCGGTGCGCGGGGAGAAGATCATCGGCCAGCGCCTGGCGGGCGGACGTCCGGTGCTCGGCATCTGCGTCGGCATGCAGATCCTGTTCGAGCGCGGAGTCGAGTTCGGTGTCGAGACCGACGGCTGCGCCGAATGGCCGGGCGTGGTGGAACGTCTGGACGCGCCGGTGCTGCCGCACATGGGCTGGAACACCGTCACCGCACCCGAGGACAGCGTGCTCTTCGCGGGCCTGGACGCCGACACCCGCTTCTACTTCGTGCACTCCTACGCCGCGCAGAAGTGGGAACTTCCCCCCAACGACCACATCGCCCCCCCGAAGCTCACCTGGGCCGAACACGGCGTGCCGTTCCTGGCCGCCGTCGAGAACGGACCGCTCTCGGCCACCCAGTTCCACCCGGAGAAGTCCGGCGATGCCGGTGCGCGACTGCTGCGCAACTGGGTGGACTCGCTGTAATCGCTGCCGTTGTCGGGTTGGTCCCCGAGTGCGAAATGGGGGCCGGACCCTGATCCGGCCGGACGGTGCGCGGGGTGACACTCGGGCGAGGAGGTTCGCCCATGAAATCCGTCACCCTGCCCACCGTCGTGATCGGTGGCTACGCCGTGTTCGCGAGTTTCGCCTGCGCGGTCACCGTCACCGAGACGATTCTGTTCTATCCCAACGTCTTCCACGACGTTCCGCACTCGCTCGAACTCACCGAACAGTTCATGAGCGCGGTCGGCGTCGGCGACGTGCTGCGACCGATGGGCGCGGTGCTCACGCTGGTCGCACTCGCCGCCGCCGCGGTCGCGGTCCGCTCCCGGCTGGCCCGCGGCTGGATCGCCGCGTCGGCGGCCTCGCTGATCACCGGCCAGTTCCTGCTCTCGGTCGCCTACCAGTGGCCGCGGGTGGACATCCTTTTCGACGATCGCGACCGGTATTCGACCGACGAACTCCGCCAGGCGGCGGACGAATTCCTCGTCGGCCAGGCGCTGCGAGTCGGCGCGGGCACGCTGACCGCCGTCTTCTCGATCGTGGCGGCGCTGGTCTGCTACCGCGCCTTCGTCCTGACCTCCGCCCAGCGCAAAGCCGAAGCGGCGCTCGACTGATCCGGGCCGGGTGCGGGCGAGCTTCGTCCGGGTTCCGGCCGCCGGAACTCGCGGCACGGGCGTTACCCGGTGCGCACCCCGGCCCGGACGCGGCCGACCCTCGACGAGCTACTAAGCTGCCCGGAGTGAGTCTTGTGCTGCTGCCCGCCGTCGATGTCGCCAATGGAGAGGCCGTGCGCCTCGTTCAGGGGGAGGCCGGTAGCGAAACCAGCTACGGCTCGCCGCGCGAGGCGGCTCTCGCGTGGCAGGAGGCCGGCGCCGAATGGGTGCATCTGGTCGATCTGGACGCGGCGTTCGGTCGCGGTTCCAATCGTGAGCTGCTCGCGCAGGTCGTCGGCGAACTCGACGTGAAAGTCGAGCTGTCCGGCGGCATCCGCGACGACGATTCCCTCGAGGCCGCGCTGGCGACCGGCTGCGCCCGGGTCAATCTCGGCACCGCCGCGCTCGAGGACCCGCAGTGGTGCGCCTCGGCCATCGCCAAGCACGGCGAGCGCGTCGCCGTCGGCTTGGACGTGCGCATCATCGACGGCGACTACCGGCTGCGCGGGCGCGGCTGGGTGAGCGACGGCGGCGACCTGTGGGAGGTGCTCGAGCGCCTGGAGGGCGACGGCTGCTCGCGTTACGTGGTCACCGACGTCACCAAGGACGGCACCCTCACCGGCCCGAACCTGGACCTGCTGCGCGAGGTGTGCGCGGCCACCGACGCGCCGGTGATCGCGTCCGGCGGCGTGTCCACCATCGAGGACCTGGTCGCCATCGCGGGTCTGGTGCCCGACGGTGTGGAGGGCTCGATCGTCGGCAAGGCGCTGTACGCGGGCCGGTTCACCCTCCCCGAGGCGCTGGCCGCGGTGCGCTGACCCGAGACGATGGCTGCCGACCCGAACGCCGCTCCACCCGATCTGCCCGGCCTGCTCGACGTCGCGAGTGACATCCTCGACGGCGCGGCCGAGCGGTTCGTCCACGGCATCGGCGCGCCGAGCGCGGTGGCCAAGGGCCGCAACGACTTCGCCACGGAGTTCGATCTCGAGCTGGAACGCACCGTGTCGGCGGCCTTGTGCGAGCGCACCGGAATCGCGGTGCACGGCGAGGAGTTCGGCGGCCCGCAGCTCACCTCGGGAACCGCGTGGGTGCTCGACCCGATCGACGGCACCTTCAACTACTCCTCCGGACATCCGCTCTCGGCCATCCTGCTCGCCCTCGTGCACAACGGCGAGCCCGTCCTCGGCCTGACCTGGCTGCCGCTGATGGGTAAACGCTACGCCGCCGTGCGGGGCGGGCCGCTGCTGATCGACGGCGAGCCGGTGCCGCCGCTGCCGACCGGAAAACTGGCCGAGTCCATGATCGGTTTCGGCACCTTCAACCTGGACTCGCACGGCCGCATCCCCGGCCGCTTCCGGTTCGACCTGCTCGGCTCGCTGAGCACCCTGTCCTCCCGGGTGCGCATGCACGGCTCGACCGGCATCGATCTGGCGTTCACCGCCTCCGGCGTGCTCGGCGGCGCGATCGTGTTCGGGCATCATCCGTGGGACAACGCGGCCGGTGTCGCGCTGGTCAGGGCCGCGGGCGGGGTGGTCACCGATCTGGCGGGCGAGCCGTGGACGATCACCTCGGGGTCGGTGCTGGCGGCCGCGCCGGGGGTGCACGCCGAACTGCTGGAAATGATCTGCGCGGTCGCCGACCCGGCGGCCGCCGAGGAAGGAAGCGATCGATGACAGGAAGCACCCGATGACACTGGCGGTACGCGTGATCCCGTGTCTGGACGTGGACGCGGGCCGGGTGGTCAAGGGCGTCAACTTCCAGAACCTGCGCGACGCGGGCGACCCGGTCGAACTGGCCGCGAGCTACGACGCCCAGGGCGCCGACGAACTGACCTTCCTCGATGTCACCGCCTCCACCGGCGATCGCGGCACCATGATCGACGTGGTGACCCGCACCGCCGAACAGATCTTCATCCCGCTCACGGTGGGCGGAGGGGTACGTACCGTCGACGACGTGGACCGGCTGCTGCGCGCGGGCGCGGACAAGGTGTCGGTGAACACCGCCGCCATCGCCCGTCCCGAGGTGCTGCGGGAGATGTCGGAGCGTTTCGGCTCGCAGTGCATCGTGCTCTCGGTAGATGCCCGCACCGTGCCCGAGGGCCAGCCGCCCACCCCGTCGGGCTGGGAGGTCACCACCCACGGCGGCAAGCGTGGCACCGGCATCGACGCGATCGAGTGGGCCGAGCGCGGAGCCGAACTCGGCGTCGGCGAGATCCTGCTCAATTCGATGGATGCCGACGGCACCAAGGCAGGCTTCGACCTGGCGATGATCCGTGCGGTGCGCGCGGCCGTGTCGATCCCGGTGATCGCCAGCGGCGGCGCGGGCGCGGTGGAGCATTTCGCCCCGGCCGTGCGGGCAGGCGCCGACGCCGTGCTGGCGGCCAGCGTCTTCCACTTCGGCGACCTCACCATCGGTCAGGTCAAGGACTCGCTGCGCGCCGCCGACCTGGTGGTGCGGTGAACCCCGCCGCCGCGCTGCCGGACGCTCGGGATATAACGGAACCATGACTCTGGACCCCGCCATCGCCGCCCGGCTCAAGCGCAACGAAGCCGGGCTGATCGCCGCCGTCGCGCAGGAACGCGCGACCGGCGATGTGCTGATGATGGCGTGGATGGACGACGAGGCGCTGGCACGCACACTCGAAACCCGCCGCGCCACCTACTATTCGCGGTCGCGGCAGCAGTACTGGGTCAAGGGCGAGACCTCCGGGCACACCCAGTACGTGCACGAGGTGCGGCTGGACTGCGACGGTGACACCGTGCTGCTCGTCGTCGATCAGGAAGGCGCGGCCTGTCACACCGGCTCGCACACCTGCTTCGACGCCGACATGCTGCTCGGCGCACCCGCCTGAGGCCGTCCGTGGCGGCGCGCCGCCGAGGTTCACACCTGGGGGAACCGAGCGGCCTCGTCGTCGCGGCCGAGTTCGATGTCCAGCCGGTCCCGCACCATGACGGCGATCTCGGCCAGCGCGGCCTTCTGCTTGTCGTCGAGTGCGGCGAACACCAGCCGGCTGACCGTGGAGATATAGCCGGGGGTGGCTTCCACGATCGTCAGATAGCCCTGATCGGTGAGCACGGCTTGGACGCCGCGCTTGCCCTCGGTGACCGCTCGCTCGGCCAGACCGAGCCGCTCGAGCTTGGACACCACATGCGACAGGCGCGACAGCGACGAGTGCACACGCTGGGCCAGATCGCTCATCTGCAGGCGATGTCCCGGCTGGTGCGACAGCGCGCTCATCACCACGAATTCGAAGTGCGTGATACCGGAATCTCGCTGCAGCCGGGTGTCCAGGACGCCCGGTAGCCGGTTCAGCAGGGCGACGATGGCATTCCATGCCTGCTGCTCGGCGGGCTCGAGCCGCTGCGCCATCTGCGCCCCCTTCCGAATCCGGCGGCGACAAGGAAGGAGGCCGCCACCGCTGCCTCCGAGTTTGCCACCTCTTCGCTCGGTAGTCATCGCGCTGATGTGAGCGGTGAAATCATTCACATCGGCATGATTTCCGGCCGGGAGCAACGGTGATGTCGTATAGCCGCTCGGCAGGTGAGGGTGGGGAACGGGCTACTTCGCGCGGTCGCGCAGGAAGGCCAACGCCTCGTCGGCGTGCACGTTCGCCCGCAGTTCACCGGTGATGACCGTGAGCACCGTGCGATCGGTATCGATGACGAAGGTGTGCCGCTTGACCGGGGCGATCTTGCCCAGCAGACCGCGTTTGACCCCGAACTGCGCGGCCACCGAGCCGTCGGCGTCGGACAGCAGCGGGTAGTCCAGGCGCTGGGAGGTGGCGAATCCGGCCTGGGTGTCGACCGCGTCGGTGCTGATCCCGGCGCAGGAAGCGCCGAGCGCGGCGAACTCGGCGCTCAGATCGCGGAAATGGCAGGCCTCCGCGGTGCACACCGGAGTGTTGGCGCCGGGATAGAAGAACAGCACCAGTGGACCGGCGGTGAGCAGTTCGTCGAGGGAGCGCGCTGTCCCGGTCTGATCGGGGAGCGTGAAGTTCGGGGCCTGAGCGCCTTTCTGCATTCCTGGACAGTACCGGCCGGACGCCGATCGCGCGGACGGGAAGTCCCGGCGCGTTCACGGTGGACGCGGCCTGGGATGATGGGGCGCATGCCAGTCGCGACCGCTCCCACGACCACGACCCGCGCGCAGTTCCGGCAGCTGGCCGCCGAACACCGGGTCGTGCCGGTGACCCGAAAGGTGTTGGCGGACTCCGAGACTCCGCTCTCGGCCTACCGCAAACTCGGCGGTGACCGTCCCGGCACCTTCCTGTTCGAGTCCGCGGCGAACGGCAAGTCCTGGTCGCGCTGGTCGTTCATCGGCGCGGGCGCGCCCTCGGCGCTGACCGTGGTCGACGGCGCGGCCGCCTGGCTCGGCCACATCCCCGCCGACGCGCCGTCGGGCGGCGACCCGCTCGAGGCGCTGCGCGACACCCTCGAACTGCTGCGCACCGAGCGCCTGCCCGACCTGCCGCCGCTGACCGGCGGCATGGTCGGCTACCTGGGCTACGACGCCGTGCGACGGATGGAGCGCCTGCCCTCCCTGGCGGCCGACGACCTGAACCTGCCCGAGATGGTGCTGCTGCTGGCGACCGATCTGGCTGCCTTCGACCACCACGAGGGCGCCATCACGCTGATCGCCAACGCGGTGAACTGGAACGGCACCGACGAACACGTGGACGAGGCCTACGACGACGCGGTCGCGCGGCTGGACCGGATGACCGAGGCGCTGGCCGCGCCCGCCCTGTCCACCGTGTCGGTCTTCGACCGTCCCGAGCCGCACTTCCGGCGCGGGCGCACCTCCGAGCAGTTCGGCGCGGGCGTGCGCAGGCTGGTGAAGGAGATCGAGGCGGGCGAGGCGTTCCAGGTGGTGCTGTCCCAGCGCTTCGAGATGGACTACGACGGCGCGCCCATCGATCTGTACCGGATGCTGCGAGCCTCGAACCCGAGCCCGTACATGTACTTGATGCACATCCCCGACGCCGAGGGTGGCACCGCCTTCTCCATCGTCGGCTCCAGCCCGGAATCGCTGGTCACCGTGACCGACGGTGTCGCCACCACGCATCCGATCGCGGGCACCCGGTGGCGCGGGGCCACCGAGGAGGACGACCTGCTGCTCGAGAAGGACCTGCTGGCTGACGAGAAGGAGAACGCCGAGCACTTGATGCTCGTCGACCTCGGCCGCAACGACCTGGGCCGGGTGTGCACGCCGGGCACGGTCAAGGTCACCCAGTACCGCCACATCGAGCGCTACAGCCATGTCATGCACCTGGTCTCCACGGTGTCCGGCCACCTGGCGCCGGGCAAGGTCGCCCTCGACGCGGTGCGGGCCTGCTTCCCGGCGGGCACGCTGTCCGGCGCACCGAAGGTCCGCGCGATGGAGTTGATCGAGGAGATCGAGCCGACCCGGCGGGCCGTGTACGGCGGCGTCGTCGGCTACCTGGATTTCGCGGGTGACGCCGACACCGCCATCGCCATCCGCACCGCCCTGCTCAAGGACGGCGTCGCCTACGTCCAGGCGGGCGCGGGCGTGGTCGCCGACTCCGACCCCGACTACGAGGATGTGGAGTCACGCAACAAGGCGATGGCCGTGCTCAAGGCGGTCGCCGCGGCCCAGACCGTGCGCCCCTTCTCCGCCGACGACGGTGGGCCCCGATGAGCGCACGCGACTCGGACCCGACCGGGGGAGCCGAACCGACGCCGGTCGCCCCGGAGCACCTCGACCCGGACCCCGGCTCGGGCCGCGTCGACTCCGCCGCCTCGGCTCATCGGGAGCCGGTCGAGGACTCGGACCATGGCAACCGCACTGCCGATCTCGACTCCGCTCACCTGGATCCCGCCGCCGACCCGGACCGGTACGACCCCGCCGGCGATCCGGCGGTGAGCGCGACCGCCCAGCCGAGGACCGCGCGCCCCACCGTGCCGGTGATCCTGCTGGCGTCGGCCGCCGCGCTCATGTGGGGCGTGTCACGGCTCACCTGGGTGACCGTGTCCTCGGCCGACGGCCTGACCGAGCCGCGCGTCGACGAACTGAAGGGCGCGGTCTGGTTCGGCGCGCTCACGCCGCTGGCCCTGGTGCTGCTGGCCGCCATCGCGGCCGTACTGGCCACCAAGGGCTGGCCGCGCAGAATCGTGGGCGTGCTGGTGGCGCTGATCGGCGCGGTGACCGCCGTACCCGCCTTCGCGCTGCTCACCGGTTCGGGCGCGACCGCCGAGCGCGCGGGCGCGCTGGCCGAGTTGCCCGGCCGGGCCACGGTCACCGACGTGCAGACCTCGCCCCTGCCCGCGGTGGTGACCGTCGTCGCCGCGCTGTGCGCGTTCGGCGCGGGCCTGCTGCTGGCCAGGATGCCGCGCGAGACCCAGGGCCTGGCCGGTCGCTACGACGCGCCGGGTACCCGCAGGGCCGCGGCTGCCGAGGCGGTCGCCGAGCGGCGCTCCCAGGACGGCTCGACGCTGTCGGAACGGGTGCTGTGGGACGCGCTGGACGCGGGGGAGGACCCCACCGAGGACAGCCCTCGGACCAGTGACGGGCCGCCGGGCTCACCGAAGTGAGTGACGGCGCCCATCCCACCGGCTCGGCGGTATCGGATAGCAGACCGGCCCGCGGAGACCGCCGCCACCCCGCCGCCGAGCCGGGACAACCGCCCATTTATTCTTTGTCGACATCGGTGAGACAGCGCCTGGGGGGATTCTCAGGCAGCACGTGGCGTCTCCCAGGAAAGGATTCGAGCCAGATGACGGTACTCGACTCGATTCTCGACGGGGTTCGCGCGGACGTGGCCGCTCGCGAAGCTTTCCTGGACTTCCCGTCCATCAAGGAAGCCGCGACGAAGGCCCCCGCGCCCCTCGATGCTCGGGCCGCTCTTCTGGAGGACGGCATCGGCGTGATCGCCGAGGTCAAGCGGGCCAGCCCCTCGAAGGGCGCGCTGGCCGACATCCCGGATCCGGCGTATCTGGCCAAGGCCTACGAGGACGGCGGCGCGCGCGTGATCAGCGTGCTCACCGAAGGCAGGCGCTTCGGCGGCTCGCTCGACGATCTCGACGCCGTGCGCGCCGCGGTGAACATCCCGATCCTGCGCAAGGACTTCGTCGTCGGCCCGTACCAGATCCACGAGGCCCGCGCCCACGGCGCCGACATGATCCTGCTGATCGTGGCCGCGCTCGAACAGGACGTCCTCGCCTCGCTCATCGACCGTACCGAATCTCTGGGCATGACCGCCCTGGTGGAGGTGCACACCGAGGAGGAGGCCGACCGCGCGCTGGAGGCGGGCGCCTCGGTCATCGGCGTCAACGCCCGCAACCTCAAGACGCTGGAGGTGGATCGCGACGTGTTCGCGCGGATCGCCCCCGGTCTGCCCACGGAGGTGATCCGGGTGGCCGAGTCCGGCATCCGCGGCACCGCCGATCTGCTCGCCTACGCGGGTGCGGGCGCCGACGCCGTACTCGTCGGTGAGGGCCTGGTGACCAGTGGCGACCCGCGCGGCGCGGTGTCGGAACTGGTGACCGCGGGTACTCATCCTTCCTGCCCGAAACCCGCGCGAAGGGGTCGCTGATGACGTCGACCGAACTGCCCAAGGCCAGTGCCGGTGTCGCCCATCCGAGTGCGCACGAGCCGGATCACGGCGGTCATTTCGGCGTCTACGGCGGCAGACACGTCCCCGAGGCGCTGATGGCGGTGATCGAGGAGGTCACCGCCGATTACGAGAAGTGCCGCACGGACCACACCTTCCTCGATGAACTCGACCGGCTGCAGCGCGACTACACCGGCCGTCCCTCGCCGGTGTTCGAATGCACCCGGCTGGCCGAGCACGCGGGCGGCGCGCGCATCCTGCTCAAGCGCGAGGATCTGAACCACACCGGCTCGCACAAGATCAACAATGTGCTCGGCCAGGTGTTGCTGGCCAAGCGGATGGGCAAGAAGCGCGTCATCGCCGAGACCGGCGCGGGCCAGCACGGCGTGGCCACCGCCACCGCGTGCGCCCTGCTCGGCCTGGACTGCGTGATCTACATGGGCGCGGTCGACACCGCGCGGCAGGCGCTGAACGTGGCGCGCATGCGCCTGCTCGGCGCACGGGTGGTCTCGGTGACCACCGGTTCGGAGACCCTCAAGGACGCGATCAACGAGGCGCTGCGCGACTGGGTCACCAATGCCGAGGACACCTACTACTGCTTCGGCACCGCCGCGGGCCCGCACCCGTTCCCGATGATGGTGCGCGACTTCCAGCGCGTCATCGGCCTGGAGGCGCGTGCGCAGGTGCGCGAGCTGACCGGCAGGCTGCCCGACGCGGTCGCGGCCTGCGTGGGCGGCGGCTCCAACGCCATCGGCATCTTCCACGCCTTCCTCGACGATCCCGGCGTGCGCCTGATCGGCTACGAGGCCGCGGGCGACGGCGTCGAGACCGGCCGCCACGCCGCCACCTTCACCGGCGGCACCCCTGGCGCGTTCCAGGGCGCCTACTCGTACCTGCTGCAGGACGAGGACGGCCAGACCATCGAATCCCATTCCATCTCCGCGGGATTGGACTACCCGGGCGTCGGCCCCGAGCACGCGCTGCTCAAGGACATCGGCCGCGCCGAGTACCGGCCCATCACCGACACCGAGGCGATGGACGCCCTGCTGCTGCTCAGCCGCACCGAGGGCATCATCCCGGCCATCGAGTCCGCGCACGCCGTCGCGGGCGCGCTGAAGCTCGGCAAGGAACTCGGCGAGGGCGCGATCATCCTGGTCAATCTGTCCGGTCGCGGTGACAAGGACATGGACACCGCCGCCCGCTGGTTCGGTCTGTTCGACGACGACGCGCCCGCCGAAGGCGCACAGACCACCACCGGCAAGGAGTCCGACCAGTGAGCCAGCAGTCCCGTCTCGCCGCCACCTTCGCCGCCGCGCGGGCCGAGCACCGCGCCGCGCTCATCGGCTACCTCCCGGCGGGCTACCCCGACCTCGACCAGTCGATCGCCACGGTGCGCGCGATGGTCGAATCCGGTTGCGACATCGTCGAAGTGGGCGTGGCCTACTCCGATCCGGTGATGGACGGGCCCACCATCCAGGCCGCCGCCGAGCAGGCGCTGCGCAACGGCGTGCGGGTGCGCGACGTGTTCAAGGTCGTCCAGGCCGTCGCCGACGCGGGCGGTCAGGCCGTGGTGATGACCTACTGGAATCCGGTTCTCGCCTACGGCGTCGACCGCTTCGCCCGGGACCTGGAGGCCGCGGGGGGCGCGGGCTTGATCACGCCCAACCTGATCCCCGAGGAAGCCGACGACTGGTTCATCGCCTCGGCCACCCACAATCTCGACCGCATCTTCCTGGTCGCGCCGTCCTCGACCGAGGAGCGACTGGTGAAGACCCTGGAAGCCAGCCGCGGCTTCGTCTACGCGGCTTCCACCATGGGCGTCACCGGCGCGCGTGACGCGGTGTCCTCGGCCGCGCCCGCGCTGTGCTCGCGCATTCGCGCGCACTCCGACATCCCGATCGGCGTCGGCCTCGGGGTGCGCAGCGGCGCGCAGGCCGCGGAGATCGCCGCCTACGCCGATGGCGTGATCGTCGGTTCGGCACTGGTCAGCGCGGCAGGCGAAGGCCTGGACGCGGTGCGCGCGCTGACCTCCGAGCTCGCCGAAGGCGTGCGATCGGCGACCGTCGTTTCCTAGCCCGTACGCATCCGGTCACCGGCCGGATCGCCTGCGGCGCAGGGGCTGGACTACGGTGGCCCCGTGACCTTACGAAGCGACGTGCTGGCTTACATCCCCAGTCCTCCGCAGGGTGTGTGGAATCTGGGGCCGTTTCCGTTGCGGGCCTATGCCCTGTGCATCATCTTGGGCATCATCGTCGCCATCTGGTGGGGCGAGCGGCGCTGGCAGGCGCGCGGCGGCAGCGAGGGCACAGTGCTCGATGTCGCGATGTTCGCGGTGCCGTTCGGTCTGATCGGCGGCAGGCTCTATCACGTCGCGACGGACTGGCAGAAGTACTTCGGCGAGGGCGCGCGCCCGATCGAGGCCCTCTACATCTGGCAGGGTGGTCTGGGCATCTGGGGCGCGGTCTTCTTCGGCGGTATCGGCGCCTGGCTGGCCTGCCGCATCTACCGGATCCCGTTGCCCGCCTTCGGCGATGCCATCGCCCCGCCGGTGTTGCTCGCGCAGGCCATCGGCCGCCTCGGCAACTGGTTCAACCAGGAACTCTACGGCCGCGAGACCACCCTGCCGTGGGGGCTGGAGATCTACCCCCGGTTCAACGCCGACGGCGACCCGGACCCGATGGCGGGCGTCTCCAACGGTGTCGTCGAGAAGATCGTGCACCCCACCTTCCTCTACGAACTGCTGTGGAATGTTCTCGTAGTGGTGCTGCTGGTGCTCATCGACAAGCGCTACCGCATCGGCCACGGCCGCCTGTTCGCGCTCTACGTCGCCGGTTACAGCTTCGGCCGGTTCTTCGTCGAGCTGATGCGCGACGACGAGGCCACCGAGATCTTCGGCATCCGTATCAACAACTTCACCTCCGCGCTGGTGTTCCTCGCCGCGATCGCCTACGTCGTCTTCGCGACCAAGGGCAGGGAACATCCCACCCGCCTGCAGCCCGGCGCGACTCCGCGTCCGTGGCCGTGGCAGCTGAAGAAGGTGCGCGCGGCGGGCCTCGAGGCGAACACACCCGCGACGGCGCAGACGGCCGACGGCGAAGACGAGCCGGAGAGCGGGACCGCCGCCGAGGATTCCGGTTCCGCGGAAACCGGCGCCGAGCAGGGTGAGGCCGGGAAACCGGGCGCGACGAAGGCCGATCCCGGTAAGGCCGGAGCGGAAGCTTCCGGCTCCTCGCAGATCGATACCGCGGAGTCCGATACCGCGCAGTCCGATACCGCGCAGTCCGATACCGCGAAGTCCGGCGCCGCAGAGGCTGATTCCGCGAAAGCCGAGACATCGCGGGCCGACGGTAAGACGACCGACGCCGCGACGTCGAAGGGCGGCAAGTCGGAGGGCGCGACGCTCGATACCGACGCAGCCGACGCGACCGGTGATGCCGGAGGAGAGAAGAGCGCCTTTCCGGCATCCGGAGCGGTCGGAGAGCCGGCGACCGCCAGGGCATCAGAGCAGGCAGCAGAATCCGCCGGATCCGCCGCCGAGGCGACGTCCGGCAAGTCCGCGACCACCGGTGAGTCCAAGTCGGGCACCGGCGGCGCCGACTGACAGTGCGGCGCGCGCGGAGAAGCCGGCCGCGGAACGCGGCAACGAAACGACCACCGGCCGCGATAACGAGTCGAGATCCGCTTTTCCGGCGGTCATCGGCTCGGCCGGTGGCACAGCCGGGACGACAAATCGGGTCGAGACCGGCAAGAATGACGCGTGATCGTCGCGGGGGGAGCCCCGAACAGATCGCGTAACGGGGGCCAACAGGAGGTGCCCGCACGAATGAGGAGGACATGAGTGACCGACCCCTACCAGAACAACCCGGGCTACGGCGGCCCCCAGTACGGCCCGCCCGGAACCGGTCCCGACCTGAACAAGAACTCGGGCCAGCAGCCCTACGGCCAGCAGAGTGACCCGTACGCCCAGCAGCAGCAGCCCTACGGCCAGCCTGCCGGCTACGGTCAGCCCCCCGCCGGCTACGGGCAGCCTGGTGGCTACCCGCCGCCGATGCCGCAGGGCTACAACCCGAACGACCCGGAAGCGCCCTACGGTCGCGACCCGTTCGGTGTGCCGTACTCGGACAAGCAGAAGCTGACCGCCGGTCTGCTGGGGATCTTCGTCGGCAGCTTCGGCGTCGGCCGTTTCTACCTCGGCCACACCGGCATCGCCATCGCCCAGATCGCCGTCACCTGGCTGACCTGCGGCATCGGCGCCATCTGGCCGCTGATCGACGGCATCATGATTCTGACCGGCAAGGTGCCCGACGCCCAGGGTCGCCCGCTGCGCGACTGATCGGCAGGTCCCGCCGGACCCCATGACGGGCACTCTCCCAGCCGGGAGAGTGCCCGTTGTGCTGTCCGCCCGGCGACACGCGAGGCGCACGCGCCGTAGTTCACGCATTCTTCATCGAGGGCGCGACAGCCTCCACCCCCCGGGCAGGACTACGCTCTACCCGTGATGCGACGGACGAAGATTGTGTGCACACTCGGGCCGGCCACTGCCACCGAGGAACGTATCCGCGAACTCGTCGAGAGCGGCATGGATGTGGCGCGGCTGAACTTCAGCCACGGCGAACACAGCGACCATGCCGAGAACTACAAGAAGGTGCGCGAGGCCTCCGACCATGTCGGCCGGGCCGTGGGCATCCTGGCCGATCTGCAGGGCCCCAAGATCCGTCTGGGCCGTTTCGCCGAGTCCCGGACGGTGTGGGCCACCGGTGAGGAAGTCCGGATCACCGTCGAGGACGTCGTGGGTTCGCACGACCGTGTTTCCACCACCTACAAGCAACTGGCCGCCGACGCCAAGCCCGGCGATCGCCTGCTGGTCGACGACGGCAAGGTCGGCGTGACCGTCGTCCGCGTCGAGGGCGACGACGTGGTGTGCCGGGTGACCGAGGGCGGCCCGGTCTCCAACAACAAGGGCGTTTCGCTGCCGGGCATGGACGTCTCGGTGCCCGCTCTGTCCGAGAAGGACATCGAGGACCTCGAGTTCGCGCTGAAGCTCGGCGTGGACTTCATCGCGTTGTCGTTCGTGCGCTCGCCCGCCGACGTCGAGCTGGTGCACGACGTGATGGATCGGGTCGGGCGCCGGGTGCCGGTGATCGGCAAGCTGGAGAAGCCCGAGGCGATCGACAACCTCGAGGCGATCGTGCTCGCCTTCGACGCGATCATGGTCGCCCGCGGCGACCTCGGCGTGGAGCTGCCGCTCGAGCAGGTGCCGCTGGTGCAGAAGAAGGCCATCCAGATGGCCCGCGAGAACGCCAAGCCGGTCATCGTCGCCACCCAGATGCTCGAGTCGATGATCGAGAACTCCCGCCCGACCCGCGCCGAGGCTTCCGACGTGGCCAACGCGGTGCTCGACGGCGCGGACGCGGTGATGCTCTCCGGTGAGACCTCGGTCGGCGCCTACCCGATCGAGACGGTGCGCACGATGGCGCGGATCGTGCACGCGGTGGAGTCGGAATCCTCGACCCGGGTGCCGCCGCTGACCCACGTGCCGCGCACCAAGCGCGGCGTCATCTCCTACGCCGCCCGCGACATCGGCGAACGCCTCAACGCCAAGGCCCTGGTGGCCTTCACCCAGTCCGGCGACACCGTGCGCCGCCTGGCCCGCCTGCACACCCCGCTGCCGCTGCTGGCGTTCACCCCGCTGCCGGAGGTGCGCAGCCAGCTGGCGCTGACCTGGGGCACCGAGACCTTCATCGTGCCGACGGTCAAGAGCACCGACACCATGATCCACCAGGTGGATCAGGCGCTGCTGTCGATGGGCCGCTACCGCAAGGGCGATCTGGTGGTCATCGTGGCCGGCTCCCCGCCCGGTACTGTCGGGTCGACGAACCTGATCCACGTGCACCGTATCGGCGAGGAGGACCATTAGTTGAGCATCTCGGTGAGTGATTCCGTCCGGGCAGATTCGGTGCCGGAGGAACCCTCGGACCTCGAGATCCTGCTCGGCCTGCTCGAACTCGACGAAGCCGAGCCCGATGTCTTCATCGGGCACCACCCGGACAAGGTGTGGAGTCGCACCTTCGGCGGCCAGCTCGTCGCGCAGGGCATCATGGCGGCCGGTCGCACCGCGGGCGAGCGGACCATCCACGCCGTCAACGCGCATTTCGTGCGCGGCGGCGACCCGAAGCAGCCGATCGAGTACCGGGTGGAACGCCACCGTGACGGCCGCGCCTTCGCCAACCGGACGGTGACCGCGCTGCAGGACGATCAGGAACTGTTCGTCATGCTGGCCGCCTTCCAGGAGTACGGCAAGGGCCTCGAGCACTCGCACGCCCTGCCCGAGGTGCCCGACCCGGAGACGCTGCCGCGCGTGGAGGCGAGCTTCCAGGGCTTCGAGGACAAGCTCGAGATGTTCATCAAGGCCCCGCGCCCGATCGACATGCGATACACCAACGATCCGGCCTGGATCCTCAAGGGCACCGGCGAGCGTCTGAACCACAACCGGGTCTGGATGCGCACCGACGGCGCGCTGCCCGACGATCCGCTGATCCACGTGGCGGCGCTGGGCTATTCCTCGGACACCACGGTGCTCGACTCGATCCTCACCACTCACGGTCTGTCGTGGGGCCTGGACCGCATCGTCGCGGCCACGGTCAACCATTCGATCTGGTTCCACCGCCCGTTCCGATTCGACGACTGGGCGCTCTACGCCACCGAATCGCCGGTGGCGGCGGGCTCACGCGGCCTGGCGACCGGCCGGTTCTACTCGCGTGCCGGCGAACTGCTGGCCACCACGGTGCAGGAAGGCATGATCCGGCATTTCCCGCCGCGGCGCTGACTTGTTCTCAGTACGCCGATTGCCCGCGCCCGCTGAACGACGCGGTGTCGGTGCCCGAGACGGCTCTCGGGCACCGGACATCGTCTCAGAGGATTTCGCGCTCGAATTCGTAGTCGAAACTGTCCCGCCTGCGCACCGTGATGGTGCGGGGCAGGCCGGAGCCGAAGCCGGTTCCGGCGGATTCGAGTCCGGCGGTCTCACCAAGCAGTCGCTGCCGTAGCGCGTCCAGATCCGGCCCGGTGAGGTCCTCGGGCGCGCCGACCAGGCTCAGCGCGATCTCGTAGGTGCTTCTGGGCCCCGGCTGCTCGTCGGGATGCTCGAGCAGCCACTGGGCGGCCAGCAGGATGTGGGCGGGATCTTCCTCGCCCGTGGGCAGGGTGAACCGCCAGGCGAAGACGTCGCGATCCTGGAGGTGATCGTCCACCACCGTCCGGACGGTGTCGACGACCCGAGCGAGAGTTTCCGGCATGGCATACACATGGAGCGAAACATCCGAGATGCGTTTCGGCATGTCCGATTCCTGTCCCGTGTCGAGGGCATCAACGGCGGAAGGTGTTCGCGGGCAGTGTAATCCCCCGAGGCGCACCGGCGACACAGCCTGGGAAGGGATTTTTGCCCGCGGGCGATATTTCCGGTACTCGCCCCGGTAAACGTGGGTCCGCTCAGCCGACGCGCTGAGCGGCCATGAACCTCGGCAACGGCCGGGCATGCGCACTCGGCCCGACCACCAGCCTGGGCCGATGCGCCCGCTCCACGGGCTGTTCGTGCGGCGCCAGCGCCCGCATCAGCGGCACCAGCAGTTCGGCGATCCGATCGCCCACCTCGCAGAAGGCGGCCTCCGACAGCCCCACCGGGTCGGCGATGTTCTCCCGCCCGACCAGTGACAGGTCGTTGCGCGCGGCATGCAGGGCGGCGATGGTGCGCGCTCCGGTCACCTTGGCGATCCGGTGCGCCTGCGGCAACGTGAACGTCCGCGCCCCCGCGCCGTAGTCGACCGCGATCTGATCGCGGATCTGCTCGGTCATGGCGAGCACCAGATCCGCACGGTCCACATGGGTGGCGGCGAGCCTGCGCGCCCGGAACCCCTCGGGGTCGCCGCCCAGCCCTCGCAGCGTCTGCGCCGCCAGCGGCTCGATGGGAAACCCGACCAGCGCGCGAGTCCCCGCACTCTCGGCGGTGAGCCCCGGCAGCCGGTAGTCGATGGCGATGGCCCGGGTGAGCCGCTCGGCGATGGCCGACCGGCAGACGTTGCCGTTGCAGACGAACAGGACGTGCATGTGTACACGGTAAATCGGGTTTCGCGGCCGCATGAGCTGGGTAAACCTGAATCCCGGGAACGCGGAGACATATTCATCCCGGTGTTGCGTGCCGTACACGAAGCGCCTCCGATCATTCAGTCGGATACTCCGTGGATGTCACCGAACGAGTGCCAGCCCGCGGCGGTGTCCGACTCCGGTCCGAGGACCGGGCCTGTCGGCGCCGATCAGGGTACGTACCCGACCAGAGCTTCACCGACACGCCGCGCCGCGGCACACGGTTCCTCGGGTGCGTCGGGCATCAGGTTGCGCGTGACGAACGCGACGTGTCCGTTCTGCACCGGAAGGCCGACGTAGCACCCGATATGGTTCGAGTCCTGGGCCGCACGGTACTGGAGGCCCGACCGGCCGCCGACCGACAGCGAGCTGAAATCCGAGTAATCCCCACTCTGCTGGATTTCCTCCAGCGTCTGCCGGGTGGACGAGATCGTGAATTCGGATTTGCCGGTGAGGGACTGCCAGCGGCAGTGATTGTCGGTCACTCCACCGGAGTTGCTCAGTGTCTGTCGACTGTCGGGACGGAATCCCAACTCCGTGATATCGGCATCGGATATCCCACACGGGTTCCACACGGCGACGCCGCACTCGGTCGCACCACCACAGGTATCGGTGCCACCGGGCGCCGGCGCCGGATCGCCCGTGGTGCCGCACGGAGTCGCCCCGCAGGTGTCGGTGCCGCCGGGGGTGCCGGGCTGTTCTCCGACGGTCTGCCCCGAGTCTGCTCCGCCGCCGGGATTCCCCTGAGTCTCGCCCAGATTGCCCGATACCGCCGTAGTGGTCGGGGACGACGTCTTCGGGGCGCTGCTCGGGGCAGCCGTCGCCGTGCTGGAGTGTGCCGTGTCGGAAATCTGTTCGTCGGCCGTGCAGGCGGTCACGATCAGTACCGGCACCACGATGCCGAGCACCAGTTCGATACTCCCGCGCCATCGGCGCCCCTTGCCTGATATCTGCATGGTCTGCCCCGTCTTCCCCTGTCCAGTGCCCACCGTCACGCCTGAAATCGACAGGCGCGCAAGGGCTTGGCTGATTTCGGTTGACTGCCGATTCCCCGCGAGCGGGTCACGAACACTCATGTTCACTGTCGCGCGGTATCCCGGGGTCGTTACAGGACACGCCTCTGGGTGCGGGCTGTGCGGCACACAGCCGGGTCGCCGGCCATCAGCGCTGGGTATGGACGCGGGTTGTTTCCGGACTGCGGCGGGACCGGTCGCCGACCGCTCGAGCCGAGAGAAGGGGGGGCGCGACGAAGAAATCGTCGCATGACCGTGGTGCCGAGTGTGGGACTCGAACCCACACGTCCTTTCGGACAACGGTTTTTGAGACCGTCGCGTCTGCCAGTTCCGCCAACCCGGCGCACCGAAGGAGAACTATAGCGGGTCGGCGGCCGATCGCCGAAAACGGGGCGGGGCGCACCGGCTGGTGTGGACTTCGCGCAGGGTATATGCGTTGTGAGGGCCTCGCGACGGTAGTCTTTACTTCACTCGACACCCTGTCGGGCGGGAGAGGCCGAATGCCGGTGTCGCCGTGCCGTGTGGGTGGTCGGGACAGGCGTCGGGACAGCAGAGGGGTCGAGGTATGAGCACTACAGCTGGGGATGCCGGCGCGCAGGACGCCGCCGGGGTGAAGAAGTCTGCCGGTGCGAAGCGGGTTGTCGTGGCCGAGGACGAGGCGCTCATTCGGATGGACCTGGTCGAGATGCTGACCGAGGAGGGCTACGAGGTCGTCGGCGAGGCGGGCGACGGGCAGCAGGCGGTCGACCTGGCGGTGGAGCACCGGCCGGATCTGGTGATCATGGACGTGAAGATGCCGCGCCGCGACGGGATCGACGCCGCCGCCGAGATCGCGTCGAAACGTGTTGCGCCCGTGGTGATCCTGACCGCGTTCAGTCAGCGCGACCTGGTCGAGCGGGCCCGCGACGCGGGGGCGATGGCGTACCTGGTCAAGCCGTTCACCAAGTCGGATCTGGTGCCCGCGATCGAGCTGGCGGCGAGCCGTTTCCACGAGATCACCGCGCTCGAGAGCGAGGTCGCGAATCTGTCCGAGCGGCTCGAGACGCGCAAGCTGGTCGAGCGCGCCAAGGGTGTGCTGATGCAGACGCAGGGGCTGTCGGAACCGCAGGCGTTCAAGTGGATTCAGCGCACCGCGATGGACCGGCGCACGACGATGAAGGCGGTCGCCGAAGTGGTGCTGGAGAACCTCGCGCCCAAGTGAGCCCGGGCGTTGTCCTGCGCGGCGCGCCCCTGGGAAGAATTTACGCACCGGAAACATAATCACCGGAAAGAATTCGCCGTATCGTCGCCCGCATGTCCCCATTGCCGTGCGGATCGTCCGGACCGACGCTATGTTTCTGTCCGGGCCGACATTGGTCGGCCTCCTCGGTGACCCGGGGGAGCTCAGGACGTAGAGGTGAGACGTGCGCAGTTCGACTTGGTTCGGTTCGGCATTGTCCCGTTCGACATCGCGCGGCCGCACGACGCGAGGCATGCTGGCCATCGGTGCCGCGGCCGCGCTCGTGCTGACCGGATGCAGCGACAAATCGACCGACAGCGGTTCCGACACGACTGGCACCGGCACCGCGGGCCTGTCCATCCAGCCCGTGACGCAGGTGGATCTCGAGGGCGAGAAAGTGCCCGCGACCGACCCCGCCTCGGCGGCCGATCCGGCCGGTGACGGCAAGGCGACCTGCGCTCCCGGCACGGCGATCGCGATGGCGGGTGCGCTGACCGGCCCCGACGCGGCGCTGGGCATCAATATCGTCAACGGTGCCAAGCTCGCTGTCACCCAGCACAACGAGGCCAATCCCGGCTGCCAGATCGAACTCAAGCAGTTCGACACCGAGGGCGATCCGCAGAAGGCCACCCAGGTGATCCCGCAGATCATCAACGACCGCTCGATCGTCGGCCTGGTCGGCCCGGCCTTCTCCGGCGAGACCAAGGCCACCGGCCAGATCCTCAGCGACGCGGGCCTGCCCACGCTGACCTCCTCGGCCACCAACGCCACTCTCACCAAGAACGGCTGGACCAGCTTCTTCCGCGGCCTGGCCAACGACGACGTACAGGGCCCCTCGGTCGCCAAGTACCTGGTGAACACCGCGGGCTACGACAAGGTCTGCGTCGTGCAGGACAACACCGACTACGGCGTCGGCCTGGGCAAGTCGGTCACCGAGGGACTGGGCGCTGCCGCCGATCCGGCGTGCGCGGCCAGTGTCAAGAAGGGTGACAAGGATTTCTCCGCCACCGTCACCAAGATCGCGGCGGCCGAGCCGGACGCGGTGTTCTTCGCCGGCTACTACGCCGAGGGCGCTCCGCTGGCGCAGCAGCTGAAGTCCGGCGGCGTGGACGCGGTCTTCGTCGGCCCGGACGGCGTCAACGACCCGCAGTTCCTCTCGCAGGCCGGTAGCGCCGCCACCGGCGCCGTGCTGACCTGCCCCTGCGGCCCCGGTCCCGAGCAGTTCACCAAGGACTACCAGGAACTGAACGGTCAGGCGCCCGGCGTGTACTCGGTCGAGGCCTACGACCTTGCCACCGTCCTGGCCAAGGGCATCGACAGCGGCAAGGTGACCCGACCGGACCTGCTGGAGTTCGTCCGCGCCTACGATGCTCCGGGTCTGGCTCGCCAGTACAAGTGGAGCCCGGACGGCGAGCTGGCCAACGCGCAGATCTGGATCTACGAAGTCAAGTAGTCCGGTAGCGACACAGCACGCACGACAGGGCAGGGACGTCCCGTCGTGCGTGCTGTTTCATGGGGGCAGAAGATGAGGGCGAATCGGTCATGACAACAACGGTATCGGCGGGAGCGATGATTCACGCTGCCGGCTCGATCGGATTCGATTATCAAGCGGTGATCGATCAATTCTGGCGACTGACCGTCGACGGAATCACCTACGGATCCATCTACGCGCTGGTCGCGGTGGGTTACACGCTGGTGTACGGCGTGCTCCGGCTGATCAATTTCGCCCATTCCGAGATATTCATGCTGGGCATGTTCGGCCAATTGGTCGGCCTCATGATCTTCGGTTTCACGGCGGGCCCGGACGCCTACAACCAGGGCGTGCTGCTGACGGTGGTCTATCTGGGGCTGGCGATGGTCGTCGGTATGGCGGTCTCCGGCGGCGCGGCCGTCGGACTGGAACGCGTGGCGTATCGGCCGCTGCGCCGACGCGGCGCGAAACCGCTGGCCTTCCTGATCACCGCGATCGGCATGTCTTTCGTGCTCCAGGAATTCGTGCACTTCCTGCTCCCCAAGATCGATCCCGATCTCGGCGGCGCCAATGCCCAGCAGCCCATCCAATTGGTCACCCCCACGGTCCAATTCAGCTTCGGCGGCGCCGATGTCACCAATGTGGCGATCCTGATCGTGGCGGCCGCGGTCGCGCTGGCGCTGGCGACCGAAGTACTGATCAACAGGACCAAATTCGGCCGCGGCATCCGCGCGGTCGCGCAGGATCCGGACACCGCGACGCTGATGGGCGTCTCCCGGGAGCGGGTCATCATGCTGACCTTCCTGATCGGCGGTGTGCTCGCCGGTGCGGCCGCGATGCTGTACGCGGTCAAGATCCCGCCCGCGATCATCTACTCCGGCGGATTCATCCTGGGTATCAAGGCATTCGCCGCCGCGGTGCTCGGCGGTATCGGCAACCTGCGCGGCGCGCTGCTGGGCGGTCTGCTGCTCGGTGTGGTGGAACAGTACGGGCAGATCCTGTTCGGCATCGAATGGCGCGACGTGGTGGCCTTCGTGGTGCTGGTCGCCGTGCTGATGGTCCGTCCCACCGGAATCCTCGGTGAAAGTCTCGGGAAGGCCAGGGTATGAGCACTTCGACCGCTACTCCGCCCGCATCGACACCGCCCGCTCCGCCCGCCTCGGCCCCGCCGCGCGCGGGGGTCGGCGACGCGATCCGCACCTGGTGGGACGGCTTGTCCCGTCCCGCGCAGTGGGGCGTCGGCGTGCCCGCGATCGTCCTGCTCGCGCTGCTGCCGCTGTTCCCGCCCTCGTTCCTGGACACCCCGTCCTACAACTTCGGTCTGGTCATGGCCGAGTTCGCGATGTTCGCGCTCATCGCCGTCGGCCTCAATGTCGTTGTCGGCCAAGCCGGTCTGCTCGATCTCGGCTATGTCGGCTTCTACGCCGTCGGCGCCTACACCGTCGGACTGCTGACCAGCCCCAACAGCCCGTGGAACCAGACCGACGGCGGCTGGCTCGACCCGCAGTGGGCGTGGCTGGCGTGTCTGCCCATCGCGGTGCTGGTCACGGCGATCTCGGGGCTGATCCTCGGGTCGCCCACTCTGCGTCTGCGCGGTGACTACCTGGCGATCGTCACCCTCGGTTTCGGCGAGATCGTCCGTCTGCTCGCGGACAATCTGCACGAGTTGACCAACGGCAGCCTCGGCCTGTCCGGGGTCGCCTACCCGCGCGTCGGCGAGTCCGAGGAGAAGCCCAACGGCGTGTTCTCCGCGGGCAACACCGGTGACCCGGACAGCGCGAACCTGCTCGACCGCGCCAGTTACGGCACCTACTGGTTCTGGTTCGGCCTGGCGATGGTGATCATCGTGCTGCTGATCGTCGGCAACCTCGAGCGCAGCCGGGTCGGTCGCGCCTGGGTGGCCATCCGCGAGGACGAGGACGCCGCCGAGGTCATGGGCGTGCCCGCGTTCAAATTCAAGCTGTGGGCGTTCACCATCGGCGCCGCGATCGGTGGTCTGTCCGGGGCGATCTATGCCGGTCAGGTGCAGTTCATCAATCCGACCGGCTTCAACATCATCAACTCGATGCTGTTCCTGTGCGCGGTGGTGATCGGCGGCCAGGGCAACAAGCTGGGTGTGATCTTCGGCGCCTTCATCATCGCCTACCTGCCCAAACGGCTCAGCTCGGTCACTCTGGTCGACAGCGAGTCCAGCGGTTACCTGTGGCTGATCGTGACCGTGCTGGTCTTCGTCGGCCTGCTGGTGTTCTGGAAATTCCGTGGCAAGGAGCTGATGGGCTGGCTGCGCACCGCCGTGATCGCGGGCATGGTCTTCACCGGCGTGATGTCGGCGTTGCTGCTGGGCAGTGTGCTGTTGTTCCGGCAGGGCGGCGCGCAATCGCTGGGCGACCTCAAATATCTGTACTTCGGTATCGCGTTGGTGGTGATGATGATTCTGCGGCCGCAGGGTCTGTTCCCGGTACGGCAGAAATTGCTCACCTACGGTAGGCAGGTGTATCAGGCCGTGCGGAAACCCACGGTCGGCGAGCCGATCGGAGCGGAGAAGTGACCGGGCCCGGCGCGGGTGACGCGCTGTTCGACAACGAGGACATGGCCGCCGGTTACACCGCCGAGCCGGAAGCCAGGAGCGCCGGCGAGGTCGACGTGACCGCGGTGCTGCCTGTGCTGGCCGACGAGGAGGCGGTCGCCGAGGTCGTCGCCCCGCATCGGGCATTCGAGACCGCGGTCGGCGAGCCGCTGCTGCGCACCGACGGCCTGACCGTCCGCTTCGGCGGCCTGACCGCGCTCGACGACGTCAGCTTCGAGATCCGCCGCGGCGAGATCCTCGGCCTGATCGGGCCCAACGGCGCGGGCAAGACCACCTGCTTCAACGCCATCACCGGCGTCTACGCGCCGTCGGCGGGCCAGGTGTTCTTCGACGGCCGGCCGTTGAAGAAGACCAAACGCAACGCCATCACCCGCCTGGGCATCGCCCGCACCTTCCAGAATGTGCGGTTGTTCGGGGAGATGACCGCGCTGGAGAACGTGGTGGTCGGCACCGACGCCAGGCACAAGACCTCGGTGCCCGGCGCGATCTTCCGCACGCCGCGGCATCGCCGGGAGGAGCGCGACGCGATCGAACGCGGCATGGCGCTGCTCGAGTTCGTCGGCATCGCCGAGCGCGCGGTGGAGAAGGCCCGCAATCTCTCCTACGGCGATCAGCGCCGGCTGGAGATCGCCCGCGCGCTGGCCACCGAGCCGAAGCTGCTGTGCCTGGACGAGCCGGCGGCGGGGTTCAATCCCAGCGAGAAGTCGGCGCTGATGGATCTGATCCGCAAGATCCGCGACGACGGGTTCACCGTGCTGCTCATCGAACACGACATGCGGTTGGTCATGGGCGTGACCGACCGGATCGTGGTACTCGAGTTCGGCCGCAAGATCGCCGACGGACTGCCCTCGGAGATCCGCGACGATCCGGCGGTGATCGCGGCGTATCTCGGTGTGCCGGACGAGGAGGTCGCCTCGGGCAAGGCCGCCGCGCCACCGCCACCGTCCACGCAGCAGCCGTCGAGCGCGCCCTCGCCCGCCGACTATCCGACGCAGAAACTGCCGGTCCGGAAACCGGGCGCCGGCCCGGCGATCGAGGTCTCCGAACCCGCCCGCGAGCAGCCGGACCTCGGCGAACCCGAGCCCGCGCCTGCGGCGCGCGAGCCCTCGGACGCGCCCCCGCTGCTCGAGGTCGAGGACATGGTGGTCAACTACGGCCGCATCCAGGCACTGCACGGCGTCTCGCTGCGCGTGGCCGAAGGCGAGCTGGTGACCCTGCTCGGCGCCAACGGCGCGGGCAAGACCACGACGATGCGCGCCCTGTCCGGCCTGCTGCCGCTCACCCGCGGCCGCATCACCTTCGAGGGCCGCGACATCACGACGATGAAGGCGCACGACCGCGTGGTCGAGGGCCTCATCCAGGCGCCCGAGGGCCGAGGGGTGTTCCCCGGCATGACGGTCCAGGAGAACCTCGACATGGGTTGCTACGGGCGGACTTTCAAGCAGAAGTCCGAGTACGCCCAGACCCTCGACTGGGTATTCGAGCTCTTCCCCCGCCTGCTCGAGCGCCGCAAACAGGTCGGCGGCACCCTCTCCGGCGGCGAACAGCAGATGGTGGCCATCGGCCGCGCCCTCATGGCCCGGCCTCGCCTGCTCCTGCTCGACGAACCGTCGATGGGCTTGGCGCCCATGGTGATCCAGCAGATCTTCCGCATCATCAGCGAGATCAACGAGCAGGGCACCACGGTGTTGCTGGTGGAGCAGAACGCCCAGCAGGCTCTCGCCCGCAGCGACCGGGCCTACATCCTGGAGACCGGTGGGGTTACCAAGACGGGCAGCGGCGCGCAACTGCTGACCGATCCCGCGGTCGAATCGGCGTACCTCGGCGTGGGCTGAACGTGACGCCGCCTTCCCGGGGTTGCCCGCCTCGCCGAAGGCGGCATCCGTCGCGCGCGGCCTCCTGCCCTGTGCCGACGCTGTCGGTGCGGCTCAATACACTCTGACGGGTGACTCCAGCGACCACCACTCAGCGTCCGGGTTCCACCTCCGCCCCCGCCGGGGGTGACCGGCCGACCCTGCTGTTGCTGGACGGCCATTCCATCGCCTATCGGGCGTTCTTCGCACTGCCCGCGGAGAACTTCAAGACGGTGACGGGGCAGACGACGAACGCGGTGTACGGGTTCACCGCGATGCTGATCAACCTGCTGCGGGACGAGAAGCCGACGCACATCGCGGCGGCGTTCGATGTGTCGCGCAAGACTTTCCGCACCGAGGCATACCCGGAGTACAAGGCCAATCGGAGTCAGACCCCCGACGAGTTCCGCGGGCAGGTGGAGCTGACCAAGGACGTGCTGGGCGCGCTGGGCATCCCGGTGATGGCGATCGACGGCTACGAGGCCGACGACCTGATCGCGACGATCACCACCCAGGCCAGGGCGCAGGGCTTCCGCATCCTCATCGTCACCGGTGACCGGGACTCCATCCAACTGGTCGACGACGACGTGACGGTGCTGTACCCGCGCAAGGGCGTCTCCGATCTGACCCGCTTCACCCCGGACGAGGTGATGGCCAAGTACGGGCTCACGCCCGCGCAGTATCCGGACTACGCGGCGCTGCGGGGCGACCCGAGCGACAACCTGCCCGGCATCCCCGGCGTCGGGGAGAAGACCGCGGCGAAGTGGATCCGCGAGTACGGCGACCTGGCCACGTTGGTGGAGAAGGTCGACACGGTGAAGGGCAAGGTCGGTGACGCGCTGCGGGCGAATCTGAGCAGCGTGGTGCTGAACCGGCAGTTGACCGAGATGGTCAAGGACGTATCGCTGCCCTACACCCCGGATCAGCTGGCGCAGGGGCCGTGGGATCGGGAGAAGATCCACCGGCTGTTCGACGACCTCGAGTTCCGGGTACTGCGCGACCGGCTGTTCGAGACGCTGGCGCCGCCGCAGCCCGAGGCCGACGCCGGGTTCGAGATCAGCGGTGGCGCGCTCGCCGTCGGCGCGGTCGCGGACTGGCTGGCAGAGCACGCGAAATCCGGTGTGCGCCACGGTGTTTCGGTCGTCGGCAAGGGCACGCCCGCGCACGGTGACGTGACGGCACTGGCCATCGCGGGCGGCGACGGGGAAAGCGGCTACATCGATGTCGCGATCCTGACGCCGGAAGACGAGGCGGCGCTGGGCGCGTGGCTGGCCGACCCGGGGGTGCCGAAGGCGCTGCACGAGGCGAAGGCGGCGATGCACGCGCTGCGCGGGCGGGGCTGGACCCTCGGGGGGCTCACCAGCGATACCGCGCTGGCCGCCTACCTGGTGCGGCCGGGCCAGCGCAGCTTCAACCTCGACGACCTCTCGCTGCGCTATCTGCACCGAGAGCTGCGCGCCGAGATCGACGACAGCGCCCAGCTCTCGCTGCTCGACGACGAGGACACCCTCGACGCGGAGACCGCGCGCGCGGAGATGCTGCGCGCCCGCGCGGTGCTCGACCTGGCCGAGGCGCTGGACGCCGAGCTGGAGAAGATCGAATCCACGGCGCTGCTCACCGATATGGAGTTGCCGCTGCTGTCGGTGCTGGCCGAGTTGGAGCACGCGGGTATCGCGGTGGACTGTGATCAGCTCGGGGCGTTGCAACGGCAGTTCGCCGACAAAGTGGCGCAGGCCGCCGACGCGGCCTACGGGGTGATCGGCAAGCAGATCAATCTCGGCTCGCCCAAGCAGTTGCAGGTCGTGCTGTTCGACGAGCTGGACATGCCGAAGACCAAGCGCACCAAGACCGGCTACACCACCGACGCCGACGCGCTGGAATCGCTGTTCGAGAAGACCCAGCACCCTTTCCTCGAACACTTGCTCGCGCATCGCGACGCCACCCGGTTGAAGGTGACCGTGGACGGTTTGCTGAAGTCGGTCGCCGACGACGGCCGCATCCACACCACCTTCAACCAGACCATCGCGGCCACCGGCCGGTTGTCCTCCACCGAACCGAACCTGCAGAACATCCCGATCCGCACCGATACCGGCCGGATGATCCGCGACACCTTCGTCGTCGGGTCCGGCTACACCGAGCTCATGACTGCCGACTACAGCCAGATCGAGATGCGGATCATGGCACACCTGTCCGGCGACGAAGGGCTGATCGAGGCGTTCAACTCCGGCGAGGATCTGCACAGCTTCGTGGCCTCCAAGGCGTTCGACATCCCGATCTTGGAGGTGACCCCGGAGGTGCGCAGGCGCATCAAGGCCATGTCCTACGGGCTGGCCTACGGGCTGAGCTCCTACGGCCTCTCGGCCCAGCTGAAGATCAGCACCGCCGAGGCCAAAGAACAGATGGACGTCTATTTCTCCCGTTTCGGGCGCATCCGCGACTACCTGCACGAGGTCGTCGAGCAGGCCCGCAAGGTCGGCTACACCGAGACCTTGTTCGGCCGTCGCCGCTATCTGCCCGATCTGGATTCCGGCAATCGGCAGCGCCGCGAGTCGGCCGAGCGGATGGCGCTCAACGCCCCGATCCAGGGCACCGCCGCCGACATCATCAAGGTCGCGATGATCGACGTGCACCAGGCGATCCCGGCCGCGGGTCTGCGGTCACGGATGCTGTTGCAGATCCACGACGAACTCGTCTTCGAGGTCGCCGAGGGGGAGCACGAGGCGCTCGAACAACTGGCCCGCGATCGGATGTCCTCGGCCATTTCGCTGTCGGTGCCGCTGGACGTCTCGGTCGGCACCGGCCGCAGCTGGGATTCCGCCGCGCACTGATCAGAAGTGAGCTGAGTCACACGCGGTCACGCGGACCGTGCGGCCGGTGTCTTGTGTCCGAACCCCGCAGTGGAGGAGGACACCATGAGCGAGAACATCGAGGTCGTCGTGATCGGCGGTGGCTACGCCGGAGTGATGGCCGCCAACCGGCTGACCCGGCGGGCGGATGTGACGGTCACCCTGATCAACCCGCGACCGGCCTTCGTCAACCGCATTCGCCTGCACCAGCTGGCCGCCGGATCAGGGGACGCGGTCGTGGACTACCGGAACGTGCTGTCCGACCGAGTCCGGCTGGTGGCGGTCGTGGACTACCGGAACGTGCTGTCCGACCGAGTCCGGCTGGTGGTCGACACGGTCACCCGGATCGATCCGGCCACGCGCACGGTCGCGCCGGCGGCGCGGCCCGACCTCGGCTACGACTATCTGATCTACGCCGTGGGCAGTGGCAGTGCGGCACCGACGGTTCCCGGCGCCGCCGAATTCGCCTATCGGGTCGGCACGTTGGAGGAGGCGCGGCGATTGCGGCCCGCCCTGGACGACACGCCCGTGTCGGCGCCGGTGGTCGTCGTCGGCGGTGGTTCGACCGGCATCGAGGTCGCCGCCGAAATGGCCGAGCAGGGTCGCGTGGTGACGCTGGTCTGCGGTGAGGCGCTCGCCGGGTACCTGCATCCGCGCATCCGGCGTTCGGTCGTCGAGCGGCTGACCCGGCTCGGGGTGACGATGCTCGACGGACCGGACGCGACCGCGGTCGAGGTGACCCGCGATGCGGTACGACTGAGCGGCGGACACACGCTGCGCAGTGCGGTGACCATCTGGACCGCCGGCTTCTCCACGCCGGACCTGGCCGCACGCAGTGGTCTGAGTACCGACGCGATGGGCCGCCTGCTCACCGACGAGACGCTGACCAGCGTCGACGACGAGCGGATCGTCGCGGCGGGGGATTCGGCATCGCCGTCGGGAGCGCCGTTGCGAATGAGTTGCCAGAGCGCGCGGCCGCTGGGGGCGCATGCCGCCGACACCGTCCTGGCCAGGATCGAGGGCGGGCGGCCGGGGACCATCGATGTCGGCTTCTTCGGTCAGTGCATCGGCCTCGGCCGCCGCGCCGCCATGGTCCAGCTCGCCACCCGAGATGACACCGTCACCCGGTTCGGGTTCGGTGGCCGCGTCGCCGCGATGATCAAGGAGAGTGCCTGCCGGGGCGTGATCGAGGAATTGGCCGCCGAAGCCCGCGAGCCCGGTGCGTTCTCCTGGCTGTTCAAGGACAGGAAGCGTGGGCGGAAGGTGCGGGCAGCGGGCGAGGCCGTACCGGTGGGGCGTTGACCAGCAGCCTCGAGGGAAGGATTCGGGAGATGAGCGAGCATGCCGCCGACCCGGCGACCGAGGTGTTCCTCGCACACCGGAATCTGCTGTTCACCGTCGCCTACGAGATGCTCGGCTCGGCTGCCGACGCCGAAGACGTGTTGCAGGAGACCTGGCTGCGCTGGGTCGACGTCGACATGGACCAGGTGCGCGATCGGCGGGCGTATCTGGTCCGCATCACCACCCGGCAGGCGCTGAACCGGTTGCGTACGGTGCGGCGCCGCCGCGAGTCCTATGTCGGGCAGTGGCTGCCCGAGCCGGTGCTGACCACGCCGGACGTGGCCGAGAACGTCGAACTCGCCGAGAGTATGTCGATGGCGTTGATGCTCGTGCTCGAAACGCTGTCGCCGACCGAACGCGTGGTGTTCGTGCTGCGCGAGGTGTTCGCGGTCGGCTACGACGAGATCGCCGGCGCGCTCGGCAAGACGCCTGCGGCGGTGCGCCAGATCGCGCACCGCGCCCGCGCGCATGTCGAGGCCCGCCGACCGCGGGCGGTGGTATCGGCGCGCGAGACCGAAGCGGTGCTCGAGTCGTTTCAGCGGGCGTTGGAGACCTGGGATCTGCAGGGCTTTCTCGACGTGCTCGCCCCCGATGTGGTGATCGTGAGCGACGGCGGCGGACTGGTGCAGGCCGCGTTGCGGCCGATTGTCGGCGCGGAGAAGGTCGTCCGCTTCGTGTCCGGCGGCATCCGCAAGACCGGCGCGAAGCTGTCGTTCGAGCGGGTCGCGGTCAACGGCGCTCCGGCACTGGTGGTCCACGCGAACGGCGTGTTCGACGGCGTGCTGGCGATCCGTGTCGAACAGGGCCGGGTCGCCGGTCTGTACTACGTCCGCAATCCGGAAAAGCTGACCCACATGGGCTCGGCGACGACCCTGTCACTGCACTGACGACCGCACGAGTTCACCGTGGGGCGATCTCCGGGGGATGCCGGTCGAACCACGGCGCGGCCGCCTCCAGCTGGGCGGCCAGGCGCAGCAGCAGCGCTTCGCTTCCGGTCGGGCCGGTGAAGTGCGCGCCCATCGGAAGGCCATCGGGGGTCGTCCCGAGCGGGACGCTCATGGCGGGCCTGCCGGTGACATTGGCGAGCTGGGTGAACGGGGCGGCGGAGAGATTGGCGGTCACGGTGGCGCGATACATGCCGGTGCGCGCGACGATATGGCCCGCGCCCGCCCGCAACAGGTGCGGCAGGATCGCGGCAGGCACACGGGGCAGATCGTCACGGCCGATGGGCAGCGGCGGTTCGGCCAGTGTCGGGCTGAGCAGCAGGTCGTAGCGGGAGTGGAACTCGGCCAGGGCGCGGGTGTACTCGTTCCAGCGTTCACCGGCGGCGACCAGAGCGGGACCGGAGACGCTGCGCCCGACGGCGGCCATGGCCTGCGTGTCGACGTCGAAATCGGTGGGCGAGGCACCGGTGCGGGCGCAGGTCTGCGCGATCGAAGCGGCCAGGTGCGTGGTCCAGACGGTCATGAAATCGCGGGCCAGCCGCAGTCCGTCGATGTCCGGTTCGGCCGGCTCGACCACGTGGCCGAGGGATTCCAGGAGCCGGGCGGTCTCGGTGACGACGGCGGTCGCGTGCTCGTGCACGGGGGTGCCGAGGGGGGAGCGGTCGGTGAAGCCGATACGCAGCGGTCCGGGCGGCAGCGCGATGGCCTCCCGGTAGGGCTGGAGCGGGCGGGCCACCGTGTAGGGCGCGCCGGGGTCGGGCGGGGACAGGATGTCGAGCATGGCGGCGGTGTCGCGGACGCTGCGGGACACCACACCCTGCACGCCCGCGCCGAGAATGGAGTCACCGGCCAGCGGCCCGTTGGGCACCATGCCGCGGCCGGGTTTCAGGCCGAACAGACCGGTGCAGGCGGCGGGAATGCGAATGGAGCCGCCGCCGTCGTTGGCGCCCGCGACCGGGACGACCCCGGCGGCCACCGCGGCGGCCGACCCACCGGAGGAACCGCCCGGCGTGCGCGTGAGATCCCAAGGGTTGCGGGTGATCCCGAAGGTGCGGGAGACCGTGACGGCCTTGCAGCCGAATTCGGGAGTGGTGGTCTTGCCGAAGATCACCACACCGGCGTCCAGCCAGCGCCGCACGACGATGCTGTGCTCGGCGGCGGGCACCGCGCGCAGCGGACCGGTGCCCGCCGAGGTGGGATGTCCGGCGTAGTCCTGCATCAGGTCCTTGACGAGGAACGGGACGCCGGCGAACGGTCCGTCGAGGGCACCGGTGGCGCGCTCGCGGGCAGGGCCTTCCATCAGGGTGGTGACGATGCCGAGATCGGGGTCGACTTCGGCGCAGCGGGCCAGGGCGAGCTCGAGCAGTTCGATCGGCCGCACCTCACCGGCGGCGACGAGCTCGGCCAGACCGATCGCGTCGTGCGCGCGGTACTCGTCGAATCGCATATGCCATTCCTCTCACACCTCGCCCCGGTCGGGCTCGCGCCACGCCGAGTTCGGCGCCGTGGCCGTGAGCTGCGGTGATGATACTCACCGGTAGCGACATCGGGGGCTCGATAAGGTTGCGGTCCGGCATTCGGGTGCCTATTGTCGAGACCGTGCCGAATCCCGCCCATCGCTCTCGCGCAGCGCAACACAGCAGCGCAGCGCTAGGTGTCGCCGACCGCGACGCCGCGTCGCCGATGGCTCTTGCCGGGCTCACCATGAACGCGCAGATCGCCGCCACCCCGGCATACGCGCTACCCGTCGTAGTAACCCGCCGTAGCGGGGTCTGATTTCGGACCGGCCCCCTCGCTGCGGGCTGTTACCTCTGTTGATGCTGGTCCCCTCCACCGACTTCTTCGGGAAGACCTCCTTCAATGACCATGTCTTTTGCCACCATGCCCACGACCATCGATCCCCAGGCGCTGGCCTCCGCCGCCCCGCGCGGCCTGCGCGCCGAGAGCGCCGGGATGACTCCGGCCGAATTCCACGACCGCTACTGCCGCGACACCGGCCCGATCCGGCTCAGTGATTGGGCCGCCACCGGTGACCGTGCCGCCGCCTACACCGCGACGCTCGAGTTCGCCGACCGGCTGCGCACCGTCGCGACCACCGGCAGCCCGGTCGCCGCACTGACCTCGGCCCTCTACGACGAGGGCTATCCGGTCGAGATCCTGCAGTTCCATCAGCGCCGCACCGGCGAAGGCACCGCGACGTTCATCCGCTGCGAGTTCAACGGCAAGCGCGGCTGGGGCGCCGCCATGGCCGGTGACAGCGCCGAGTCCTCGGTCCGCGCCATCCTCTCCGGCGTCAACCGGCTCGGTTCCTGACCGTTCCACGACGAGCAACGGCTCGTCCATCCCGAAAGGGTGGGCGAGCCGTTGCTGCTGTCGTGGGGACTACTCCGCGGCGGACTGCTGCTCGGCGAGCTGCTTGCGCACCTCGTCCATGTCCAGCGCCTTCACCTGGGAGACCAGGTCCTCGAGCGCGGCGGGCGGCAGCGCGCCGGGCTGCGCGAACACCAGTACGCCCTCGCGGAAGGCCATGATGGTCGGGATCGACCGGATGTTGGCGGCTGCGGCCAAGCCCTGCTCGGCCTCGGTGTCCACCTTGCCGTGCACGACGTCGGGGTGCTTGGTCGAGGAAGCCTCGTAGGTGGGCGCGAAGCTGCGGCACGGTCCGCACCATTCGGCCCAGAAATCGACCAGCACCACGTCGTTGCCGGTGACTACTTCGTCGAAATTCTGCTGGGTGAGCGTCTGGGTCGCCATGACGTCCTCTCGTGTCGTGTGTCGCCTGCTGTAACGCCGGGGACGCCGTCTATCTTCCCCCGTGGGCATGCCCGCCCGGCGTGGCGTCGATCGCCGTTCCGCCCGGAGTACCCGAGGGTGGGGCGGGAAAACGCCTTGTCGGGCGGGTCGTGGGATCAGCGCGGGTAGGCGGGCGATGATAGGCCGGTGAGCGAAGCGAAGAACGCCGGTCGGCACGTGAGTTCGGCCGCGGCGAAAGCCCCGCGACGGCTCGGCCTGATCGAGGGGGACGGCATCGGTCCCGAAGTGGTCCGGTCCGCCCGCGTGGTGGTCGACGAGGCGGTGGCGGCGGCAGGTGGCGCGCCGATCGAGTGGGTGCCGGCCGTCATCGGTCATCGGGCGATCGCCGATGTCGGCGAGCCGCTGCCGGAGCGGACGATCGAAGTGCTCGCGGGGCTGGATGCCTGGCTGCTCGGGCCGCACGACAATGCCTCCTACCCCGGTGAGTTCCGGAAGTCGACGCCGCCGGGCGGCGCGATCCGAAAGCGTTTCGACCTCTACGCCAATATCCGCCCCGCCCGCGCCTTCCCCGGCGTGCGAGCCGCGGCTCCCGGAATCGACCTGGTGGTGGTGCGGGAGAACAGCGAAGGCTTCTACGCCGACCGGAACATGTTCGCCGGCTCGGGAGAGTTCCAGCCCAGCGCCGATATGGCCATGTCGATCTCGGTGATCACCCGCGGGGCCACCGAGCGGATCGCGCACGAGGCGATGCGGCTGGCCGCGAGCCGGCGCAAGAAGGTGACCATCGTGCACAAGGCGAACGTGCTGCCGCGCACCATGGGGCTGTTCCGCGACGTCTGCTACGAGGTGGCGAAGGCGTATCCCGACGTGCGGGTGGACGACGAACACGTCGACGCGGCCGCCGCCCATCTGGTGCGCGCCTCCGGCGACTACGACGTGGTGGTCACCGAGAACCTCTTCGGCGACATCCTCTCCGACCTCGCCGGGCAGCTCAGCGGATCGCTGGGCACCGCGCCGTCGCTGAACTGCTCGGCGAACCGCGCGATGGCCCAAGCGGTGCACGGCGCGGCCCCCGACATCGCCGGGCACAATCGCGCCAACCCCGTGGCGATGCAGATGTCTGCGGCGATGTTGTTGCGCTGGTTGGGGATTCGCGACGGCGACGCGACGCTGACCCAAGCCGCCGAGCGCATCGAGGCGGCGGTGGCGGCCACTTTCGCGGCGGGCATCGCCACCGCCGACCTCGGTGGCGCGGCCTCGACCGCGGCGTTCACCGAACAGGTGTGCGCACGGACGCATCGCCGCTGACGCTGTTCGCCTCGCGCCGACGGCCGGACCCGCGCCACATCGCCGGGTCCTGCCGCCGGTTCGTCACCAGCGGTCGCGAAGCTCTTCCCGAGGCCGCTGATGCTTGCCGAGTTCGCGTTCGGCGCCGAACGCGAGCTGGTCCTGGGAACGGACCATGCCCGCCTCGCGCGGTGCGGCGTCGGCGCGTCCCCGAGGCATCGGATCGACGGAGCCGGGACGGATCTGCTGAGCGCCGTGGTCCCAGGCCGACTGCCTGGGATCGATGCCGTAGTGGGAGAACAGTTCGGTCTCGGCGTCGCGGCTGATGCGGCCGTCGGAGACCAGGTGCGGGGCGGACTTGACCCGGTCCTTGCTCACCTGCACCCGCAGGGCGTCGTTGTCGCCTTGGCGCCTGGCGCCCATCAGAGGAACCAGCGAATCGCTGGAGAACAATCCGGTGGACACCGCGACCCAGGTGGGGGAGCCGCTGTCGTTGTCGAGGTAGATCTGCTTCACTTTGCCGATCTTGGCGCCGTCGGCGTCGAGGACCAGGCTGTCGAGCAGGGAATCGAGCATTGACCGAGCCATGTTCGCTCCTCGGTGGTCGTGGGGTTTCCCGAGGCCCCTGCGAGAAGGCGTCGGGGCGTGAGGTGCTGATCAGCTACATCCACGCAACTACCCGCGGTGACCCATCGGCAAACGCCGCAGGTCACCGCTCCGCGGCTGCCCGGTCACCGCTCCGCGCCTGGCCCGGTCACCGCTCCGCGCCTGGACCGGTCACCGCTCCGCGCCTGGACCGGTCACCGCTCCGCGGCGACGTACCTGCGCAGTCGCACAGAGGCGACCGGCTCCGTGCGGATCGAGTTGTGGTGACGCGGCTGTGCGTCCGGTCCATAGGTGAGGGGCTCGTCGGACCCGGGGTGGATGTGATGGCGTCCGTAGGTGTCCCAGCCGCCGCGGCGCGGGTCGATGCCGTAGTGCGCGAACAGTTCGGCTTCGGCCCTGCGGCTGACTCCGCCGTCGCGGTCGCGGTGGGGGGCCGTGCGCACGCGTTCCTTGCTGACTTGGACCCGCAGCGATTCGCGGTCGTACCGATGCTGGGCGCCCGACAGGGGGACCAGCGAATTGCCGTCGACCATGTCGGTGGCGACCGCCACCCAGGTCGGTGAACCGCTGTCGTTGTCGATGTAGATCTCTTCGACGGCGCCGACCGTTTCACCGTTGGCGTCGAGAACCGTGCTGCCGATCACGGAGTCGAGCAATGACTGAGCCATGATCACTCCTCGGTTGTCGGATGGATCTCGGTTGGCCGTGCGGGGCGTACCCGCTCCTACCCGTGCCAGGCACGCCGCAAACAACAGCCTGCTCCGCGAGGTGCGGCCGGGCGGGCCCGACCGGGATTTCCCGGATCGGGCTCAGTCCGTGAGCGCGGTGAGGTCGTCGAGCAGGATCATGACCTCGCCTGCCTGCTTGGTCACCACATCGAGCCGGATCCGCAGGGCGCGCAGTCGCGTGGCGGCGATCGGTGCGGCGAACCGGTGATACAGCCGGATCCACTCGCCCGCGGCGGAGGTCGAACCGAGCGGCACCTCGCCCTCGGCCAGATCCGCCCACACACGGAGGTCGGCGTGCGGCGAACGGATCCACAGCCGCAGTTCGCTCGTCGCGGCGGGCAGGATCCGCGATCGGTCCGCCCGCGGCGCGAGGTCGACCTCGAACCCCTCGGTGGCCGAACGGATCAGCAGCACGACCGCGCGATGGTCGGCCCCGCGCTCGCCGTCGGCGTAGACGCCGGGGCGCTTGGCGGGCGCGCCCTCGACGAAGGTGGTCAGGTGGGTCTGTGCCGCGCCCGCGCCCACGATCTCCCAGTCGTCCCTGTTCTCGAAATCGTCGAGGAGTACCTCGGTCGAGGCATCCGGCATCGCCTGCGTTCCCTTCTCCGCGATCCCGGCACGTGCTCCGGGATCCCCGACGGACCACCCTACAAGCCGCCGCGACCCGAAACCTGTGGTGGCGGTGAGGAATCAGGCTAGCGGCAGGCGTATTCGCGAATCCGGCTCGCGTGTGCGTGGATGACGGTGGGCACCGCGTGCAGCGACACCGCCGCCGCGTAGTCGATGAGGAAATCACCGTCGGGATCGCAGACGGTGAGGCTGTAGCCGATCAGCGGTTCGTCGAGTACCGCCAGCGCACGGGCCCAGTGATCGATGCGCACCCGCACCGCCAATTCGTCCAGCGCCGCCGCGACCTGCGCGCCGGTGCCGGTGTGCCGGGCCGCCCACCACGGCCGCGATCCGGCCGGCCAGGTGATCTCCACCAGGCAGTCCAGATCGCGGATCTCCGGCACACCGGTCACGCGCGCCATTGTTCCCCGGCAGGGGACACGCCTGGAACTCGCAGCCGTGAGTTCGGCGTGTCTGGCCCCTGTGCCGAGCTAGCCCGCGGTGGTCTCGTGTTCCTCGAGCGTCCGGCGCAGCAGCTTGCCGGTGGCGTTGCGGGGCAGTTCGTCGAGGAAGACGACATCGCGGGGCACCTTGTGGCGGGCCAGGTTCGCCTTGACGTAGTCCTTGATCTCCTGCGCATCGCGGGCGGCGTCGGCGGTGGTGACGACGAAGGCGCGCAGACGCTTGCCGAAATCGCGATCGGGAACCCCGACGACGGCGGCCTCGAGCACGTCGGGCCGTTCCACCAGCAGATTCTCCACTTCCAGCGGGAAGACGTTCTCGCCGCCGGAGACGATCATGTCGTCGTCGCGGCCGTCGATGAACAGCCTGCCCTCGGCGTCGAAATGCCCGACGTCACCGCTGGAGAGCAGGCCGTCGACGGTCTCCTTGGTGCGGCCGTCGGTGTAGCCGCTGAAACTCAGGCCGCTGGAGACGAAGATCGTGCCGACCACTCCCGGCTCGGTGACCTTCCTGCGCTGCTCGTCGTAGATCGCCACCCGGCAACCGACCGGCGGGCGGCCCACTGTGCCGGGCGCTTCACGCATGTCGCGCGGGGTGGCCACGGCGGCGACGGCGACTTCCGTGGAGGCGTAGAGGTTGTAGAGGACTTCGCCGAAGGCGGCCTCGGTGCGGGCGCTCAGATCCGGTGACAGCGCGGAACCGGCCGCGAAGATCACCCGCAGCGACGAGGTGTCGTAGCGGGAGAGGACCTCGGGGCCGAGGTCGACGATGCGCTGCAGCATGGTCGGCACCAGTACCAGGGTGGCGGCGCGATGCTCGGCGATCGCCGCGACGGTGGCCTCCGGATCGAACTTGCGCTGACGCAGCACCACCTTGTTGCCCAGGCCCCAGCCCAATCCGAGCTGGGACAGCCCGGTGCCGTGGAAGACCGGCGCGGCCATGATGATGGTGTCCTCTTTCGGCAACGGGATGCGATCGAGGAATTGGGCCGAGGTCAGCGGTGAGACCTTTTCGCGCGGTGCGCCTTTCGGCGTTCCGGTGGTGCCGCTGGTCAGGATGACGATCCCGCCGGGCTCGGCGGGCGGCGCGGGCGGCGGGCCGTCGGAATGGGCCGCGACGAGCGCGTCGATCGTGGGCGTGGTGTCGCCGGCGACCGGCTCGTCGACCCAGGTCAGGAAGCGCTTGGTGGTCGCGGGCACCGCTTCGACGACTCCGGTGAACTCGCTGTCGTACAGGATCGCCTCGACCTTCTCGCGGATCGACACATCGGCCAGCTGCGGCTTGGCGAAGCCGGTGTTCATCAGGACCAGACGCGCGCCGAGCTTGCCCGCCGCCAGCATGGTCAGGATCATGCCGCGGTGGTCGCGGCACAGCGAGGCGAGCACGGTGTCCGCGCCCAGCCCGGCCGCAGCCAGGCCGCGCGCCAGGGCGTCGGACTGCAGGTCGAGTTCGGCGAAGGTCAGCGTGCCACGCTCGTCGACGAGGGCGGGGGAATCGTGGTGGGTGCGCACCCCGTGTCGCATCACCGTCGTGAAGGGACCGTAGATCTCCGAGTCGCGCACGGTGCGCAGCGTCTCGGCGGGCCGCAGCGGGTCGATCATCCCGCGCTTGCTCAGCACTCTCAGCGCGGCGACCGCATCGGTCGCCGTCCGCACGATCTCCCGTGGCGAAACCATCTTTCCCACTGCACTCCTCACTCGAATCGACCGCGTTCCCGCGCCCCCGCACCAGTGGGGCCGAGCGTAGCCCAGCGTGAGAATCCTCATTCACTTATTGGTGAGATCCCTTCGCGGACCGGGAGGCTCGGCCGCGGTCAGGTGATCGCCGAGGTCTATCTCCGGAGGCTGCGACCCCGACCGCGGGAATGCTCTGAGTTCTGTTTCCTTTGCATTACTGTCCAGCGCGGGTGCGTTGTGTCGCTTACATTGCGACCGTGTGGTGAACGCGCGGTTTCACCCATGGAGAGTGGAGGCTGCTGTGTCTGTTCGTTCCGTGGTGGGCAGTTCCGGTGTGCGAGCGTTGTGCGCGGTGTTCGGCGGCGCGCTGATCCTGAGCGGGTGCACGACCAACACCGAGGGCTCCGGTGACGAGGTCGCCAAGGTCGAGGTCTCCGAGGTCGCCGAGATCGCCGGGAAGTTGCCCGAGGACATCGAGCGGGCGGGCAAGCTGGTGATCGGCGTCAACGTGCCCTACCAGCCCAACGAGTACAAGGACGCCTCCGGCAAGATCGTCGGATTCGACGTGGACCTGATGAACGCGGTCACCGCCGTGCTCGGTATCGAGGCCGAATACGTGGAATCGGCGTTCGAGAAGATCATCCCGGCGATCCAGGCGGGCACCTACGACGTCGGCATGTCCTCCATCACCGACTCCGAGGAGCGCGAGAAGCAGGTCGACTTCACCACCTACTTCAACGCGGGCATCCAGTGGGCCCAGCAGACCGGTAAGCCGGTCGACCCGGACAACGCCTGCGGCCTGCGGGTCGCGGTGCAGGCCACCACCGTCGAGCACACCGACGAGGTGCCCGCCAAGAGCGACAAGTGCGTGGCCGAGGGCAAGGCGCCCATCGACATCAAGGCCTTCGACGAGCAGAGCGCGGCCACCAACGCCCTGGTCCAGGGACAGGTCGACGCGATGTCGGCGGATTCGCCGGTGACCGCCTATGCGGTGAAGCAGAGCGACGGCAAGATCGAACTCGCCGGCCCGGTCTTCGACTCCGCCCCGTACGGCTGGGCCGTCGAGAAGGGCTCGCCGCTGGCCGCCGCCCTGCAGGCCGCGGTCAACCACCTGATCCAGAACGGGCAGTACAAGGAGATCACCGAGAACTGGGGTGTGCAGGAAGGCGCCATCACCGAGTCGGTGATCAACGGGGCCGTGAGCTGATCGATGGCGGGCAGCGACAACGAGGCGGCCGCATCGAACGACCCGCTGAGCAAGGACCCGCCGTCGCGACAGTCCGGTGATCCGGCGCTCGAGCCCGAGCCGATCAAGGCGGTCCCGCTGCGCAGGCCGGGGCGCTGGATCGCGGCGGCGGTGATTCTGGTGCTGGTGGGGCTGTTCGTCTACGGCGCGGCCACCAACGAGGCATATCAATGGGGCACCTACGGCCGGTACCTGTTCGACACCCGCATCCTCTCGGGCGCGGTGGTCACCCTGGAGCTGACCGTGTTGGCCATGCTGATCGCGATCGTGCTCGGCACCGTGCTGGCGGTCATGCGGTTGTCGCCGAACCCGGTGCTGCGCGCGACGGCGTGGGTCTATCTGTGGATCTTCCGTGGCACCCCGGTGTTCGTGCAGTTGGTGTTCTGGGGTCTGTTCCCCTCGCTCTACAAGCAGATCGTGCTCGGGGTGCCGTTCGGGCCGAGTTTCTTCGAACTCGACGTGCAGAATCTGCAGGCCGCGTTCACCTTCGCGGTGCTCGGCCTCGGGCTCAACGAGGCGGCCTACATGGCCGAGATCGTCCGCGCGGGCATCAACTCGGTGGGGGAGGGGCAGCGGGAGGCTTCGGTCGCCCTGGGCATGTCCTGGTCGCAGACCATGCGCCGGACGGTGCTGCCACAGGCGATGCGGGTCATCATCCCGCCCACCGGCAACGAGTTGATCGGGATGCTCAAGACCACCTCGCTGGTCACGGCCATCCCGCTGAGCACCGATCTGTACGGCCGCGCCCGTGACATCTACGGCGTCAACTTCCAGCCCATCCCGCTGCTGTTGGTCACCGCCACCTGGTACCTGGCCATCACCAGCGTGCTCATGGTCGGGCAGTACTACCTGGAACGGCACTACTCGCGGGGCGTGTCGCGGCAGTTGACCGCCAAGCAGTTGCGAGCACTGGCCGACGCACAGAAACCGGATGTGGCGAAATGACAGCAACGGCCGGCGGGTCGGTCCCGATGATCCGCGCCGAGCGGGTGTGCAAGAGCTTCGGCGCGCTGCGGGTGCTCGCGGGCGTCTCGCTCGAGGTGGCGCGCGGGGAGGTGCTGTGCCTGATCGGCCCGTCCGGCTCGGGCAAGTCGACCTTCCTGCGCTGTATCAACCATCTCGAGCAGGTCGACGCGGGACGGCTCTATGTCGACGGCGACCTGGTCGGCTACCGGCAGAAGGGCGACAAGCTCTACGAGCTGCATCCGCGGGAGGCGGCCAAGCAGCGCCGCGACATCGGCATGGTGTTCCAGCACTTCAATCTGTTCCCGCACCGTACCGCGCTGGAGAACATCATCGAGGCGCCGATCCAGGTCAAAAAGGTGCCCAAGGCCAAGGCCCTCGAGCGTGGGCGCGAGCTGTTGAGGCGAGTCGGCATGGCCGACAAGGCCGACGCCTACCCGGCGCAGCTGTCCGGCGGCCAGCAGCAGCGCGTCGCCATCGCCCGCGCGCTCGCGATGGATCCCAAGCTCATGCTCTTCGACGAACCGACCTCGGCGCTGGATCCGGAACTGGTCGGCGAGGTGCTCACCGTCATGCGCGAACTCGCCGACAGCGGCATGACGATGGTGGTGGTGACCCACGAGATGGGCTTCGCCAGGGAGGTCGCCGATCAGCTGGTGTTCATGGACGGCGGTGTGGTCGTCGAGTCCGGCCCGCCCCGCGAGGTGCTGGCCGAGCCGAAGCAGGAGCGTACGAAGGTCTTTCTGTCCCGTCTGCTCTGAAATCAGCCCGCGTACACAGGAGCCCCGGATACGTCCGGGGCTCCTGTGCGTCTGGGGTACGCGTGCTATCTTGGTGATATCACTTCGATATTCCGGGAGGTTGTCATGGAGTTCCGGCCCGCGTCGCGCGTCAACGGGTTCCTCGTACTGCTGGCGTTGCTGGTGCTGCTGTTGGTCTTCGGCGGCGCGGCCGCGCTCGGCTTCGTCGCCGCGGCAGGCGGCGACAACGTGCCCGCGCTGATCGCCGCCATCGCGGCCTGCGTCGGCATCGTCGTCCTGCTCCTGCTGATGACCGGGCTGACCGTGGTCAACCCCAACGAGGCCAAGGTGGTGCAGTTCTTCGGCCGCTACATCGGGTCGGTGAGCGAACCCGGCTTCTACTCGGTGGTCCCGCTGACCGACCGCAAATCCATCTCCCTGCGGGTGCGCAACTTCGAGACCCAGAAGCTCAAGGTCAACGACGCCGACGGCAACCCGGTCGAGATCGGCGCGGTGGTCGTCTACAAGGTGGTCGACAGCTTCAAGGCGGCCTTCTCGGTCGACGACTACGAGGAGTACGTCGAGACCCAGTCCGAGGCCGCGGTTCGGCACCTGGCCACCACGCACCCCTACGACGCGCACGACGTCGGGCGCACCAGCCTGCGCGACGGCACCGAGATCGCCGAGGAACTGACCGTCGAGCTGCGCGAGCGCACCGCGATGGCAGGCATCGAGGTGATCGAGGCGCGCATCACCCACCTGGCCTACGCGCCGGAGATCGCCCAGGCCATGCTGGTGCGTCAGCAGGCGGCGCAGGTGGTCGCCGCCCGTACGCACATCGTGGAAGGGGCGGTCGGGATGGTCGGTATGGCATTGGACAGGCTCACCGCGCAGGGCGTGGTCGAACTCGACGAGGAGCGGCGCGCGGCGATGGTGTCGAACCTGCTGGTCGTGCTCTGCGGCGATCGCGCGACGCAGCCGGTGGTCAACGCCGGATCGCTGTACCACTAGCGGCGCGCTCATGGCCGAACGGAAGAAACTGCTGCTGCGGCTCGACCCGGCCGTCCATGAGGCGATCGCCCGGTGGGCGGCCGACGACCTGCGCAGCATCAACGCGCAGATCGAGTACGCGTTGCGGCTGGCGTTGGAGCAGGCCGGACGCAAGCCCAAGCCCGGCTCTCGGTCCGATGGCGAGTCCGGCTGACACGGGCGCTCGGAGTGCGCGACCCCGGCCCGATATGCGAGCCGGGGTCGTCCGGCATTCAGGCCGGTTTGTGCGTCACGAAAATGGCTGTGCCGGGGAAGATCTGGCCGCGCAGCGGGCTCCACTGTCCCCACTCCCGGTCCAGCCACTCCGGCCAGTCCGGCTCGACCAGGTCGTCGATCAGCAACCCGGCGGCGACGATCTCGCGCACCCGGTCGCCGATCGTGCGGTGGTGCTCGACGTAGGTCGGCTCGCCGTCGGCGTCGACCTCCACATACGGGGTGCGGTCGAAGTACGGGATGGTCGCGCGCAGCCCGTCGGGGCCGGGGTCGTCGGGGAAGATCCAGCGCATCGGATGGTTCACCGAGAACACCCAGCGACCGCCCGGCCGCAACACCCGTGCGACCTCACGCATCACCGCCGCCGAATCGGCCACGAACGGCACCGCGCCGAAAGCCGAGCAGGCGGCGTCGAAGGACTCGTCGGCGAAGGGCAGCGACTCGGCGCCCGCCTGGACCAGCGGCGTCCGGGGGTGGGGGGGAGCGGACCCCGCCATCGCGTCCAGTCCGCGCCGCAGCATGCCCATCGACAGATCCAGGCCGACGGCGTAGGCGCCCTGGCCGGTGAGCCAACGCGCGCACGGGGCGGATCCACAGCCGATCTCGAGAATCCGCTTGCCTGCCAGGTCGTCGCCGAGCAGATGCACATCTCCCTCGTGCAGGCCCTCCGGGCACCAGACGAACTCGCCGCCTGGGGAGTCGACGCCGAGGAACTCCGCGTGGGTGCGGTGATAGTCGTCGGCGTCGGCGTCCCACCAGCGGCGGCTGGCGCGCTGGCTGTCGACCGAGCTCAGCCGCGTCCTCGTGGTACCCGTGGTGCCCAGTGTTGCGTTTGCTTTCGCATGGCGATCATCCGACACGTGAGCACTGTATCGGTGTGTTCGGGAGGGGCCCGCGGCTGCGTCCAGCAGCACTTCCCGGCACGTGCGCGTGGGGTATATGTCCGGTTCGGACGTGTCGCCGGAGTGGCGTGCGGACCGGTTTGCCCCGGTCGACCAAGGTCGCGTACGCTGAACGCGCGAGTGTGCAGTGGGTCCTTGCGTGCTTGGGGGTTTCGGGTATCGGATCGCGGTATCGGAAGACTCGAGCGTACTGGGAATCGACGCACCCCGTGCTGGGTTTCACGCATCGAGCGGTGCGGTACGGTTCACGTACCCGTCATCGCAGCGCCGCGGTGATCACGCAGCGTACCGAAAGTTCCAATGTCCGCAACCGACCACAATCCGTCCGGAGCAAACCGACATATGCCCACCACCGTCACCTCGCCGCAGGTAGCCGTCAACGACATCGGCTCCGCCGAGGATTTCCTCGCCGCCATCGACGCCACGATCAAGTACTTCAACGACGGCGACATCGTCGAAGGAACCATCGTCAAGGTCGACCGCGACGAGGTCCTGCTCGACATCGGTTACAAGACCGAAGGCGTCATCCCCTCTCGTGAGCTCTCCATCAAGCACGATGTCGACCCCAACGAGGTCGTTTCCGTGGGCGATGAGGTCGAGGCTCTTGTTCTCACCAAGGAGGACAAGGAAGGCCGCCTGATCCTGTCGAAGAAGCGGGCGCAGTACGAGCGTGCGTGGGGCACCATCGAGGAGCTCAAGGAGAAGGACGAGGCCGTCAAGGGCACCGTCATCGAGGTCGTCAAGGGCGGCCTGATCCTCGACATCGGCCTGCGCGGCTTCCTGCCCGCCTCGCTGGTCGAGATGCGTCGCGTCCGCGACCTCCAGCCGTACGTCGGCAAGGAGATCGAGGCCAAGATCATCGAGCTCGACAAGAACCGCAACAACGTGGTCCTGTCGCGTCGCGCCTGGCTCGAGCAGACCCAGTCCGAGGTCCGCAGCGAGTTCCTGCACCAGCTGCAGAAGGGCCAGGTCCGCAAGGGTGTGGTCTCCTCGATCGTCAACTTCGGCGCCTTCGTCGATCTGGGCGGCGTGGACGGCCTGGTGCACGTCTCCGAGCTGTCCTGGAAGCACATCGACCACCCGTCCGAGGTCGTCGAGGTCGGCAACGAGGTCACCGTCGAGGTTCTCGACGTCGACCTGGACCGCGAGCGTGTCTCCCTGTCGCTCAAGGCGACCCAGGAAGATCCGTGGCGTCAGTTCGCCCGCACCCACGCCATCGGCCAGATCGTGCCGGGCAAGGTCACCAAGCTGGTTCCGTTCGGCGCCTTCGTGCGCGTCGAAGAGGGCATCGAGGGCCTGGTGCACATCTCCGAGCTGGCCGAGCGCCACGTCGAGGTGCCGGACCAGGTCGTGGCCGTCGGCGACGACGCGATGGTCAAGGTCATCGACATCGACCTGGAGCGTCGCCGGATCTCGCTGAGCCTCAAGCAGGCCAACGAGGACTACAGCGCCGAGTTCGACCCGTCGAAGTACGGCATGGCCGACAGCTACGACGAGCAGGGCAACTACATCTTCCCCGAAGGCTTCGACCCCGACACCAACGAGTGGCTCGAGGGTTACGAGAAGCAGCGGGACGAGTGGGAGTCGCGCTACGCCGAGGCCGAGCGTCGTCACAAGATGCACACCGCTCAGATGGAGAAGATGGCGGCCGACGCCGAGGCCGAGGCGGCCAACGGCGGCAGCGGCAACTACTCCTCCGAGAGCGGCGCGCCGTCGGCCGCGAGCCAGGCCGAGCCGGCCGGTGGTTCGCTGGCCAGCGACGCGCAGCTCGCCGCGCTGCGGGAGAAGCTCTCCGGCAACGCCTGAGACGCGCCGACACGAGCATGACGGGGAAGGCCCCGGTCCGAATCGGACCGGGGCCTTCCCCGTGCTCGGCTGTGGCGCGAGAGTCACCGGGACCGAGCCGCTGAGACCGGAGCTGTGCAAACGAGAATGGCCCAGCCGTGCGGCCGGGCCATCGACAAGGGGTCGGATCAGCTCGCGGTGGCGGGGACCCAGCGCGTGGTCGCGGTCGCCGGAGTTCTCCGGCGGCGGGCGGCGATACTGTGCCGGGCGGGCTGCCGCAGCGAGGTCAGCCACGGTCGGCGATGCTCGGCCAAGGCGGCCGCGACAGCGGGGATCATGAGGCAGTGCACCCCGCCTGCCATACCGAGGCGGTGGCGACCCGCTCGGCGGATTCTCATGCGCAATGGATTTCCTTCGCTCGGTGTCGGACTGGAGTAGTTCGGACAGATTCGCCACGGCGAAGATTAGTCGAACGACACGCGCGTTCGACGTATTTTGCGAAGGTAATTACGTCGCGTGTCGTAAGTTTGTCGTCGTCGGCCGGTATCCGACGAAAATGTTGCGAGGCGGTCTCGGCAATATCACGGTACGGGCAAAAAGAATGACGGTCGGTAACGAATCGCCCGCTCGTGCCGACTCCTATGGCCGCGCTGCCGCTCGGTCCCCGCCGGGTCGGGCCCCGGCCGGGATGCGAGACTGGGCGCATGTTGCGGATCGGCCTCACCGGAGGCATGGGAGCGGGCAAGTCGACGGTGGCGCGGATTCTCGCCGAGCACGGGGCGGTGATCGTGGACTCCGATCTCATCGCCAGGGAGGTGGTGGCGCCGGGGACCGAGGGGCTCGCGGCGTTGGTAGAGGCGTTCGGCGCGGACATCCTGGCCGCGGACGGCAGCCTGGATCGGCCCGTGCTGGCGGCCAAGGCATTCGCCGACGACGAGGCCAGGGCGAAACTCAATTCCATCACCCATCCACTCGTCGGTAAGCGCACGGCGGAATTGATCGGCGCCGCACCGGCCGACGGGATCATCGTGCAAGATATTCCGCTGCTGGTGGAAAACGGTCTCGCGCCGTTCATGAACCTGGTGCTGATCGTGGACGTTCCCGCCGAGACGCGAATTCGCCGGCTGGTCGAATTCCGCGGCGTGCCGGAGAACGACGCGCGCGCCCGGATCGCCGCGCAGGCCACCGACGAGCAGCGGCGCGCGGTCGCCGACGTGCTGCTCGACAACAGCGGTCCGGAGGGCGCTGTCGAACCGGTCGTGCACGAACTGTGGGAGCGGCGGCTGGTCCCGTTCGAGCGCAACCTGCGCACCGGCACCGCGGCGGAGGCGGGCGCTGAACTCGTGACGACCGATCCCGGGTGGGCCGCGCAGGCGCAGCGCCTGATCGCCCGGCTGCGCGTGGCCTGCGGCGGCGCGGCGTCGAGCATCGAGCACATCGGTCCGACGGCGGTGCCGGAACTGCCCGCGCGGGACCTGCTCGACATCCGGGTGAGCATCGCCGACGCGGCCGCCCTGGACGGCCTGTGCGATGCGCTCACCGCGTCGGGTTTTCCCCCGCTCGCCGGCGGCGCGAACGACGCCGAGCCGGGCGAGCGCTTGCACGGCAGCGCCGATCCCGGCAGGCCGGCGATCGTGCGCGTTCAGGTCGCGGAGCAGGGCGGAAGCTAGTTAAAAGGATTTATTTCAGAAATAGCGGTGGGCTTGCCTCTGTCTGTGTAGCGTGACGCCTACCCACACGAGTGGGTAGGGAAGACAGGAAGTTGCAACGCCCATGACAGCATCACACCGTCACCTGCGGCGCGCCGGTTTCGGCGCGTCGGCCTTCGGAGCCATGGTCGCCACCGCGGTACTCACCGCCCCGCACGCTGCCGCCTGGGTCGGCGATCTCTCCGTGTCCGGCGAGAACCACACGGTCGACTGCTCCTACACCCTGACCGCGCGGGTCGACCTCGACCGGCTGACCGAGGTCAAGTTCACCGACAACGGTGTGGCGATCCCGGGCAGCCCGGTGAAGCCCTCGATCCTCAGCGACAAGGTCACCATCAAGTGGAAGCCGACCACCGCCGGTTCGCACCGGCTGGAGGCCAGGCAACTGCTGATCAGCGACGCGGTGACGGTCCAGGTCGCCGAGGGGTCCGGCGGATTCACCGGCAGCGCCTCCTGCGGCGGCGGACTCGGCGGCTTGCTCCCGAGCCTGTCGGCGGGCTGATCCGCCGACGCCATCCACGCGTTCGGCCCGGCGGAGCTCCGCCGGGCCGAATGTCTTTTCCGGCGGATTCAGCGCCAGGTGAGCGTGATGCCGAGCGAGCCGAGCCAGCGTTGCAGCGAGTATCCGTGCGCGGCGATGCCGTCGATCGTGCGGGTCGCGTTCTCCACGGCGGCCTGGGCCTCGGCGGCGGTCAGCAAGCCGCCGGCGTGCGCGGCGAGGAGTTCGTCCACGTCGAGCAGTTCGGTGTCGCGTCCGGTGCGCACGACGATGTCGAGATAGTGGTCCACCGAGCGCCACAGCTGCGGCTCGATCTGGGTGAAGACGCCGAGGTCGAGGTAGAAGTCCTGATCGCGGGGGCATGCGGGGGTGAAGTCGAAGACGGTGACGCGCAGCGAGAGTTCCGGCAGCAGCCAGGACTGCAGATAGTCGAATTCGGGGTGATCGGAGTGCCGCGCCATGTACAGGCCCCACGGTTCCACGTGGTAACGCTCGACCGCGCGGATGAAGCCCTTCGGGTCGGTGTTGGTCTTGTTCGCTACATCGAAGTGCTCGACCTTGGGCCGGTGCACATGCACGGGTGCCTGCGTCATGGACCGAAATCTACCGGTGTCGCGGAACGGCGCGTCCGGCCGACCGGTAGGGAGAAGGTTGCCGAACCGGCCGAGCCGGACGGGAGTCCTGCCCGGCTCGGGGATTCCTGTCGGTCCTCGCAATTACGCTGGTGCCATGGCTTTCGCTACCGAGATCCCCGCCGAGGACGAGAGCACGCCTCTCGCGCACTCGGAGTTCCGCCCGGTCGGCTCCATCGAGCGTGTCGAGGGCCGCTTCGAGGTGGTCAGCGAGCACAAGCCGGCCGGTGACCAGCCCGCCGCCATCGCCGAACTCGAGCGGCGCATCCGAGCAGGTGAGAAGGACGTTGTGCTGCTCGGCGCCACCGGCACCGGCAAGTCGGCGACCACCGCCTGGCTGATCGAACGTCTGCAACGGCCCACACTGGTGATGGCGCCGAACAAGACCCTGGCCGCCCAGCTGGCCAACGAACTGCGCGAGATGCTCCCGCACAACGCGGTCGAGTACTTCGTCTCCTACTACGACTACTACCAACCCGAGGCTTACATCGCCCAGACCGACACCTACATCGAGAAGGACAGCTCGATCAACGACGACGTGGAGCGGTTGCGCCACGCCGCCACCTCGAGCCTGCTGTCCCGGCGCGACGTGGTGGTGGTCGCCTCGGTGTCGTGCATCTACGGCCTCGGCACCCCGCAGTCGTACCTCGACCGGTCGGTGGCTCTCGAGGTCGGCTCCGAGGTCGATCGCGACGCGCTGCTGCGGCTGCTGGTGGATGTCCAATACACCCGCAACGACCTGTCGTTCACCCGTGGCTCGTTCCGGGTGCGCGGCGACACCGTCGAGATCATCCCGTCCTACGAGGAACTCGCGGTGCGCATCGAGTTCTTCGGCGACGAGATCGAGGCGCTGTACTACCTGCATCCGCTGACCGGAGACGTGGTCCGCCAGGTGGATACCGTGCGCATCTTCCCGGCCACGCACTACGTGGCGGGGCCCGACCGGATGGAACGGGCGGTGGCCGACATCGAGGCCGAGCTCGAACAGCGGCTGGCGGAACTGGAGCGGCAGGGCAAGCTGCTCGAGGCCCAGCGGCTGCGCATGCGTACCCAGTACGACCTGGAGATGATCCGTCAGGTCGGCTTCTGCTCCGGCATCGAGAACTATTCGCGCCACATCGACGGCCGCCCGGCCGGATCGGCGCCCGCGACGTTGCTGGACTACTTCCCGGAAGACTTCCTGCTCGTCATCGACGAGTCGCATGTGACCGTGCCGCAGATCGGCGGCATGTACGAAGGCGACATGTCGCGCAAGCGCAATCTCGTCGAGTACGGCTTCCGGCTGCCGTCGGCCGTGGACAACCGCCCGCTGACCTGGGAGGAATTCGCCGAGCGCATCGGACAGGTGGTCTATCTGTCGGCCACGCCCGGGCCCTATGAACTGGGGCAGACCGGCGGCGAGGTGGTCGAGCAGGTCATCCGCCCGACCGGCCTGGTCGATCCGCTGGTGGTGGTCAAGCCGACCAACGGCCAGATCGACGACCTGCTGCACGAGATCCGCCTGCGCACCGAGCGCGACGAGCGGGTGCTGGTCACCACGCTGACCAAGAAGATGGCCGAGGACCTCACCGACTATCTGCTCGGCCTCGGCGTGCGGGTGCGCTACCTGCATTCCGAGATCGACACCCTGCGACGGGTGGAACTGCTGCGGCAGCTGCGGTTGGGTGAGTACGACGTGCTGATCGGCATCAACCTGCTGCGCGAGGGTCTCGACCTGCCCGAGGTCTCCCTGGTGGCGATCCTGGACGCCGACAAGGAAGGCTTCCTGCGCAGCAGCACCAGCCTCATCCAGACCATCGGCCGCGCGGCGCGCAACGTCTCCGGCGAAGTGCACATGTACGCCGACAAGATCACCGACTCCATGCAGCACGCTATCGAGGAGACCGAGCGGCGCCGGGCCAAACAGGTCGCCTACAACGAGGAGATGGGGATCGACCCGCAACCGCTGCGCAAGAAGATCGCCGACATTCTCGATCAGGTGTATCGGGAGGCCGAGGAGACCGAGGTGGAGATCGGCGGTTCGGGCCGCAATGCCAGCCGCGGTCGCCGTGCCCAGGGCGAGCCGGGCCGGGCGGTGAGCGCGGGCGTGCTCGAGGACCGGGACGTGAAGTCGATGCCGCGTGCCGAATTGGCCGATCTGGTCGCCCAGCTCACCGATCAGATGATGAACGCCGCGCGCGAGCTGCAATTCGAGCTGGCCGGTCGGTTGCGCGACGAGATCGCGGATCTGAAGAAGGAACTGCGCGGTATGGACGCTGCGGGGTTGAGCTGAGCCGTGGGCGTGCCGTGCCCCGCCGCTGTGGTTTCCGGGGTCGGAAACCACAGCGGCACAGTGTTTCCGGAGAGATCAGGACTGAGTGGCCAGCCACTCGTTCACGCGTCGCTCGCCCTCCTCGCGGGAGACGTCCTCCACTCGGGTGAGCACCACCCAACGGTGCCCGAACGGGTCGAGGACCGCGGCGAAGCGGTCGCCGGTGACGAACGTCTGCGGCTCTTCCACGCCGCGGGCGCCGGCCTCGACGGCCCGGCGGATCACCGCGTCGACATCGGGGCAGTAGTGCACGATCGAGGTGTGCACCCATTCGCCGTTGGGGGCGAGCACGCCGTGCTCGGGCACGGGAAGTCCGACCTGAACGGTGGAATCGCCGATGCGCAGTTCGGCGTGCGCGGGGCTGCCGTCGGGCAAGTCGTTGCGGCTGAGCACTTCGGCCCCGAACACCTCGGTGTAGAAGTCGATCGCGGCGTTGCCGTCGGCGACCGCCAGGAAACAGGTGATCGAGTGGTAGCCGTCGGGGATCGGGTTCACCTTCGCTGTCATGGCTTCGAGTCTGCTGGCCCGCGACGCGGCGAGCTTGTAAGAAAGCGACAATCCGGCGGAGCGCGCCGTGGCGGCTGACCCGGGGGAGAAGGGCATCCTGCATCCGCGCGAGCAGTCCCGGCATCGCAGTCTGCGCCGGCTGCCGCCCGGACCGTCGGTGGGTCGGTTCGTGCACTGGTACTGGCTGGTGGACTGGGATCTGCGCGATCGGCCCGCCTATCGCGCCGAGGTGCTGTCGTTCCCGTGCGTCAACATGACCTTCGAACACAGCGAGACCCGCACCGGCGCCTTCGTCACCGGTGTAGCCACCACCCGCTATACGCGCGAATTGACCGGTGCGGGGCGAGTATTCGGTGTGCGCTTCCGCGCGGGCGGGTTCGGCGCGTACACCGGCTCGGATGTCGGTGCGCTACGGGACCGCAGTGTCGCACTGCGCGAGGTCTTCCCGGACGCAGGAGAATTCGGCGAGCGGGTGCTCGCCGAAGACGACGACCGGTCGCGCCGCGCGCTGGTGGAGCAATGGCTGGCGGCCAGGGCGGGTGAGCCGGACGAGGTGTATCGCCTGGTGCTGCGCATCGTCGAGGCGATGGAACACGATCGCGGGCTGACCCGGGTGGACCAGGTGACCGAGCGATTCGGGGTGCCCATCCGCACCCTGCAGCGCATGTTCGCCCGATACGTGGGGGCGAGCCCGAAGTGGGTGCTGCGCCGCCATCGCCTGCAGGACGGGGCGGATCTGCTCGCACGCGGCGATATCACGGATTTGGCCGCGCTGGCGTTGGAACTCGGTTATTTCGACCAGGCGCATTTCTCCCGGGAGTTCGCCACCGAGATCGGAATGTCGCCCTCGGAGTATGCGCGGCATTCAGCGGCGGCCGCCGGTCGATTTGCGCCCGATACGGTTCGGCCGCTCGCCCAGTAATTCGGGCAGGCGATTTCCGGTGGCGTCGCGACATCAATAGTGGCTGGGTTCACAATTCGCGCCGACCGGCTGTGGTATCGGTAACAGGACTGGTCAACGGCCTCGTCGCGCGTCGGGGCGGCCGCGTCCGGCGGACGCGGCGATTCGCCTCATTGTGATGAATGTCCTAGTGTGCCAAGTGTCTTCGGAATCGTTGTGACTGTTCACAGGATGTGCGCCGGGGAATTCCGATCCGCCCTGGTGAGTCGGGACCCGGCACAAACACGGCCGGTCCGCAATCGGTGCCGATGCGACATGGCGGAGTGTGATGTGTTGCGAATTATGCGGTTTTCGCACCCGGAGGGGCTATCGTCGATCCAGTCGCCGCGCCGGAGCCCGACATGCCGGGAGTGCTGAGCGTAGGCACCCGACCCGCATAGTTGGAGGAGAAATGACCGCCTACCGGACCATTGTCGTCGGTACCGATGGCTCGGACTCGTCGTACGTGGCAGTCGAGAAGGCCGCCGCGCTGGCGGCCGACGCAGGGGCCACCCTCATCGTGGCCTGCGCCTACTACCCGACCGACGACCGGGAGATCGCCGCCGCCGCCGACGTGCTCAAGGACGAGGCCTACCAGGTCCGCGGGTCGGCTCCGACCACCGAGATCCTGCGCGTCGCACGCGACAAGGCCGCGGCCGCGGGCGCGCGGGACATCGTCGAGCGCCCGATCGTGGGCGAGCCCGTCGAGTCGCTGCTCGCGCTGATCAAGGAGACCGACGCGGACCTGTTGGTCGTCGGCAACCGGGGTCTGAACACCCTGGCCGGGCGTCTGCTGGGTTCGGTGCCCTCCGACGTCGCGCGCAAGTCGCGCTCGGACGTGCTGATCGTGCACACCGTGCGCTAGATCGATCCGTGCGCGAACTCCGCGCCCCGGCGTGCCCGGGTCGCGGAGTTCGCGTGTGTCGGGGTCAGGTCAGGGCGGCGAGCACCTCGGGCAGATCCGTGCAGTGCACGACGATCAGTCGCTGGGTGGCGCGGGTCAGCGCCACGTACAGATCGTTGAGCCCGCGCGGGGACTCCCCGATCAAGCCGGCGGGCTCCACCAGCACCACGTCGTCGAACTCCAGGCCCTTGACCTGCTGCACCGTCAGCACCCGCACCGACTCGCCGTCCAGCTCCGTCAGCCCGGAGATCAGATCGGCGGGCGCGATCACCGCCGTGGTGCCCGGCCCCCGCCGTTCGGTCACCACGGCCGCGACCCGGCCGGCCAGCTCGTCGCGCC
>NZ_BDBT01000036.1 GCF_001613125.1 Nocardia shimofusensis NBRC 100134
CGGGGGCGAGCCGTACGGCGGGGCCGCGTGCCCCGTGCCGGGCCGGTTCGGGTACCCGCTCGGGGGTCGCTGCGCGCCTGCCGTGGGATACGGCCCGTAGGTCGCCGGGTAGGACGGGGCGCCCGGATTCGACGCGGGGAAGGGCGGATTCGTGCCGGGCCGCGGTCCGCTCACCGGGTACGGCGAGTTCGTGCCGGTACGCGGCGCAGGCGGGTAGGGCCCGTTGGCCGTGGGGTACGACGGGTTCCCCGTCGGATACGGATGTCCCGGGTACGGCGCCGTGGGGTACGGGGGGACGTTCGACGCCGCCGCCGGCGCCGCGGGATACCCCGCGGCGCCGGGGCGGGGCGCCGGCGGGTAGCCGTGATTCGGCTGCGCGGGACCGGGCGCGTATCCGGTGGGCCTGCCGTAGGGCGCGTGCTGCTGCGGCGGGGTGGTCGGCGGACGCGCGACCGTCAGCGCGTGCCGGGCCGCGGCGGCGAACTCGGTGCAGGTATCGAACCGGTCGGCGGGATTCTTGGCCATCGCCTTGGCCAGCACGGCGTCGAGCTGGGGCGGCAGGGCGGGCCGGGTGGCGCGCACCGACGGCGTGGTGCTGTAGAGGTGATCGTGGATCACCTTGGCCGGGTTCGAGTCGGGGAACGGCGCCTTGCCGGTCAGCAACCAGTACAGGGTGCAGCCCAGTGAGTACTGGTCGGCGCGGTGATCGAGGGGGCGCCCGCCGAGTTGTTCGGGGGCGGCGTAGGCCAGGGTGGCGGTGATGGTGTCACCGGAGGCCAGCGTGGTGTCGGAGTCACGCACGCCCGCGATGCCGAAATCGGTGAGCAGTACCCGCTCCGGATGACCGATCGGCGCCTTGGCCAGCAGGATGTTGGCCGGTTTGATGTCGCGGTGCAGCACACCGTTGGCGTGCGCGAAATCCAGTGCGGCGCCGACCTCGGCGATGATCTGTACGGCGCGGGCGGGGGCGAGCACGTCGACATCGACCCCGGCGGCGTCGGAACCGGAGATGAACTGCATGGAGATCCACAGCTGGTCGTCCTCGGCCCCGCGGTCGTAGACGGTGACGATATTGGGATGGTCGAGCTGGGCGACCAGATCGGCTTCCCGCTCGAATCGGCCTCTGATCTCGGTATCGGTGTAGAGCTCGCGTGCCAGCAGCTTCAGCGCGGTGAGGCGCGGCAGACGCGGATGCTTGGCCAGATACACCGTGCCCATGCCACCCTTGCCCAGCACACGCTTGATCTCGTAGCCGGCGAAGGTCTCGCCGATCTGCAACACAGTGATCCTCACCCCCTCCGAAACCGATGGCGAGACCCTCGACACCCGAGACCCTCGAACCGAGACCACGATCGGTCCAAGCTCCTACCGATGTATCTCGCCGGAGCCCGCCGGTGCAACAGTGACCTGTCTTCCTGCCCGCCGATCTTCCTACGCATTGTCGGTCATGGCGGCGGTCCGCGCGCACGGTCCGTCCGGATCGATGGCCGGGCCGGATGTCGGCCCCACTCGTTAGGCTGTCGGCATGCGCATCGGAGCACACGTCCGGCTCGACGGCGACCCCATCGGCTTCGGCGAGAAACTGGGCGCCGAGGTCATCCAGATGTTCGTCGTCGACCCGCAGAGCTGGGACAAACCCGTCCCGCACCCGCGTACCGAGGAGATCCTGGCCAGCCCGATCGATGTCGTGGTGCACTCCTCGTACCAGATCAACGTGGCCAGCACGAACAATCGGCTGCGCATGCCCTCGCGCAACGCGGTCGCCCAGCAGGCGAAGGCCGCCGCGGACCTGGGGGCGTTCGGGCTCGTGGTGCACGGCGGTCACGTCCGGTCCGACGCCGAGATCGACGCCGGAATCGACAACTGGCGCAAGCTGTTCGAGCGTCAGCAGGACAAGGGCGGCTTCGCGGTGCCGATCCTGATCGAGAACACCGCGGGCGGCAACCACGCGATGGCCAGGCATTTCGACATGATCTCCCGGCTGTGGGACGCGGTCGGCGACTACGGCGCGGGCTTCTGCCTCGACACCTGCCACGCCTGGGCGGGCGGGGAAGATCTCGTCGGCGTGGTCGACCGGATCAAGGCCATCACCGGCCGCATCGACCTGGTGCACCTGAACTCCTCACGCGACGCGTTCGACTCCGGCGCCGACCGGCACGCCAACTTCGCCGACGGCACCATCGATCCGCAGTTGCTGGCCGAGGTGTGCCGCACCGCGGGCGCCCCGATCGTGCTGGAGACCCCCGCCGACGGCGTCGCCGAGGACCTGGCCTACCTGCGTGAGCACGTCGGCTGAGCGCCGCGGCGCACCGGGCTGGACCCACGCCGGACCCACGCCGATCGAGCCCATGGTCCACACTGGTGGGCATGAGTAGTGAGGCAGGCAATGCCGCAGCCGTGGTCACCGGCCACCGTGCGTCGAGGGCACATGAGGCGTAGGCGCGAAGAAGGCAGGCGCCCGGTCGGCCGCGACCGATGGGAGTCGCGCGCTCCGGGGCACGCCAGGCCGACGATCAATCCGAACCCCGCGGGCGCGAATCAGAAGCCGTGGGGCGGCGTGATGTGCGTGCCTCCGCAGGCCAGGGAGGACCGGCCACGATGCTGATCAGCGGCAGCGGTTCGGCCTCGCGGTCGGCGGCCCTGCGCGGGGCGACCCTGCGGGATGTGACCCTGCGCGACGGGCTCCAGCTCACCGGCAAACCCCTGCCGCTCGAGCGCAAGGTCGAGATCGTGCGCACTCTGCTCGAACTCGGCGTGCCCGAACTCGAGATCGGCTCGATGGCGCGCCCGGACCTGGTGCCGCCGATGGCCGACACCCTGGCCCTGGTCGAGGCGCTGACCCCGGACGAGCTGTCCCGCTGCTGGGTGTGGGTGGCCACGCCACGGCACGTGGAGAAGGCGGCCGCGGCCGGAGTGCGCAATTTCCAGTACTGCTTCTCGGTGTCCGACGCGCACAATCGCGCCAATATCGGCCGCGACACCGAAGCGAGCGTCGCGGCCATGCCCGAGGCGGTGCGGCTGGCCCGTTCCGTGGATGGGCGCATCCAGCTGTGTCTGGCCACCAGCTTCACCTGCCCCTTCGACGGCGACGTCGATCCGGGGCGAGTGGTCGCCATCGCCTGCGATCCGCGTACCGACGGCGCCGCGGACGTGGTCGTCGCCGACACTCTCGGCCAGGCCCATCCCGGTCAGGTGCACGCGCTGATCGCCGCGATCAGGGACAACTCGCCGCAGCGACGGATCGTCTTCCACGGTCACGACACCTGGGGCATGGGGGTGGCCAATACGCTCGCCGCGATCGACGCGGGCGCGAGCATGGTCGACGGCTCGCTCGGCGGACTGGGCGGGTGCCCCTTCGCGCCGGGAGCGAGCGGCAACACCTCCAGCGAGGACATCCTGTTCGCCACCCGCCCGGACTGGCTCACCCCCGCCGCGCTGGCCACCATGGTCGATCTGTCCGAGCGACTGCTCGCCGATCTCGGGGAGCCGAACCGCTCGCGCACCGCGCAGGGTGTGCGCACCGAGTCGACGCCGTTCGCCTGGACCGCCGCGATCGCTCGGGCGAATTGATCCACGCGGTCCCGGCGGGCACCCGCCCGAAACCGTGAGCACGCTCAGGCGGTTTCCTCGGCGGGCGAGCTGTCGGCGCGGATCTTGAGCAGGACGAGCCCGGCGGTGCAGGCCAGGATGAGGCCGGCCACGGTGATCTCGACGTGCAGACCCGCGATGCCGAGGACCGCGCCGACCAGGCCACCGGCGAAGAACAGCCACGCCGCCCACTTGACCAGCGCCGCGACTCCCGTGGGGGTCTGCGGCTCGGCCGGAGCCGATGCCTCGATCACGGGCTCCCGCGGCGGCGTGGACGCCTGATCCTCGGAGGCCGGATCGGCGGCGGGGACTCGGGATGCCGAGTAAGCTCCCATCATCAACTCCTCGATGACGCCGTGCGGGTAATGCTGTCGTGCAGGGGATTCAGCGCGTCGTTCGACTTTGTGATGTCTCACGAGTAACTGCAATCACACGCTACGACCACCCGGCACCCCCGACCACGACACGTGGCCGCGACACGCCGACGAAATCATTTCGAGATCTGAAGCTTGATTGTTTCAAAATGCCTGCTCACAGCGGTGCCCCCCACCTCCCACGTAGCCGTCCACCGGGGCCTGGTTTAAGGTGAGCCTCGACAGACGCACGAGGAGTAGCCCCGATGAAGAGCAGCAGGACCAAGCTCGTGGGGCCGGGAATAGCGGTCGGCGCGGTATCCCTCGGCCTGATCGTGATCGGCTCCTGCGGCATCGGCGGTGAGGACACCTACGTGCCGCCGCCCCCGATCGACAACCGGCCCGCCGCGGCAGCGGTCGCCCAGCAAGACGGTTCCAGCTCGACCGTGGCGCCGGTGGTGATTCCGCCTTCCCCGAGTTGGCAGATCGCCCCGGCCGGACCGCCGCGCAGACCGGCCGGCTACCGCACCATGACCACCACCCCCGAGGACGACCCCACCACCGGTCCGCCCCGCACCAGCGCACCCGGCGCTCCCCAGGAACCCGGCGAGGTCGACGAGCCGACGACCACCAGACGCACCCTGTCGCGCACCCCGTCCGCGCCCGCGCCGGTGGAGGAGACCACCGAGAGCACGCCGGCTCCCGGGGACGACGGGCCGACGGACAGCGACGAGCCCACCGGCGGTGAGCAGACCACCGAATCGGACCAGACCCCCGATCCCCGTACGCCCGCCGCGGGTGTCGGCGTCGAGCCGCACAGCGTCCCGCTGCTCGAAGGCGCACAGCCGCAGGCGCAGCCCGACAGCGCACTTCCGCCTGCCGAGCCGCAACCTCTCGGCGCACCGCCGGTCGAACAGGCGACGACAATGTCCACCTCGACAACGTCCACCTCGACAACGTCCGCGCCGACAACTCCCCTGCCCACGAGTCCCCTGCCCACGAGTCCGCAGCCCTGAGGCGAGCGACTCGGTTCGAGCTACCCGCCGTGACCGCGCACACGACGGTTGCCGCGTGTCACCGGCCTGCCGCGCGATCGCACTGATCGGTGGGCGATCACGTTCGAAACCGCCGCGTCGGCGGGCAGGTCCGACCGGACAGGCACTCGACGGGGCCGACGGTGAAATGTCGCTCCGATCATCGAAAGCGCTGTGCCGCAGACGAGAAACGGCGGTGCGCCATGGCGCACCGCCGCTCACTCCGGGACGGAGTTCCTACAGCTCGACCAGGTCGTAGCCGCGGGTCGCCTCACGCAGCACGGCCAGGTGCTCGTGTTCGCCGCCGAGCGTGCGCCCGATCGCGGTGAGCCTGGCGACATAGTGGGCCACCGGGTACTCGGCGGTGATGCCGATGCCGCCGTGCATCTGGATGGCCTCCTGCCCGACGTGCCTGGCCGCCTTGGCCACCTGCAGGCGCACCCGCGAGATGACGACCGGGTCGAACACGCCGTCGGCGACAGCCGCGGTCAGATACAGGTTCATGCTGCGCGCCAGCTCCAGCGAGACGTACATGTTGGCCGCGCGCTGGGTCAGCGTCTGGAACTTCGACAGCGTCACGCCGAACTGCTTGCGGGTGCGCAGGTATTCCGCCGTCAGCCGCAGCGACTCGGTCATCGCGCCGACGGATTCGGCGGCCAGGCCCGCGTGCGCGTAACCCAGCGCCTCGCGCACCGCGGCGGCGGTGTCGGCGCCCGCCTCACCGAGCAGCTCGGCGGGGGCGGAAGCGAATTCCAGCTGCGCGCCGCGCGAGCCGTCGATGGTGCGGTACCCGGTCCGGGTGACGCCCTCGGCATCGGCGGCGACCAGGAACAGACCGAGGCCGCCGTCGGGCAGCACCGCGCTGACCACGAGCCGGTCGGCGCAATCACCGTGCGGCACCGGGTTCTTCACGCCGGTCAGGGTGTAGCCCGCGCCCGCGCTCTCGGCGCGGGTGGCGAGTTCCTCCGACGGCCAGCGCACGCCGGGCTCGGAATGCGCGAAGGCGAGCAGCAGCTCACCGCCCGACACGGCGGGCAGAATCGCCGAGCGCTGCGCGTCGGTGCCCAGACGCGAGACCAGCGAGCCGGGCACGACCACCGCGTCCAGCAGTGGTTCCGGGGCCAGCCGCAGACCGAATTCCTCGAGCACCACCAAGGTCTCGACCGGGCTCGCGCCCGCGCCCCCGTCCTCCTCGGAGAAGCCCAGGCCGAGCACACCGAGTTCGGCGAGCTGCCGCCACACGTCGCGGCTCCAGCCCAGCTCGGTGTCGGTCACCTTCAGGCGGGTTTCGGAGTCGTAGGCGCGGGAGAGGAGGTCACGCACGGTGTCGCGCAGCATGACCTGTTCTTCAGTGAGTTCGAAATCCATGCCCTGTCCTCACAATCCGAGGATCGTGGAGGCGATGATGGTGCGCTGCACCTCGTTCGAGCCTCCGTAGATGGTGGTCTTGCGGTAATTCAGGTACTTGCCGCCGCTGCGCTGGGCCCAATCCGGGGAGGCGATACCCTCCGCGCCCACCGGGATGGCATCCGGCCCCGCGATGTCGAGCAACAGTTCGGTGGCCGCCTGCTGCAGTTCCGAACCGCGCAGCTTGAGCACCGAGGAGGCCGGATTCGGCTTGCCGTCGGCGGAGTTGGACACGACGCGCAGCTGGGTCAGCTCCAGCGCGATCAGCTCGTTCTCCAGTTCGGCGATCCGGGCGGCGAACACCGGGTCGTCGAGCAGGGTGCCCGAACCGGACTTCACCTGGCGCGCGTGCTCCTTGGCGACGGCGATCTTGACCTTGGTCGAGCCGACGCCGGTGATGCCGGTCCGCTCGTTGCCGAGCAGGAACTTCGCGTAGGTCCAGCCCTGGTTCTCGACGCCGACCAGCTGATCGGCGGGCACCCGGACGTTCTCGAAGAAGACCTCGTTGACCTCGTGGCCGCCGTCGATCAGCTTGATCGGGCGGATGGTCACCCCCGGCGACTTGACGTCGAAGAGCAGGAAGGAGATGCCCGCCTGCTTCTTGGGCGCGTTCGGGTCGGTGCGCACGAGGCAGAAGATCCAGTCGGCGTACTGGGCCGAAGTGGTCCAGATCTTCTGGCCGTTGACGATGTAGGAGTCACCGTCGCGGACCGCGGTGGTGCGCAGCGAGGCGAGGTCCGAGCCCGCGTCCGGCTCGGAGAAGCCCTGGCACCACCAGATGTCGAGGGCGGCGGTCGGCGGCAGGAACCGCTCCTTGAGCTCCTGCGAGCCGAAATGCGCGATGACGGGGCCGACCATCGTGGCGTTGAACGTCAGCGGCTCGGGCACCGAGGCCAGCTGCATCTCGTCGAGCCAGATGTGGCGCTGCATGGGGGTCCAGTCCTTGCCGCCCCATTCGACCGGCCAGTTCGGCACGGCCAGCCCGTTGTCGTTGAGGATCTTGTGCGTGGTGACGATGTCCTCGCGGGACAGCTCCCGGCCGTGCTCGACACGATCACGGATCTCCGCAGGGATCTGCGTGCGGTAGAACTGCCGCAATTCGTCGCGGAAGGCTACCTCGTCAGGGGACAGGGATATTTTCATACGCAACTCCCGTTGTGTCTCGTACGTACCGGTAGGAACCTACCCGCGAGTCGTCCGGCACTGTCGAGTGGACCACACCTTTTCCGCATGGTGTGCTGCAACACCGCACCGAACCGGTGACAGGAAGGACCGAACCCCGCATTTCGGGCGCTCCTCCGATCCACCCACACGGCGCTCACCGGCCCGGACTGGTACCTTGACGCCCTAGAGACACGCCCGAGAGGTTCGAGGAGTTATTCGGTGAACGGCAGAACAATCGCACTTTCCGCCGTCGCCGCTCTCACGCTGGGCGTGGGCGCGGCTGCGACCGCGGCCCCCGCGGTCGCCGACACCGAGACCGTGCCGGTCGCCGAGGCGATCACCGAGCTCACCGAACGCGCGGGCGAGGACTCGGCCGCTCAGGCGGGTATCGGCGCCCTCCGCCAGTACACCGAACTGGTCGACGTGGCGCAGTTGCGCGACATCGCCGGGGCCTGGGCTCCCTTCGCCTACGCCGCGCCCACCTTCGGCTGCGGCAGCAACGGCCCCATCACCACCATCATCGCCGCGGCGACCACCTACGGCCGCACCGCCGAGAACGCCGAGCGCCCCGAGCCCGGCCGGCTGCGGTTCAGCGCGACCCCCGCCCACTCCGGCATGCCGTTGAACTCCGGCCTGGTGGTCGCGTGGGTCAATGTGAACAACGGCCGCAGTGGCATCGACATGCTCGACGACCGCACCGCCGAGGGCATGCCCACGCTGTCGCGCACCGTCGAGAGCGGCCCCGGCACCGTGATCGCCTCGATGTGGGGCGTGATCGGCTACCCCGGCGCGCACTGCGTCATGACGCCGACGGTCGGCACCTTCTCCGTGCCCGACGCTCCGCTGCCACCCGCACCCGAGGGTGAAGGCGCACCCGTGCCGAACCCCGCCATCGCGCCGGTGCCCGATCCGGCCCTGGTCCCCGCCCCGGAGCCGGCCCCGGCTGGCGCGCCCGCCTGACGAGAACGGCACACCACCGAAACAGTGCCGCGCATTTGCTGATAATGCCGGTAGGTCCGGCATTCTCGCTGGGCGCCGGAAACTGATAGGTTCGCGGCCATGCGCGACAAGACGGTCGGCGTGCTCCTGATCACATATCAGAGCGCCGAGGATCTGCCCAGCTTTCTCGACTCCCTCGAAGCCGCTGTAGAACCTCTGCAGTTGGACGTGGTGTGTGTGGACAACACCTCCACCGACAACGGCCCCGATCTGGTCGCCGCCTACGGTGGCCGGGTCACTCGCAACAAGCGCAATGTGGGCCTGTCGACCGCCATCAACCAGGCCGCCGCGCAGACCGATGCCGAGTGGCTGCTGGTGGCCAACCCGGACACCCACCTCTCCCCCGCCTCCATCGCCACCCTGGTGGAGACCGCGCGCACCGACGAGCGGATCGGCATGATCGGGCCGCAGATCCTGCGTCTGGACGGCACACCGTACCCGAGCGGCCGGGCGTTCCCCTCGCTGCTGGACGGCATCGTGCACGCGCTGCTGGGCGGGGTGTGGCCGGGCAATCCCGCCACTCGCCGCTACTTCGGCAAGCAGCTCACCACGGCAGGCGACGTGGACTGGATCTCCGGCTGCTGCATGCTCTTCCGCCGCGATGCCTTCGAAGAGGTCGGCGGCTTCGACGAGCGCTACTTCCTGTACTTCGAGGAAACCAAGATGGCCCTGGACATGCACCGGGCCGGCTGGCGCGTGGTGCTCGACCCGAGCGTGGGCATCAAGCATCGCGAAGGCGGCAGCATGCGCTCGGCGCCGTTCCGCAAGGTCCGCAGCCACCATCGCAGCGCCCTGCGGTTCTACGTCGACTACCACCGCGGCACCCCGTGGATCGTGTTCGCGCCGCTGGTCGCCGCGGGATTGGCGGCGCGCGCGGTGGTCGCCTCGGCACGTACGGCCGTCACCGGGCGGCTGGCCAGGAACTGAGCGCACCGACCGCGGAATTGGCCGGGCAGTATAGCCGGTTCCGCGGGAAAGCGTGAAGTATCCTGACACGCACAAGATTTGGCACTATCGACAGATGCTTTTCTTCGACAGCACCCGTGGCCGCTTGCACTATCGGCGGTGGCCGGTCGCCTCTCCCGACGCGGTGGCGGTGCTGCTGCACGGTCTAGGCCAGCACAGCGGCAACTACCACCGCTTCGCCCGATCCCTCAATGCCATCGGCGTCGAGGTGTGGGGCCTCGACCTGGCCGGTCACGGGCTCAGCGAGGGCGACCCCGAGCAGCCGGGCACGCTGGCCGAACTGGTCGCCGACGCGACCGTGCTGGTGGAGCGCGCGCACGAAGAGCGGCCGGAACTGCCGCTGGTGCTGATGGGTCATTCGCTGGGCGCGGTGACCACGCTGGGCCTGCTCGGCGCGGCGGTGCCCGACACCACGAGCGGAGCCGACCTCGGCGGCGTGGAGTCGAGTTACCCGCTGACTCCGAGCGTTCCGCTCGAATGGCTGCACGGGCTGGTGCTGTCCGGCGTGCCGCGCCGCGCGCTCGGCGGTGGCGTTGCCGGAGCGCCGGGAACACCGCTGCCCGCGACCCTTCCGGTGCTGGCCGTGCACGGCACCGACGACCGCCGGGCCCCGGTGGAAGGAATTCGGCTCTGGACTGCGCGCCACGAATCGGTAGATTTGCGGGAGTACGCCGAGGCCGGACACGATCTGCTGCACGAACCGGTGAAGGGGCGCGTGGCCGCCGATATCGCGCAGTGGCTGCGTGCGGTCGTCATCGTGGACGCGGTGGTCACGGGGTAGACAGCGCGGGGCGAACGGCGCGAGGCAGGCGGCGCCGTGAGGGCGGCGCGGGGAAGTCGGCACGACGAGTGAGGGGGACGGTACGGTGCGACCACAGTTGGCGGCCCTGGCCAGAGCGGCCGAGGAGGGCTCACTCCACATCGACGGGGTACTGATCGCCGAAGGCGCGCACGAACAATGCGCGCGCCGCTACGAACAACTCGCCGACGAGGTGGAGGCACAGCTGGCGGTGCTCGGCCCCGCCACCTCGCTGCCCGGGTTCGGCGGATTCGACTCCGGCGCGGCGCTGCGGCAGGGTTTCGAGGGCAAAGCCGACACCGCGCTGGTCTTGCTGCGCGAATACGCCTCCTCGGCAAGGGAACTCGCGCGCATCTTCCGCGCCGCGGCGGCCGCGTACGAGGCCGCCGACACCGAACTCGCGGGCTCGCTCACCGCCGTCGCACCCGCACCGCAGGAGACGGGCCGTGCGTGAGATCCCCTTCGCCGCCGAACGCGGCACCCACACCCGCACCGATCCGACGTACGCGCCGAACGCCGAGGTCTTCGACGGTCTCACCCACGACGAGATCTTCCGCAATGTCCAGGCCCTCGATCCGAGCCTGCTGAGCGCGGGCGCCCAGTCCTGGCAGGCGACGGCGACCGGACTCACCGACGCGGTGTCCCAGGCGCACACCGAGATTCGCGGCGCCATCGCCGACGGCTGGCGCGGGGCCGCGTCGAGCACCGCCGCCGCCGCCGTGGCCGCGTTCGAACTGCACGGGCAACAGATGGCCGATGTGATGGCCGTGGTGTCCCAGCGGCTGGTCCGCGCGGCCGAGGCCGCCGAGGCGCTGCGCTCCGCGGTGGGCACGCCGTCGAACGCGCAGCCGGATCTCGCTGCCGCCCTGCTCGATCCGACGCAGGCGACGGCGAACATCGATACGCAGAAGAACGCCGAGGGCGAACGGCTGGACGTCGTGCGCGCGATGGACGCCATCTACACCACGGCCTTCCTCGGGACCGGTGTGGACGTGCCCGCCTTCCCGGAGACCGCGCCGGCGGTGGACGCAGGCGTTCCGTCCGGCGCACTCGGCGCAGTCGACATCGCGGAGCCGGGGACCGCCGATCCCTCGTCCACCGTCGCGGCCCGAGCCGCCGTGGCGACGGCTTCTCCGACGATCCCGGCCGCGCCGACGCCCGCGACGCTGCCCGCCGCGAGCACGCCGGTGCCCTCGGCCGTGCTGCCCACGCCTCCCGCCCCTGTCAGCTCGCCGGTCGCCGGGTCCGGCGGCACCGTGGCCGCCGCGGCGACGGTGCCCGCCGCGGCGACGCCCGCGGGTCCCGCCGGTGCCGCGACCACGGAGAGCACGCCCACGCGCAGCACCGCGGTGCCATCGGCCACGACACCGAGCGGTTCGACAACGGTCACCGGTTCGCCGCGACCGGCCGCCGACAGGGAACGCAAGCGCGACGAGCGCGACGGCGCGGGCACGACCGTCGCGGCCGCGACGGAGACGAACACCGCCGGTCTCAGCGCCACAGGCCAGGTCGCCGCGCCCGGGACCAGCACCGGCACCGGCACCGGCACCGGCACGAGCGCACCGGCAGCGGGCGACGGCAAAGCCGACACCGGCACGAGCACGGCGGCGGCAGGCGCGAGCACAGCGCCGGCAGGCGCGAGCGGTACCGGCCCAACGGAAACCCGCGCCGAAGGAACGGACACGAGCACGGGCACGGGCACCGGCACGGGCACGGGCACCGGCACCGGCACGGGCACCGGCACCGGCACGGGCACCGGCACCGGCACGGGCACGGGCACGGGCACGGGCACGGGCGGGAACGAAACGAGCGCGACCGGAACGGCGGAGAGCGCGGCGGGCTCGCGCGGGTCCGATCGAGACGGGGAAGCGGCGGTCGGCGCGGGGGCGGGCGCCGGTGCGGTCGGCGGCCTGCTCGGCGGCGCGCTCGCGGCGGGCGACACCCCTCGGTCGGGATCGTCGGTGCAGGCGAGCACCGCTCGATCCGAGCGTGACCAGCAGGACGAGGACGACGACCTCGACTGGGCCGAAGAGGATTTCGTCTTCGACGATCTCGAGGCCGAGTTCGACAGCGGGTACGACGCCGGTCGCGACGGCCACGGCTTCGACGAATACGGCGCTCCGGAGTTCGGTGATCTCGACCCCGAAGGCCGCGCGTCGGCCGACGAGCTCATCGGGGATCTGGATCCGGCGACGCCCCCGGTGGTCGGCGATTGGACCGAACAGGAGTGACCTGGACGCTGACACCCGACCAGTTCGCCGCGGCGTGGGCACGTGCCGACGGTGATCGCATCCCCTATCCGCTGGCGGTGCGCCCCTCCGCGCGCGACACCTTCGAACGCGCCGCCCAGCAGCCCGAACTCGACGAGTGGTGCGAGCGGACGCTCGACGCCGACCTCGAAGCCGCCCTGCGGGTTCTGGCCCGGCCCACGGTGCTGGTCGAGGTGTTCGGACGGCACGCGGCCGCCATCGGCGCGGAGGCGGTCGAGGTCGTGGAGGGGGTCGGGATCGACGCGCCCGCGCCCGCGATCGCTCCCCCACCCGAGGCCGCGTCGGCGGATCTCGTGGATCACACGAACGCGCCGGACGCCCGTCCGGTCCGGGTCCTCGGCGCGACCTCCGGCAATATCGCCGTGGTCGCCGCGCAGCGGCCCGGCCCCGATCCGGAGCGCGGCGGTCCGGTGCGGCTCTACGTCGGCCATCCGGACAATCTCGCCGCGCGGATCGTCTCGGTGTTGCCGGAATGCCCGCCCGGCGCCGGAGCACGGCTGAGTGCCCCGCTGGCGAAGGTGAGACTGGACAGCCGCGATCTGGTGACGGTGCCGGTCTCCGGCCCGACGACGGACGCGCGAATCCGCAGGCTGCTCAACCGTCCCCGGGCGGGGATCGGGCAGATCGTGGTCTCGGCCCGGCGACGCGGCGGCGAGACCCGCCCGGCGACTCTGCGCCCGTTCGGGGTGCTGTGCTGGATCGATGTCGGCGGCGACGGACGGTACGCGGTGCGCACCGGCGCGGAGGTGCACGTCGCACCGGTCACCGCGGAGATCTTCAGCGCGCACCTGCGGCCGATGCTGGAAGCCGCGGAGAAGACCGCCGCGCACGCCGAACGCTGGTGAGCGCGCCTACGGTGGAGCGGTGCCCCTCTACGAATACGAAGGCAAACGGCCACAGGTGGATCCGACCGCCTTCCTGGCGCCGAACGCGACCCTGATCGGCGATGTGCGGGTCGCCGCGGGCGCGTCGATCTGGTACGGCGCGGTGCTGCGCGCGGATGTGACCCCGATCCTCATCGGCGAGAACGCCAATGTGCAGGACAATGCGGTGCTGCACGGCCCGCAGGACGCGCCGATCGAGATCGGGGCGGGCGCGACCATCGCGCACAGCGTCGTCTTCCACGGCGCCTCGCTCGGCGCCGGGTCGATCGTCGGCAACAACAGCACGGTGCTGGACCTGGCGCGCATCGGCGCGGGCAGCATGCTCGCCGCGCACTCGGTGCTCTCACCGCACACCGAGATCCCCGACGGGGTGCTGGCGGCCGGCTCGCCCGCGGTGGTGAAACGGCCGATCCAGGGCACCGCGGCCGAGGAGTGGTTGCGCATCAGCACCGATTTCTACATCGACCTCGCACGCCGTCATCGTGATGGGATCACCGAAGTCCCGCGCTGAACCGGGCGCGCCGCACGTCTCCCGGATCTCCGGGACAGTCCGCGCACGCCGGCACCGCGGCGGGATCACCGCAGCAGCGTCGTGACCTCGTCGTCCCGCAGCTGATGGAAGTCGACATAGGCCCCGCCGACCCCGCCGAGTTCGGCCGGAATCCACGGGCAGACCACCTCGTCGGCTTCTCCGGACACCCAGGCGTGCGCCTCCACCGACGCGATCGGCACCGCGACCACCAGGCGGGCCGGCGCATGCGAGCGCACCACCCGGCAGGCCGCCACCATGGTCGCGCCGGTGGCGATGCCGTCGTCCACCACGATCACCGTGCGACCGGTCATCGGCAGTGGGTCGCGGTCGCCGCGCAGGGCGTGCACCCGGCGGGCCAGCTCGGCCAGTTCGGCGCGCTCGACCTCGGCCAGCTGGTCAGGGCGCACGCCGAGCCTGCGGATCACGTCGTCGTTGAGCACCCGGACCCCGCCTTCGCCGAGCGCGCCCATCGCCAGCTCCGGATGCCACGGCACGCCGAGCTTGCGGACCAGCAGGATGTCGAGATCGCCGCCGAGGGCGCGGTGCACTTCGGCCGCCACCGGCACGCCGCCCCTGGGCAGGCCGAGCACGAGCGGTTCCGTCGCGCGCAGGTGCGCCAGTTCCGCTCCCAGCGCGCGACCGGCGGCGAACCGATCGGCGTAGTGGTTCATCTCCCTTCGAACGCTACTCCTGCGTGCGGCGCTCGGTGATCGCGAATCGGCGTAGCGCGAGGCTGGGGTTGCGGGTGCGCACGGCGTCGAGGTGCTCGAGCTCGGCGGTCGCGGTGAGCACGCCGGGTTCGGCGCCGAGTTCGGCCAGCACCGCGCCCGCCGGATCGATGATCATGGAGGCGCCGGAGCCGAGGGGTTCGGCCTGGTCGGCGGCGGCGAGGTAGACGGTGTTCTCGATGGCCCGGGCGCGCAGCAGGGTCGTCCACTGATCGACCTTGCCCGGTCCGGGGATCCACTGCGCGGGCACCGCGATCACCTGTGCCCCCGCCGCCGCCAGCCGCCGGAAGCCCTCGGGAAAGCGCAGGTCGAAGCAGGTCTGCAGGCCGATGGTCACCCCGTCGGCGGCGAAGGTGACCGGCTCGGTGAGCGGTCCCGCCTCGACGACATCGGATTCCTTGTGACCGAAGGCGTCGTAGAGGTGCACCTTGCGGTAGACGGCGACCCGCTCGCCGCCGGGATCGACGGCCACCAGGGTGTTGCGGATGCGGGTGTCGCCGTCGCTGCCGATCTCGATCATGCCCGCCACCAGGAAGACGCCGGCGTCCCGCGCGAGTTCGGCCAGGCCGGTCGCGAACGGTCCGTCCAGCGGTTGTGCCACCGGCAATACTCGTGCGTCGAGCCTGCGCACCGCGTGCATCGCGTATTCCGGGGCGATCACCACGCGCGCACCACGGCCGGCGGCCGCGCGGACGTGCTCGCCGAGGGCGGTCAGATTCGCTCGCGGGTCGGTGCTCGGAGTGAACTGGACCACGCCGAGAGTCACCGCGGGGGCGCGCAGTCCCTGTTCGGGGGCCTCGTGCTCGAGTTGCATAGGTCTCACCGTATTCACCCGGTGACCGGGGAGGCCACCGGCAGGCAGTAAACTCCTGGTCAATGAGTACCAATCAGGTCGACAGCGTTCCTGGCGACGACGACAGGGACACGGGCGGAACCGAAGCCGGTTCCGACCCGGCCGGCCCGTCCTTCGCCGACTTGGGCATCGACGACCGCATCCTGCGGGCAATCGCCGATGTCGGTTATGAATCTCCCTCCCCCATCCAGGCGGCGACCATCCCGCCGCTGCTGGCGGGAGCCGATGTCGTCGGTCTCGCGCAGACCGGCACCGGCAAGACGGCCGCCTTCGCCATCCCGATCCTGATGGGTCTGGACACGTCCGGCAAAGCGCCGCGCGCCCTCGTGCTCGCCCCCACCAGGGAGCTGGCCATCCAGGTCGCCGAGGCCTTCGGCCGCTACTCCACCCACATCCCCGGGCTGCATGTGCTGCCGATCTACGGCGGGCAGAGCTACGGCGTGCAGCTGTCCGGCCTGCGCCGGGGCGCGCACGTGGTCGTGGGCACCCCCGGCCGGGTGATCGATCATCTGGAGAAGGGCACGCTCGACCTGTCGCAGCTGCAATACCTGGTGCTCGACGAGGCCGACGAGATGCTCAAGATGGGGTTCCAGGAGGACGTCGAGCGCATCCTGGCCGACACCCCGCGGGAGAAGCAGGTCGCGCTGTTCTCGGCGACCATGCCCGCGGCGATCCGCAAGATCTCCAAGCAGTATCTGCGTGAGCCGGTCGAGATCACCGTCAAGGCCAAGACCCAGACCGCCACCAATATCACCCAGCGGTGGGTGCAGGTCTCGCATCATCGCAAGCTGGACGCGCTGACCCGGGTGCTCGAGGTCGAGTCGTTCGAGGCGATGATCATCTTCGTCCGCACCAAGCAGGGCACCGAGGAACTCGCCGAGAAGCTGCGCGCCCGCGGCTTTTCCGCCGCCGCCATCAACGGCGACATCGCCCAGAATCAGCGCGAACGCACCATCGGCCAGCTCAAGTCCGGCACGCTGGACATCCTGGTGGCCACCGACGTCGCCGCCCGTGGCCTGGACGTGGACCGCATCTCCCATGTCGTCAACTTCGACATCCCGCACGACACCGAGTCCTACGTGCACCGCATCGGCCGCACCGGCCGGGCCGGGCGCAGCGGCAAGGCGCTGCTGTTCGTCGCCCCGCGCGAACGCCATCTGCTCAAGGCCATCGAGCGCGCCACCCGGCATCCGCTCGAGGAGATGCAGCTGCCCAGCGTCGAGGACGTGAACGCGCAGCGCGTCGCCAAGTTCGGCGACACCATCACCGAGAACCTCGCCTCGTCGAACCTGCCGCTGTTCCGCAAGCTCATCGAGGACTACGAGCGCGAACACAACATCCCGCTGGTCGACATCGCGGCCGCGCTGGCGATCGGTTCCTACGACGGCGACAACTTCTTCATGGAGCCGGAGCCGGAACCGGAACGCCGCGAACGGGTTGTGCGGGATCGCCCGGAGCGTCGCTTCGACGAGGAGCGCGCGGCCGGCGGCGGCTCGCATCACCGGGCGACCGGAACGGAGCTGGCGACCTACCGGATCAGCGTCGGCAAGCGGCACCGGGTGGTGCCGGGTGCGATCGTCGGCGCCATCGCCAACGAGGGCGGTCTGCGCCGCAGCGACTTCGGCCACATCAGCATCCGGCCCGACCACAGCCTGGTCGAGCTGCCCGCGAATCTGCCCGCCGAGACGCTGGAGGCGTTGCGCCGCACCAGGATCAGCGGCGTGCTGATCCAGCTGCAGCTCGACTCCGGTCCGCCGTCGCACCGCGCGGCGCCGGCGTTCAGCAGCCGGGGACCGCGCCGCGAGCGCGACACCGGCAAACGCCAGGAACGCCGCAAGCCTCGATCCTGACCCGGGGTTCACCGAGGTCACGAGCCCTGGCTTACAGTGGTGCCGACCGGCGCGCATCCGGCGCGCCGGTTGCTGGTGTCCCGGCTGGCGGCCGTCGAACGGGAGGCGCGCGTTTGTTCGTGTTCGGTGATCGTGTAGTGGCCACCGCCGCCGATCTGGTGCGGGCGGCACGCTGCGAGTTCGCGGTGCTTCGTGCGCTCGACGCCGAGCTCGGCATGGTGGACGCTTTCGCCGACTTCCCCACTCCTGGCGGCTTCGCCACTCCTGGCGACTCCCGACCGCCCGGCGGTATTCCGGCGCACGGCGAGAGCGACCGTCTGCACGCGCACCTGCGCACCGCATACGGATCGTCGATCGCCGAGATCTCCCCGCCCGACCCGCTTTCCGTGTCCGGTGCCGGGGACGCCGGGGCCGAGGCCCTGCGCGCCGCGCACACCGCCACTGTCGACGCGCTTCGCGGCGGAGCACAGGTCGTGCGCAACGCGACTCTCCTGACCGACGGATTCGCCGCAGGCTGCGCCTATCTCGTGCGCGAGGAGCGCGACGGCTGCACCCTGCACGGGATCGCGGCCTCGTCCGCCACTCGACTCGACACCGTGCTCGAACTCGCCGCCTGCGCAAAGATTCTCGCCGACTCGGACCTGGTCCGGGTGGCGCCGACACTGGTGCTGCACTGCGGCTCAACGGTTTCCGAACACCCATTGGAGGCGGCGGCGGCGGTGTATCGGGCCCGGCGCGAGCGAACCGGCGAGATTCTCGAGGAGAAGCTGGAGGAGCTACTGCCCGTGCAGTGGGGCGACCCGCGCTACCTGGCCTGCGGACGCTGCGCGGTGTGCCTGCCCGAACTGACCACCGCCCGCGATCTGCTGTTGGTGGCCGGGATGCCGGGCACCGTCAGAGCGCGGTTGCGTGATGCCGGGGTGCACACCCTCGACCGGCTCGCCGTCACCGTGGACGAGGTACCCGGCCTGTCCGCGCGCGCCGTGGCCGCGCTGCGCCGACAGGCCGACCTGCAATTGCGGACCGAGGCGTCCGGTGCGCCCGCCTACACGCTGCGCGCACCGGCAGCACTGTCCGCCCTGCCCGAGGCACACCCCGACGACCTCGCGCTGACCGTCGATCTCGACCCGACCGGCCGCGCCGTGCGCTGGCGCCTCGGCGACCGGACCGGCACCCTGCTGAGCCTGCCTGCCGCTGAGCGCCCGGTCACCGAACTGCTCGCCCACACTGCCGCGCACCTGCGCGCCCATCCCGGCGCCCACCTCTACCACTACACCGGCGACGTACCCGCGGCGCTGCTCGCCGAGGGCGACGGTCCAGGGGACGAGGAGGTTCTCGACGACCTGATGGATGCCGGGCTGCTCGTGGACCTCTACCCCGTGGTCCGCACAGCGGTCCTCATCGGCGTCGGCTCCTACCGTCTCGATCGGCTGCGCGCCCTGATCCCCGGCGAGCGGTCCGACGACGTGACGCTGTTGCTGCTGAGCGACTGGTTGCGCGGCCTCGGCGAGTCCGCGCGGCGGGAGTCCGCCGGGGCAGTGGACTCACGCCGGGCCGTGGACTCCCGCCGGGCAGCGGACTCCCACTGGGACGCGGGAGACCCCGCGACGGAGAATCCGTCACCGCCCCCGTCGTCGGTCGAGGCGGCGCTGTCGGAATACGCTGCCGGACAAGGCGATGCGCACAGTCCGGCGGCGGTGATGGCGGCGGTGCTCGGATATCGACGCCGGGAGCGGCGAGCGTGGAGCTGGGCGCATACCGATCGGCTGACCCTTCCGGTGCGGGAGTGGGCGGACGCGCCGGGCGTGCTCATCGCCGACCGGTGCACGGTGGACACCAAGTGGCATCGCAGCCCCGACGGCGCGACCATGCGGCGGTTCCTGACCTTGACCGGGCGGATCGGTTCCGGCGGGGGGCTGCGGCCCGGGCCGACGGGGACGGCCGCGCCTGCCGCGCTGCCGCCGGGCACCCGGGTGCACACGTTCTACGACCGAGTCGGCGCGTACGGGCGGCGCACGACCGGGACCGCCGTCGTGCTCGGATGCGCGGTGGACGCCGACTTCGACGACGCGGTGCGGCTGGAGGAGACCCTGCCCGAGAACCGGTCGCCCCACGACGATCTGCCGATCGCCATCGCGCCGGGGGTGCCGGAGTGGGATATGCGCGCCGAGGCAGCGGTCGAGGCGACGGCGCAGCGGTTGCTGATGACGCTGCCCGAACTGCCTGCCGGCGCGTTCTTCGACATCCTGGGCAGGCGGGCGCCCCGGCTGCACGGTGGCGCGTTGCCGCCGGTGCACGGGGATCACGTCACCGCCCTCACCGCCGCGGTATCCGGCCTCGACGATTCCTATCTGGTGGTCCAGGGACCGTCGGGGACCGGGAAGACCGATGTCGCGGCTCAGGTGGTGGCGCAGCTGGTGACCGGGCGGCACTGGCGGATCGGCATCGTCGCGCACAGCCGCCGGACAGTGGAGAACCTGTTCGAGGCCATCGTCGCGGCCGGTGTGTTGCCGGAGCTCGTCGCCGAATCCGAGGCCGAGGCCGTCGCGCCGGAGTGGGCGGTGATCGACCCGCAACGGTTCGCCAGGTTCCTCGATCACGCGGTCAACGGTTGTGTGATCGGCGGGCTGCCCGCCGATTTCACCGATCCGGCGCGAGTGCCCGCGAGCAGTCTCGACCTGCTGGTGGTCGCCGACGCGGGCCGGTTCCCACTCGCCGAGGTGGCGGCGGTGGCGGGTGGCGCGCGCTCGCTGCTGCTGGTCGGTGACCCGCAGCCCGCCCAAGCGCGGGCGGCCCATCCCGCCCCGGTCGCCGGCTCGGTGCTCGGCTGGTTGCTCGACGGGCACGACACGGTCCCCGCCGGACGCGGCTACTTCCTCGATCGCACCCGGCGGATGCATCCGCGGGTGTGCGAGCCGCTGTCACGGCTGTATTACGACGGCAGGCTGACCTCGGAGGAAACCGTCACCACCGCAAGGCGACTCGACGACACCGTGCCCGGTATCGAGACCGTGACCGTCTCCCACCACGGCGATTCGACCGAGTCCGTGGCCGAAGCGCGCGAGGTGGTGCGCCAGGTGCGCGCTCTGCTCGGGCGCCCGTGGACCGAGGGCGGACAGACCCGGCGACTGCATCCGCACGACCTGTTCGTCATCGCGCCCTACGAAGCGCAGGTCGGGCGCATCCGAACCCTGTTGGCGCGGGCCAAGATCGAGGATGTGCTGGTGGGGACGGTCGACCGGTTCCGGGGCAGGGAGGCCACGGTCGTGCTGATTTCGATGACCACGTCCTCGCCACAGGACGCACCGGACGGCATGGCGGCGTTGTTCTCCCCCGGCCTGATCCGGGCGGCGGTCAGCCGGGCCATGTGGAAGGCGATCGTCATCCGCTCGCCCCTGCTCACCGCCTATTTGCCCGAGACCCCCGAGGAACTCGTCGAGCCGGGACGGTTCCTGCGACTCGGGTGAATTCCCTCAGCCGAAGTTCTTGCCCTCGCCCCGATAGGTCGGCACAGTCGTGCGCGAGCCGTCCGGCTCGACCAGGTGCACCTCGTCGAAGCGCTCGCAGAGTTCACCGGCTTTCGCGTGGCGGAACCACACCCGATCACCCAGGCGCAGGGACCGCGCACCCGACAACGGGGTCTGGACTTCGCCCGCACCCTCGGTGCCGAGCAGCCCGAGTCCCGTGGGCCACACCGGTTTCGGCACCCGGGAGTCGCCCGCGGGACCGGAGGCGATGTAGCCGCCGGCGAAGACGGTGGCGATTCCGGGGGTGGGTCTGCGCAGCACGGGGGTGGCGAAGAACAGCGCCGGTCGCGGGGTGAAGGCACGGTAATGGTCGAACAGGGTCGGCACATAGAGGCCGGACCCGGCGGTGACCTCGGTGACCTGCGGGTCGGCGGTGCTCACCTCCAACGACCCGGTGCCGCCGCTGTTGACGATGCGCAACGGACCGGTCACCGAGCGCACCGCATCGAGCACGGCGCCGCGGCGGCGGCCGATCTCGGCGGCGGAGAGCTTCTTGACCAGGCGTACGGCCGGATTGCTGTCGGGCAGCCCGGCGATCTGGGCCTCGTAGGTCATCACGCCGACGACCTCGAAACCGGCGGAGCGGGCCGCGCGCGCCAGCTCGGCAGCCTGCTCCGGAGTGCGCAGCGGCGAACGGCGAACGCCCAGGTGCACCGGGCCCAGGCGCAAGGAGGCGTCCACATCCAGGCACACCTGGGGACGGACCTTGTCGGTGCCGAGCGCGGCGCGGGTCAGCTCGAGGTGGTCGACGTCGTCGATCATCAGGGCGATCGAGGACAGCAGCGTCTCGTCAGCGGCGAGCTCGGCCAGCGCGGCTCGATCGACGGTCGGATAGCCGAGCAGGATGTCACGGGCGCCCAGGCGCGCCAGCCACAGCGCCTCGCGCAACGAATAGGACATGATGCCCGCGAACCCGTCGGCGGCGGTCAGGCCGGAGCCGAGCACCGTCTCCAGCACGGCGCGACAGCGCACGGATTTGGAAGCGACCCGGATCGGCGTACCCGCGGCGCGGCGCACCAGATCGGCTGCGTTCGCGCGGAGGGCGGCGAGATCCAGCGCGGCCAGCGGCGGATCGAGATCGGCGGTGGCCGCGTGCAGACCGGGAATCGGCGAGGTCTCACTCACCCTTCCCACTCAACCACCTAACTGGACAAACGTCCAGTACCTCGGGTACGGCTTCAGGCGTCGACCGCGCGGGCTGTCAGCCCACTGACCAGGTCGTCGAGCACCACCAGCGTGGTCTCGTCATCGCAGCACGCCAGCCAGCGCAGCACGGTGCCCTGCAGCATCGACGCGCAATAGGCGGCGATCGCGTCGACCGGCTCGAGCCACTGAGTGTGCGAACGCTGGGCGCACAGCTCCAGGAAGGTGGCTATCTCGGCATCCATCTGGCGGAACGTCATCGCGGTGATCGGGTCGGCGACGCATTCGGAACTGACTTCCCAGCGTTCCCTGATGGTGCGAACGGTCGATTCGTAGGCTCTGATCTGTTTGTAAGGGGTGGCCTTGACCAGTGGCCAGTAGGCGGTGATGCCGGCGTGCAGCAGCACTCGCAACGCCCGAACTCCGCCGTGATCGAGCGAGGCTGCTGCCGTTTCGACCGCCTCGCAGACGGTCGGCCGCAACCGGCTTTCCACAATTTCTCCACGTGCGCTCAACGACGACTCCCTTGGCGAAAGACCTCGCGCCCCTGCGCGGCGCGACTCGCTGAACTCGGCGGACAGTCAGGCTTCCACCGGACCGCCCGGTCCAACGTTCATCAATGGTAGAGGGTTTCCATGATTTGAGAACGGGTCTGCATCAATTTTCATACTGAAAGATTGTTTTGTTATCCGACCGGGACTGCACCGCAACGTTGCGGAGCTTGCCTCATCGCCGAACCCGCGCTTCCGGATCCTCGTCACCCTTGATCGGATGCGGACAGGCCCTTCTGGTCCGATACCCGCACCTCGGTCCAGACTACGGATCCTGCACCGCCCGGCTACCCCCTTGTGGCCGAACACACAGTAGACACGGGTTTGGAGAATCGCGCTGCTCCGCACAGCGCCCACCGCCTCCGAGCCGCCGATAGCCTGTAGCCGTGACCTCCACGTCTTCGGCCGATCAGTTCCGCCTCACCGGCACCTTCAACTTCCGCGACACCGGCGGTCTGCGCACCGTCTCCGGCGCCCGCATCCGCCCCGGCGTGCTGCTGCGCTCGGCTCAGCTCAGCGGTCTCGACGAACGCGGCCACGCCGTGCTGCGCGAACTGCGCGTCACCGACGTGCACGATCTGCGTGGACTGCACGAGATCGAGAACATCGGCCATGACAACCTGCCCGGCGACGTGCGACTGCGGGTGACACCGTTCGACTCGCGGATGGGCGCTGCCCCGCCGCACGACTCCGACGGCACCACCGCGCTCGCGCACATGCTCGAGGTCTACCGGGTCTTCCCGAAGCTGCCCGAGGCCAACGCGGCCATCACCGAGATCGCCGAGTCCATCGTGCGCGGCCGGGGCGCGGTGCTGGTGCACTGCGCGGCGGGCAAGGACCGCACCGGGTGGGCGATCGCCACCATCCTGCGCGCGGTCGGGGTGGTCGAGCAGGATGTCTACGCCGACTACCTGCTCAGCAATCACGCCGTGCCCGCGTTGCGCGCGATGCTGGCCGAGACCCTCGGTCCGGGCGCGGAGCCCTCGATGGATCTGCTCGGCGTACGCGAGGAGTATCTGCGGATCGGCACCGATGCGGTGCATGAACTGCACGGTCACCACGATGCCTTCGTCGAGGCAGCGGGTATCGACGCGAAGCTGCTGGAGCGATTGCGCGAACGGCTGCTGGTCTAGCGGCTCACGCGTCCGCCCGGTGCACCAGACCGTCGGCGGTGATGCTGACCTGGTCGCCGGTGTGGAACCAGCCGCCGGTGAACCGGTCGGCCGTCGAGGCCGGATCGTTCCAGTAACGGCTGCTGACATTCGGTCCGCGACAGAGCAGTTCGCCGTGGCCGGTGGCGGCGTGCGGTCCGGACAACGCCAATTCCGTTCCGCCGAATGGCCGTCCGAGCACAGTGCCGGAATCGGCGTCGTCGACCGCGAGGCCGATTCCGCTGGTCTCGGTGGCCCCCCACAGCGACCAGCGCCTGGCCACCGGGAAGGTCGCGCGCAGCGCCTCGGCGACATCACCCGCCGCCGGGATCGGGCGTTGCGCGCGTCGGCCCGCGCTGCTGAGGCGGCGCACGCCGTGGGTGCAGACCCCATCCGAACGCATGGCGGCCAGCGTGGGACGCAGGCCGGCGAACACCTCGGGGGTCGCCGAGATCATGTCGACCCGTTCTGCGACAAGGGCTTCCGCGATGCCGGCGATGTCGCGCGCGAAAACGACGGTGCCGCCTACGGCGAAGGTCGGCAGCAGTTGGTCGACGCAGCCTCGCGTGCCGGCCAGCGGTAGCAGCACGAGATTGCGCACACCGTCGGTCGGCAGGTCGAGGGTCGAGACGACGGACCTGACCGCGGACAGCAGGTTCTCGTTGGTCAGCTCCACCCCCCTGGGCTCGTGCTGATCGCTGGTGTAACAGAGCACCGCGAGCTCGTCGAGGGCGGCGCCGTCATCGATGAACGACGGGCCGTCGGGCAGCGGGCCGCCCGTGCCGAGCACGAAATCGGCCGCGCTGTCGGCGAGCACCCGCTCGGCGACGCTGTGCGGCAGTCCGCTGGGCACCAGCACCGGCACCGCGCCGCTGAGCAGGGCGCCCAGGAAGGCGCGCACCCACCGCAGGCCCGCAGGCATCCGGACCGCCACCCGATCGCCGTAGCCGATGCCGTGCTGCTGCAACCCGCCCGCGATGCGCGCGCCCGCGTGCCACAGCTCGCGGTAGGTGAGCCGGGGCCCACCCACCTCGACGACGGCTTCCCGGTGCGCGAACGCGTGCACCTGACGATCGAGCAATTCCGTCAGAGCGGGATTCAGATTGCCGTACCTGAGCACCCCGTCCGCGCCCCGCGCCATGGGTGCGTGGCGACCGTCCACCGGGTACTCGACCACCAACTGCGTCATTCGTCCTCCGCGGCCCTGGATCCAGCAGGCACCTGCACTATATGACGCGGATCACATATTCGCGGGGGATCGTCGTTACGCGCGGATCACCTCTCGGCCCGTCGCTCCACGGCAGGCGCGGTCACCGGCCCTGGTAGGTGGCCTTTCCCGGTCCGTTCTCCAGGAAGCTGCGCACGCCGCCCCGCAGGTCCTCGGTGTCGAAGAGCGCGCCGGAGACCTCGGGGGTCACCGCGTCGGCGTGCGCGACGCCGCCGGAACGCCAGGCCTCGATGATCTTCTTGGTGGCCGCGTGCGCCTTGGTCGGACCGTCGGCGAGCTTGTGCGCCAGCGCCCGCGCCGCGGGGTCGAGATCGTCGTGGATGTAGTTGACCACGCCCCAGTCGGCCATGGTGGCGGCGTCGTAGAGGTCGGCGGTCATCACGAACTCGCGGGCGCGGCCGGAGCCGGCCCGCTCGGCCAGCCGCTGCGGTCCGCCCATCGACGGGGTCAGCCCGACCACGGTCTCCACCAGCCCGAACTTCGCCTTCGGGGTCGCCAAGATGATGTCGCAGGCCAGCGCGACCTCGAACGCGGCGGTGAGGGTGAGCCCGTGCGCGGCGAACAGCACCGGGCACGGCAGCGCTTCGAGCGGATGGATGATGTCGTCGAAGAGCCTGCGCCACAGCGCGGTACCGGTCTCGACGGTCAGTCCGTCGAAGGTGTGCACGTCGACGCCGCCGGAGACGACCTTGCCCTCGGCGCGCAGCAGCACCGCGCGCGGCGGGTTCGCGGTCAGCGCGGCGATATCGGCCACCAGGCCGTCGAACATGGCCTGATCGAACAGGTTCAGCGGCGGGTTCGCCAGGGTCAGAACCGCGACGTCGGCGCCCGCCGCGGTGGTCTCACGTTCCAGCCGGGTGGCGGTCTTCGGGGTGTTCTCGCTCATACCGGCAGCCTAAGGGGTCGATCTGCAAGACTGGCCGGGTGACCGAGACGCAGTCCACAGCCGGTTCCTATGTCGAGCCGGGCGAGTTCGAGCGCGACACCACCTACATCACCACCCGGATCACCGCCGACGGCCGGGACGGCTACCCGGTCGAATCCGGGCGCTACCGGCTGGTCGCCGCGCGGGCCTGTCCGTGGGCCAATCGCACCCTGATCGTGCGCAGGCTGCTCGGGCTCGAGGACGCGATATCGCTGGGCCTGTGCGGGCCCACTCACGACAAGTACAGCTGGACCTTCGACCTCGATCCGGGCGGGGTGGACCCGGTGCTCGGCATCCCCCGGCTGCGCGAGGCCTACCTGGCCCGCTTCCCCGACTATCCGCGCGGCATCACCGTGCCCGCGATCGTGGATGTGCCCACCGGCCAGGTCGTCACCAACGACTACCCGCAGATCACCCTGGACTTCTCCACCGAGTGGACACGATTCCACCGGCCCGGCGCGCCGCGGTTGTATCCCGAGGAACTGCGCGCGGAGATCGACGAGGTCGCCGAGCTGATCTTCCGCGATGTGAACAACGGGGTGTACCGCTGCGGATTCGCCGGTGCGCAGGACGCCTACGAACGCGCCTACGACCGGCTCTTCGCCCGGCTGGACTGGCTGACCGAGCGGCTGTCGAACCAGCGCTACCTGGTCGGGGACACCATCACCGAGGCCGACGTGCGGCTGTTCACCACACTGGTCCGGTTCGACCCGGTCTACCACGGCCACTTCAAGTGCAACCGGCAGAAACTGAGCGAGATGCCAATGCTGTGGAGCTACGCGCGGGACCTGTTCCAGACGCCGGGCTTCGGCGACACCGTCGACTTCGGCCAGATCAAGACCCACTACTACGCGGTGCACACCGACGTGAATCCCACCGGTGTGGTGCCCAAGGGCCCCGACCTGTCGAACTGGCTGTCCCCGCACGGCCGCGAGGTGCTCGGCGGCAGGCCGTTCGGCGAGGGCACCCCGCCGCCTCCCCCGGTTCCCGGCGAAGAAGTTCCCGCGGTTCCCGGCGCCTGAGCTCGCCCACGTTTTCCCGCTCCCGACGGGGGAACCCGGTATCGGCACGGTTCGTTGCCGTGTTGGGCCGGCATGGGTTCGGTGCCATAGAGTTCAGCCAGGCCGGATCGAAGGGGTAGTGAGGTCATGAATATCGGCGCGTTCGAGAAGACCGTGGTCACTTTGCTGGAGAACGGTGCCAAACTGCAAGGCCCCGCGGTGGAGAAATACATCGAGCGCCTGCGCCGAGCGCACCCCGGGGAAACCCCCGACCAGATCGTCGCCAGGATCGAGAAGCAGTACCTGCTCGCGGTGACCGGCAGCGGCACGGCGGCGGGCGCCACGGCGGCCATGCCCGGCGTCGGGACAGTGGCCTCGCTGGCCACGATCACCGCCGAGACGGCGTTCTTCCTCGAAGCCTCCGCGCTGTACACGCTGGCCATCGCGGCCGTGCACGGGGTCGCGCCCGAGGCCAAGGAACAGCGCAGGGCCCTGGTACTCGCGGTGGTGCTCGGCGACAGCGGCATGCAGATCGTGGAGCGCTCGGTCGGGCGCTCGGCGAAGAACTGGGGCACGCTGCTCGGCGACAAGGTGCCCGGCCTGTCGAGCATGAACGACTCGCTGATGAAGCGGTTCATCGTGAAGTTCCTGACCAAGCGCCTGGCGCTGATGGCGGGCAAGGTGATCCCGATGGGCATCGGCGCGGTGATCGGCGGCTTCGGCAACCGGGCCCTGGGCCGCGTCACTGTCGACAATGCCCGCAAGGCCTTCGGCCCCTCGCCGCTGGACTGGTCCAACCACCGGATCCCGGTGATCGACGCGGCCCCGCTGCCTGCCATCGAGACGGCGCGGCAGGCGGATCCGGCGCGGCGGGCCACGTCCTCGAAGCCGATCGAGCGCCGGTGACGGCATCGCGCGCCGCCGTCACCGTTCGCGCGCTGACCAAGCGCTACGAGTTCGTCCCCGCGGTGGAGGACGTGAGCTTCACCGTCACGCCGGGCACGGTCACCGCACTGGCCGGCCCGGCCGGGTCGGGCAAGACGACTGTGCTGCGGGTACTGCTCGGGTTCACCCCGCCGGACGCGGGCAGCGCGACGATCGGCGTCCCGGGTCCGGTGGGCGCGGTGCTGAGTCCGCGCGGGCTGCATCCGGCCCGGGCCGCCGTCGATCATCTCGACGTCTACGCTGCCGCGGCCGGGGTGCGCCGGGGCCGGGTGGCCGAGGTCCTCGCCGCGGTCGGGCTGACCGATCAGGCCCGCACCCGCGCGGGTGAGCTGTCCTTCGGGCAGCAGACCCGGTTGGCGCTGGCCACCGCGCTGTTGCCGGATCCCCGGTTGTTGCTGCTCGACGACGCGGTCGAAGGACTCGACGCCGCCGAGCGCGGCCGGCTGCACGATGTCGTCCGAGCGCACGCCCGGCGCGGCGGCGCGGCGGTCCTCACGAGCACCACGCTGTCGTCGGTGGTGTCGACGGCCGACCAGCTGGTGGTGCTCAGCGAAGGGTCGGTGGTCTATCTCGGGACTCCGGCGAAACTACGGCGCGGCAATCCCGACCGGCTGATCGTCGCGGCCCCGGTGCAGGTGGCGCTGGCGACCGCGCTGGCGGCGCGAGGCTTCACCGACGCGGTCATCCGCCCGGACGGACGGCTGGCGGTGGCCGAAGCCACCGAGGCGCAGATCCGCGAGGTCGCGAGCGCGGCCGGGGTGCGCGTCGACGGCATCGTGGCCGACCCGATCCACCCGGATCGAGTGCTCGCCTCGCTCACCAAGCCGCGGACCACGACCCCGCTGAACGCACCGCCGTCCTACGTGCCGCCGCCGTCGTTCGCGCCGCCGTCGGTTGGCTCGCCGTCGGTATCGCCGTCGGTTCTATCGCCACAGCCTTCGCCCTACTCCGCGCCCATGCGCCCGCCGCCCGTGCACGCGCCGTCGGTGCCCCAAGGAATGCCGCCCCAAGGAATGCCTCGATGACGACGCTGCTCGAGGAACTGACTCCGCCGGTCACCGCGGAAGTCCGCAAGGTGATGACCCTGCGCTGGTGCGTGCTGCTGGCCGCCCTGCTGCCCGCGGTGGCCCTGGTGGCCAGTTCGGTGACCGCGGGCATGGCCGGGCCGGTCGACCCCCGCGCGCAGCCGGTGACCGGACCCGCCACCATCGGGCTGCTGCTGGCGATCCTGGCGACCGTGCTGGGCGCGGGCGCGTTCGGTGCGGCCATCACCGGCGGCGAGTTCCGCTACGGCTCGATGCCGCTGACGGCCGTGTTCACCCCCGACCGCGACCGGCTCGCCGGCGCGAAGCTGCTGGTGATCGCGGCCGCCGCGCTGGCTGTGGCGGTGGTGACCGAACTCGTCGCGCTGGGTTGCCTCTTCCTGTTCGGACGCGGCAAGTTCGACGTCGACGGCAGGCTGTGGGCGATCCTGGGCACCGGCCTGGTCGCGGCGGTCTGCTGGGCGCTGATCGGCGCGGGGCTCGGCCTGATCCTGCGTACCTCGACCGGCGCGGTCGCCGCGCTGATCGGCTGGCTGCTGATCGGCGAGCCGCTGGTCTGGCTGGTGGCGAAGGGGATCGGCCTGGGCGGACTGGCGACGCTGCTGCCCGGCTCGGCCACGGTCGGGACCGTGGCTGTCGGCTCGTTCGAGGATGCCGGGATCTTCGCGCCGACACCCGCGGCGCTCGTCGTGCTGTTGCTGTGGGCGATCGCGAGTGCGGGCGCGGGCTGGTGGCTGTTGCGCGAGCGCGACCTCTGAGCTCTCATCCGGGCGATCGTTCCCGGCGGCCTCCGGTTCTGTCGCCCTCCCCTGGCCCGGGGTGGCCGGTTCCGCCACCGAATCCGGGTGTGTCCGGGCGAACACCTCACCTGTCGGTCGAGATGGATAACGTCGAACACGGTGACGTGACATGGGACTGCGGAACGGTGGTGGCGGCGAGGCGATGGGGACAGGTTCCTCGGGGATGACGGATGTTGCGGGGGCGTCGGCGGACGGGTCCGGACAGAGCGCGTCCGGCAAGAGCGGTTCCGGCACGCCCGGCTGGATACGGCGACTGTGGGCGGAGAGCCTGCGCCATCCCGGCACGCTGGCAGGCATCGGGGGCACGCTGCTGGCGGGCGCGCTCGTCGAGGTGGCCGCCCCGCTGCTGACCAAGCGGGCGCTGGACGCGGCGGGCGTCGGCGACACCGGTGTCATCGGGACGGTCGCGATCCTGCTCGCCCTGCTGGCCGTGGGGCGTTTCGCCGCCGCGTTCGGCCGCAGATTGCTGGCCGGGCGGCTGTCGCTGGACGTGCAGCACGGCCTGCGCGTGCGGGTGCTGCGCTCGCTGCAACGGCTCGACGGCGCGGGACAGGACGCGCTGCGCACCGGACAGGTGGTCTCTCGGTCGATCACCGATCTGCAGCTGGTGCAGGGGTTGCTGGCGATGGTGCCGCTGTCGGGGATGGCGCTGTTGCAGTTCACGCTGGCAGCGTCGGTGATGGTGTGGCTGTCGCCGCCGCTGGCCGTGGTCGCGCTGCTGGTGGTGCCCGGTATCGGGTTCACGGTCTACCGGATGCGGCCGCGACTGTTCGCGGCGACCTGGTCGGCCCAACAGCGCGCCGCCGACCTGGCCCAGCACGTCGAGGAGACGGTCACCGGCGTGCGGGTGGTGAAGGGCTTCGGGCAGGAGGCCAGAATGGTCGACCTGCTCGAAGGTCACGCCCGCCGCCTCTACAGCGAACGGATGCGCGCGGCCGCCATCGACTCCCGGTTCGCGCCGGTGGTGGCGGCCATTCCGCAGGCCGGTCTGGTGGCGGTGATCGCCTTCGGCGGCTGGCTGGCGTTGCGGGGTGCCATCAGCGCGGGCACCTTCCTCGCCTTCGCCGCCTACGTCTCGACCATGACCTCCGCGACTCGCGCGATGTCCTCGGTGGTCATCCTGGCCCAGCTCACCAGGGCCGCCGCCGAACGGGTCTACCAGGTCATCGATACCGCGCCGACCCTCGTCGACCCGCCGCACCCGCGGCCGCTGCCGGAGGGCCCGCTCGGCATCGAGATCGACGCGCTCACCTTCGGCTTCGAGCCGGACCGGCCCATCCTGCGGGATTTCGATCTCACGGTGCGCCCCGGCGAGACGGTCGCGATCATCGGGCCCGCGGGCTCGGGCAAGACCACCCTGTCGCTGCTGCTGCCCCGTTTCTACGCCCCGGATTCCGGCGGTATCCGCCTGTTCGGCACAGGCACAGGCGGTATCGGCGCGAACGGGTCGGGCTCGACGGGCACGCGTGAATCGGCGAACGGCCTCCCGAACAGCGTCGACCTCGCCGATGTCCGCGCCGACGAACTGCGCGCCGCCGTGGGCGTGGTCTTCGACGACCCGTTCCTGTTCTCCGACACCATCGCGGCCAACATCGGCCTGGGCAAGCCCGACGCGACCGACGAGGAGATCCGCCGCGCCGCCGAGATGGCCGCCGCCGACGAGTTCATCGCCGAACTGCCCGACGGCTACGACACCGTGGTCGGCGAGCGCGGCCTGACGCTGTCGGGCGGCCAGCGCCAGCGCATCGCCCTGGCCAGGGCGCTGCTCGCCAGGCCGCGAATCCTCGTGCTCGACGACGCCACCTCGGCCGTCGACGCCGTCACCGAAGCCGCCATCTTCGACTCCCTGCCCGATCGGGGCGGGCGCACCACGATCATCCTCGCGCACCGGGAGTCCACCCTCGCGCACGCCGATCGCGTCATCCGGCTGCCCGGCGCGGCCCATCCGAGCGTGCCCGTCGCCGCCACGGCGCCGGTCGTACGGACGCACAAGCTCGCCCCCGCGACCAAGCCGGGCGGCTTCGGCCGCGCGGCCGCCGACATCGCCGAGACTCCGCAGCTGCGCCGCACGCTGGCGACCCTGCCGCCCGCCACCGAGGAACCCGGACTCGACGACGCCAGGCTGCGCACCCCCGATCCCGGCTTCCGGCTGGTCCGGCTACTGCGCCCGGTGCGCGTACTGGTCGCCTCCGTGGTGGCGCTGCTCGCCGCCGACGCGCTGCTGGGCGTCGCCTTCCCGCCGCTGGTCCGCTACGCCCTCGACACCGGTGTGGGCGAGGGCGAATCCGGCGCTCTGGTGCGCGCCGCGATCATCGGCACGCTGCTGGTACTGGCCGCGCTGGCGATCGGCGCGGTGACCATCGTGCTGACCGCCCGCACCGGCGAACGCGTCCTCTACGGTCTGCGCGTGCGCAGCTACGCGCACCTGCAACGGCTCGGCCTGGACTACTACGAAAGGGAACTGTCCGGCCGGATCATGACCAGGATGACCACCGACGTGGACGCTCTGTCGAGCTTCCTGCAGACCGGCGTGGCCACCACCGTGATCGGGCTGCTCACCGTGGTCGGTATCGCGGTCGCACTGCTGGTCATCGACTTCTCGCTGGCGCTGGTCATGCTGGCCGCGGTGCCGCCGCTGATCCTGGCGACCGTGTTGTTCCGGCGGGTGTCCTCCAGCGCGTACTCGATCTCACGCGAGCACGTGTCGGCGGTGAACGCCGACTTCCAGGAGAACGTCACCGGCCTGCGCGCGGTGCAGGCCAACCGGCACGAACCGCGCGCCGCCCGCCGCTTCGCCGAGTACTCCCAGCGCTATCGCGACTCCCGGATGCGCGCCCAGCGGGCGATCGCGCTGTATTTCGCGTTCGTCGTGTCCTGGGCGGATCTGGCGCTGGCCGTGGTGGTGTACTTCGGCGCCCGCGAAGTCGCCACCGGCGTCACCACACCGGGCACGCTGGTGGCGTTCGTGCTGTACCTGCAACTGCTGTTCGGCCCGATCACCCAGCTCTCCCAGGTCTTCGACGGGTATCAGCAGGCCAGGGTCGGCCTGCGGCGCATCGGCGAACTGCTGCGCACCCCCTCCTCGATCGCCGCCGATCCGCCGGGGGCGACCCCCGTCACCGGTCACTTGCGCGGCGAAGTCGGGTTCGACGACGTGCGGTTCAGCTATCCCGGCACCCGCAATCCCGCGCTGAGCGGAGTCACCCTCGACATCCCGGCGGGTTCGACGGTCGCGCTGGTCGGTCCGACCGGAGCGGGCAAGTCGACCATCGTCAAACTGCTGGCACGCCTCTACGACCTGCCCCGCACCGAGCCCGCGGGCGGGTCCATCGAGGTGGACGGGGTGGATCTGCGCGATTACCGCCTCGCCGACTACCGTGCCCGCCTCGGCATCGTGCCGCAGGAAGCTCACCTGTTCACCGGCGACGTCGCCAGCAACATTGCATTCGGGAAACCATCCGCGAGCGAATCGGAGATCGCCGCCGCCGTCGACGCGGTCGGCGCGACCGGCATGATCGCCTCGCTGCCGCGGGGACTGCGCCAGCCGGTGGGCGAACGCGGGCGCGGGCTCTCGGCGGGCCAGCGTCAGCTCATCGCGCTGGCCCGCGCCGAACTCGTCCGCCCCGACCTGCTGCTGCTCGATGAGGCGACCGCCACCCTCGACCCGGAAACCGAGGCATCGGTGCTGGCAGCGAGCAGTTCCGTGGCCCGCGGACGCACCACGGTGGTGGTCGCGCATCGGCTGGCGACCGCCGCCAGGGCCGACGCCATCGCGGTCGTCGAGCGCGGACGCGTCGTGGAGTTCGGCCCCCACGAGCGGTTGCTGGCCGAGGGCGGCGCCTACGCGCGACTGTGGTTGGCGGGCCTCGCGACCGCCGCTCGCGGCGCCGTCACAGAAGGGTGACGCGGACGACACTCTTCGGAAGCGAAGGAATAAGGTCGACGCCGGACGGGTCGAACACAAGAGGGTTCGGTTCCGGCGGGTGGTGCTGGCAACGCTGATCGTCTGCTGGGCATATCCTCGACAGAGGCGCATCGGCGCGCACCCGCCGATCCCCGTGCCGGCACGTCACAAACGTCGCAGCGCAAAGAACGAAATGAGGCGAACACCTGCTGTGAGCAGTTCAACTTCCCAGTTCGGTCAGAACCAGTGGCTGGTCGACGAGATGTACCTCAAGTTCCAAGAGGATCCATCTTCGGTCGACGAGAGCTGGCACGAATTCCTCGCCGACTACACACCAGAGCCCAACTCCGAAGCCGGCGACAACGGCCGCGCGGCCGCCGCCCCGCCCGGAGCAGCTCCCTCACAGCAATCGGCCTCGCAGCAATCGGCAAAGCCTGCCACCGAGACTGCGGCGCCCAAGGCCGCGCCTCCCACCTCCCGAGCCGCCGCCCCGAAGACGGCCGCTCCCCAGGCCGCCGCCAAGACCGAAGCGCCCAAGGCGCCCAAGGCCGCCCAGGCTCCTGCCGCGAAGGCCCCCACCACGCGCGCCCCGCAGACCACCCCGGCGCCCGCCTCCAACGCCGCGCCGACCTCCGGCGGCCCCAAGCCCGCCGCCGCCGACGACGAATCCAAGGTGCTACGCGGCGCGGCCGCCGCCGTCGTCAAGAACATGTCGGCCTCGCTGTCCATCCCGACCGCCACCTCGGTCCGCGCCATCCCGGCCAAGCTGATGATCGACAACCGTCTGGTCATCAACAACCACCTCGCCCGTACCCGCGGCGGCAAGATCTCGTTCACCCATCTGCTCGGTTACGCGATCGTGCAGGCGGTCAAGGCGTTCCCGAACATGAACCGCCACTTCGCCGAGATCGACGGCAAGCCGCACGCGATCACCCCCGCGCACACCAACCTCGGCCTGGCCATCGACCTGCCCGGCAAGGACGGCAGCCGCTCGCTGGTCGTCGCGGCCATCAAGGCCACCGAGGACATGGGCTTCGCGCAGTTCCACGCCGCCTACGAGGACATCGTCCGCCGCGCCCGGGTCAACAAGCTGACCGCCGAGGACTTCTCCGGCGTCACCATCTCGCTGACCAACCCCGGCACCATCGGCACCGTGCACTCGGTGCCGCGCCTGATGCCCAACCAGGGCGCCATCATCGGCGCGGGCGCCATGGAGTACCCGGCCGAGTTCCAGGGCATGAGCGACGAGCGGATCGCCGATATCGGCGTCGGCAAGCTCATGACGCTGACCTCGACCTACGATCACCGCATCATCCAGGGCGCGGAGTCCGGCGACTTCCTGCGCACCATCCACCAGCTGCTGATCTCCGACGAGTTCTACGACGAGATCTTCCACGGCCTCGGCGTGCCCTACGAGCCGGTCCGCTGGCGCAAGGACGTCAAGGAACGCGGCGTCGACAAGAGCACCCGGGTGCTCGAGATGATCTCCGCCTACCGCAACCGCGGCCACCTGATGGCCGACACCGACCCGCTGCGCCTGGTCAAGGACAAGTTCCGCAGCCACCCCGACCTCGACGTCACCCAGCACGGGCTGACCCTGTGGGACCTCGACCGTGAGTTCAACGTCGGCGGCTTCCACGGCCAGGAGCGGATGAAGCTGCGCGACGTGCTGTCGGTGCTGCGCGACGCCTACGCCCGCCACGTCGGTGTGGAATACACCCACATCCTCGACACCGAGCAGCTGCAGTGGATCCAGGACCGCGTCGAGCAGAAGCACGTCAAGCCGACCGTCGCCCAGCAGAAGTACATCCTGAACCGGCTCAACGCCGCCGAGGCGTTCGAGACCTTCCTGCAGACCAAGTACGTCGGCCAGAAGCGCTTCTCGCTGGAGGGCGCCGAAGCGGTCATCCCGATGATGGACGCCGTGCTCGACCAGAGCGCCGAGCACAGCCTCGACGAGGTCGTCATCGGCATGCCGCACCGCGGCCGCCTCAACGTGCTGGCCAATATCGTCGGCAAGCCCTACTCGAAGATCTTCACCGAGTTCGAGGGCAACATGAACCCGGCCGCCACCCACGGCTCCGGCGACGTGAAGTACCACCTGGGCGCCAAGGGCACCTACCTGCAGATGTTCGGCGACAACGAGATCCAGGTCTCGCTCACCGCCAACCCCTCGCATCTGGAAGCGGTCGACCCGGTGCTCGAGGGTCTGGTGCGCGCCAAGCAGGACCTGCTGGACAAGGGCGACGGCCCCGAGGGCTTCTCGGTCATGCCGCTGATGCTGCACGGCGACGCCGCGTTCGCCGGTCAGGGCGTGGTCGCCGAGACGCTGAACCTCTCGGGCCTGCGCGGTTACCGCACCGGCGGCACCATCCACATCGTGGTGAACAACCAGATCGGCTTCACCACCGCGCCGGAGAACAGCCGCTCCACCGAGTACTCCACCGACATCGCGAAGTTCATCGGCGCGCCGATCTTCCACGTCAACGGCGACGACCCGGAGGCCTGCGACTGGGTCGCGCGCCTGGCGGTCGACTTCCGGCAGAAGTTCCGCAAGGACGTGGTCATCGACCTGATCTGCTACCGCCGTCGCGGCCACAACGAGGGCGACGACCCGTCGATGACCCAGCCGTACATGTACGACGTCATCGACACCAAGCGCTCGGTCCGCAAGAGCTACACCGAGAGCCTGATCGGCCGTGGCGACATCTCGCTCAAGGAGGCCGAGGACGCGCTGCGCGACTACCAGGGCCAGCTGGAGCGCGTGTTCAACGAGGTCCGCGAGCTGGAGAAGTACCCGCCGGGGCCCAGTGAATCGGTCGAGGACGACCAGACCGTGCCCGGCACCGTGCACACCGCGGTCGACAAATCGGTCCTGCAGCGCATCGGCGACGCCTTCCTCAACGTGCCGGAAGGCTTCAACGTGCACCCGCGCGTCAAGCCGGTGCTGGAGAAGCGCCGTGAGATGGCCTACGAGGGCAAGATCGACTGGGCCTTCGCCGAGCTGCTGGCCTTCGGCACGCTCATCGACGAGGGCAAGGCGGTCCGCCTGACCGGTCAGGACTCCCGCCGCGGCACCTTCACCCAGCGCCACGCGGTCATCATCGACCGCAAGACCGCCGAGGAATACACCCCGCTGCACAACATCGGCAGCGAGAACCCCGGCTGGTTCGCCGTCCACGACTCGGCGCTGAGCGAATTCGCCGCCGTCGGTTTCGAATACGGCTACTCGCTGGGCAACCCGAACGCCCTGGTGCTGTGGGAGGCGCAGTTCGGCGACTTCGTCAACGGCGCGCAGTCCATCATCGACGAGTTCATCTCCTCCGGTGAGGCCAAGTGGGGCCAGCTCTCCGACGTCGTGCTGCTGCTGCCGCACGGCCACGAGGGCCAGGGCCCGGACCACACCTCCGGCCGCATCGAGCGTTTCCTCCAGCTGTGCGCGGAGGGCTCGATGACCGTGGCGGTGCCGTCCACCCCGGCGAACTACTTCCACCTGCTGCGCCGCCATCACCACGACGGCATCCGCCGCCCGCTGATCGTCTTCACCCCGAAGTCGATGCTGCGCAACAAGGCCGTGGTCTCCGACATCAAGGACTTCACCGAGTCGAAGTTCCGCTCGGTGTTCGACGAGCCCGCCTACGAACAGGGCATCGGCGACCGCTCCAAGGTCAAGCGCGTCCTGCTGACCAGCGGCAAGCTCTACTGGGAGCTGGCCGCGGAAAAGGCCAAGCAGAAGCGCGAGGACGTGGCGATCGTGCGCGTCGAACAGCTCTACCCGATGCCGAAGTTCCGCCTGAACGAGGCACTCGAGGGCTACCCGAACGCGACCGACATCGCCTGGGTGCAGGAAGAACCGGCCAACCAGGGCGCCTGGCCCTTCTACGGCCTGAACCTGCCCGAGCACCTGCCCGAGCGTTTCGGCCGCCTGCGCCGCATCTCGCGGCGCGCCATGTCGGCCCCGTCCTCGGGTTCGTCGAAGGTGCACGCGGTCGAGCAGGCCGAGATCGTCGGCGAGGCCTTCGCCCCGACCAACTGATCTCCCCCACTACGGCGCGGGGCCGGGCAAGCACCCAGCTTGCCCGGCCCCGCGCCGTTCCACTCACACGACTATTGCAGATTCGCAGTAATATGAATATCCCTGAGCTGTAATATCGGAGGCATGATGGCTACCACGGTCGAGATTCCCGACGAAGTCCTGAACGAGGCCCTGCGGTTGACCGGTCTGCCGACGAAGAAGGCCGTCATCAACCTCGCCATGGCCGAACTGGTCCAGGGCTACCGCCAGCGCGAGGCACTCGCCCGATGGAAGCGAATGGACCACAACCCGCTATTGACCGAGGAGGAGTTGGCTGCCGAGGGCCGGCCGCTCGAGTGAGCATTCCGTTCACCCGCCCGCTGTATCTTCTCGACCACTCTGCGATGTCGCGCTACCGCACCGATACGACGGTCGCCCTCGAAATCGACCGGCTCGCCGTCGCAGGTATTCTCTGCGCCTCGATGGTGACGATGGACGAGGCCAGGTTCAGCGCACGCAACGCCCGTGATCTCACGGCCGTCACCGGCTTCTACCGCTCGGTGCTCAACTGGCTTCCCACTGACGACGCCGTGGAAGCAGAGGTCGAGCGCATCCGGTCGGCGCTGTGGAAAATCGGCGCGGGCCGCGGAGCCCAGACGACCGACATCCAGATAGCGGCGACCGCGTTGCGGCACAACGCCATAGTTGTCCACAACGACACCGACTTCATCACCATTGCCCGCGCAGTGCCCGAGCTCGCGCAAGTGCGCATACAACCCGAGTCCGGATGACATTCCTCGGGCCGCTGCGCGGATCGAGCGGTGCTTTCACGAAGTTTCGATCAGCGGCTCGATGCACCAACGCCGCCGCCCCCTCGCCGACAGCGCTAGGACGGCCAGAACGCGATCGACCACGATGCCATCTCCGCTTCGCGTGACGGAGTGCCGTTCCACGAATGCTCCTGGAAGCTCTCGTCGACAAGGTACTCCGGGTATTTCGATGGTGTCAGCACACCTCTGTTGGTGACCCCCAGCGTCGAGATCCGCTCGCCGACCGCGGTTCCCTTCACCAGCCGGGCGATGTCGGTGGCGACCGCTCGAAGGTCGTTCGCACCCGCCGAGTTAGGCACGTTCAAATGGGCGTAGACGACGAGCATCCCGGACTGATCGGCCTCGTAGGTGTGCACCATGGACAAGCACGTACCCGTCGGCATCGGGAGTTCCGCGATCGTACGTTGCAGTACCTTCGCCTCGGCGGACCAGTGATCCGGGATCGTTATCTCCACACACTCGTCATACGCTCCGCCTGTCGCAGCGGGCACAGACGTCGGCGACGATGTCGTCATCGGCAGACCCGACGGCCGTACGTCCGCCGCGCAACCGGGGATCATGAGAACGGAAGCGAGCCCCGCGACGGTCGCCAGGGTTCTCGATAAACCGGCACTCACTGGGTTCTCCTTCGAATCGGACGATTACACACCGTGGGGCATAGCGTTTCAGTCCGCCCCGTCCAGCGTCCAGTCGTCGTCCTTGTGGTTGAAGCCCTCGGATTCCGTACTGGGCCAGCGATATACGCCGTCCTCCCCTGGGAAGAATCCCGTAGGATTGAGCAGCATGACGTCGAAGGCATTCTGAACCGACCACGTGGTGGATTGGAGTTCGATGAATCCAGTGATGGTCTGGATGAGCAGATTTCCCAACTCGACGAGTGCATCGTTCAAGGTATTGATGGTCCAGAGCGCGGCCACCCCTCCGGATGCTGCAGTTTCCGCGATTGCGATACCTGCGGTGTAGACGATCGTTCCCAGTTGATCTATGAAATCCCTGTAGAACACCCGACCGGCAGTCGCCAGAGCGAGCAACTGATCTTTCACCGAAGTGCACATAGCAGTCACGCTCGTCATCGCCGTCGCCTGGTACGTGGCGGACTGCTTATACGCTTTGCATGCGCTGACACCACCCAACTCCGGATCTGGATGCGGGCATCTCTGAACGCAACCAGGCTCGACGATGTCTTCACCGAGACCTCACTCCGTGAGACCGAGAAGTGATCAGAACGCACGGACGAGGAGAGCCAAGCCCATCGTGAGCATCGTGGTGGCGACGAGCAGGTCCAGTACCCGCCACGCGCTCGGCTTGCTCAGAACAGGACCGAGCATTCTGGCGCCGTAACCGAGACCGGTGAACCAGACCAGGCTGGCAGTCATCGCACCAAGCCCGAAGCTCCAGCGCAACGATCCGTGGTCGGCGGCGATCGAGCCGAGCAGCAGCACGGTGTCGAGGTAGACGTGGGGGTTCAGCCAGGTCAGCGCCAGGCAGGTGAGCACGGCGGCGCGCACCGAGCCGGTCGTGGTGCCCGTGGTGACGAGCCCTTGCGCAGCGACTGGGCGCACGACGCGATGGGCGGCGAGCAGGCCGTAGCAGATCAGGAACCCGCCGCCCGCTACGCCAACTGCGGTCAGCGCCGCGGGCCAGGCGGTGACCACCGCGCCGAGCCCGGCCACTCCGAGCGCGATGAGGATGCCATCCGAGAGCGCGCAGATCCCGACCACCGGACCGATCGAATGCCCACGTGCACCGTGTCGCAGCACGAACGCGTTCTGTGCCCCGATCGCGACGATCAGCGACAGGCCCGCGCCGAATCCGGTGCCCGCCGTCGTGAGAATCCCGCTGTTCATGACCGCCGACGTTAGGCAGCGCCACCTCATCAGTACAGCTGAAGTTTCTTACCTATCATTAGAGATCATGATGCCCGACCTGCCGATCGACCAGGTGCTCACGCTGCTCGCGGTAGTCGACGAAGGCACCTTCGACGCCGCCGCGGCCGCCCTGCACGTGACGCCCTCCGCGATCAGCCAGCGGATCAAAGCGCTCGAACAACGCACCGGACGAGTCCTGGTGACCCGCACGAAACCGGTCCGCCCCACCGAATCAGGCCAGATCGTCGTGCGTTTCGCCCGTCAACTCTCGACGCTGCAACACGACGCCCGGCGCGAACTCGGCATCGCGACGGAGTCCGGCCCGGCCCGGCTGTCCGTCGCGGTCAACGCCGATTCGCTGGCGACCTGGTTCCTGCCCGCCCTCACCCGCGTCCCGCAGGACCCACCGATCCTGTTCGACCTGCACCGCCAGGACGAAGCCCACACCGCGACCCTGCTGCGCGAGGGACGCGTGATGGCCGCGGTGACCTCGGCGGCCGAGCCGGTCACCGGATGCAGCGTGCGCCGACTCGGCTCCGCACGCTATCTACCCGTCGCGACCCCCGCCTTCGCCGCCCGCCATCTGACCGGCGCACCGCTGCGCGAACGCCTGCCCGACGCACCGGTGATCGTCTTCGACCGCCAGGACGATCTACAGGACACCTTCGTCCGGACATTGAACCCACGAGCCGACGGCGCGAGCAGGAACCGCCACCACATCCCCACCTCGGAGGGCTACCGTGACGCGATCGCCGCCGGCCTCGGCTGGGGCCTGCTGCCCGAATCCCACGCCCAGCCCCTGATCGACTCGGGCACCCTGGAGAACCTGACACCGGGCCGATGGGTCGACGTCCCGCTGTACTGGCAGCAGTGGAAGCTGGACGTCCCCGCTCTCGCGCTCGTCGCCGACACGATCACCGCGGCGGCAGCCGAATCCCTGCACCGCTGAGCCGTCGACACGCGGTACATCACCGTTTGCCGGGGTATAGCGTGGGGACACGGCACTTTTCGTGTCAGGGCGGTCGACGAGAGGGTACGCGTGTCGCAGACAGGGCTGTCGTTGGTGACATTGGGGCTGGGCTGGGACCCGGCCGATCGTGCGAGATGGACGCGAGGCCGCAAGAGGATCGATCTCAACGCCGCCGCAATGCTTTTCGCGGGACACCAACTGGTGGACGTGGTGTACCACGAGCAGCTGTTCTCCCAGGACGGCGCGGTGCGGTTGCTCGGCGACTCCACCGACGGGGAGGGCGACGGGGACGACGAGATCATCACCGTGGATCTGACCCGTATCACACCGGTGGTGACGGCGGTGGTCTTCCTGATGACCTCCTACACCGGTCAGACCATGGACGAGGTGCAGAATTCCTACTGCCGTCTGGTCGACGGAGTGACCGGTGAGGTGTTCGCGCACTACGTGCTCAAGGATCCGGCGCACGGCTTCCTCGCCGGCGAACTGGTGCGCGGGGAGGCCGGGTGGCAGTACCGGGAAATCGCCACGGCCATCGACGCCCAGCATCCGGTCGAGGCGATCCAGCAGTTGGACCAATACCTGCCTTAGCGCGCTCATGACGCTGGTCGGGTGTCCGGCGTGAACGCCCGCCCAGCGAACCGGCAGGAAGTCAGTGCCCAAGCCTTCACCCCGATGGACGCTGATTCCATGCTTCAGCGAAATCGGGATGTGCGGCGATCACGAGGAATCGCCGGTCGGGAGTGAGCCGCCCTCGGGCATGGTTCCCGGCCCTGTCGAATACTGCGATGGTCACCAGCAGTCCGATCGGGATCCAGCCGGGTAGCACGGCGAAGCCGAGAGGAACCAGGAACTGCCGCAGATCGAACAGGCTCGCGGCCACCAACGCGCTGACAGTGGCGATGGCGGCGAGGACGGCCGTGAACCCTGCGATCCGCAGCGCGCGTGATTGTCGAACACACCTGCGGCACACCGGCCACTCGCCCCGCACCATGACCGGCTCACCGGCGACAGGCCTCCCACGTAGAACCACCACCACACCTCGCGACCGAACATCGCGGAAGTCTCGCCAAGCGAACCTCGCGTGCAGGTTGTTCATAACGTAGCCGTGCCCGAGTATTCGCGGCAGTCCGATCTGTTCGTTGTCGGCGAAGAACCCGATGGTCCCGCTCCGGAACTCCACGGCCGGTTGCCCATGACGGGCACACACACCGGGCAGCTTGCGGCGCAGATCCATCCGGACGGTACGGCCGTGCTCGAGCATCGTGCCGCGTCCCGGGTGGTATCCGATGGGGACTTGCACTTCCACGCGCGGTGGGCCGCTGCTCATGTCAGATAGCCACGCTGCCGACGTTCCTCGAAGTAGAGGTCATCGTCATCGGGCTCGTCCGGCGTGACAACCCGCTCGCGATTCGGCCGACGGGTGCCAGGGTGAACATGGTCCTCTGTTGAATTGTGGACACGATGTTCGGAAAGATCCCGCCGACATCGCCCTTCACATCCAGCCAGGTGTCTATATAGGACTCGGTCGTCGAGTTGTCATCGGCCAAGCCCGTCAGCTTCCCGGACAGTTCTTCCAGGGCCTCGGGAGCGACCTTGAAGTCATCTGTCATGCGTCGCCCCCATTGCTCGGAAGGCTGATCGGCGAGCCTTCCCGCCCTCATACCTTCACGGTTCTTTCGGGTTGGACGCGACGGACACCACCACGGTTCCAGCTGTGAGACATCTCACTCGTGCGGCGATCCCGTGCGTCCACCGCGCCCTTCGACCTCACTGATGATCGGTCTGGTCAGGCAGCACGATGACGGCGGGTGTCGGTGGTGTGGCCGGGTCCGGCGCGGGCCACAGCGCCCAGGCGGTGATCAGGAATGCGGTCAGCGCTGCCGCAGTGAGTATTGGCGAGCGCATCCGATAGCGTCGTCCGCGGGCCTTTTTCGCGTCCCGGCGCGGCGGTGGGTCGAGTTCGCGATCGAGCCCGGCGACGCCTGGAACGACCAGTCTGGCAACGAGAGGCAACACCCGGGCGGACACCCCGAAGTGCTCGAAGCTCGGGGCCAACAGTGCGGTGGCGTGGGCCGTGCGGACACGTTCGGCGATGTATGCGGTCGGCATATAGGTCTCGTCGTCGATGGTGAGCACATCGATGAGGCGGTAACCGTTGGTTCGGGCGAGTTCCTCGAGCAGATGCCGATCAGCCGTGCGGGATTCGCTGACGCCGAGATTCAGCAGGCCGAGGGCGGCTTCCGTGGCTGCCCTCTCGGACGGTTGCCCAACCGCAGGTCCGTGCATAGGAAGAGTCCTTTCAGTCGATGACGCCGCGGTCGCGGAAGTACTGGTAGTCGTCGGCGCTGACGATGAGCGCGGCAATGCGGGTCGAGCAGTGCCAGGGGCATTCGCCGTGCAGGTGCAGCGCGGCCGCGGCTGCCGCGGGTGAGCGCACGGGCCAGTGCGGGTTGTCGTGACGGCGTTTGTCGGCGGTGGGCTGGAATCCGAGGACGCTCGCGGCCTGGTCGATCGGGACAACGGCGCCGATCGACCGTGACCTGCTCGGCCGTCGGGTGTCAGCGGCCACGACGATTCCATCCGCTGCCGCATGCCCGCGTCGGCGTATCCCGTCCGAGCGCGGGCGTCCTCATCGGCCGGACTTCCCGGCCGCGCGGTCCGCGCCGAGCTGCCCGTCCAGCAGCACCGGCAGCCGCTGATGGCCGTGAGAGATGAAGCTCGCCAACGGTTTCACCGCCTCCGGCGCGACGGCGAGCGTCATCGCCGGGAATCGCCCGAACAGAGCGGGCAGCGCGATCACGGCCTCCAGGCGGGCCAAGGGCGCGCCGAGGCAGTAGTGCGGTCCGTAGCCGAAGGACAGATGCTCTTTGATCGGCCGGGCCGGGTCGAACTCGTCGGCGTCGGGTCCATACAGGTTCGGATCACGGTTGGCGGCGGCGAAGCAGGCGAGGATGGCCTCCCCGGCCTTGATCCGCGTGCCCGCCACGTCGATGTCGACCAGTGCGTAGCGCAGAGGCAGGTTCGCCACCGGCGGCGTGTGCCGCAGGGTTTCCTCGATCAGGTGCGACCAGGTGAAGGCGCCGACGCGCAACTGTGCCGCCAGTTCGGGCCGGGTCAGCAGCTGATAGATCGCCTGGTCGAGCAGGTTGACCGTGGTCTCGTAACCGGCGCTGATCACCAGCAGCAGCGTGTGTACCAATTCCTGCTCCGTGAGCCGGTCTGCGCCGTTGTCGCGGCGACTGATGAGCAGGCTGGTCATGTCGGGCCCCGGCTCGGCGCGGCGGCGAGCCACCAGTTCGGTCAGGATGCTCACCATCTCGGCGAGCGTGGCCTGTGGATCACGCCGCGGAGCGGTGGAGAAGATCTCCTCGACACACAGCCGCAGCCCGGGCCGCAGATCGGCCGGGACGCCCATCAGCGCGGTGATCACCCGCAGCGGCACCTGCGCGGCGAACTCTTCCCGCAGATCCACCACACCGTCCGCCCGCGCGGCCAGCCCGTCGAGCAGCTCGGTGGTGATCTGCCTGATCCGCGGCCGCAACTCGGCCACGCGGCGGGCGGTGAACGCGGGCCCGACGAGCTTGCGCAACCGCTGATGATCTTTGCCGTAAGCGGTGAACATGTTGCGCACCGACACCCACGAGATCAGCGGCCAGTCCGGCGGGATCTCCCCGGCGATATAGGCCGGCCAGTGCTGGGCGGCGTCCTTGGACACCCGCCAGTCGACGAACAATTCCCGCAGCAGTTCGACATCGGTCACCGCCCAGACGCGCACCCCACCGGGCAGTAGTACCGGGACCAGCCGACCCTGTTCGCGGAGCCGGGCGGCCTCACCAGGAATGTCAGCGCCCGTGACATCGAGCGCTATCGGAGCGGGAGCAGGTTGCAGATCGGTCATCGAGAGTTCGCCTTTGCATTCAGCGGGTGGGCACGGACAGCGGCGCAACGGGTGTGAAGACGACGGGCAGCTCCTCGAGCGCCCGGTGGAACGGCCCCGGCCGCCACCGCAGCCGCTCGTGCGGCAGGGCCGGCATCATCTCGGGTAGGGCGTCGAGAAGCTGATCGATCGCTTCCCCGGCGATCAGCTCGGCAAGCATCCGCGCGGGGCAACGATGCGGCCCAGCCCCGAGCCCGAGGTGCGACTCGTTGCCGCGAATGTTGCCGCCCACCACGGCCGGATCGTTGTTGCACGCGGCCAGGCTGATCACCACCGGCCGATGCGCCGGCACCCACACGCCGTCGACCAGTTGCGGCTGACGCGGATAGGACATGCAGAAATTCGCGATCGGCGGGTCACGGAACAGCACGTGCGTGAGCGCATCTCGGGTCGACAGCCCGCCGCCGACGACCTCGCCGCCGAAGTCCGGGTGGGTCAGCATCCACGACAAGGTGTTGACGATGAGATTGGTCAGCGGCTCGCTCGCGGCGCCGTAGAGGGTGACCAGCTGGTGGACTGCCTCTTCATCGGTGAGGGCGCTGGGATGGGCCAGCAGCCAGGAGGTGATGTCCTCCCCCGGCCTGGCGCGTTTGCGGCGCACGAGTTCGGCCAACGCCTCCACCATCAGGCGGTTTCCCTCGGCGGCGTCGGCGGTGGAGTCGAAGATCATCGCCATCCCCGTCGTCGCCCGCGCGCTGATGTCGGAATCGCAGCCGATCAGCTCGCCGATCACCGCGAACACCAACGGCGAAGCGAAATCGGAGATCAGATCCGCCCGGCCCCTGCCACAGAACTCGCCGACCAGCGCCACCGCGATCCGCTCGACCACCTTGTGGGTGCGGTACAGATCCACCCGGGCGAGCGCCTCCACGGTGGCAGAGCGATAGCGCGCGTGCTCTGTCCCGCTGCTGCGCAGGGCGTTCGGACGCCACTGCATCATCGGCAGCACCGGGCACTGCGGTGGGATGTCGCGCTGCCAGGCTCGTGGATCGGCGGGGAAATGCTCGGGGTCGTGCAGGATCTTCAGGGCGGTCCAGTAGCCGATCACCAGGGTCGCCGGAACATCCGGCGCGAGCCAGATCGGCGCCAGGGAGCCGAAGGGCTCGCGCATCCTGGCATAGGCGGCGTGCGGGTCGGCGGCGAAGTCCTCGGTGTAGATCGGGATACGGGCGTCGGGCTGTTCGAACGGCAGCTCCCGGACCTTTCCCCGAGGGTTGGACACTCCCTGGATGGGGCAGCCGGATGGTGTTGCAGGGAGGGGTAGTTCCCGCCGCTGCGCATACGGGATGAAATCGACGCGATGTCGGCGGTGGCCTCGTGAAGGCCGTTGCGCGCGCGTCGTCGGGCGCATGGATCGCGCGTGTCCCGAGCGATCAGCGGCGTGAGAGCCGGGTGCGCCCGCCAGCCGCATTGCGCTCGGGCTGCGGTATGGCCGGCGGTGTAGCTGAATGAGCAACGGCATGACGAAGCAGACGATCGCCAAGCCGACCGGCCCGCCGACCACCACCGACAACATCGTTGCGAGTTCGGACATCGACTCCCCCTCAGTCTTCTGATATGCGGATACGTTGTGCACTCGGACGCATCGACGAGTGCCATGAACAGGGCGGACGCTTCTGAGGCGCGGTCTCGAGGCCAGCAGCCACGGTTGAGTTCGCACAGAGGGCTTCTCGCCATCAGCTTCTACCGAGGACAGCCTCTCCAGCTATGCCGCAAATCGGTGGCTCGCCATGCATTCCGCGCATAGCGCGTTGTCTCAAACGACCGATTCGAGGATCGGCTCAGCGATGCTGATCGGACGAGTACCGCCATCACACTGACGAAGACGAGTTATGCGCGGAACGCATGGTGTCCGGCACTCAGCCTCGGTAGGGTCACTCCGATCAGAGCGGATGACGATAATCCCGAACCTCAGGGGGCCGCCCGATATGACGCGGAAGTCTCGGAAACAGCACTATTGCACCGGTTGCGGTACGCGCTTGAACAGATTCAATTCCGAATCAATCTGTGCACCATGCAGAACTGCATCTCATGCGCATAGAGAACAGCCGCCGATCCTGCCGCGTGCCTTCTGGCAGACCGACCAGATGCGCGACGCCCTCGCCACCTGGCACATGGGCCGCGTCATTCTTGCCTACCGCACCCACCCGTTCCACGGACGCCCTCTACCGCAGGAGCTGGTTGCCAACTGGCTCGGGTTGACCCAAGCGCAGCTCAGTCGCATCGAGAATGGGCAGGCCCCGGAACAACTGTCCAAGCTGATCCGTTGGGCTGACGCCCTGGGCATTCCTGCCGAGCAGTTGTGGTTCAAGCTCCCTGTCGATTCCGGCGCTACGCTCGATCAGGTGAACCGCCAGGAGTTCGTCCGCGCGGCGCTTGGAGTCACGGTGGCGGCAGTGACCCACCAGCCGCTGCTCGAATTGCTCGGGCGGATCGAGCCGACACCTATACCGGCAACCGTGGGAATGACCGAGGTCGAGGAGGTGCGGACGGCTGCGCGCGAGTTCAACTCCTGGGACCACACCTACGGCGGCGGGTTGGTACGCGAGGCTGTCTCAGCTCAACTGCGCTACGCAGTGAAGTTGCTGAGTGCCAGGTGCGCCGAGAGGCACCGGGCGGAACTGCACAGCGCAGTCGGCTTCCTCGGGCACACCGCAGGCTTCATGGCCTTCGACGCATACGCCCATGCTGACGCTCGCAGCATGTTTCAGCTCGGGCTCACCTGCGCGGAAGAGGTCGGTGACTGGCACCTCCGCGGCAAGATCCTCTCCTCGATGGCCCGCCAAGCCATTTGGTGCGGAAATCCCGACGACGGGTTGACCTTCATCGAACTGGCAATGGTCCGGGCCGATCGACTCACCGCGACCGAACGGGCAATGCTGCATTCAGCGCGAGCACGAGCGCTCGCAAAACTACATCGCACCGAGGAGGCCGCGCGGGCAGTCGGTCAGGCAGACGACGAGTTCGCGCAGGCATCACCGTCAAACGATCCTCCCTGGATGGCCTACTACGACGCCGCCCAGCACTCGGGCGACACCGGGCACGCTCTGTTCGACCTGGCGCTCGACGGCCGGTTTGTCAGCGAAGCTCGAAGTCGTCTCGAAGCGGCTGTCCACGGGCACAGTGCGGCTTTCGTTCGTTCACGATCTATTTCGCGCATCAAGCTGGCCTCACTCACGATGGCCACGGGCGATCCGATAGAAGCCAGTCTCATCGGGCGTGCCGCACTGGCAGACGCTGGGCAGCTACGGTCCCGCCGTGCAGCTGACGATCTGCGTGAACTTCGCGCATTCGCCGAACCCCACAGGCAAACAGAGGAAGTCGCAGAAATGCGGACCCTGATCGACAGCGCCCTGGTCCACGCATGACTGCGGCCGAGGACTGCGACTGGCCGGCTCTCATACGCGCGGCGGTGAACTCGGCAGGTCTCGACGCCGACGACGCGGAGCTGATACAGATCAGTGAAAACGCGATCTACCGACTTCGCGGAGGAATCGTCGTTCGGATCAGCCAGCAAGGGCAATTTCAGGCGGCACTCCGCGAGACACGGGTTGCCCGTTGGCTGGAGGCGTCGGGTGTCGCCGCTGTTCAGGTTGCGCCAGGTATCGACCAACCAATCGCGATCGACGGCCGAGCAGCGACCTTTTGGCGTGAACTGCCACCACACCGCCACAGCACCACCGCCCAAGTCGCCGCAGTGCTGAAACAACTGCATCAACTGCCATTGCCAACGGATTTGGATCTCGGCCGGATAGCGCCGTTCGTTCGCCTGGAACAGCGAATTGCCGCCGCACACATCTTGGCCGAGGCAGATCGGCAATGGTTACGCGAGCGGCTTTCCGAATTGCAGCGGCGCTGGAATGAACTCCCAGCCGGACGGCCGTGGTGCGTCATCCACGGTGACGCGTGGGTCGGCAACATCGTCGCGACAGAGGACGGCCGAGTAGTACTCCTCGACCTCGAGCGAACCTCGATCGGCCCACCCGAGTGGGATCTCGTACACACGGCGATCAAGTGGCGATCGTTCGGATGGATCACCGAGAATCAGTACACCGAGTTCTGCGATGTCTACGGTTTCGACGTGATGACCTGGGAGGGCTATGAACTCCTCCGCGACATCCGAGAACTACGCATGGCAACTATGGCCGCCCAGGTGGCATCGAGCAAGCCGATGTACACCGAACAGGCACGTCACAGATTGATGTGCATCAGAGGCGAGCGAGGACCGCGACCGTGGCCAGGATGGGCGGCTCTGGGATGACCCGGTCCGGCCATCGCTCCCGATCAACCGCGGTGGGCCATTCACGGCAACGCCCACCTACAAGAAGCACAGGAGACCGCCGCCAGGCTCGGCGCGGATCGCGACGACTACCGGCTGTGCTTCGGTCCCACCAACGCCGCGATCTGGAGTGTCGGTCTCGCCGTGGAACTGATGGACGGCGCACGCGCTGTGGAGCGGGCGAAGGGGCTACATCTGCCCGAGTCGACACCTCGGGAACGTCTCGGCCACCACTACATCGACCTGGCACGCGGATTCCAGCTCATCGGCGACAAGGAGGGCGCGTTCAGCGCACTACAGGTGGCGAAGCGGATCGCGCCGACACAGACGCGCTATCACCCGATGGTCCACGAGACGGTGCGGGCGATGGCCCGGCAGGAGGCACGGGCGACGGACACCCTCCGAGGGTTCGCCGCATGGTGCGGAATCTCGACTCTCGCGTGAGAAGCGCCGGCCTCGCGCTGGCGTCCCTCGTTATGGCGACCGGCGACCCTCGAGAAGCGACGACCATCGCTCACTCAGCTATCGATGACGCCGCACACGTGCGGTCCCAGCGCGCAAACACCTACCTCCGCGAGCTCGGAACACTGGCCGCTGCACACCCCACGCTCGACGACGTCACTCACCTCCGCCGCCGACTCGCACGCACCGCGCTGTGATGACAGAACACCCCACACGCGCGATCCTCGAGCAGGCATGCGCTGCCGTCGGCATCTCATCGGCACAAGCCGAGGTCATCAGCCTCGGCGAGAACGCCATCTACCGCCTGGCACCCGCCATCGTCGCCCGCATCTCGCGCCCCGGCCAACTCGAAGTCGCGCGCCGTGAGATCACGGTCTCGCGGTGGCTCGAGTCCACGGGCACCCCGGCTGTGCGCGTCCTCGGCGATGTCGATGATCAGCCGGTCCTGATCGGAGATCGACCGGTGACGTTCTGGCACGAACTGCCACCGCACACCAACAGCAGCCCGGCTACCGTCGCACGCGCGCTACGCAGATTGCACAGTCTTCCGCCCCCACGAACAGGCATCCCCACGCTCGACCCCTTCGCTCGTTTGGATCGCAGAATAGATGCCGCCACCAGCCTCAACAACAATGACCGAGACTGGATGCGCGCCCGTCTCGACACCCTCCGGCACCGATGGTCCGACACTCGCACCGGTCGGCCGCTGTGCGCGATCCACGGCGACGCACACGACGGCAATATCGTCACCGCTTCCACCGGCGAACCCATCATCATCGACCTCGAGCGGTTCAGCATCGGCCCACCCGAATGGGATCTCACCCAGACCGCGGTGGACTACAAGACATGCGGATGGATCAGCCGACAGCGGTACACCGAGTTCGTCGACACCTATGGGTACGACGTTACCCAGGCCCCCGACTTCGAACTGTTCAGAGACATCAGGGAATTCCGCATGACCGCATGGCTGGCGCAGCAGGCGGCCGAGAAGCCGCACCTTCGTGACCAGGCCCGCCACCGTGTCGAATGCTTGCGCGGGTCACACGGCACACGGCCATGGACCGGATGGAAGGCCCAATACTGATTCCTCGATCCGGAATAGACTTCTCGGCTGAGCGTATTCGATACATCCCGATCATCTAGCGAGCAACCGGTGACTGCCATCTCATGCAGCAGCACGCAAGTGAGGTTCGGACGAGCGGAAGGAAGGGCATGAGCAACGACGATCAATTGGTCATGGATCTCGGTGTTCCCGTCGAACGCACTGAGTGGGGGAAGTGGGTGGATCCTGATCGCCGCGAGGCACAGGTCCGCAAGTTCCTGGAGCACGCGGGGATCAGCGAGCTTCCCGCGGAGCCATGGCCGGAGGACTCGGCAGAAGTGAGAAGACTGAACCCCATCGTCGCCGACCTCTTCCCGGACATGGCTACCGCTCTGGCTCCGGAGAATTCGGACATGGCGGATGCCTTCATCTGCTTCATCGGCGAATGCTTCATCAGATTCGCGGGCGCGACATGGATCGAATACGAGTGGTTCGGTCGCGAGCACTCCTTTTATGATCACGTCAATCCAGCGCTGCGGTTCGACACAGCGGACGAAGACGAAATTACCGCCTGGTTTCTGATGGACAGCATGATCGGTTATGCCCCCGAACGGTACGAGGGGATGTTTTCCGAGATATCCGCGACAATTCGGGATTACGCCCGATACCGCGAAGAGGAGCGAAACAGCATCGACACCGATTGATAGTTACATATAAACCCTTCACCGCCGTTCCATCATTCGGGGGTTGGCGCAGCCATGGACGGATACGACAGGGATCGCAGAAGCACTGACAACAACACGCGTGGAAGAGTTTTCGAGAACGGCGCGGACCTGTTTTTCCGAGACAGCGCAAATGGATATATCAAGCAGTCGGGGATACTGAATACTCACGCAGGCGCGGTTCGTTTCGATAAGTTCAAGAAGGCGGACGGCTGCATACGGTCGATCGAAGAAAAGTCCGGTCGATTGGAGGGCAAGAAGGACGAGAAGCAGTTACACGCCGTGCGAGTCCTTCTCGAGAACAATGGGAACCACTATCACGTGCTACGTTCGGTCGAGGGCGAACACGTGTCGAAAGAAGTTCGCGAACTGATCGAGGGACTTCAACGAGACTTCCCGAAACAGTTCACCCACCGGGTTGTATCGAGGGCTGAGGCTCGCGAGATATGGGCGCTCGGACTGCAACTGGAACGAGGTCAGCAACTCGAACTGCCGGGTGTCGGCAGGCAGGCACGGGAGCAGGTTCGGGAGCGCAAGGATCCTGGGCGACAGAAAGCGTTCACGAAGGCGCTCGCGGCGGGCAAGTCCCTGGCGAATCAGCGTGAGCAGCACCGCT
>NZ_BDBT01000037.1 GCF_001613125.1 Nocardia shimofusensis NBRC 100134
AAGCTCGAGTGCGCTCGAGGTCAACGCCGTCGCCGTCGGCGGGACAGTGACACCAGCTAAGGCCACCACATCGGGTGGTCGGGCGGAGATCACGACGCCGATCACGAGCCACGACCGAGAGGGCGTGGCGGCAACTGGTCAGGAATCGAGAAGCACCGGGTATCGACCGGCGCATAACGTCATCGGTATGAACATCATCGCAGATCAGGCCACTGTCGAGTCCGTCATTCTGGAGGTCGGCGACCCCGCCGCCGCGCGGGCCTTCTACGACGCCGCGTTCGGTCTGGGCGACAAGGTGCGTGTGCGCGCCACCGACGCGCCGACGACCGGCTTCCGGGGTTTCGTCCTCTCCTTGGTGGTGTCGCAGCCGAGCACCGTAGACAGTCTCGTCGGCACCGCCGTCTCGGCGGGCGCGACGACGCTCAAGCCCGCCAAGAAGAGTTTCTGGGGTTACAGCGCCGTCGTCCAGGCTCCCGACGGCGCCGTCTGGAAGATCGCGACATCGGAGAAGAAGGACACCGGTCCGGCGACGCGCGAGGTCGACAACTTCGTCGTGCTGCTCGGCGTCGACAATGTGAAGGCGACCAAGCAGTTCTACGTCGAGCACGGACTGACGGTGGCGAAGAGCTTCGGCAGCAAGTACGTCGAGTTCGCCTCCGCGCCGTCGTCGATCACGCTCGCGCTCTACGGACGGCGCGCGGCGGCCAAGGAGGCCGGGCTGTCGCCGGAGGGCACCGGATCGCATCGGTTGGTTTTCGGTGGCACCGTGGGATCCTTCACCGATCCGGACGGCTACGCGTGGGAGGACGTCCGGTCGTGAGCAGAACGCCCGCACCCGGACCGCGGGCGATCGTAGACTCGCGTCGCGGCAGTCGCGGCAGTCGCTGCAGTCGCGGCAGTCGCTGCAGTCGCGGCAGTCGCGGCAGTCGCGGCAGTCGCGGCAGTCGCGGCAGTCGCGGTTCGGCGCGTGAGGTCAGCGGCCGCGCCAGACCGGCGAACGCCTCTCCAGGAACGCCCGCGTGCCTTCGCTCGCGTCCGTGCTTGTGAAGACCGCACGCTGCCAATACTCCAGCCGCCCAAGCGCTTTCACCGAGTCGGTGACCGCCAGGCGCACCAGTTCTTTACAGGCCGCCAGTCCGAGCGGGGCGTTTTCTGCGATGCGCAGCGCGTAGTCCAGCGCCGTGTCGAACACCTTCTCGGCAGGCGCCACGGCGTTGACCAGTCCCAGTTCGTAGCCGCGCGTGGCGGTGATCGGCGAGCCGGTGAGCGTCAACTCGAGGGCGATGTTCATCGGGATGCGGGTGCCGAGGGCGGTGCCGCTCCCGCCGGGGAACAGTCCGCGACGGACCTCCGGGAATGCGAAGGTGGCAGTGTCGGCGGCGACGAGGATGTCACCGCCGAGCAGCAGTTCGAAGCCGCCGCCGAGAGCGGGTCCGTTGGCCGCGGCGACGACGGGGATCCGGAGTTCCCCGCGGGACAGGCGCAGGTAGGCGGCGGCCGCCGGGTGGTCTTCGTCGAAGGGCTCACCGGATGTGAAGGCACGCAGATCCATTCCGGAACTGAACGCCTGGTCGCCTGCGCCGGTGAGCAGCAGTGCCCGGATTCCGGGATCGGCTTCGGCGGCCACGGCGGCGGCGCCGATCCCGTGGATCATCGGCACGGTGAGCGCGTTGCGCGCTCGCGGGCGGTTGAGCACGACGATGCTCACCGCCTCGTGCCTGCGGATGAGCAGGTCCGGTTCGCCGGTCATCGGCATCCGATCACCGGGCCGAGGCGGAGCGCCCGCGCGGCACCTGGTTGAACGGCACGTCCTTGTCGTTCGCGTGCTCGCGCGGCATGCCGAGCACCCGTTCGCTGATGACATTGCGCGCCATCTCGGTGCTGCCGCCCGCCAGGCTCCATGCCGCGCGGAACAGGTAGTCGGTGCCGATCTCGGCGGTGTCGACGGCGTCGCCGGGGTGATGGGTCGCGGCGGTCGAGCCGGCGATGCGCACCGCCATATCGGTCTGCAGCCAGGCGTTCTCGGCGGTGAACAGGCGGGTGATCGCACCGGCGGACGGGGGTAACGCGCCCTGGCCGATGGCGGCGGAGACATGGGCGATGAGCTGGTCGCGGACCACGTTCATGGCCCTGGCCTCGCCGATGTCCTCGCGGGTGCGGGGGTCCTGCCAATGCCCGCCCGCTCGGGCCAAGGTCATCAGTCGGTCGACTTCGCCGCCCAGGTGGGGGCGGGCGCCACTGGTGAACGGCGAGGTCCCGCCGAGTGCGGCGCGTTCGTGGAACAGCAAGCGGGAGGCGGCTTCCCAGCCGCCGTCCACCGCGCCGACGACGGCCTCCGCGGACAGGGCGACATCGTCGAAGAACTCTTGGCAGAACTCGGTGGAGCCGGTGACCTGTTTGATCCGCTGGACCGTGACGCCCTCGGCATGCACGGGAACCAGGAACAGGGTCAGACCGCGATGCTTGGGCACGTCCCAGTTCGTCCTGGCCAGGCACAGGCCGTAGTCGGCGGCGTACGCGCCGGAGCTCCAGATCTTGGAGCCGTTGAGAATCCAGCGGTCGCCGTCGCGTTCGGCGCGGGTGGTGAGACCGGCCAGGTCGGAGCCGCCGTTGGGTTCGGAGAGGAACTGCACCATGATGTGCGCGCCGCGCAGCACTTCGGGCAGGTGGGCGAGCTTCTGTTCCTCGGTGCCGATGTCGAGCAGGGTCGCCGCGCAGATCGCCAAGGTGGGGACGTTGAGGATCACCGGCATCTCGTAGGGCAGGGATTCCTCGGTGAAGGCGGCCTGATGGGCAGGCGTGAGGCCGAGGCCGCCGTAGGTTTTCGGAAAGCAGATCCCGGCGAAACCGCCGTCGTGCAGAATACGCTGCAGATGGCGGGCACGGTCCCAGGCTTCTTCGGTGTCGGTTCTGCCCGCGTCGGCGGGGGCGGGCGGGAGGTTCTCGCGGAGCCAGATCCGGGCGCGGGCGCGGAACTCTTCGACGGGCTCGAGGGCGGTGGTCATGGGGGTTGTCCTCCGGGGTGTCGGACGCAGGTCAAGCGGCGGCGCGGTCGATGAGGTCGGTGATGTGACGGCGGTGCTCCTCGGGGGTGCCGTACAGCGCGCGGCCGAGGGTGACCCGGCGCAGAAACAGGTGCAGGTCGTGTTCCCAGGTGACGCCGATGCCGCCGTGCAACTGCACGCAGTCCTGCACGATCACCGGAGTCTTCGCGCCCACATAGGATTTCGCGATGCTCACCGCCTCGGCGGCGCCCGGGGCGGCGGCGTCGATCAGCTCGGCCGCGGCGTAGGTGGTGGCGCGGGAGGCTTCCAGCCAGGTCTTGTTGTCGGCCATCCGGTGCTTGAGGGCCTGATAGGAGGCGAGGGGGCGGCCGAAGGTATAGCGGTCGAGCAGCCAGGCGAGGGTGGCGGTGAGGGCGCGATCGGTGGCGCCGACGCTCTCGGCGGCAGTGAGGACGGCGGCGGTGCGCAGCTGCGTCCGGACGGCGGCCGCCGCCTCGTCGCCGACGTGCACGACGGCGTCTTCGGGCAGCAGGACGTCGTCGAAGCTCACCTGGCCGGTGCGGCGGACGAGATCGAGGGTCCAGCCGGGGGAGACGGTGACCCCGGCGGCGTCGGCGGGGACGAGCAGCTGGACGGGGCCCTCCGCGCCGAGCGCGCTGACCAGAAAGAGATCGGCCTGACCGGCGGCTTCGACGCGATCCTTCACGCCGGTGAGCCGGTAGCCGCCGGGGTGGGGTGCGGCGATGGTTCCGGTCAGCGGCACGTCGGCGGCCGAGCCGCAACCGGTGAGAACGTCGAGTCCCCGCCCCGGTTCGTAGAGCGCCCAGGAGACGATGGCTTCGCCGGACACGATCGCGCCGATGGTCTCCGCGCACCGGTCGGCCGCCGAGGCCAGCCCGGACAGGGCCGCGCTCGTGGTGATGAACGGGCCGGGGGAGCAGGCGGCGCCGAGCTGCTCGGCGACCAGCGTGAGATCGGTCAGCGGGTGGCCGGAAACGCTGCCGCCGCCGAGGGCCTCCGGCGCGAGCGGTGCGGTCCAGCCGAGTTCGGCGGCCCGGCGCCACCACGCGGGATCGAAACCGGCCTCGGTGTCGGCGAGCGCGCGGACGTTCTCGACAGGGACTGTCCCGGCGAGGAACTCGCGGGTGGTGTCGCGGAACAACCGCTGCTCGGAAGTGAGATCGAGGGTCATGGAACAGCCTTCCGGAGTTGACGCGCGGGCGGCGGTGTGGAAATCTCATACTCACAGATGAGAGTCATATTCTCAACTATGAAAGTCTACCGGCCAGAAACCGATAGCCGGGCCGGTGAGCCGGAGAATGTCGAAGGGACCCTCGAGTGGCGAACAACTTTCAGGATCTGGACTTCTTCCTCGGGCAGGAGCTGGTCGCCGATCCATATCCGTACTTCGACTCGTTGCGTGAACAGTGCCCGGTGCAGCGGGAGAACCATCACGACGTAGTGATGGTGACCGGGTACGAGGAAGCCCTCGAGGTCTACAACGACGTCGAGCGGTTCTCCTCGTGCATCTCGGTGACCGGGCCGTTCCCCGGCTTCCCGGTCCCGCTGGCCGGCGTCGACAATGTCGACGAGCTCATCGCCGAGCATCGCGACAAACTGCCGATGAGCGATCAGTTGCCCACCCTCGACCCGCCGACCCACACCGCGCACCGCGCCCTGCTCATGCGACTGATCACCCCGAAGCGGCTCAAGGAGAACGAAGAGGCGATGTGGTCGATCGCCGACCGCGTCCTCGACGACTACCTCGCCGCGGGCAAGGGCGATCTGGTCCGCGACTTCGCCGGACCCTTCACCCTCTACGTGATCGCCGACCTGCTCGGCGTGCCGCCGGAGGACCAGGAGGAGTTCCTGCACGCCCTGCAGCGTGAGCACCGCGCGAACAGCAGCGTGGGCAGCACCGAGGGTGAAGACATGCAGCACAACCCGATCGAATTCCTCTACGGCAAGTTCTCCCGCTACATCGAGGAGCGCCGCCGCGAGCCGCGCGAGGACGTGCTGACCAGCATGGCGGTCGCGACCTTCCCCGACGGTTCGGAGCCGGAGGTGCTCGACGTGGTCCGGGTGGCGGCCAACCTGTTCTCCGCCGGCCAGGAGACCACCGTGCGGCTGCTCGGCTCGGCCTTCCGCAAGCTCGCCGAGGACCCCGAACTGCAGGCCTACCTGCGGGCGGACACCAGCCGGATCCAGAACTTCATCGAGGAGTCGCTGCGCGCGGAAAGCCCGGTGAAGGGAGACTTCCGGTTGGCGAAGGTGGACACCACCGTCGGCGGGGTGCCGGTGGCGCAGGGCAGCGTCCTCATGGTCGTCAACGGCGCCGCCAATCGCGATCCGCGCCGCTTCACCGAGCCATCCGAATTCGACGCGGCGCGCTCGAATGCCCGCTCGCACATCTCGTTCGGCCGCGGCCCGCACACCTGCCCCGGTGCGCCGCTGGCACGGGCCGAAGCCCGCGTCGCCCTCGAACGCTTGCTGGCCCGTACCAGCGACATCCGTATCGACGAGTCGGTGCACGGTCCCGCCGACGCTCGCGACTTCACTTATCTGCCCACGTTCATCCTGCGCGGGCTGACCAAGCTGCACCTGGAATTCGATGTGGTAGAGGAGGCGGGCGCATGAAGGTGACCGTGGACGCGGATCGGTGCCGGGGGCACGGGGTGTGCGTCACCCTGTGCCCGCAGGTCTTCGACATCAACGACGATGGGTATGCCGAGGTGCTCGTGGGGGAGGTTCCCGAGCAGTTGGAGAAGGTGGTGGACGAGGCGATCGGGGCGTGCCCGGAGCGGGCGATCGAAGTGAAGTGAGTCGGATCGATCCACACACTCGGCTGCTCCGGGAATCGGCGGATTCGGGGGAGCTGGGCGCTCTCGCGTTGCTGGAAGCCGGCTACCTGCACAGTCTCTCGCCCCAGGACACCGCCGAGCTCATCGGCGATCCGGCGCACTGGCGTGGCCGCATCGCGCCGACCGCCTACTGCACGCACACCGTCTCGCCGCTGCCGGCCCTCGGCGGCGCGTGGCCGGTGGAGGTCAGCGCCTTCCCGGTCGGTTCCGGCGCCGACCGTGCGGCCGCCGTGGTGCTGGCGATCCGGCTCTCCGACGGCGCCCTCGCCCTGACCCGCCACGGCTTCCTCACCGGCGAGACCGGCAGCCACTGGAGCTGGATCTCTGTGCGCGGCGCCCACGGCATGGCCGAATCACTCCGTGCCGCAGGCGAACAGGCGTGGTCGGTGCGGGTGCGCAAGGAAGGGTGGGCCCAGGCGGACGGGCGGACGTCCGAGGAGATCCGGGTGCCGTCTGCTTACCTCGTTGACGACGAACCGATCGATCGGATGGCCGAGGGAACGGTCGCGGTGCTCGAAGGATTCCGCGCCACCGTGGAACGTGGCGCACCCCCGCTTGTTCCTGTGCGTCCCGCCGTCGCCGCGTCACTGGTCGGCGTGGCGGGTGCGGAATCGCTCGCCCGTGGTTGCGCACCCGTTCCCGTGCCGGACGTGTCCGCTCAGCCGGAGCCGGTCGTGGTGGCCGTGTGCGCTCCCGCGTCGATGGCGGCATCGAGCAGACCCAGGTCCACCCCGAGCTCGGCGGCGAGGGCGCGCGCCACAGCGATGTCCTTGCGGACGAATTCGCCTACCGAGGAGTGGAACTCGGCGACCGACCCCTTGGCGGCGATACCGGCCACGGCTCGTCCGCCACCGCTGGTGTGCGGAAGCGCCGACAACAACGCGTCTTCGGTGACCCCGAGCGCCCCGGCGAGTCGCACGGCCTCGGCGACCAAGCCGATCTGGGCGGTGAACAGGGCGTTGTTGACGAGTTTGACGCGCTGGCCGGAGCCGAGTGGGCCGACGTGGACCAGCGGGTCGCCGTAGGCCGACACGACGGGCCTGGCGAGGGCGACGGCGTGGTCGTCGCCGCCGATCATGACCGTGAGCTCACCTGCGGCGATATTGTGCGGGCCGCCGCTGACGGGTGCGTCGACGATGTGGACCCCGGGGGGTGCGGCGTCGGCGAGGGCGGTCGCGGTACCCGGGCTACCGGTGGTGTGCACGATCAGTACCGCCCCGGATTTCAAGGTGCTCAGCAGCGGGCCGTCGAGGCAGACTTCGCGAACCTGGTCGTCGGTGAAGACACAGACAACGACGGCTTCGGCCTGCCGGGCGACGGTGGCGAGGTCGTCGACGGGGGTCGCGCCGAGGTCGGCGAGGGCCGCGCGGGTCTGCCCGGAGCGGGCGAGGACATCGACGTCGTGGCCCGCCGAGAGCAGTCGGGCGACCATGGGCCGGCCCATCCGGCCCGCGCCGACGAAACCGATACGCATAACTGCTCCTTCGGACGAACGGGCCCGGCCGAGACTGCGACGGGGAGCCGGCGCGTCGGCCCGGACCGGCTCAGCGGGGGTGGTTCATCATGGCGAGGGTGGCGTCGGCGGTGCGCAGCACGACGCCGGGGTCGGTGCCCGCCTTCTCGGCGAGTTCGGCGATCAGGCCGACGTCTTTGCGCAGCAGGGTGCCCGCGTGGGCGGCCAGGCGGTCGAGAGTGCCACCGCCGGAGACCACGCGGCCGAGGGCGAAGCTGTTCGCGGTGCCGTGGCTGATGACCTCACCGAGGCGGTCCGGGCCGATGCCGAGCTGCTCGCCGAGGGCGAGGGTGGCTCGGGAGGTGGCGAGGTTCGCGGTGAACAGCAGGTTGTTCAGCAGCTTGGCGGTCTGGCCCGCGCCGACGTCGCCGAGATGGACGACGGGGTCGGCGTAGCTGTCGAAGACCGGGCGGGCCCGCTCGACCGCTTCGGCGGGACCACCGACCATGACCAGCAGTGTGCCTGCCGCGGCACCCATGCCGCCGCCGCTGACCGGGGCGTCGATGAGCGTGCTGCCCTGGGCCGCGGTGGTTTCCGCGAGTTCGCGGCAGGTGTCGGGGTGCACGGTGGCGTGCACGGCGACGATCGAGCCCGGCGCGAGCCCGGCGAGCACGCCCTCGGGGCCGGACAGGACCTGGCGCACGTCGTCGTCGCCGACCACGCAGAGGCAGACCAGATCGGATCGGGCGGCCAGTTCGGCGGGGGTTTCGGCGAAGTCCGCGCCGGTCCCGGCGAAAGGCTCGAGACTCGCGGGGCGTCGAGCCCACAGAGTGGTCGGGTGACCGGCCTCGATGATGCGCCGCGCCATGGGCCCGCCCTGGCTGCCCAATCCGATGAATCCGACGCGCATCACGACACCTCTCCGGCCTTTTCCGGGGCGGGGGCGGGGGCGGGCTGGGGCCGGTAGAAGGCCGCGAGCAGCGCCGCGGTGCCCAGCACGCCGACGCCGAGGGCGATCGCACCGCCCGCCCAGCTGTCGATCACGATGCCCGCGGCGTGATCCACGGAGAGTTCGCCGGGGCCGGTGAGGCCGAGCGCGAGGCAGGCCACGGCCAGCGTCAGAACGTATTCGTAACCCTCACGGAAGACGAAGAATCCGTTCTTGCGATGTGCGAGGAGGCCGGCCACCAGCATCACCGAGATGATCGCGGCCGCGGCGAAGGGGGTGAGCAGACCCAGGATGAGCAGCGCCCCCGCGCCGATCTCGGTGATCACGCTCAACCACGCCTGCAGGATGCCGTTGCGCAGGCCGAGGCCGGCGAACCAGCGGGCGGTGCCGGGGATCTTGCCGCCGCCGATCCAGTGGTTGACGCCGTGCGCGATCATAATCACGCCGATGACGAGGCGAAGCAGTGCGAGTGCGAGATCAATGGCTTCCATCGTCGGCCCTTCCCGGCCGCGCCACCGCGCTGCCGTCGAATTGTGTCGCCGGACCGGAGAATTCGCCGGTGGCGTCGGCGACCACGCATTCCTCGACGAACGACAGCAGCTTCAGATGGTAGGCAGTCGCGGTGTGTCCCACGCTGATGTTGTGGCCGGTATTGGGCTGGACGTTGAGCACCACCCGCGGCGAGGCGGAGAACAGTGACCCGACCTCGGTGAGTTCGTCCGCGTCGTTGCGCCATACGCGTTCGTGGTCGCCGACGGTGAAACGCACCGGAATCCGCACCTGTCCGGCCAGTCCGGGGAATTCCTGTCCGGCCCAATCCTTCACCGCGACAGCCTCGGTACGGGGGCCGGGCGCGGCGATGCTCGCGCCGCCCACCACCGATTCCGAGTACAGCCGCTTCGGGTGCCACAGCAGTTTGCCGATGCCGTAGGCCGACGGGCGCGGGCCCTTGTCGTCCCACAGCACGTCCTGCGCGACGGGTTGATGCAGCCTGCCGGTGCCGGCGAGTTCCAGTCCCAGGAGTCCGGCGCCACGTTCGTCGGCGGCCATCCGAAGCGCCGATTCGCAACCGGCGGAATGGGCGAGCAGGAAGACGCCCGCACCACGCGGGCGGTCGGCGAGTGTCTGCTCGATCGCCGCGTAGATCAGGTCGATCCGGCGCGGGGCGGGGGCGAGTTCGTCGGCGAACGGAGCCGAGGCGCCGTAGCCGGGACGGTCCAGGGCGAGCACGGTGAAACCGAGTCGTGACGCCGTGCGCATCAGCGACAGCTCCGGGTGGCCGGGGCAGTCGAAATAGGCGGCGCTGGTGGCTCCGCCGTGCAGGGCGACCAGCACGGCGCGCGGGTGCGGTACTTCGGCGAGCAGACCGGAGACCGGGACGCCGTCGACATCGGCGATCACCGGGACCGGGTCGTCGGCGAATCGGGTTCGACCGGCATCGGCCAGATCCGCATCGGTGCGGCCTGTATCGGTGATGCCTGTATCGGTGCGGCCTGTATCGGTGATGCCTGTATCGGAGAGGTCGGAATCGGAGAGTGTCATGGCGAGCCCATCGTGTCGGGACGGTCAGGAAGCGGTGCGCAGCAGCAGTGCGCCGCCCGGGGTGAGACCGCCGCTGGAGACGACCGCGACCCGGGCATCGGCGACCTGCCGCTCACCCGCCGCGCCGCGCAGCTGCGCGACGGCCTCGTGGAGCAGGCCCATGCCGTGCGTGCGGCCGTGGGAGAGCTGCCCGCCGTGGGTGTTGATCGGAATCATTCCGTCGCGGGAGATATTGCGGCCGCCGTCGAGGAAATCCTTGGCCTCGCCGATCTTGCAGAAGCCGAGCGCCTCGATCCAGGACAGGCAGTTGAAGGTGAACCCGTCGTAGAGTTCGGCGACGTCGACGTCCTCGGGGCGCATGGTGGTGCGCGACCACAGGTGCGCGGCGGGGCCGAGAACCTGGGGTTCGTGGGTCAGTGTGCTCTGGTCCCACTCGATGCGCTCGATGATCTGCGTGCCCGCGGCCTCGACGAGGATCGGCGGCCGGGCCAGATCCGCCGCGGCGTCGACGGCGGAGACGATCACCGCGATCGCGCCGTCGCAGGGGACGTCACAGTCGTAGAGCCCGAAGGGAGTGGTGATCGGGCGCGCGTCGAGATAGTCCTGCATGGTCATCGGGTCGCGATAGATCGCGGTCGGATTCGCGGCCGCGTTGGCGCGCTGGTTCAACGCGATCCAGCCGAGCGTCTCGCGGGTGGTGCCGTAGCGGTGGAAGTGCCGTTGCGCGTTCTGGGCCAGGGTGTGTGCGGCCGAGGTCGCGCCGAACGGGTGCATCCAGTTGGTGGTGCGGCCGCCGGAGGGCGTGATGCGCCCGGACTTCGTCATCTCCGCGAACGTCGATTCCCACAGGGTGCGGAAACACAGGACGTGGCGGGCCAATCCGGCCGAGACGGCCAGCATGGCGGCGATGACCGAACCGCCGGGACCGAAGGTCTCGATGCCGCCGTTGTACCAGGTGGGGCGCACGCCGAGGGCCGCTTCGAGTGCGCCGACGCCGCCCTCGCCGAAGCCGCCGAGATTGCCGCCGCCGGGGTAGGACGACAGGCCGTCGATCTCGCTCATCGTCAATCCGGCATCGGCGACAGCGCGTTCGCACGCCTCCACTGTGAGTGCCAACGGCGGAACCATGAGCCTGCGGCCGAGCCGGGACATGCCGATGCCGGTGAGCGCGACATCGTCCTCGAACTTCTTCTGCCGCACCATCGGACGCACGTACTCACCGAAGCGCTCGGGAGCGATCTCGTCGATCGGCAGCGCCGCGGTCTCGGGCTGCTCGGCGGTCGGCCGGAACAGCGGTAGCCAGACGTCGCTTTCCTGCCGGAAGACGACCTCGAGCCGCATTCCCAGCACGAGCGTGCCGGGATCGGCGTCGACGATATTGGTGGTCAACCGGACTCGCGGATCTTCCACCAGCGCCGCCTGCGCGACCACATACGGCGGCGGTAGGCCGGGCAGCGCGAAGCGGTGGTTGACGGTGAAGCCGGCCAGCGTCGCCTCGCCCGAGACCACCCGGACGCCGAGGTCGTGGCCACGGCAGTACCGGCAGATCGGCTGCGGCGGGTGGATCAGCGCATCGCACGAACGGCAGCACTGGACGCGCAACTTTCCGTCGGCACCGGAGGTCCAGAAGAACTCGGTGTCCAGGGACAGCTGCGGCAGCGGCCTGCCGGGCGGTGCCGGGTCCTCGGCACGGGACATCGGGCAACCCCTACTCGGTGATGGTGATGGCGCGTTCGGGGCAGGAGTGCGCGGCCTCACGCGCCTGCTCGCGCTGATCGTCGGGGACATCCTCGCGCACCGGGGTCGAGTGCCCGTCGATATCGCTGAGCTCGAACAACTCGGGGGCGATCATCGCGCACAGGGTGTGACCCTGGCACCGGCTCTGGTCGACATGAACCTTCACATTGGCTCCTCTGCGGGACGGACTTCGGGCGGCGAGGGCCGGGTCAGGTGTTGCGGCCGCCGTTGACGCCGAGGATCTGGCCGGTGATGTAGCCGGCCTCCTCGGAGATCAGGAACGCGCACGCGGCGGCGATGTCCTCGGGCCTGCCGATGCGGCGCACCGGGGTGCGCTGGATGTGGTCCTCGACCGTGCCGCCGAGCTTGCGGGCCTGCTCGGAGCGGCGCAACATCGGGGTGTCGATGAACCCCGGCGGCACCGCGTTGACGGTGATGCCCGACGGGCCGAGCTCCAAGGCAAGCGATTTGGTGAGCCCGTTGACCGCCGACTTGGCCGCCACGTAATGCGACATGAACGGCTGACCGGAGTGCGTGCTCGACGAGGAGATATTGACGATGCGGCCCCACTCCGCGGCCAGCATGTCCGGCAGCACCGCCTGAATGGTGTGGAACACGCCGTCGAGATTGACGTCGATGACCCGTCGCCACTCGGCGTAGTCGATGTTCGCGAAGCGTTTGAAGCCGTCGACTCCGGCGGCGTTGACCAGGACGGTGACCGGGCCGAGCGCGGCGCGTACCGACTCGAGCGCGGCGGCGACCTGGTCGGGGTCGGAGACGTCGGCCTGGAAGGCGAGATCGTCGTCGGCCGGTGGTACGAGATCCACGGTGGCGACGTGGAATCCGTCGCTGCGTAGACGCTGGGCGATGCCGAGTCCGATGCCGGACGCGCCTCCGGTGACCAGTGCGGTTTTCACGGCGGGTGTTCCCCTCTCCGGCCGAAGGCAGCCCGGCCGCGTCGCTCGCAAGAACAATATTTGCGGAATGAGAGAACCGTACTCTCGAACGATTGCAGGATGCAAGAGATGAGGAGGGCGAGGCGGTCGGCGAATCGATGGATTCGGAATTGACGATGCCCGGTACCCTGCGTAAAGGTATCATTCTCCAAAACGGAGAATGTTCTTTCCGAGATGAGGGAGACGGGATGTCGACGCAGGAACAGGCGGCAGCGGTGACACGGCGACTGCTGATCGACGGCAGGAGGGTCGAGACCGGTGACACGCTGGCCTCGCTCAACCCCGCCACCGGCGAGGTGTACGGATACGCGCCGGAAGCCGGTGTCGCCGAGGTCGATTCCGCTGTCGCCGCGGCCCGGCGCGCGTTCGACGCCACGGATTGGCCGCGTGATCACGAACTGCGCGCTCGCTGCCTGCGCCAGCTCTACCAGGCCTTGCGCGATCACGTGGAGGAGCTGCGTGAGCTCACCATCGCCGAGGTCGGCGCGACGCGAATCCTCACCCACGGCAACCAATTGGAGACCCCGTTCGAGATCGTGCGGTACTACGCGGAGTTGCTCGACGGCTACGAGTGGAGCGAGGATCTGGGCCCGGTGGAGATCCGCGGGCAGAAGCATCAGCGGTGGGTGGAGAAGGAAGCCGCGGGCGTGGTCGCGGCGATCTCGGCCTACAACTATCCGCATCAGCTGGCGCTGGCGAAGCTGGCACCGGCGCTGGCGGCCGGCTGCACGGTGGTGCTCAAGGGCGCGCCCGACACCCCGCTGTCGACGCTGGCGCTCGGGGAGATCATCGCCGAGCACACCGATATTCCCGCGGGCGTGGTCAATGTGCTGGCCTCCTCCGACGTGGAGGTCGGCAAGCGGATGACCACCCATCCCGACGTCGACGTCGTGTCGTTCACCGGCTCCACGCCGGTCGGCAAACAGATCATGGCCGCGGCCGGGCAGACACTGAAAAAGGTATTCCTCGAGCTCGGCGGCAAGTCCGCGCTGATCCTGCTCGACGACGCCGACTACCGGACCGCCGCGCAGTTCGCCGCGTTCAGCGTCGTCACCCACGCCGGGCAGGGCTGCGCGCTCACCACCCGGCTGCTGGTGCCGCGCGCCGATCACGACGAGATCGCGCAATTGGTCGCGGCCAACTTCGCGCACGTGTCCTACGGCGATCCGGGCGATCCCAAGACCTACATGGGCCCGCTGATCAGCGAGCGGCAGCGCGACAAGGTCGACGCGCTGGTGCGCCGGGCGGTGGCCGAGGGCGCGACGCTGGTCACCGGTGGCGAGAAGGTCGATCCGGGCTTCTTCTACACCCCGACACTGCTGGCGAATGTCGATCCCGACAGCGAGATCGCGCAGGAAGAGGTCTTCGGGCCGGTGCTGGCGATGATCCCCTACGACGACGTCGACGACGCGGTGCGCATCGCGAACAACTCGATCTACGGCCTCTCCGGCGGGGTGTTCGGCGCCGATGCCGAACGCGCCCGCTCGGTCGCGCGCCGCATCCGCACCGGCACGTTCAGCATCAACGGCGGCAACTACTTCCATCCCGACGCGCCGTTCGGCGGCTACAAGCAGTCCGGCATCGGCCGGGAGATGGGCCGGGCGGGACTCGAGGAGTTCCTGGAGTCCAAGACGCTCGCCGAAGTCGTCGGCTGAGCCGCACCGAAGAGGACAGGAGGCGGCCATGCCGTGCGTGATCTCGATGGGGACCTATCTGCCGTGCTGGGGCAGTGCGCGCAGCCGGGTGCTCGGCGACGACGAGGACGCGGTCACCCTCGCGGTCCAGGCGGGCCGGTCGGCGGTGGCGGCCGGTGAGCCGGTCGAGCGGGTGGTGCTGGTCAGCCGGGATCTGCCGCTGATGGAAAGCAGCAACGCCGCGGTCCTGCTCGCCGGACTGGGGCTGGATCCCGAACTGGAGGTGATCGAACGGCTCGGCGGTGCGCCCGCCGCGCTCGACGCCCTCAGTTCGGCGCGGCCGCGCACCTTGGTGATCGGTGTCGACACCGACCCGGCGGGCGCGGCGGCGGCGTATGTCAGCGAGCACGGTGGGTTGCAGGTGCGGACAGCCGCGCGGGTCACGCGCAGTCTGCCGGTGCGGACTCGCAACGCGGTCGGCGCGGTGCACGACTACGGCGATCCACGGCTGCTGCGCGAACGCGGACTGGTCGCCTCGCTGTCGGCGGCCTGGGTGGACACCCCGGTCGCGGTGGCGGGAGTGGACATGAAACAGGCGGCCGGCTTGTGTCGCGACGATCCGCCGCGGCTGCCCACGCTGGGGGCGAGCGCGGGACTGTTCGCGCTGGCGGCGATGTCGGATTGGGGCGCGGCGGGGCTGCTGGTGGGTGTGGAACAGGCGAACCTGTCCGGAATCTCGGTGGCGCCGGGACCGGTCGACGTGCGTCGCGTCGAACCGCCCGCGCGTCCGCTGCCCGAGGGCGATTTCCTGCCCGCCGCCGATCTGCCGATCTCGCTGGCCGCCTACGACCGCGCCTTCGAGGCCAAGGTCCGCTGGGAGGCGGGCAGGCATGAAGGCCACGAGGAACTGGACTTCCCGCCGCGCTATCGCCTCGCCGAGGACGGCACGCTGAGCACCGGCTACACGCTGGTGCCGCTGCCGCGCACCGGCACCGTGTACACGACGACGACGGTGCGAATCCCGGTGCCCGGCTTGCAGACTCCCTATTCGCTGGTGCTCGTCGAACTCGACGATGTCGGTGTGCGGGCGCTGGCGCGCGTCACCGGCGCCGATCCGGGGACGGTGGGCATCGGCGACCGGGGCCGGATGGTGTTGCGAAGGGTGGCGGTGCGCTCCGGGGTGCCCGACTACGGATACGCGTTCGAACCGGAGACGGAGGCATCATGAGACGTGTGGCAGTCGTCGGCGCGGGGATGACCCCGTTCGCCGAGCATTTCGCCCTGGGGATCAAGGATCTGCTGCCGATGGCGTTCGCCGACTGCGCGGCCTCGGTGGACAAAGGCTTCCGGCTCGCCGATCTGGAAGCCGCCTGGTTCGGCGCGATGGGGACCACCGACGGCTTCCCGGCCGGGGTGCTCGCCGACGCCCTCGGCCTGCCCGAGTTGCCGGTGACCCATATCGAGAACTCCTGTGCGACAGGGAACGACGCGGTGCGCAACGCGCTGTTCGCCATCGCTTCGGGCGCGGTCGACGTGGCCCTGGTGATCGGCGCGGACAAGCTGCGCGAGACCGCGCAGCGCGATCTGCTGGGGGAGTGGGAGTCGCTGAACCGCGACAAGACCTGGGACGTACAGCTGGGGATGTTCGCGCCCGCCGGCTTCGCCCTGCACGTCAACCGCTACCTCTACGAATCCCATGCCACCCGTGAGCATCTCGCGATGGTGGCGGTGAAGAACCATCGGCACGGGGCGCGCAACCCCAAGGCCAGGCTGCGGTTCGAGATCACCCTGGAGCAGGCCGTGTCCGCGCCCGTGGTGGCCGACCCGTTCGGGGTCTACGACTGCGTGCCGCAGAGCGACGGGGCGGCGGCGCTGATCCTGGTGGCCGAGGATGTGGTGGATCGCTACACCGATCGGCCGGTGTGGGTTCGCGGCGTCGGTCTGGGTCTGGATTCGGTCATGTACCAGCACAAGCGGGACATGACGAGTTTTCCCGCGACCGTGCGCGCCGCTCGGCGCGCGTTCGGCATGGCGGGCCTGCGGCCCTCGGACATCGACGTCGCCGAGGTGCACGACTTCTTCACCGGCATCGAGCTGATGAGTTACGAGGATCTGGGCTTCGCCGACAGATTCGAAGCCCGCAAACTGGTCGAGACCGGGGCGACGTCGGTGGGCGGCGCGCTGCCGGTGAACCCGAGCGGCGGACTCAAGAGCAAGGGGCATCCGCCGGGGGCGACCGGGGTGGCGCAGTGCGTGGAACTGTTCGAGCAGTTGCGCGGGCACGCGTGCAACCAGGTGGACGGCGCCCGGGTCGGCCTGGCGCACAATCTCGGTGGGCCGACGGCGGTGGCCGCTGTGACGATTCTGGAAGGCCCGGGACGATGACGCGAGCGAGAATGCCGGTCTGCGCGGGCGAACAGCGCAGAGTGGCCCTGGTGACGGGGGCGGCGCGGGGCATCGGGGCGGCGACGGTACTCGGTCTCGCCTCGCGCGGCTGGTCGGTACTCGCGGTCGACTGCGTCGCCGACGAGCCGGTACTGCGCTACCCGATGGCCAGCCCCGCCGACCTCACCGAAGTCGCCGCGCGCGCGGGCGGACTGGTGAATCGGCGTGGCGCGGTCAGGTCCTTCATCGCCGACGTGCGCGACGCGGACGTGGTGCGCGAAGCGGTGGAGTTCGCTGTCGATACCTGGGGCGGGCTCGACGCCGCCGTGTCGGCGGCCGGGGTCATCGCGGGTGGGATGCCGTTGTGGGAGATGCCGGCCGAACAGGAACGCGCCGTCTTGGATATCTGCCTGGGCGGCGTCTCGAATCTCGCCCGTGCCGCGATTCCCGCCCTGCTCGCGCGCCCGGCCCCTCGGTCGGGCCGCTTCCTGGCCGTGTCTTCCGCCGCGGCCACCGAGGGCGTGCCCATGCTGGCCGCCTATTGCGCGGCCAACGCGGGCATCGTCGGCATGGTGCGGGCGCTGGCCGCCGAACTCGGCGGCACCGGCGTCACGGCGAACGCGGTCGGCCCGGGCGCCACCGCGACCACCATCCTCACCGAAAGTGCCCGCCTCTACCGGGAATCCGGCGGTGACCGTCGCGGGTTGCCGCGCGCGGGCCGAGTGCTCGACCCCGCCGAGGTCGCGTCGGTGCTGGCCTTCCTCGCCGGGCCCGACAGCGGCGCCGTCACCGGCAGCGTGATCGCCGCGGACGGCGGGCCCGGCTCTCCGCTGCGCAGTACGGCCATGGGGTTCGGCTCCGGCGTAGGCGTTTCCGCGTAGACGGCGGGGCTGTTGTCGAACATATGACGTCGAACATATGAGCTCGAACATATGAGCTCGAACATATGACGCGGAGGCTCGCGGTCCCGGTGCGCGGGGTGACAGTGACTTCGGCGGCCTCGGCGTGCTCGCAGTCCGCGAGATGCTCGCTTGTGTGGCAGAAGACCGTGTTCCGCGACCGGCGACGTGGCCGCGGACCGTCACACGGGCAGCTGATCCTTCTGCACCTTGCCGGTGGCATTGAGCGGTAGCCGGTCCAGGAACCGCACCGAGCGCGGCACCTTGAATCCGGCCATCCGTTCCTTGGCCCAGGCCAGGAGATCTTCCTCGCGCACCGGTGTATTCGCGACCACGTACGCTCGCCCGACCTGGCCGAGCCGTTCGTCGGGCACGCCGATGACCGCGACTTGCTCCACTGCCGGATGCTCGAGCAGGAAGCCCTCGATCTCGGCGGGGTAGGCGTTGAAGCCGCCGACGATGAACATGTCCTTCTTGCGGCCGAGAATGCGCAGCCGCCCTTCCGGGTCGAGTTCACCCAGGTCCCCGGTGTGCAGCCAGCCGTCGGGATCGATCGCGGCGGCGGTGGCCTCCGGGTCGTCGAGATAGCCCTGCATGACGCTGTATCCGCGGACCAGGACCTCGCCGTCCTCGGCGATGCGCACCTCGAGTCCGTCGCAGGGGGTGCCGACCGTTGTCGCGATCTGTTCGAAGGTGTCGCCGGGACGGGAGGCCGTGGCGGTGCCCGCCTCGGTGAGACCGTAGCCGGTCATGATCGTTTCGAACGGGAGTTCCTCGCGCACCCGGCGGATCAGCTCCACCGGGATGTCGGCGGCTCCGGTGACCGCTGCCCGCAGGGAGGACAGATCATGCCCCCGGCCTGCCTCGAGCAGCGAGTGATACAGCGTGGGCGGGCCGGGCAGCATGGTGATCTTCTCCTTCGCCACCAGCTCCAGCACCCGGTCCACGTCGAACACCGGCAGCGGCAGGATGGTCGCGCCGCGGATGAGCGAGGCGATCAACCCGGCCCGGTAGCCGAAGGTGTGGAAGAACGGGTTGACGATCAGGTACCGGTCGCCTCGGCGCAGATCGGCCAGATCGCACCACTCGGCGTACATCCGCAGGGACTGCCGGTGGTTCATCATCACGCCCTTGGACCGGCCGGTGGTCCCGGAGGTGAAGATGATGTCGGCGATGTCCTCGCCGGAGACCCTGCGTTCGAAAGGCTCTCCGCTCCACAGGAAATCGGACTTCAGGTCGAAGACCGGCACACCGTCGGGCGCGGAGTAGTCCATCCCGAGGAAGCCCTGCTGAACGAGCACGGCCTTCGCCCGGCTGCGGGTGATGACGTCGGCGGCCTCGGCCGGCTTGAACCGGCTGTTCACCGGCACGAGCACGCCGCCCGCGGTGAGCAGGCCGAAAGCGGCGATGATCCATTCGGCCGAATTCGGCGCCCAGATCGCGACCCGGTCGCCTTTGCCGACCCCGGCCCCGGCGAACGCGCCCGCGGCCCGGCGCACCCGATCGACCAGTTCGACGTAGCTCAGCCGGAGATCCCCGTCCACGACCGCTTCGGCGTCACCGAAGCGGTCGGCGGTGGACAGGACCATCTCCGGGATGGTCTCCCAGCTCACAGTCCGAGCAACCTCGCGAGATTGCCGCCCATGATCAGCGCCTGATCCTCGGGGGACATGTTCTTGATCTCGTTGATGTAGCGGGCCGGCTCGGCCAGGCCCTCCGGGTGCGGGTAGTCCGAACCGAAGAGCACGCGCTCCACGCCGATCAGGTCGGCCAGTGCCTCGAGATCCTCTTCCCAGAACGGGCTGACGTGGATCATCCGCTTGACCGCCTCGACGGGGTCGCCGCCGAAACCTTCCGGCGCCTTCTTGTAGACGTCGGCGAGAGTCTTCAGCAGCGGCGGCAGCCAGGACGCGCCGTTCTCGATGACGGCGATCTTGAGGTTCGGGTGGCGGAACAACGCGCCGTGGCAGACCCAGGAGGCGACCGCGTCCTCGATGGCTCGCCACTCGCTGACCATCCGGAAGGTGTTGGTCTTGAACGGCAGCATCTCCGCGCGGGCGCCCTCCCAATCGGAGGTGTAGCGGGCGTAGCCGCTGTCGGAGGAGTGCATGGTGACCAGCAGGTCGAGCTCGGTGACCCGCTCCCAGAACGGATCGAACTCCGGCAGGGCGAACGAGCGCGAGCCGCCGTAGCCGGGGACCGGGGCCGGGCGCACCAGGATGGCGCGCGCGCCGCGCTCGGCGACCCACTCCAACTCCTCGAGCGCCTTGTCCAGGATGGGCAGGCTGATCACCGGCACCGTGTAGATGCGGTTCTCGTAGTTGAAGCCCCAGGTCTCGTACAGCCATTCGTTGAGGGCGTGCACGACGATGTGGATCATCTCCGGATCGTCACGCATCCGTTCCTCGACCAGGCTGGCCAGGGTGGGGAACATCAGGGTGCGGTGGATCTTGAGCTCGTCCATCAGCTCGAGGCGCGGCCCCGGTTCGCGGAACGCCGGAATCGAGCGCATCGGCTCACCGAAGATCTCGCGCCTGCTCTTGCCCTCGGGGTTGCCGTTCTTGAAGTAGTCCTCCATCGCGCCGGGGCGCGCGACCACGTCGAAGGTCGGGTTGGGGATGTACTCGCTGATCTGGCCGCGGATGGCGATCTTGGTGCGTCCGTTGACCTCGACGTACTGGATGACGCCTTGGTACTGCTTCGGCAGGAACTTCGTCAACGCGTCCTGAGTCTCGTACAGGTGGTTGTCGGCGTCGAAGAGCTGGTAGGGCAAGCCGAAGTCGCTCATGGAATCCTCCTTGTTCGTTTGAGAGAATCGTATTCTCATTCCGGGCTAGCCGCAATGCTCTCGTGGGGGTGAGGGTGATCGGTGACCAAAGACCGCCGGACGGCGAACTTCTGTACTTTCCCGCTGGCGGTGCGTGGGAAGTCGTCGACGACGTGCAGCTGCTCGGGCCATTTCTGCTTGGCCACGCCCGCCTCGGCGAAATGCGCGCGCAGCGTGGACATCTCGGGCGCCGGCGTGCCGGACTGGATGCGGACGACGGCGGCGGTGCGCTCACCGAGCCGTTCGTCGGGCACCGCGACGGCCACCGCCTCGGCCACGCCGGGCAGGCGCAACAGGATCTCCTCGACCTCGAGCGCGCTGATGTTCTCCCCGCCGCGGATGATCAGGTCCGCCTTGCGGTCGGTGATGGTGAGGTAGCCGTCGGAGTCGAGCACGCCGATGTCGCCGGTGTGGTACCAGCCCTCGTCGTCGAAGGCGCGGGCGGTGAGGTCGGGGTCGGTGTAGCCCAGGCACAGATCCGGTCCGCGACTGAGGATTTCGCCGTCGTCGGCCAGCCGGATCTCCACGCCGGGCAGCGGTGCGCCGTCGGTGAACAGGCGCTTGTCCTCGGGGGCGGTGGGGTGCGAACCGGTGATCGACGGGTGCTCGGTGCTGCCGTAGGAGCGGTACACCGTGATGCCCAGGCGCGCCAGCCGGGTGGTCACCGCGGCGGGTACCGCGGCGCCGCCCAGGCCGGCGTAGCGCAGGTAGGGCAGATGGTCGGAGGTGTAGTCCGGATGGTCCAGGAGGCTTGTCATGTAGTAGGACACACCGCCGCCGACGGTGAGGCCGCGGCCGGTCATCAGGGCGAGCACCCGCGCGGGGTCCCAGACGTCGGTCAGGTTGATCGGCAGGCGGTCGAGCACGGGGATCAGGAAGGCGTTGACCATTCCGATGAAGTGGCCGACCGGCGCGGCGGTGAGCTGGTGACCGCGGTCTCGGGGGTACATCCCGGCGAGCTGACGGGTCTCGTGGCCGAGGGTCTGATGGCTGTGCACCACGCCCTTGGGGTCGCTGGTGGTGCCCGAGGTGAACGCGATGAGCGCCGGATGGGCCGGGTCGGTGGGCAGCGTGCCCGGCATCGGCTCCGGCTCGAGCAGTTCCTCGAAGTCCTCGCCGACCATCGCGATCACCGGGACCGCGTCGAGCAGCGCGTCGATGCCGTTGTCGCCGAGCAGTTCGGTGCCGATGAATACGCGCGGTTCGACGGCGCCGAGGATGTAGCCGACCTCCTTGCGGCCGTAGAAGTGCACGATCGGCACCACGGTCGCGCCGAGGAACGCCGAGGCCCAGAAGACCGCGGCCGCTTCCATCCAGTTCGGCAGCTGGAAGGCCACCACGTCGCCGGGGCCGACGCCGCGCTTGCGCAGTCCCGCGGCGAGTCGGCGGGCGATGGTCTCGGCCTCGCGGCACGTGCCGCTCCACGGCCGGATCGCGGAGTGGATGTGGAACTCGGTGTCCGGCGCGGCGGCGAGTTCGCGGGTCAGGAGATCGCCGATGGTCTCCGAGGTCCACCAGCCCTGCTCGTGGTACCTGCGGACCAGCCCGTCCGGGATTGTGCGCATGGAATTCTCCCTTCCTTACGCTTGTCCGAGTCGCAAGTAAGTATATGATTCTCGAGAAGAGAGAATCATATTTTCGCAAGGGAGAACAAGATGGTGGAGCTCGAGGTGGACGGTGGGCTCGCCGTCATCACGATCAACCGGCCGCAGGCGCGCAACGCCATCGCTCCGGAGACGATGGATCAGCTCGAGGACGCGGTCGAGAAGGCGGAGAAGTCCGAGCAGGTCAAGGCGCTGGTGCTCACCGGCGCGGGTGATCGCAGCTTCGTCTCCGGTGGCGATCTCAAAGAGCTGGCCAAGCTGCGCACCGAGGAACAGGCCGCCGAGATGGCCTGGCGCATGCGTGGGGTCTGTGACCGGCTGGCGGGCTTCCCCGGCCCGGTGATCGCCGCGCTGAACGGGCACGCGCTCGGCGGCGGCGCCGAGGTCGCGGTCGCCGCCGACATCCGGATCGCGGCCGCCGACATCCGGATCGGGTTCAATCAGGTGTCGCTGGCGATCATGCCGGCCTGGGGTGGCGCCGAGCGGCTGGGGAAGCTGGTGGGCCGCGGCCGGGCGCTGATGTTGGCGGGGTCGGGAACCGTCCTGGACGCCGCCGAGGCGCAACGGCTCGGCCTGATCGACCGGGTGTTGCCGCGTGGCGAATTCGACCGCGGCTGGCGCGACCTCGCGAAATCGCTGGCCAACGGGCCCGCGGCGGAGATCAAGCGAGTGCTGGCGGGGGTTTCCGAGGGTGCGGCGGTGGCGGCCTTCGCCCGGCTCTGGGTGGCCGACGAGCATTGGGAAGCCGCCGATCGCGTACTCGGGCGGGCACCGGCAGTCAAGTGAGGTACATCACATATGACGAAATTTGAGATGCCCATCACGGATCGGAGAATGACCTTACTGTGTGTTCGGCGGCACCGTCCGGAGCAGGCTCCGTGTCCATGCCCGAGCTCGAGTTCCAGCCCGGACTCACTGTGGGTTCCGGGCCGGGACGGCAGTTCGATTCCGGTTCACCCGTCGCGCGTTTCCCCGTCCACGTGTCGAGGTCACCGATCCAGCCGGATCGGTGACGTGGGTGGCGTCCTGCCGGGGCGCGGTGATGGTGCGGCCGCCACATCTTGCTGTTCGACGAACGGGGATGGAACCCATGGCTGTACGAACCGTCGACCCCTTCACCGCGCGCGTCGCGGGCTTGAATTCGGTGATCCGCTGGCGCGCGCACGCGCGCAGGCATCCGTTGCGCTACCGCGTGGCGGTGGTCGCGCCCCGTCCGATCGATATCGTGCGCTCCGCCGGCGGCTGGGTGTTCGATCGCTCCACCGCGGGCTGGGAGGTGACCGTGCTGGTGCGCGATCACTCCCATGCGCGTGCGCTACAGATCCTCGGCGCCACGGTGCTCGACTTCGAGCGGGCGCTGGAAGTGAACACCCACGACATCTGGCCGCAGACTCTCGCGCTCGATCCGTCGATGTACACGACCGACTCCCGGGTGCGCGAGGGTGTGCTCGGTTGTCTGGCCGGCAGACAGATCGAAGTCGGGGTCTGGGGCGAGTTGCCCGACGAGCTGAAGACATGGGTGTCGCCGATGCCGCACCGGATCAGCGTGGCGGCGCGGGCGTTCAAGGCCTGCGCGCTGCGGGCCGCCGGCTGCGCGGGCGAACCGGTCGCCGCCGAGGAGTGGCTGCAGTTCTCCGACACACCGGCGCCCGGCACGCAGTGGGGGACTCGCTTGGTCGCGGTGCGTTAAGCGCGCCGGGCGGCGACCGGCGGCGGCCGGTCGTCGCCGGAAACAACGGCCGGGCCGGGCGAGGCCCGCCTTTCGTGGGGCTGTGCGGAATGCTCCCGAAACGGCGGGCGAAAATCGTCCGGCGCCGGAGTCGTGGTCTTTCGGATTTCAACTCGGATACGCGATCGCGCGTTCGCCGTACGCCGTCTTCTGTGGAAGTCGGACGAATTCGGTTCTGTGGGGAATCTCCGTGGGTCCGCGACATGTCGGATTGTCCGAAACATTGCGCGGTATGGCGCAATTCTCGGTACCGATCTTCGGAATATTATTTTTGCCGGAGTAATTCCGGAGTAACAGGCTGCGGCACGGCGAGGCAATGCCCTGTGTTCAGCCCGACGGCTGGAAGGGGGTTCTGACGTGCGGTGCGGCTGAGGTGTGCCTGCCGGACGCTGCACATCGTTCTGTCACTTCGGTGGCAGGACTCCGGGACGGTGGAGAACACGCCCCCGGAATTTGGCGACGCCTGGATTCGGTGGCCGGAAATATACTGCTCGAAATTTTCATGCGATATTGACGAATCGATCCGGGGGCCCACACAATGTGGGGGAAGGCGATGTGGCCGGATAGGCCGGCCTCCTGGCGGTGATCGACAGAAAACCATTTCCTCGGTTTATTCCGTCCTGCCCGCGAATACGCCCGAAAACGGGCGAGAAAATGCCCTCGGCGAACGCCGGAGGCCGGATATGAGAGCTGACAACCATGACCCAGCAGGTCGCGACGCGAGAGATCGCGCAGTGGTGGCGCGGATATCTGCGCCGCCACCCCGTGGCCGCGCTGTCGACGGTGGGTGGTCAGTTCGTCCTCGGCGTGCGCGCGGTCCAGTACCTGGTGCTCGATGTGCTGACCGGCCGGTTCGCCTTCGCCGAGTTCATCAGGCAGTCGGCGTTCATGGCCTCGGCCTCGGCACTGCCGACGATCTTCGTGTCGCTGCCGATCGGGGTCACCCTGTCCATCCAGTTCGGCCTGCTGGCCGGGCAGGTGGGGGCGACCTCGCTGGCGGGCGCGGCCAGCGGACTCGCGGTGATCAGGCAGGGCGCTCCGATGGTGGCCGCGCTGTTGATGGCGGCGGCGGTCGGCTCGGCGGTCTGCGCCGACCTGGGCTCGCGCAAGATCCGCGACGAGATCGACGCGCTGGAAGTCATGGGCGTGTCGGTGGTACGCAGGCTGGTGGTGCCGCGCCTGGCCGCGGCGGTACTGGTGGGCGTCTCGCTGACCGGGGTGGTGTGCTTCGTCGGCTTCCTGGCCGGCTACCTGTTCAACGTCTTCGTGCAGAACGGTGCGCCGGGCAGTTTCGTGTCCACCTTCGCCTCCTTCGCCACCGTGGAGGATCTGCTGCTCACCTTGGTGAAGGCCGTGGTGTACGGCTCGATCGTGGCGGTGGTCGCCTGCGAGAAGGGGCTGTCCGCCCAGGGCGGGCCCGCCGGAGTGGCCAACGCGGTGAACTCGACCGTGGTGTCCTCGATCTTGCTGCTGATGGTCGTCAACGTCGTCTTCACCCAGCTGTCGATGATCCTGTTCCCCCGGCAGGGGTTGTGATGGCCGCTCCTTATTACCCGCCGGGCACCAAGCTGCTGCGTTCCGGCGCGGGCCGGGTGGGGGTCACCCTGATGCGGCTCGGGCACATGAGTACTTTCGCCCTGCGCGCGCTGTGTTCGATTCCCTTGGCGCTCAAGCACTATCGCCCGGAGTTCCTGCGGATCCTGGCCGATGTCACGTGGGGAAACGGTTCGCTGGTGGTCGGCGGCGGCACGGCGGGGGTGATCATCGTGCTCGGCGCGGCAGGCGGCGCGATCGTCGGGCTCGAGGGCTACAACGCGCTGCACCTGCTCGGCATGGAACCCACTGTCGGGCTGATCGCCTCGACGGCCTCGACCCGGGAGCTCGCGCCGATCATGGCGGGGCTGGCCTTCGCCTCGCAGGCGGGTTGCCGGTTCACCGCCCAGCTGGGCGCCATGCGGATCTCGGAGGAGATCGAGGCCATGGAGTCGATGGCGATCCGCTCGATCCCGTATCTGGTGAGCACCCGGCTGATGGCCTCGATACTGGCGATCATCCCGCTGTACCTGATGTGCCTGGCGGCGAACTATCTGGCGGTGCAGGCCGTCGTCGGCGTGACCGGCGGACTGTCGGCGGGCACCTACCAGCACTACTTCCAGTTGGTGCTCAACGGACCCGATATCGCGTACTCGCTGATCAAAGCGGTGCTGTTCGTGATCATCACCTCGACGGTGCAGTGCTATTACGGCTTCTACGCCGCGGGTGGACCGCAGGGGGTCGGCATCGCCGCCGGGCGCGCCATGCGCTCGGCGATCTCGCTGATGATCGTCGTCAATCTGCTGCTGACCGTCGCCCTGTGGGGCATCGGCGCGAGCGCTCGGCTCGGGGGGTGAGCATGTCGGTTCTGTTCGAGAAGGACGGCCGCGGGCCTTCGGGTCTCGCGCTGGCGGCGCGCGGGCTGGTGCTGGTGCTGGTGACCGGCGTGGTGGTGTCGGTGCTGCTGATGAAGTCGACCGGCCGTTTCGACGAGAAGGTCGACGTGGTCGCCGTGCTCGACCAGCTCGGCGACGGTCTGCCGCCCCGCTCGGATGTGAAGTTCCGCGGGTTGCTCGTCGGCACGGTCGGACGGGTGACGCCCTCGCGGGACGGCGGACCGGCGCGGGTGGAGCTGGCACTGGAACCGGCGGTCGCGCAGCGCATCCCCGCCACCGTCACCGCGCGGGTGGTGCCCAGCAATGTGTTCGCGGTGTCGTCGGTGCAACTGGTCGACAACGGGCCGGGCCCCGCGCTGACCGAGCACGCCGAGATCACCCAGGACCGCAGCCTGTCGACGGTCCAACTGCAGACCGCGCTCACCGAACTGCGCGAAATCCTCACCGCCGCCACCAGAGTGGGCACCGACGCCACTGTCGGCGCGCTCGCGGCGGTCGCGCGGGCCACCGATCGGCGCGGCGCGGACATCGTCGAGGCGGGTGCGGCGACGGTGCGGATCACCAGGGAACTCGACGCGCTGCTGACCTCCGACGGGGGCGAGCCCACGCTGAGCATGCTGGCCGAGGCGGTGCGCGGCCTCGAACAGTCCGCCCCGGAACTGATCGACGCGCTGCACGCGGCGGTGGTGCCGATGCAGACCTTCGCCCAGCACCAGGCCGCCCTGGTCGATCTGATGGGCGCGGGCGGGAGCACCCTGGACACGGTCGACGGCGCGCTGGAGCGACGCGGCGACCAGATCGACACCATGCTCGGGGAGTTCGGTCCCGTGCTCGACATCTTCGCCGACGGCGCACCGACCTTCGGTCCGATCGTGGCCCGGTTCAACAAGCTGTCCACGCTGTGGTTCTCGGAATTCTACAACGCCGAACATCCGCGCGGTATCGGCAAATTCCAGTTCCGCCTGACCCCGCACACCATGTACACCCGGGCCGACTGTCCGCGCTACGGCGAACTGGCCGGACCGAGTTGCGCGACCGCGCCCACCGAGATCCCCGTCCAGGACCTGCCCGCGACCATGGACCCCGGCGCCTACGCGGCGCCCGAAGGTCTGCCGGCCGCCGCGCTGCCCGCCGAGGTGCGCGAGCTGATCGAGCGCGTGCTCACCGGCGGCGCCAACGGCGCCGAATCGCTGCTCGCGCCGCTGCTGGCCGACGGTCCTTTCCCCACCGGAGGCGACCGATGAGTTACCGCACCCCCCTGATCGGCGTGAGCCTGTTCGTGACCGTCGCCTTCGCGCTGCTGTGGATGACCTTCGTGACGCTGGACCGCCGCATCGACAGTGAAACACGCAGCTACAGCGCGATGTTCAGCGACGTGAGCGGGCTGCGCGCCGGTGACGACGTGCGCATGGCCGGCGTGCGGGTCGGCCGCGTCGACGGCATCGAACTCGTCGGCACGCTGGCCAGGGTGCGCTTCCAGGTCGAGTCCGATCAGAAGCTCTACGGCGACACCCGGGCGTCGATCACCTATCAGAACGTCATCGGCCAGCGCTATCTCGGCCTGGCGAAACTCGACCACGGCGATCCGAGCGAGCTCGCGCCCGGCGCGGAGATCCCGCTCGAGCGCACCGAGCCGTCCTTCGACATCTCGGCGCTGCTCAACGGTTTCGAACCGTTGTTCGCGGGCCTGGACCCGCGGCAGGTCGACAATCTGACCGCCGCCTTGGTCACCGCGCTGCAGGGTGACAATGCCTCGCTCGTTCTGCTGATCGAACAGGTCTCCGCGCTGGCCAAGGCGCTGGCGGGGCCGGACGAGGTGCTGGGCGCGGTCATCACGAATCTGAACCGGGTGGTGGGCCATCTCGCCGGGCAGTCGGGCGAGCTGAGTTCGCTCATCGTCCGGTCCCGGACCATCGTGGAGGGCCTCAGCGCCCACCGCGACGAACTGCTCGGCGCGCTCACCACCGCCTCGGTCACGACCGGCCGGATGGCCGACCTCGTCGACGGTATCGAGCCCGATCTGACCGAGATGCTCTACCGGGAACCGGGTTTCACCCGGCACTTCCAGGAGAACAAGGAGAACTTCGCCTACCTCGGCTTCAATATGCCCGCCCTGTTGAAGGGCCTGGCGCGGGTGAGTCAGGAAGGCGCGTACCTGAATACCTACCTGTGCAACTTCGGCGTGACGGTGCTGCCCGGACTGACCAGCCTCGTGCCGACCATCGTCGGGCTCGCCACTCCGGGTGGGCAGCCCCAGTATTCGCCCGTCTGCAGGTGAGGCCGTGATATCGACACGATCCGCGTGGCGCCGGTTGCGGTCGCGCCCGCTCGAGGACCATCCCCGCCACGTACTCGGTGCGGTGGCGCTGGCGGCGCTGTTCATCGTCATCGCCGGCGCGGTGGGGCTCGGTGCCGCCGATCCCGGCCGCACCCGCTACGAAGCCGAGTTCGCGCAGGCCGCGGGCATCGCGACAGGTGATCTGATCACCGTGGCCGGAGTGCCGGTGGGCGCGGTCGACGGGGTGCGACTGGACGATGATCGGGTGCGGGTCACCCTCGCCGTCGACGACACGGTCCGTCTCGGCGCCGAGTCCGGCGCGGCGATCAAACTGACCACACTGCTGGGCGCCCGCTACGTGGAACTGCGTCCCGCGGGCGCGGGTTCGCTGCCGGACCGGCGGCTCCCGCTGGAGCGCACCGAAGTGCCCTACAACCTGCAGCAGGCGCTGGAGAACGCCACGGTGACCTTCGAGGAGATCGACACCGCGGCCATCGCCACCTCCCTGGACAGCCTCGCCGGACAACTCCAGGGCGTGCCGGCGGTACTGCCCGGTCTGCTGGCGAATATGCGCAGCCTGGCCGCCATCGTCGGCGACCGGCGCGGCGAACTGGGCGAGCTGCTGGCAGGCACCCAACGGTTGACCGAGACGTTCACCCAGCAACGCGCGGATCTCGCGGCGATCATGGGCCAGGGCGGCGAACTGCTGGCCGAGATCCTCGCTCGCGGCGCGGCGATCCAGCGGCTGATGGACGCCACCCGGCGGCTGGCCGACCAGGTCGGCGCCCTGGTGGTCGAGGACCGGCCGCAGATCGACGAACTCCTCGCCGGCCTCGGCGGACTGCTGGCCAGTCTCGCTCACAACGATGAACTGCTGCGCGACGTCCTCCAGATCCTGCCCGTCCCGGTGCGCAACTTCGCCAATGCCTCCGGCACCGCCAACGAGGTCGACTTCACCGCGCCCGCCGGGCCGATGATCGATTCCTGGATGTGCGCCCTGAGTGGTCGCGCGGTCGAGGGCGGGCTCGCCGCCTACCACGAGGACTGCCGATGAACCGTTCCGGTATCGCCTCGCGCCTGAGGATCGCTGTGCGATCGGCGGCTGTGCTGCTGGTCGGCGCCGCCGCCGGCTGTACAGCGCCGGGCGGGTTCGGCGACGACGGCACCACCGTGGTCGCCGAGTTCGACAACGGCGCGGGTCTCTACGTCGGCAACTCGGTCGCCGTGCTCGGGATGGACGTGGGCGAGGTGACGGCCGTCGATCCGAAAGGCGCGCATGTCGAGGTGACCATGCGCATCGACGAGGGCGTGCGGATTCCGGCCGATGCCACCGCGGTCACGCTGTCGACCTCGGTGCTGACCGACCGGCACGTCGAGTTCACCCCCGTCTACCGGGACGGACCGGTGCTGGCCGACGGCGCCCGGTTGGGGGGCGATCGGACCCGGACTCCCGTGGAGTTCGATCGGCTGCTGGGCGCGGCCGAAGGGATGGCCGGCGAACTGTCGGCGGAGACCGCCGGGGACGGGCCGGTCGCGCGTCTGCTGGGCGTCTCGGCCGAGATCGCCGCGCGCAGCGGGCCGGATCTGCGCGAGACCATGACCGAACTGGCCGCGGCGCTGCGCATGAGCGAAAACGGTGGCGCCGAATGGCAGGCCACGGTCACCCGGCTCGCCGACGAATTCGCCGTGCTGGCGGGCTCGGCGGCCGACAACGACCGGATGGTGCGGGATTTCGCCGCGAACACCGGCATGCTCACCGACCTGCTCGCCGACCTGCGGATCGGACAGGGACAGACCGGCGCGCGGATCGAGGAGCTCATGCGCGGCACCGAGGCGCTGCTGGCCGACAATGCTTCAGCGCTGCGCACCACCGTCGCCGACGCGAACACGGTGACCAGGGCGCTGGCCGACTATCGTCGCGAACTGGCCGAATTCCTCGACGTCACTCCGCTGCTGCTCAACAACGCCTACGCCGCGGTCGATTTCGAGTACCGGGGCGTGCGCGTGCACGCGCTGCTGGACAAGGTCTTCTTCGACGGCCAGCTGGTCAAGGAATTCTGCAATGTGCTGGGGTTGCGCCAATTGGGCTGCGCCACCGGCACCTTGCAGGACTTCGGTCCCGACTTCGGGATCACCGACATGCTCACCGCGATGGCGGAGATGCCGCGATGAGGGCGCGCACTCGTCTCGTACGCGCGAGCGCGTTGGCGGTCGCGACGCTGGCGAGCGCCACCGCTTGTTCGGTCGGCCTGGGCGAGCTGCCGTTGCCCGCCCCGGGTGGCGGCGACGGGTACACCCTGCGAGCCGACTTCGCCAATGCGCTGAACCTGCCCGCCAAGGCGAAGGTCCGGTTGCTGGGCGCGGACGTGGGCGAGGTCGCGGACATGGCCGTGCGCGATTACGTCGCGGTGGTGGACCTGCGCATCGACAGCGCGGTGCAGCTGCCGCTGGGGACGCGCGCCGAATTGCGCACCGCCACACCGCTGGGCGATGTGTTCGTCTCGCTGACCCCGCCCGCCGACGTCACCGCCGCGACACCGCTGTTGCGCGACGGCGACCGGCTGGCCAGGGAGCAGACCGCCTCGGCCGCCACCGTCGAAGAGCTGCTGAGCACGGCCGCGCTGCTGGTCAACGGCGGCGCGATCCGCAATCTGGCCACGCTCGTCAACGGTCTGGGCAATGCGGTGGGCGAGCGCGGTGCGGAACTGTCCTCGCTGATCGAGCAGTCCACCCGAGTGGTGCGGACCCTCGCCGCCCGCTCCGACGACATCCGCGCCACCCTCGCGGGCATCGATGCCCTGGCCCGCACGCTCGACGCCCAGCGCGCGGGCATCGACGGCCTGATCGCCGCCGCCGGCCCCGCCCTGGACACCCTGGACGCCCATGCCGCCGAGGCATTGGCGCTGGTCCGCCGGGTGGAGTCGATCAGCTCCCGGCTGGCGCGCCTGCCCGGGCTCGACGGCGAGCAGACGACCGGAATGGTCGCCGACATCAATCGCATCGCGGCCGGACTCTCCGACGCCGCGACCCGGCCCGACGCCAGCCTGGCGGCCTTGAACGCCATGCTCGGCCCGGTCATCTCGGTCACCACCTCCACCTCGGCCAATGTCGACGCCGACTTCCAGGATCTCGCGCTCGGCTACCTGCCCGACCCCAACCATCCCGGCGATCCGGAGAGCAGGCTGCCCGACCTGAGCGACTGGGCCGCCTTCATCGGCACCTTCACCTACACGCTGCTGAAACTGCAGGACAAGATCACCGGGGGTGCGCGATGAGCCCGCGGTCGGTGCCGGAATCGGCGGCGCGCCTGATCGTGACGACCGTGCACGCCGCGCACAGGCGGCGCAATGCGATGTCGACCACGGCGCTGATTCTCGTATTGCTCTGCGGCGTGGCGTATCTGGCCTTCGGCGCGCTCGGCGTCGATCCGACCGCCGCCACCATGCGGGTTCGGGTGCATCTCGCCGACTCCGGCGGGCTGCTGCCCGGGCAGAACGTCGCGCTACGCGGCGTGCCGGTCGGCACGGTGGACACGGTCGAGCTCACCGAGGACGGTCTGGTCGCGGTCGCGGTCATCGACGCCGCGGCGCGGATTCCCGCGGGCGGCACGGCCCGGGTGGCGAGCCTGTCCATGGCGGGCGAGCAGTATCTCGACTTCCGCTCCGACAGCAACGACGGGCCGCACCTGGCCGACGGCGACGAGATCGCCCGTGAGCGCACCAGCACGCCCGCCCCGCTGTGGCGCACCCTGGCCGCGCTGGATTCCACGCTCGATCAGGTCGACCCGGAACAGGTGGCGACCATCGTGGGCGAACTCGGGGTCGGCGCGCAGGGACCGGACAAGCTCGCCGACATCATCGACGGTGGCGTGTTCCTCATCTCCACGCTGGACTCGGTGCTGCCCCAGACCGTCGGCCTGCTGCGCGACAGCCGCGCCGTACTGGCCACGGCGAGCGAACTCCGCTACACCGAATTCGCCGCCGACGCGGACGCCCTTCTCACCGGGATCGCCGCCAAATCCGGCGGCTATGTCGCACTGCTCGGCGCCGCGCCCGGCACCCTGCGCGCGCTGGACGCCGTGCTCGCCGAGAACTCCGCCACCGCCACCGACATGCTCGGCCACCTCGGCGTGACCTCGCAGATGACCTCTACCCGCGTCCCCGCCCTGCGGGAGTTCTTCTTCCCCACCGGCCGGGACGGCTCGACCCTGGACGCGATCGGGGTGGCCTTCCACGACGGCGGCATCTGGGGCCTGGTCAATCTCTATCCCCGTTACGCCTGCGACTACGACCTGCCGCGACGCCCGCCCTCGCTGCCGGACTTCCCCGAGCCCTACCGCTACACCTACTGCCCGAACACCGACCCCTCGGTGCTCATCCGCGGCGCCCGCAACGCGCCACGCCCGCCGGGGGAGGAGATCCCCGAAGGACCACCGCCCGGCGTGTCTCCCGAGTTGCAGACCACCCGCACCCCTATCGGACCGCTGTCGATCCCACTGAACTTCGGCGGCCCGGAACTGCCGCCGCCACCGCCCGCCCCGGCCCGGTGACCGGATCGCCCGCCCGCACTCGACGTCACAGGAGGAAGACCATGAGCCGCAAGACATCTGGATCGTTGCAGGAGCGGGCGTCCGCGGATGCGGCCGCCGACGATGCGGCCGCCGACGATGCCACGGTCGGCGATGCCGCCGAGTCCACCGCTGAATCGACCCCGGGCGAGCCGTCTGGTCCTGCCGCGGATTCGCCCGGAGGCGATTCGGCCGCGGGTGCCGAGGGCTCGCAGAGTGCGGCTGCCGCGCGGAATGCTGTCGGCGCGAAGGTCGCGACCGCTCCTGCCGATGCCGATGCCGGTTCGGCCACCGGCGCATCCGCCGAGCGCGCCGTTGACACCACCGAGGAGAAGGCCGAGGGTGATGCCGCTGCCCGGGCCGAACCCGAGGCGACCGGCGAGGCCGCCCCCGCCGCGCGCGCCGGCGAGGCCGGGCAGCGGGGGCGGCGGGTGCTCGCCGTGGCCCGCCGAGGGCTGGTGCCCGCCCTGTCGGTGCTCGCGATCGCCGCGACGGTGGCCGCGGTGTTCTTCGGCTGGAAGGTGAAGCAGCACAACGATCTCCAAGCCGCGGCCGACGAAGCGCTCGCTGCGGCGCGGGCCTACGCGGTCACGCTCACCAGCGTCGACTCGAACAATCTCGACCGCGATTTCGCCGCCGTGCTGGACGGCTCGACCGGCGAGTTCCGCGACATGTACACCCGCTCCAGCGGTCAGCTGCGCGAGCTGCTGGTGGAGAACAAGGCGACCGGGCAGGGCACCGTGCTCGACGCCGCCGTGAAGTCCGCGGGGGAGACCGAGGTCGAGGTGCTGCTGTTCATCGACCAGACGGTCACCAACACCGCCTCCGCCGATCCCCGGATCGACCGCAGCCGGGTGGTCATGACCATGCAGCTGGTCGACGGGCGGTGGCTGGCCGCCCGCGTGTATCTGCCCTGAATTTTCCGTTTCCGTCTGTTCGTTCCCAGGAGTTGCGCAATGACCGATTTCGATACCGTCGACTACTTCACCGATCCGGCCCTGGTGCCCGACCCGCACCCGTATTTCGATCACCTGCGCGCCAAGTGCCCGGTGACCCAGGAACCCCACCACAAGGTCTACGCGGTGACCGGGTACGAGGAGTCCGTCGAGGTGCTCAAGGACCCGGAGATCTTCTCCTCGGCCATCGCCGTCGGCGGCCCGTTCCCGCCGCTGCCGTTCGAGGTCGAAGGCTCCGACATCACCGGGTTGATCGCCGAGAACCGGCACAAGCTGCCGATGTTCGAGCACATGGTGACCATGGACCCGCCCCAGCACACCTACGCCAGGTCGCTGCTGAACCGGCTGCTCACCCCGGCCCGGTTGAAGGAGAACGAGGACTTCATGTGGCGGCTGGCCGATCGCCAGCTCGACGAGTTCCTCGCCAACGGCCGCTGCGAGTTCCTCACCGAGTACGCCAAGCCGTTCTCGCTGCTGGTCGTCGCCGACATGCTCGGGGTGCCCGAAGAGGACCACGCGGCTTTCCGCGTCGCGCTGGGAGCGGAACGTCCGGGAGCGCGCCCGGGCGCGATGGACGACGACGTCATGTCGACCAATCCGCTGGAATGGCTGGACGAGAAGTTCTCGAACTACATCAGCGAGCGCCGCGTCGATCCTCGCGACGACGTGCTCACCTCGCTGGCGCTGGCGAAGTATCCGGACGGTTCCACCCCCGAGGTCATCGATGTGGTGCGATCGGCGACCTTCCTCTTCGCCGCCGGGCAGGAGACCACCGCGAAGCTGCTCAGCGCCGCACTGCGCATCCTGTCCGACAAGCCGGAGGTCCAGCGGCAGTTGCGCGAGGACCGCACCCGCATCCCGGTCTTCATCGAGGAGACGCTGCGCATGGACGCGCCCGTCAAGAGCGGTTTCCGGTTGGCCACTCGCGCGACGACCGTCGGGGACGTGCCGGTGCCGGTCGGCTCGACGGTCATGTTCTGCCCCGGCGCCGCCAACCGCGATCCGCGCCGGTTCGACAACCCGCACGAGTTCCGGCTCGACCGCCCGAACTTCCGGGAGCACATGGCGTTCGGGCGCGGGGTGCACAGCTGCCCCGGCGGCCCGCTCGCGCGCGTCGAGGGCCGGGTCTCCATCGAGCGGATCCTCGACCGGATGCTCGACATCGGCGTCGACGAACAACGCCATGGACCGGCCGGCGACCGCCGCTACACCTACGAGCCCACCTACATCCTGCGCGGGCTCACCGAACTGCACCTGACGTTCACCCCCAACATCTGATCCCGCCGGGATCATCACGAGAAAAGAGGAAGAGATGACCGGAAGGGTCGAAGGCAAGGTCGCTTTCATCACCGGCGCGGCACGCGGCCAGGGCCGCAGCCACGCGGTGCGATTGGCGCAGGAAGGCGCCGACATCATCGCGATCGATGTCTGCAAGCAACTCGACAACGTGCCGTTCCCGATGTCCACCCCGGCCGATCTGGCCGAGACCGCCGACCTGGTGCGAGCCGAGGGCAGGCGTATCGTCACCGCCGAAGTCGACGTGCGCGACTACGAGGGCATGAAGGCCGCGCTGGACGCGGGCGTCGCGGAACTGGGACGCCTGGACATCGTGGTGGCCAACGCCGGTATCGGCAACGAGGGCGGCGAGCTCACCACCCTGGACGAGACGTTGTGGCAGGACATGATCGATGTCAACCTGGGCGGCGTCTGGAAGAGCGTGAAAGCCGCTGTGCCGCACCTGATCGCACAGAAGAGCGGTTCGATCGTGCTGACCAGCTCGGTCGGCGGGCTCAAGGCCTACCCGAACGTCGGTCACTACGTGGCGGCCAAGCACGGGGTGGTCGGGCTGATGCGCACCTTCGCCGTCGAGCTGGGCCAGCACTCGATCCGGGTGAACTCGGTGCACCCGACGCATGTGAGCACCCCGATGCTGCTCAACGACGGCACCTTCAAGCTGTTCCGCCCGGATCTGGAGAACCCGGGCCCCGACGACATGAAGCCGATCTGCCAGATGTTCCACGTCCTGCCGATTCCGTGGGTGGAACCGGTGGATGTGAGCAACGCGGTGCTGTTCCTGGCCTCGGACGAGTCGCGCTATCTCACCGGCGTGCCCCTGCCGATCGACGCGGGCAGCATGCTCAAGTGATTCGCGGCGCGCGAGCGGCGGAGGTCAGTTCGGTGGGCGCCCGAGTGGACGATTCGCCTCAGCGCAGAAACTTGCCGCCCACCACGACGCCCGCGCCCAGCAGGACCAGCAGCAGGAACGCGATCCAGCCGTTGGTGAGCAACCAGACCACGCCGAGCAACACCGCGACCGGCGCCAGCGCGACCGCGGCGATGAACGGACTCTCCTTGACCGTCTCCAGTGCCGAACGAGCCCGGACGCGGTCGACTTTCTTTCCTGTCATGACCTCAGGGTAGGCGCGGATCGGGCCGGGGGCTCGCGTTCACCCCCGCCCGATGTGCGCTGCGGTCCGTGCAGGGCTAGCCCATCGTCTTCTGACCGTCGATGGCCTCACGCAGAATGTCGGCGTGCCCGCTGTGCTGGGTGGTCTCGGCGATGATGTGCAGCAGCACCTCGCGGGTGGACCAGCTCTCGTTCTCGAACCACGGCGCCTTCGGCAGCGGCCAGGCGCGGTCGAGGTCGACGGTGGCCACGATCTCGTCGGTGCGGGCGGCGACCGCCTCGTACCGGGCCAGGACGTCGGCGAGGGTCTCTCCGGGCAGCATGCGGAACTCGTCGTCGCGCTTCTGGTAGTCGGCCTCGGTCATGTCGTCGAAGTCCTTCATCGCCGAGGTGCCGTCGAGGATGAAGTTCACCCAGCCTTCCTCGCACCCGGCGACATGCTTGATCAGCCCGCCGAGGCACAGTTCGCTGACCGTGCTGCGGGTGCCGGCCTGCTCGTCGGTGAGTCCGTTCACCGTGTGCCGGAGGAAGAAGCGCGCTTTGCCCAGCGCCTTCAGCAGCGCGGCGCGTTCGCCGGTCAGCGCGGTGGAGGAGGTTGCGGTGTCGTTCACGATGTCGCCCTTTCGGAGGTCTTTTCGGTTCGAAACCCAAGGTAGGACCTATTGCGGTCACTTTCTGTCCGCAATTGCGGCCATACTTTCGACCATGGCCGCTACCAGCACCCGGACACTGCGACTGCTGTCCCTCTTACAGACCCACAAGTACTGGCCGGGTGACGAACTCGCCGACCGACTCGGCGTCTCCGCCCGTACGCTACGCCGCGATGTGGACCGGCTGCGCGAACTCGGCTATCCGGTCGAAGCCCAGCGCGGCGTCGACGGCGGCTATCAGCTCGCACCGGGCGCCGCGCTGCCTCCGCTGATGATCGACGACGACGAGGCGGTCGCGCTCGTGGTCGGCATGCAGGCCGCCGTGCACGGCAGTGTGGACGGGATCGCCGAATCCGCGGTTCGGGTGCTGGCCAAAGTGATTCAGGTGATGCCGCCGCGGCTGCGCAAACGGGTCGACGCCCTGCGCGCGATGACGGTCCCGGCGGCGTGGGGACCCGCGGGCGGGACCCCGTTGGATCCGGTGGCGCTCACCGCTGTCGCGCTGGCATGCCGCGACAACGAACGGCTGCGTTTCGACTACACCGCCGCCGACGGCCGCCGCTCCGAACGTCACACCGAACCGCATCGCCTGGTGGCGCTCGGGCGGCGCTGGTATCTGGTGGCCTACGACCTCGATCGGCACGACTGGCGCAGCTTCCGCGTCGACCGGCTCTCCGGGCCGCGCGCCGACGGCTCCCGGTTCCGGACACGCGAGCTGCCCGCCACCGACGCGGCCGAGTTCGTCCGCTCCGGCATGGAGCAGATCGCGCGCCCGTACGCGATCGAAGCAGTGGTCTGCACCTCCGCCGAGCTGGTGCGCGAACGCATCGGCCGGTGGAGCACCGTCGAGGAGATCGACGCGCACAGTTGCCGCGTGCGCATGACCGCCGATTCGCTGGAATGGCCGATCATGGGCCTCGGCATGCTCGACGCCGACTTCGAGGTCGTGGCCCCGCAGGTCCTGCGGGAACGTCTGCGCACGCTGGCCGACAGGTTCGGCCGCGCGTGAGGAACTTTCCGGCCCCGCGCCGGGTTGTACCGGGTGCGCGATCACTCGATCGCGCCGAGTACCCGAAGGCGCGAGGAGGAAATGTGACCGGCACGCGAAGGGCGATCCTGGCCGGCGGATGCTTCTGGGGCATGCAGGACCTGATCCGCAGACAGCCGGGCGTGGTGTCGACCCGCGTCGGCTACACCGGCGGCCGCAACGATCATCCGACCTACCGCAACCATCCCGGCCACGCCGAAGCGGTCGAGATCGAGTACGACCCCCAGCAGACCGACTACCGGGCGCTGCTCGAGTTCTTCTTCCAGATCCACGATCCGACCACCAAGGATCGGCAGGGCAACGACGTCGGCACCAGCTACCGGTCGGCGATCTTCTACCTCGACGACGAGCAGCAGTCGATCGCCCGCGAGACCATCGCGGATGTGGAGGCCTCCGGCCTGTGGCCGGGACCGGTGGTCACCGAGGTCACCCCGGCCGGGGACTTCTGGGACGCCGAGCCCGAGCACCAGGATTACCTGGTGCGCTATCCGAACGGCTACACCTGCCACTACCCGCGGCCGGGCTGGAAGCTGCCCAGGCGTCAGGACACTGCGCGCTCGTAACCGGCAGCGCCGAGCTCCGGGATCAGCCGATCCTGAGTTCGGTGCCGCGCAGCGGGTTGGGCACCGGTGATTTGATCGTCGCGGGCAGGGTCACCGACATCCTGACCCGGGTGCCGGTGTCGGTGTTGTCGATCTCGAGTTCCTCGGTGAGCGCGCGCATCATGTCGATGCCGCGGCCTCTGTTGCCGGGGTCGGCCGACCGGGGCCGCCACACGCCGGTGTCGATCACCTCGATGACGAGCTTCTCCGCGCCCGACTCCGAGCCGGGCTCGTGTCGGGTGTAGGCGTTCAGCTCGACCCGGGGAGACTCACCGCCGTCGCGGTAGGCGTGCTCGACGCTGTTGGTGCACGCCTCGTTGGCGGCCGCCACCAGATCGGAGGCCAGGTCGTGCGGCACGGCGGCGGCCGACAGCCAGCTGCGCAGGGTGCGGCGCAGTCCGGACAGCAGCCCGGCCTCGGCGGGCAGGTTCTGATGCAGGGGAGCGGGCGGCTGGCGGTAGACGACCATCGCGACGTCGTCGTCGTAGCCCGCGTCCGGACTGAGCTCGCGCAGCACCGCATCGGCGACCTCGCGCGGCAGCTTCTCACCCACACCGGCCAGTACCCCGCAGATCCGGGCGAAGCTGTCGTCGATGTCCACGCCCCGCCGCTCGACCAAGCCGTCGGTGAACAACACCAGCGTCGAGCCGGGCGGCAGCGCGGTGGTGGCCTCGGGTCTGCGCGACAGTTCGAACGTCGCCAGCGGCACCGCCCGTCCGCCGTCCAATCGCCTGCCCGGCTCGCCCGCCTCGGCCACGATGAGTGGCATGTGCCCGGCGTTGCTGTACCGCACTACCCCGCGCACCGGATCGAGCACGGCCGCGCACGCCGTCGTGCACATCGCGCCGGGGATGCGCGAGGCCACCGCGTCCAGCTCGGCGAGCAGCTGGGCCGGCCCGGCGCCGCGCAGCAGCAATGCCCGCCCGGCCGTCCGCAGTTGGCCCATCACCACGGCCGCGGACAGGCCACGGCCCACGCAGTCGCCGACGATGATGCCGATCGTGCCGTCGCGCAACGGAACCACGTCGTACCAGTCGCCGCCGATCTCCAGCGGTGGCAGCGCGGGCTCGTAGTGCACGGAGAATCGGGGTGGCAGCTCGATCGGGCCGAGCATGGCGCGCTGCAGGGTCAGCGACGTCGCGCGGGCCTGGTCGAAGTTGCGGGCCCGCTGCACCGCGACACTGAGATGCCCGATCAGCAGCGAGAACAGTGTCCAGTCGGCGCTGTTGATCGCGCGGGGCGTGGCGAAGCGCAGGTACAGCGCGGCATCCCCGGTCTCGCCGAGCGGAGCGAGGATGCCCTCGGAGCTGTCGGCGCCCTCCGGAACGGCCGACAGGCTGCGCGGCGGGCGCTTGCGTGCGCGCTCGAGCAGCCGTCGGGTCGTCGCGTCGCCCGAATCGGCCTCCGGGGCACGGCCGGAATCGGCCTTGTGGGTAGGGCCGGAATCGGCCTTGTGGGTAGGGCCGGAATCGGCCTTGTGGGTACGGCCGGATTCGGCCTCGCGGGTACCGCCGGAGTCGGCCTCGCGGACTTTGCCGGAGATGTAGACCTCCGGTGCGGCATGACGGGTCGGCCACACCATGACCACCGCCGATTCCGCGTCGATCGTGTGGCGCAGCTCGTCCAGGCCGACCGAGAGCACCTCCATCACGCTGGTCGCCGCGCCGACCGCGGTCACCAGCCGGTTGGCGGCCTGATCGCGTTCGTGCGCAGCGTGTTCGGCGGTGACGTCGCGGACGGTGCCGACGTAGATCAGCTCGTTGTTCTCCGGCTTCACCAGCGCGCTGGTGCTGACGGCCAGGTACAGCCGCCGGCCGTCGCGATGGCGGATCGGCAGCACGAACCGCGGGACCTCGGCGCTGAGATGGGGATAGCGCCCGCCCTCGGGCAGCGACCACGGATGCGGCAGGGGATAGGGCACATCCGCCGCGCCGTACCCGGTCAGCGCGCCGAAGGCGGCGTTCACCTCGATGACGGTGCCGTCGGCGGTGGCGACGAAGAAGCCGTCCTGCAGCGACTCCACCAGCGCGGTGCGGAAGGCGTCGCGCCCGGCGAGGTCGTCGGCGCGGGAACGCTGTTGCTCGTAGCGGCGGGTGCCGTCGAGATAGCCGCGGGTCGCGATGTCCAGCGCGGCGAGGGTATGGAGCAGGAACTCCAGCGCGCTCTCGGCGATCTTGGCGTCGGGCGCACCCGCCGCGGCCGCGGCCTTCTCGGCCTCGGTGGCGAGCCGGAAGTGGTGTTCGGTGAGATCGAGCAGGCTGATGCCCTCGACCAGCGCGCGCCTGCCCAGCTCGTAGCCCTCCGAGAGGGTGTCGTGGGTAGGCGAATCCAGGTGCCGCCGTAACGCTTCGGCGTAGGCGTCCAGGAACGCGGGCAACGGGCCGCTCATCGGATCCCGCCACCGATCGTGTCGGCTTCGGCGCTGGTGCGACGGCTGCGCGCGGCGAGGACCAGCGCGTCGTCGGTCTCCCTGACATGCCCGGCGATGATGCCCGCGGTGATGTCGGCGGTGGACTTGGACAAGTCGATCGAATCGCAGGCCGAGGCGAGCACGCCGTCGGTGGACATCAGCAGCAGATCGCCCGCGCGCACCCGAACGGACTGCGGCTTCAGCGTCTGCGGCAGCCGGTAGCCGACGATGCCGCCGGTCAGCAGTGCGGTGGCGCGCACGGTGATGCCGGCCGGACCCGCTGTCAGCACCCGCGATTCGACATTGCCGACACCGAGCCAGTGGATCGCGTCGTCGGCGAACAGCGCCAGCGAGACGGCGGCTCCCCTGGTGTCGGTCATCGCTCGATGACACAGCACCATCAGCAGATCCAGCGGTTCGCCGCGGTTCTCCGACAGCACGCGTGCCGCCCGGTCGGTGGCTTCGGCCGCGCCGCTGCCGTGGCCGAGACCGTCGAGTGCGGCGAGCAGGACGACGCCGTCTCCGGCGTCGAGCACGACGCCGCGGTCGCCGGAGAGGTGCTGGCCCGGCATCGCCCGACCGGCCACTGCCCATTCGACACTGCCGATGAGCCCGTCCTCATGCACCGTTGGGCACCCACTTCCACATCTCCACCAAGGTCCCGCGGCCGGGTGCCGAGTCGATCGTCAGCCGATCCATCAAACGCCGCGCGCCGGGCAGGCCCAGGCCCAGACCGCGACCGGTCGAGAATCCGTCTTCGAGTGCGCGGGAGATGTCGCGGATGCCGGGCCCCTGATCCTCGGCTTGGACCACCAGAGCTTTGCGGCCCTCCCGGTCGCCGACGAGCAGGCGGACCTCGCCGACACCGGCGTAACTGGTGATGTTGCGGGCGATTTCGGAGATGGCGGTCGAGATCATGGTGCGGTCGGTGAGGGAGAAGCCGAGTTCGGCTGCCAATTCCCGTCCGGCTTGCCTTGCGGTCACGATGTCCTCCGACACCTTGACCACGATCACCATGGTCTCAGCGGCCACTGTCACGACCATCTCGCTGGCGCCGTCTGGAGGATTTGCTCTCCAGCCAGGCGAGTCCTTCTTCGAGGTCGAGGGCGGTGTGCATGTCCTCGAAGGTGAGCCCGAGTTGCACCATGGCGAAGGCGACTTCGGGTTGCAGTCCGACGATGACCGTCTCCGCGCCGCGTAACTGGGTCATGTGCGCGATCGTGCGTAGCGAGCGCGCGGCGAAGGAGTCCATCACGTCGATGGCGGTGACGTCGACGATGATGCCGTGCGCCCGGTATTTGCTGACCTGTTTCATCAGGTCGTCCTGCAGGCGCTCGGTATCGGCGTCGGTCAACGCGGACTGGACCGACGCGATCAGGTACGTGCCCTGCTTGAGAATGGGTACCGGCATAGGGGTGGCCCGCTCAGCGCCCGTCCCGTTCGATGGACACCCGGGTGACTTCGTAGCCGAGCAGG
>NZ_BDBT01000038.1 GCF_001613125.1 Nocardia shimofusensis NBRC 100134
CATCTCGGCTGCGGTCGTCGACGACGACGGCGCCGATCTCGCGCCCGGCGGCTCCGGACTCCTGGTCCTGGACCAGCCCTGGCCGTCCATGCTGCGCGGCATCTGGGGCGACATGGACCGCTACCGCGAAACCTATTGGGCGCGTTTCGCCGACCAGGGGTGGTACTTCGCCGGTGACGGGGCGAAGGTCGACGAGGACGACGCGCTCTGGGTCCTGGGCCGCGTCGACGACGTCATGAACGTCTCCGGCCACCGCATCTCCACCGCCGAAGTCGAATCCGCCCTCGTCGGGCACTCCAGCGTCGCCGAAGCCGCCGTCGTCGGGGCCGCCGACGCCACCACCGGCCAGGGCATCGTCGCCTTCGTCATCCTCACCGCCGATGCCGAGAACACCGGCGCGGCACTCGCCGACGACCTGAAGGCCGAAGTCGCCCGCGAGATCAGTCCCATCGCCAAGCCGCGCGACATCCACATCGTTCCCGAACTGCCCAAGACCCGCAGCGGCAAGATCATGCGCCGCCTGCTGCGCGACATCGCCGAGGGCCGCGAACTCGGCGACACCTCCACCCTCGTCGACCCGAGCGTCTTCGAGGCCATCGCGCGCAGCTGAATCGGGTGGCGCACCCGGTCACATGAGGGGGATCGGGTGCGCCGTCCGGTCAGGATTCGCCGAAAAGGGTGGCCATCCGGCGGTCCATCTCGTCCGGCGGGACGTCCTCGACGTGGGTGGCGACCGTCCAGCGGTGTCCCCAGGGGTCGATGAAGGAACCGGAGCGGTCGCCGTAGAACTGGAGGGTGACCGGCTCGATTTCCCGGGCGCCCGACTCCATGGCGGTCACGAACGCGGCGTCGGCGTCGGGAACGTAGACATGCAAGCTCACGGGACTGCCGCCGACGGTCTCGGGATCGAAGAACCCGACTTCGGGGGCGGGGTCGCCGAGCATCAGCACGGACTCGCCGATCAGCAGCTCGCAGTGGGCGATCTTGCCGTCCGGGCGGGGCATGCGCATGCGTTCGGTCGCGCCGAACACCTGTTTGTAGAACTCGACGGCCGCCGCCGCGCCGTCGATCGCCAGCCCGGGGGACAGCGCCGGGTATCCGTCGGGGATGGGTTCGACATCGGTCATGACCGACCTCCAGCTCGAGCCGATTCGTCTGACCTGGCGAGCCTATGCCCGCCGTGGCCGCGGCACGACCCCTTGGCGAGGGGCGTCCCGGCTACGGTTCGGTGACGGCTCCGCTCCTGGTGAGAGGTTCCTGGTGAGGGGCTATGCCTCGCGTAGTGCGCGCACCTGGGCGGCGGTGAGTTGGGCCAGCAATGCCGGGTCCGACGCTTCCGGAGCGGTGACCGAGATCTGTACGAGGGTGGCGCCGACCTGGACCAGGGTCGCCTGCGCGACCAGAGTCGCGCCCTCACTGGTCATCCGCAGCTGGAACGAGGTGCTCGCATCGCCTGCCTGTGGCTGGTCCAGCGCGCCGAGCCGGTAGTCGATGCGGGTGTTCTCGCCGTCCTCGCCGAAGTACTCGGTGCAGTTGTGCAAGGTCTCCTGGACGGCGGTGAAGGCCGGGCCCACCTCCGCGTAGCTGGCGGCGTCGATATCGATGCCGGCGAACTCCGGGCCCTCGTAGGCGACGGCGGTCCAGGTGAGCGCCTCGGGTCGCTGATACCCCAGTGCCATCAGGACTTTGCCGCAGCCGGCCGGAGTGGTCGGGGCGGGCACGGAGGCAGGCCGGGTGGATTCGTCGGCCGGGTCGTAGACGGCCACCATGCCCGCGGGCAGATCGTCCTCGCCGAGCAGGCGCAGTGCGAGGGTGTCGGCGTCGGTGAACGGCGGGACGGTGGCGGGCGCCGCGGGCACGATCGCACCCAACGCGCCCAGTTCGACCCGGTCGGCGTCGGAGTCGGTGTCCTCGGACGAGCCGCAGGCGGTCAGCAGGGCAACGGCGGTGACGGTGGCGGCGTAAGCGGTTGTGCGCACGACGGCGGACGTCCTCACTCGGCCCACGACACCTGCGTGACGATGCTCTGGCTCAGCAGGCTGACGCTGCGCGGGTCGCGGTAGACCTGGTGGCCGCCGACGGTGATCGACCCGGCCACCGGCAGCGGCAGCCCCAGGTCGAAGGTGATGGTGCCGTTGCCCTCCATGAGGTAGTCCTCGATGGACAGGGTGCCGGTGTCGTTGGGCAGCGCCCACGAGGAGGACTTCGGGGTCTGTTCGACCGTCAATTCGATGGTGAGCCGATCGCCCTCGCGCTTGGTCAGCGTCGCCGTGGTCACCTGGTCCAGGGTCACCCCGCCGGTCACCTCCTGGTGCACTGTCCACACCGCGCCCTCGCCGACGGCCTCTTCCGGGAACATGATCGAGCGGTACACCGCCTGGTAGAAGGCGTTCTCCAATGCCGCACGCGCGGCGTTCGGCGTGTCGGGGTCGGGGGCGAGGCGCAGGGCGGTGATCGCGCCCTCGTCGCTGAAGTCCAGACCGGCCTGGGAGCCGCCCGCGGCGGTCAACGCCTCGCTGAGCATCGGGTCGGGGCTGGTCACCTCACCGAGAGTGAGATCGACGCCGCCGGTGCCTGCGAGCGCGGTCATCGGGATCGTCAGCGCCGGAGTGGAGAAGTCCCGTGGCGGTTGATCGTTGATCTGCTGTTCGATGTGGTGCTCGGTGTGCAGGGTCACCCGCTGTTCGGTGCCCGGCGCGAAGGTCGGCCGCAACACGGCGCGGGGTTCGGCGCCCGGGGAGACCAGCGCGGCGGCGGCCACCGAGATGGGCACCGTCACCTCCTTGCCGATGCCGAGCGGCTCGGTGCCCTCGGTGCTCGCGGGCGATTCGGCGTCATCGGCGCAGCCGACGGCGAAGGTCGACAAGCCCAGGGCGATCGCCAGGAGCAGTGCTCCCGGTCGCGCGATCCGGGGCAGATGGGGAGAAGACAACACCGTCACGTGCAACAGGGTACGACCGCTTCCTGAGTGTGGGCTCAGACTCCACCCCGGCCGTACCCGAGCGTTATCCGCGGCGGGGCCGAACGGACACGACATCGCCTCCTCCGGTGCGGGCCCGGAGGAGGCGCGGCGCGCGGACGCGCGAGCTCTTGAGAGGATGGGGGTGTGAATGACGACCGGCACCCCGAAGACGTCGACGCCGCCGGCGCAGATGCCGCCGACGCCGATGCCGTGCGACGGGGGGACGCGCCTGCCGAGGACCTACCGCCGCTGCGGCTGCACACGCTGCTGACGCTCGCGGTGATCCTGTTCGCACTGGACCTGCTCACCAAGTGCATCGTGGTCGCCACGATCACCCCGGGCGACCCGGTCCCGATCATCGGCGACTTCGCCCGCTTCGCGCTGGTCCGCAATCCCGGCGCGGCATTCTCGATGGCCACCGGCATGACCTGGCTGCTGACGCTGGTCGCGGTGGCGGTGGTGATCGGTGTGATCAGGATCGGCCGGAAGCTGCGTTCGCTGTGGTGGGCGATCGGCCTCGGCATGGTGCTCGGCGGCGCGGTGGGTAATCTGGCCGATCGGCTGTTCCGTTCGCCGGGCCCGTTACAGGGCCATGTGGTCGACTTCGTCGCCGTCGGCTCGTTCCCGGTGTTCAACGTCGCCGACTCGGCGATCGTGTGCGGCGCGACGTTGCTGGTCGTGGCGACGCTGTTCGGCTTCGAACTCGACGGCACCCGCGTCGGACGCGACGACGGGACCGAGCCCGGCGGCGCGGTCCACGGGATCGATCGCCGCAACGCCGACACCAGCGCGACCGACGACCGTAGTACGAAGAACGACAGCAGTACGACCGACAGCGTCACGAACGACGACAGCGTCACGAACAACGACAGCGTCACGAACAACGACAGCGTCACGAACAACGACAGCGCGCGCGAGCGCGACACCGAGCACACGGGAAAGGGGAACACCACGTGAGAGAAACCAGGGCCATGCCGGTGCCCGACGGGCTGGACGGCATGCGGGTGGACGCCGGTCTGTCCCGGTTGCTCGGGCTCTCACGCACCGCGGTGGCGGCATTGACCACCGACGGCTCGGTGCTCCTGGACGGGGTCGCCGCGGGCAAGTCCGACCGGCTCAGCGCGGGCGCCTGGCTCGAGGTCGAGTTCCCCGAACCCAAGCGCGAATTGACGGTCGAGGTCGCCCCGGTGGAGGGCATGAAGATCCTCTACGCCGACGACGACATCGTCGCGGTGGACAAGCCGGTCGGCGTGGCCGCGCACACCGGCGTCGGCTGGTCCGGCCCGACCGTGGTCGGTGGGCTCGCCGCCGCGGGCTACCGCATCTCCACCTCCGGCGCGCACGAACGCCAGGGCATCGTGCATCGCCTCGACGTGGGCACCTCCGGGGTGATGGTGGTCGCCCAGTCCGAACATGCCTACACCGTGCTCAAGCGCGCCTTCAAACAGCGCACCGTGCACAAGCGCTACCACGCGCTGGTCCAGGGTCATCCCGACCCGAGCAGCGGCACCATCGATGCCCCGATCGGCCGCGCGCGTGGCAACGACTGGAAGTTCGCCGTCACCGCGGACGGTCGTCCGAGCGTCACCCACTACGACACGCTGGAGGCGTTCCAGGCCGCCAGCCTGCTCGACATCCATCTGGAAACCGGGCGCACCCACCAGATCCGCGTGCACTTCTCCGCGATCCGGCACCCCTGCTGCGGTGATCTCACCTACGGCGCCGATCCGAAACTGGCCGCCCGCCTCGGCTTGGAACGGCAGTGGCTGCACGCCCACACCCTCGGCTTCCACCATCCCGCCGACGGTCGCTGGCTCGAGATCACCAGCGAGTATCCGGCCGACCTGAGCCACGCATTGGACGTGCTGCGCGATGCGTGAGGAGGGTTCGCCCTCCGATCCCGCCGACGAGTTCGGCGGGGATACCGCCTCCGAAGGCGGCACCGTCCGCATGCTCACTCTCCTCGTCGTCGCCGTTGTGGCAGTGGGCTTCTTCGCGGTGCTTGGCATCCTGAACCCACCGCGTGATCTCGGGGTGCGCACCGACCGGCTGGGCCCGGAGAACGCCGAGCGTGTGTCCGATTACCTTGCGCGGGCGGCGGATTCGCTGGCCGACGAGGACCGCGACGACCACTGGGCACTGCTGTCGTTCACCGAGCCGCTGCCGCCGGACCAGCTGTCCGCGCACGCAGGCGGCCTGCGGATCGGCCAGGTGCTCTATCAGGTGCCCATCCCCCGCGTCCGTACCCCGCTCACCACGATCCCGGTGCCCGCGAACGAGACCGCGATCCGCAACTCGGCGGTATCGGCGGCGGGGCTCATGCGCTCCGCGTCGACCGGCGATCTCTCCGACGAGCGCTACCGCCGGATTCTCCAGGTGAGCGCGGACCGGCTCGAGGCAGGTTGCGCATGCGCGGTCGCGATCGTCGTCCGCGGCCCGGTGGACCGGCTCCGGGAACTGGGCGCCGATCCGGCGATTCGCGCGGTGGAGGCGCTGCCCGCCGACGCGGTGGCCGGTCACTACGGCGTCGCGCCGCTCCTACCCGAGCACACCGAAGCCGTTGTCCCCGGACCGGACGACGGGCCTGTTCCCGCCAACTGAGCCGCCCCTGTCGCCGGAGGGCACCGCTCAGTCGGAAAGCTGGACGACCCCGTCGAGGTAGCGGCGGCACCGCCCGATGAGCAGCACCCGGTCGCCGACCAGTTCGCAACGCAGGGCGCCACCGCGCCGGGACAGCTGGCGGGCGACCACGAGCGAACGGCCGGTGCGCTCGGCCCACAGCGGAACCAGCTGGGCGTGGGCCGAACCGGTGACCGGATCCTCCGGGATGCCGACGCCGGGAGCGAAGAATCGTGAGACCAGGTCCACCTCGTCGCCGGGGGCGGCGATGATCGCGCCGCGGGGCAGCGGCGGGAAGGCGCCGAGCAGCGGAGTCGCCTCGCGCACTTCGCTTTCCGAGGCCAGCACGAGAACCTCGTCGGGCCCGCTGTAGGCGCGCACCGGGCGCACGCCGAGCGCGTCGACGAGGGCGGGGTCGGGATCGGTCTCGACAGAGCCGACGGCAGGGAGGTCCAGGACGTATTCGTCGTCGTCGGTGCGATCGACGTGCAACCAGCCGCTGCGGGTGTAGAAGCTGACGCGATCTACGCCGGGGTGCAGGTCTTCGAGGATCTGCGCGGCCGAGGCCAGGGTGGCGTGTCCGCACATGTCCACTTCGGCGGCCGGAGTGAACCAGCGCAGGTGGAACACCGGGCGGTCGGTGGGTGCGTCAGGGGTCTGGGCGGCCTCGGGCGGCAATTGCGCGGTGTAGAAGGCGGTCTCGGCGAGGTTGTTCTCCTCGGCCAGATTCTGCAGCAGCTCGTCGGGCAACCACGACGGCAACGGCATCACCGCCGCCGGGTTGCCGGAGAACGGTGCGTCCGCGAACGCGTCGATCTGGTGCAGCAATACCTCCATTCACCAGAAGGTACCCCACCGGCGAATGACCGCGCCGCCCAAGGGTTCTCGCGGCGCGGCGGGTCGGACGACCATGTTGCACCGCGCCACGAGACCCGCCACGGGACCGAGCCCCGGCCGAACTGCCGAGATCAGGCGTGCGCGGGATCAAGCCGCCCGCCCGGCGAAGCCGGGATCAAGCCGCACCGCCCGGCGAAGCCGGGATCAGCCGGTGCTCGCCGTCCTCGGTGGCGCTGAACCACCAGGCGATCTCGACGAGCACGATGCCGATCGCGCCGATCGCCAGCGCCGTGCCCGTCAGGGCGAGGTTCGACGGGTCGAGGGCGAAGAACTCCCGGGTGAACGGCACCGTGAACAGCACCACGTAGGCCAGCACCGACACCGCGATCAGCAGCACCTTCCACCAGACGTAGGGCCTGGCGACGATCGCCAGCACCCACACCGCGATCACGATGAGCGTGATCAGAGCCGTGGTTCCCGCCTGCACCTTCTCCTGTTCGGTGGCGTCGGCGCCTTGATAGGCGATCAGGTAGGCCACGAACGTGGCCACGCCGATGACGATGCCGGACGGGATGGCCTGGCGCATGACCCGGGAGACGAACCCGGAGCGGGCGCGCTCGTTGTTCGGGGCCAGCGAGAGGATGAACGCCGGGATGCCGATGGTGAACCAGGCGGCGATCGTGACGTGGCGCGGCAGGAACGGATAGCCGATCGGGTCGTAGTCGAAGATCTGCGAGCCGAGCCCGGCCAGGCCGACCAGGAAGGCCAGCAGCACCGAGTACACCGTCTTGGTGAGGAACAGGTTCGAGACGCGCTCGATGTTGCCGATCACCCGGCGTCCCTCGGCCACCACATACGGCAGGGTCGCGAACTTGTTGTCCAGCAGGACGATCTGGGCGACCGCGCGGGTGGCGGGGCTGCCCGAACCCATCGCGACGCCGATGTCGGCGTCCTTGAGCGCGAGCACGTCGTTGACGCCGTCGCCGGTCATGGCGACGGTGTGCCCGCGCGACTGCAGCGCGCCGACCATCGCGCGCTTCTGTTCCGGGCGGACCCGCCCGAAGGTGGTCTCATCTTCGAGCACCTCGGCCAGGGCCGCGGGATCCTCGGGCAGGGTACGGGCGTCGACGGCGTGGTCGCCGCCGGGCAGATCGAGGGAGGCGGCGACCGCGCCGACCGAGACCGCGTTGTCGCCGGAGATCACCTTGATGCCGACGTCCTGCTGGGCGAAGAACTCCAGAGTGTCGCGCGCGTCCGGGCGCACCTTCTGTTCGAGCACCACCAGGGCCACGGGGGTGACGAGGCCGGGGGCGTCGGGAGCGTCCACCGGACGGTCGCTGTGGGCGAGCAACAACACGCGCAGACCCTTGCCGCCCAGTTCCTCGGCGGCGCGGGCGTCCGCGGTCGCCGGATCGAGCAGCACATCGGGCGCGCCGAGCAGCCAGTCGCCGTGGTCGCCGAAGGAGATGCCGCTCCACTTCTTGGCCGAGGAGAACGGTGCGATCCCGGTCCGCTTCCACTGCGGCGCGACGGGCAGCGCCTCCGCGATCGCCTGCACGCTGGAGTTGGGGCGGGGGTCGGCGGCGGCCAGCGCGGCCAGCGCCTCGCGCGCACCTGCCTCCTCGGCGCCGCCGAGCACTCTGACCTCGGCCAGCCGCATGCCGTTCTCGGTGAGGGTGCCGGTCTTGTCCGCGCACACCACGTCCACCCGCGCCAGCCCCTCGATCGCGGGCAGCTCCTGCACCAGGCACATGCGTTGCCCCAGCCGCACCACACCGACGGCGAAGGCGATGGAGGTCATCAGCACCAGGCCCTCGGGCACCATCGGCACCAGCGCGGCCACCATGCCGGTGACCGCGGGCCGCCACGACTCGCCACTGGAGAACAGCTGGTTGTAGATGCTGAGCAGACCCGCGGGGATGAGCAGGAGGGTGATGAATTTCAGAATCCGGTCGATACCACTGCGCAGTTCCGAATGGACCAGGGTGAACTTGCTGGCCTCCTCGGCCAGGCGCGCGGCATAGGCGTCGCGGCCGACCTTGGTGGCCCGGTAGGCGCCCGATCCGGAGACCACGTAGCTGCCCGACATCACCTGCGCGCCGATCTGCTTGTCGATCGCATCGGCCTCACCGGTGAGCAGCGATTCGTCGATCTCGAGCAGTTCGGATTCCGCCACCACGCCGTCGACCACGATCTGGTCGCCCGGCCCGAGCTCGATCAGGTCGTCGAGTACGACGTCGTGGGGCGAGATCTGCCGCGACACCCCGTCGCGACGCACCATCGGCTTGGCCTGGCCGACGATGGCGAGCCGGTCGAGGGTGCGCTTGGCCCGCACCTCCTGGATGATGCCGACCGCGCTGTTGGCGACGATGAGCAGGCCGAACATACCGTCGATGAGTGAGCCGGTGCTCAGCACCAGCGCGAACAGCACACCGAGGATGGCATTGATACGGGTGAAGACGTTGGCGCGCACGATCTCTGCCACCGAGCGGCTGGCCCGGTCGGGGACATCGTTGGTGAGCCCGTCGCGGCGACGTTGCTCGACTTGCGCCGCGGACAGTCCGGCCGACCCGGAAATCTGCTCGGTTGTCGTCATGAGCGTCAGCCTAAGCCGTTGCGGTGCGGGCCCTCATCGGCGAGCGCCGGGTTCGGGCCATTCGTCCGGGTCCACCGGGTGGCGCAGCGCTGTCACCGCGATGCGGGCGGCCTCGGCGATCGCCGCGTCCACCACGGGAAGCTGGGGGTCGGCGCGCGCGGCGCGCGTGAACACCGCCACAGCGATCGGGTACTCGCGCGGGAACTCGACCACCGCGACTTCGTTGCGGATCACACCGATGGTGCCGGTCTTGCCCGCCACCGTGACGCCGCGATGGGGGAAGGCCGCGGCGATGCGATGCGGCCAGACCTGTTTCGCCATCACAGCGCGCACGAATGCGGTCTGTCCCGGCGACAGGACCGTGCCGGACCAGAGCACGCGCAGCAGGCGGGTCATCTCCTCCGGGGTGGTCGCGCTGGTGTAGGCGGGATCGTAGGCCGCGACCGACCGGGCTTCGTCGTTGTCGGCCAGCGCCGCGAAGGCCTCGGCGGTGGTGTGGGTGTCGGTGTCGCGTAACAGGCCGCGATGCACGTCGGCGGTGCCGCCGACGATCCTGGTCTCGGTGAGGCCGAGGTCGGTGAGTACTTCTTCGACCGCGCCCAGGCCGACCTCGCCCAGCAGCACGTCGGCGGCCGCGTTGTCCGACACCGTCATCATCGAGGTGGCGAGGTCGCGGCGGCTCATGGTCACCGGGTCGTGCAGCGCCGCGATGCCGGTGGGCCCCGGCGTGCAGTCGGCGGGATCGATGGTGAGCCGGTCGGCCGGATCGATCAGCCCGGCATCCACCCCGCGGCAGAAGGCCACGAACAGCACCAGCTTGTACACCGAGGCGGTCACCACGCGGGCGTGGCCGCCGACCGAGATCTCGGCCTCGCCGCCGCAGCGCCGCGCGTGCAACCACCCGGTGCAGCCGGCATCGGCGAAGACCTCACGGATACGATCCGCCGCCGCGCGCCTGCTGTCGGCCGGATCGACCGAAGCCGCACTCGACGGACGCCGTCCGGCGGCGCTCATCGCAGCCGCTCCCGGTACAGCACGCGATCCAATGCCGCCGCGTGTGACCGGGCATCGGTGTCCGATCGGGCGCCTGCCTGCGACCGGGCATCGGGGCGCCAGGCGACGCGGACCCGCAGCGCGAACGCCTGTGGCGCCAGGTCCAGCCAGGTGATGCCCGGTGCGTTCGACGGCACCGTCGTGGTGAGCCCGAAGCTGGTGCCTGCCGCGACGGCCGCCAGGACGGCGCGGTCGTCGCGGGCCGAGGCGACCTGCGGGTCCAGACCGCGTTCCCGCAACAGATCGAGCACCGTGTCGAAGGCCGGTGGGTTGGCGGCGCGGGGCGGGTGCGCGAAGGTCAGGCCGGCGAGCATGCGAAGGGTGGGGCGTTCCGCGGTGGCGCTGCGATGGTCCGACGGGACGATCACCCGGCGCGCGACCTTCACCACCGGCCCGGCCTCGACACCGTCGACCAGGGCCGGATGTTCTACCACCGCCACATCACACAGACCCGCGCGCAGGTCGCCGAGCAGTTCGACGGTCGAACCGACCGTGGTGGACACCGTGGCTCCCGCGCTGTGGCGAAGAGCGCTCACGCAGGCGGTGATCAGCGGGTCCGGGATCGCCGCGACCACACCCAGGTGCACGTCCCCGCGGGCGTGGGCGATGCGTTGGGCTTCGGCGAGCAGCCGATCGGCGTCGTCGACCAGCAGGCGGGACCGGGGCAGCAACTGCCTGCCCCCGGCGGTGAGCATCGCGCCTTGCCTGGTGCGGTGCACGAGTTCGACGCCGAGGAACTGTTCGAGTCGGCGCAGCCCCTGCGACAGTGGCGGCTGGGTCATGTCGAGCGCGGCCGCCGCCCTTCCGAAATGTCCCTCGTCGGCGACCGAGACGAAGAAGCGGAGGTGGCGGATCAGATCCATGCGGCCATTGAACCAATCACCCCGGCCGGACCGGCCCGGCCGGATCCGCGCCACTCGCCTCGTCGCGCTGTGCCCCTGTCGCGACCTGCGGCGATATCGAGACCGACTCGCGGCGGGGAGCCGGCGATATTGGCCGCATCCCCACCGGTCGTGGTGTTCTCGCCCGGTGAAATTCCGCGTTCTCGACCTCGTCCCCGTCCACCGCAGGCGATTGCTCGCCGCCGCTGTCCTGGCGCCCGCGCTCGCCGTGTCCACGGCCTGCGACGCGAACCCCGCCACCACCGCGCCCGTGGATGTCGTGACCACCTCGGTGTCCAGCAGCCCACGCTTCGCCGATCTCGAGTCCACCTCCGGTGCGCGACTCGGTGTCTTCGCCGTCGACACCGGAACCGGGCGCGTCGTGACCCATCGCGAGCACGAGCGATTCCCGATGGCCTCGACCTTCAAGGCCCTGGCCTGCGGCGCTCTCCTGCGCGACCATCCGCTGTCCTCGGGCTATTTCGATCAGGTGATCCACTACGCGGCCGGTGAGCTCGTCGAGTACTCACCGGTCACCGAACGCCACGTCGAGTCCGGGATGACCGTGGCGCAACTGTGCGATGCCGCGATCACCGTCTCCGACAACACCGCGGGCAACCAGCTGCTGAAACTGCTCGGCGGTCCCGCCGGTTTCACCGCGTTCCTGCGCTCCCTCGGTGACGACACCTCGCGCCTGGATCGTTGGGAGACCGAGTTGAATTCCGCGATTCCCGGCGACGAACGCGATAGCACCACCCCGGCCGCGCTGGCCGCCGACTACCGCGCACTCGTCGTCGGCGACACCCTGGCCGAGCCGGAACGCGCGCGGCTCACCTCCTGGCTGGTCGCCAACACCACCGGCGACGCCCGCATCCGCGCGGGCCTGCCCGCCGACTGGACCGTCGGCGACAAGACCGGGTCGCCGGCCTACGGATCGGCCCTGGATGTGGCCGTGGCCTGGCCGCAGGGCCGCGCGCCGATCGTCATCGCGGTGTTGTCGACCAAGTCCGAACCCGACGCCGAGGCAGACAACGCGCTCGTCGCGGCCGCCGCCCGGGCCGCCGTGGCAGCGCTCGGCTGACGACGGCTTCGACAGCCGCCGTGCTCGACGTACCGGCGCCCGGTCGCCGGTACGTCGAGCGGCGTCACGCCCCACCGGCGGCGATGCCCCACTGCCGCAGCAGGTCCGGCGGAATCCCGGTCAGCCCGGCCAGCATCTGCGGCAGCGCGGCGAGCACATCGGCGGTCTGATCGGCGGGCGTGCCGTAGGTGTGGGCCGCCACCGTGAAGCCGGGACCGAACGACACCGAGGCGACTTCCGGCGTGCCGAAATCCGACCACCCCCATTTGGTGCCGAGCACTCCGGGCAGGCGCGCGGTGCCCCAATTCTGTGGCGTGCCGTCGGCGGCGCGGTCCCCGGCGGTGGCCATCCACGCCAGGATCGGCGAGCCGGGATCGCTGCGCGCCTTCGCGTGCAAGAACTCCGCGACATCGGCGCTGCTGGTGGTCGCGGCACTCCAGTGCCCGCCTGCGCCGGTCGCGGTCAAGCCGTACTCGGCGGCGACCGCGGCGATCGCGCCGGGATACTTGCCCGCCAGCCTGTCCGCCGCGACGTCGTCGGAGTATCGGATCATCCGCTCGCCGAGTTCCCTGTCCACGGCCGAACCGTCGCCGTGGCGCAGGGCGTAATCGACGAGATACAGCTTGGCGAGGGAGAGCGCGCCACGCGGCGCGTGCGCGGCGCCGAGGCCCCAGCGGTGGCCGAGGTCGGTGCGCACGGCGATGGTCGTCCGCGGTACGGCGACCTCGGTGGCGGTCTCCGCGCCCGCCCAGGTCCCTGGTATCAGCAACGAGCCCATGACGAGCGCCACGACCAGCAGTCTCCGATGTCCCATGGTCACCTCCGCGTCCGGTTCCGGTGCCACCACGAATCGCCACTGTGGCGGGGATCAAACATCGCGCTGTCCGCTCCCGCGAATCGACGCGAGCAAGATCTCGCCGACGATCGTGCAACGCTCGTCGCGAACGCCGCCCGGTCAGCGCTCGGCTGACGACGGCGCGGGCGGGCGGGCGCGGTAGCCTCACCGGAGTGCGCGCAGGCAGATCGATCCCGGGTGTCGCGTTCGGTGTAGGCGCGTATTTCACCTGGGGACTGTTCCCCGCGTTCTTCGGTCTGCTGGCCTTCGCGGGAGCCGTGGAGATCTTGGCGCAGCGGATCGTGTGGACGCTGGCAGCGGCACTGGTCGTGCTCGCGGTGGCCGGACGGCTGCGGGAGCTGCGCGGCATCGACGCCCGCACCTGGCGGCTGGCCGCGCTGGCCTCGGTGGCCATCTCGATCAACTGGGGCGTCTACGTCTACGGCGTCACCTCCGGCCATGTGGTCGAATGCGCGCTCGGCTACTTCACCAATCCACTGGTCACCGTGGCCTTCGGGGTGCTGATATTCCGGGAGCGGCTGGCCGCCGCACAGTGGGTGGCGCTCGGGCTCGGCGCGGCGGCGGTCGTGGTACTGACCCTCGACTACGGCAGGCCGCCCTACATCGCGCTCACCCTGGCAGTCTCGTTCGCGCTGTACGGCCTGGTGAAGAAGGTGATCCGGCTCGACGCCATGCGCAGCCTCGCCGCCGAGGGGCTGGTCTCCGCGCCGTTCGCCCTGGCTTTCCTGGTGTTCCTGGCGCTGACCGGATCGAACACCCTGTTCGACGGCCCGGTCGAAGCGGGATTGCTCCTGTCCACGGGGCCGGTCACGCTGGTGCCGCTGCTGCTGTTCGCGGTCGCCGCCCAGCGGGTGCCGCTGTCCACCATGGGCCTGCTGCAATACCTGACCCCCGCCATGCAGATGGCTTGGGGGGTCGCCGTCGCCCACGAGCCCATGCCCGCCTCCCGCTGGGCGGGCTTCGCCCTCATCTGGGCAGCGCTGGGGGTCTTCACCGCCGACGCGCTGCGCCGTAATCGCCGCGCCCGCCGCGACAGCCGTTCCCGGCTCGTGCCGCCCGGCGGCGTAGAAGCGGCTGCGCCCGGCGACCTGGATCAGGCTGCGCCCGAGGAGGGAGAGCCGGGAATCGCTGCGAGACCTCGGCGTGGGTGATAGCCCGTCAGGCGGGCTATCCCGGTCTCACCGGCGCCGACCTCGTCACGCTCGCCGGACGCATCACCCCGTCCGTTCAGGGGTGGCGGGGCTGACCAAGGCCCACCGGCCGACGAGCCCCTCGTCCGCAGTCCGGTGCGCTCCGGTTCCGCCGCGAACCACCGGACACGATGGCCGCACCGGGCCGACGACTGCCGCTCCGTGCCGTCAGTACGCGGTGTTGATCACGCCCGGCGACCACAGTCCCCAGCGGTCGTCGCGGGTGATCTCCGGTTCGGCGGGCACGGCGGAGTCGTCGATGCGGGTGAGCTGTTGCAGCTCGCCCCAGTCGCGGTCCCAGTCGCCGTCGAGGTAGGTGGCGAGGGCCCGAGTCTGGAGCAGTTTGCCGGTCCAGCCGAGCGGGCCACCGCTGTCGTGCGACTGCCAGAGATTGGTCACCGCCGCGCCGCCGCGGTCGGGCAGGATGCGGAAGGCGGGCACCTCGGCGATGCCGTGCCGGTGATCGAACGGGCGCTGCTTCGGGAACTGCAGGCCGACCATCCAGTCGATCAGCACCGGCTGCTCACTGCCGACGAATTCGTCGAGGGTGACGGTCCTCGGCACACGCGGCGGGGTCAGCGCGACCCACTGGGCCGGGTTGCGGTCGCGGTCGACGGCGACGATCCGGATGACGTCGGCTTCGGCCGGGATGGCGGTGAAGGGCACCCGCAGGTTGCGCCACGACGGCGCGGGACCGATGTCGATCGGCGCCACCCGGCCCATCGGCTGGGCGTCGCCCGCGGATCCGGCTGTGCCGTATTCGATCTCGACCTGCTGGCCGTCGGTCACCACCCCGTCGGCGTCGACCGATCTGATCCGCCCCGCGGCGCTGAGCGCGATGATGTCCTCCCGGTCGGCCGGATCAGGCAGCCGGTACCAGCCGGTGGTGAGTTCGGCCGGGCCGGCGTCCCCGGAGCGGTAACTGCCCATGACCGGTACCCGGGTGGCGTCCAGGCCGAACGGCAACGCGGCGGTGGACCTGCCCGCCTCCTCGTTGTCGGAGGAATCCGCGCCCAGCGCGTCGGCGATGCTGCCGGAGGAATTGTCCTCCGCGTCGGGGCGCAGGTCCTGGGCCACGCCTGCCGGGGTGAAGCCCTCGCCCACGCCGGTGAAGGTCGACACCGCATCGCCGGAGAGCGGTTCGAGCATGCCCTCGTTCGGGTCCCGCTCGACCAGTACGTAACCGGCCAGCGCGTGCGGCTCGCCGGTCACGGCCTCGATGTTGGACCGAGCCAGGGAGAACGATTCGCCTTGGGCCACAGCGGCTTTGGCGAAAGAGCCGAGATCCCACAGGACCAGCGCGGCCAGCGCGATCGTCAGCGGCGGCAGGGCCGACACCCGCCACATGGCGCGCGAGACCCGATGCGGCGCAACGTCGCCGGGGGTACGCACGTGCCACCACGCCGCGACCACCAGAAGCGCCAGCGCCAGCGCGAGGAACGCCTTGTTCAGGCCGATCCCGGCGATCGAGGGCGACTTGTCCCACCACGGCATGCCGTAGGAGGAGACGTACCACCAGCCGTTGGTGCCGGAGAACACCAGCGCGAGCAGAAACGCGACGGCCGCGGCGAACAGCACGCGATTGCGCGGCGCGCGCAGCACTCGCGGGCTCACCGCCATCGCGGCCAGCACCGCCACGCCACCGGCCATACCCGCGTACACGCCGAAGTGATGCGTCCACTTGGTCGGGGTGATCATGATCAGCAGCAGCGCGGCCGCGGTGGTGCCGAGCAGACGCCGCGCCGGGCCCGCGGCGGTCAGCGGAATCCGGCCGCCCCGGCGGAGCAGCACCGCCACGCTGATCACCAGTCCGGCCATCATCATGAAGATGCCGATCCGGCGGCCGATCGATCCGTCGATCTCCGGCTGGAAAAGGTACTGGTAGCGCAGATACTCCTGGAACCAGGGCACATCCGGGCCGATCGCGTGATGCACTCGCTGCATCTCCAGCGCGGCGCTCAACGGCTGATCGGCGAAGGCTATCGCGAGCACGAGCAGACCGGCCGCCGCCAGCGGAGCGAGCAGGGTCGCGTAGCCGAGCATCCGCTGCCCCAGCGACCCCTCGGCGCCGACCCGGTGCATGATCGACCGCGCCACCGGACGGATACCGGCCACCAGCGCGGCGATGCAGATGACGCCGGACGGCCCCGCGGTGATGGTGAACGCGGCCACCAGGATCGCCACCGCCGCGGGCAGCAGCCGCCGGGTCGCCACCGCGCGTTCCACCGAGACCCAGGTGAGCAGCAGGCCGAGCGCGACCGGCGGTTCCGGGCGCAGACCGTTGTTGTAGGGCAGCCACACCGCGAGGAATCCGAGCGCGCCGGTCCACAGCGCGAGCTGATTGTTGTGCACGGCGACGCCCAGACGCGGCACCACTTCCCGGCTCAGCAGCAGCCAGACCAGGATGCCCGCGATCAGGGCGGGCAGCCGGACCCACGGACTGGCGGTGGTCACCTCGGACATGAGGCGGATCAGGTCGTAGTAGGGGGTGCCGATCGGGTTCTCCGGCACACCGAAATACGCGAAGTAGTTGGCCATGTAGCCGGACACGCCGGACGCTCGGGCCATGCCGAACTGGTATCCGTCGTCGGAGGTGGTCGCGCCGAGGAAATGCCAGAGCACGAGCACGCCGATCACGACGCCGTCGAGCACGGTCACCCCGCGCAGGCGCGGGCTGACGCGGCGATGACGCCTGCCGTCCTCGCGGTCGATGCGATGCAGCGCGACCAGTGCCACGGCGGTGGCGATCAGCGCCAGCCAGATGGCGGCGCGTTTGAGGGGGGTCGGGGTCGAGGAGAAGCGGCTGTCGATCTCGGCGGTCACCACGGTCCCGTCGGCGACGGCCAGATCGCTGTAGATGCCGACCAGCTGCGGGCGGAAATCGCCGTCGAGCCGGACGGTCGACTCGCCGCCGAAGCCGACCAGCGTGGCCACGGCGGCGGTGGCGTCCGCGCGCACCGACAGTTCGCAGCCGGGCGCCAGCTCGGTGACCGGGACGCTGAACAGGGCCTGATTGCGCAGCACGACGTCCAGCCGGGACGGATCGTCGGGGGTGGCGGCGGTGACTCGCGCGAGGAAACCGTGGCGTTCCAGATCGGGCGACCCGGTGGGGCCGCCGGCGACCAGGACGCCGCCCGCGGGGCCGAGCCGGGCGATGGCCGCACACGGCACGGTCGCCTCGAAGGTCACCGGCGCGTAGCCGATCAGCGGCGCTTCCACGCTGTCGGCCGAACCGTTCTGCGGCCAGGTCAGGGTGGCGGCATCGACCCGGACCGGCAACAGCGGTACCGCGATCGCGCACACCACGCCGACCAGCGCGGCGAGCAGAGCGACCGGACGCGCCCACGCGGACCGGGAATCTCGGTGCAGCGGAGGGGTTTCCGAATCGTCCGCGGAAGCCGTCCGCGGCCGGACCATAGTGTCAGCCACGGCGACCGATAGTAACGGGCGATTTCGAGACGAGGATCGGGCCACACCGCGAGCCGGAACGAGGTGACGCCGCGAGCGGACGCCGGGACGTGCGCGGCCCGATCCGGCTCGGGCCGCGCACGCTCAGTACGCCGGGATCAGACGCAGGCGGGCGACTGCTGGCCCAGGTTGGTCAGCATGATGCAGGCCCATTCCTTCTGGACCTTCCACTGACCGTCCTCGCTGACGAACGGCACGTCGGCGATGTTCTCCTGGCCGTTGAGCAGGATGGTCGCCTTGGCGTTGACGGTGTCGCCGAAGGCGGTCACGTCGGTGACGGTCACGGTGGCGCCGGTCTCCGTGTAGGCCTGGGCCAGGCGTCCGGGCAGCTCGGGATCGGCCTCGATGCCCTGCACCATCTCCAGCTTCTCGGAGTTGGGCACCGTGGGATCGAGTGCCCGCTGCAGCTGGGCGTTCAGCTCCTCCGCCGTCGGCACCGCGGGCGTGTCCGCCGCGGAGCTGATGGCCGCCGCGCTGGTCGTCGTCTTGGCCGGCTTGGCCTCGTCCCCGCTGTCGTCACCGCCGCACGCGGTGAGGGTCAGGGAGGCGATAACGGCGAAGCCGGCGATCGCGATGCGTCCAGTCGTACGAAGCTTCAACTGCTCGTCCTTTGCGTTCGAGTAAGGGGTCGGTATCGGTGCCGGGCCGGCGCGCGCTCGAACCGGCAGCGCTGCCCGGCCACCCAGGCTACCGGTCAACCGAGACTGCCGAGCGGGTCCGCCCGGGACAAACTGATGTCGTCGGCGCTGAAAGTACGCGCCGGACCCGGTCCTGTCGAACTCGTCTCGAACCGCACGGTCACCACCCCGTGACCGGCCCCCTGCACCCAGCCGTGCCCGTAATCCGGATGCGACACATCCATTCCCGCCACCCACGGTCGCGCCGCCACCGGATCGATCCCCTCGATCTCGCCCCGAGCGCCCGGCGTAGCCGCGCCGCCGACCGGCGAGGCCGTCCCGGCGACCGTGGCCGCGGCGCCGATCCGAGCCGGTGCGACAGAGGAGATCTCAGCGGCAACCGCTGCGATCGAGGCGCCCACCGCCACCGGATCGACAGCGAGATCCGGACCGCCCGTGGGATCCGGGTGGCCGGGCACGACCGGTGTGTCGTCCGTGAGATCGTCGGCGAACTCTCCGCGATCGAGTTCGGGAAACAGCGATTCCTGCTGGACGGTGGACAGTCCGGCATAGCCCACCCCGACCAGCCGGATGGGTCCGAGCTCGACCGGGTCGATGGCCGAACGCTGGGCCGCGGCGGCGAGCACCGCGGGGTCGACGGTCGCGTACGGCAGGGTCGAGGAGCGGGTCACGATGCTCATATCCGCGCGTTTGAGCTTGAGCACCACGGTGCGGGCCGCGCGGCCGTCCTTGCGCAGGCGCGCGTGCGCGGACTCGGCCATGGCGGTGATGGCTCTGCGCAGTTCGGCCAGGGTCACGATGTCGGTCTCGTAGGTGTTCTCCGCGCTGATCTGCTTGGCCTCGGCGCGCTCGGTGACCGGCCGGTCGTCGATGCCCCGTGCCAGGCGGTGCAGTGCCGCGCCGACGCTGCCGCCGAGCAGCGAGACCGCTTCCGATTCCGGCAGCGCGGCGAACGCGCCGACGGTCTCGATGCCCACCGACCGCAATCTGCTCTCGGCGACGGGTCCGATCCCCCACAGCTTGCGCACCGGCAGTCCTGCCAGCAGCGCCTGTTGCTCGTCGGGGGAGATCACCCGGATCCCATCCGGTTTGGCCAGGCCGGAGGCGATCTTGGCCAGCTGCTTGCCGGTGCCGGCCCCCACCGACGCCACCAGTCCGGTGCGGTCGCGCACGACCGCGCGCAGCCGGGCACAGAACTCGTGCACCTCGGTCACGCTCGTCCCCGCCAGCTCGGCCGGTTCGCCGAACGCCTCGTCGAACGACAGCGTCTCCAGCACCGGGACGATCTCGCGCAGCGCCTCGAAGACCTGCCCGCTGAGGTGCGCGTAGACCGCGCCGCGCGGCGGAACCACCACCGCGCCCGCCCCCACCAGCCGCCTGGCCTGGTGCATGGGCATGGCAGAGCGCGCGCCGAACGCCCGCGCCTCGTAGCTCGCGCCCGCGACCACGCCGCGCCCACCGGTCCCGCCGACCAGTACCGGCCTGCCTCGCAAGGTGGGCCGGGTCAACTGCTCCACCGAGGCGAAGAAGGCGTCCATGTCGATGTGCAGCACCCACCGGCGCGCGGTGCGCCCGGGCTCGGGCAACCCCCGCACGGTACTCACGTACCGGAATCTACGCCCGGGCACCGACAGCCCGGCCCGCCTTGCCGTGGCTGCGGACCGCCGATGGCTGCGGACTTGCTGTCGGGCAGCTGTGGATGAACCGAATTCCCACGGTGGCGCACGGCCGCTTTTACCCGCGTTAACCAGCCCTGATAGCGAGCGCGTCTGGGGCGGATCGCAGGTCCGGTTGGCCCGTTTCCCCGGCCGCGATATGTGATGATCGAAGGCATGAAGATCCGCAAGGCCGTCATTCCGGCCGCAGGTATCGGCTCCCGGCTGCTCCCGCTGACCAAGGCGATCCCCAAGGAGATGCTGCCGGTCGGCGACAAGCCGGTCATCGAGCACACCGTCCGAGAGCTGGTCGCCTCCGGTATCACCGATATCACCATCGTCGTCAGCGGTGGCAAACACGTGATCCAGGACCACTTCCGCCCCAACCCCGCCCTGGTCGAGCAACTGCGCGCCGACGGCAAGACCGCCTACGCCGACGCCGTGGCCGAGGTCGGCGAGCTGTCCCGGCTCGGCCACATCACCTACCTCGACCAGCACGGCCCCTACGGCAACGGCACCCCGGTGCTCAATGCCGCGCGCAGCATGGGCGACGAGCCGATGCTGGTGCTGTGGCCCGACGACGTGTTCGTCGCCGAGATCCCGCGTGCCCAGCAGCTCATCGACGCCTACGAGCGCACCGGCGCCCCGGTGCTGGCGCTCATGCCGATGGACCCGGGCGACTCGCAGCGCTACGGCGTGCCCGTGGTCACCGACGACCAGGGCGACGGCCTGCTACGCATCACGGGTCTGCGCGAGAAACCCAAGCCCGAGGACGCGCCGTCGAACTTCGCGGCCATCGGCGGCTACGTGGTGACTCCCGGCATCATCGCCGAGCTGCGCCGGCAGACCGACGAGTGGTACTCCCACCGCACCGGTGAGGTCTACCTCACCGACGCGATCAACGTCCACGCCGCCGATAATCCGGTCTTCGGCCAGGTCATCCGTGGCCGCTGGTACGACACCGGCAATCCCGCGGACTACCTGGTCGCGCAGTTCGCCTCCGCGCTGGCTCATCCGGACTACGGCCCGGCGCTGCGCTCGCTGGCCGGCGAACTGGGCTGAGGGTCACCCGGACTCGAGCGGCCTCGATCAGAAGCGCCGGATGGTGTAGATCTCGAATTGGTTCAGCGGGCTGAGCCCGACCGGGACCCCGCGGCCGTAGGCGTTGAGGACCTGGCCGAACCCGGCGTAGATGCCCACGTGCGAGCCGTCGGGGTTGAGCACGACCACGTCGCCGGGCGAGAGCGCCCACATCGGCACCGCGGCGCCGACCTCGGCCTGTTCCCAGGTCGTGCGCGGCAACAGCACACCCACCTGCCGGAACGCCCATTGCACCAGGGCCGAGCAGTCCCAGGAATGCGGACCCATCGCGCCCCATTCGTAAGGCTTGCCGACCTGGGTGGTCGCCGCCGCCAGCGCGCCGAGACCGGCGAGGCTGGGCAGCGGGATCGCGGCCGAGCCGCTGGCACTGCCGGAACCCAGGCCGGAACCCGAACCGGAGCCTGTCCCCGAGCCCGTCCCCGAGCCCGAGCCGCTGCCCGAGCCGGAGCCGCTGCTGAGGCCACCGGACACGGGGTCGGCCGCGGCCGTGCCGCCGAGGACGATCACGGTCACCGTGGTGGCCAGCAATCCGACGGCGATCCGCCGCAGTGGTCGGCGCACCCGCGCACGGCGCGGCCGGGAATCCATCGACCGCGGACGCCGGGTCCGGCGCTGTCGTGCGGTGTCGTGTCGCGCCGAGCGATGTCGAGCCTGGGAACGTCTGATCATGCGAACGCGGCCTCCCTGTCGGGCAGATGGTCCGCGACGTCGGCACGTCGGTGGGGCGGCGTAGCGGACCTCAGCTCACCCCCGCGGCGATCGGGCTCGCACAGGTCGGGGGGACGTCAGGTGGAACTCGTCGACGAATCACACCGGCACCAGCGGTTAGCATGTGCCCCAACTACAACATGGGCGATTCTGCCGCCCCGTCCACACCGGGAACCAGGGTTCAGCAAATATCCAGCATGTGATTTGAATCACATGCTTGGCGGTTCGCGGCGGTGATCGGCTGTGGCGGAGGGGGCCCCTCCGCCACAGCCGACTGCTCACTGCTTGACGACCGCGGCCCGCATTCCGCCGGACAGATCGACGGCGTCCGCACCCGCGGCGCCGAACTCCAGCCCGGTCGCCAGGATCTCCCCGGCGATCAGGTCACGGTGCGCGCGGGCCCAGTGCTGCCGCTCGTCGGGCACCTCGAGCACCACCGAGATCCGGTCGGACACCTCGAGGCCGAGCGACTTGCGGGTCTCCTGCAGTTCCCTGATCAGGTCGCGAGCCCAGCCCTCGGCCTCCAGTTCCTCGGTGACGACCGAATCCAGGACCACCAGACCGGCATTACCGGGCAGCGCGGCGGTCGATTCCGGTTCGGCGGCGACCAGTCGCTGGGTGTACTCCTCCGGCAGCAGCGTGATGCCCGCCGCGCTGACCACGCCCTCGGCGTCCTCGCTCCACTGCCCGGCTTTGACCGCCTTGATCACCGTCTGCACGTCCTTGCCCAGCCGGGGACCGGCCGCGCGGGCGTTGACGACCAGCTCGAAACGGCCGTGCACGTCGACGTCGGAGGTCAGATCGACCTTCTTGACGTTGACCTCGTCGGCGATGATGTCGGCGTAGGGCGCCAGCCGATCCGCGTCCGCGGCGGCGATGGTGACCTCGGCCAGCGGCAGACGTACGCGCAGGTTCTTGGCCTTGCGCAGGCTCAGCACCGTCGAGCAGACCACCCGCGCCTCGTCCATCGCCGCCACCAGCTCCGGATCGGCCGGCAGCTCACCCTCGGCGGGCCAGTCGGTCAGGTGCACCGAACGACCGCCGGTGAGCCCGCGCCAGATCACCTCACTGATCAGCGGCAGCAGCGGCGCCGCCAGCCGGGCGACGACCTCGAGCACGGTGTGCAGGGTGTCGACCGCGTCGCGTTCCTCGGACCAGAAGCGCGAACGCGACCGGCGCACATACCAATTGGTGAGCGCGTCGGCGAAGGAACGCAGTTCCTCGCAGGCGGCCGCGATGTCGTAGACCTCGAGCGCCTCGGTCATGACATCGCGGGTTTGCGCCAGCTTCGCCAAGATGTAGCGGTCGAGCACGTTCTGTGAGTCTGTGCGCCACTGCCCCGGAGTCGAGGCGTACAGCTGCAAGAACGTCCAGGCGTTCCACAGCGGGCGCAGCGCATGGCTGACACCCTCGCGGATGCCGCGCTCGGTGACGATGAGATTGCCGCCGCGCAGGATCGGCGAGCTCATCAGGAACCAGCGCATCGCGTCGGAACCGTCGCGGTCGAAGACCTCGTTGACATCGGGATAGTTGCCCTTGGACTTGCTCATCTTCAGCCCGTCGTCGCCGAGCACGATGCCGTGTGCGGCAACGGTTTTGAAGGCGGGGCTGTCGAAGAGCGCGGTGGCCAGCACATGCAGGGTGTAGAACCAGCCGCGGGTCTGCCCGTTGTACTCGACGATGAAATCGCCGGGGAAATGGGAGTCGAACCACTCCTTGTTCTCGAACGGGTAGTGCACCTGCGCGTAGGGCATCGAGCCGGACTCGAACCAGCAGTCCAGGACCTCCGGCACCCGGCGCATCGTCGACTTACCGGTCGGATCGTCGGGATTCGGCCGGGTCAGCTCATCGATCGCGGGCCGGTGCAGATCCGCCGGACGCACGCCGAAGTCGCGCTCGAGCTCGTCGAGCGAACCGTAGACGTCCACGCGCGGATAGGCCGGATCATCGGACACCCACACCGGGATCGGGCTGCCCCAGTAGCGGTTCCGGCTGATGTTCCAGTCGCGCGCGCCCTCGAGCCACTTACCGAACTGGCCGTCGCGGATGTGTTCGGGCACCCAGGTGATCTGCTTGTTCAGGTCCACCATCCGGTCGCGGAAGGAGGTGACCGCGACGAACCAGGACGGCACCGCCATGTAGATCAGCGGCTGACCGGAGCGCCAGCTGTGCGGGTAGGAGTGCTCGATGGTCTCGTGGCGCAGCAGCAGGCCCGCCGCCTTGAGGTCTTTGATGATCACCGGGTTGGCGTCGAAGACCATCAGGCCCTCGTACGGCGGCACCATCGAGGTGAACTTGCCGCCCGGGTCCAGCGGCTGCACCAGCTCGATGCCGTTGGCCGCGCAGACGTCCATGTCCTCTTCACCGAAGGCGGGCGCCAGGTGCACGACGCCGGTACCCGAGTCGGTGGTGACGTAGTCGGCCCCGAGCACGCGGTGGGCGTTGGGGTGACCGACGAAGAAGTCGAACGGCGGGGCATAGGCCAGTCCGGCCAGCGCCGCGCCGTCGAACTCGCCGAGCACCTGAGCGTCCTCGCCGAACTCGCGGGCGTAGTGCGAGACCCGTTCGGCGGCCAGCACATAGCGCTTGCCGTCGGCGGCCTTCAGATGGACGTAGCGCACGTCCGGGTGCACCGCGATCGCCAAGTTGGACGGCAGCGTCCAGGGCGTGGTGGTCCAGATCAGCGCGTTCGCGCCGTCGAGCTCGCGCAGCGGATGATCCTCGGGCACCCGCAGCCGCATGTCGACGGTGACCGCCGGGTCCTGACGCATCTTGTAGGCGTCGTCGAGGCGGGTCTCCTGGTTCGACAGCGGCGTCTGCTCGTACCAGCTGTAGGGCAGCACCCGGAAGCCCTGGTAGATCAGGCCCTTGTCGTAGAGCGATTTGAAGGCCCACATCACCGACTCCATGAAGTCGAGATCGAGGGTCTTGTAATCGTTGTCGAAATCGACCCAGCGCGCCTGACGGGTCACATAGTCGCGCCATTCCCCGGTGTATCGCAGCACCGACGACTTACACGCGGCATTGAATTCCGCCAGACCCATCGCGTCGATCTGTGATTTGTCCGTGATACCGAGTTGCTTCTCGGCTTCGATTTCCGCGGGCAGGCCGTGGCAATCCCAGCCGAATCGCCGATCGACGCGTTTGCCGCGCATCGTCTGGAAACGCGGGATCAGATCTTTGACGTAGCCGGTGAGCAGATGACCGTAGTGCGGCAGGCCGTTGGCGAAGGGCGGGCCGTCGTAGAAGACGAACTCCGCTGCGCCGGAACGATTCTCGATGCTCGCACGGAAGGTGTCGTCGGCCTCCCATGCGTCGAGCACGAGACGCTCCAGTTCGGGGAACGAAGCCCCGGAACCCGCGCCGAAGTCCACGCGGGGATATGCGCTGTTGTTGTCGTCCGCCATCGCGGATCCGTCTCCTCGTGCCACCGCGCCGGCAGGCGCGTGCGATGTGGGCACGGGGACGACATCGGCGCCAGGTGCGCCGAAACCGCGGTACCACCCCGTTTGTCCGGCGTCGGACGCACCGGACCTCTCTTTGTGAGCTGTGACGGGCTCACCCGTTCGGTTCTACTGAGCCCCTCCCGCACAGGTGCGGAAGTGACCGTTCTTCCGAAGGCTCCCCGGTGATGGCCGGATCGTTGCCGTTGGTCGTGTGTTCATTCTAACGGGCGCTGTCGAGCGAATATCTCCCTGCCCGGATCAGCGCCGGACGTGCCGCCCCGGCGGCGGAGCTCCGCCGTCGGGTCTTCGGGTGGACAGTGCGCTCACCAGCAGCAGCACCGCGCCGATGCCACAGACCACGATGCAGCCCCAGGCCCAGAGCACCGAGCCCGTGGTCAACGCGGTCACCAGCAGCGCGAAACCGATCGCGGCGAGAACGAGCGTCAGGACGAGCATGCCGACCCCTCAGATATCCCGAGGCCAGATCTGCCTGCGCCGACCGTTGTCCGCTGCCCTCCGGGCGGCTTACTTGCCGCCCTTGGCGAACGAGGCCGCGGGCAGGCTGCCGGTGGAACTGCTGTCGGCGAAGGGCTCGCCGCCGTCCACCGGAACCGCCGAACCGCGGTTCTCCAGCTCCTCGAGCTGCGACTCCAGGTAGGACTTCAACCGCACCCGGTACTCGCGCTCGAAGGTCTTGAGCTGCTCGATGCGGCTCTCCAGCACGCTGCGCTGCTGGGTGATGGTGGCCATGATCTCGGTGTGCTTGCGCTCGGCGTCGGCCTGCAGGGCGTCGGCCTTCTCCTTGGCCTGACGCAACTGACTGTCGGACCTGGTCTGCGCGTCGGACAGCAGCGCGTCGGCCTTCTGACGCGCCTCGGCGACCATCGATTCCGAGCGGGTGCGCGCGTCGGTGACCAGACGCTCGGAGTTCGCCCGCGCGTTGGACAGCAGGTTCTCCGACTCGGTCTTGGCGTCACTGGTGAGGCGATCGGCCATTTCCTGAGCCAGGCTCAGCACCTTGGCAGCCTGCAGGTTCGCGTCCGCGGAGTTGTCCTTGGCCGGCGGCGCGGCCGCGATAGGCGCCGGTGGTGTCACCGGGACAGGAGGTTTGATCGGCTCCGGCTGCGCCTGCGGCACCGGCGGCTTGACCGCGGCCGGGCCGCTGCCGCGGTTCTTCTTGGCATCGGCCAGCTCGGCGTCCAGCTCCGCGACCCGCTGACGCAGATCCGCGTTCTCCTCGATCAGCCGCGACAGCTCCTGCTCGACCAGGTCGAGGAAGGCGTCGACCTCGTCCTCGTTGTAGCCGCGCTTCCCGATCGGCGGTTTGCTGAACGCGACGTTGTGCACATCGGCTGGAGTCAGCGGCATGGAAGGATCCCTTCACGCGTCTTTTGGAGATCGAGCAGATCTTGCAAGGTATCGTCACCCATTCTGTCACATCGGTGCGACCGGCTGGCCGAGCCTGCTGACGATCGACATCAGGATGAACACGATGAAGAGCAGGACCATTATCGACAGATCCAGGCGGATTCCCCCCAACGACACCGGAGGAATGAGCCGCCTCAGCAGTTTCACCGGAGGGTCGGTGATCGTGAAGATCACTTCGAGGATCACGACCACGAAGCCGGTCGGCCGCCAGTCGCGGGCGAAGCTACGGATGAACTCGACGATCACCCGGCTGATGAGCAACAGCCAGAAGATGAACAGCACGAAGTACAGCACCGCGAACAAGGCCACCATGTCACTCTGCCCGAAAAACGGCGGTGTGCAAAATGGCCACACCGCCGCGAACCGGACATCTTCCCCCTGTCGACCTGCCCGTTCGGCTCCACCCCCGTCGGAGCGCGCGGGAGCAGGTCGCTATTTCTGGTTGTAGAAGCCGGTTTCCGCGATCCGGCGGCGCTCTTCGGCCGAGACATCGACGTCGGCGGGCGAGAGCAGGAACACCTTGCTGGCCACTTTGTCGAACGAGCCACGTAGCGCGAAGGCGAGTCCGGCGGCGAAGTCCACCAGGCGCTTGGCGTCGGCGTTGCTCAGTTCGACCAGGTCCATGATCACCGGGTTGCCCTCACGGAACCGCTCGCCGATGATCCTGGCCTCGCTGTAATCGCGCGGGCGCAGTGTCGTGATCTTGGACAAGGGACCTCCGTCCTCGAAGATCCCGGGCCGTCGAGCGGGCGCGGGCTCGGGGCGCAACCGCTCCTCGAGGCGGCGCTCCTCGGCCGCGGGATCGACGGCGAGCGCGCCCCGGGTGGCTCCGCGCAACGCCGACGCGCCACCGCCCGCACGGAACCGGCCCGAGGAGGGCGCGGCTTCGATGCGGGTGGGCCTGCGCGGCGGCTCGTAGGGATCCTCGCCGTAGTCGTCCTCCGGGTACTCCTCGCGGCGCGGGGGGTATGCCGGCTTGTAGGACTTGTAGGCGGGCTCCGGGTACTCGGCGTCGTCTTCGAAGCGGTCGGCACCGAAGCGCTCGGCGCCGAAGCGGTCGGGACCGAACCGCTCGGCCCCGAAACGATCGGCCCCGTAACGCTCTTCGCCGTAGCGGTCGGCACCGTAGCCCGGCCGCTCGGAGTACGGACGGGATCCGCGCGCGCCACCGCGCTCGCTCGCGCGCGAGGCGCGATCGTCGACGTAGTCGTCTTCGTAATCCTCGAGCGGAACCATGCCGAAGTACGCCTTGAACTTGTGCAGCGTGCTCATCTGGTCGACCTTCCTTCGGCCCCGGTGGCGGCCGGGTGTTGAAGACTTGCTCAGCTCCTCGTCCGTCCCAATCTTATGTGTCATATGTGACTGATGAGGTTTCTTTGCTAGCCAGAGGTTATCGGTCGGGCGCCCATCAGAGCGGTACCGACACGCACACACGTGGATCCGTGTGTGATCGCCGATTCCAGATCACCCGACATTCCTGCGGAAAGTTCGCTCGCGCCGGGGTGGCGTTCGCGTAAACGCGTGTGCAAGCTCGCAAGTCGCGCGAACGCGCTATCAGGCTCGACACCCAGCGGAGGGATGGCCATCAGGCCCGCGAGCCGCAGACTCGGGGCACCGGCGACCGTGTCGGCGAGCGCGTCCACACCGTGCGCCGGCACGCCGCCGCGCTCGGGATCGTCGTCCAGACTCACCTGGATCAGCACGTCCAGCGGCTCGCGACGCTCGTCGGCCTCGAGCGCGGCGCGCGCACCGCGGTCAAGGGCCGTTGCCAACCGTTCGCTGTCCACCGAGTGCACCGTGTGCGCCCAGCGGGCCACGGCATTGGCCTTGTTGCGCTGCAAGCGGCCGATCATGTGCCAGCGGAGACCGTCGTGACCGAGCTCGCGCAGCGCGACCACCTTCGCCGCGGCTTCCTGCTCCCGCGACTCGCCGAACTCGCCCAGCCCGAGGCCTGCCAGCAGCGCGACGTCGGAGGCCGGAAAGAACTTCGTCACCGGCAGCAGTCGCACAGAGTCGCGATCGCGACCGCTCGCGCGGCAGGCCGCGTCGATCCGGCCGTTCAGCGACGCCAGATTCGCGGCCAGCTCCGCGGTGCGGGCCTGCGCCGCCGCGGCGGCCTGCGGCTGCGCCGCTCCGGTCACGCTGTTCACTTCGTCCTCCGTGTCATGTCCTCGCGAGCGCCGGATACCCGTCCTCGTCACTGTGTCCCCCGTGCGTGCTGTCGCTCTGATCACATTCGATGGGGCACGCTCCCGGCCCGGATGCCGTCCTCTCCCTCGGCGCGTCTCGGCTCGGGTCACTCCCCGCCCTGGGTATCGATCCAGATCACCCCGGCGATGCGCCCGGTCGGCGCACCGCGCCGGTGGCTGAAGAGGGTCTTGTCCTCGATGGTGCAGCGCGGGTCCTCGGCGATGCCGCCGATGCCCGCCTCGGTCAGCTGCCTGCGGATGCCCGCCCGCAGATCCAGGCCGGGCGTGCCGCGCACCGTCGTGGTGGCGCTGCCGGGCAGATGGGCCTCGACGTCGGCGCGCATGGCGGCGGGCACTTCGTACCGACGTCCCGAGGCCGCCGGGCCGAGGAAGGCGCCGATCCGCTCGGGGCGCGCGCCCTGGGCGACCATCGCCTCGAGTACCCGCGGCACGATGCCGATCCGGGCGCCGATCCGACCGGCGTGCACGGCGGCGATCACCCCCGCCTCGTCGTCGGAGAGCAGGATGGGCACACAGTCGGCGGTCAGCACCACCAGGGCGAGTCCGGGTTCGGTGGTGACCAGGGCGTCGGTGGCGGGTACCGGCTCGGCGCGCGGGCCGTCGACCACCTCGACATTGCGGCCGTGGATCTGCTCCATCCACACCAGCCGATCCGCTGGGAGCCCGATGCCCTCGGCGAGCCGGAGTCGATTGCGTCGCACCGCTTCCGGATCGTCACCCACGTGGTCGCCGAGATTGAACGAGTCGTACGGCGGCGCGGAGAAGCCGCCGGTGCGCGTGGTGGTGACCCGGCGGACGGTGAGTGTGGACGCGGTCATGCGTCCGAGGGTATTCATGTGTTCGAGAGTAGTAGCCGCACGAGCGTGCCCGCACCGACGTTTCCGGGCACGCTCGATCGTTGAGCGCCGATCAGCGACGCATGAAGTCCGGCACGTCGACGTCGTCGTCGTCCGGGTCGGAATCCTGGATGTGCGAACGGCTGTTGTGCGCGACCGTCGGTTCGGCGAGCCGGGGGCGCTCGGTGTCGCGGTAGTTGGGCACCGCGCCGCGGCCGGAACCCATCGAGCCCGCCGAGGAGCTCGACGAGGCGGAGGCCGCGGAACCGCTCACCGGCTCCGAACTCCTGGACGACGAGGACAGATCCCCCGCCCGGCTGCTGATCTCCCCCGCACGGCCCGAACCGATGGAGCCTCGGGTGTGCGGCGCGTCGAAGGTGCGCCTGGCCGGACCGCCGCCGTCGAACCCGGCGGCGATGACGGTGACCCGCACCTCGTCGCCGAGCGAATCGTCGATGACCGTGCCGAAGATGATGTTGGCCTCGATGTGCGCGGCCTCCTGCACCAGCGAGGCGGCCTCGTTGATCTCGAACAGCCCCAGGTCGGAGCCGCCCGCGATCGACAGCAGCACGCCGTGCGCGCCGTCCATCGAGGCTTCCAGCAGGGGCGAATTGATCGCCGCCTCGGCCGCTTTCACCGATCGGCCCTCACCACGCGAGGAGCCGATGCCCATCAGGGCGCTGCCCGCGCCGGACATGACGCTCTTGACGTCGGCGAAGTCGACGTTGATCAGACCGGGGGTGGTGATCAGGTCGGTGATGCCCTGGACACCGTTGAGCAGCACCTCGTCGGCGGAGCGGAAGGCGTCCATCAGGCTGACCGCCGCGTCGCCCAGCTGTAGGAGCCGGTCGTTCGGGATGACGATGAGGGTGTCGCAGGACTCGCGCAACTGGGTGATGCCGACCTCGGCCTGGTTGCCGCGGCGCTTGCCCTCGAAGGAGAACGGCCGGGTGACCACACCGATGGTCAGGGCGCCGAGCTTGCGCGCGATGCTGGCCACGACGGGCGCGCCGCCGGTGCCGGTGCCGCCGCCCTCACCCGCGGTGACGAAGACCATGTCGGCGCCCTTGAGCACCTCTTCGATCTCGTCCTTGTGGTCCTCGGCGGCTTTGCGGCCGACCTCGGGGTCGGCGCCCGCGCCGAGGCCACGGGTCAGTTCACGGCCGACGTCGAGCTTGACGTCGGCATCGCTCATCAGCAGCGCCTGCGCGTCGGTATTGACCGCGATGAACTCGACTCCCTTGAGTCCCTGTTCGATCATCCGGTTGACGGCATTCACGCCGCCGCCGCCGATACCGACGACCTTGATCACCGCAAGGTAGTTGTGCGGGGGCGTCATGGGCTCTCGCCTTCCTTCGATCCAAGCCTGTCATTTCGGAAAACCCTGAACCTCAACCATAGGGTTAGTGTTATGTCAAGTATCCGACTGCTGCCGAACGCTATTCGCCGCTGCCGCGATACGGGCGCAGGCGCGCCGAGACGGAGAACAGAATCTCCCTGGACACAGACGGAATCGATCACTTCACCGTGACCAGATTCGGACTCGAAACGTCGAACACCGTGCCCTCTCGCGTCAACAGCGGTAACACCACCGCCGCCTTGCGTTCGGCGTCGTCCGCTCCGCCCCACACTACCGTGCGGCCGTCGGTCAGCTTCAACGAGATGTCCGAAATCGACCGCGCCAGAACCTCGTCCACCTGGATGTTCAGGGCGGGCGGAATCGCGTCGACCACGGTCACAGCGGCGCGAGTGACCGGGTCGCCACCGCCCGGGTGATCGGTGACCAGCTGCGGCACGCCGATCGGCGGCGCCTCGATGGCGAACTCGACGGCGTCGCGGTCGATCAGGTGCGCGCCTTCGGGCGCGTCGAACCAGAGCACCGCGCGACGCTCGTCCACGGTGACCCGCACGGTCGAGGGGTACACCCGCTCCACCCGCGCCGAGCGCACCTTGGCGATCGAGGCGACCCGCTCGGCCATCGCGACGGTGTCGATGCGCATGAGCGAGAGCCCGTCCGGGATGTCGAGCTGCTCGTGCACCTGTTCCTCGGAAATGGTGGAAAGGCCGTCGATCTCGATGGTGCGCACCGACAACGCGGGGGTGAACCATGCGATCGACAGCAAAACGGTGAGCACGATCACCCCGAGCAGCGCCCACCAGCGCATCCGCCGCAGACCCCCCGGCCCGAGCAGTTCACCCGCGGCGCGCACGCGGCTCACCGCCCGTACTGGGGCCGTGCCCGTAGGCCGTCGAGGATCTGGCTGCCGAGCATGGTGACATCGCCCGCGCCCATGGTGATCACCACGTCACCGGCACGCGCCAGCCCGGCCACCTGACGGCCGACCCGCGACATGTCCGGCTGGTAGTGCACCGGCGCGGTGACCGCCTGGGCGACCAGCGCGCCGTTCACTCCGGGCAGCGGTTCCTCCCGCGCCCCGTAGACGTCCAGGACCACGACCTCGTCGGCGAGGCTCAGCGCCGCGCCGAACTCGGTGGCGAAAGTGGCTGTGCGGCTGTAGAGATGCGGCTGGAACACCACGATCACCCGGCCCTGCCGGGAACGCGCGCCGTCGCGCGCCTCCTGCTCGACCAGCGCGGCCGCGGCGCCGAGCACCGCACGCACCTCGGTGGGATGGTGGGCGTAGTCGTCGAAGACCCGCACGCCGTTCTCCCGGCCGACGAATTGGAAACGCCGGTGCACGCCGCCGAAACCCTCGAGCCCCTGGATGATCTCATCGATGTCGGCGCCCGCGGCGCGCGCGGCCAGCAGTGCGCCCAGGGCGTTGAGCGCCATGTGCCTGCCGGGCACCGACAGCCGCAAGGAACGCGGTGTGGACTCCTCGCCGAGCTGGAACTGCACCACTCCCCCGACATCGCGGGGCTCCCAGCTGTGCAGGCGCACGCCGACGGAGACCGGGGCGTCGGCGAGTTCGCCGGAGCCGTAGCCGAGTACGCGCACGCCCCGCTCGGCCAGCCGCGGCCCGACCCGCTCGGCCAGTGCCAGCGAGCCGGGATCGTCGAGACACACCACCAGCAGGCCGCCTTCGGTCAGGCGGTCGGCGAAATCGTCGAAGACCTGGGTATAGGCGGCGTCGGTGCCGAAGAAGTCCAGGTGGTCGGACTCGATATTGGTGACGACCGCGACATCCGGGTCGTACTGCAGCAGCGAGCCGTCGCTCTCGTCGGCCTCGGCCACGAACGTCTCGCCGGTGCCGTGGTGGGCGTTGGTGCCCGCCTCGTTGAGCTCGCCGCCGACGGCGAAGGACGGATCCAGCCCGCAGTGCTGCAGCGCCACGATCAGCATCGAGGTGGTGGAGGTCTTGCCGTGCGTGCCCGACACCAGCAGGGTGCGGTGCCCGCGCATCAGCGAGGCCAGCACCGTGGGACGCAACAGCACCGGGATGTCGCGACGGTTGGCCTCGACCAGCTCGGGATTGGTCTTGGGGATGGCCGCGTAGGTGGTCACCACCGCGGTCGGTCCGCCGGCGAGCAGGTCGAGCGCGGTCGCGTCGTGGCCGATGCGGACCTGGGCGCCACGGGCCCGCAGCGCGAGCACGCCGCGGCTCTCCTTGGCATCCGAACCCGACACCTCGCCGCCGCGCGAGAGCAGGATGCGCGCGATGCCGGACATGCCCGCACCGCCGATCCCGACCATGTGCACGCGGCGCAACTCGGGGGGCAGCGCCGACCGCGGGTCGCTCGCTCCGCCCGCGGTGTTGGTGCCGCCCGCGGTGTTGGTGCCGCCTGCAGTGTTGGTGCCGTCCACGGCGGGAGTGCCGTCCACGCCGTTCGTCGCGCTCACAGCGCGACCTGCACGGCGATGCGCGCCACCGCGTCGGCGGCGTCGCGGTGTCCGGCGCCTGCGGCGGCGCGGCCCATCTCGGTCAACCGGGTTCGGTCGAGCAGCAGCGGAATCACCTCGTCGATCACGTATTCGGGCGTCAGTTCCTGGTCGGGAACGATTCTGCCACCGCCCTCGGTGACGATCGGGCGGGCGTTGAATTCCTGTTCGCCGTTGCCGTGCGGCAGCGGCACGTAGAACGCGGGCAGCCCGACGGCCGAGACCTCGGCGACCGTCATCGCACCCGAGCGGCACACCACCGCGTCGGCGGCGGCGTAGGCCAGATCCATCCGGGACAGATACGGCACCGCGACATAGCGGGCGGCCCCCACCTGCGGGGGCACCTCCAGGGTGTTCTTCGGGCCGTGCGCGTGCAGCACCGAGATGCCCGCCGCGGCCAGTTGCGGGGCAGCCGCGGAGATCGCCTCGTTCAGGCTGCGCGCGCCCTGCGAACCACCGAACACCAGCAGCACCGGTCCCTCACCGGGCAGCCCGAAATGCGCGCGCGCCTCGCCGCGCAGTCCGGCCCGATCCAGCGCGGTGATCGACTCACGCACCGGGATGCCCACCACTTCCGCTCCGGGCAGACCCGAATCCGGCACGGCGGCCAAGACCTTCGCGGCCACTCGCGCGCCGATCTTGTTGGCGATGCCCGCCTTGGCGTTCGCCTCGTGCACCACCACCGGCACCGCACGCCTGCGCCGCAGCAGGCCCGGGCCCGCCGCGAGATAGGCGGGCAACGAGACATAGCCGCCGAAACCGATGATCACGTCCGCCTCGACCGCGTCGATCACCGCACGGGTGCGCCGCACCGAAGCCCGCACCCGGGCGGGCAGCTTCAGCAGATCGAGAGTCGGTTTGCGCGGCAACGGAACCGGCGGGATCAGCTCGAGCGGATAGCCGCGCTCGGGCACCAGTCTGGTCTCCAGACCGCGTTCGGTGCCCAGCGCGGTCACTCTGATCGAGGGATCGAGCCTGCGCAGCGCGTCGGCGACCGCCAGAGCCGGTTCGATATGTCCTGCCGTGCCACCGCCTGCGACGATCACCGAGATCCTCGCGGACGAGGGCAACGAACCGGAATCCTTCGTGGTCACCTGATACTCCTCCACCGGGCCCGTCGAGCACGTCGCCCGTCACTCACCTGTATCTTCCCCGTTCCTTCGCGTGCGGCATCGGATAGGTCGGCTCCCAGGCTCTGGTCGCCCTGGCCGAACTGGTGCCGCGGCTCTCACCGGACCTGCGCCGCGGCGCGGGCTTGCCCTGACCACCGCCCCGGCCCTGACTGCTCGAGCGCTGTGCTCCCCCGGCGCGCCGGGGAACCCGCGCCCCACCGCCGCGCCCGCGCTCACCGGCTCGTCCCGTCGACCTGGCCCGTGCCGCGCCGGCTTTGGCGGGCGAATACGGCTCCGGCTTGGGCAGCCGCAGCAACCGGCTGAATCTGCCGTCCTGCCCGGCCTGCAGCGCGGCGACCGCCTCGGGTTCGTGGCGCGCGGCATTGGCGATGATGCCGAACATGAACAGCGTGATGGCCAGCGAGGAACCGCCCGCCGAGACCAGGGGCAACTGCAGGCCGGTCACCGGCAGCAGGCCGACGACGTAACCGACGTTGATCAGCGCCTGCGCGGTGATCCAGGTGGTGGCCGTCGCCGACAGCAGCCGTAGGAAAGGGTCGACCGAACGGGTGGCGATGCGCAGGCCGGTATAGACGAACAGCGCGAACAGCCCGAGCACCAGCGCGCAACCGAGGAAGCCGAGTTCCTCGCCGATGATGGCGAAGATGAAGTCGTTGTGCGAGTTGGGCAGATAGCTCCACTTGGCGCGGCTCTGGCCGAGGCCACGGCCCCAGATTCCGCCGTCGGCCAGCGAGTACATCGCCTGCCTGGCCTGGTAGCCGATGCCCTGCGGGTCCGCGCCGGGATTGAAGAAGGCGCGCATGCGATCGGAGCGGTAACCGGCGGTCAGCGCGAGCACGGCCGCGGCGACGATGCCCGAGATGGCGATGGTGACGAACAGCCGCACCGGAAGGCCGCCGAACCACAGCAGCGCCGCGAGCACGATGCCCAGCGCGATGGTGGTCGACAGGTTCGGTTCCAGCACCACGAGCAGGCAGACCAGCATGCCCGCGGGCACCAGCGGCACCAGCACGTCCTTGAGTGGCGCCTGCTCGCTGCGCCGGGAGGCCAGCAGGTGCGCGCCCCAGACCACCAGGGTCACCTTGACGATCTCCGAGGGCTGCACCGAGACGACGCCGAGGTCGATCCAGCGCCGCGAACCCTGGACCTCGGTGCCGATGCCGGGGATCAACACCAGGAACAGCGCGACCACCGATATCCCGAACACCGGAAACGACCACTGCCGCAATCGGCGGATCGGGATGCGCAGCGCGAGATAGAACAGCACGGTGCCGATCAGGGCGAACAGGATCTGCTGCCGGAACAGCGAGTACGCGGAGCCGCCCGCGGTGTAGGCCTCGACGCTGGAGGCCGAGAGCACCATCACCAGCCCCAGCACGGTGAGCAGGGTGGCGATGGTGACGATCAGATGGAACGACGCGAGCGGGCGCGCCATCCAGGTCAGGAACTTGGTGACCGCCGGGGCACGCGCTCCCGCGGGTCGCGCGGCGGGCGCGCTCTTACCGGAACCGGACTTGGCGCGCCGCAGTCCCCGCCGGCCCCGGTCGGTCACGGCTGCCGCCCGAGGTCACCATCTTCCAGCGCGTGCACCGCACCGGCGAAGCTGCGTCCACGGTGGGTGTAGTCGGCGAACATGTCCAGCGAGGCGGCGGCCGGCGCCAGCAGCACGGTGTCACCGCTGCGGGCGAACCCGGCGGCCGTGCGCACGGCGCGCTTCATCACGGCGTCGGCCTGGTTCGATCGGTGCGGGTCGTCGGCCATACCAGCATCGTCACCCGTGCGGACCTCGACGACGGGGACTTCGGGCGCGTGTCGCGCGAGCGCGTCGGCGATCACCGGCGCGTCCGCACCGATGAGCACGGCGGCGACGAGATGTTCGGCGACCTCTTCGATCAGGTCCTCGACGCCGGCGCCCTTGAGCAGCCCGCCCGCGATCCAGATGACGTTCTGGTGCGCCAGGATCGACGAACGCGCCGCATGCGGGTTGGTGGCCTTGGAGTCGTCGATGAACTCGACGCCGCCGAGTTCGCGCACGAACGCCGACCGGTGCGGGCCCACCTTGTGCTCCTGCAGACCTTCCTTGACGAACTGCGGTGCCACGTCGATCGCCCTGGTCAGCGCGGACGCGGCGAGCGCGTCGGCCACCCCGGCCGGTCCGGGCGGGCTGATGTCGCCGACCTCGGCCAGGATGGCGGCCTTGGTGAAGGCCCGGTCGAGCAGTTTGCCGTCGACCACGCCGAGTTCACCGTCGGCGGGCACGCCGACTCGGAAGCCGACGGTGCGCTTGGCCTTGGAACGCCGCGCCAGCGAGGCCGCGACCGGATCGTCCAGGCCGACCACGCCGACCCGCCCGACCAGCGCCCTGGACTTGGCGGCGGCGTAGGCGTCGAGCCCGCCGTGCCAGTCCAGATGGTCCTCGGCGACATTGAGCACCACGCCCGCTTCCGGGCGCACCGACGGCGCCCAGTGCAGCTGGAACGAGGACAGTTCGACCGCGAGCACCTGCGGTCCCGGGTTGCGGCGCAGCGCGTCCAGGATCGGCAGGCCGATATTCCCGCAGGCCACGCTGGGGATGCCGGCCGCGCGCAGGATCGAGTGCGTCATCTGGGTGGTGGTGGTCTTGCCGTTGGTGCCGGTGATCACCAGCCACTTGCGCACCGGGCCGTAGATGCGGGCCTGATCGACCCACCAGGCGAATTCGACGTCGCCCCAGACGGGGATGCCCTCGGTGACCGCCGAGACCAGCACCGGCGAGTCCGGCCGCCAGCCCGGGCTGGTGATGACCAGCGCGAACCGGCTCAGATCGGCCGATTCCAGCTCGACCGAGGTGGCGACTTCCAGACCGAGCCCGGCGGCTTCGGCCAGGGCGGCCGCGCCGCCATCGGTGACCACCGGGTGGGCCCCGATGTCGCGCAACGGCTCGACCAGCGAGCGTCCCGACACGCCCCAGCCCGCGACGAGAACGTCACGGCCACGCAGAAATTCCAGCATGGGCCCCGGTGAGCGCAGGGCCCGCGGAGAATGTTCGACCATCCTGGATCACCCGACCGCGGAGAGGTATTCGCTGTAGAACAGACCGAGTCCGACCGCCGAGGCCATCGCGGCCAGCAGCCAGAACCGAATGATGACCGTCGTTTCCGCCCACTTGCTGAGTTCGAAGTGGTGATGGAACGGCGCCATCTTGAACAACCGGTTGCGCGTGGTGCGGAACACCGCCACCTGCAGCACCACCGAGGCGGCCTCGGCGACGAACAGCGCGCCGATGACGACCATCAGCAGCTCGGTGCGGGTGGTGATGGACAGACCGGCGAGCAGACCGCCGAGCGCCAGCGAACCGGTGTCGCCCATGAAGATCTTGGCCGGAGCCGCGTTCCACCAGAGGAATCCGATGCAGGCCGCGGTGCCCGCCGCGCACACCAGCGCCAGGTCCAGCGGGTCGCGCACGTTGTAGCAACCGGCTTCCGGCTTGATCGCGCACGCGTGGTAGTACTGCCAGAAGGTGATGATCACGTAGCCGCCGAGCACCAGGCTCATCGAGCCGGCGGCCAGGCCGTCCAGCCCGTCGGTCAGGTTGACCGCGTTCGACCAGGCGACCACGACCAGGCTGACGAAGGCCAGGAACACGATCAGGCCCATCGACACCGTGGTGATGTCGCGGACGTAGGACAGGTGCGTGCTGGCGGGGGTCAGTCCGTTCTCGCCCTTGAACTGCAGGGCCAGGATGCCGAACACGATCGCGGCGGTGAGCTGGCCGATGTACTTGCCCGCGGCGGTGAGCCCGAGGTTGCGGCCCTTGCGCAGCTTGATGAAGTCGTCGAGGAAGCCGACCGCGCCCAGCGCGGTGGCCAGGCCGAGCACCAGCAGCGCCGAGGCCGAGGGACCGTCGGCGTCGTAGCCGATGCCGATCAGGTGCGAGCCGAGATAGCCGGCCCACATGCCGATGAGGATCGCGACGCCGCCCATGGTCGGGGTGCCGCGCTTGGCCTGGTGGCTGGCGGGTCCGTCGACCCGGATCTCCTGTCCGAAGCCCTGTTTGGCGAAGAACTTGATCAGCAACGGAGTCAACAGAATCGACACCGTCAGCGCGATCGCCGCCGCGAATAGGATCTGTCTCACTGCGCTGCCTCCGTGTCGCTGCCCGCCGCGCGGGTCAGATGCTCGGCGACCCGCCACAGGCCCACCGACTTCGATGCCTTCACCAGCACCACGTCACCCGGCTCGACTTCGTCGTCGAGCAGGGCCAGCGCGGCGTCGATGTCGGGCACCAGCACCGACTCCTCGCCCCACGAGCCTTCCATCACCGCGCCCTGGTGCATTCCCCGGGAGGGGCGTCCGGTGCCGACGACGACCAGCCGGTCGACATCCAGGCGCACCGCGAGCCTGCCGATGGCGTCGTGCTCGACCACCGATTCCTCGCCGAGTTCGCCCATCTCGCCGAGCACCGCCCAGCTGCGCCGCGGGGTATCGCCCGCCCGTGCCATCGTCACCAGCGCCTTGAGCGCGGCGCGCACCGAATCGGGGTTGGCGTTGTAGGAGTCGTTGACCACCGTCACGCCCTGGGGGGTGGTGCGCACGTCCATCCGGCGCTCCGAGGCCGCGCGGGCGCCGGTCAGCGCCGCGGCGATGGTGTCGAGGTCCGCGCCGCACTCGGCGGCCACGGCGGCGGCGGCCAGCGCGTTGCCGACCTGGTGTTCCCCGTGCACGGCCAGCCGGATCGGGGTGGACCCGGCCGGGGTGTGCAGGGTGAAGGAGGCACGCGCCTCGGAGTCGAGACTCACCTGGCTCGCCCGGAAGTCCGCGCTCGCGGCCTGACCGAAGGTGACCACCCTGGCCCGTGTGCGCTCGGCCATCGCGGCCACCTGCGGATCGTCGGCGTTGAGCACCGCGAGACCGTGCTCGGGAAGGGCCTCGACCAGTTCGCCCTTGGTGCGGGCGATGGCCTCGCGGCTGCCGAACTCGCCGAGGTGGGCGGTGCCGACATTGAGCACCACGCCGATGCGCGGCGGCGCGACTCGCGCCAGCGCGGCGATGTGGCCGGGGCCACGCGCGGACAGCTCCAGCACCAGGAACCTGGTGTCCGCTCCGGCGCGCAGGGCCGTCCAGGGGTGGCCGAGTTCGTTGTTGAACGAGCCGGGCGGGGCGATCACCGGCCCCAGCGGCGCGAGCACCGCGGCCAGCAGATCCTTGGTGGAGGTCTTGCCGGAGGAACCGGTCACCCCGACCACGTCCAGACCGCCTGCGGCGGTCAGCTTTTCGACGCTGTGCCGGGCCAGCGCGGCCAGCGCGGCGAGCACCGCCGCACCGGAGCCGTCCGGGTCGTGGGCGACCGCGAGCGAACCCACGGGCACCGTGCCC
>NZ_BDBT01000039.1 GCF_001613125.1 Nocardia shimofusensis NBRC 100134
CGACGCGGTCACCGTGCCCTGCCCGATGGCGGCCTCCACCCGGGCGGCAGGGGTCTCGGCGGGCGGCGCCGCGCCGGTGACCGTCGTCAGGCCCGGGGTGAGGTAGTCGACGCCGAGACCGAGCTGGGCCGCGGCGCGGGTCAAGCCGTCTGCGGGCAGGTCCACGCCGAGCAGACCCATCGTGGTGTTGCACGAGCGCGCGAAGGCCGTATGCAGCGGGACCTCGCCGAGATCGAAATTGTCGTCGTTGGGAATCCGGCGGCCCTCGATGGTGGCCGCACCCGGGCAAGGCAACACGGTGTCGGCGGTGACCTCCCCGGCCTGCAACGCCGCCGACGCGGTCACGGTCTTGAACGTCGAGCCGGGCGGGTACAGCCCCGACAGCGCGATCGGACCCTGCGCGTCGGCGGCGGGGTTCTGCGCGATCGCCACCACATCGCCCGTCGAGGGCTGGATCGCCACGATCGCGGCGGGCTGGGGCAGCGGCAGGAGCGCGTTCTCGGCCGCCCGTTGCAGACCGAGGTCGAGGGTGGTGCGGATGTCGGCGGTCGGCCGCGGGTTCTCCCCCGCGATGCGTTCGGTGCCTTCGGGGGTGCGGGCGCGCACCGCCCAGCCCGCCGCCGCGTCGGCCTCGCTCTGCCAGAGGTCGGCCAGTCCGGACAGGGCGGGCGAGGCCAGCGCCTTGTCGACGGCGAGCAGCCGGGTCTGCGGCGCGAGCGTGACGCCGGGCAGCGCGGCCAGCTGCGCCTGGATCGGGGCTATGTCCTCGGCACGCAGCGTGATCGCGGTGACGGGCGCGCCCCGCTCCGCCAGATCCGCCCGCAGGCTCTCGGCGGTGATGCCGGGAGCCAGCGGCGACAGCAGTGCGGCCACCGCGGCGGTGTCGGCCTCGGCGGAGACGTTCACCAGCGTGACGATCTGCTCGGTCATCAGCGCACCGCCCGCCGCGTCCAGCACCCGGGCAGGCGCGGAGCGGCCGAGGCCGTAGAACAGCGGCCCTTTGTCCAGACCGGGCGCCAGCGTGGCCGGATTCCACCGGATTTTCGGATCGTCGCCTCCGGTGGCCACGCCGGTGGTGGTGTAGGTCCACTCGTCGCTCGCCGAACCCAGCTTCCAGCTGGCGGCGAGAGTGAACTCGTCCCCGTCGACACCGCGCACCTCGTAGTCGACCTGCGTCCCCAGCCCCTCGTACAGCCCGTTCAGCGTCTCGCCGGCCCGCGCCGGATCGTCGGTGAGCGCGGCGGCGGCCGCGACATCGCCGCGCTCGAGCGCGTCGGCGAACCGGCCCGCGACGGTCTCCGGCTGGTCGGGACCGGAACTGCAGGAGACCAGGACCAGCACAGGTGCGGCGAACAGAACGGCGAGTTTTCTCCGATTGGTACGCACGCGGCCGACGGTACTGGACGTCGGGGGGTACACCGAGGACAAGAAGTCCGCGGTTTCGCCGACGTTCGAAGACCACCGCGCAATTTTGCATCGTTTGTGCATCATTTGTCAGGTAGTCTTCCCGTAGGTACTTCCTCAGGAGGACGAAACGATGCGCACTGTGCACGGCAGAACTGATCGAGTAGTGGTCGTCGGGGCCGGCCTGTCCGGGCTCTCGGCGGCGCTTCACCTGGCCGGACGCGGCCGGGAAGTCGTGGTCCTCGAACGCGACGAGCACCCCGGCGGCCGGGCGGGCAGGCTCGACGTGGACGGCTACCGGCTCGACACGGGTCCGACCGTGCTGACCATGCGCGACATCCTCGACGAGACCTTCGCGGCGGTCGGCGACAGCGTCGATGACAGGCTCGAGCTGCTGCCGATGCACCCGGCCTACGACGCCCGCTTCGCCGACGGCTCCCGGCTGGCCGTGCACAGCGAAGCCGACGCGATGTACGACGAGGTCCGCCGATTCTCCGGCGTCGCGGAGGCCGAACGCTATCTGCGCCTGCGTGATTGGCTGGGACAGCTCTATCGCGCCCAGTACGACCGGTTCATCGCGGCCAATATGGATTCCCCGTTGTCGGTGCTCACACCGTCGCTGGCCCGGGTGGCGGCGTTGGGCGGGTTCCGCTCGGTCGACGCGCAGATCTCGCGTCGTCTGCACGACGAGCGGCTGCGGCGGGTGTTCAGCTTCCAGTCGCTGTACGCGGGCGTGGCGCCGCACCGGGCACTCGCGGTGTACGCCGTCATCGCCTACATGGACACCATCGCGGGGGTCTATTTCCCGAAGGGCGGCGTGCGGGCACTACCCGACGCGCTGGCGGCGTCGGCGGCCGAGGCCGGGGTGGACCTGCGCTACGGCGCCACGGTGACGGAACTGGAGCGCTCCGGTTCACGCATCACGGCGGTGCGGACCGCCGACGGTGAACGGCTGCCCTGTGATGCCGTCGTCCTGACCACCGAACCGCACATCAGCCACCGGCTGCTCGGCCGCGTGCCCCGACGTCCGCTGCCGTTGCGCGCGGCACCGTCGGCCGCGATCATCCATGTCGGCGCGCCCGCCGGATCGGACATCGGTCACCACACCATCAGCTTCGGCGCGGCCTGGCGGGAGACCTTCGACGAACTCGTCGGCAGGGGCGAGACGATGAGTGATCCCTCGCTGCTGATCACCCGGCCGACCGCGACGGACCCGACGCTGGCCCCGCCCGGACACGATCTGCTGTCGGTGCTCGCACCGGTGCCCAACCTGACGGCGCGCCGTGGTGCGCCCGCGCTGAACTGGAGCGCCGACGGCGACCGCTACCTGCGCGAGGTGCTCGCCGTCGCCGCCGAACGAGTCGCGCCGGGGCTCGCGGATTCGGCGCGGATTCTGGCGACATCGACGCCGGCCGACTGGGCGAAGCAGGACATGACGGCAGGCACGCCGTTCAGCTACGCGCACAACCTCGCCCAGACCGGGCCCTTCCGGCCGAACAATTTCCCCCGCTTCGTCGACAACGCGGTCCTCGCAGGCTCGGGGACGACTCCCGGCGTCGGGGTGCCGACGGCACTCATCTCCGGCAGGCTCGCGGCCGATCGCGTCACCGGCGTCACCCGGTCCGGGTCCGTCGCCCTTCCGAGGAAGGTCCGCCATGACAAGATCCGGCAAGACAACATCCGCCATGACACCAACCGCCATGACAGGGTCCACGATGACAAGGTCCGCGATGACAAGGTCCGCCATGACGCAGCGTGAACTCGCCGCCGCCCGGATCACCGATCCCGCCCTTCGCCAGGCCTACACGCGGTGCCGGGAGCTGAACGCGGCGCACGGCCGTACCTACTTCCTGGCGACCCGCCTGCTGCCGCCCGACCGGCGACCGGCGGTCCACGCCCTCTACGGGTTCGCCCGGTATGTCGACGATCTCGTCGACATACCGGGGCGGAGCGCGAGCCCGGAAGCGATCAGCACCCGGATCGACGAGGCCGAACAGCAGCTCACCGACGCTCTCGCCGACTACGGCAACACACCCGGGCGCGGCACTCTCGACGCCGACGCCCGCACCGGCAGGGCTCTCACCGGCAGCGCCCTCGACAGCAGCGCCCTCGACAGCGACGGGCGTGACAGCAGCGCCCTCGACGGCAACGGGAGCGTAGGCGGCGGCAACGGGAGCGAAGGCGGCGGCAACGGGAGCGAAGGCAGTAGCCCCGGTGGCCGGGTGCCGGTCGCACTCGCCCTGGCCGACACCGTGCGCCGCTACGCGATCGACCCGGCGCTGTTCTCGGCTTTCCTGAGCTCGATGCGCATGGACCTGCTGCTGCGCGACTACCCGACCCGCGCCGACCTGCAGCGCTACACCTACGGCTCGGCCCAGGTGATCGGCCTGCAACTGCTGCCGGTGCTGGGCACCGTCACCGACCGCGCCGAAGCGGCCCCGTTCGCGGCCGCCCTCGGTGACGCCTTTCAGCTCACGAATTTCCTGCGTGACATCGCCGAAGACCTCGACCGGGGCCGGATCTACCTCCCGGCCGACGAACTGGCCGCCTTCGGCGTGGACCGAGGCCGTCTCGAGTGGTGCCGCGCCCACGGTCTGGCCGACGCTGCCGTCAGGGCCGCGCTCACCGACCAGGTCGCCACCACCCGCGCTGTGTATCGCAGAGCCGCACAGGGCATCGAGATGCTCTCACCGTGGGCGCGGCCGTGCGTGGCCACCGCGTACACGCTCTACTCCGAAATCCTGAACCGCATCGAGTACCTGGATTACAACGTGTTCGCCCGCCGGGCCACCGTCGGCGCGACCCGCAAACTCCGCGTCGCGGGACCGGCGGCCGCCCGTGCCTGGTGGGTGCGCCGCTCGCTTCCGTCGGAGCCCGCGCGGACCGCTCGACCCACCAGTTAACCGGTCGCCGCGCGCGGTCGATCGAATCGCTCGATCCACTCCCCCGTGGTCAGCGCGTGGGCGTCCTCGTCGGTCAGGTCGATGCCGAAGACGTCCCTCAGCACCCCGGGAAGTTCGCCGGTCTCCAGTTCCCGCGACTCGGCAGTGCCGTCGGGCCGTTCGGAGGTCAGGGTGTGCCCGTCGAGGACGTGACGAACGTCCGGGAGGAACCGCTGGACGAACGGGCGCATCGTGAACGGCGAGCGCGGCGAGGTCGAGACGAAGTGGTTGCCCACCTCGTAATCGATGCGGTACTGCGGATTCGTGGTGAAGGTGTGCCGCTCGATCCAGCCGTCCTTACCGAACTGGTGCAGCGCCCACAGGTCGGTCCCGAGCGCACCGGCACGGCGCTCGAAGCGGAAGCGCCACTGCCCCAGCGAGAATTCCGCCGGCCGGGCGCGCAGCTCCCACGGCTCGGACGGCCCTTGGCCGAACCCGACATCGCAGATCCACACCCGGTCGTCGTCGGAGGTGGTGACCCGCAGCAGCGCGTGCGTGGCGGGCCGTACGGCGACCGCCCCCATCGTCACGCGGGCGCTGAGCCCGGTCACCCCGAACCCCAGCCGCTCCAGCGCGGCCGCGAAAATACTCACGTTCTCGTAGCAGTACCCGCCGCGCCCGCGCCGGATCATCTTGTCCTGCACCTCGGCCGGTCCCAGCGGCACCGGACGCCCGAACAGCGCCTCCAGATTCTCGAACGGCAGGGTGGTGGTGTGCTGGTGGACCAGTTCGCGCAGCGTCGCGACGGTCGGCGCGCGCTCGCCGGTGAATCCGATCCCGGCCAGATAGCCGTCCAGGTCCAGTTCCTCGCCTTTCCACCGGTAGCTGGGATCCACGGGTTCATCCATCGGACACCTCGTTTCGTCGTCGCTCACTCCTGCGACAACTCCGGGTCGGTGCCGGGCATTCCGTCCCTGCTCACAGCACGGCCCGCCACGTCGATCTGTAACCTTCCGCTCGTCCGCCGGAACGAGTCGTCGCGTCCCGGCCCTTGCTCGCGGGAGTTCTCCATGTCTTTCATCAACAAGCTGTTCCACAACGCCGACAACATCTCCCGTCTGTCCGGATCGGCATCATGATCGCCGATGCCGACGGCCGCCTCGACATCGCCGAGATCCACGCCGTGCGCGAGGCGTGCGCCGCGCTGAACATCCCCCCGATGCTGGATCTGCCCGGCTGACACGCCCCTGCCCCGCGGGTTACCCGTCGCGCAACGGGCAGGCGGTACAGGAGCAGGAACCCACCGCAGCGGCACATGATGCCGCAGGAGAAATCCCGGCCGTTCACGGCCGGGAGGACGTCAACGCCGTTCTCGGTCCGATCGCCGGTCGAGCGCCGCCGGATCGTGGCTGTCCACGAACTCCAGCAACCGGGGGATCACCCGCTCGGGGATCGCCCAGATCAAGTCGTGCCCGACACCGGGATAGATCTCGATCTCTGCCGAAGGAACCCGCTGCCGGACCAGATTCGCCACCGACTCGGCATCGTGGACCACCGACTCGGCGCCGAACAGCACCAGCAGCGGCGCGGCGATGGCGGCGAACCGCTCGGCGGGCAACGGGCGCGCCCACGGCATGCCGGGTCGGAATGCCAGGGCGCTCAACGTCAGAGCCCACTCCTCTTCGGTGGGTCGGATGGTCGGCGAGAGCCACTGGTTGAGCTTCTCCAGCTTGGCTCTGCTCGGGCGGAATCCAGCGAACAGGAACTTGCGCAGCACCTTCCACGGTGGCCGAGCGAAGGTGGCCGGCGACGGCTCGAGCAGGCTGATGCCCGCCAGCCGGTCGTCGCCCGCGGCGCCGATCACGGTGACAAGCCAGGCGCCCGCCGAGTAGCCCGCGAGGTGGACCCGCTCGACACCGAGACCGGTGATGAGCTGAGTACCCCACTCGGCGATATCGCTCTCGTCACGTATCGGAGCGGTCTGCTCGCCGCGGCCCGCCCATCCCAGGACGTCGCTGGTGTACACGACACGATCGCGAGCCAGTTCCTCGATGAACGGCTCCCAGAACATGGCATTGCCACCGATACCCGGCAACAGCAGCAGCGGCGTGCCCGCGCCCGCTCCCGACTTGCGCACCCGCGTCGTCCCGAACGAGGTCGCGATGTCGAGATCGGTCGACGGGACCGGCCAGCGGGCCGCCACGGCGTCGTAGGCGCGCAGGAATGTGGCCTTCTCCGTCTCGTCGGTGAAGTGTCCGAGCTTCGGCATTTCTCCCCTTACGTCGCTCTTGATGATATGAATGTACCACCAAAATGATATGCGCATACCAATTCATTCCCCGCGGCGCGGGCGAGGCGGCGCCGAAACAACGACCGTCCGACGGCCGGACTCCAACGGGATGCCCGATGTCGCCACGGCACAGTAGAATCCGCACATGCGTTCGATCAGCGTCGAGGAACGACGAACCCGCCTGTCCGCACGCCACCGCCTCGACGCGGGCGCGCGCACCGCCCCCGCCGCCGACGATGTCGCCGGAATCGTGCGCTCGCTGGTCGCCCTGCACGCCACCGATCCCGCCACGGTCCACCTCTCGGTCGCCGCCCGCTCCGCGACGGTGAAACCCGCCGACATCGAGCGCGCCCTCTACGAGGACCGAACCCTCGTACGACTGCTGGCGATGCGCCGCACCATGTTCGTGGCGCCGGTGGACTTCCTCGGCGCACTGCGTTCCTCGGTGACCGACGCGCTGGCGGTCAAGCAACGGCGCACCTACTGCAAGTTGATCGAGCAGGCAGGCGTGGTGGACGGCGACGTGGCGGCGTGGTGGGCCGAGGTGGAACGCGAGACCCACGACGCGCTGCTGTCCCTCGGCGCGGCGACCGGCGCGCAGTTGAGCAAGGCGGTGCCGCGGTTGCGAACCGCTGTCGACGCCTCGCCGGGGAAGGCGTATTCGCGGCCCACCAATATCACCACGTGGATGCTGGTCGTGCTCGGCGCCGAAGGCAAAATCGTGCGTGGCAGACCCAAAGGCAGCTGGGCGAGCAGCCAGTACAGCTGGGAGCCGATCGAAACCTGGCTGCCCGACGGCATACCCGATGTGCCGGCCGACGAGGCCCGGGCGGAAGTGGTGCGCCGCTGGCTGACCGCGTTCGGACCGGCCCCGGTCCCGGACATCAAGTGGTGGACCGGATGGACTGTGGCACATGTTCGTTCGGCGCTCGCCCGGTTGGACACCGTCGAGGTGGACCTGGACGGTGTCACCGGGGTGGTCCTGGCCGACGACGTCGAACCGGCACCGAGCGTCGAACCGGCGGCCGCGCTGCTGCCCGCGCTCGACCCCACCCCGATGGCCTGGCAGTCCCGCGAGTGGTTCCTCGGCCCGCACGCGGGCGCGCTGTTCGATCGCAACGGCAATATCGGGCCGACCGTCTGGTGGGACGGGCGCATCGTCGGCGGCTGGGCCCAGCGCGGCTCCGGCGAGATCGTGTTCCGCCTGCTCGAGGACGTCGGTGCCGAAGCCGAAGCGCGGGTCGCCGCCGAGGCGGAGCGCATCGGGGCGTGGTTCGGCGACCTCCGCACCATCCCCCGTTTCCGCACCCCGCTCGAACGCGAACTCACCGCCTGATGCCACCGCCCCACGATGCTTGCGTCCCATCGGCATCGGGTCAGCACGTCGTGCGGACCGCTCGAGCCCGATCCGATTCGGCGCTGCGGGACAAGCTGTTTCGATCGTCGGGCTAGATTGGCGGGATGGAGATACGGCAGGTGACCGAAGACGACCGGCCCGCACTGCGTGAGCTGTTCACCCGAGCCGGTGCGGGCTCCCCGACCGACAACCTCTGGGGCGACCCGGAAACCGAGGCCACGGCGTATCTGTATCCGTACCTCGAACACGAGCCGGAGTCGTTGTTCGTCGCCGTATCCGATGACGGCGAGCTGCTGGGCTACCTGACCGGTTGTGTGAACAGCGCCGCGTTCCCCAGCGAAGAGAAGCGCATCGACCAGGCCATCCGCAACCCCCGGCTGCTGCTACGCCCGACCGCGGTCGGCTTCTTCGCCAGGGCTGTTGTCGACGCCTTGTCCGCGAAGCTGCGCGGACAGCCCGTGGTGGCCGACTTCACCGATCCGCGCTGGCCATCGCACCTGCACATCAATGTCGCGCCCGAGGCCAGGGGCACCGGCGCGGCAGGCGCACTGATAGACCGTTTCCTCGCGCACGCGAAAAGCGCCGGATCACCGGGCTGCCATTTGCAGACCGTCGTCGAGAACCCCAGGGCCGTACGGTTCTTCGAGAAGATGGGCTTCACCCCGCACGGCGAGACGCCGCCGATTCCCGGCCCGCGCTTCGAGGGCGCGAAACTGCACCAGCTGACGATGGTGCGCGCGCTGTGACCCCTTACATGTCCAGACCGAGGTCGAGCACGCCGACCGAGTGGGTGAGCGCGCCGACCGCGAGGTAGTCGACGCCGGTGCGGGCGTAATCGGCGGCCACGTCCAGGGTCAGCCCGCCGGAGGACTCCAGCTTCGTCCGCGGGGCGACGGCATTGCGGCGCTGCACCGCGGCCTGAGTCTGCCACAGCGGGAAGTTGTCCAGCAGAACCAGTTCCACGTCCTCGGCGAGCACCGCGTCGAGTTGTTCGAGGCTGTCCACCTCGACCTCGCAGGCGATGTCGGGGGCGAGTTCGCGCACCGCCCGCAGCGCCGCGACCACCGAGCCTGCGGCGACCACGTGGTTGTCCTTGATCAGCGCGGCGTCGCCGAGGCCCATCCGGTGGTTGACGCCGCCGCCGACGCGCACCGCGTATTTCTGTAGCGCGCGCAGGCCGGGCAGTGTCTTGCGGCTGTCGCGGATCGCGCACCCGGTGCCCTCGACCGCGTCCACCCAGGCGGCGGTGGCGGTGGCGATGCCCGAGAGGTGGCAGATCAGGTTCAGCATGGTGCGTTCGGCGGTCAGCAGGCCGCGGGTGGGCGCGACCACGCCGAGCACCGACTGCCCCGGCTCGACCCTGGTGCCGTCCGGCACGCGGTCGGTGATCTCGTAGGCGCCCGCGCCGATGACCTCGTCGAGCACCAGCAGACCGATGTCGATGCCGGCGACCGTGCCCGGCCGGCGGGAGACCACCGAAGCCTTGCTGGTGGCGTCGGCGGGGACGGTGGCGTTGGTGGTGACATCCGGTCCGTAGCGCAGGTCCTCGTCGAGCGCGGTGCGGATGAGGGTCAGCACGGCGTCGCGGTCCAGAGCGGCGTCCAGGGCCATGGGGGCACTCCTGTTCTCGTGGTCGTCGGGCGGCCTCACGGGACGGCCGCGAGTTCGGGGCCGTCGGGATCACCGGCCGGCGGGTCGGGAAGGCGCAGACCGGAAAGGGCGGGGCGATCGGGAAAGCCGGACAGATCGGGACGGCCTGACAGATCGGGAAAACCGGACAGATCGGGACGGCTGGGCAGATCGGGACGGCTGGGCAGATCGGGACGGCTGGGCAGATCGGGACGGCTGGGCAGGTGGAGCGAGTCCAGCAGGTCGGGGTGTCCGTCGGGATCGAGGCGGATCGCGGTGGGGCGGCGCAGTTCCGGGTCCGTTGCCGGGTAATCGGTGCGGGTGTGGCAGCCCCGGCTCTCGGTGCGCGCGGCGGCGGCCAGCAGCAACACCCGCGCGGTCAGGGTGAGCGCACCGTCTTCCAGTTCGGCGATCCGCCGGTCGGCCGATTCCGCCGCGGCCACGGGCGGTTCGCCTGCCGCGGCCGACCTGGTGCGGGAGTAGCGGGAGGACAGGTCACGCAGCACGGCGGTCTCCAGTCGCCTGCTCGCCTCGGCCAGCCCGTCGCCGTCGCGGACGACCGCGGCATGGGTGGTCATGATCTGCTGGAGGGCGGCGCGCGGCACCCGTGGCATGGCGCGGGTGTGGATCTCGGTCACCTCGGCGGGGACCTCGCGGCGTTCGGCGACGGCCGCGCCCACCCGTTCACCGACGACCAGACCTTCCAGCAGACTGTTGGAGGCCAGGCGATTCGCCCCGTGCAGTCCGGTCCGCGCGACCTCGCCCGCCGCGTACAGCCCCGGCACCCCGGTGCGTCCGTGCGGGTCGGTGACCACACCGCCGCACTGGTAGTGCGCGGCGGGCGCGACCGGGATCAGATCGGCGCGCGGGTCGATCCCGGCCGCAGAACACGATGCGGTGATGGTCGGGAACCGGTCGGTGAATCCGTCGATGGCACGCGCGTCGAGATACACGTGGTCGGTCCCGAGATCGCGCATCCGGGCCGCGATCGCCTTGGACACCACGTCACGCGGAGCCAGATCGCCGCGCGGATGCACCCCCGCGGTCACCGACCGGCCCGTGCCGTCGACCAGCACCGCCCCCTCGCCGCGCACCGCCTCGCTGATCAGCGGGCGACGGCCGATGCCGCCGGGGGTGTGCAGCACGGTCGGATGGAACTGCACGAATTCCAGATCCGCGACCGCCGCGCCCGCCCACAGCGCCAGCGCGACACCGTCGGCCGTCGCGCCGGGCGGATTGGTGCTCAGCGCGTAGAGCTGCCCCAATCCCCCGGTGGCCAGCAGCACGGCCGGGGTGTGCACGACGCCGAACCCCGCGTCCGACACCGCGATCACACCCTGCACGCCGTGCGGCCCGGTGACCACCTCGCACGCGGCCGCGCCGAAGAGCACCGGCAGCCCGGCCGCGTTCAGCGCCCGCTGCACCTCCGCGCCGGTGGCGTCGCCGCCGGCGTGGATGATGCGCCGGGTGCTGTGCCCGCCTTCGCGGGTACGGGAGATCTGCCCGTCGCGGCCCAGGTCGAACACCGCGCCCAGATCGGTCAGCGCCTCGACCGCGGCCTGTCCGCCCTCGACGATGGAGCGCACGGCCGCCTCGTCACAGAGCCCGCCACCGGCGTCCACCGTGTCGCGGACGTGCGATTCCACCGAGTCGCCGTGCGGGGCGACCACCGCGATACCGCCCTGCGCGTACTGCGTGGAGGTGTCGGTGGGGCCGCCTTTGCTCAGTGCCAGCACCCGCAGTCCGCGCAGCGAGGCGGTGCGTGCCGCCGTCAGTCCCGCCACGCCGCCGCCGATCACCACCAGGTCGGCCGTGGCCTCCCATTCGATCGTCGCCGGAGCCGTCATGTTCTCGCGCCTTTCGCTCCGAGCGCCGTCAGCGACGGTTCACTCACCGCCGCCGGGATTGCCGATTTCGATCATCCGCTGCACCGAATTGCGGCCCAGCGCGGCGGTCTCGGGATCGACGTGCACTTCGTCGGCGCCTTCGACCAGGCACCGCAGCAGCGCGGCCGGGGTGATCATCTTCATGTACGGGCACGACGCCCGATCGTTGACCGCCTGGAAGTCGATGCCGGGGGCGGCTTTGCGCAGCTGGTGCAGCATGCCGACCTCGGTGGCGACGAGCACCTGGCTCGACTTGGCCGTCTTGGCGGCGTCGATCATGCCGCCGGTGGACAGGATGTGCACCCGGTCCGCGGGGAACGAGCCCTCGCCCGCCAGATACAGCGCCGAGGTGGCGCAGCCGCACTCGGGGTGCACGAACAGCTCGGCGTCGGGGTGGGTGCGCGCCTGCTCGGTGAGCTCCTCGCCGTTGATGCCCGCGTGCACGTGGCACTCGCCGGCCCAGATGTGCATGTTCTGCCGGCCGGTGACCCGCTTGACGTGCGCGCCGAGGAACTGGTCGGGCAGGAACAGCACTTCGCGCTCGGGATCGATGGAGGCGACCACGTCGACCGCGTTGGACGAGGTGCAGCAGATGTCGGTGAGCGCCTTGACCTCGGCGGTGGTGTTCACATACGACACCACGACCGCGTTCGGGAACTCCGCCTTCCACGCCTGCAGCTCGTCGGCGGTGATCGAATCGGCCAGCGAGCATCCGGCCCGCTGATCGGGGATCAGCACCGTCTTCTCCGGGCTCAGGATCTTCGCGGTCTCGGCCATGAAGTGCACGCCGCAGAACACGATGGTGTCCTCGGGAGCTTCGGCCGCGATCCGCGAGAGCGCCAGCGAGTCACCGACGTGATCGGCGATGTCCTGGATCTCGGGCAGCTGATAGTTGTGCGCCAGAATGGTCGCGTTGCGCTCACGGGCCAGGCGCTTGATCTCCTCGGCCCATTCGGGCGTCGCCGCCACACCGGTGTACCCGGTCGGCCCGTCGACCACCTGTTCCATCAGCGCAGGCGCGGGCTGCACACCTGTTGTCGCCATGACGGCTCCCTTCCTCGTGCGGCCGCCGACGCCCGTATCCGTGTCACGCGACGCTGCGATTCGCACCAAACCAGGTTTTCGACTTACAATCGAAAACGTGCCCCATAGTAACACTGTTCACGAAACACTCACCGCGGTGTTCCAGGTTCGCCGCTTCGCCGACGGGAAATCCGCAGGTGGGCGCCATGTGATCGGCGCTACCGGGGCGCAGCGGAGTGCGAACGGCGGTCGTCGCCCCGAACTGGCCGTCCTGTTGTGGGAGCGTGCGCTCGATCCCCAGAAGGGCACCTGGTCGCTGCCCGGCGGTCGCCTGCGCGACGACGAAGACCTCGACACCTCCGCGGGCCGCCAGCTCGCGGAGAAAGTGGACGTGCGCGAGCTGGCCCACCTCGAGCAGTTGTCGGTCTTCAGCGACCCGGATCGCGTCCCCGGCCCGCGCCGCATCGCCTCGGCCTATCTCGGCCTGGTCCCGCTGACCGCCGAACCGGAACTGCCCGACGACACCGCCTGGCATCCGGTTTCCGCACTCCCCCGCATGTCCTTCGACCACGGCACCGTCGTCGAGCACGCCCGTACCCGGCTGGCCGCCAAACTCTCCTACACCAACATCGCCTTCGCCCTCGCCCCGGCCACCTTCACCATGTCGGTTCTCCGCGAAATCTATTGCGCTGCACTGGGATACGACGTGGACACCACCAACCTCCAGCGCGTGCTCAACCGCCGCAAGGTCATCGTCCCCACCGGCGACACCGCCGCACCGGGACGCGCGGGGGGCCGTCCCGCCGCCGTCCATCGTTTCACCGACTCCGGTTTGCGCGTCACCGACGAATTCGCCGCGCTGCGCCCGCGCGTCTGATGATCACACCGGACGGCGGGCCCGCGTCCGCTCGCATCGACGTCCCCGCGACGCGAGCATCCGCCGGGTCGCGGGTGCTATCCGTCGTGTGATCGATCGCGGTGCTTGTCGGTCCTGCGGTATCGCCGCTTGCTCGGAATCGGCTGCGCCGCACCGGATCGCCGTAGCTCGTGCCGACGCCGCCAGGCCACCAGATCGGGGCGCTCCACGGTCCGCGCGACGGTCGCATCGTCGCCCGCTCGAAGTCCACTCATGTCCTCACCCCCTCGGAGGGCGAGGTTAGGCGAGGGGCGGGCAGCCTCGCGACCGAATTTCCCGCTCGGAGCCGGCGACCGGTCAGCGAGCCCGATCGGCCTCCGGCCGTGACGTCGCACCGGCACCCGGCTGCGGATACAGCAGATGCCGATGGTGACCCCGGACCGCACCGGGCGAGTCGAACGCGGGAACCGCACTCCACTGCGGCGTCGGCACGCTGTGCCCGAAGGCGCTGAGGTAGCCGGTGCCGAGGTCGTCGGAGGTACTCAACGCCGCGAAGAACAGCACGACCAGCGAGGCGATCAGCGGTTGCACGAGCAGCGCCAGACCGGTCCCCACCCCCGTGGACAACGTGACGACGGTCCCGACCGCCGGATCGTCGGCACGCGGATGCAGCAGATCGGCCACCGTCTCACCGCTGCGGGCCATCGCGTACGCCCCGACGAGCGAGCCCGACAACAGCCCGAGCTGCAACAACGGCCCACGCACCGGACGCAGCAGCCGCCAGACGGCGACCGCGGCGACCAAGCCGGTGACCGCACCGAAGCAGACGAAGATCGCCACCGCGTCGAACTGGTGCAGGCTCTCCCCGAGCAGCGCCGACCCGCGGTCGGGCTGGGTGACCACCAACTGCTGGGTCGGCGACACCAGGCCCCACAGGGCGCCCACCACCAGGCTGACCGCGACCACGGCAGCGGCCACCAGCAGACCTGCCGCGACTTCCCTGCGCACCCCGGGCTCGCGAATCCCGCCGCCCGCCACCATCAGCGGTGTTCCAGCCGCTTCGAATCGAGTACGCCGTGCCGCGAGCACTTCGCCCACCAGCCGTCCGGGCTCACCTGCACGATCATCCGCCTGCCGCACTCCTCGCAGAAGCGCGGCGGCTCCAGACCGAGGGCGGCCGCGGCGGGCACGGCGTCGTCGACACCGGGCACGATCCGTTTGCCGGTGAACGGGTTGTAGCGCTCGTCCATGTCCACGACATTACTCATGGTCGCCCCTGTTCATGGTCGCCCCACTCATGGCCGTCTCCCCCGTTTCGCCGGTTCAGAGCGTCTCGTTGAGCGCCTTGATCGGCATCTTCAGCTCGCCGAGCAGGTCCAGATCGGACTCGGCCGGACGGCCCAGCGTGGTCAGGTAGTTGCCGACGATGACGGCGTTGATGCCGCCGAGGATCCCCTGCTTGGCGCCGAGGTCGCCGAGGGTGATCTCACGACCGCCCGCGAAACGCAGGATGGTGCGCGGCAGGGCCAGGCGGAACGCGGCGACGGCCTTGAGCGCCTCGGCCGCGGGCAGCACCTCGAGATCGCCGAACGGGGTGCCCGGGCGCGGGTTGAGGAAGTTCAGCGGCACCTCGTCGGGCTCCAATTCGGCCAGCTGGGCGGCGAATTCGGCGCGCTGCTCGAGCGTCTCGCCCATGCCGAGGATGCCGCCGCAGCACACCTCCATGCCGGCCTCGCGGACCATGCGCAGGGTGTCCCAGCGCTCCTCCCAGCTGTGCGTGGTGACCACGTTCGGGAAGTGCGACTTGGCGGTCTCGAGGTTGTGGTTGTAGCGGTGCACGCCCATGGCGGCCAGCTGGTCGACCTGCTCCTGGTTCAGCATGCCCAGCGAGCAGGCGACCTGGATGTCGACCTCGTTGCGGATGGCCTCGACGCCGGCGGCGACCTGTGCCATCAGCCGCGCGTCCGGACCACGCACGGCGGCGACGATGCAGAACTCGGTGGCGCCGGTCTTGGCGGTTTGCTTGGCGGCCTCGACCAGGCTGGGGATGTCGAGCCAGGCGGCGCGCACCGGCGACTGGAACAGGCCCGACTGCGAGCAGAAGTGGCAGTCCTCGGGGCAGCCGCCGGTCTTGAGGCTGATGATGCCCTCGACTTCCACCTCGGGGCCGCACCACTTCATCCTGACCTCGTGGGCCAGCGCGAGCAGCGCCTCCAGCCGGTCGTCGCCGAGGCGCAGCACCGCGAGGGTCTGCTCATGGGTCAGTCCCTCGCCACGCTCGAGCACCTGCTCACGCGCGATCTCGAGAATGTCGGTCTGAACGGGTGCCTGGGTCACGGCGGAATTCCCTTCGGGCGGGACTCGAGGTCGACGGAAACGACCCCTCGACCGAGGTGGTCGCACAACTTGAACAGCGTTCAGGCTAAGCTTGAACAGCGTTCAGGTTAGGGGTAGCGACCGGTGTGAGTCAAAGCACCTGCCGGACGGTCCATGGATCGCCGCCGAGGCGAATCCGAGCAACCGCCGGGGCGGATTGCGGCAATCGCCGGGGCGGCCCAGGGTCGCACCGGGTAGCGTCGAGGCCCCGCCGGAGTAGCCAGGAAGGTGACGAGCGAGTGCAACTGCACAGAGCGGACGTGGTCGAGGGCGCGATCGCCATCCTCGACGAATACGGTCTGGCCGATCTGACGATGCGCAGGCTGGCCGGTTCGCTGAAGGTGCAGCCCGGCGCGCTCTACTGGCACTTCCCCAACAAGCAGGCGCTGCTCGGCGCGGTCGCCGACCGGATTCTGGAGCCGATGGACGACCCGGTGGCCGCGCAGAGCTGGTCCGGCCAGATCACCGAACTGGCCCACCGCCTGCGCGACTGCCTGCTCGCCTATCGTGACGGCGCCGAACTCGTTTCGGCCACCTACGCCTCCCGTCTGACCACCAGCAAGGGCCGCGAGCGCTTCGCGGGAGCGGCCATCCGTGCCGGAATGCCGCGTCCGGAAGCCGAACTCGCCGCGTACACCCTGCTGTACTACGTCCTCGGCCAGACCGTCGACGAGCAGGCCCGCATGCAGATGGACGCGGTGGGCGCGCTGCCCGAGACCACCCCGGCAGACTCCGGCTCCCCCGATGCCGCGCCGTTCGCCGAAACCACCGACGCGACGGCCCGTTTCGACTTCGGACTGCAGTTGTTCGTCGCGGGCGTGCGGCAACTGCTCGGCAGCCGGGTGCGCTGACCCGATCCCGGCCGGCGCGCTCGACCCGGCAACCGAGAACGAGCAGCCCGGTCGGCGAAGACAGGACGGTCACCGACGGGAGCCCGGTCGGGAGGCACGATGCCCACGCCGACCGGACTCCTGTTGTCGTGTCTACTTACTTGGCCGGAGGCTGCGGCGCGGGAGAGTTGATGGTGGTGAAGTACTGGATGGCCGCGCCGATCGCGACCGGTGCGGTGACCAGCAGCTGACCCGCGAGCGTGCCGAGGGCGCCGACCGCGAGCACGCCGCCGATGCAGCCGATGGCCGCGGCGGGCACGAACGGCCCGAACAGACCCACGATGGTCGCCGACGCGACGGTCGCGCCCGCGATGCCGCCGAGCACGCAACCGACGGCCGCGCCACCGAGGCCGCCGACCACGGTGCCGATGGCAGCACCCATGGAGATGGTGCTGGTCAGCCTGCTCCAGGCCGCCACCTCACGGTCGTACTCGTTCTTCCAGGGAGCCTTGTCCTCGAAGGGCAGCGCGACCGGCTTGAACACCGCGTGCTCGCGATCGAACTGCGGGGTCAGCGTCACCGTGCGGTCGGCGATCTCGGCCGCGATCGGGAACTCGAAATCGTCGATACGGAAGCTCAGCGGCATGCCGGCGAGCACACTGCCGTCGACGGCCTTGATCTTCAGCGCCGAATCCTCGACGACCAGCGCACCCTCGTCGATGCTGATGATGCTCTGGGTATCGGTGGCGTGGGCGGTGAAATCGACGATTCCATCCCCACTCGGAGCCGCGCCGGCGGTGCCGGACGCGATTCCGCATGCGGCGACCAGGCCCGCGGCCACCGCAACAATCTTCCTCATCCTGATGTGTCCTCTCGATTTTCGTGACGACGGCGCTGTGCGCCGTATGCCGGCGGCCGGAGCGGCCACCGGACAGTTCAGAGGTCGAGCACGAGCAGATCCCGCTCGGCTCGGGAGACGCAGAGCATCATGGTTGTGCCCGCGGCCCGCTCCTGGTCGTCGAGCACCGAGTCGCGGTGCTCGACGGCGCCGGCGAGTACCCCGGTCTCGCAACTGCCGCAGGTGCCCTCGCGGCAGGAGGTGATCACCTCGATGCCCGCGGCCGCGAGCACGTCGACGATGGACTGCCCCGGCGCGACGCGGAAGGTGCGCCCGTCCCCGGCCAGCCGGACCTCGAAGGCCCGTTCCACGGTCGGCTCGGCCGGTCGGGGCGCGAAGCGCTCGACGTGCACGGCGATGCCGCGGCGGGCGCCTTCGGCCTGGGTCGCGGCGAGCAACGGTTCCGGGCCGCAGCAGTAGACGACAGCGCCGGGGTGACGGTCGAACAGCTCCGCGATCGGCAACAGCCCGGTCTCGTCCTGCGGCAGCAGCGTGACGCGCGGGCGCAGGCCGGCGAGAGTGTCCGCGAAGGCCATGTGCGCTCGGCTGCGGCCGCCGTAGTACAGCGACCAGCGGGCGCCGGAGGCCTCGGCGGCATGGGTCATCGGCAGCATCGGGGTGATGCCGATGCCGCCGGCCAGGAACAGGTACTCCGGCGCGTCGACGAGCTCGAAGTTGTTGCGCGGCGCGGAGACGCGCAGCAGGGAACCCGGCGTCGCGGTGCGCCGCAGATGATCGGAGCCGCCGCGGCCCTCGGGCTCGTGCAAGACCGCGATCCGCCAGCGGGTCCGGTCGCCCGGGTCGCCGCACAGCGAGTACTGGCGCACTCCGGCGGCGCCCACGGCGACGTCGATGTGGGCGCCCGGGGTCCAGGTCGGCAGCGGCGCACCCGAGGCGTCGGCGAGTTCGAGGGAGAACACGCCATCGGCCTCGTCACGACGTGCGGCCACCCGTGCCGTGATGTCGTTCATCTGGTCTCCTCACCAGCCGGTGTCTCGCGACCACCGTCACCGGAAACCAGCGCACCCGCAGCACGCGAACAGGCAGTCGATTCGCGCAATCGACGTTGACTATCGCCCCGGCGCGCGCGGGGCCCGCCCGCCGACACTGACGCCATGACTACAGTCGCGCAGTTGGTGGAGCGGACCACACAGTTCATCCATGAGCAGGTCGTTCCGGTGGAACGCGAAGTCGTCGTCGACGGACGGGTCATGGACGACGCGCTCCGGCTCGAGTTGCAGAAGAGGGCCAAGGAGGCCGGCGTCTTCGGCCCGCTGTCGGAAACGCGATACGGCGGGCTGGGCCTGGACACCCGCGCGCAGGCGCAGGTGCTCGAGGCGGCGGGCGCGAGCCTGCTCGGCCCGATCGCGCTCAACGCGTGGGCACCCGACGACGGCAACATCCACCTGCTCGCGCACGTGGCGAACGACGAGCAGAAGCAGCGTTACCTCGCGCCACTCGCGGCGGGCGAGGTCCGCTCGGCCATCGCGATGACCGAACCGGCGCCGGGCGCGGGATCGGACCCGTCGATGCTGCAGACCTACGCGCAGGAGACCGACGGGGGCTGGATCATCAACGGCGCCAAGCACTTCTGCACCGGAGCGCAGGGCGCCGCGTTCGTCATCTGCGTCGCGAACACCGACGACGGCCCGACCATGTTCCTGGTGGATGCCGACAACCCCGGTCTGCGGGTGGGCCGCCGGATGCCGACGATGGATTACACCAGTGCCCCCGGCGGGCACTGCGAGGTGACCTTCGCCGACTGTGTGGTGCCCGATGCGGCGGTGCTCGGCGCGGTCGGTCAGGGTCTGCCGCTGGCGCAGGTGCGGTTGGCGCCCTCGCGACTGGTGTTCTGCATGAACTGGCTCGGCCTGGCGGTGCGGGCGCAGCAGCTCACCCTCGACCACATCGCGACCCGCACCTCCTTCGGCGCGCCGATCGCCGAGCACGGGATGGCGCAGGGGCTGATCGCCGACAGCGAGATGGACATCGCCGCCGCCCGCGGCCTGATCCGCACGGCCGCCGAGACCATCGACGCGCAGGGCCCGACCGCGTCGCAGTCGCGGCACGAGGCGTCCATCGCCAAGACCTTCGTCTCCGAGGCGGTGTGGCGGGTGCTCGACCGCGCGGTGCAGTTGCACGGCGGTCTGGGTGTGTGCGAGGACCACCTGGTGGCCCGGTTCCTGGTGGAGGCCAGGGCTTTCCGCATCTACGAAGGTCCCTCGGAAGTGCTGCGTTCTTCCATCGCCCGGCGCGCGCTGCGCGCACGACTCCCCCGCGCCTGACCCCCGCGCCGCGTCGGCGCCACCGCGCGCCCCGTGGGCGCCCTCACCGAAAGGCACTGAGATGACCACTGGTGAACTCACCGGATTCGCGGCGGGCTACCCCGCGCTCGACCCCGCCGCCGTCGATTACGACTACCTGCGCACCGCCTCGCACGCGCTGATCCCGTTCGGCAACCATGTCGGCACGGTCATCACCGAACTCGGCCCCGAGCGGGCGGTCGTCGAGATCCCCGCGGGCGGGCCGGTCACCAACCACATGGGCACCGTGCACGCGGGCGCCTTGTTCACCGCCGCCGACATCGCCGGCGCGGCCGCTTTCGTCGGCGCCGCCGCCACCGGCCTGCGAAAGGTGAAGCGGCTGGTGCTGCGCGGCGCGACCTCGGCCTACAAGCGCCCGGCGACCGGACGCATCCGCGCCGTCGGCGCCGTCGACCCCGCGGACGCCGCGGGTGTCCTGGCCTCGACCGGTGGCGAGCGTTTCGAGATCGCGGTGCCGGTCGCGCTGCTCGACGACGCCGACGTGCTGGTCGCCGAATTCACCTTCGACTACGTCTGCGACACGAACCCCCAGGCGGGTGAGCGATGACCAGCGCCCCCTCGAGCAAGCGTCCTTCGCTCACCGACCTGGAAGCAATCCGGGTCGAGACCGGCGACGGCGTGGCGTTCACCCTGCGCGTGCTGCCCGCGGCCCGGCCCGAGGCGCCGGTGGTGCTGATTTTGCCCGCCATGGCGATGAAGGCCAAGCACTACCTGGCGCTGGCCGCGAGCCTGCACGAGCAGGGGCTCTCGGTCGCGACGACGGACCTGCGCGCGCAGGGCGAAGCGGTGCCGCCGCTGGGCGAGCACACCGATTTCGGCTACCGGGAGATGATCGAGACCGACCTGCCCGCCCTGGTGCGCGCGGTGCGAGAGCGCTTCCCGCAAGCCCCGATCCACCTGTTCGGGCACAGCCTCGGCGGCCAGCTGGCGCTGCTGTTCGCCGCCGCCGAGACCGAGCAGGTGGCGGGTGTGGCGATCATCGGCACCGGCACGGTGTTCTGGTGGGCCTTCGGGCCGCGCCGCTGGTTCGAGGCGCTGAGCCAGATCCAATGGATCGGCCTGGTGGCGCGGGTGAAGGGGCTCTGGCCCGGCGGCGTGCTCATCCCGGCGCCGATGGCGGGCGGGGTGATGCGCGACTGGTCGTGGCATTCGCTGACCAGCTATTACCGCCCCAAGGGCAGCAAGCGGCGGTACAACTCCCTGCTGCGCGCGATGTCGCTTCCGGTGCTGGTGATCTCGCTGGACGAGGACGTACTCGGGCCGAAATCCAATGTGGACTTCCTGGTCTCGCGGATGCCCAGCGCCCGGCTCACCCGCTGGCACATCGACGCCGCTTCCGGTGTCGCGCACCGCGACCACTTCACCTGGGTGAAGGACTCCCCCGTGATCGCCGCCCGCGTCGCGGCGTGGGCGCGCGGCGAGCGGCCGGAGTAGGGCGAGATGGCACGATTGCGAATCGAAGCGGTGTCCAAGCGGTTCGGCGCCGCGGCCGCGGTGCGCGAGGTCGATCTCGACATCGCCGACGGCGAGTTCATGGTGCTGCTCGGGCCCAGCGGCTGCGGCAAGTCGACGCTGCTGCGCATGGTCGCGGGCCTGGAAGACCCGAGCGACGGCCGGATCCTGCTGGACGGCAAGGACATCACCCATGTGGCGCCGCAACAGCGCGACCTGGCCATGGTGTTCCAGAGTTACGCGCTGTACCCGCATCTGACGGTCGCGAAGAACATCGGCTTCCCGCTGCGGGCCCGGCGGACCCCGCGCGCCCGGATCGCCGACCGGGTCGCCGAGGTCGCGGGCGTGCTCGGACTCACCGAGCTGCTCGGCCGCAAACCCGCCAATCTCTCGGGTGGCCAACGCCAGCGAGTGGCCCTGGCCCGCGCCATGGTGCGCGACCCCGGCGCGTTCCTGATGGACGAGCCGCTATCCAACCTGGACGCCAAGCTGCGCAGCGCCACCCGGGCGGAACTGATCTCGCTGCACCGCACACTGGGCGCGACGTTCCTCTACGTCACCCACGATCAGGTGGAGGCCATGACCATGGCCGACCGGATCGCGCTGCTCAACGAGGGCCGGGTCGAGCAGGTCGGCACGCCCGCCGAGCTGTACGACCGGCCCCGCTCGACGTTCGTCGCCGGGTTCCTCGGCTCGCCGCCGATGAACCTGTTCCCCGCGACCGTGGACGTGCGCGGGGAGCGGTTGCACCTGAGCGCCGAGGGCGTCGACATCGTGCTGCCGCATCCGGCGGCGGATTTCCTCGGCCCGCTCGAGGTGACCGCGGGCATCCGCCCCGAGCGGTTGCGGCCCACGACGACCGATCCCGTGATCCGCGGACAGGTGCGCATGGTGGAGAACCTCGGCAGCGAGGAACTGGTGCATCTGGACACCGGCGCGCACACCTTCGGCGTCCGAGTGCCACGGCCGTCCGGGGTGCGCGCGGGCGAGGCGCTGGGCCTGCACGCCGATCCCGCCGACGTCCATCTGTTCGACGCCGCCTCCGGACTCCGGCTGCGGTGGAGCGAACCGGGAACCGGCGCCCCGATCGACCGCGACGCCGAACGCGTCGCCGTCGCCTGATCCCCGCGATCAGGTCCGCACGACCGATGATGAGGAGAACACAGTGAAACGCACCGTGCCCATAGCGGGCCTGGTGTTCGCGGCCGCCCTCGCGCTGAGCGCGTGCGGCGGCCTCGGCCCGACCACCACCGACGAAGGCGCCGAGGCGGCCAGGATTCCCGAGCTCGCCCCGGATCAGAAGGTGTCGATCGTCTTCGAGTCCTACAACTACGGACTCGCCGGCGCGTGGACCGACACCTTCGACAAGCTGCTCGGGCAATTCCGCGCCGAGCACCCGAACATCACGGTGACAGCGCAGAAGCCGCAGGGCAACAGCCCCAACCCGGCCACGGACACCATTTCCAGCATCCAGAACCAGATGGTCGCGGGCACCCCGCCCGACGTCGCGCAGCTCGGCTTCAGCGACCTCGACTTCACCATCAACCAGCTCGGCGCCAAGCCGCTGGACACGCTGGTCGGCGCCGACGAGGTGCAGGCCAACTTCGACGGCGAGAAGCATCCCTACGCTGAGCGCGCGCAGACCCTCGCCGACTGGGACGGCCACACCTACGGTGTGCCGTTCGTGTTCTCCACCCCGGTGCTCTATTACAACGCCTCGCTGTTCACCCAGGCCGGTCTCGACCCGGCCGCACCGCCGGCCACCTGGGATCAGGTCGCGCAGGCGGCGGCGTCGATCACCGAACGCACCGGCAAGGGCGGTGTCTACATCGACTGCCTGACCAAGACCGCCAAGGACTGGTGCTTCCAGTCGTTGGTGCGCTCCAACGGCGGACGCGTGATCTCCGAGGATCGCAACACCCTCACCTACGCCGAGCCGGCGGCCGTCGAGGTCGCCGCGATGGGGCAGCGCCTGGTGGAGTCGGGGTCGATGCCGCGCTTCAACCAGAAGCAGGGCTACGAGGCCTTCTCCCGGGGCGAGATCGGCATGATCCTCGAAACCAGCGCTATCCAAGGCACTTTCGTCACCGGGGCGAAGGACAAGTGGGACCTGCGGGCCGCGCCGATGCCCAGCTTCGCGGGCAAGCCGACGGTGCCGACCAACTCCGGCGCCTCCCTCTACATTCTGTCCAACGACCCGGCCAAGCAGCGCGCGGCCTGGGAGTTGATCACCTTCCTCACCAGCGAGAGCGCCTACACCACGATCTCGCAGGGCATCGGCTATCTGCCGCTGCGCACCGGGCTCATGGACGACCCGGCGGGTCTGCAGGAGTGGGCCGACCGTAACCCGTTGCTGCAGCCCAATGTCGCCCAGCTGGCGACGATGGAGCCCTGGATCTCCATGCCCGGCAACAACTATCTGCAGATCCGCGACGGCATGATGGACGCCGTCGAAGCCGTCGTGTTCCAGGGCAAGGACCCCGCCTCGACCCTGGCGGCGGCGCGCGATCAGGGCGCCCAGCTGATGCCGCCGCAGTAATACCTCCTTCCACCACCGACCACCGACCCGGCCGCGCGTCCCTGCATGGGGGCGCGCGGCCTCCCGAGGGGGAATCCATGCCCGAGGTGACCATCGTCCAGCTCACCGACACCCACATCCGGCCCGCAGGCGAACAACGCCTGCACGGCGTCGTCGACACCTACGCCAACCTCACGCACGTGCTCCAGCAGCTGCGAGCCTCGCACCGCTCGATCGACGCGATCGTGTTGTCCGGCGACCTGGCCGACAACGGCGCGCCCGAGGCCTATCGCAGGCTGCGCGACGCGGTGGAGCCGGTGGCCGAGGAGCTGGGCGCGCGCCTGATCTACGTGATGGGCAATCACGACGAGCGCGTCGCGTTCGGCACCGAACTGCTGCGCTCGGACGCGGCGCTGTCGGACCCCGACGTCACCCATGATCAGGTCGTGGACGTCGCCGGCCTGCGAATCATCGCGCTGGACAGCACCATCGAGCACCAGCACGACGGCGTGCTTCGCCCCGCTCAACTGGATTGGCTGGCCGATCAACTGCGCGTGCCCGCCCCGCGCGGCAGCCTGCTGGCGCTGCATCATCCGCCGATCCCGTCGCCGCTGCCCGCCACCGAATACCTGCGGCTGCGCACCCCCGAGCAGCTCGCCGAGGTGTTGCGCGGCTCGGACGTGCGAATGGTCATCTGCGGTCACAATCACCTCACCGCCACGGCCGCGCTGGCGGGCATCCCGGTGTGGATCGGGCCCGCGGTGGCCTACCGGCTGGACCCGCTGGCGCCCGTGGGCAGGCAGCGCGGATTCGCCGGATTCGGTTTCAGCCGCATCGATCTGCTCGGCGACTCGCTGGTCGCCACCGCCGTGGAAGCGACACCGGCCGGCACCGTCTACGACCGCCCCGAGCAGGACGTGCTCGACCAGCTCGCGGCGCTGGCCGCTGAGGCGAGGTAGTCGATGTTCGTCCTCGACGCGCCCGCGCCGGTCACGGCCGACCCCGTGTCGGCCCAGACGCCCCGCCCCGCCAGGTTTCGCCGGGCGGGGCGCGGTGTCGTGCCGTACCTGTACCTGGCGCCCGCGCTGCTGCTACTGGTCGTCTGGACCTACAAGCCGCTGATCCAGGCCTTCGAGCTGTCCACCTACTCGTGGAATCTGCTGCCCACCTCGCCGATGCGCCCGGTCGGCACCGGCAACTACGAACGGCTGCTGGGGCTTCCGGCGTTCTGGGACTCCCTCGGCCGCACCGGCGTGCTGATCCTGGGCATGCTGCCGTTCACCGTGCTCGCGCCGCTGGTGATCGCGCTGGCCAGCCGCCGGGTGCGCGGACGTGCCCGGACCCTGTACCACGCCTTCATCTTCGCGCCGTTCCTGGTGGCCCCGGTCGCCGCGGCCGCGGTGTGGCGGTGGCTGCTGCATCCCGGCGGCGGTGTCGTCGGCCAGGTGCTCGGCAGCGACCGCAACTGGGTCTACGACGCAGGCACCGCGCACGCGGTGATCATCGCCATCACCGGCTGGCAGCTGCTCGGCTTCGCGGTGCTGGTGATGTGGGCCGGTCTCGCGGGCATCAGCACCGACTACGAGGAGGCGGCCCGGGTCGACGGCGCGAGCCCGCGCCAGATCCTGCGCTGGATCACGCTGCCGATGCTCTCACCGACCCTGATGTTCCTGGTGCTGACGACGGTGCTGCTGAGCCCCACGCTGACCTTCCCGCTCATCGACTCGATGACCCAGGGCGGGCCCTCGCAGGCCACCACCAACATCTACTACCTGTTGTGGGACTACGCCTTCCACAGCTTCGACGCCGGACTGTCCGCCGCGGCCGGGGTACTGCTGTTCGCCGGATTCGGCGTGATCGCCGGAATTCTGGTCTGGATCTCGGAAAAGGTTTCCTTCCATGACAATTGACGCCCCTGCCCGCATCGGCGGCCTCGCCGATCGGCTGCGCGGTGCGGGCAGCCATCTGCTGCTCGCCGCCACCGCTCTCATGGCGGCCTTCCCGATCTACTGGCTGTTCGCGACCTCGCTGCGCCGCCCCGAGGACGTCACCTCCCTGTCCCCCGTGCCGTGGCCGCTGTCGATCGGCAACTACACCGACGCCGCCGACAAGGTCGACGTACTCGGCTTGATCGGCAACACCTTCTTCGTCGCGACCTTCTCCGCGGCCGGGCAGTTGCTCGTCGCGCTGCTGGCCTCCTACGCCTTCGTCATGTACACCTTCCCCTTCCAGAAGGTGCTCTACCTGGCGTTCGTCGGCGTCTGGCTGGTGCCGTTCCAGGTGACGATGCTGCCGAACTACGTGCTGCTCACCCAGCTCGGCCTCATCAACACCCTGATCGGCACCGCACTGCCCACCCTGTGCTCGGCGCTGGCGGTGCTGCTGTTGCGCCAGCACATGGCGAGCTTCCCCAAGGAACTGGTCGCCGCCGCGCAGATCGACGGCCGCTCCTCCTGGTCGATCCTGTGGACGGTGGTGGTGCCGAACCTGCGCCCGGCGCTGGCGGCGCTCGGCATTCTGCTGTTCATCAACGCGTGGAACGAATACTTCTGGCCCGCGGTGGTGTTGCGCCAGTCCAACAGCGTGCTGCAACTGGGGCTGCGCAGTTTCATGGGCACCGACGGCGACCAGTGGGGGCCGATCATGGCGCTGGCCGGGCTGGCCTGCCTGCCCGTGCTGGTGATGTACCTGCTGCTGCAACGCCACATCGTGAACGCGTTCGTGCGGTCGGGGTTGAAGTAGTCGCGCGAACTCCCGGATGCGCGCCTACGCTGTCGGCGGCAGGCAGGCGGCGATGCCGTCGAGCACATGGGCGAGTCCGTACCGGAAGCGCTCCTCGGGCGGCAGATGGGGAACTCGCGCCTGCCGGATCGTGCGGCTGAACATGGGGTACTGCCCCGAGGCGACGACCTGCGCGACGTACGGCCCCACATAGCGACTCATCCATTCGGCCATGTCCATCCCGGTCCGCCTGGCCTGTTCCTGCCAGCCGATCTCCCGGTGGACGGCGCTGTGGGTGTAGTCGCCGAGCATCCCGACCAGACTGGCGATTTCGTCGATGTCGAGTCCGAAGCCGTCGAGCGCGGACATGGCGAACTCCTGCACACGCAGCGAGTTCGGGCCCAAGGTCGGACGCCTGTTGGCCAAGGCGATCTGCCAGGGGTGGCGCAGCCCCACCTCGCGGGTCCGCTCGGCGGCCAGCGACAAGTCCTGGCGCCAGTCCCCACTCGGTCCCGCGGGCAGGTCGATCTCGCCCAGCACGGCATCGATCATGAGATCGACCATGTCGTCTCTGCTGCCGACGTATCGATACAGCGACATCGCCCCGGTGCCGAGTTCCGTGGCGATCCGCCGCATGGTCACGGCCTTCATGCCCTCCGCGTCGGCGACCCGGATCGCCGCCCGCGTGATCTGCGCCCGGCTGAAACCGGGCCGCCGCCCGGGGCCCGAGCGTTCGGTCGCCTCCGGGCGCATCCAGATCGTCGTGTCGTCCTGGCTCGACATGAACCTCCTCGTTCTCGCGTACATCGTACTTGAATTGGAATCTCCATTTCGAGTACGCTGTACTCGATCAATTCGCCGCCGACGAGGGGCCAGCAGATGAATGTCCGACCGATACTGGGCGACGCCGAGCGCGGCGCCGGAGCCCACCGGGTGGCGACCGAGTTCGCCGCGGGATTGGCGCGCGCGGGCGCGGCAGGCGACGCCGACGGGTACGACTCCGCCTTCGCCGCGGATGTGTTGTGGGGCAGCCCCTTCGGGGCCACGGTGACCGGATACGACGAGCTGAACGCGATCCATCACCGTCTGATGGCGGCCGGCGTCGCCCCGCCGTCACGGTTCGACGTGGTCGCCGCCCTCGCTCCCGCACCCGGTGTGGTGGTGGCCCAGATCCGCAGGCAGGCCACCGATCCCGACGGCTTCTCGGAGCTGGCGATGTATGTGCTGGTCGAGCGCGAGGGTCGGTGGTGGCTGGCGGCAGCGCAGAACACCCCCGTCGGCTGACCACGGTGTTCGTCCTGACCCCGCGCGGGTCGCGAACCGGCGAGTAGCCATGGTCGGGCGCGGACGCGATTCCCACGTCCGCGCCCGAGCTATCCGGCGTCAGGCGGAAGCCCGGACGCCCGCCGTGAATTCGCCGACCAAGGCCGTGTCGTGTTCGGCCGCTCGGAAACGGGGATGGTCGAGGATGTCGTGCAGGAACTCCGCGGTGGTGGCGATACCGCGGCCGGTGATCCGGGTTTCGGCCAGGGCCCGGCGCATCCGGGCGATGGCGGCCGGTCGGTCCGGCGCCCACACGACCACTTTCGCCAGCAGCGAGTCGTAGTGCGGCGGGATGCTGTAGCCGGGGCCGACGTGGGTGTCGACGCGGACGAACGGGCCGCCGGGGAGCACGCAGTCGACGAGTGTGCCCGGGGCGGGGGCGAATTCGCGGTCGGGGTCTTCGGCGTTGATACGACATTCGATGGCGACGCCGCGCGGGGTGAGCTGGTCGGGGGTCAGCGACAGGGGCTCGCCCGCGGCGATGCGCAGCTGTTCGGCGACCAGATCGGTGCCGGTGACCATTTCGGTGACCGGGTGCTCGACCTGGAGGCGGCAGTTGACCTCCATGAAGTAGAACTCGCCGGCGGCCGGGTCGAACAGGAACTCGAAGGTGCCCGCGCCGACGTAGCCTACGGCGCGGGCACCCTGGACGGCGGCCTCGCCGATCCGGGCGGCCAGTTCCGGGGACAGGCCGGGGGCGGGCGATTCCTCCACCAGCTTCTGATGCCTGCGCTGCAAGGAGCAGTCACGGGCGCCGAGGTGGACGACCGTGCCGTGCGTGTCGGCGAGAATCTGGACCTCGACGTGGCGGGCCGAGTCCAGGTAGCGCTCCACATAGAGCCTGCCGTCGCCGAAGACCGCGGCGGCATTGGCCCTGGTCTCCTGCCAGGCGGCGGGGAAATCGGCGCTCGCGCGGACCACCCGCATACCGCGACCACCGCCGCCCGCGACGGCCTTGATGATGACGGGGTAGCCGATCTCGTCGGCCAGGGTATGCGCCGCGCCGACGGTCTCGATCGGGTCGCGGCTGCCGGGCAGCAGCGGCAGTCCGGCCGCCGACATCAGCGCCCGCGCGCTGGACTTGTCCCCGAGGTCGGCCAGCACAGCGGCGGGCGTGCCGACGAAGACCAGGCCCTCGGCCTCGCACACCTCGGCGAAATCGGGGTCCTCGGAGAGGAATCCGTAACCGGGGTGGATGGCGTCGGCGCCGGTCGCCTTGGCGGCTTCGATGATCGACGGGGCATAGGAGTAGCTGCGTTTGGCCGGGCCGGGGCCGATGCGGAAGGCGCGGTCGGCCATGCGCGCGGCGGCGGAGTCCGCGTCGGCCGTCGAGTACACCGCCACCGTCCGCAAGCCGAGTTCGGCGCAGGTGCGGATCACCCGCACGGCGATCTCGCCGCGGTTGGCGACGAGCACCGTGCGGATCGGTCGCGGGTTCACGCGACCACCTCGAGCACCAGGAGCGCGGCCCCGTATTCGACGGCTTCCCCGTTCTCGACGAGGAATTCGGCTACCCGGCCCTCGCGGGTCGCGACGACCGGGATCATCAGTTTCATCGCCTCGACGATGCCGACCTGCTGCCCGACCCGCACCGGGTCGCCTTCGGTGACGAAGGGGTCGGCGCCGGGTTCCGGCGACCGGTAGAACACACCGACGGTCTCGGCGGCGAGGGTGAAGGTGTTGTCCGGCAACGGCTCCGGTGCGGGCTCTGTCGCCGGGGACGCCGGTTCGGGCGACACTCCCACGGGCGTCGGACGGGACGCTGTGCCTGCCGGCACCGACCGAGACGTTGCGGAGTCCGCGCCGACCGTCGCGTTGTCCCGGGTGATCTCCAGCATCAGCGGGCCGTTGGCCAGGGTCACCGAGTACGGCGCGGCTTCGGCCAGGATGGTCATGGCGTGCCGGGCCAGCACCGTGAGGGCGAGGTCGGCGTCGACGGGGTCCATCGCGCGGACGGAGCGGGGGTGGGTGAGGGACTGGGTCATGACAACTCCTGGTCGTTCGATGTCGGCAATCCGAAAGCGCGGAACCGACGACGGCGCCGCTCGAGCAGGTCGGGCGCGGGCACGGCGGCGAGCGCGCGGAGTTCGCGGTGCAGCACCCCGCGCAGGGTCGCCGCCGCGGCGGCCGGGTCGCGATGCGCGCCCCCCTCCGGTTCGGGCACCACACCGTCGGCGACGCCGAGCCGGACCAGCGAGGTCGAGTCGACCCGCAGCGCGGATGCCGCCGCCGGGGCCGCCGCCGCGTCCTTCCACAGGATGGAGGCGCAGCCCTCGGGGCTGATCACCGAGTACACGGCGTTCTCGCACACCAGCACCCGGTCGGCCACGGCCAGCGCGAGCGCGCCGCCGCTACCACCCTCGCCGGTCACCACCGCGACCACCGGAACCGGCAGGCCCGCGAGCAGTTTCAGCGATTCGGCGATGGCCGCCGCCTGGCCGCGCTCCTCGGCGGTGATGCCGGGGTAGGCGCCCGCGGTGTCGACGAGGGTGACCACGGGCAGGCCGAGTTTCGCGGCCAGCCGCAGCGCCCTGGCGGACTTGCGGTAGCCGGCGGGGCTGGGCATACCGAAATTGCGGCGGGACAGCTCGGCGGCGCTGTGCCCCTTCTGGGTGCCGATCACGACCACCGGCGCGCCGTGCAGGCGCGCCAGCGCGGTCACCATCGCCGGGCAGTCTGCCTCGAGGCGGTCGCCGTGCAGTTCCACGAACTCGTCGAAGGAGGCGGCGAGGTAGTCCAGGGTGGTCGGCCTGCCCAGCTCGCGGGCCGCGCGCACGCTCTGCCAGGCGTCGCGCTCCGGGAGGGCGGCAGCGTCTGCACGCAGCACCGGCGGTTCCTCCTCCGCCGATTCTGCGGCGGGCCGAACGGATTCGGCGGATGTGCCGACTTCGCCGGCCGCGCGCTCGCGATCGGCGAACAGCGCCAGCACGCGGGCGAGCCGGTCCCGCAGGGTCGATCGGTGGCAGATCATGTCCACGAATCCGTGCTCGAGTAGGGACTCGGCGGTCTGGAAGCCCTCCGGCAGGGTCTGCCCGATGGTCTGGGCGATCACTCGCGGACCGGCGAAGCCCAGGCGCGCGCCGGGCTCGGCGATGATCAGGTCGGTGGAGGTGGCATAGGAGGCGGCCACGCCGCCGTAGGTCGGGTCGGTGACCACCGAGACGGTGAGCACGCCCGCGTCGTCGAGGTGACCCAGCGCCTGGCTCGTCTTGGCCATCTGCATCAGCGCGAGGATGCCCTCCTGCATTCGCGCGCCACCCGAAGCGGTGACGAGCACCAGCGGCACCCGCCGCGCCAGCGCCGCTTCGGCGGCGGCGGTCACCGCCTCCCCCACCGCGCTGCCGAGGCTGCCGCCGAGGAAACGGAAGTCCATCACCGCCAGTACCAGCGGCGCGCCGTCGATGGTGCCGTGCGCGCACCGGATGCCGTCGGTCATGCCGGTCCGACGGCGCGCCTGCGCGATTCGTTCGGGATAGCCGCGGGAATCGGTGAACTCCAGCGGGTCGGCCACGGTCGCCGCGGGTTCGATCCACCGCGTGCTGTCCTCGTCGAGCAGTGCGGCGAGGCGTTGGTCGGCGGTGAGCATGCCGTGGCCGTCGCAGTCCGGGCACACCCGCCCGGAGCGGTCGTAGCGTTTGGCGTAGATCATGGCGTCGCAGTACGGGCACACCGTCCACGACGTGCCGGTGTCCGGGCCGGTCTCGAGCGTGGTCATCGCTGCTCCCTCGGTCGGGGTAGGAACTCGGCGCATCCGGCGGGCAGCCGCACGCCCGCCGACCGCAGCTGGGCGACCCGCGTCAGGTACGCGGCGCCCAGCATCATCTGGTCGGCGATCTCGGCCGCCTGCCGGTTCGGCAGCGCGGCCAGATGGGTGCCCGCCGCCCAGGTGTTGAACGCCCCCATCGCCGGGCCGCACCACACCTGATAGTCGGTGACCCGGTCGGCCTCGCCGCGGATACTCCACCCCGACGACAGCCCGAGATACCACCGGAACACCAGTGCCATCCGGCGTTTCGGATTCTCGGCGGCGCCGGCGAGCTGGGCCGGATCGCGTTCGGTGAAGAAGCGCACGCAGTCGTCCCACACCTGCTCGACGGACCGCCGGAACAGGGTGCGCTCGAGATCCTCGCGCAGCGCCGCGGGCAGCTCGTCCAGCCCGTCATAGGTCCGATAGGTCTCGTAGAGCCGCTGGGCGCGGGTGGCGAACAGGGTGCCGCGGCGCAGCACCTGCACCTGCACGCCCATCTCGAACATGTCCGCCGAGGGCGCCATCACGCAGTCGGCGAACTGCGCCGACGCCAGCAGTTCCTTGGTGGCCGTGCACTGGGCGGCCTCGACGGTGGCCTGGTTCACCGAACCGGTGACCACGTAGGCCGCGCCGAGCGCGAAGGCCGCGGCGGCAGCGGCCGGGGTGCCGATGCCGCCCGCCGCGCCGATGCGCACGGCGGCCGCGGCGGGGACGCTGCCCGCGACCCGGTCGCGGGCGGCGATCAGCTCCGGCAGCAGCACCAGCAGCGGCCTGCGGTCGGTGTGCCCGCCGGAATCGGCTTCGGCGGTGATGTCGTCGGCCATCGGCACCTGTTCGGCCAGCCGGGCCTGTTCGGCGGTCACCTCGCCCGCGGCCACCAAGCGGCTCAGCAGCGCAGCGGGCGCGGGACGCAGGAACACCTCGGCCACCTCGACCCGCGAGACCTTCGCGATCACGCGGTGGGCCGAGACGATCCGGCCGTCGCGCCCGAGGCTCAGGCCCGCCGCCCGGTAGCGCACCACCTCGGCGGTGAGATTCATGAACGCCGACGCCTCCACGCACCGCACCCGGTGCCGCAGGCAGGCATCGACGATGGCACGTTCCAGGGCGGGCTCGGACGGGCTGTGGATGAGGTTGCAGGCGTAAGGCAGGTCGCCGAGCTCACGGCTCAGTTCCGCCAGGGCCGCGTCGACCTGGGCGGGGGCGACACCGGCGGCGCCGTAGGAGCCCAGATAGCCGGCCCGCGCCAGCGCCGACACCAGGGCGGGCGAGGCGATCCCGTTGGCCATCGCGCCGGCCATGTAGTTGGCCCGGAGCCCGTGGGTGGAGCGGAACTTGCTGTCGCCCAGCATCTCCGGGGCCAGTGGCCCCGCCGAGGCGAGCACGCGGGCGCCCTGGACGGCCGATCGGTCGGCGGTGACCCCGACCCGGTCGTCGTGACGCACGACCCAGGCCGGGCGCGCGAGGTCGCGCAGGACGGCGGTGATGTCGGGGGCGGTCTCGGCGACGCGGCCGGGCGCGGTCCCCGAGTGCGGAAGGGTGGTCACGGCTGTACCTCGCGTTCGCCGAGTTCGACGGCCAGATCGGTCAATTCGTAGATCCGCAGGCCCGGCTTCCACAGCGAGGCGTCCACCACGGCGATGACGCCGTGCCGGTCACGGCGGATCTGCTTGATATGTGCCTCGAGTTCGACCGTGCCGTCGGTGGGCAGGAATTGGCCGCGATACCGCCAGCTGAAGGCGATGCCCGCCGGAATGCGGAACACGGGGTCGGTCAGCCCGTCGGCGAAACCGGCGTCGAGCATCCATTCCTGCACCGCGTGGATCACCGATTCGACGCCGAGCGAGCCGGGGATCACCGGGTCGAGGTGGAAGTGACGGGCGAAATACCAGTCGTCCGGGTCGATCGCGCGCAGCGAGTGCAGGTAGCCCGCGCCGTGGGCACCGCCGCCGTCCACCACGTCGACCCGGTCGATGAGAGCGAGGGTGTCCCGGGCGCACAGGGGTGCGGCGGGGTCGGCGCGGCGGGCGGCCACATCGATCACCCGGACGTCCGCACCGGGATGGCCCGCCAGCCAGGTCGGGGCGGGACGCCCGCCGTCGAGGCCGGTCTGGTTGGCCAGCGCCTCGTCGCTGAAGTAGCCGAACATGGTCTCGCCGCGGTAGAACGGCTCGCCGTCCACCGCGAGGGTGTAGTCGAAGGTCTGCAGCGAGGAGCCGGGCAGGATGGTGGTCGACAGCAACCGCGAGTTCTGCCGGATCGTCTTGTCCCGCAGATCGACTCGGCGCAGCACGGTCGCGGTGCCGCCGAGATTGCGCAGACTCAGCGTCGTGCCCGGCTGGGTGCGGGTGGGGCCGGCGTAGTAGCCCATCAGCAGCGCCGCCTGCAGGGAGGTCTCCATGTAGACGAAGTGCGGCATGGACTCGTTGGCGGTGGCGCCGTAGTACCAGGAGTCGGCGGGCGAGTCGTACTCGGTGGTGTAGGAGGCCGAGTCCAGCCGTCCGCGCGCCCCGTCGAAATCCAGCACCCGGTCGACCAGCAGCAGGCCGCCGGTCGGCAGGCGGGTGGCGCGGACGCCGGTGTACTCGGCGAATTCCGGGCCCATCGCGACGGCCTGGTCCCCGCGGGCGAGATGGGCCATGTGGAACTCGTTGAGCAGCAGGGCGTCGTCCGGTTGTCCGGGTCCGACACCCGCACCGTGCGGTTCGGCGACAGTGACCGACACCGCGACCGGCGCGGCGGCGACTCCGTGCACGACCGCGCGCAGGTGCGGGCGCGGCACCAGATCGATCTCGGTGACGATCAACTCCAGCGTCCCCGCCCGCGCGGGCTGCGCGCCCGGCCCCTCGGTGACCAGTGTGCCGCCGGACAAGCACAGCGGCAGGCCGGCGTAGAGGGCGAACACCTCGGCGGCCTGCGTCGCGGCGGCGCCGGGGTCGCCGTCGAAGCGGGCCAGGAGGCGACCGCGGCCGTCACCGCCGTACACCTCGAGGGTGTCGACCTCGGTGAGCGCCAACGGCGCGTGCGCCGCGAGCCGGGCCACGGGACGCACACCCGGCCGCCGGTAGGCGGGTCCGAACACGCTCGCGGCGTCCCCCTCGGTCAACTGGCGCAACGAAGCATGGTCCAGGTGGGTGCGCGCGGTGCGGGCCAACGGCTTGAACGCCCATTCGGCGGCGTGCTCGAACCTCGGCGACGCCGGCGAACGGTGATCGACCGGCGCTGTCGCCGAAACCGCCGTGCCCGACGTCGTCACCCCCGAGGTGGCCGCGTCCGAGGTGACAGGGACCGGGGTGACAGGGACCGGAGCCGGGCGGCGGCCACGCACATGCTCACCTGGACCCGCCGCACGCTCCCACAGAGCCCGCTGCATCGCCAGTTGCGCGGTGAGCGCCGCGCGGTGCGCCGCGACGACGCCCGCGCGGATCTCGGCCAGCGGATTGGGGGTGCGGGTCGTCGGGACCACCGGCTCCCCCCGCACTGCTGCGGCCGATCGCGTCACCGCTGCCTGCTGGGCCACTGTTTCCGGCTGTGGCGCCTGTCGTCGCGGCGTCACCTCGCACTGCGCGACGCGGGCCCCATAGGTGTCCTCGCCCGGCAGCCCGGGCGTCTCCGGGTCGAACGCGATTCCGTCGAACTCCAGGGTCGTCATGCCATCCACCGCCTCACCGAGGATTGGAACTTCTCCGTCAGATCGGGCGTCGTGACCACCACGACGTCCGTGAACCGTTGCAGGACAGTGCCGTCCGCGGCCGTGGCGGTGGCGTCCACCCGGGCGTCGAAGCGGCCCGCGCGGGCGTTGCCGACGACCAGCGTGAACGGTTCACCGACCGGCAGCGGCCGGTAGTACTCGACGCGGCCGACCCCCAGCGGCAGGCAGGCGGCGCCGAGCACTCGGTGACCGAGCACGGGCGGGCCCTGCAGTATCAGGTCCGCGCGCACCGGATCGTGCAGGCGGCTCGCGTATGCCCCGCCCGCCACCGGCTCGGCGTCGAGCAGGCATTCGAACACGAGCGTGTCGCCGGTGTCGGCCACGATCCGGCGCAGCCCCTGCAAGGCGGGGGCGTGGAACTGGATCGCCTCGCGGTAGATGTCGGTGGTACTGCCGGGGCCGTCCGGCACCGCGATCGTCGGCGGCTCAGCGGCCGCGGTCGCCAGCTCGAGCGTCGCCCGGAAGTGCGTGACGGCGCCGTCACGGACGGTCACCTGGACGGGCAGGATGTCCCCGTCCACCGTGCCGGGTTCCAGCGCGAGGTCGAGGGCGTCGACAGGGTGGTCGAACACCAGCCCCTTGAGGACCTCGAAATCGCGCGCACCCACCACGATTCGTCCCGGGAGGGCCCGCTCGGCGAGGTGCGCCATCGCGCCGAGCCCGAAGGTGGCGGGCAGCACCAGATGCTCGCCGACCCGGTGCGCCTGGACGATCGGCTCGTCGGTGAGCCCGCGCAGGGCGCGGCGGACATGCACCGGGGACGCCGGGGCCGGGGCAGGTTCCGCGAGGCCGGCGGCCGGGCCGATCAGCACGACCGTGTCGTTCGCGCGCTCGGTGGTGAACTGTTCGGTGAATGCCGCCGCACCGATTGACGGGGCCAGCAGTGCTACGCCGAGCGCGCGGAAGTGTTCGCGCAGTGCGGGTGTCACCATCCCGCCGTCCCAGGCGCCCCAGTCGATCGCGGTGACATGGCAGTGCGGATGCGACCGCCGCCAGGCGACCGCGAACCGGGACAGCGCCTCGTTGGCCGCGGCGTAGTCGGCCTGCCCGGTGTTGCCGAACAGCCCGGCCACCGAGGTGAACAGGATGAGGTGACGCGGTTCGGGCAGCGCGGCCGTCAGCGCGGCCAGACCGGCGATCTTCGGGTCGAGCACCCTGGCGATCGACTCGGCGGTTTTGGCCGGGATCCGGGAGTCGGCCAGGACTCCCGCCCCGTGCACGATGCCGGTCACCGCGTCACGCCACGGGGCGAGCGCCGCGCGCACCGCCTCGGCGTCGGTGGCGTCGACGGCCACGTACTCCGCGCGGTCGCCGAGATCGGCCAGTGTCGCGCGGATCTCGCGGGCGGCGCGCACGTCGGCGCAGGCCCGCTCGAGGTCGCGCGGGGTGGCGCCGGTACCCGCCAGCGCACGCACCGCCGCCTGCCGCAGGTCCGCGTCGGCGACTCCGGCGGCCCACTCCGGTTCCGGGGCGGGCTCGGTGCGGCCGAGCAGCAGGAACCGGGCGGGGCTGCGCCGGGCCAGCGCCCGCACGCAGGTGGCGGTGACGCCGCGGGCGCCGCCGGTCACCACCAGCAGGTCGTCGGCGGTGAGCGTGGTGACGGGCTGTTCCCCGGCGGGCCGGACGGCCGTCACCGTGGGACTCGGGCCGTGACCGCCGGGTACCAGCGCACAGCGCGAGCCGCCGACGGTGACACCGACTTCGACGGTGTCACGCGCCGGGTCGGACAGTTCGGCCGCCACCAGTTCGGCGCAGCGTTCGGCGTCGGCGGCGGGGTCGATGTCGAGCGCCCGGCAGAACAGGTCGGGACGTTCGGCGGCCAGGGTTTTCACGACGCCGCCGACACCGCCGAGCAGTGCGGCGACCGGGTCGCCTGCGGTGCGGAGGCCCAGTCCACCGTCGAGCCGGATGAGAGTCACGAAAGCCGCGCGGCCCGCTGCGGCGGACATGCCGGGCGTCATCCGGCCCGCCGTCAGGATCGTCTCACCGAGCAGCCGCTGGGCCGTGGACCAGTCGGCGCCGCCGCCGAGGACGACCAGACACAGGTCGACCGGGGCGCCGGCCTCGGGCAGTCCGGTTGCGCGTCGCACCGACCAGCCGCGCGAAGTCAGCGCCGCTGCCAGTGCGTCGCAGTCCGACCGGCTCGTGCCCGCCAGGTCGACGAGCACGGCCTCCGGGTGGTCCCGGTATACGCCGATCGCCGTGTCCGCGGCAGGCAGGGCGACGAGTTCGACGGCATGCCGCGGCGTGACCGCCGCGGCCTCAGCTTTTGGGTGGACATCACCCCCTGCCGACGCGCTGAGTTCGCCGACGATCTGATCCAGCGTCCGCAGCGTGCCCAGCTGCTCCGGGCCCAGATTCGGCAGGTTCGGGAAGCGTTCCTGCAAAGCGCCGATCACC
>NZ_BDBT01000040.1 GCF_001613125.1 Nocardia shimofusensis NBRC 100134
CCCGACTGCGCACTCCCGGCCGGGCTGTCGACCGGAGCCGGCACATCGCCGGAAGTCGTGGCCGCGCCGGTCGCTCCGAGCAGATCGGCGATCTGATCCAACGTCCGCAGCGTGCCCAACTGCTCCGGGCCCAGATTCGGCAGACTCGGGAATCGTTCCTGCAGGGCACCGATCACCTGCACCCGCTTGATGGAGTCGACACCGAGATCCGCTTCCAGATCCATTCCCGTGTCGACCATCTCGACCGGATAGCCGGTCTTCGCCGCGACCACCTCACGCAACGCCTGCCGCAGCGATTCCACGGACTGGATCTCGGTCTGCGCGGACTCCGCGGCGCCGTTCGTCGCGATGCTGCGGGTAGTCGGAGCGGCGGGGGCGGGGGCGGGGGCGACGCTCGTTTCGCGAGCAGGAGCGGGGCTGCGCTCGTAGGTCACCGAATCATGTTCTGCCGCAGTGCCGTTGGTGTCGCTCGCTGCCGCCGCGACGTGGCCGTTCGAGTCCTGCGCCGCACCGTTGGAGACCTGCCCGCCGGGCGCGGTCGGGAGCGCTTCGGGCCGGTGCTCGGGCACGGCGGCCTGCCGCTCGAATCCGGGCATCGCGGGCGCGGGCGCGGAGCCGGTGTGGCGCACCGCGGCGGGGCGGGCGAACCCGGCCTCGAGTTCGGCCAGTTGCGCCAAGACGTCCGAGGCGCGGGTGTGGCTGGCGCTGATGGCGATTCCGTGATCCTTCACGGCCTCGATGGCGCGCAGCGTCGCCTCGTCCAGCACGCCGCCGTCGAGGGCGCCGACCAGTGCGCGCGCCATGTCCAACTGCCCGTCGAGGAACTGGTGGTGGGTGCGTAGGTGCTGGGCGAGCGCGCTGTCCGGCGCGTCGTTCGCACCGGGGTGCGCGGGGTATGTCGAGTACACGGAGGTCTCCGATGTGTCGGTGGAAGCCGAGGAGGCGGGCGGGTTCTCGAAAGAAGACGGGTGAGCGGACGGCGCGACGTCGGCCGCACGGCCTGCCGCAGGGGCCGCGAGAGCGACAGTTGCGGGAGCCCCCGGCACAGCGGGTGCCGTCACCGGAGGACGAGGCGCTGCCTGCACGACCTGCCCGGCGACCGGCGATGCACCGCTGGGCGTTCCGGCGTGTACCGAGCCCACCGCGCCGTTCGATGTCACCGCGCTGTTCGATGCCACCGTCCCGTGGGAGGCCGCCACGTCCTGCTGCACGGCCGCAGGACGCTGCCGTTCAGCCGGATCGTGCGCCCCCGGTGCGCTGTGTGCCTCGGCCGAGCCGCGCGAGCCGGCGGAGCTGAGCGAACCCGCGGAGCCGAGCGAACCCGCGGTATCGTCGCGCGCGCCACTGCCCACACTCACCCGGTAGCCGTCGTCGAGCGCGGCGGCGTAGGCGGCGCGGCGGGTCTGCGGCACATACTCCGGCGCGGAGATGGTGACCGTCATCCGGCGGCTCGGAGCCGCGACGGCGGGCTCGGGCGCGACGTGCCGGTTGATCTCCGCCAGCTCGAAGCCGAGCACCGCCAGCCGCACGGCGGCCCTGGTCAACGCGAGATCGCTGTTGCCGATGGGGCCGGAGTCGGTGGGGATGGCGATCACGTCGTCGCCGAGGGTGCGGCGCACCAGCGAGGTCAGCACCTGCTTGGGGCCGAATTCGACGAACACGGTGCAGCCCGCGTCGCGCATCGCGGTGAGGGCGGCCACGAACTCGACGGGCTGACCGAGTTGCCCGGTGAGCACGGCGCGATTGGCGGCGCTGTCCTCGCCGTAGCGGGCGCCTGCGCTGTTGGCGTACACGGGCGCGTCGGGCGCGCCGAGGGTGATCTCGCCGAGCGCGGCGGCGAAGTCCTCGACCGCGTGCCCGACGTAGGGGGTGTGGAAGGCCCCCGAAACCGGCAGCGCCCTGGTGGCGACACCGCGTTCGGCGCACACCGCGACGGCGGCGGCGACACCGTCGGCGCCGCCGCCGATCACCACCTGGTCGGGTGCGTTGTGGTTGCAGATCCAGACGTCGTCGATGCCGTCGACGATCTCCCGCGCCACCTCGATCGAGGCGTTGAGCGCCACCATGGTGCCCGCCTCGACGCCCGCGCGCGGCGTCATCGCAGCGCCGCGCGCCTTGGCCAAGGCGAAGAAGTCGGGGCCGCTCAGCGCGCCCGCGGCCCACAGCGCGGTGAGCTCGCCGAAGCTGTGCCCGAGGAAGCCCTCGGCGCGGAAACCGCGCTCGCGCAACGCCGCGTACTGCCCGGCGGACAGCGCGCCGATCGCGGGCTGGGCGAATTCGGTGCGGCGCAGCGCAGTTTCCTGTTCCGCCGCGGTCGCCTCGTCGAAGGCGGGCGGCGGGAAGACCACCGACGACAGCCGCACCGGTTCGCCGGCGAACGCCTCGTTGGCGGCGTCGAACGCCGCGCCGACCGCGGGCTGGGCCATCGCGGCCTCGGCGCCCATGTCGACGTACTGGCTGCCCTGCCCGGCGAACAGCGCGCCCGCCTTGCGATCGGGCAGCGCCGCGGCGCGGTAATAGACCCCTTCGGGATGGTCCCAGGCGGCGGCATCGGGATTGCGGACCAGTTCGTCCACCGCCAGCGAGCGCAGATGCTCGGCGTTCTCGTCGTCGACCGAGACGAAGCCGATGCGGGCGTGTGATTCGGGGATGGCGCCGCCGTCGACCGGCGCGACGCTGCGCACGGCGTCGATGAGGCCGGCCACGTCGGGCGCGTGCCACAGATGCGCGCGGGCCGTGCGGTGCAGCACCCGCTGGTGCTCGCGGCCGGAGTCCGCTTCTTCGAGCACCACGTGGAAGTTGGTGCCGCCGAAGCCGAAGGCCGAGGCCGCGGCACGGCGCACCGGTCGCTGCGGGTCGCGAATCCAGGGCCGGGTGCGCGAGTTCACGTAGTACGGCGCGTCGGGCGGGGCGATCTCGGCGTTGGGGGCGCTCACGTTGATGGTGCCGGGCAGCACCTTCTGGTGCAGCGCGAACGCCAGCTTCATCAGGCTGGCGGTGCCCGCCGCGCCCTTGGTGTGCCCGATCTGGGATTTCACGCTGCCGAGCGCGGCGAAGCGGGGTTCGGGGGTCGCGTCGGACAGCAGCTCTTTCAACGCGGTGAGCTCGGTCTTGTCCCCCACGGGTGTGCCCGTCGCGTGGGCTTCGATGAGACCGATGTCGGCGGGCGAGATCTCGGCGTCGGCGTAGGCGCGGTCCAGGGCGACCCGCTGTCCACCCGCGCGCGGGGCGTAGATGCTCTTGGCGCGGCCGTCGCTGGAGGAGCCCAGGCCCCGGATCACCGCGTAGATCCGGTTCCCGTCGCGCTGGGCGTCGGCGAGCCTGCGCAGCGCGAGCATGGTGATGCCCTCACCGAGCAGGGTGCCGTCGGCGTCGCTGCCGAACGGCTTGATCTGCCCGGACGCCGAGAGCGCGCCGACCTTGCTGAAGCACAGGTAGATGAAGATGGTGTTCTCGGTGTCCACGCCGCCGGTGATCATCATGTCCGCGCGGCCGTCCTGCAGTTCGGCGATCGCGGTCCGCAGCGCGGCCAGCGAGGCCGCGCAGGCGGCGTCGACGGTGCAGTTGATGCCGCCGAGACCGAGCCGGTTGGCGATGCGGCCCGCGGTGATGTTGGACAGCAGGCCGGGGAAGGAGTTGGCCTCCCACGGCGCGAACGCCGCGACGTACTTCGCGGCGACCGCCTCGGCATCGCGCTGGGTCAGGCCGACCGAGCGCACCGCCTCCTCGAGCACGGGCGTGGACAGCCGCGCGGCCAGCGGGTGCATCAGCGGCACGGGTCCGGTGGTGCCGAGCACCACGCCGGTGCGGCTCGGGTCGTACCAGGACGAGCCGGTCGCGCCGGCATCGGCGAGCAGGTCGCGCGCCACCCCCAGGCTGAGGGTCTGCATGGTGCTGGTGACCTCGAGCTGGTTGGGCGGCAGACCGAATTCCAGCGGGTCGAACTCGATGTCGGGCAGGAAGGCCCCGCGCCGGGAGTAGGTCTTGTCCGGTGTCGTGGCGTCGGGATCGTAGTAGTCCTCCAGGCTCCAGCGCGAAGCCGGGACCTCGGTGGTGCAGTCGACACCGTCGACGATGTTCTGCCAATACTCTCGGTGGTTGCGCGCGTGCGGCAGCAGGCCCGACATGCCGACGATGGCAATCGGGTCGCGGGCCAGGCGTCTGTCCTCTGTCACGGAACGTTCCTCTCGGACCGAGCGGGTATCTCAGGCGGCGACGATGGTCGCGGTGTGGGCGGCGATGAGATCGGCGGCCGCCACGGCGAACAGGTGATGGCCGAGCGGGGCCGGATGCAGGCCGTCGGCGGTCCACACCTCGGGGCGCTCCCAGGCGGGATCGCCCGCGAGATCGAGCCGCAGCGTGCCGGTATCGGCGGTGACGGTGTCGAGCACCGTGTTGGCGAAGGCGAACCGCTCGCGCAGCAGGGCGCGCATGCCCGGCGGCACCGGCAGCCGGGCGGGGATATCGGGGTAGCCTGCGGTGAACACCGTCGCGCCGGTGGCGCGCAGAGTGGTGAACAGGGTCCGCAGATTGCGCTCGAACCGGGTCTCGTGGAAGTCGCTGACCAGGTCGTTGACCCCCACGACCACCCCGTAGAGCGAAGCGCGTGCCGAGAATGCCCGCGGCAGCTGGGTTTCCAGCACCGCCGAGGTGGTCGCCCCGTGCTCGCCCAGGTTGCGGACGGCGGCGGGCCGCAGGCCGAGCTGCCCGCCCAGGCGCGGCACCCAGCCGCGGTAGCCGCCGCCCGGCGCGGTGTCGCCGCGCCCTTCCACGAAGCTGTCGCCGAGGGCGATCAGCGCGGCGGTCACGCGGTCACCCCGTCCTTGCTGACGTGCCGCGCCTCGGCGGGGAAGTTCACCTTCTCGTACAGCTCGGCCAGCTCTTGCTCGCCGAAGTACTTGTCCGGCGGGTAGATGCCGGCGATGAGGCCGAAGAACTTCTTGATGTAGTCCGGGTCCATGCTGGTGGCCCGGAACACCGAGTCGTAGTACGGGGTCAGGGTGAGCTCGGAGATGCTCAGGGTCAGCTCGAAGGTGCTGGCGCTCTGGGCGTCGCGCTCCCGCTGGTATTCGGCCAGCGCCTCCTCCATCGGACGGTCGCCGGACAGGCCCTGATCGGCCAGATCGGCCAGCAGCTGACCGTATTTGAAGGCGTCGGTGATGCCCCAGCCGGTGAACGGGTCCTTGTGGTAGCCGGCGTCGCCGACCAGCGCCCAGCCCGGACCGAACGACTGGCGACGGTAGTTGTCCGGGTACAGCATCGGCCGGAACGGCTCGACGCGGGTGCCCTTCTCCCGCAGCAGCGTGCCGAGTTCCGGATCGACCTGCTCGACGACCTCCTGCACGCCGGCGTCGGGGTCGGCGCGGAAGGCGCGGAACCGGTCGCGCTTGCGCATGACCGCCACCAGGGTCAGGCCGTCGTTGGTGGGCCAGCCGGCGAACTGCTGCTCGCCGAATCCGGTGCGGTGCTGCATCCCCCAGTCCACGCCCTCGTAGTAGGAGTAGTAGATGAAGCACGACCCGGGCGAGCTTTCGTAGGTCTGCGCGCCGACCGCCTTGGCCACCACGGAGTTCGCGCCGTCGGCGCCGACCACCAGGCGCGCACGGAACTCCTGCTCGGCGCCGCCCGCCACGCTGCCGCGAATGCCTGCCACCCGGTCGCCGTCGAAGACGAGTTCGGTCACGGTGAAGCCCTGGATCATCTCGGCGCCCGCCTCACCGGCGGCATCGACCAGTACCTCGTCCAGCACGGTGCGGCGGGGGCAGTACACGGCGTCGATGCCGTCGGCCGACGGGTCGGCGAAGCCCCTGATGTCGATGTCGGTGTAAGAGAAGTTCAGGTGCCGGACAGGAGGGCACCCGGTCGCGACGACCCGGTCCAGCAGCCCCCAGGACTTCAGGAAGCCGAGTCCGGCCTGGTGCAGGTAGTGGGTCGAGGGGGTGTCGCTGGGGAAGGTGGCCCGGTCGACGGCCAGGACCCGGTACCCCTTCCTGGCCAGGAGCATGGCGAGCGGCGCACCGGCCACCCGGGTACCGACAACGATGACGTCGTACATGTTCGCATCACTTTCCGGGAGAAGAAACTTCGAATTCGAGTCTGCGAGCGAAAGACGGACCGAACCACCCCGGCAGGGGTCGTTCATCGGCCGATCGAAATCAGTTATCGCGCGACGCTGCGCGAGGCATAAAGCGCGGCGATATCGTCCGCGTAAGCCTTTTCTATGGCGGCCCGGCGCAATTTCCGCGACGAGGTGATCAGACCGTCCTCGACGGTGAAATCACCATCGACGATCCGAAATGCCCGGATCGATTCCGCGCGGGAGACCAGCGCGTTCGCCGTCTCGACAGCGACACCGATCTCGGCATCGAGATCCAGGCCGGGATCGGCGGCGCGTCGGCGGCCCACCTGGTCCTGGTCGAGGGTGACCAGCGCGGTCACGAAGTCGCGGCCGTCGCCGACGACCATGCAGTTGCTGACCAAGGGGTGCAGCCGGACCCGGTCCTCCAGCGGGGCGGGCGCGACGTTCTTGCCGCCTGAGGTCACCAGGATCTCCTTCTTGCGGCCGGTGATGCTCAGGTATCCGTCGGCGTCGAGCTCGCCGAGATCGCCCGTGCGCAGCCACCCTTCGGCGTCGGCCATCGGCACGTCCGCCGCCGCGCCCCAGTAGCCGGGCGAGACATGCGGTCCGCGGACCAGCACCTCGCCGTCCTCGGCGACGGCGACCTCGGTGCCGGGAATCGGCCTGCCCACGGTGCCCAGCCGGTGTGTCTCCGGCGCGTTCACGGTCACCGCGGTGGCTGCCTCGGTCAGGCCGTAGCAGTTGAGCAGCAGCACGCCGAACCCGGCGTAGAAGCCGATGGTCGACTCGTCCAGCGACGCGCCGCCGGAGATCACCCCGCGCAACCGGCCGCCGAGCGCGTCGGAGACCGGATGCGACACCGGCTCGGGCACCTGTCCGGCGCGCAGTAGCTCGAGCCCGCGCGCCACCGCGGCATCCTCTTCCTCGGGGCCGGGGAGCTTTGTGCGGCAGTACTTGCGAATCTTCTCCAGGCCGTAGGGGATCAGCGCGAGGAAGGTCGGCCGCAGCGTGGGCAGGGCGGGCACCAGGTCCGGGATGGCGGGCAGCAGGTGGGTACGGCTGCCGCCGAACAGGCAGGCGAACAGGATCGTCTGGCCGAACACGTGCGCCAGCGGCAGCGCCAGCGCCGTCGTCCCGTCGAACAAGTCGCCGGTGCGGCGCACGGTGTTGGCGGAGGAGACGAACATGTTGCGGTGGGTGATCACGCATCCCTTCGACACCCCGGTGGTGCCGCTGGTGTAGACGATCATCGCCGGGTCGTCGGCGCGCACCGCCGCGATCACCGGGTCCAGCTCGGGGCTTTCCGCGCCCAGCGACCATTCGGCCACCTGCGGGAAGGTCCACACCTGCCGCGCGCCCGCCGCCCGCAGCAGGTCGGCGTCCTCGCCGGTCTCGGCGGCGAAGTGCGCGCTGCCGCTGTCGGCGACGATGTGGGCGATCTGGGCCGGCGAGGACGTCGGGTACACCGGTACCACCACGGCACCGAGCGCGAGCACCGCGCAGTCCAGCAACGCCCATTCCAGGCCGGTGCGCCCCAGGACGGCCACCCGGTCGCCCGCGTTCACTCCCTGTGCCAGCAGCGCCGAGGCGAGCGCGCGCACCCGGCGGTCGACCTGCGGGCAATCGAGCTGCGTGCCATCGGCGCCACACAGCGACAGACGCGTCGGGTACCGCCGCGCGGCGCCCGAGACCACCGAGTACAAACCCTCGGTATCCGCTATATCGAAACCATTTTCGGCCACGGAAACTGTGTTCACGAACTGAATTCTGCGGGGCCGGTTTCGCGGCTGCCGGGTCCGGCCGCGATTTCTACCGCGCGAATGTCATCGCCTATCCAGCGGCACGCGTCGGGACCACGGAGGCAGTATCGGTGTGCACCGAACCCGAGAATTCCAGACATTCCAGCAACATCTCGACCGCCGGATTCTTCTCCTCCGCCCGCCACACCGCGTACAAATCGAGGGTGGGGACGGGGTCGAGCAATTTGACCGCCACCGAGCTGTTGCCCGGCGCGCCCATGCCCATCGAGATCGCGCGCGGCAGCGAGGCGAAGCCGACCAGCGGACGCACCGACACCATGTGGGCCGTGGCGCCGGGATCGTCGGCGGTGTGGGTGATCGCGAGGGAGATCTCGGTCTCGGCGGCGGCTCGGAAGATCGCGTCGTACATCGCCGGGCACTGGTCCCGGGCGAAGAGCACGCAGTTCTGGCCGGCGAGCTCGGCGAAGGGCACCCCGGGGCGTTCGGCCCAGCGATGCCTGCGCCCGACCACCGCCACCAGCGGAACCCGGTGCAGCAGACGCCGATATCGGAACGCCGACGAGCTCGGGTGACCGTAGACCAGCGCGAGATCGAGGGTGCCGTCGGCGAGCGCGGCCAGCTGCGGACCGGTCCGCTTCTCCCACAGCGATATCTCGATGTCGGGATGTCGCTCGGTCATCCGCGTCAGCGCGGCGGGGAGCACATGTCTGCTCGCCGGCAGGTTGTAGCCGACGTCGAGGGTGCCCGAGCGCCCCGCCGCGGTGGCCTTGGCCACTTCCGCGGCCCGGTCCAGCTGGGCGACGACCAGCCTGGCCTGCGCCTCGAACTCCCGGCCCGCGGGAGTCAGCTTGACTTCGTGTGAGTTTCGAGCGACCAGCTGGACGCCCAGTGATTTCTCCAGTTTCTGCAGCTGAGCGCTGAGGCTCGGCTGGGTGAGATGCAAGCGCTGCGCCGCGCGGCCGAAGTGCAACTCCTCGGCGATCGTGATGAACGAAACCAGATGACGGAACTCCATTGCGCCTGCTCCTTCATTCAAGGTAGGAGCAACGCTAGTGGCGGGAGGTAACCGCCGATGAAACCCGCACAGCGTCCTGGTCGCCGGAATAGTGACGCGCGGCTGAATTCCGGACGACGTCGCGGGTGTAGCACTGGATTCCAGGTGAAGGCCTGGACAATGCGGGCCCACGGCGCCGCCCGCATCAGTGTCCGACCGGGACAACCGCCGCCGCCGGAGCCCACGGGGGGAATCCGGCGTCGAGATGACGTGCGCGCGCCGCCCCGCGCATGATCTTGCCGCTGCTCGTCTTCGGCAACGCACCCGCCACCGTCAGCACGATCCGGCTCGGCGTGAGGTCGTGGTCGCGCACCACCGCGGCACGGATCGCCGCGGTGATCTCCGCGCTCGCGGCGGCCGACCAGTGGTGGGCGCGGTCGATCTCCTGCACGATCACCACCTGTTCACCGTCAGGGCCCTCGACCGTGAAAGCGGCGCCGCCGCCCGCGCGGGCCGCCGGGTGCGCGACCTGCGCGGTGTGTTCGAGATCGTGCGGATAGTGGTTGCGACCGCGCACGACGATCAGATCCTTGCACCGTCCGGTGACGAACAGTTCGCCGTCCACGATCTGTCCCAGATCACCGGTCCGCAGGAACCGGCGTTCGCCGCCGTCGCCACCGACACCGCCACCGAACACGGCCGCCGTGGCCTCGGGGTTGCGCCAGTAGCCCGCCGCCACCTGCGCGCCCGCCACCCAGATCTCACCGATCCGGTCCGGCGGGCACGGCCGGGCGGTCGCCGGATCGACGACGAGCACCTCGACGCCGGGGGCAGGCAGGCCCGATCCGGTCAGGGTCGCGGCGCTGCGCCCCGGGTCCGCCGGAACCATTCTGCCCCGGCCCAATTCGGCCGGATCGGCCTCGAACCAGCGCGGCCCCCTGCCCTTGCCGCTGCCGCTCACCAGCAAAGTCGCCTCGGCGAGTCCGTAGCAGGGATACAGCGCCCGCTCGTGGAAACCGTAGGGAGCGAACGTCTCGGTGAAACGCCGCAGGGTCTCGGCGCGGATCGGCTCGGCGCCGTTGAAGGCCACCGCCCAGCTGCTCAGGTCCAGGTCGGGAACGTCACCGCGCGCGGCGTGCGCGACGCAGGCGTCGAAGGCGAAGTTGGGGCCGCCGCTGGTGTGCGCGCGGTAGCGCGAGATCGCGTCGAGCCACAGCAGCGGGCGGCGGATGAAACTCACCGGCGCCATCAGCACACTGGCCGATCCGAGGTACAGCGGTTGCAGGATGTTCCCGATCAGCCCTTGGTCGTGGTAGTGCGGGGCCCAGGCGACGAACGTCGAGGACTCGTCGTGACCGAACGCGCGCCGGATCATCTCCTGATTCGCGATCAGGTTCCGGTGGGTGACCAAAACCCCTTTGGGCGACCCGGTCGACCCGGAGGTGTACTGCAGGAACGCGATCGAGTCCGGGGCGCACGGCCGCGGGGCGATCGCCTCGGTCCGGGTGTCGATCTCGTCGACCGCGATCCGTTCCAGCGTTCCCTCGGACGGCAGGTCCACGTCGACGAGCCCGGCCACGGTGAGCACGACCGCGGGGTCACTGTCCGTGATGATGCCGAGGGTCGCGTGATGCGCCCTGCCCCGGCGCGGCGGGATCACCGGCACCGCGATCACACCGGCGTACAGGCAGGCGAAGAACGCGACGACGAAGTCCAGGCCCGGCGGGAAGATCAGCAACGCCCGATCGCCCGGCGCGGCGGCGTCCGCCAGTCGCCCGGCGACCGCACGGACCCGGCGCTCCAGCTCGGCGTAGGTGAGCACCGCCGCCTCGGCGCCGTGATCGTCGAGGAATACGTAGGCCGTGCCGGTGGGCCGGATGGCGGCGCGGCGGCGCAGGATCTCGGGAAACAACTCGATACCCGACATGACATCTTCCTCTCGGCGACCGGATGACCGGTCGGTTCAACGACTTTCGACCGCGATCGGGAACTGCCGCAGTCCGCGGACGATGAAGCTGTGGTCCTGCCATTGCGGCCGGGCGGTGGCCGCGACCAGCCGCTCGGGGCGGCCGAACAGACACCCGAGGGCGATCTCGGCCTGCATCTGCGCCAGCGGCGCGCCCAGGCAGCCGTGCAATCCGTGGCCGAAGGCCAGGTGGCCCGCGGTGTCGCGGGTGATGTCGAAGGTGTCGGGATCGGGGAAAGCCGCCGGATCGCGATTGGCCGCGCCCAGGCACAGCAGCACTTGATCGCCCGCACGGATCACTTGATCGCCCAGTGCGGTGTCGCGGGTCGCCCGGCGCTTGGTGTGCTGCAGCGGACTGTCGTAGCGCAACGCCTCCGAGACCGCGGACGCGAGCAGGTCCGGTCGTTCGCGCAAGCGCTCCTGTTCACCCGGATGCGTGGTGAGCGCGAGCACAGCGTTGCCGATCAACGATTTCGTGGTCTCCACGCCGGCGACGAAGCACATGATCGCCACGCACGCCACTTCTTCCTCGCTCAGCCGGTCGCCGCTGCCGATCCGCGCGGCCAGCAACCGGCTGACGAGGTCGTCGCCCGGCCGGGCGCGGCGCCGCGCGACGACCTCGCGCAGCGCCGCGGTGAACTCGTCGACCACCGCGCGCACCCGCTCGAAATCGGGGGCCGTCATGAGACCCGGTTCGAGCAGAAACCGGATGTCGTGGGTCCAGCCCGCGAGGTGGCCGCGCACGCCGGACGGCAGGCCGAGCCAGTCGGCGAGCACCAGCACCGGAAGGGCGGCGGCGAAATCGGTGACGACGTCCATTCCACCGTCACGCCACGCCTGCTCGGTCAATTCTTCGGCGACCGCGGCGATCCGCGGACGCAGGCGGGCGACGGCGGACGCGGTGAACACCGGATTGACCAATGCGCGCAGCCGCGCGTGCTCGGGGTTGCCGGTGAACACCAGCGAGGTCCGCGCCAGGCGGCCGATGCGGTCGATATCGGGCACTCCCAGCCGCTCGGCCTGCCGTCGCAGCATCCCGGGGATCACGTCGACGGCGAAACCGCGGTCCCGCAGCACTGTTCGCACATCGGCGTGCCGGGTGAGCACCCACATGCCCATCGTCCGGTGCACCGGCGCACCCTCCCGCAGGCTCCGGTACATCGGATACGGGTCTTCGCGGAAGGCGTCGGTGAAGGGGTTGAAGCGCGCCACCGCGCCCGGCGCCGGACCCATCAGAGGTCCCGGCGCCCGACGAAATAGCCGTCGCGATACGGGTCGAGCACGATCCGCAGCAGGCAGATCTTGCCCATCCGGAATCCCAGCGCGGACAGCTTCAGATAGCGCTCGTACCGTTCGGTCACCTCAGGGCCGACCAGCGCCACGGCCTCGTCGCGGCGCGCGCGCAACCGGCGGGTCCACTGCTCGCAGGTCCACGCGTAGTCGAGCCGGTCGTTGCGCACCGTGCGCACCTCGAACAAGCCCTCGGCGGCGGCGGTGATCTCGGCCAGGGTGGGCAGGTCGGCGTTCGGGAACACCTCGCGCTGGATGAAGCTGTTGGCGTACTGCGGGGACATGTTCCCGTAGGCGATGGTCTGCACCGACAGCGTGCCGTCGTCGTGCAGCCAGTCCCGGCAGCGGCCGAAGAACTCGCGATAGACCGCGATCTTGTCGGCGTTCGAGTCGTCCGGGGTGGCGAAATGCTCGAAGGCGCCGATCGAGACGATGCCGTCGAAACGTCGATCGGTCTCGTAGTGCAGCCAGTCGCGCACCTCGACCGACACCCCCGGCAGGTCGAGCCCGCGCACGTGGGCGGCCTGCTCTTCGCTGAGGGTGAGGCCCACGCTGCGCGGCACACCGAGCTCGGAAGTCCGCCGCAGCAGCCCGCCCCAGCCGCAGCCGATGTCGAGTACGTCGCGCGCACGGTCGGCTCGGACGGCGTCGAGGTGGTAGCGCAGCTTGCGGTCCTGCGCGATCTCCAGGGTGTCGCCCGGGTGTGCGGGCATGGCGCACGAGTAGGTCAGCGACGGGTCGAGCCAGAGCCGGTAGAAGTCGTTGCCGACGTCGTAGTGGTATTGGATCGCCGCCGCGCGCGCCCCGTCGGCCGAGGCAGCGGTGTTCACGCGACCTGCTCGGACCGACCGGCCACGTATCCGACGACGGCGTCCAGGGTGGGTTCGGCGAACAGGTCCTCCGGCGGGATGTCCACGCCGTAGCGCTGCTCGATCTCCATCAGCAGCGCGACGGCGACCACGGAGTCCACGCCCAGCCGGTCGAAATCGGCGGTGGGGTCGATGCTCTCCGGGTCGACGCCGAGCGCATCGCCGAGGTATCCCCGGCACCATTGCAGGATTTCTGTTCTGTCGTTCATGGTGAGTCGTCCGTTCTCAGATCGTCGCCGTACCGGCGGCCCGACTTTCACTAGACGGGCTGGATGGGTCGAATTCGTTTGGCGGCCAGGCGTTCGCGGCTGGGCACCTGCACGTCCCAGGCCAGGCCGGCGAGTGCGAGCAGGCGGATCAGCCAGTACCCGGGATCCAGGCGGTACCAGTCGAGACCGAACGACGGTGAGTCCGGGAAGGCGTGGTGGTTGTTGTGCCAGGACTCGCCGAACGAGATCAGAGCGAAGATCCCGCCGTTGCGGCTGTTGCCGCGAGCCCGGTAGGGGCGGGTGCCGAACATGTGCAGGAACGAGTTGATCGCCCACACGATGTGCTCGAGCACGAACATCCGCACCAGGCCGCCCCACAGCAGCCCGCTGACCGCCCCGGTCCAGCTCTGGTAGACCAGCGCGCCGATGAGCGCGGGAATCGCCATGCCGAGGCCCACCCACCAGTGGTAGCGCCGGGAGATGCGCACCAGCATGCGGTCTTTGAGCAGGTCCGGCGCGTAGTGGACGATATTGGGGTACTCGTGGCGGCGCATCCACAGAAAGTGCGAGTGCGCCAGTCCGCGCACCCGGCCGAGGAAGCCGTCGCCGGAGAGATTCGGGGAATGCGGATCGCCCTCCTGATCGCTGCACTCGTGATGACGGCGGTGGATGGCGACCCAGGACAGCACGCCGCCCTGTCCGGCCATGGACCCGACCACGGCCAGCACCGCCACCACCGGCGGAGCGGCCTTGAAGGTGCGATGGGTGAACAGGCGGTGGTAGCCGACCGTGATCGCCAGGCCCGTCGCCATCCATCCGCCGATCAGCAGAGCGATTTCGGTGACCCCGACCGGATGGACCCAGGCGAATGCGATCGCGGCCGCGACGCCGACGATCGGCAGCACGTCGAACAGCAGGAAGTGACGGCGTTGCAGGCGATGCAGGTAGGGGCTGTCCACCGCGAGCTTGCGGGGGGCGGCGCGCCGGGTTTGTTTCGGCGCATGGGATTCCGGCGCTACCCGCTCGATGTCCGCATCGGACATGGCGGCTCCCTTCACGAAAGTGCGTATGGTCGACCGGCAACGTCGGCCGCGAGAGACATTCGACGGTCCGACGCGACTCCCGGTCGCGACATGGGACGAGCGTATCCAGCGACGACCGGGTGATCCGGGGGCGAAAAGCCTTGCGAATCGGACGATCACCGAAGTGAATCGCCCGCCGGGCCCGGCGGTGTGCCGTTCGCACCGCCGGCCCGACCGCTCAGGCGGGTGTGAACCGGGTGGGCAGCGACTCCAAGCCGCGGATGACGACATTCGGCTTGTACGACGGTGTCTCGGTGAGGGGTTCGATGTCGCGCACCTTGCGCAGCAGCACGTCGAGCAGCACCTCCATCTCCAGCAGCGCCAGCGGCGCGCCGAGGCAGTAGTGGATGCCCAGGCTGAAGCCGAGGTGCTTCTTGGCGGGCTGGTGCGGATCGGAGTACCTGGACACGTCGAGCCGGTCGGAGCCGGGGAAGGCGTCGTCGTCGCGGTTGGCCGAATTGATCAGCACCACCACCCCTTCGCCCTGCTCGAATTCCCGGCCGGCGACGGTGATCGGCCGGGTGGCGGCGCGGGTGGTCATCTGCACCGAGGGCTCCATCCGCAGCAACTCGTCGGGGGCGGACGCGGTGAGTTCGGGGCGGGCCCGCAGTGCCGCGATCTGTTCCGGGTTGCGCATCAACTGCAGCATGCCGGTCCCGATCAGGTTGGCGGTGGTCTCGTGCCCGGCGACGAAGGTGGTGATGCAGGTCGCCAGCAGCTCCTGCTCGGTCAGCACATCACCGCGGTCCTCCACCTGGGAGAGCGCGCTGAGCAGATCGTCGGCCGGTTCGCGGCGGCGCGCGTCGAGCAGTTCGCGGAAGTAGGCCATGAATCCCCGCGAGCCCGCGCTGCGGGCGCGCAGCGCCTCCTCCGGCAGCGTGTAGTCGTGGTCGAAGCCGCGGGCGAGATCCTGCGACCACCGGTGCACCTGGTCGTAGGCCTCCGACGGCACGCCGATCAGCTCGCAGGCGATGATCAGCGGCAGCGGATACGCGATCTTCTCGATCAGATCGAACTCGCCCGCGGCCAGCGCGTCGTCGACGAGTTGCTCGGTCAGTTCCTCGATGCGCGGCCGCAGCCGGGTCACCATGCGCGGGGTGAAGCCCTTGGTCACCAGGTTGCGCAGCCGGGTGTGGTCCGGCGGCTCCATCCACAGGAACGAGGTGGGCAGCTCTTCGGCGGCGTCCTCGGGCGAGACGGTCGGATGCATCATCGCCGCCTCCTCCGCGTGGCTCCACGCGGTGGTCGAGAGCACGGCCGCGCAGTCGTCGTAGCGGGTCAGCAGGTAGTGGCCGAGCGGGGTCTGATGCAACGGCCCCGCTTCCCGCAGGACGCGGGCCGCGGAGTACGGGTCCGGGCGCCCTTCCAGGCCGAAGACGTGGGCGATGGCGGTCTGGATCGCGGCGTCTTTGTCCGCGGCAACCGCGCTCGCGGTAGTCGATTCCATGTCGAGTGGTCCCTCCGGTCGGGGGTTCGTTGGGGGGTGGACGAGTTCGTTTCGGCGGCAGTGGTCCGGGGAGGGCGGCCGCTCACCCGGTCGGCTCGGCGACGGCGGGCGCATCGGCCGGGCCGGTCCCGCCGTCGCGGCGCCACAGGATGCGGCGGGCGAGATCGGGTCGCAGCAGCGCGGCGGGCGGCTCCACGAGGTTGGCCACTCGCAGGAAGGTGCGCGACACCACCGGGTCGAGGTGCGCGGCCCGATGCGCCCGCGCCACATAGGCATTGGTCAGCCGGGTGCGCAGGGTGCGCGGCCCCGTCACCCCCGGGTTCGCCAGGTCCGACCCGGCCGACAGCCGCCAGGCGACGTCCACGACGTCGCTCGCGGCGGTATAGAACCGGGCGGGCAGGTCCGCGCCCGCGCCGGCGGTCAGGCAGTCGCGCAGCACCAGCGCCTGTTGCGCGGCGACTGTCATCCCCTGCGCGTACAGCGGATTGACGCTGCACAACGCGTCGCCGAGCACGAGGAAGCCGCGCGGCACGGATGGCAGGCGGTCGAAACGGCGGCGCACGGGGGCGCGGAACTTGTGCGGCACGATCGTGTGCTGGTCCCGGGCGGTGCGGCCCCAGCCGCCGGCGGGCTCGGCCGCGGTGATCAGCCGATGGATGTCCGGCGCGGCGAGGGTGGCGGCGAAGTCCGCGAATCCGGCGGGGTCGGTCGGCGGATGGTCACCGAGCATCCCGGCCAGCGTGACGTGCCAGCGGTCGCCCTCGACCCGGATCGCGCCGCCGCCGCGCCCACCGGCGCCGGTGGAGATGATGACCGAGCGGTGTCCGTCCAATTGGCCGTCGGCGCACGGGAACAGAGCCGAGGCGTAGCCGAGGTCGACCTCGAGCCGCTCCTCGGCCGGCGCGCACGCACCGAGCGTGGCGAGCCATTGCGGGGCGCGGGAGCCGCGACCGGTCGCGTCGACGATCAGATCCGCGGCCCGGGGCCGGATTCCGGAACCGTCGGACAGCAGGACGGCGGTCACCTCGCCCGCGTCGCCGAGAAGACCACGCGCGGTGCCGGTGCACCAGCCGATGCCCGGCGTCGCCAGGGTGCGGCGGCGGATCACCGATTCGAGCACCGGCCTGGTCGCCATCAGCGAGGTGAGACCGGTCGAGGTCGGCGCCGCGCGCAGGCCGCTCAGATACCAGCGGGTGCCCACCAGCGCCTCGGCGGTGCCCGCGCCGAGTTCGGTCAGCTCGGCGGTGAACCCCGGATACAGCTGCTCGAGGACGGTGCGGCCGCGATCCAGCAGCCCGTGCAGGTGGCGGGCCTGCGGCACGCCACGCCGCGGATCGTCGGCGTCGAGCGGATCACGTTCGACGAGAAGGACTTCGGCGAAATGCTCCGACAGCACCCGGGCGGCCAGCAGTCCGGCGATACCCGCGCCCAGGACAACAGCGCGCCCCGGTTCGCTCGCGGATTCACCGGGCGACGATTCCTGGGCGGCGGATCGGTCGGAATTCACCGGCAACTCCTGAATGGGAAACGATTTTCCCTGCCGATCGTGCCGCCCGCCGATCCCGACGGCGCGCACTCATCGCCCGCTTCTATCGTGCAATAGCCGAAATACTTTATGTCTCAATTCGATTGGCTGATCGTCAGTGATGATCACCGTCGCCGGTTCACAACGAATTCAGCGCGATGTCACCATTCGCTGCTGTCGTGGCGAGCATGGATTCTGCGCAGACCGCCGAAACTCTGCCGGGCCGGCTGTCCGACATCGCGACCGCCCACCCCGACGTGCCCGCGACATTCTGGTCGGTGTCGGAAACCGTGGGATACGCCGAGTTGCATCGCAGGTCTCTCGTCATGGCGGCCGCGTTGGTCCGGCACGGGGTGCGGCGCGGTGAACCGGTGGGCATCCTGTGCCCGAACGCCCCGGAGTTCCTGACCGCGCTGTTCGCGGTCACGGCGGCGGGCGGCGCGGCCACTCCCCTGCCGCTACCCGCCGGGGCGCGCCAGACGGACGCCTTCCCCCGCAAGCTCGCCGCGATCACCGCGGCCGCCCGGATGCGCACCGTGCTGGTGTCGCATCGGTTCGCCGGGGCAGGCGCCCTGCTCGGAGCCTGCGCCGACGGGCAGGTCTCGGCCCTCGACACCGCGGCACTGACGGAGACCGACCACCCGGCCGATACCGCACTGCCCCACATCACCGCCGACGACCTGGCCGTCGTGCAGTTCACCTCCGGCAGCACCGGCAACCCCAAGGGCGTGCGCCTGACCCACCGCAACGTGCTCGCCGGCCTGGCCGCGATCCGCACCGGCATCGCGCTCGACCACACCGACCGCGGCGGATTCTGGCTACCGCTGTTCCACGACATGGGCCTGTTCGGCACGCTCTCGGCGATCCTGCGCGGCATCCCCGCGCACGTGTGGTCGCCGGTGGCCTTCGTCAAGGACCCCGCGCGCTGGCTGGCCGAATTCGCCGCGAGCGGGTCCACGATCACCGCCATGCCGAACTTCGGCTACGAGGCGCTGCTGGCCGCGGTGCCGCCGGAGCAGGCGGGCGACTACGACCTGCGACGCTGGCGGATCGCGTTCAACGGCTCCGAGCCGATCTCGCACCAGGTGGTCACCGCCTTCTGCGCGCGGTTCGCGCCTGCCGGGTTCGCTCCGTCGACGATGTTCGGCGTCTACGGGATGGCCGAGGCGACCCTGGCCGTGGCCTTCCCACCGTTGGGCCGGGGGCCGCGGTTCGAGTGGGTCGACCGGACCCGGCTCGCGGACGACGCGGTGGCACTGCCGATCTCGGCCGACGAGCCGGGCGCGCGGGCGGTGGCCGGGGTCGGCGCCGCGGTGGCCGGGCTGCGCTTGCGCGTCGTCGATCTCGACGGCCGGGACCTGCCCGACGGCGGCGTCGGCGAGATCCTCATCCAGGGCCCGTCTGTCACCGACGGCTATCTCGGCGGCGATCCGGCGAGCGCGACCGGCATGTTCGCCGACGGCTGGCTGCGCACCGGGGATCTGGGCTACCTGCGCGACGGCGAACTCTTCGTCACCGGCCGGTGCAAGGACATGATCACCGTCCGCGGGGTCAACTACTACGCCCAGGACGTCGAGCACGCGGTGCGCGGACTCGATGGCGTCTACCAGGGGCGATGCACCGCCGCGGCGGACCGGGACGGTGCCGACGTCATCGCGCTGATCGCCGAGACCGAACTCGAGGGCACGGACGCGGAGGCGCTCGCCGAGCGGCTGCGCGGTCGAGTCGCCGCCGAACTCGGACTGGCCGCCGTCGAGGTCCACCTCGTCGCCCCGCGCAGCATTCCCCGTACCAGCAGCGGCAAGCTGCAGCGCCTGGCCGCCGGGCAACTGCTCGCACGACAGCGCTGACCCGATCCCCAAGCACCTCAGGAATGGAGCCACCGTGCACAGCTACGACGTCTTCCGCCACTACGAGCGCCTGCATTGGCGGCTGACCGATCTCGAGCTCGACGCCGTGGACACCGCGCTGGTCCGTCCGGAGTACGTGACCCTGGCCGAGAGCGCGGCGATGGGTGAATCCAATGTCATCGCGGCCGTGCACGGGTTCCTCGACGAGTTCGTCGACGACTACGACTTCTCCACCTTCGCCGTGGTGTGGGGCTTCCAGGAAGTGCAGCACCACTATGCCTTCCGTGCCTGGCTGGGCGCGGTCGGACACCGCGTCGACGACGAGGCCGTGCGCGCCATGCGCGCGCCGTACGCACCGGGCACCACCCCCGCGGCCACCCTGGCCACCAACATCATCTCCGAACTGACCGTGAACCACGTCTACCGCGCGGTCGCCGCCTGGGTGCAGGAGCCGGTGCTGAAAAACCTGCTGCTGAAGGCGAGCAGGGACGAGGCCGGGCACGCGCGCGAGTTCATCCACTACGCCACCGAGCGGCTGAAGCGACGTCCGGACGAACTGCCCTCGGTGCTGGAGACGCTGTACGTCTACAGCTCCGAAGCCAAGATCAAGCATCCGGTGAGCACCTTCAAGGCCGGCATCAGCGAGGGTGGTGACCACGCCACGATCGACACCGGCTTCGAGCTGTTCCTCGCGCAGGTGGCCGCCGACGGCGAACTGGATGCGTTGCACGACAAGGTCCGTCGCACCTTCGCGGGCATCACCGGACTCGACCTGTCCAGCAACGCGCGGGTTCGCCGCGCCCTCGCCGACGCCCTCGCCCGACCATGACGACCGGCGAACCCGTCGCGGTGCCGTGGTCGGTGATCCCCGACTACCACTGCTTCGGCTGCTCCCCGCACAATGCCGCCGGGCTGCGGCTGACCTTCACCCCGCACCCGGACGGGCTGCGCACCGATTTCCGGCTCGGCCGCGCGTTCGAGTCCTACCCCGGCGTCGTGCACGGCGGGCTGGTCGGCGTGATCTGCGACGAACTGATGGGCAACCTGATCGTGCTGACCCGGCACCGTCCCGCCTTCACCGTCACCCAGCGCACCCGATTCCTCACGCCGCTGCTGATCGACCGCGACTACCACTGCGTCGCCACCCTCGAGCCGACCCCGGCGGGACAGCCGCTGCGGGCCCGCGCCGAGATCCGCGCGGCCGACGGCGCGGTCTGCGCCACCTCCACCGCCACCTACCAGCCGTTCGCGCTGGAGGACGCGCGTGACCACCTCACGCTCGGCGACGACGAGGTCGCCGCCCTCTCGCACGCACTCGCGACGCGAGATCCCGCTGCCACGAATGGAGTCCGTTCATGACCGACACCGCCGAAATCCTGCGGACCGTCACCGAGATCGCCCTCGCCGAGACCGGCATCCCCGCCGCCGAGCTGCGGCCCGAGACCGACCTGCGCGGCATGGCCGGGGTCGACTCGGTGCGCGTGCTGCGCATGGTCGCCAAGATCGAGCGCACCTTCGACATCGAGCTCGAGGACCAGGACGTGTTCGGGCTGTCCAGCATCGAGGACGTGGTCACCGTGGTCGACCGGGCACTGCGCGAGGCCGCCGCGTGAGCGTCACCGCCGACACCAACCAGCACTACGACCTCGACCCGGAGATCTTCGGCGAATTCCTGGATCCGCTGCGCAAATACAGTTCCGCGCTCTACGAGTCACCGGCCGATACCCTCGAGCAGGCACAGCGGCGCAAACTGCGGTTCGTGGCGCAACGGCTCGGGCTGCGCGGCGGTGAGCAGTTGCTCGACGTCGGCTGCGGCTGGGGATCGCTGATCCTGTTCATGGCCGAGGAGTTCGGCTGCCGCGCCACCGGCGTCAGCCCGGCGCCACGCCAGCACGAGTACATCGCCGCGCAGGCCGGTGCACGCGGCGTCGCCGAGCGGGTCCGCACCGAGGTCGGGCACTTCGAACGGATGGACCTGCCCGCGCGCAGTGTCGACGCGGTCACCCTGCTCGGCTCCATCGTGCACATGCCCGATCTGGACGCGGTCTTCGGCAAGGCCCGCGCGGTGCTGCGCAGGCGCGGGACGCTGTATGTCTCCGAGAGCTGTTTCCGCAACGCCGCCGCGCGCACCGCGTTCGACGGCCGGGCGGGCACCGAGTTCGTGCGCGAGGACATCTTCGGCTGGGGCGAGCTGCGTCCGCTGTCGGAGCTGGTGACCGCCGCCGAGGACGCCGGGTTCTCGATCATCGCGGTCGACGACCTCACCGAGCACTACCGCCGCACCATCGACGACTGGATCGCCAACGTGGACGCCGCGGCCGCGCGCATCGACGCGCACCGGCCCGGCCTGGCCGACCAGCTGCGGCACTACCTGGAGATCGCCAACGCGGGGTGGGGTTACACCACCAAGCATTACGCGCTGACCTGCCGCAACGCCCGATGAGGAGAGCCGCCCGATGAAGAAGGTGAGCGACATCGAGTCCGCGTTGATCCCTGTCGAGGAGGTGGCGGCGGCGGTCGACGCCTTCCTGGCCGCCTCGCCCGCCGCCCGCTCCTGGGATGTGGAGACCGCGTTCGACTGGTCGCGCGCCGACGCGGACCGGCTCACCGAGGGCCAGCGTTCGGCGGTGCGGTTCGTCACCCTGATCGAAGATCACCTGCCGGGCTACTTCGACGTCTACCGCCGGTACTTCCCGGTGGACGACAGCGTCGATCGCGCGAGCTTCGTCCACAATCGCGAGCTGTACCACTTCACCGTCCGCTGGGCGCTGGAGGAGGACACCCACGCCCGCGCGCTGGCGCGGTACCAGCACGCCTCCGGCATCGCCGACCGGGGCGCGCTGCGCACCGAACTGGCCGTGGAGGGCCAGAAGCCGTTCGATCTGCCCTACGACCATCCGGTGCAGTTCTTCGCCTACGCGCTCGTGCAGGAGAAGGCGACCCAGATGTACTACCAACAGCTGCGTGACGTCGTCGACGATCCGGTGCTGGCCGCGGTGCTCGGACGGCTGGCCCGCGACGAGGCACGCCATTTCAGCTTCATGGCCGACGTGGTCGGCCGCTACCTCCGGGTGCAGGGCGACGCGGCAACGGAACCGATCCGCGACGTGATCGCCGACTTCCGGATGCCGCTGGCCGACACCATGCGCGGCTACTGGCGGTGGGCGTTGCAGATCGCCGACGTGGCCTCCTACGACCACACCCAGGCCTACGAACACCTGGTGAAGGTGCTCGACCGTGCCGTGGACGCCCGCACCGACCGGCTCGACGAGCTGGTGCGGTTCATCACGCAGTGCCGCGCCCTGCCCTGAGCCCGGCTACGAAAGTGGCCCCCAGCACGGATTTCCTTGCTGGGGGCCGGTTTCGCAGCCCTTCATTTCTCCGGCTGCAGCACCATGATCGTGGTGGAGCCGTGGGCGATCAGCTTGCCCGCGGCGTCGGTGATCCTGGCCTCCGCCGTCGCGGTGCGCCTGCCGACGTGGATGGCGGTCGCCTCACAGGTGAGCCGTGACCCGTCCATCGTCACCGACCGGATGAAGTTCACCTTCAGCTCCAGCGTCGTATAGGCCACGCCGTCACCGAGTGTGGTGAACACCGCGCTGCCCATCGCCGTGTCCATCAGGGTCGCGATGACCCCGCCGTGCACGGTGAACATGGCGTTGATGGTGGCCGGGTTCGGGTCGAGGTAGTACCGCGTGCGGCCCTCGCTCGCGCTCTCCAACCGGATGCCCAGCGACGCCCCGACGCCCAGGTTCTCCTGCAGCCCGCGCTCGAAGACGGCGGTCAGTTCATTGACGCGCGCGGCGACCGTGCCCTCGGACCGCGTGTCGATACTGGTCATGGCTTCTTCCTCTCTGACGGACGATGCCGCCCCATTCGACCAGCGGCCGGTGAACTTCGCCGGTGCCCGCGGCGTCGCATGCCCGATTCCTATCGTCCGATCCGACAAGCCTTTTCAGCGTCCTTCGAGCTCGGACAGCCTCGGCACGGACCGCTGGTGGCCGCGGCCGGGGCGCGAGCGGCCGATCAGGTCGCGGACCGGATCATCCCCTTGGTGCGCATGAGATGCTCGGCGAGGTAGCCGTCGTGCGGGACACCGGGGCGCAGCCAGGTGGTGGGGTTGTCCCCGACGTAGAGGTTGGTGACCGACGGCTCGTCCAGCAATTGGCCGATGAGGTCGTCGCGGGTGGTGATCGCGGTGAGCACCAGCGAGTTCCGCAACGGCGCGATGCCGTCCTCGGGGCGCCACGGGCCCACCCACACGCACGGGAAGCCGAGTTCGACGCCCAGTTGCGGAGCCGAACTGTCGGCGACCAGGTGCACGGCGGGGCGCAGGACCGCGCCGCCCGAGGGCAATTCGTCCACGACGGTGTCCGCGCCGAGGATCGGACGCGCGTCACCGGCGACCTCGGCCAGATACGCGGCCGTCTCGCGGGCGGACTGCACCGGCCGCACGGTGAGAATCGCCTCGGGATGGTCGGCGGGCAGGCTGGGGATGGCGGCCAACGCCTCGGCGACCGCCCGGGCGACGGGTTCGGGGTCGCCCTCGACGAGTATCGCGGTGGCGCAGGTGCACGCGGTACCGCCGAGATGGCTGACCGAACCGGCGAGCAGGTCGATCTTCGACCGCCAGTCGACCTCCCCGGTGAGCAGGATCTTCGACCGCCCCGGTCCCTGGGTCAGCACTCGCGGGTTCGCGGCGTACTTGTCCACCACGTCCTGTCCGCCGTAGACGATGGCGAAATCGGATTCGGCGATGATCACGTCGGCCGCCGCGTAATCGGTCGGCAGCAGCGTCACGATCTCCGGCGGGAAACCGGATTCCCGCAGTGCGCTCACCAACCGGAAGGCGGTGTAGGGCTCGCGGGTCGACGGCCGGACCGCCACCTTGTAGCCCAGGGCCAGCGCCTCCGGCCACAGCCCGTGCACGGCGGGGGTATTGCCCGCGGCGTGCACCGCGAACAGATCGCCCTTGCGGGTCCAGACCGCCGAGCCGGTCAGGGTCCGCTCGTCGCGCCACGTCGCTACGGCCCCGCGCGGCATCGCCAGTTCGGCGACGGCGCGCTGCGACCGCAGCACGTCGGCGACCCAGTCGACCGACTGCCGCACCACCGCCAGCGGCACACCGGAGGCGGTCGAGACGAGCCGGGCGTACCGGTCGGGGTCGAGGCCGCCGACCGTGCCGTGCAGGAACAACTCCGCGGCCTTGTCGAGCGCGGCCAGCCGCTCCTCGACGGGCAGGACCGCGGCGGCGCGCATCGCGGCGAGGGTGCGTCGCACATACAGTGGCGGCACCTGGGAGATCTCGCCGATCCGCTCTCCTCCGGTCGATGTCAGCGGAAGGCGTCCGCGGGAGCGGTACGCGCCACCCGGGCCGAGGGCGTCGATCTGGATGTCCATCAGTACACGCCTTCGATCACGGCGCGATCGCCGAAGGTGGCGACCGGCCCCACGTCGGCGACGGCGCAGCCGAGCGCACCGGGCAACGCCCGCACCTTGGTCGCCATATCGCGCTCCGGATTGTTGGGCAGCAACGCGTATTTGGTGAGGTGGTTCATCACCACCTGACCGCGTTCGCCGAATTCCACGTCCGTGTCGGTGCCGGGACGCACGACCCGGAACACGATGTACGGGCTCGGCGCGTCGAAGACCGGCAGCCCGTCGGGGTGCTCCTCGGGCCGTTCCCGCGACATTCCCAGGATCGTCGTGCTGCCGTAGAGACCTTTCACCGGAATGCCGGGAAAGATCTCCTGCCGGAAGATGTCGCGCGAATCCGCGTCCATGTGCGCGCCGCTCCAGCAGATGAAACGCACCTGCGCGCGCACCGCCTCGACCAGTTCGGGCCGCCGCGCCAAGCGCTCGAGCAGGGGCGGGGTGGTGATCAGAATGCCGACCGACTGGGTGGTCAGAATGTGCGCGGCCTGATCGATGAGGTGTTCGGCGTAGCGATCGGCTTGTTCGGTGTCCCCACGGGCGATCAGAGATTTGATCCAGCGCGGATCGAGGTCCACGGTGAATTTCACGCCGTGGTGGCGGCGCGCCCGCCTGGCCGCGAATTCGCCGAACATGTGCGGGCCGCTCGGCGCGATCGCGAGCGTGTTCAGTGTGCCGAGTTCCGCGTAATGGAATTCGTCCCAGCCGAGCGCGAATTCCATCCACCGATCGAACATCACGAAGCGCTTCGGCAGACCGGTCGTGCCGCCGCTTTCGAAGATTCCGGCGATCACCCGATCCGCGCCGTCGAGCCCGCGCGGAATCAGATCCTCGATAGCGACATCGCGGAATTCGTCGATCACATTCGGGAATCGGCGCAGGTCGTCGAAGGTGCGGACGTCGGCGATCGGGTCGAAACCCAGGGTGCTCGCCCGGCGCAGCCAGTACGGGCTACCGGTCTCCGGCCGGAAATGCCACCTCATCAGTTCCCGAACGTATTCGTCGGGATCGACCGGGACCGTGGAGATATCGAGTACGGCAGAACACATATTGCCCTCCAGCTGCGGGTATGCCACGCCAACTATCGCGTGAGCGCCGCGGGGCAGAACCCGTATGCCGCAACCTCGATGACACGATCGCCTGCTGCCGGTCCGCCCGATCACCGCCCGCTGTGTCTGGTATGTCCGCCCACCCCGCCGGGCCCCGCCGGAAACCAGCGATACATCGCCCACGCACCGGCCAGCGCCGACCCGGCGAGCACGATCGACGCCGCGCCGAGCACGGCCAGCGCGCTGATCGCGCCGATCGCCAGCGGCCCGGCGAACATGCCGATGTCGTGGGTGAGCCGCCAGGCGCCCAGGAACTCCGCCTGTTTCCCCGGCGGAGCCACATCCACGCCGACGGTCATGATCAGCCCGTTGCTGATGCCATTGGCCAGCCCCAGCAGCACCGCGGCGATCCCCGTCGTCACCGCGGTGTGGGTGAACGGCAGCACCGCGTAGCCGAGTCCGAAGCACAGCATCGACGGCACCCCGGTGGCGCGTCGGCCGAAACGGTCCATGAAGACGCCCGCCGGATAGGACAAGAGCACATCGACCGCGCCGGAAATGCCGAAGATCAGGCTGGTCGTCACCGGGCTGAGCCCGATGTGCGCCGCCCACAGCGGCAGCAGCGACTGTCTGGCCGCGCGAGCCGCACCGGTCAGCAGTGCCGCGGAGCCGAGAGTGCCGAGCACTCTGCGGTTCTCGACGACCACCGAGGTCAGCGTGTGCCCCGCGCCGCCGCCACTGCTGACATCGCGGACGGCGATCATCGCCAGACCGGCCAGCGCGGTGGTCGCGCACTGCAACCACAGCGCGCCGTTGGGCCCCATCGCGTGCACGAGCCCGGCGCCGAGGAACGGCCCGGCGAAGAAGCCGAGCCGATGCGAGCCCGCCAGCACCGACAGCGCCCGTCCCCGCTCCCGCGGCGGCACCACCGCCGCGATGTAGGTCTGCCGGGCGAGTCCCCAGACCGCACCGGACGCGCCGGTGAGCAGCATGCCCACCGCCAGCACGGCCGGATTCGGCGCGGCGATCGCGGCCAGCACGCCCGCGAGCCCGAGTGCGGTGCCGAGCCCGATCGCCCCGCGCTCGCCGACCCTGGCCACGATCCGGCCCGCGGGCAGGTCGGTCAGCACCATGCCCAGCCCGCTGAGCGCGACGACCAGACCCGCCATCCCTACCGACGCGCCGAGCTCGAGCGCGCGCAAGGCGAACATCGGCGCGGCCGCCCCCGCCCCGGCGCCGTAGAGCACCATCGGCACGAACACCGACCAGGTCAAGCTGCTCAGCTTCACCCGGTCGGCCGTCACCCGCGGCGCGGCGACCTCCTCGATGCTCATCGTCGGGCCCCGATGCTGTCCTCGGGGCCCGTGTCCGGGCCGGATGCCGTATCCGGGTACCCCTGCGGTAGGCCGCTCACCACGCCGACGCGGGCTGGGCGGCGAACCGGCTCTCCGGACGCGGCAGGCCGAAGTGGTCACGCAGGGTGGTCCCGGTGTACTCGGTGCGGAACAGGCCGCGTTCCTGCAAGATCGGCACCACGGTCTCGGTGAAGACCTCGAGCCCACCCGGGTAGTACGGCGGCATCACATTGAAACCGTCCGCAGCGCCCTGGGTGAACCACTCCTCGATGGTGTCGGCGACCTGCTCCGGGGTGCCGGCGAACACCCGATGCCCACGCGCGCCCGCCAGCCGATGCAGCAGCTGCCGTAGCGTCGGATTCTCCCGCCGCACGATGCCCGCGACCACCTGCAGGCGGCTGCGATCGTTGTCGGTGACATCGCCGGCGTCGGCGAACAGGTCCGCCGGCACTCTTTCGTCGAGGTCCAGATGCCGCAGATCGCGACCGGCGATGCCTGCCAGCTGCGTCAGGCCGTACTCGGGCACCGTGAGCTCGTTGAACTCGCGTTCGAGCCGCGCGGCATCGGCCTCGGTGTCACCGATGAACGGGCTGATACCCGGCAGGATCTTCACGTGATCGGGGTTGCGGCCGAACTCCGCGGCCCTGCCCTTGATGTCGGAATAGAAGGCCTGAGCATCCGAGAGCCGCTGATGCGCGGTGAAAATCGCCTCGGCGTATTGCCCGGCGAACGCGCGGCCCTCGTTGGACGCACCGGCCTGCACGAGCACCGGATGCCCCTGCGGCGTGCGCGCGGAGTTGAAAGGACCGCGCACGCGCAGGTATTCACCCTCGAAGTCGATCCGGTGGATCTTGTCCGGATCGGCGTAGCGCCCCTGCTCCTTGTCGAGCAGGATCGCGTCGTCCTCCCAGCTGTCCCACAGCGCGACCACGGCATCGACGAACTCCCGCGCCCGGGCGTAGCGATCGGCGTGCACGGGATGCTGATCCAGACCGAAGTTCGCGGCCGCCAGATCGGTTCCGGTGGTGACGATGTTCCAGCCGGCACGACCGCCGGAGAGGTGGTCGAGGCTGGAGAACAGCCGCGCCAGGTTGTAGGGCTCGTAGTAGGTGGTCGAGGCGGTGCCGATCAGACCGATCCGGCTGGTGGCGGCGGCGATCGCGGTCAGCAGTGTGATCGGCTCGAGCCCGGCGGCGGCGTTGTACTTCACATTCGACCGCAAGGCGGGGCCGTCGGCGAAGAACACCGCGTCCAGTTTGGCCGCTTCGGCGGTGCGGGCGATCTCCTGGTAGTAGCTGATGTCGTAGATGCGCTCGGGGCTGCCCGTGGGGTGTCGCCACGCGGCCTCGTGATGGCCGGAGGGGTAGATGAACGCGTTCAAACTCAGCTGACGGGGCTGGTCGCTCATGATGCTTGCTTTTCCTTCTCGAGCGCGGCGGGACGAGGTTCGGTGTCGACGCCGAGGGCGTTGAGCAGAACCTCACGGGCACGGATGAATTCGGGATCGCTGTGGCGGCGCGGGCGGGGGACATCGACGCGCAGATCGGTGGAGAGCACGCCGTCGTCGAGAACCAGCACCCGGTCGGCGAGCACCACCGCCTCGTCGACATCGTGGGTGACCAGCAGTACCGCCGGCTTGTGCTCGGCGCACAGGTCCTGCAGCAGGGCGTGCATCTTGATCCGGGTCAGCGCGTCCAGCGCGCCGAACGGCTCGTCGGCCAGCAACAGCTTCGGCTCACGCACCAGCGATCGCGCCAGCGCCACACGCTGCTGCTCACCACCGGAAAGCTCACGCGGCCACGCCTTCTCACGACCGGCCAGACCGACCTCGGCCAGCGCCGCCTTGCCGCGCTCGGCCGCCCCCTTGCCCCCGAGCCCGAGGATCACATTGTCGAGCACCCGCGTCCACGGCAGCAGCCGCGAATCCTGGAACACCACCGCGCGCTCGGTGGGCACACTGAGCTCGCCGGAGCCGGTGACGTTCTCGTCGAGTTCGGCCAGCGCCCGCAGCAACGTGCTCTTGCCGGACCCACTGCGGCCCAGCAGCGCCACGAACTCGCCCCGAGCGATCTCGAGATCGATGTCGCGCAACACCGTGCGGTCACCGAACCCGCGACTCAGCTCGCGGATACGGACCACGTTCAGTCCCCGAGTGTCTGTCGCCATGACAGCGCCTTCCTTTCCACCGCACGTACGGCGACGTCACCGAACAGACCCAGCAGGCCGTAGATCACCAGGCCGACGACGATCACGTCGATCTGGCCGTAGGTCCGCGCCTGGGTCATCAGGTAGCCGATGCCGCTGGTCGCGTTGACCTGCTCCACCACCACCAGCGCCAGCCAGGAGATCGTGACCGCCAGCCGCAGGCCGATGAAGAATCCCGGCAGCGCGCCGGGCAGCGCGATCTTGCGCACGAAGTCCGTGCGCGACAATCGCACCGTCTCGGCCAGTTCCACGTACCGCGATTCCACGCTGCGCAGGTAGGCATGGGTGTTGATGTAGATCGGCACCAGCACGCTGAGCGTGATGACGATCAGCTTCATCTGCTCGCCGATGCCGAACCAGACGATGAACAGCGGGATCAGCGCCAGCGTCGGAATCGCGCGCTTGATCTGGACCGGTCCGTCGATCACGGCCTCGCCGAGCCTGCTCAAGCCCGCGATGAGCGCCAGCACCACACCGATCGCCACCCCGAGCACCAGGCCGATGAGCGCCCGCTGCAGCGACGTCCACAGATTCGACGGCAGACGACCGTCCGCGATCAGATCCCCGGCGGTCTGCGCGACCGTCCACGGCGCGGGCAGGGTCTCCGGGTCGATCGCCCCCGCGGCCGAACCGATCACCCAGATCGCGATCAGCAGCCCGGGGCCCAGCGCGAAGCCGAACGGAATCTGCCTGCCCGGCCCCAGCTTCCGCCGGGGGCGACCGGAGCTCTCGCCGCGGTCCGCCGTGGCCCCGGTGGTCCCGAACCGGCGCAGGACGCCGGTTGCTTCCAAGGTCGCCATTACTTCTCCTCCGGCTCGAACGCGGCGCCCGACTCGATCACGGCTTCGGTGACGACGGCGTCGTAACGCAGGTCGAAGCCATCGGCGGCTCGGACCTTGCGAGGCAGATGCCCGGCGGCGTCGATGACGTCGATGGTCTGCTGCTGACGGTCGATCAGGTTCTGGTCCAGGTGCGGGAAGGAGTAGCGGCCCAGCGACTCCACGATCCGGTCGGCGTCCTCGGGCGAGACCTTCTGATTGCCCACGTAGTACTGCTGCTTCCATTCCTCGGGATGGGTGTTCACCCACTGGTAGGCGCGCACATACGCTCCGACCAGGGCCGCGAGCGCCGCAGACTTCGCCGGATCGTCGGTGACCGCGCGACGCGCGTACAGATAGGCCAGGCCGGTGTAGATGCCACGGGTCTGCTCGTCGGGGACCAGCGATGTGCCTTCGGTGCGCAGGAATCGGGTGACATTCGGCTCGATGAGCGGCGCCACGTCGACCTGGCCGGTACGCACGGCGTCGAGGAACTCCGCCAGCTGCAATCGGACGAGCTTCACGTCGTCGACGCTCAGGTCCGCCTTGTCCAGCGCTCGCAGCACAGCGGCCTGCTGAGCGGTGCCTTCCGCGTAGGCGATCTTCCTGCCCTTCAGGTCCTTCAGCGTCGGCACCGAGACACCGGGCGCCACAGCGAGTTTCAAACCACTGACGCTGGTCTGGTAGGCGGCCACGATCGGCACGTCCTGCCCCGCGGCCAGCGCGTGGATCGGCGGCGTGTCCCCCACGGGAGCGACGTCCGCCGCGCCGGCGCGGAAGGCCTCGAGAATGGCCGGGCCGCCGACGAAGTTGGCGAACTCCACCTCGAACGGCAGCTTGTCGAGCTCACCGGAGAACCGCAGTGCCGATTGCAGGCGCTCCGACTGGTCGGCGATCACCAGCTCGGTGCCGGGCGGGATCTCTGTCGACAGCGGCGTCGTCGCTGCCTCACCGACCGGTCCACCGTCCTCGGCGCAGCCGGCCGTTCCCAGTGTCGCTGCGATCGCCACGGCGAGCAGAACGGCGGTCATCCGACGGCGACCACGTCGGCCGAACTTGGTACGGGTTCCTGACATGCCCAGTATTGAAGCAACGGGTGACACCTGTCCGACACCATTGCCCACACCGTGATTCGAATCGGCGGAGGCCGGACAAAGCACCTGCACGGAACCACGAATCCGCTGCTATCGCCGCATTTTCCGGTAACCTTCCGGCACCGCGCGTGGTGCTCGGCGCGCACCGCACAGCAGCGTCACGGCGGAGCGGCGGCGGTCTCGGCGTCGCGCGCCTGATCCAGGTACCGCTCTACGAACGGCACCACCTGGCGCTGGACAACGGCGTTGTATCGCTCCGGAGCCTGCTTCGGATTCGCGTGCCCGGTGCCGCGCGGCATCCCCACCAGCAAGCTGCCGCCCGGCCCGCCCACCTGCTCGATCAGCACGCGATGGGAGTACTCGACATCGACCACGCGGTCGCTGCTCGCGTCGCGCGGGCGCAGGAACACGATCGCCGGACGCGGCTTGTCGCCGTCCGCTCGCGACAACGCGCGCAGATTGTCCACCGCGCCACCGCCGACAATCGCCCGGAACTGCGATTCGATCAGGCCGTTGCTCGCTGTGTCCTGCGAGAACACCTTCTCGGTCGCCACCTCCACCAGCACCTCACGCAATCCGTCGGCGCGCAGACCGGGCACCGGATCGGTGGCGACGTCGACGATGCGCTCACGCCGTGCGTAGGTTTCGACCACCATCCGCAACATCCGGCTCTCCCGGGCGCCGGGCAGCCAGCCCATCCAGCGGAGCATGTCCTCGCCGCGCCCGCGACTCTCCGGCCGCACCGCGTTCAGATCGACCGGCGTGCAATCCAGCAGCACCGCGGAGAGCCTGCGGTCGCTGTCCTGATGGATGTGCTCACCGACCTCGAGCGCGATCACCCCGCCCATGCTGTGCCCGACGAGCACGATATTGCGCACCCCCGACATCTGCGCGGCGCGCACCACCAAGTCCGCGATCACCTTGCTGTCGATGCCTTGGTTGTCGTATCTGATCGCCCACACCACCCCCAGGTCCCGCAGCGCCGGCAGGGCGGCCGCGGTGTCGGTGGCGTTGAGTCCGCCCAGCCCCACCAGGTCGACGACCGCGGTGTCCCAGTCCCGCTCGTCGGCGGGCGGGGCGACCGGTAGCAGCGCGGGCGCGGTGAGCGCGAGCCGGGCTCGCTCCGGCGCGACGTCGTAGACCCAGTACCGAACGAGCAGGGTGAGCAGTATCAGCAGCGCTCCGGCCGACCGGATCAGGACGGTCCTGGTGCGACGCAACCTCGGTCCGCGGCGCCCCAGGCGTGTCTCCCGCAACCGAGTCTTGCGCCGCTGGTCGTCCCAGTCGGAGACGGTGGACGGATGCCAATTGTCCAACGGCGACATCACTCCACGGTAACTACGGCCCCACGCCCTTGCCACGCACCGACGCTGCCCCACCGACGCTGCCCGGCCGCGCATCGAGAATCCGCACGCTCGATTCGCCCCTCCGGCCTGCCCGGCGCCCGTGACAATCGGGAGCGCTCAGTCCTCGGCCAGTGCCGCCAATTTCGCGAGCGACATCCGCCAGCCGATCTCGTTCTCATCGGGGCTGAGCCCACTGGGCAGGTCCTCGTGCACGGCCACCAGATCGGTGCCGCCGTTCACCTCGGTGAGTGTGTAGCTGATCGTCATCGAACCGCTCACCGCCGGATCCTCGGTGTCGAATTCCACCAGCTGCACCACCCGCTCACCGGGAACGAGCATGACGAACCGCCCTCGATAGCTGTCGGTATTGCCCGTCGTCTTGCCGGCCGCGGCCGGGTCGTCGTAGGTGAGGGTGATACGGAACGCCCCGCCCTCCCTGGCGTCGAACTCGTGGACCTCGCTGGACATCCCGTCCGGCACCATCCACTTCGCGACGGCCGAGCCGTCGAGCAGGAGTCGATACACCGTGTCGCGGGAAGCTCGGATGTGCTTGCCGATCCTGGTGGCCGTCATACCGCCACCGTAGTCCGCGCGGCCATCCGGTGCGGATCTCCGCGGACCACCATTCCCCGACGACGCGAATTGCTCCGGAAACGACGAAGGCCCCCAACAATGTTGGGGGC
>NZ_BDBT01000041.1 GCF_001613125.1 Nocardia shimofusensis NBRC 100134
CCGCGAGCAAGTGCAAAAGCAACTGCGCGGGATTGCCGAGCGCGCCGAAAACGGAAAGCCGCTCGACCCGGGGATCTTGCAGAAGCAGCATGAGCGGTTGACCAAGAGGCTGGAGAGCATCAGGGAGGCCGAGCGCCGGAACGAGCGCGCTCTCCTGCGATCGCTGGGCGTGCAACTGAGCGACACTCCGATGCGCACGCTGGAACAGTTGAGAGAAGAGCAGCGCGAGCAGCGGCGTCAGAATGTGGTTCGCGGTCTCGAACAGATCGGACGCGAGGTCGAGCGTGGGCACTGGCGGGAGATCGCCGACCAGCACAACACGCGGGTGCACCAACTGGGCGTCGAGCACGTGAGATCGGTGGAACAGCGTTTTCACGGCCGAGAAGGAGCCGAGCGGGAAATCGCGATCGAGCAGGCCCGTCGCCAGGCCGAGCGGTTGCTGATCACGCCGGAGAAGGTCGCGGGCCTGGACCTGGAACGGTTCCGTGCCGTGCGCGACGGTCACGAAGCCGGATACAACTCACCGAACAAGACTCACACTTACCAGCGGTCCGGAATGCCCGCCGTCGAAGTCGAACACGACGCACCGGAGCGGCGCTTGGCCCGGATGGTGCACGATGTCGACCGCGGCTTGGCGGTGGACCAGGTCTTGATGCGAGAGGTGCTGGAGGTCAGCACTTTCGAACCGGCCACCGAGGCGGTGCGACGTGATGTGGACCATCGGCAATCATTGAGCCGAGGACGGCATCGAGCAGCCGAACGCGACCGGGAACGAGGAATCGATCGAGGGCCGGATCGCGGCCGATAGCCTTCGGCTCGAACCGCCACCATCATCGGCGAGCCCGGCGCCATCTACCGGCGACGATGCAGCTTCGGCGCACCTGGAGAACACAGGCTCGTTCGGCTCGGACGAAGGAGGGGAACAAGATGGACAGCGACGAACAGATGATTGTGGATCTTGGTGTGCCAGATCACTCGCGAGCGATGAAGCGCACGAACCCCTTCTCGCCTGAGGAAGCGTATGTAATCCGGACATGATCGGCACCACGCAGGAGACACCGATAGAAGGGAAATCGTGGCAGCCAACGAACAATTGGGCTTGGACTTCGAAGTTCAACGGACCGCCTGGGGTAACTGGGTCGATCCCGAACGGCGAACAGCGCAGGCACGGAAGTTCATGGACCGTGCGGCTATCGCTCGCATCCCGGCCACACCGTGGCCCGCGGGTTCGCCGGAGGTGCACAGGCTCGACGCCCTGGTCGCCGAACTATTTCCGGATATCGAGACGACCACGAAGCCCGAGAACGCGGATACGGTAGACGAGTTCATCTGTTTTGTCGGCGAATGCTATATCAAGTTCGCGCGTGCGCAGTGGTTCGACTTCGAATGGCGCGGCCGGGAGTACTCGTTCTACGACAGCGTCAACCCTGCACTTCGGTGGCTCGGAGACGATGACGAAGAAGAAGTCACGGCATGGGAGCTGATGGAGGGCGTCGCAGACCACGCCGACCTCGGAGACGGTTTCTCCCTACTCGCCGACGAGATACGGGAAGAGTACGACCGAATCGCGGCTTCGGCCAAGTAAGAGCTCCTGACGGGATCGGCCGGGCGGTGGCGAGTAACGCTGTAGTGCAGTATCTTTCGTTGTGACAGCACCGTGGATCTCTTATGGAGCTACGCTGCGAGCCCTCTCGTACTCCGATGCGGGACAGCGAATTTGACCTGTAGTTGAACCCAGCACACGGCGGGTGCTGGGTTCAGGCATCGCTAAACTATCCTGTGCCGCATACGAAATTCAGAGAAACGATGTCGAAAGACTCGTCGATTCCTTCGGTGCTCATTTTCCTTTTATATGCGCGGCCGGACAGTGAATCTGGATCGATTCTCTTGACATACAGGCGGCAGCCGTCCTCGAACTTGCCATCAGCGACCCAGTCGTACCGAGTAGGGCCATGCACCCGAGGTGCGGACGACATTTTCAAGTCTGGGGCCGAGACTCTCTGTACTACCTGCTCATCCGGCGGTCCTGTGTAGATGATCTCGATGGCGTTCTCGTCGAGACTGTATCTCTGGAGTTGTTCGTATCCGTGCACCGCGGTATCAGTGGCATGCCGGGAAATCGGTGAAGGCTGAGAGAATAGCACGAAGAGCACAATACCTGCCGCAGCAGCTGTTGATACAACAACAAGGACAATCTTGCCTTGTTTGGAGACAGGTATTAGCGGCAATTGTACGCTCCGTCCATCAGGTCTGTCGCAATCTTCCAGTTTTCGTTTGTCATATTGATGTACTTTTGCCCCTCGGGCCCGACGGCCTGCAACTTATTATAGTCCGCCAAGAAGCCTTCTGCGTTGTAGGACAGTGCAAGGTACTCGTTCAGAGATAGCTGCTCGACAATTTTTTCGTTTGCGTCTGATGCCCACTCGGAATTAAGTCTGCTCAACGTGAAGGCAGCAGCCTTGATCGCTAGCGACCAGCCCGCACCGTGGCCGCACACGAGGCGCAACTGGTGGTCATCGATACCTCACGCCTGGCTGCGCCCGTGGCTCGCCGAGGAGGAAGCGCATCCCGGTACAACCTGCAACACGCGCAACTCGCGGCCAATGTGGTGGCGCAGACGCTGCGCGATGCCGTCGAGCCCGCGAGCATGGGGCTGATCAGCCCGTTCGCCTCCCAAGCCCGTCTCCTGCAAGCATTCGCTCCCTCCGACGACGACCGCGTTCTCGCCTCCACGGTGCACCGCTTCCAGGGTGCGGAGACCGATGTGGTGCTCTACGACGCTGTCGACAGCACCGGCAGTTCGTTGAAGCCGCATCGCTGGTTCACCGAAACGGCCATGGGCAGCGAGGGTGCGAGACTGCTCAACGTCGCGATGAGCCGCGCGCGGGAACAGGCGATCCTGCTCGCCGACATGGCATTCCTGCGCCGCCATTGCCCGGCGCGCACGCCGGTCCGCACCTTCTTCTCGCACCTGGCCGAGTACGGTGACATCCGCCAATGGAAAGACATCGTCTCAGCGGAAGGACCGACCTCGCTCGAGGCCGATGCGAACCAACTGCTGGACGACATCGGCCACGCTGTCACCGGCATCGACATCTCCACGGCCGCCACCGGCGGACCGCTGACCCGCCCGATCGCCGAGATCTTGGGCGACACCCCGGAACAGGTGAAGATCTCGCTCTGGTACCGGCCCGACGACCGCTGCGCCGACACCCTCGAGCGTCCACTGCGTCACCACCACACCATGCTGCATCCGATGCGGCCGGTGCAGGAGTCCTGCGTGGTGGTCGATTCGATCGTGTGGTCGGCGAGCGGCCCTATCCTCGGCCGCGACCCGGCGTCCTGCTGCGCACAGACCACGCCCCATTGGCGGACGCACTACGTCGGCAACTGCTCAGGCGGACGGTCGCCGGAGTGCCCGGCACCGGAGAGCACGCGGAGCAATGCGCCTGCGGGAGCCTGCGGACGAGAGAACAGGTCCTCGGCGGTCCCCGCGCCGGCGTGCACAGTTTGTGCCGAACCTGCCGGATCCGCTGAGAATTTGCGGCTACGCGATCCCATCGAAGCGCCGCCTTCTTCATGGTTGAATGTGCCATGGCCTGTGGAGGACATCGACCTGATTTCCAAACGGAACCGCTCCAATCCTGCACTGTTCTGCGTTCTGGTCGTTCCCCGCGAAGTCGGCCACTGGCTCCATCTGACAACGGACGGGCTGCTCGCTCGTAGTCATATGTACTGGCAGTGGGGGCATACGTTACCGCCGGTCAAAGATGGCCAGCAGTCACAAACTGTGCATATTTCGAAATCCAACCTGCTCACGCCCAAGGTGATGCTCGAGTTGATGGAGGAGGCGAGCAAATGGCAGCCGCAAATCTAGCCGATCCGATCGGGCAGTACGGCGACATACTCACCCCGGCCAATATCGCGCAATTCCTCGCAACTCGCGATTGGACGTGCAGGACGGACCGCAAGGTGGATCAGGTCTGGGTGTTGGACGAGAGCGGCGGAGGTCGCCCTGTCTCGGTTCTCTTGCCGCGCACGCCGTCGTTCGTCGATTACGCCAAGCGTATGACGGAAGCGATCGAGACGATCTCGAAGACCTACGACTGGGGTCTGCCCGAGCTGGCCGAGAAGGTTGCATCCATCCGCGCGGATCTCTTCTATATCCGTGTGGACCAGAGGTTCGATGACGGCACTATTCCGCTGCGACAGGCCAGCTCGCTGTTGGACAGCATCGACCAGATAGTACGTGCCGCAGCGATAGCGGCCCACAATCCGCAGGCCACAGGACGGGGCCGGATTCCGGATACGGTGACCGAATTCCTCAACGAGGACGTTCGGATGGGGCATACCAAGAAGGGAAGCTTCATCGTCACTGTGGCGGCCCGAATCGGTGAGGACGATGTTCCGGAGGGTTCCGGTGAAGTCGGTACGAGGGAGCCGGTGCCCAGCTTCGCCCGGCGGACGATGACGGCACTTGCCCGGAGCCTGGATACGACCCGTCGATATGCAGCGAGCCGTGAACAGTTCGAGGGAATCGGCGACGCCGTCGAACAAGGTCTGAAGCTGCAGGTGGTGCAGGCGCTCCAGGACATCGGCGGTAGCGAAGGCATCCGCTCACTCGATCTCTCCTTCGAATGGGCGCCCGCCGAACCGCAGCACATGCCCGTTCCGGATCATGTTTCTCTCGACCGGAGCCTGATCGACCAACTTCCGGAGATCGAACGCCGATTGGTGCGGCGAACCGAGCCCGAAAGAATCACGGTGGTCGGCCCGGTCAAGGAACTGCGACGATACGACGAAGGAACCGGCACCGAGGAGGAGAGCGGCGGAGAGATCGTCGTTCATGCCGAAGTCACGGGCAGGATACGACGAGTGACAGTTCCGCTCGGGGCCTCCGATATGGGCCTGGCAATCATCGCTTTTCGTGATCGGTTGCCGTTCACGGTGTCCGGCAAGATCGTCAAGCGAGGCAACACATGGCGCCTGGACGAGCCGATCGAAGTCGACAGATCCTTCCTCGAGTTCCATTCGAGGCGGCCGAACCGGTGAGTTCGTGAGGTCAACGGGCTCGAGTGCCGTTGACCTGCCGGTCCGGATCGGTGCGCACGGCATCGGTCTCCACCCATCCAGCGCCCTCTCCCCGCTCTGCGCCGAATACGGTTTCGCGGATCACCTATCTCTGTCGGACGCGGACAGGATCCGGATGAGCCACTCGGTCCGCGCTCGCCGGGCGGCGGCGGACAGGCAGGCTTGCGGGAACAACGCGTCGAAGCCGTGGAATCCGCCCGCCCAGAGATGCAGTTCGGCGTGACCGCCGGCTGCCCAGATGCGGGTGGCGTAATCGACGTCCTCGTCGCGGAAGACTTCCGCGGAGCCGGCATCGATGTAGGCGGGCGGGAGGCCGGACAGGTCGTCGGCTCGGCTGGGCGAGATGTAGGCGGGGATTCGGTCGTCGGGCAGGCCGGTCAGGATGGCGTTCCAAGCGAACTCGTTGGTCTCACCGGTCCAGACGGTGGGCCGGCCCGAGTACTGCCGGCTGGAGGTGCTGGTGTTGCGATGGTCGAGCATCGGGCAGCTCAGGATCTGCGCGGCGATCGCGGGCCCGCCGAGGTCGCGGGCCATCAGGGCCACACCGGCGGCGAGACCGCCTCCCGCGCTGGTGCCCGCGACCACGATGCGATCGGGGTCGATGCCGAGTTCGTCGGCATGGTCGGCGATCCAGCGCAGGCCGCGGTAGCAGTCCTGGACGGGGGTGCTACCGCCGTGCTCGGGGGCGAGGCGGTAGTCGACGGTGACGACGACCGCACCGATCGCGTCGAGCCATTCCAGCGGAATGTCCAACTGGGAGAGACGGTCTCCCATGATCATGCCGCCACCGTGCATCCAGTAGACGCAGGGCGCCGCGGCGACGGGTTGCGCCGGCGTCAGGACGGTCATCGGGATGCCGGTGTCGTCGGCGGGCACGGTGACTTCGCGGCGCTCGACCGCGCGGCCCATGAGCACGGCTTCCAGCGGTGGCGTCGGGATCTGCCGGAGTTGGAGGAGGATCTCCGGTGTGATCCGCGGGATAAGCGGGAAATCGGTGAGCAGCGCGCCGAGTTCGGGATCGAGGGCGGGGCGGGCGACGGTCGACATATTCAGTTCCTCTGTGCTGTGATGAGATTCGGAGATCAGAAGGTGGCTTTTCCGCCCACGGGGATGTAGTCGGTGTAGGGGCTTTCGCCGGTGACGAGCTGTTGAACTTCGGCGACGATCGCTTGCGCGGCCTCACCGGCGAAGAGCCGGTGATGATCCGCCTCGCTGGTCCAGCCTTCGGTGACGTGGACGACGTCGGGATCGGACGCGGATCGGCAGACCAGATAGACCAGGCAATGCTCGCTGGAGGCGGGGTTGCCGTCGTCCATGCCGGTCAGCAGCAGATCGACCAACTGGTCGGCCTTCCCCGGCTTGGCGGTCAGGAGTGCGTTGAATCCGTAGCCGACAGTCATGGCGTGCTCCTCGATGATTGGAGTGATAATCCCGATCAACCTCGATCAGGTACTCGATCAGGTTCTTTCGGTGTATTCATCTTTGCGCTCTAAAGTGCGCGGATAGTAGAAAGAACCTCTTTTGTTCTTGCCTGATCCTCTCGCGGTGAGCACTATCGGTTCGACGCTGTGATGCAATCGGCCTATGAGCTTCGACGAACTCCGGACTCTGCTGGCCAGGCATGCGCGGCCGGATCAGACGACCGCGATCGACGGCCTGCACATAGCGAAGGTCGAGACTTCGGGTCCGCCCGCGACGGAGATGTCGGGCACCGTGCTGGCGGTTCTGGCCCAGGGGGCCAAACGCCTCGCCGCAGGCAACCAGGTGCACGAGTACCGGCCGGGCGACTACCTGGTCACCTCGATCGACCTGCCGGTCACCGGCTCATTCCTCGGCGCGACCCCCGAGGCGCCTGCGCTCGGGTTCGCGCTCGTCCTGAATCCGTCGGCCATCGCCGACCTGCTTCTGGACCTCGCCCCAGGCGACCTGCCCCGCACGCACCACAAACCGGCGCCCGCCATCACGGTCGGAGCCCTGACCGAAGAACTCCTCGATGCCGCCGTCCGTCTGCTCCGACTGCTCGACCACCCCCGCGACCAGGCGGTGCTGGCACCGATGATCAAGCGAGAGATCCTGTGGCGCCTGCTCACCGGCTCGCAGGGCGAGACTGTTCGCCAACTCGGCTCGGCCGAGAGCGGTCTGCACCACATCGCACGCGCGGTCCGCTGGATTCGCGATCACTACGCCGAACCATTCCGCGTCGCCGACCTTGCCGGGATGTCCGGCATGAGCCCGTCGGCCTTCTACCGCAATTTTCAAATCGTCACCGCGCAGAGCCCGATCCAGTTCCAGAAGCATCTCCGCCTCCGACAGGCCCGTTTGCTCCTGCTCTCGAACACCCAGGACGTCACCACCGTCGCCCACCGCGTGGGTTATGAGAGCGCTTCCCAATTCAGCCGCGAATACCGCCGCATGTACGGCTCCACGCCGCGCGCCACCGCCACCCACGACCCGGTGCCCGCCGCATAGATCGCCGACTTCTTCGTAATGGTGAGCCGCTGTCCGAATGCCGTCACCGGATGACCCGTCGGCTCCGGACGCCGGGCGCTCGGGGATAGGTCGCTGAATTGATCGCATCCAACCTCCGGGCCGGCATCTAGTCGAAGAAGCCGTAGATCTTGCTGATTCGGCCCCGCTCGATCACCACGACATCCGCGCCCGTGGCTGTCGACGGGCCGTCGGCCGGGCCGAAGCTCCATCCGAAGTGCGCGACATCATGGTGGTTGCGCACCGCACCGAGGACGAAGACGGAGTCGGGGAACTGGCCCTGCCAGCCCGCGACATAGGTGTCGATCGCCGACCTGCCCTGAGCCGAGGTGTTGGGGTCGGCGTAGTACGCGTCGGGGGTGAAGACGTCGGCGCCGATCGACTGTCTGGTGTGCGGGTTCCGCTCGTTCCACACCGAGATATACGCCGCCACCAGATCGACGACGGCGCCGCCGCTCTCCTCGACCAGGTGGGCCGTTCCGGCCGCGGGAGTGGCGAGCGCCGCGTCGTCCGGGCCGATGATCGTCACGTCGAAATCCGAGGGGGAAGCCATAGCACCATGGTGAACGTTGACACCGGTATGAAGGTCAAGGAGCAATGGTGCATATCGGAGAGCTGAGCCGTCGTAGTGGAGTCAAGGCCCACCAGCTGCGGTACTACGAAGCACAAGGACTGCTGGAGCCGGACCGCACCACGGCCGGATACCGTGTGTACGACCAGTCGGATGTCGTGAAGGTGAAGCAGATTCGGCACCTCCTCGATGCCGGACTGTCGACCGAGGACATCGCCTACCTACTGCCGTGCGCGATCGGAGAAACCCCCGAACTCGTCGGCTGCCCCGAGCTGCTGACAGCCATGCGGACCCGGCTGCGTCGCTTGGACGAACAGATGGACACGCTGACCCGCTCCCGCGAGGCGCTGACGCGCTATATCGACGAAGCCGCGCGAATCGGCGGCGAGACCTATGGCCCCTTCGGTGCGACCGCCCCGGCTCCGGCCTGACTGAGCAAGCCCCGCCTGGTTCCGCCCGGGAATCGCCGGGACAAGTCCTGTCCGGACGACACTCCGAGCCGGACAGTTCGCCCACCGCTGCCGGAAGCTCGGGCGCGTATCGGCAAGAATGGCGACGACGCCGCAACTGTTCGAGAAAAGAGGTCACCGTGGCGAAGCGGAAGTGGAAAGACCTGAGCGTTCGTAGCCGCAGGCTGATCGTGGTCACAACGGTGCTCGAAGCAATACTGAAGATCGCGGCACTGGTGGATATCGCTCGCCGTCCGGAGGCGGAGATTCGCGGCTCCAAGCGGAAGTGGGCGACGGCGGTCGTGCTGGTGAACTCGGTGGGCGCCGTGCCGCTCGCCTACTTCCTGTTCGGCCGTCGGCCGTCGAGCAAAGGCTGACGATCTCATCGGTGCGGCAGGCGTCGCGCGGATACGCCGATCAGCCGATGGTGGGCGCCGCGGCGCCAAGAGCCTCGGCGAGAGCGGGTTCCAACGAGCCCGCCAGGCTGATCAGCGAGTCGACCAGCAGGTCGACCAGTTCATCGCGGGTGACGGGCTCGGTGCGCAGCCAGGTGAGGGTGGTCTCCTCGACGAAGGCGATCCAGCCCCGCATCCCGAGCAGGAGCCGGGGGCGGTTTTCCTCGGCGACGGGGACCGGCAATTCGGTCAGCAGCAGTTCGACGACGGCGGCGCGGGTGGCGTCGACCAGCGGGCCCAATTCGGGGTCGACGCTGGTGGGTCCGCGCAGCAGGGCCAGGTACGAGCTGCGGTTCTCGGAGACGTATTCGATGTAGCGGGCGATGGAATCGCGCACCATCTCGGGGATGGACAGGGCGCGGTCGGGGGTGAGGCGGGCCAGGAGTTCGGCGTTGGCGTGGCCGACGACGGCGCGCTGGAAGTCCCGCTTGGTGGGGAAATAGTGGAAGAGCAGGCCCCGGGAGATGCCGGCTTCGGTGGCGATCTCGCTGATCGAGATCTCCTCGATCGTCCGTTCGCCGAGCATCTTCGCGCCCAACGCGATCAGTTGGCTACGCCGTTCGTCCGGGCTGAGCCGGATCCTTTTGGCCCTGTCGCCGGATTGCACGCTCACGCGATCATCTTACTGAACGTCGCTCAATACTGTTGACTCACGCTCAGTAGCGCCGTAATCTGCATTACATGAGTCGCAAGGTTACAGACAATGCCGTCGTGACAGACACTGCCGTCGAGCCGATCGCAGCCGTCGATGACCGACCGCGCACGCCCCGGCATGTCAAGACGATCATCATCGGCAGCGGATTCGCCGGCCTCGGCCTGGCGATCAAGCTGAAGCAGCAGGGCCGGACCGATTATCTGGTCCTCGAGCGCGGCAGCGACGTCGGCGGCACCTGGCGCGACAACACCTACCCCGGCGCGGCCTGCGACGTGCCCTCGCACCTGTACTCGTACTCCTTCGCGCTCAACCCGAACTGGTCGCGCTCGTTCTCCCGGCAGGGCGAGATCCAGTCCTACATCCGCTCGGTCGCCGAGAAGTACGACGTGCTCGACAAGCACCTGTTCGACTGCGACGTCACCGGCGCGCGCTGGAACGCCGACACCGCCCGGTGGGAGATCACCTCCAACCGCGGCGACTTCACCGCCGATACCGTGGTCTCGGCGGTCGGCGCGCTGTGCGAGCCGAATCTGCCCGATATCAAGGGCATCAACAGCTTCGAAGGCGAGATCTTCCATTCCGCGCGCTGGAACCACGACGCCGTGCTCGACGGCAAGCGGGTCGCGGTCATCGGCACCGGCGCCTCGGCGATCCAGATCGTGCCCTCCATCGCGCCGCGCGTCGCGCATCTGGACCTCTACCAGCGCACCGCGCCGTGGCTGCTGCCGCGCTTCGACCGGCCCTACACGCTGCCGGAACGGCTGGCGTTCAAGCACATTCCCGGCGTGCAGCGGCTCTCGCGCGCGGCGATCTACGCGGCGCGTGAGACCCAGGTGGTGGGCTTGGCCAAGTTCCCCGCGCTGATGCAGGGCTTCGAACTGCTGTCGAAAGCCAAGTTGCGGATGGAGATCCGGGATCCGGAGCTGCGCCGCAAGGTCACTCCGAACTACCGCATCGGCTGCAAGCGCATGCTGATCTCCAACGACTACTACCCGGCGCTGGACCGCGACAACGTCGATGTGATCACCGAGGGCATCAAGGAGATCCGGCCGCACTCGATCGTCACCGCCGACGGCACCGAACGCGAGATCGACGCCCTGATCGTGGCGACCGGCTTCCACGTCACCGACTCCCCCACCTACGAGACCGTCGTCGGCAAGGACGGGCGCACGCTCAGCGAGGTCTTCGACGACATCGGCCAGCAGGGCTACAAGGGTTCGGCCATCGCCAACTTCCCCAACATGTTCTTCCTGCTCGGCCCGAACGTCGGGCTCGGCCACACCTCAATGGTGTACATGATCGAATCGCAGATCAATTACATCGCCGACGCGCTGGCCACCGTCGACCGTCTCGGGCTGCGCACGGTGGAGGTGCGCCGGGAAGCGCAGGACCAGTACAACAGGGAGCTCCAGAGCAAGCTGGGCGCCTCGGTCTGGAACACCGGCGGCTGCGCCAGCTGGTACCTGGACAAGCACGGCAACAACACCACGTTGTGGCCCGATTTCACCTTCCGTTTCCGCAATATCACCAGGCGCTTCGACATGACGGCTTACCTGACGAGCGCCGCTGACCCGAAGAGCACCACCGCGACGCCGAGCACTGCTTCGAAGCCGGAGCCGGTCGCCGCGTCCGCCGATCCGAAAGTTGTCCAGCCATGAGTAACAAAGACGCCTACTTCCGCAACAAGGTCTGTGTCATCACCGGCGCGGGCTCCGGCATCGGCCGCGCGCTGGCCGAGGCACTGGCGAGCAAGGGCGCGAAACTGGCGCTCTCCGATGTCGATGTCGAGGGACTGGCCGAGACCGTGAAGCGCTGCCAGGGCTATGGCGCGCAGGTGAAGTCGGATCGGCTCGACGTGACCGAGCGCGAGAACGTCCTGCTCTACGCCGACGCGGTGAAGGAGCACTTCGGTGTGGTGCATCAGGTCTACAACAACGCCGGCATCGCCTTCCACGGCGAGGTGACCCGGACCGAGTTCAAAGACATCGAACGCGTCATGGACGTCGACTTCTGGGGCGTCGTCAACGGCACCAAGGCGTTCCTGCCGATGCTCATCGAGTCCGGCGACGGTCACGTGATCAACGTGTCGAGCCTTTTCGGCCTGATCGCGGTGCCCGGCCAGGCCGCCTACAACTCGGCCAAGTTCGCGGTACGCGGATTCACCGAGGCACTGCGCCAGGAGATGCTCATCGCCAAGTCGCCGGTCAAGGTGACCTGTGTGCATCCGGGCGGCATCAAGACCGCCGTGGCCCGCAACGCCACCTACGCCGAGGGCATCGACGCGCGCGCCACCGCCGCGCAGTTCGACAAGAAGATGGCGATCCACACCCCGGAGATGGCGGCCGAGACGATCCTGAACGGCGTGGCCCGTGGTGAGGGCCGAGTGCTGATCGGCTGGGAAGCCAAGCTGCTCGACCTGTTCGTGCGCGTCACCGCCTCCGGGTATCAGCGCATCGCCGCCATGGTGTCCGGTCGCTTCCTGCCCTGAGCGACCGGTTCGCCCGTCCCGCCCGCACTCGACCGCCGGGCTCGGCCTGATCGCCGAGCCCGGCGTCGCCGCGACCTGCCCGCGCCGAACCGCGCGAATTCACCAGCGCCCAGTCGTCGGCCGCGCATCATCGCATCGGGCTGCACGAGATCGGCGAACCCGTGCACATCACCCTCTTACTTCCCCCGTACGAACGGAGCCAGACCTGTGCGTGATCTCGATATTCCGCTGCCCGTAATGCGGGCGGTGCTGTCCCCGCTGTACCGGGTGCTGATGCACCACCGGATGCCCCTCACCGCGCAGCGCGCGATCAGTGACGTCGTCGCGCGCGTCCAGTTCGTGCCGGCGAACACCACGGTCACGCCGCTGCGGCTGGGCGGCCGACCGGCGGAACGGCTGACCGCGGGCACGTCGGCCCCGGAGACCGCCGTGCTCTACCTGCACGGCGGCGGCTACACCATCGGCTCGCTGACCACCCACCGCTCGCTGGCCGCGCGCCTGGCCCACGAGACCGGCGCGGCGGTCTACCAGCTCGACTACCGGCTCGCGCCCGAACACCCCTACCCCGCAGCGCTCGACGACGCCACGGCGGCCTTCGACGACCTCCTCGAAGCCGGGTACTCCCCGGAGCGGATCGCCGTCGCCGGTGACTCGGCCGGTGGCGGGCTGAGTCTGGCGACCGCGCAGCGCCTGATCGCCCAGCGCGGGGTGGCGCCGGGCGCGCTCGGGCTGATCGCGCCGTGGGTGGATCCGGCCGGACCCGTCACGGGAGACCGCGATCTGGTGGTGAACCGGTGGTGGTCGAACCGGTGCGCCGCCGACTACCTCGGCGCGGGCGATCCGCAGGCCACCGGCTACGCACCGCTGCACGGCCCGATGGCCGGATTACCACCGAGCTACGTTCAAGCGGATACCGGTGAATTGCTGTATAAGCAGTGCGTAGAGTTGGTATCGGCACTGCGTGAAGCCGGCGTGAGCGTACGGTTCAGCGAAACTGACGGGCTGTGGCATGTCGCCCAGCTACAGGCTTCGCTGACCATACCCGCGGCGGCTGCTGTGCGCGAACTGTCGGCGTTCCTTCGGGCGGCACTGCAACCGGTGAGCACACGCGACCTCGGTTGATCCGTCGAGCCGGATTGCGGCGGCCGGGCAGACACCACGCGGCGAGGTGTCGTAGATTACTTGCGAGTTAACTAACGTGGAAGGGCACTGATGCGAGAGTTCGAAGTCCCGGCTTCCTACACAATTCCGGATGACGCGAACAATTCCGACAACGTCTTCCGCCATGCCGAACAGTCGCCGAACGCCGTGCTGTTCAAGGTGCCGAATGGCGAGAACAGCTGGTCGGATGTCACCGCGGCGCAGTTCGCGACCGCCGTGACCGGTGTGGCCAAGGGTCTGATCGCCGCGGGCATCGAACTGGGCGACCGGGTGGCTATCATGGCCCCCACCCGCTACGAGTGGGCGTTGCTCGACTTCGCGATCTGGGCCGCGGGCGGCTGCACCGTCGCGATCTACGACAGTTCCTCCGCCGAGCAGGCCAAGTGGATCCTGCAGGACTCGGCGACCAAGCTGCTGGTCCTCGACAACGACAACCACCGCGCGGTGATCGACGAGATCGAGGAGGGCGCGCTGCCCGCGCTGACCGAGACCCTCCAGTTCGACAAGGGCGCCATCGAGGCGCTGACCGAACGCGGCAAGGATCTCGACGACGCGCTGGTGCACGAACGCCGCAAGCAGGTAGGCGCGAGCTCGCCCGCCACCCTGATCTACACCTCGGGCACCACCGGTCGCCCCAAGGGCGTCATGCTCACCCACGCGAACCTGTGGGCGGAGTCCACGGCCGATCAGCACGCGTTGGAGGAGTTCGTCACCGAGGGCAAGAAGACCCTGATGTTCCTGCCGCTGGCGCACGTGTTCGCCCGCGCGGTGGCGCTGGCCGCCTTCGACGCGAAGGTCGTGGTCGCGCACTCGTCCGACTGGACCACGCTGGTCGATCAGTTCGGCGCCTTCAAGCCGGACTTCATCCTCTCGGTGCCGCGCGTGTTCGAGAAGGTGTTCAACGCCTCCAAGCAGAAAGCGCACGACGGCGGCAAGGGCAAGATCTTCGACGCCGCCGCGGCGACCGCCATCGCCTACAGCGAGTCGCTCGACGCCGGTGGCCCGAGCCTGGGCCTCAAGCTCAAGCACGCGCTGTTCGACAAGCTGGTCTACAGCAAGCTCAAGGCCGCACTCGGCGGGCAGTGCCAGGCCGCGGTGTCCGGTGGCGGCCCGCTGGGCGCGCGCCTGGGCCACTTCTTCCGCGGCGCCGGCGTGACGATCTACGAAGGCTACGGCCTGACCGAGACCACCGCCGCGGTCAGCGTGAACACCGTCGATCACATCCGGGTCGGCTCGGTGGGCCGTCCGCTCCCGGGCCATGCCGCCAAGGTCGCCGAGGACGGCGAGCTGCTGCTGCGCGGACCGGTGGTATTCAGCGGCTACTGGGGCAACCAGGAGGCCACCGACGAAGCCTTCGTCGACGGCTGGTTCAAGACCGGCGACCTCGGCGCGATCGACGAGGACGGGTTCATCACGATCACCGGCCGCAAGAAGGAGATCATCGTCACCGCGGGCGGCAAGAACGTCTCCCCCGCGCTGCTCGAGGACTCGTTGCGGGCCCACCCGCTGATCAGCCAGGTGATGGTGGTCGGTGACGGTCAGCCGTTCATCGGCGCGCTCATCACCCTCGATCCGGAGGCGCTGCCCGGCTGGAAGGAACGCCATCAGCTCGGCGAGGACGTCTCGCTCGAGCAGATCGTCGAGCATCCCGAGATGATCGCCGAGATCAAGGCCGCGATCGACGAGACCAACAGGCTGGTCTCCAAGGCCGAGCAGATCAAGAAGCACTCGATCCTGACCGTCGACTGGACGCAGGAGACCGGCGAACTCACTCCGAAGATGTCGCTCAAGCGCAATGTCGTGATGAAGCAGTACGCGGCCGAAGTGGACAAGATCTACAGCTAGTCGCCTCTCGGGCGGGCACGGCGCCGTCGGTGGATTCGTTCCGCCGGCGGCGCTTTCGCGTGCTCCGGGGTCATTCGTCGAAGCGGCGGCGGGCGTCTTCGATGTCGGTGAGGAAACGCTGCGTCCAGTCGCACATGGTGTCCACGGTGGCCCGCAGGGCACGGCCGGGTTCGGTGAGCCGGTAGTCGACGCGGGGCGGGACGACGGAGTGGACGGTCCGCTCGACCAAGCCGTTGCGTTCCATCATGCGCAGATTCTGGGTGAGCATCTTGTGGCTGATGCCGTCCACGCGGTTGCGCAGTTCGGTGAAGCGCAGGGTGTCCTCGCCGATCGTCTCCACGATCAGCAGCGTCCACTTGTTGGCGATGTCGGAGAAGATCTCGCGAGCGAGCGAATCCGCGCGCGAGAGGTCGGACTGATCGAGCGGGTCTGCGTCGCCGGTCACATCCGCGGAGTCGGCCGGGGGCTTGAACTGCTTGGTCACCATGGGGTTCCTCGGTTACGGAAAAGTGCGTTCTTCCAGGTCGCCGTCCACTCTCCTACGGTTACCGAGTAACCGCAAGTGACCGAAGGAGTGCGAGAAGAATGTCCATCACACTGGTGAACCCCGACGCCCTGCCGAAGGTCGACGCCTATCGTCAGGTGTCGGTCGCGACCGGGTCGAAGCTGATCTTCGTCGCCGGGCAGGTCTCGGTCGACGCCGAGGGCGCCACCGTCGGGGCGGGCGATCTGGCGGCGCAGGTCGAGCAGAGCTATCTCAATGTCGCCACCGCGCTGGCCGCGGCGGGCGCGGGCATCGCCGATCTGGCGAAGGTGACCGTCTACGTGGTCGATTGGACGCCGGACAAGATGGCGCAGTTCGCCGAGGGCATCGCCCGCGCCGCCGCGAAGTTCGGGGTGGCGCCCGTTCCACCCGGCACCTTGATCGGTGTCGCCGCGTTGGCCGATCCGGCGTATCTGGTCGAGATCGAGGCGACCGCCGTTCTCGACTGAACACCCTTCCCCCGACCGGCACCGTGCTCGTTCGGTTGTCCGGCGCTCGGCCGGTCGCAGGCCTCGACCGTTCACGCGGCGGCCGGATCGGCGATCCGGCAGTAGGCTCGCGGCATGGCGCTGGTGCGATGGCGGGTCGCGGCCGGACTGGTGAGCGCGATCGTCGTCCTCGGCATCGCCGAACTCGTCGCGGCCGTCGTCCGGCCCGGCAGTTCTCCGCCGTACGTACTCGGCGCGGCGGTGGTCGACCACACGCCGGAAGGTCTGCGCGAGTGGGCGATCCAGACCTTCGGCACGGCCGACAAGGCCGTGCTGTTCGTATGCATGGCGCTGGTGGCCCTCGCCGTGGCCGGGCTCGCCGGCGCGCTGGAACGCACGCATCGCGCCATCGGGACCGCGCTGTTCGCCGTGTTCGCGGTGGCGGCAACGCTGCTCGCCGTCGGTCGGCACGGCGCGCCCGGCGCGTTCGCGACACTGCTCGGCACGGCGGCCGGAATCTGGGCGCTGCGCAGCCTCACCCGGCGCATCGACGATGCCACGCGGGTGAATTCTCCTGCGCCGGAGGTCGGCAGCGCGGCTGTCGGTGGCACGGCTGTCGGTGGCACGGTCATCGGTGCCGATCCATCCGACTCCGTCCTCCGTGGCGGCCCCCGGACCGCCGGCAACGGCCCCGCCCCAGGCACAGGTTCGGGCTTGGGCACGAGCACGAGCTCGAGCGCAGGCGCGGACAGGGGTACGGGCACGGCCGGCGGGTCCGGGGCGGAGGAGGACGGGGTGCTCGCGCCGGGCGGATCGATCCGGCGAGAACTGTTGCGCGGCATGGCGATTGCCGGTGGCGCCGCGGTCGCGGCCGGGCTGGCGGGCCACCGGCTGGGCGGCTGGCGGGCCGGGGTGGGCCCCGAGCGGGCGGCGATCCGGTTGCCGGAGACGAGCGGGCCGCCGATCTCGCTCGCGCCGGGAGCCGATCTGGAGGTACCGGGGTTGTCGCCGTTCGTGACGTCCAACGCCGATTTCTACCGGATCGACACGGCGTTGATCGTGCCGCAGGTGTCCGTCGAGGACTGGTCGCTGCGGATCCACGGCATGGTGGAGCGGGAGATTCGCATCGGATGGGAAGAGCTGGCCGAGCGCACGGCGATCGAGCGGCTGATCACGCTGGCGTGCGTGTCCAATCCGGTGGGCGGCGACCTGATCGGCAACGCGCTGTGGCGCGGCTACCGGCTCGACGAGCTGCTCGCCGAGGCGGGCCCGCTGCCCGAGGCGGATATGGTGCTCTCGCGCAGCAAGGACGGCTGGACGGCGGGCAGTCCGCTGGCGGTGCTCACCGATGGGCGCGACGCCATGCTCGCCGTGGGGATGAACGGCGAGCCGCTGCCGATCGACCACGGCTATCCGGCCCGGCTGGTGGTGCCCGGCCTCTACGGCTATGTGTCGGCGACGAAATGGGTGACCGACCTCGAGATCACCCGCTTCGATCGGGCCACCGCCTATTGGACACGGCGCGGCTGGTCGGAGCGCGGCCCGATCAAGACCGGCACCCGGATCGATACGCCGGGGTGGAAAGCGAAACTGTCGGCCGGACGCATCCCGGTGGCCGGGGTGGCCTGGGCGCAGCATCGGGGCATCAGCGCGGTGGAAGTCCAGGTCGACGACGGCCCGTGGGAGCAGGCGCGGCTGTCCACCGAGCAGTCCATCGACACCTGGAGGCAGTGGGTCTTCGACTGGGAGGCCACACCCGGCCCGCACACCCTGCGCGCCCGGGCCACCGACGGGACCGGCGAGACCCAGACGAGCGAATTCGCGGGGTCGGTGCCCGACGGCGCGACGGGCTATCCGAGCGTGTCGCTCCGGGTCGAGTGAGCGGACAACGGCAGGCGCGGCGGCGCGCGTAGAGGCGACGGGAACTCGCGGCGTCCGGACAAGCGCATGACGGACGCCGCGAACGCCTTCTAGGCCGACACCGAATCCGCGCCGGCCGATTCCACCTCGACCTTGCGCGCGGGATGGCCGACGAACAGCGCCGAGGCCACCACACCGATCAACAGAATCGCACCGGGCAGGATGATCGACTGGGCGAGCGAGGAACTGAACCCGTCGAGCAGTTGCGGCGGAAGCGCGGCCTGCTGACCGAGCCCCTCGCCCACCGGCCCACCGTCGCCGAGCCCGTGCGCGGCCAGTCGCGAGGCGATGAGCGCGCTGATCGCGGCCGTGCCGAGCACCGAACCGACCTGCCGGGTGGTGTTGTAGATGCCCGAGCCCGCACCCGCCTGCCGGACCGGCAGATTGTGGGTGGCGGTGGAGGCCAGCGGTCCCCAGATGCAGGCATTGGCCAGACCGGCGATGCCCGCGGCGATCAGGAACCACACCAGATGCGACTCCGGGGTCATCACCGCCGACCACCAGAAGATCATCAGGGCGAAGACCAGGAACCCGACGGTCGGCATCACGCGCGGCGGGAGCCGGTCGGAGAAGCGGCCGATGAACGGGGCGGTGAACCCGGTGACGATCGCCATCGGGGCGAGCACCAGCGCGGAGGCGGTGGGCGACATGTCCCGCACCGACTGCAGATAGAAGTAGACCGGCACCATCACCGAGGTGACCGCGGCGCCCATCGCGGCGATCGCCACGTTCGCCAACGCGAAATTGCGGTCCTTGAACAGTTCCAGCGGCACCAGCGGTTCCCCGGTGTTGCGCGACTGGTTGACCACGAACAGGCCGAGGACCGCCACGCCCGCGCCGATCAGCAGCCAGATCCGCGGCGACCAGTCGTAGGCGCTGCCCTCCTGGATGCCGAAGACCAGCAGGAACATGCCCAGACCGCTGAGCAGCACGCCCGGGATGTCGAACTTGTGCTCGTTCGTCGGCAGCGCGGGCACCAGCCACACCGCCAGCGCGAAGGCGACGATGCCGACCGGCAGGTTGACGATGAAGACCCATTCCCAGCTCAGCGTGTCGACCAGGACGCCGCCGAGCAGTGGACCGACCAGCGTCGCCAGACCGGCCACGCCGCCCCACAGGCCCATCGCGGCGCCGCGTTTGTCCGGCGGGAAGGTGCGGGTGATCACCGCCATGGTCTGCGGCGTCATCAGCGCCGCACCGAGGCCCTGCACGGCGCGGGCGACGATCAGCATCTCGACGGTGCCCGAAAGACCGCACCACAGCGACGCGGCGGCGAACACCGTGAGGCCGAGCAGGTAGATCCGCTTGGGACCGTAGCGGTCACCGAGCCTGCCGGTGACCAGCAGCGGCACCGCGTAGGCGAGCAGGTAGGCGCTGGTCACCCAGATGACTTCGTTGATATCGGCGCCGAGGTCGACCATGATCGCCGGATTGGCTACCGCGACGATGGTCATGTCGAGCAGGATCATGAAGAAGCCGACGACCAGCGCCGACAGCGCGAGCCACGGATTACGGCTTTCGGACACGGGACGTTTCCTAACTGCGATGACGGAAAGTATCTGAGGGCGTGAAGGTCTGAGGCGCAGTGGATCAGGCGGTGCGTTCGCCCGTTTCCGGCTCGAACTCCTCCCACTCCAGCGCGCCCTCGGCGAGTTCATCGACCATTGCGGCGAGCCAATCACGCTGTGCGCGCAGGGTTTCACGCTGATAGGGCAGGACGATCCAGTAGCGCCGGGCGCCGGCGCTCGTCGTGGCGGCGGCGATCATGGAGTCGAGTTCGGCGAGTTCGGCGTCCAGATGCGAGATCCGCTCGCGCAACAGCCCGACCACCTGATCGGCGGGCAACGAGTGCGACTCGGCGAGGCCCATGAGGAATTCCGGATATTCCGGGCACGGCGAACGCAGGATCTCCGCGATCCGGGACCGCAGCACGGCGCGCCCTTCTCCGGTGATCCGGTAGGTGGTGCGTTCGGGCCGGTTACCTTCCCGGTCCACACCGCCCGCGCAGACCAAGCCTTGATCAGCCAGCCGGGCCACCGTGTGGTAGAGCGAGCCCGGCCGCACTTTGACCAGTCGGTCCTCCCCACGGCCGACCATCGTCTGGAACATCTCGTAGGGATGCATGGGCCGCTCGTCGAGCAAGCCGAGCACCGCGATCGCCAGAGCGGTCGGCGCGCCGCGCACCTTTCCCATCGCCGATCCTTCTCTCTCTCGCCCGATCCCGCCCCACGGGAGATCGATATATTCAAGACGGAATACTCCAGATGGACTATACACTCGCGCCCATCGGGGCGGTACCCGGACTACACAGAGGACGGCCACGGCGCCCCCGAAAATAGGGGCAAGAATCTGAAACATGCCGTTTCCAAAGTTTCTACACTGGGCGGGTCCCACTCGGCCGCCACCTCGGCCCGTCGCGAAAGTTACCGCTGTGAAACGACATTCAGTGCTCCTTCCGGTCCGTCGCGCCCTCGTGATCACCCTCGTCGCGGCCGCGGCCTTCGCGGGAGCCGGGACCGCCACAGCGGATTACGGCTTCCCCTTCCCACCTCCCGGGTCTACATCCACCGGATCCGGCAACGCCTCCACCGGCAGCGTCGACACCACCGGCAGCTACGAGGGAGATGCGTTCGTCGGCTCGGCGGTGCTAGCGACGATCATCGACTACCCCGCCTGGCTGATTTGGGGGCCGCTGGGCATAGCGCAGTACTTCTGGTGCCACCTGAGCACCTTCAGCAGCGACGAGTGCGTCGATAACTCGGACCCCGTTTCGTAACAGCCCGAATCCACCCGCCACAGCCGGATATGGGACCTCGGCTTCAGAGACCATGCGCGTCGAGCCAGTGTCGAGCCAGGTCCGGCGCCGACTCACCGGCCTCGACAGCACGGATCAGCTCGATCAGCTCGTTGGTGGTCAACTCCCCCGCCACGTAGTTGAGCTTGCGCATCCGCACCTCGTCGAGCAGACCGGCGCGCAAGAGCGGGACGATGTTCTCGGCGCGGATTGCGTAGTCCTCGTCGGCCAGCACCGTCAGGCCATCGGTCGCGCCGGGGGCCAGTTCCGGCGGGCCGGTGAGCAGGCCGGCCTGGAGCGCGCCGGAACGCAGGGACTCGCGCAGCGCGAGCGGACCGGATTCGGGAGCGACCGCGGCGAAAGCGCACTCGTGCACAACGACGTCGGTCACGCCGACGTCGGTGGAGTCGCGCAGCAGACCGGGCAGCGCGGCGACGCCCGCCACGGTATCGGCGCAGCGCGGAAGGAGATCGGCGACGGTGGTCAGGCCGTCGCGGGCCGCGCGGTCGGCGGCGACGACGAGCCGGGGGCGCAGGTCGACACCGTCAGCCGGGTCGGCCACGGTGAGATCGGCGGGCAGGGCGCGCGACAGGGCGGTGACGACCTCGTCGGGAGTGCGGGCCGTGGAGCCGGAATCCAGGGCGGCGAGCAGATCACCGGTCTGTTCGCCGACGAGGTCGACGGCCCCCTCGTCCAGCGCGGCCAGATAATCAGGACGCTGCCCGAGATCGGCCCGCACCCGGACCGGCAGGCCGGTGCGCGCCAGGGCGCCCGCGTAGATCTCGGCGAGTACCCGGGACTCGGCGCTGTCGCCCGCGCCCACCACGAATGTCCGATCCTGATCGCCGCTGCCGCACGACACCGCGAGCGCCGCGAGCGCGACGAGCACGAGAGCGCCGACCCGGGTACGGGCCAGACGCTTCGACGACGCGGTCACGCGGGAACGCCGCCGCACCGGATTCGCACGCACCGCCAGTGCCGGAGTCTGCGTGGGAGCAGAAGTCGCGACCGGAGGCCGAGCCGGGGCCACGGCTGGAACCGCGGTCGGAGGCGGAGGCGCGGATGTGGCCGAAGGCTCGGATGCGGATGTGGCCGCAGGCGCGGCGGGCGCCGAAGCCGGAAGCGCGGCTCGAGCCGAAGTCATGGCCGGCGCCGAGGTCGCGGGCGAAGTCGGTGTCGCGGCCGACGTCGGTGGCGCGGCCGAAGTCGGTGGCGCGGCCGAAGTCGGTGGCGCGGCCGACGTCGGGGTCAGCCCGCGGGCTGAGAGCGGTTCGGGCACCGCTGAAATGTACCGTCGGCCGGTCGGCGGGTCACCCTGCGGCCCGGCCCCACGAGAAACGCCGAGGCGCCCCGCTCCAGTGGAGCGAGGCGCCTCGGCGCACTACGTGATCAGGTGTTACACAACGCCTTCGGCATGCGCGGCGGCCGCGACAGCCTCGGCCACGGCCGGCGCGACGCGCGGATCCAGCGGGCTGGGCACGATCTTCTCCGGGCCGAGTTCGTCGGCGACGACGCTCAGGATGGCGTTGGCGGCGGCGATCTTCATGCCCTCGGTGATCCGGCGGGCGCCCGCGTCCAGCGCGCCCTTGAACACGCCGGGGAAGGCCAGCACGTTGTTGATCTGGTTCGGGAAGTCGCTGCGGCCGGTCGCCACGATCGAGGCGTACTTGCGCGCCACGTCGGGGTGGATCTCCGGGTCCGGGTTGGACATGGCGAACACGATCGACTCGGGGGCCATCGTGGCGATGAGCTCCTCGGGGATCACGCCGGCCGACAGGCCGAGGAACACATCCGCGCCCGCCAGCGCCTCGGCGGAGCCGCCGACCAGTCCGCGCGGGTTGGTGCGCTGGGCCAGCTCGGCCTTGACGGGGTTGAGGTCGCCGCGATCGGCGCTGATGATGCCCTTGGAGTCGAGCACGGTCACATCGGCCACGCCCGCGGCCAGCATGATGTTGGTGCACGCGACACCGGCCGCGCCCGCACCGGACACCACGACCTTCAGGCCCTCGATGCCGCGGCCCTGCACCCGGGCCGCGCCGTTGAGCGCGGCGAGCACCACGATGGCGGTGCCGTGCTGGTCGTCGTGCATGACCGGGCAGTCCAGCGCCTCGACGACGCGCTTCTCGATCTCGAAGCAGCGCGGGGCGGAGATGTCCTCCAGGTTGATCGCGCCGTAGCTCGGGCGCAGCCGGATCAGGGTCTCGACGATCTCGTCGACGTCCTTGGTGTCGAGCACGAGCGGGATCGAGTCCAGACCGGCGAACTTCTTGAACAGCGCCGCCTTGCCCTCCATCACCGGCAGCGAGGCGCGCGGGCCGATGTCGCCGAGACCGAGCACCGCGGTGCCGTCGCTGACGACGACGACCAGACGGTCGGTCCAGGTGTAGCGCTTGGCCAGCGATTCGTCCTGCGCGATCGCGCGGCTGACCTGCGCGACGCCCGGGGTGTAGGCGATGGACAGGTCCCGCTGGGTCTCCAGCGGTGAGGAGAGCTCGACCGAGAGCTTGCCTCCGAGATGTCCGGCGAAGATTTCTTCTTGGGTGATTTCGGACAAACTCGCGGTGGCATTCGGTGCGTCAGTCACAGATGACACGATTTCACTCCTGCTCGGTTCTGGCTCAACCGGGGGACGGTTACCGCCGGGTAGTTGATTTCTGGTGCTCGGTGCCGCGGATCGCGAGCGCCTGCCGGAATTTCGTCGTCGCGACCGTACCGGAACAGCCGGGGAAAATTCGGGATGTGGCGCCGTGCTGATCACGGGGCGGAGCCGGACGGGTGTGTCCGGACGGAATGATCGGGGTGGCCCGCGGGGCGACGGTACGTCGGGCGGCGAGGGTCACCGTGTCTCCGGACCCGGCGGTGGCAAGGATACGGAATCCGCAACATTCTGCCAGCCGGTCCGACGACATGCCAAACCGGCCTCGCGGAAACCGGTGACTGGCCATATCCCGAGCGTAGGGCCCGGGAATTACCTCCGGGTTAGGGGAAACTCGCCGTCGGCGCGCGGCCCGCGGTGAGCTGTTACATCGGGACCGGGTCGACCGGGGTGAGATCGGGTCTGGCCACGCCGGACCTGTCCGGCTGCCTGACCGCGGGCGACCAGCGGGTGGTCGACGGCGCGGCAGCCGGGCGTTCGCGCTCCACCAGGATGTCGTCGAGCCCCTCGACGAACAGGCGGGTGCGCCACTGCGGGGACAGCGCGGGGTGATCGGTCCGATGGTGCAGGCCGCGGCTCTCCGCGCGGACCAGCGCGCTGTGGGCGCTCCAGCGGGCCACCGCCAACATGGCGGCCGCCTCCCGCGCGCGCACCAGGTCCGGGCCGCGCCCGCCCAGGTCGAGGCGGGCGCCGGGCCAGATGAGATCCAGCTCGCCGATGCTGTCGCGCAGGCTGCCCGCACTGCGCAGGTAGCTGCGCCGCAGCGGCAGGGTGTGTTCCTGCACCAACCCGATCACCGCCCGCGGATCGACCATGGATCGGGCGGCCAGGCCCGCGCCGGGCACCGGGAAGGCCCGCGCGGGCACGCCGCGTTCCCGCACCCGCGCGGCGGCGCCACGGCCTGCCCATACGCCCGAGGCGATGGCCCAGGCGGCGTGCCTGCCGCTCGCGCCGCCCGCGGCGCCGGAGACCGCCTGACGGTCGGCCACATCGCCCGCGACGTAGAGGCCGGGCACGGTGGCGGCGCAGTCCGGCCCGGCCTGCGCGATTCCGCCGCTGCCGCGCACCGTGCCTTCCAGCACGGCGCGGATCGGTATCCGGCCGGTGGCGTCGAGCAGGCCGATGCGGGTGAGTCGTTCCCTGGTAGCGCTCAGCAGGCCGGTCGGCTCGGCGAACACCCGCTTGCCCGCGGCGAGCGCTACCAGGGCGGCGGACCGGTGCCCGGGCAGTGCGGCGCCGGATTCGTCGAACAGCGGCGCGGTGCGCAGGACCGGATGCAGGGCGAGCGCCGAGCGGTCGATCGGCCCGGCGGCGGTGTGCGCCACGGCGATCCCGTAGGCGCCCGCGAATTCCATGCCGGACAGGCGCGCGCCCGCCTCGGCGGCCATCAGCAGGCCGTCACCGGTGGCGGCCTCGGTGCCCACCGCGGCGGACCGGAACGCGCAGCCGCCGGTCGCCATGACCACCGCGCCCGCCCGGACGGTCCAGCTGCGGTAACGCTCGCCCGGATACACCCCGCAGGCGCCCGCGACCGCATCGGAGGCGTCCACCAGCAGCTGCAGCGCCGGATGGTGATCGAGGATCAGTACGCCCGACAGGCGCAACCGGCGACGCAGCAACCGCAGGTAGCGGGCACCGTCGAGGCGGGCACCCGCGGGCGCGGCCGCCCGGCGCGACACCGGGAAGCGATACCCCCAGCGCTCCAGGTCCCGCGCGCGATCGTGTGTCTCGTCGAGAACGCGGCGCATCCAGAGCGGGTCGCCGAGCCCGCCGCTGTGCCGCAGCGCTTGGCGTACCGCGTCCTCGCGGGCCGGACCGGACGGGGTGTTCCACAGCGGACGGATTCCGTCGACGGCCGGTCCCCCACCGGCGCAGCGCCCCTTGTCGGCCACGACGACACGGGCGCCGTCGGCAGCGGCCGAGAGAGCTGCCCAGATTCCCGCGGGCCCCCCGCCGAGAACCAGCACATCCGTCTCGATCTCGGTCATACAACGAAATGTTCGGCCACATTTCACCGGCCCGCAACCATTATCCCGGGCTCAACCCCACCATTGTGTCCAAATCAATATCCCGGAAGCGAGGAAAACAGCCGCCGACCCGACAAGCGCGGCCATTCCCCTGCTGCGGTCCGAGAAAAGTTGCGCGCCGATCACTGTGGCCGCGATCGCGATATGCCAGAGCACCGATTCGCCGCCGGGACCGGGAAAACCGCGCCGTGCGCCGATGAATGCCGCGCCGATCACGACCAGCGCGAGCACCACCGTTCCGGCCGCGACCGTGCCGCTGAGCGCACGCACCGGTCTCACGAGGCGATCACCGGTACCCCGGTCGCGCCGGCCACCAGCCGCTCGAATTGCTCGGGGCCGGTGGTGAATTCGCCGAGTTCGATGGTCTTGTTGGTGCCGTGGTAGTCCGAGGAGCCGGTGGTGAACAGATCGAGGTCGGCGGCGAGCCCGGTCAGCAGCGCCCGGTCGGCGGGCGAGTGGTCGGGGTGGTCGACCTCCAGGCCGCCCAGCCCGAGCGCGGCGAGTTCGCTGATGTCCTGCACGGCCAGCAGCCTTCCGCGCTTGCGCGCCCTGGTGTGGGCGAGCACGCTGACCCCGCCCGCCTCGGCGATCATCCGCACCGCCCGGCGCAGCGGGGTGTCGGCTTTCTCGGCGTAGTAGCGCCCGTGCGGGGCGAGCAGTTCCAGGAACGCGGCGTCCACACTGGGCACCACCCCGGCGGCGACCAGCGCCCTGGCCAGATGCGGACGCCCGGCCGACGGTCCCGCGGAAGCCAGCACCTCGTCGGGATCGATGGGCAGGCCGTCGTAGGCCATCAGCTCCGCCATCGCCCGCAGCCGATCGGTCCGCTCCGCGCGCAACCGCTCGCGTTCCTCGGCGAAAGCACGGTTGGACGGGTCGAAGAGATAAGCCAGCAGGTGTACCGACACCGGGTAGCCGTCCTCACCCTGGCCCACGCACGACATCTCCATCCCGCGCACCAGAGTCAGGCCGGCGGGGAGCGCGTCGACGGCCTCGGACCAGCCCGAGGTGGTGTCGTGATCGGTGAGGGCCACGACGTCGAGTCCGGCGGCGGCCGCGTTCGCGACCAGCTCGGCCGGTGAGTCGGTGCCGTCGGAGGCGGTGGAGTGGGTATGCAAGTCGATGCGCACCCATCCAGTCTTACAGCGCGAGTTCCCCGTTCCGCACCTGCGGTGTGACCGGCGAGCGACTAGAGCGAGGCCGCGCCGCGGTCGGGGTCACGCACGTCGATGCCCGCCTCGGCCCACGCGTCGCGCAACGCCTGCGCGCCGCGCACCCGCACCCAGGCCGCCTCGGTCGCGGTCACCGGGGTGACCGCCAGATAGCGCACCGGCTCGGCGGGCTCGGGCAGCGTCACCGGATCGATCTCGCTCTCGCCGAGCAGCACCGCGGTGAACGACGAGCCCTGCCACAACTGTTCGCCCAGATCCAGGAGCGCGTCGGCCTGCAACACCACGCCTTCCACCGCGGGGCTGGCGACCAGCACGCCCAGCGCCTTGGCCACTCCGGGCAGAGCCGTGCCCGTGCGCATGCTGAGCACCAGCTCCGCCCTGGGACCGCGCAGCGGGTCGGCGACCAGATCGTGGGGATCGCCCATCGGATGGCGTGAGCCACCCAGGGTCGCGTAGTGCACGACGTCGCCGTCGGCGATGCGCAGGATCTCGATCGGTTCGAGGCCGAGGAAGGTCACCGACGCCGAATCCACTCCGGAGGCGTCCACGCCGAAGTGATCGAGTACCCCGGTGCGGACCCGGTCCAGAACGTCCATGCTCAGATCGCCAGGCGCGCGAGCATGTCGCGAGCCTGCTCGGCGGTCTTCGGATCGCACAGCACGTCGTAGCGACCGGCCACCAGCTGCATGCTGGAGGCGAAGTCGCGCTGCCCCTTGGTGGCCGCGTACGGGATCGAGGTCGAGATGACGCCGAAGATGACGCCGCCGATCAGGCCGACGGCCAGCGGGCCGAAGGCGCTGCCGGTGGTGAACAAGCTCAGCAGCAGACCGAGGAACAGTCCGAGCCAGGCGCCGGAGACGATGCCCCCACCGATGACCTTGCCCCAGGTGAGCCGGTAGAGAACCCGTTCGACCTGCATCAGATCGACGCCGACGATGGTGACGTTCTGTACGGGGAACTGGTTGTCGGCCAGGTAGTCCACGGCCCGCTGTGCCTCGGCGTAGGTGGGATAGGACCCCACCGGCCAGCCCGAGGGCGGCGTCGGCAGACCCGAGCGGGCGTTGTTCGCGCTACCGAGTGGGTTTGTCATAGGACCATTATGGGTCCCCGGCGTCCCGCTCCGCTGGGCACATCGTGTCCGTAGTGTCCCAAGTGTCCGATTTCACCACTCCGGCGGCTACGACTTCCTGGGTGGGCCCGGCCGAGATCTCGTCACTCGGGCGGGGTGAACGAGGTCGTCCGGTTCATTCCCGCCGCGCGCCCCTTCTCCGCGATGACCACGGCCATCTTGGCGCTGGCTTCGTCGATCATCTCGTCGCCGAGCATCACCGCGCCTCGCGCGCCGCCCTCGCCGGAGGTGTAATGGGCGTAGGCGTCGAGGATCTCCTCCGCGCGGTCGTAGTCGGCTTGACGCGGGCTGAAGATCTCGTTGGCCGCCTCGATCTGGGTCGGGTGCAGCACCCATTTGCCGTCGAAGCCGAGTGCCGCGGTGCGCGCGGCCGCCCGGCGGAACCCGTCGAGATCGCGGATCTGCAGGTAGGGGCCGTCGATCGCCTGCAGACCGTGCGCGCGGGCCGCGAGCAGGATGGTCATCAGGATGTGGTGGTAGGCGTCGCCCGGCTCGTAGCCCGGTGGCTGCTCGCCGACCACCAGGGTGCGCATATTGATACTGGCCATGAAATCGGCGGGCCCGAACACCAGCGCCTGCACGCGCGGGCTTGCGGTGGCGATCTCGTCGATATTGCGCAGGCCGAGCGCGTTCTCCAGCTGCGGCTCGATGCCGATGCGGCCGACCTCGAGCCCGCAGGTGCGTTCGAGCTGGGTGAGCAGCAGATCCAGCGCCCGGACCTGACCGGCATCGGTGACTTTCGGCAGCAGGATGGCGTCGATGGCCGCGCCCGCGCCCTCCACGACGGAGATCACATCGCTGTAGGTCCATTGCGTGGTCCAGTCGTTGACTCGCACGACCCGCAACTGCGCCCCCCAGCCCGGCTCGTTGAGCGCCGCTACGATATTCGCCCTGGCCGCGGCCTTGGCCACCGGCGCGACGGCGTCCTCGAGATCGAGGAAGACCTCGTCGACGGGCAGTCCCTTGGCCTTCTCGATCATCTTCGGATTGCTGCCTGGCACCGCCAGAACCGAGCGACGTGGCTTCATTGCGCCTCCTGTGTTGCGACGACCGGTGGCCCGCGAACCTCTAGCCTGGCAAGCATGGCAGCAACCAGGGTGTACATCGCCAGGCTGGCCGGCCTGGCGGTGCTCGGACCGGACGGTGAGTCTATCGGCCGCATCCGCGACGTCGTCGTGGCCGTCCGCTACGACCGTCAGCATCCCCGGGTCCACGGCCTGGTGGTCGAATTGCCCACCCGGCGGCGAATTTTCGTGCCCATGCTGCGGGTGACCTCGATGGAGCCCGGCATGGTCACGCTGAACACCGGCACCGTCAGCCTGCGCCGGTTCCAGCAGCGTCCCGGCGAGATGCTGGCGCTGGCCCAGATCGTCGATTCCAAGGTGCGGGTGGCCGACCCGGAGCTGCCCGACCTGTCCGGCGTCGACGTGTTCGTCATCGACCTGGGCATCGAACAGATCCGCACCCGCGACTGGCACGTCACCCGGGTGGCGGTGCGCGGTCATCGCCGGATCGGGCGGCGCCGCGAGGTGCACGTGGTGGACTGGAAGCAGGTCACCGGCCTGACTCCCTACGAACTCGGCAGGCCGGGTCAGGACGTCACCCGGTTGCTCGGCCAGTTCGAGGGCCTTCGCGCCGCCGATGTGGCGCACATGTTGCGCGAACTGCCGGAGAAGCGCCGCGTCGAGGTCGCCGAGGCGCTCGACGACGAACGCCTCGCCGATGTGGTGCAGGAACTGCCCGACGACGACCAGGTCGACCTGCTCGGCCACCTCGAGGTGCGTCGCGCCGCCGACCTGCTCGAGGCGATGGACCCCGACGACGCCGCCGACCTGCTGGGCGAATTGCCCACCGGGGAACGCGAATCGCTGCTGGCGCTGATGGACCCCGAAGAATCCGAACCGGTCCGGCGGCTGCTGCAGCACTCCCCCGACACCGCGGGCGGCATGATGACCCCGCGCCCGATCGCGGTCACCGCGTCCACGACCGTCGCCGAAGCGCTGGCGCGGGTGCGCAATCCCGATCTGACGCCCGCGCTCGCCTCGATCGTCTTCGTGGTCCGCCCGCCGACGGCGACACCGACGGGCCGGTATCTGGGTTGTGTGCACACTCAGCAACTTCTCCGCGAGCCGCCCGCGCATCTGGTCGGCGGCATCGTCGACACCGACCTCGCGCCGTTGCGCCCGGACGCCACACTCGGCGCGGTCACCCGCTATCTCGCCACCTACAACCTGGTGTGCGGACCGGTCGTCGACGGGGAGAACCACTTGCTCGGCGCGGTCAGCGTGGACGACGTGCTCGACCATCTGCTGCCCGAGGACTGGCGCGAGACCGAACAACGCGAAGGGGTGGCCGCGCCGTGACCGACAAGACCGCGTCCCGCCGGCGCCTGGACACCCCCATGCTGACCCGCTACCGGGTCGGTTGGGACGCCGACGCGCTCGCGCGCGGCAGCGAACGAGTGGCCCGCTTCCTCGGCACCGGCCGCTACCTGGCCATTCAGACCGTGATCGTGGTGATCTGGATCCTGCTCAACGTGTTCGCGGTGTCGCTGCGCTGGGACCCCTACCCGTTCATCCTGCTCAACCTGGCCTTCTCCACCCAGGCCGCCTACGCGGCGCCGCTGATCCTGCTCGCGCAGAACCGGCAGGACAATCGCGACCGGGTGTCGCTGGAGGAGGACCGGTTGCGTGCGGCGCAGACCAAGGCCGACACCGAGTTCCTCGCCAGGGAACTGGCGGCGCTGCGACTGGCCGTCGGCGATGTCGCGACCCGCGACTATCTGCGGCGCGAACTGGACGAAGTACGCGAACTCCTCGAACGCATCGAGACGGCGAGCGGCGGCGCGGACACCGAGGCGCGGCCGCCGAAATCCGGCAAGCTCAGGAAGAAGAGCGCGGGCGCCGGGGCTCCAGCGAAGATGCAGCACACCCCGCCCGGCACCGACGATTGATCGGAAATGCTCAACAACATACTGACTCCTGGGTAGCCTGGTGTCCGTTGTCCGAAGCGCGCCCAGGGCAAGTGGTGGTGCCGGGCCGCTCCCACGACGTAGAGGATTGGTGTGGCCGAATGCGCGTTTCTGCTCCGATAACGATGTCGGCCCTCGTAGTTGCCGGTTTGGTCGCCACAGGTTCGGTGGCCCACGAGCCCGCCTCGGACGAACCACCCGCGACGCGGGAGGCGCTGCTGGCCGCCGCCACGGCGAATCCGGGCGCACACGATCGGACGGCGGCGGATCCCGACTCGACATCCTCGTCCACGGTCGGACTTCTCCCGGTCGCTCCGGACACTTCCCGCAAACTTCGAGCAATGGATCCGACGGCGGACGCGGGCCTGCCGCCGTTCGCCGGAGCGGTTCCGCTGCGCGAGATCTCGCTTCCCAACACCGGCGGCGTGCTCGGCATCCCGGAAATCGTGCTGGCCGCCTACCGTAATGCCGAATTGGCGATGGAATCCGCGATGCCCGGCTGCGGACTGCGCTGGAACCTGTTGGCAGGCATCGGACGCATCGAATCCGCGCACGCGAGCAGCGGCCGCACCGACGCCGCGGGCACCACGGTCTCACCGATCTTCGGTCCGGCGCTGGACGGGACACTGCCGGGCAACGAGATCATCAAGGCAGCCGACGGTGGATACGTGCGGGCGATCGGCCCGATGCAGTTCCTGCCCTCCACGTGGAGCCGGTATTCCGCGGACGGCAACGGCGACGGCGTCGCCGATCCGCACAATGTCTTCGACTCGGCGCTGGCCGCGGGCAAATACCTGTGTTCCGGCGGGCTGGATCTCGCCGATCCGCAGCAGGAATTGCGCGCGGTGCTGCGCTACAACAATTCGATGGCCTATGCCGCCGACGTGCTGAGCTGGTCGGCCGCGTACCGCACCGGCGGCGCGCCCAGGCAGGTCACGATCGCCCCGGACCTCATCCCGCCGGGCTCGGCCCCGATCCTGGCCGCGCCGTCCCCGGACATGACCGCGGTCGACACCGAGGCGCCCACGACCACACCCGCGCCGAAGGACCCCACCGAACTGCCGCCGGGCACCACGCTCACCCCCGGTGCCACGCCCGAGCAGGCCATGATCCACATCCCCGGCCTGCCGCCCATCCCCTGCGGCATCTTCTGCCCGCCACCGGCCCCGGTGGACCCCTGCCTGGAAGCGGCTGTTCCGGCGCCGATGCCCGACCCCGTCGTGCCCGCGCGACCGCTGTCGCCCGGACGCGAATTCGGCGCCCAGCAGCCCGCACCCGCCGAGCCGGCCGCGCCCGCCCAGGAGGCCGGTCGGCCGAACCCGGCGTGCCAGG
>NZ_BDBT01000042.1 GCF_001613125.1 Nocardia shimofusensis NBRC 100134
AATCGTGGCGGGGGCGTCGTGGTCGATGCCTGCACTGGTCAACGTCGTTCTCCTGTCGGGTATTACGGGCGTTCCCGGGCCCGGTGCGGCGGTCCCGGGAACGAATTCTTCGATGGCTCAGGCGATCCGGTTCAGTGCGCGACCGCCTTCTCCGCACCCACGCCGGTGATCGAGCGCACCTCCATCTCGACGGCCTTCTCCGGATCCTCCGGCCTGCCGCCGCCGAGCAGGGTGCCCGCGATACCGAGCGCGAACGCCAGCGGGATGGACACGATGCCGGGGTTCGACAGCGGGAACCAGTCGAAGTCCAGGTTCGGCAGCATGGCCGACTTGTTGCCCGACACCGCGGGAGAGAACACGATCAGCACGATGGTGGAGATCAGGCCGCCGTACATGCTCCACAGCGCGCCTCGGGTGTTGAACCGCTTCCAGAACAGCGAGTACACGATGGTCGGCAGGTTCGCCGCCGCCGCCACGGCGAAGGCCAGCGCCACCAGGAAGGCGATGTTCTGGCCGTTGGCCAGGATGCCCAGGCCGATGGCGAGCACACCGATCACCACGGCGGTGATCCGCGAGACCCGTACCTGCGACTTCTCATCGGCATTGCCGCGCTTGACGACACTGGCGTAGATATCGTGGGCGAAGGAGGCCGAGGCGGTGATGGTCAGGCCGGCCACCACGGCGAGGATGGTCGCGAAGGCGACCGCCGAGATGATGCCCAGCAGCAGCACGCCACCGAGTTCGAAGGCCAGCAGCGGGGCCGCCGAGTTCTGTCCACCGGCGGCGGCCAGGATGCGGTCGGGACCGACGATGGCGGCGGCGCCGTAGCCGAGGATCAGGGTGAACAGGTAGAACGCGCCGATCAGGGCGATCGCCCACACCACCGAGCGCCGCGCTTCCTTGGCGGTCGGGACGGTGTAGAAGCGCATCAGCACATGCGGCAGACCGGCTGTGCCGAGAACCAGGGCAAGTCCGAGGGACAGGAAGTTCAGCTTCGAGGTCTCGCTGCCGCCGTACTGCGCGCCGGGCGCGAGCACGTCACGGGAGGCGACCGCCTGGTTCGTCGAGCCGGTGATCATCTCCTGCGCGGAACCGAGCAGACCGGAGATGTCGAAGGAGAACTTGGTCAGCACCATCAGCGTCATGAAGGCCGCGCCGGTGATGAGCAGGACGGCCTTGATGATCTGCACCCATGTGGTGCCCTTCATGCCGCCGACCAGCACATAGACGATCATCAGCACGCCGACCACCGCGATGACCAGCGACTGCCCGGCGCGGCTGTCGATATCGAGCAGCAACGCGACCAGACCACCCGCGCCCGCCATCTGCGCCAGCAGATAGAACAGCGACACCGTCAGCGTGGACAGCGCCGCGGCCGTGCGTACCGGGCGTTCCCGCAGCCGGAAGCTGAGCACGTCGGCCATGGTGAATTTGCCGGTGTTGCGCAGCATTTCGGCGACCAGTAGCAGCGCGACCAGCCAGGCGACGAGGAAGCCGATGGAGTAGAGGAACCCGTCGTAGCCGTAGACCGCGATGGCGCCCGCGATGCCGAGGAAGCTGGCCGCGGAGAGGTAGTCACCGGCGATGGCGATGCCGTTCTGCGGGCCGGAGAAGCCGCGCCCGCCGGTGAAGTAGTCGCTGGCGGTGGTGTTGTTCTGGCTGGCGCGGATCACCACCACCATCGTCACCGCCACGAACAGGGCGAAGATGGCGATATTGGCGGCCGGATTGCCGACGGTGCCCGCGGCGAGTACCGATGTGTTCACGCCTGCCCACCTTCCAGTTCGGCGCGGATGGCAGCCGCGCGCGGATCGATTTCCCGGTTGGCGAAGCGGACGTAGGCGCCGGTGATCGCGAAGGTGGTCAGGAACTGCGCCAGACCCAGCAGCAGACCGACATTGATGTTGCCGACCACCTTCGTGGCCATGAAGTCGTGCGCGTAGGCGCCGAGCAGCACATAGCTGAGGTACCACACCAGGAACAGCGCGGTCATCGGGAAGACGAAGCGGCGCAGCCGGTTACGCAACTCCTGGAATTCCGGGCTCGCCTGGGCCCGGGCGAATTCCTCGGCGCTGGGAGTGCGCGGCGTCGCGGTCCCGTCGAGGTCAATGGTCATGGGAGTTCCTGACATGTGATGTGAATTACTGTGATGCGAAGGTATAGCTGCGGCTACCCCGGTTGAATGTTGTGGCGGGGGTCACTCCGCGAAGGTGTGGATCTGTGCGGTGAACGGTCGGCATCGCGCGACGAACGGTCGGCGGGACGATCGACGGCGCGGGCGCCCTCGGGGCGGAACGCTCGCCGGTTCAGGCGCCGCGCGAACCCGGCTCGCGATCGGACCCCATGCCCAGCCGCTCCGGCGCGTGCATCCGCACGAACACCCCGCGCACCTGGGCGGCCGGCTGAGCGCGGGTGAACGTGCTGACGACGATCATGGTCAGGAACGCCGCGGGCACGCTGATCGCCGCGGGATAGCCGAGCAGCGCCGCGAGCCACCCGCCCGCCACCGCCTCCGACGCCCCGCCCAGCACCGACACCGCGGTCGCCGTTCCGGAGAGCAGTCCGCCGACGCACAACCCGGCGGCCGCGCCCCGGGCCGTGAGCCCACGCCACCAGATGCCCAGGACCAGCAGCGGCGCCAGCGTGGAGGCCGCCACCGCGAACGCCAGACCCACCGTCCGCGACAGATCCAGCGACACCACCGTCAGCGAAAGCGCCAGCGGTACAGCGCCCGCCGCGATCGCCGCGACCCGGAAGTCCCGCACCCGACCGCGCAGCATGTCGGTGCTCAGTACACCGGCGATGCTCACCAGCAGACCCGAGGAGGTGGACAGGAACGCCGCGATGGCGCCCGCCGCCACCAGTGCGGCGATCAACTGCCCGGGCAGACCGGCGAGCACCGAACCGGGCAGCAACAGCACGGCGGCGTCGGAGGTCCCGGTGAGCAGCAGCTGGGGGACATACAGGCGGGAGAACACGCCGAGCAGGATGGGGAACAGATAGAACAATCCGACCAGGCCGATCACCGCCAGCGCGGTCGTGCGGGCGGCCCGGCCGTCGGGGTTGGTGTAGAAGCGCACCAGCACGTGCGGCAACCCCATGGTGCCGAGGAATGTCGCGATGATCAGCGAGAAGACCTGATAGGTGGGGTGTGCGCCGCCGAGGCCGCCGCCGGGGAGCAGCCAGCTCGCGCCGTCGGCGGGCGCGCCCGCGACGACCGGCACCGTCGCACCCGCGGGCAGCACCAGCTCGGTGTCGGCGGCCAGCTCGTGGCGGCCGGGTGCGAGCACCGCCACACCGTCCACCGGCAGGCCGTCCAGGCGGCCGGTGATGGTGACCTGCTGAGGTGCGGACACCTGCACGAGGACATCGGTGGTGACCTCCACCGTGGTCTGCTCGGCCACCACCGGCGGCGCGGCCGTGCCGATCTCGCGGGGCGTGCCGAGGAAGTGGCCGAACAGCACCAGCGCGGGCAGAGCCACGGCCGTCAGCTTCAACCAGTACTGGAACGCCTGCACCAGCGTGATCGAGCGCATCCCGCCACCGGCCACGTTCGCGATCACGATGGCACCCACCGCCAGCGCGCCGACCCAGCCCGGCACCCCGAGCAGGATCCGCAGCGTCAGCCCGGCGCCTTGGAACTGCGGGATCAGATACACCGCGCACACCAGCACCACCACCACGGCGGCCAGTCTGCGCAAGGTCAGCGAGCCCAGCCGGAACTCGGCGAAGTCGGGCACCGTATAGGCGCCGGACCGGCGCAGTGGCGCGGCCACGAACATCAGCAGCCCGAGATAGCCCGCCGTGAAGCCCACCGGGTACCACAGCGCGTCCGCGCCGTATTTGGCGATCAGCCCGGCCACCCCGAGGAACGAGGCCGCCGAAAGGTATTCACCGGAGATGGCGGCGGCATTCCAGCCCGGCCCGACACTGCGCGAGGCGACCAGGAAGTCGGACGTGGTGCGCGCCAGCCGGACTCCGTACGCGCCGATCGACACCGTGGCGATCGCCGCCAGCAGCAGCGCCGCCACCGTCAGTGCCTGCGCCTGCACGTCAGTCCCGCGTCACGTCGAGAAAGTCGGACTCGTTGCGTTCGGCCCAGCGCACATACAGCCTGCCGACCGCCATCAGCGCCGGAAAGACCAGGACGCCCAGCACCAGCCACGGCAGATGGATCCCCGCCACCTTCGCCGAACCGAGCGCGGTGGCGGTGAACAGCAGCGGCAGCGAGCCGAGCACCAGCACCGACACCAGCGCGCAGCGCACCGCGAGCCCGAGCTGCGCACGGATCAGCCCGTCGATCAGCGCTTCGCCGATCTCGGTCTGCTCGACCATCTCGCCCCGGGTGAGCACTCGCCGCGCGCCCTGCCGACGCGCCAGCACCACGCGCTCGCGCTGGGGTTTCACCGGCCCCGTCACGACGGTGCTCCTGCCGCGCCGTTCGTCGGCCCGACCCCGCCCACACCCGACAGGCCGGTCGTCGGTGCGGGCTCGGCAGTCGGCGTCGCATCGCCCCGGTCACCTCGGTGCCGCGGCGCGTTCACCGGCTCGGCCCGTTCGGCTTCGGTCGCGTGTGCCGTGGGCCGAGCACCAGCCGCTGTTTCAATTCGCGCACCTGCCGTCGCGCCACCGGCAGCTCCACCGCCGCCGCCTCGCCCTCGCCGCGCAGGCACACCAGGGTGCTGTTGCCGACCGTCCGCAACCCGGTCACCAGCCGCAACGCCACCAGATAGGAGCGGTGCACGCGCAGGAAACCGGCGTTCTCCCAGCGGGATTCCAGCGCCGAGAGCGGAATCCTGACCAGATGCGACCCGGCGGTGGTGTGCAGACGGGCGTAGTCGCCGTCGGCCTCCACCCAGCTCACGGTGGCGCGGTCGACCAGCGTGGTGACCCCGCCGAGCTCCACCGGGATGACCTCGTTGGGATCCTGGCGCGGCTCGTCCGGGCGTGGCCCGGTGGCGCGCGCCTGCACGATCCGGCGGACCGCCGCGGCCAGCCTGGCCTCGCGCAGCGGCTTGAGCAGATAGTCCAGCGCGCCCAGGTCGAACGCGCCGACCGCGCGGTCGTCGTGCGCGGTCACGAACACCACCGCGGGCGGATGGGCGAATTCGCCGAGGATGCCAGCGAGCTCCATGCCGTCCAGTCCCGGCATGTCGATGTCGAGGAAGACCGCGTCGACCTGGTGCGTGCGCAGCAGGCGCAGCGCGCCGGTGGCCTCGTTCGCGGCGTGGATCTCGCCGATCTCCGGTCTGGTGCGCAGCAGATACACGAGCTCGTCCAAGGCGGGCTGCTCGTCGTCGACGGCGAGCACCCGCAGTGCGCCCGCCGAGCCATCGGTCCGCTGCGTCACGGTCGGTCCCTCGATCACGGTTCGTCCATCGTAGGGGGTGGACCGACGGCGGCGGGGCCGGTCCGCCTCATGCCCGCACCCCGGCCCGGAACTTCGGCACGCGCAGGCTGACCTTGGTGCCCGCGCCCGGCGCGGTCTCCACCACCAGGCCGTAGTCGTTACCGAAGGCCGCCCGCAGCCGGTCGTCGACATTGGACAGCCCGACGTGCGCGGCCTCGCTCGCCCCCGCGGGCCCGTGGGCGATCGCGTCCAGCGCGCCCGATCGCAGCAGTTCCGGATCCATGCCCGCGCCGTCGTCCTCGACGCTGATCAGGCAGTCGGTGCCCGCGTCGCTCGCCTCGATGGTGATGACCCCGCCGCCCGGCCTGCCCGCGATCCCGTGCCGCACCGCGTTCTCGACCAGCGGCTGCAACGCCAGGAACGGCAGCACCACGCCGAGCACCTCCGGCGCGATCAGCAGCCGCACCTGCAGCGCCTCGCCGAACCGCGCCCGCTCGAGCGCCAGGTAGCGCTCGATATTGCGCAGTTCCTCCGACAGCACCGTGTACTCGCCCGCGGCGCGGAAAGAGTAGCGGGTGAAGTCGGCGAACTCCAGGATCAGTTCCCTGGCGCGGCCCGGATCGGTGCGCACGAACGAGGCGATGGTGTTCAGCGCGTTGTAGATGAAATGCGGACTGATCTGCGCCCGCAGGGCCCGTACCTCGGCGCGGTCCAGCCGGGCTCGCGAGGCGTCGAGTTCGGCCAGCTCCAGCTGCCCGCACGCGTACCGGGCCACTTCCGCCAGCGCACCGAGCATCCCCGGTCCCGGTTTGTCCCCGGTCACGATGCCGAGCGCCCCCGCCACGGGGCCGTTGTCGATCAGCAGCGGCTGCGCCACCAGCGTGCGCGCGCTGTGCTCCGGCCCCGGCCTGCTGACCAGGACCGGGCGCTCCCCGGCGATCGCGCGACGGGCGGCGTCGGCGAACTCGTCGGCCAGATCGCCGTGCGGCCCGTCCCATGCCAGCACCGTGCCGTCCGCGTCGGCCACCCCCAGTGCCGCCGCGCTCGTCAGCGCGCGCAGATGCGGGGCGGCCTCCTGCGCCGAGTCATCGGTGAGCCCGCGCCGCAACGGCACCGCGGCCAGCGACGCGGTGTGCAGCGCCGTGTGCACCGCCCGTTCGGCAGGCGTGGTCACCACCCGCCGCGTGCGCAGCCACACCAGCAACGCCAGCGCCAGCGCCGCGACCACGAGCACGGCCACACCGCCCGCTGTCACCGCCTCACCCCACGACCTCGCCCGAGCATGGCCTGATTATCCGCGCGGGGTGCGACGCCGCACCGGCCGATCGGGCAGCGCGTCGTCCACCCCGCTCGACAACGGCCCCGTGCGCGGTGAAGGTGATCTTCCTCGCGACACGCGCAGCCCCGACCAGGTGACGCGCGGGCGCCCACCGCGCGGGCGTGTGGCGGTGGGAAATCCTGTCCCTCGGTCGGCTTAGACTCAGTGCCCGACCCCCGCCGCGACCCATGGGAGGGATGAATCGTCTTGGCCGCCTCGTCCGGATCGTTCGTTCACCTGCACAACCACACCGAGTACTCGATGCTCGACGGCGCGGCGAAGATCTCTCCGCTGTTCAGCGAGGCCAACCGGCTGGGTATGACGGCCGTCGGCATGACCGACCACGGCAACATGTACGGCGCCAGCGAGTTCTACAACTCGGCGAAGAAGGCCGGGATCAAGCCGATCATCGGCATCGAGGCCTATATCGCGCCCGCCTCCCGGTTCGACACCAAGCGCGTGCAGTGGGGCGATCCCAGCCAGAAGAGCGACGACGTCTCCGGCTCCGGTGCCTACACCCACATGACGATGGTCGCCGAGAACGCGACCGGTCTGCACAACCTGTTCAAGCTGTCCAGCCTCGCCTCCCTCGAGGGCCAGCTGGGCAAGTGGGCGCGTATGGACGAGGAGATCATCGCCGAGCACGCCGAAGGCATCATCGCCACCACCGGCTGCCCCTCCGGCGAGGTCCAGACCCGCCTGCGCCTCGGCCACGATCGCGAGGCGCTGGAAGCCGCGGCGAAGTGGCAGGAGATCTTCGGCAAGGACAATTTCTTCCTCGAGCTGATGGACCACGGGTTGTCCATCGAGCGACGGGTTCGCGAGGGCCTGCTCGAGGTGGGGCGCAAGCTCGGGATCCGGCCGCTGGCCACCAACGACTGCCACTACGTCACCAAGGATCAGTCGACCAATCACGAGGCGCTGCTGTGCATCCAGACCGGCAAGACGCTCTCCGATCCGACCCGCTTCAAATTCGACGGTGACGGCTACTACCTGAAGTCGGCCGAGGAGATGCGCGCGCTGTGGGACGCCGAAGTGCCCGGCGCCTGCGACAACACCGTTCTCATCGGCGAGCGCGTGCAGTCCTACGACGAGGTGTGGACCCACCGCGACCGGATGCCGATCTTCCCGGTGCCCGAGGGCCACGATCAGGCGAGCTGGCTGCGTCACGAAGTCGATCTCGGATTGCGGCGCCGGTTCCCCGACGGCCCGCCGCGTGAGTACGTCGAGCGCGCCGCCTACGAGATCGGCGTCATTCTGGAGATGGGCTTCCCGGCCTACTTCCTGGTGGTCGGCGACCTGATCAATCACGCGCGCGAGGTGGGTATCCGCGTCGGTCCCGGCCGCGGCTCGGCGGCCGGTTCGCTGGTCGCCTACGCGCTCGGCATCACCAATATCGACCCGCTGCCGCACGGTCTGCTCTTCGAGCGGTTCCTCAACCCCGAGCGCGTGTCGATGCCCGACATCGATATCGACTTCGACGATCGCCGTCGCGGTGAGATGGTCCGCTACGCGAGCGAGAAGTGGGGCACCGACCGGGTCGCGCAGGTCATCACCTTCGGCACCATCAAGACCAAGGCCGCGATCAAGGACTCGGCGCGAGTCCTGTTCGGCCAGCCGGGCTTCGCCATCGCCGACCAGATCACCAAGGCGCTGCCGCCGCCGATCATGGCCAAGGACATCTCGGTCTCGGGCATCACCGATCCCGATCACGAGCGGTACAAGGAAGCCGCCGAGGTCCGCGAGCTCATCAACAACAACCCCGACATCGCCAAGATCTACGAGACCGCGCGCGGTCTCGAGGGCCTGATCCGCAACGCGGGCGTGCACGCCTGCGCGGTCATCATGTCCTGTGATCCGCTGATGGAGGCGATCCCGCTGTGGAAGCGGCCGCAGGACGGCGCGCTGATCACCGGCTGGGACTACCCGTCGTGTGAGGCCATCGGCCTGCTCAAGATGGACTTCCTCGGTCTGCGCAACCTTACCGTCATCGGTGACGCGCTGGACAACATCAAGGCCAACCGCGGCATCGAGCTGGACATGGACACCCTGCCGCTCGACGATGCCGCGACCTACGAGCTGCTCTCCCGAGGCGACACCCTCGGCGTGTTCCAGCTCGACGGCGGCCCCATGCGCGACCTGCTGCGCCGTATGCAGCCGACCGCGTTCGAGGACATCGTGGCCGTCGGCGCGCTGTACCGCCCCGGCCCGATGGGCATGAACGCCCACAACGACTACGCCGACCGCAAGAACGGCAGGCAAGAGGTCAAGCCGATCCATCCGGAGCTGGCCGAGCCGTTGAAGGAGATCCTCGGCGAGACCTACGGTCTGATCGTCTACCAAGAGCAGATCATGCACGTCGCGCAGAAGGTCGCCGGGTACTCGCTCGGACGAGCAGACATCCTGCGCCGCGCGATGGGTAAGAAGAAGGCCGAGGTGCTGGCCGCGGAGTTCGAGGGCTTCGAGGAGGGCATGCAGGCCAACGGGTATTCGAAGGCCGCCATCAAGGCGCTGTGGGACACCATCCTCCCGTTCGCCGGCTACGCGTTCAACAAATCGCACGCCGCCGCCTACGGTCTGATCTCCTACTGGACCGCCTACCTCAAGGCCAACTACCCGGCCGAATACATGGCGGGCCTGCTCACCTCCGTCGGCGACGACAAGGACAAGGCCGCGGTCTACCTCTCGGACTGTCGTCGCCTCGGCATCACCGTGCTCCCGCCGGACGTCAACGAGTCCGAGCAGAACTTCGCCTCCGTCGGCAAGGACATCCGCTTCGGCCTCGGCGCGGTCCGCAACGTCGGCACGAACGTGGTGGCCTCGATCATCGCCGCCCGCAAGGAGAAGTCGAAGTTCACCGACTTCTCCGACTACCTGAACAAGATCGACGCCATCGCCTGCACCAAGAAGGTCACCGAATCCCTCATCAAGGCAGGCGCTTTCGACTCTCTCGGGCATCCGCGCAAGGGCCTGCTGCTCGTCCACTCCGACGCCATCGACGCGGTGATGTCGACCAAGAAGGCCGAGGCCATCGGCCAGTTCGACCTGTTCGGCGGCATGGACGCCGACGAGTCGGTGACCAGCATCTTCAATGTGAAGGTGCCCGACGAGGAGTGGGAGTCCAAGCACAAACTGGCCTTGGAGCGAGAGATGCTGGGCCTCTACGTCTCCGGGCATCCGCTCAACGGCGTCGAGCACGTGCTGGCCGCCCAGGCCGACACCCAGATCCCGGCCATCCTGGAAGGCGACGTCAAGGACGGCGCCCAGGTGACTCTCGGCGGCATCCTCGCCTCGGTGAACCGGCGCATCAACAAGAACGGTCTGGCCTGGGCCTCGGCCCAGCTCGAGGATCTCACCGGCGGCATCGAGGTGCTGTTCTTCCCACAGGCGTATTCCGTCTACGGCGCCGACGTGGTCGAGGACGCCGTGGTGCTGGTCAAAGCCAGGGTCTCGATCCGTGACGACCGAATCTCGCTGATCGCCAACGACCTCGCCGTTCCCGACCTGTCCGCCATCGGCGTGGCCAAACCGCTGGCGGTCACCCTCACCACCCGTATGTGCACCCCGGATAAGATCGGCGAGCTCAAGCGCGTGCTGTCGCGTCATCCCGGCACCTCCGACGTGCATCTGCGCCACGTCGGAGCCAGGGAGAAGACGACGCTGCTGAAAGTCTCCGACAGCCTGCGGGTTTCGCCGTCTTCGGCGCTCTTCGGCGATCTGAAGGCATTGCTCGGCCCGAGCTGCCTGAGCAGCTGACAGTCCACGACTGTTCTTCGGCGGATGTTAAGCGCTCGACAAGCGGCCTCGCTCAGACTCGCTGATGTCCGACACCCCTTCTCGAGTAACGGAACCCGATGATGCCTGCTCTCTCGCGCACCTTCCGCACCGCTCTCACCACCGCCGCCGCAACCCTTGTCATCGGACTGGCGGGCTCGGGCCTCGCCCATGCCCAAGGCGTCTTCACTCAGATCCACTTCGCGCCCGGCACCAGCGGCGCGGTCATCGACGGCGCCGTGATCCGCGGCGAGTCCGACACCTACGTGCTCGAGGCGCGTGGCGGCCAGTGGCTCGAGGTCTGGCTCACCTCCGTCGAGAACAACGCCGTCGTCTCCGTCACCGGACCGGACGGCACGGTCGAGGTGTACGAGGCCGATGCCGCGACGCTCCCGCTGCCGCTGGACGGCATGTACGCGGTGAACGTCAGCGCGGAGCGCGGCAACGCCACCTACACCCTGCGGGTCGAGATCCGCTGAGATCGTCCGCGGACCGAGCCGCCGGCCCGGGGGCCGGCGGCTCGCGGCTGTCAACGCGGGGTAGCCACGCCGAGTGACAAGGCGGTCATGAACCTGGGCCCCGGAGCGTAGAACGCATCCAGTTCGCGGATCTCGAACCCGTTGTCGCGCAACAATCTCGGGATGTCGCGGTTCAGATTGCAGCCTCCCGCGATCGCCTTCTCGATCGGGTTGAGCCGATGTTGCCAGACCTGCACCTTCGGATCCGGCGCCAGTCCGTGCTCCACGAAGTGCAGCGACCCGCCCGGCGCCAGCACCCGCCGCACCTGCGCGAGCGCCGTCTCGATCTGCGGAATCGTGCACATCGTCCACGTCGACAACGCCGCATCGAAACTGTTGTCGTCGAACGGCAACGCCGCTCCGTCCAGCCCCGCCCGCTCCACCGGCACCCGCGAAGCCACGACCCGCTCCGCAGCCATCTGCCAACCGCGATCCGACGGCTCCACGGCGGTGACAGACTCCACCGCCGCCGGATAGAACGGCACGTTCAACCCCGACCCGAACCCGATTTCCACGACTCGCCCCCGCAGTCCCGCGCAGGTCCGCGCCCGATACCGATCGTTGGCCTGCATCCCGCACGCACAGTTGACCAACCGGGGAACCACGTGGTCGTCATACCAGCCCATGCGTTCACTCTCTCAGGTCCGTCGGGTCGACGCCATACTCGTCGCCGTGATCGAGAGGCCCCGAGCGACCGCGGTCAGGATGGTTCGAGGACGGCACTCCGGCGCACTCCCTCGGCCTTCGGAGGATCCGGCAGCGCGATGAGGCATCCCGACAGTGACAGTGTGGCGGTGCAGAGCGCCATCACCAGACGCATTCGTCCGCCTATCCGCCGGGATGAATAGCTCGCCCGCCCGTGGGATGCTGGCGCGGTGACGGTGTTCGAGGTGTGGGCGCCCCGGCCGGAGTCGGTTCGGGTGGAGGTCGACGGGGTCGTGCACGCGATGACGCGATCGCCGGACGGGTGGTGGCGAGCGCGGGTCGACGCGGGGCAGGGGGCGAGGTACGGGTTCCTGTTGGACGACGATCCGACGGTATTGCCCGACCCGCGCTCGCCACGGCAGCCGGACGGGGTGCACGCGCGGTCGATGGTGCACGAACTGGATCCGGGCGTGTGGACGGATCAGGGGTGGACCGGGCGGACGCTGGCGGGGGCGGTGTTCTACGAGCTGCACATCGGGACGTTCACGCCGGAGGGCACGTTCGACGCGGCGATCGAGCGACTGGATCATCTGGTCGGGCTGGGGGTGACGGTCGTCGAGGTGATGCCGGTGAACGGCTTCGACGGCACGCACAACTGGGGGTACGACGGGGTGCTCTGGTACACGGTGCACGAAGGCTACGGCGGGCCGGACGGGTTGCAGCGGTTCGTGGACGCCTGTCACGCCAAGGGCCTGGCGGTGTGCCTGGACGTCGTCTACAACCATCTCGGGCCGTCGGGGAACTACCTGCCGAGGTTCGCGCCGTATCTGAGCGAGGGGCGCAACACCTGGGGGCAGAGCGTGAACCTGGACGGGCCGGGTTCGGATCACGTGCGCCGGTTCGTGCTCGACAACGCGCTGCGCTGGCTGCGCGACTTCCATATCGACGCACTGCGCCTGGACGCGGTGCACGCGCTGGCCGACCGCACGGCCACCCACCTGCTGGCCGAACTCGCGGCGGAGACCGAACGGCTGTCGGCGCACGTGCGCAGGCCGCTGACCCTGATCGCCGAGAGCGACCTCAACGACCCGAAGCTGATCACCCCGCGCGCGGCGGGCGGTTACGGGCTCGACGGTCAGTGGAACGACGATCTGCACCACGCCGTGCACACCGCGGTGTCGGGGGAGCGGCAGGGCTACTACGCCGACTTCGGCAGCCTCGCCTGCCTGGCCCAGACCCTGACGCGCGGCTTCTTCCACGCCGGGACCTATTCCAGCTTCCGCGGCCGCACCCACGGCGCCCCGCTGGACCGCTCGCTGGTGCCGGGATTCCGTCTGGTCGCGTTCACCTGCGACCACGACCAGGTCGGCAATCGCGCTCTCGGCGACCGGCCGAGCGAGTACCTCACCGGCGGGCAGTTGGCGATCAAGGCCGCCCTGGTGCTGTGCTCGGCCTTCACACCGATGCTGTTCATGGGCGAGGAATGGGGCGCGCGCACTCCCTTCCAGTTCTTCACCTCCCACACCGACCCGGAGATCGGCGCGGCCACCGCGGTCGGGCGCAAGGCCGAATTCGCCGAGCACGGCTGGACCGCCGACGAGGTGCCCGATCCGCAGGACCCCGCCACTTTCGCCCGGTCGAAGCTGGACTGGGCGGAGCGGGCGGAACCCGAGCACGCGCGACTGCTGGCCTGCTACCGGGCGCTGCTGGCGTTGCGGCGCGACCATCCCGACCTGGTCGACCCGTCGTTGCGGCATGTCCGGGTCGATTTCGACGAGCACGCCCGCTGGATCGTGCTGCATCGGGGCAGCGCCCGCCTGGTGTGCAATCTGTCCGAGGATGCGGTGACCGTGCCGATCACCGGTCGCAGCCTGCTGTACTGGGACCCGCCCACATTGGGCCCGACCGGGACGACCGTGCCCGCGCATTCGTTCGTGGTGCTGGCCGATCTACCCGAGGGCGAACGGTAACGATCCCACAACTTATTGCCGTTACCAGTGGGCACCATTACCGTGGAGTGATGAGCAACGACGCTTCGGTGCGCGGTAGCGCAGTCCCAGGATTCGAACGACTGCTGCGCGTCTTCGGCCGGAGCTTCGGTAGCCGCCCCGGAGCGGGCGCGGCGCTGTCGGTGCACCGGCACGGGGTTCCGCTCATCGACGTCTGGACCGGCGACGCGGGCACCGAACCGTGGACCGAGAACACCGGCACCATCGTGTTCTCGGCTACCAAGGGCATCACCTCGATGGTCATCCACCGGCTCGCCGATCGTGGCGAACTCGACTATGGTGCGCCGGTCGCCGAGTACTGGCCGGAGTTCGCGGCCAACGGCAAGTCCCGCATCACCGTCGCCCAGGTCATGACGCACAGTGCGGGCCTGTCGACCCTGTCCCCGCTGGCCGCGGCTATGAGCGATGTGCTCGACCACGAGGAGATGGAAAACCGGCTGGCCGCGGCGAAGCCCGACCGGCTGCTCGGCAGGCCCACCTACCACGCCATCACCTACGGCTGGCTGCTCGCGGGCCTGGCACGGCGGATCACCGGCAAGGGCATGGGCGAACTGTTCCGCACCGAGGTCACCGAGCCGCTGGCGATCGATGGTCTGCACCTGGGACATCCGCCGACCGGATCGATCACGAAGTACGCGCCACTGGCGGGCAGCCAGTTCGACGCGCTCGGCACGCCGCTCGGTAGCGCGCTGCTCGGCCATGGTCAGCGGCTGCCCGGACCGCTGGGCGCGGCGGTGCGCTGCCTGTTCCTGCCCGGCGCGCACAGCATCTTCGCAGGCGACATGCCGCCGATCCTGCGCACCGAACTAGGCGCGGGCAATGCCGTGGCCACCGCGTCGGCGCTGGCCGGCGTCTACGACGCGCTGGCCTGCCGGGGCATGGTCGGCGGTAACCGCTACCTGTCGGAGGCGACGGTGCGCGAGATCGGCAAGGTGCGGACCTACCACGTCGATCGCGCGCTGTTCTACCTGCCGATGATGTGGCACCTGGGCTACCACTCGATGCCGGTGCCGGGCGCGCACAACGGCATCGGCCACATCGGCCTCGGCGGCAGCTTCGGCTGGGCCGATCCGCGTCAAGGCCTGTCGATCGGATTCGTGCACAACCGGTTCTCGCTCGGGCAGCTCGCCGCCGACCAGATCATCGCGGTGTGGCTGCTGCCGTTGATCGTCAACAGTCTGCGCGGCGCCGGTCGCGGTACGCCCGAACCCCTGCGCCGCGCAGCCTGATCCGTCGCGGCGATCAGGTGAGGTAGCGGTAGGCGGGACTGCCCGGCTCCAGGCGAGTGCATCGCAACGGCGAGGCGGCGATGCGTTCGAGCAGCGGCGCCAGTCCGTCCGCGGTGCCCAGTTCGATACCGACCAGCGCCGCCCCGGTCTCCCTGTTGTTGCGCTTGACGTATTCGAACAGGGTGATGTCGTCGTCCGGGCCGAGCACCTCGTCCAGGAACCGGCGCAGCGCGCCGGGCTCCTGCGGGAAGTCCACCAGGAAGTAGTGCTTGAGGCCCTGGTGCACCAGGGAACGCTCGATGATCTCGCCGTAGCGGGAGACATCGTTGTTGCCCCCGGACACCAGGCATACCACCGTCGCGCCCGCGGGGACCTCCAGCTCGGCCAGGGCCGCGACCGCCAACGCGCCCGCCGGTTCGGCGATGATGCCCTCGTTCTGGTAGAGCTCGAGCATGGCCGTGCAGATGGCGCCCTCGTCCACCTGGAGGAGGCGGAATCCGCCGGTGCCGGGCGGGGATTCGACAGCGGTGAGCAGCGGCAGCGACCCGTGGCTGACGACCCGGCCGCCGAACCCGGTCACCGCGGCATAGGGCAGATCGCCGATCCGGCGGACCGCCGCGCCGTCGACGAACGGGTCGATCTCCGGCAGCGTCACCGGCCCGCCCGCGATGAGTGCCGCGGACATGGACGCCGCGCCGGCCGGTTCGGCGGCCAGGATGGCTGTCTTCGGCGAGCGCTCCCGCAGGTAGGTGCCGATGCCAGCCAGGCAACCGCCACCGCCGACCGGGACGACGACCAGATCGGGGGGCGAGTCGAGCTGCTCGAGGATCTCCACGGCCACGGTGCCCTGACCTGCGGCGGTGCGCGCATCGTCGAACGGCGGGACCATCGTCGCCCCGGTGCGCTCGACGTCGGCGGCAGCGGCGGCAGCGGCGGCATCATAGGTGTCGCCGACCGCGATGAGCTCGACGAAGTCGCCACCGTGCGCCCGGATCCGGTCGCGCTTCTGTTTCGGGGTGGTGGTCGGCACGTAGATCCGGCCTTGGATGCCCATCGCCTGGCAGGCGAAGGCCACGCCCTGCGCGTGGTTGCCCGCGCTCGCGGTCACCACGCCGGCCGCGCGCTCCTGCTCGTCGAGTTGCACGACGAGGTTGTAGGCGCCGCGCAGCTTGTAGGAGCGAACAGGGGTGAGGTCTTCGCGCTTGAGGTAGACCTTCGCTCCGGTCGCCGCGGACAGGCGCGGGCTGAACTGGAGCGGGGTGGGCTCGATGACGCTGGAAATTCGCTTCGCCGCGGCGTCGATCTCGTCGGCGCTGAGGACACCGCGAGATGAGGACGGGGAATCTGCGAGTTCCAGAGGATTGGTCACCCGACTATGCTGCCACCCGCCGATCATGGCGCGCTCGGCGGGTGGCAGCGGTGATAGCCGTGGTCAGCGCGGTGTCAGCACGAAAACGGGGATCTCGCGGGAGGTCTTCTTCTGGTACTCGGCGTAATCGGGCCAGGCTTCCACGGCCCGCTCCCACCACACCTTCTTCTCCTCGCCGGTGACCTCACGCGCGGTGTAGTCGGCGACAGCTTCGCCGTCGCGCAATTCGACGTGCGGTTCGGCCTTGATGTTGTGGTACCAGACGGGATGCTTCGGGGCGCCGCCCAGCGAGGCGACGACCGCGTACTCCCCGCCGTGCTCGATGCGCATGAGCGGGGTCTTGCGCAGCTTGCCGGTCTTGGCGCCCTTGGTGGTCAGGACGATGATCGGCTTGCCCTGCAGGGTCGCGGCCTCGGTACCGCCGGAATTCTCGTAGGTCTCGGCCTGCTCGCGCGCCCAGTCGGACGGGCTCGGTGCGTATTCTCCGGTCAATGGCATGACTGCGACAACCGTCGCGCCCTGGCGGGTGTTCCCGATCACGATGAGTTCGGTAGCCCGAACTTTTCCGCGCGCGTACCCTGAACACATGGCAACGGTTCACCATCCCACCGTCGAAATCGCGGGCAGCGCGTGGCCGGTGTACAAGCTGGAGGCCGTGGTCGCCGGACTGGCGATCGCGCTGGTACTCGGCTTGATCACCGGCTCGGCTCAGGTGGCGGTGCTGGCGGCGGCCGCCGCGGCGTCGGTGCGCGTGGCCTACCTCGTCCCCGGCGTCCCCGGCCGCGACATCGATCGAGCGCTGAGCCACGACAGAGCGCTGGGGCGGAGAACGATCAATCCGCCTCGAGCGAGAGCGCGGCCAGTTCGCCGCGCGAGGCGACGCCGAGTTTCGGATACGCCTTGTACAGGTGATGGCCTACCGTCCTCGGACTCAGGAACAGGTACGCGGCGATGTCCCGGTTGGACATGCCCCGCGCGGCCAGCCGGACGATCTGCAATTCCTGCGGCGTCAGTGCCGCCTGTGGCCCTGAACCCGGCCGCGCCGCGCCACCCTCGCCGAGCGCCCTCAGCTCGACCTCGGCGCGCTCGGCCCACGGGCTCGCGCCCAGCCCGGCGAAGATCTCCTGCGCCGTGCGCAGCTGGGTGCGCGCCTCGGTCTTGCGCCGGGCGCGACGCAACCATTCCCCGTAGAGCAGACGGGTGCGCCCTTCCTCGAACGGCCGCGGTCGCGAGCCGAGCGCGGCCTCGAACAACTCCCCGGCCTCGGGCCCCTCGGCGATCAGCGCCCGGCTCCGCTGTTCCAGTGCGCGCACCCAGGGCTGACCGCAATCGCGGGCCCACCGGCTCAACCGGATCAGGGCGCCACCGGCGAGTTCCCGATCGCCGAGGCGGACGGCGGCCTCGATCAGATCGGGCAGCGAACGCAAACCCACCACTTGGTGGCGCGCCGGTTCGACGGTGAGCGCGCTGAACCGGCCGATCGCCTCGTCCACCCGGCCGAGCCCCAGTGCCAGCATGCCCAGCGCGGCCTGGCACCAGGTCGCGCCCGCGGCGCTCGGCCCGCCGAACTGCTCCGCCAGCGCACGCTCGACCGCGGCCGAGCAGTCTTCGGCATGTCCGTCGAGCGCCGCGAGGTAGGCGAGGAACGCCGTCAACTGGCTGACCCAGTGTCGCTGCCCGATATCGTCGGCGATCCGCGCTCCTTCGGTCGCGATGACGAACCCTTCGCGAGGGCGGCCCAGGAAGGTCTCCGCCTCGGCCAGGAAGAACAGCAGCGGCGGCAGCAGCCCGATCCGGCCCTCCTCCCGACACCGGGCGACGAGTTCCGCCGCCAGGTCACGGACCTGATCGTCGTGCCCGGGCACCAGTCCGGCGCCGCACAGCAGGACGAGATCGCGCGGACTGCCTGCCGCGCCTGCCGCCGCCCGCAGATCACCTGTGGATCGGCCGTACAGACCGGCGAGCACCCAACGCAGGATCGGCGCGGCCGGCTCCGCGTCGTCCAGGCTCAGTGCGCGCAGGCGCGAATCGGTCTGCGCGAGTTCGCCTTCCCCGAGGTACCAGGCGGCGTGCACCGCCTGGGTCAGGATGCGCGCGGCCAGCGACGGCTGCCGGGTCGAGATCACGTCGGCGGCGGCCAGCAGACGGCGATGAGCCGCGAGATGCTGCCCGGTGCCGAACTCCGCGCTGCCGTGGACCAGGTCGAGCCGGGCCGACAGCAGCGGGTCGCTCGTCTGCGCGGCCGCCCGCGCCGAGATATTCATGGCGGACTCGAAAAGGCCTGCCTCGGCGGCGGTTTCGGCGGCCAGCACCAGCCTGCGGACGCGGGCCTGCTGATCGGTGCTCAGCGCGGCCGCGCGTGCGTAGGCAGCGACCGCCCCGTGATGACCGCTGCGCAGGCGCGCTCGCTCCGCGGTGTCCTCCAGCGCGATCGCGATCTGCTCGTCGGGGCCGGTGGCCGCGCTCGCCAGATGCCACGACCGCAGGTCGGCTCGGTCGGGTTCGGTCATGGTGTCGGCGAGTGCGCGATGCGCGGCCAGTCGTGAACTCAACGGCGCGCCCCGATAGATCGCCGAGCGCAGCAGGGGGTGTCGCAACCGCAGGTGGTGACCGTCGACTGCGATCAGGCCGAGTTCCTCGGCAGGCCCCAGATCGGCGGGCGTGGTCCCGAGTCTCGCCGCCGCGGTGAGGACCGGGCCGATCTCGGTGGTTCCGGCCGCGGCGGCCACCAGCAGCAACGACTGTGTCGCCGAGGGCAACCGGCTCACCTGACCATGGAAGGCGACGTGCAGGCGTTGGGTCAACGGCAGCGGATTCGGCCCCTCGTCCGGTGCGCTCGCCGCGAGCACGGCGGGCAACTCGCGCAGGGCGAGCGGATTCCCCGCCGCCGCGCCCAGCGCGCGCATCCGCAGGTCCGGTGCGAGATCGGGCTCGAGTTCGTCGAGCAGGGCGGCGGCCGACTCGTGGCGCAACGGTCCGACGAGGAGTTCGGGCAGGCCGGGCGCGGGGAAATCCTCCGGTCCGGCGCGGGTGGCGAAAAGGATCGCCACGCCCTCGGCGTCGAGTCGCCTGGCAGCGAACAGCAGGGCCTCGGCGGTGGCGCGGTCGAGCCAGTGCGCGTCGTCGATCAGGCACAGCACCGGATGCTCGATGGCTTCCTCGGCGAGCAGCGACAGCACCGCGAGTCCGATCAGCAGCCGATCGCCGGGCCCGCTGTCGCCGACGCCGAACGCGCCGAGCAGCGCCTTCCGCTGCCGCTCGGGCAATCGCTCGATCAGCGGCGCGGCCGGACGCGCCAGCAGGTGCAACCCGGCGAACGGCAGTTCCGCCTCGGACTCCACCCCCGCGCTGCGGACCGTCACCAGCCCCTGCGCCGCCGCGTGATCGAGCAGCGCCGACTTACCGACTCCGGGTTCACCGCGCAGCACCAACGCCCCGCTGCGCCCGGCCCGCGCATCACCGAGCAGCTGATCGATGCGTGCCTGCTCGCTCTCGCGTCCGTACAGCACCGGTTCACCGTAACCGGCTACCTACCGCGCGGCCGAAAAGTACCTATAGGCGACAGATTCGGCGACCCCCTCCCCGTCCCTACCGTTTGTTCCGTACCCACCGGAAGAGCCCACGAGGAGAACACCATGAACGACCTGGTCGCGCAGTACCTGGAGATCTGGAACACCACCGACGCCGCGGCCCGCCGAGCGGCCGTCGGGCGGGTCTTCACCGAGACCCCCGGCTACGTCGACCCGCTGATGGACCTCACCGGCCGTGACGCCATCGACGCGGGCATCGCGGCGGTGCAGTCGCAGTTCCCCGGACTGGTGTTCCGGTTGTCCGGGCCGGTCGATGCCCACCACGACCAGGTGCGCTTCACCTGGGAACTCGGTCCGGCCGACGGCGAGGCGCTGATCGTCGGCTTCGATGTCGCGGTGCTCTCGCAGGGCCGTATCGACCGCGTCTACGGCTTCCTCGACAAGGTCCCCGCCAACGCCTGACCCGCGCCACTTCCTGTCCGAACCCCTTCAGAGAAGGAGACGATCATGACCACCTACACCCCCGCGGCCCGGCTGTCCGCCCTGTTCGACTCGGGCGACCGGCTGCTGCGTCTGTCGCTGCGCGCCGACGCACTCGTCACCGGCGTCAACGGCCTGGCCTATCTGGCACTGTCGGCGCCGCTGGAGTCGCTGCTCGGTCTCGACCGCGGCCTCGCCCTCGGCCTCGGCGCCTTCCTGATCGCCTACGCCGTCCTCGTGACGGTGGTCGGCCTGCCCGCCCGCATCAGCACCGCCGCGGTCCGGGGCGTGATCGCCACGAACGCCGTATGGGCGGCGGTCAGCGTGGCTGCTCTCGCCGCGGGCGTCCTCGGTCTCACCACGGTGGGCGCGGTGTGGGCGGTGCTGCAGGCGCTGGTCGTGGGCGGATTCGCCGCACTGCAGTATCTGGGTCTGCGCAAGGCCGCGTGAGCGCCGCGCCGCCGAGTACGGCTCGCCACGGCGGGCCGTACTCGGCGGTACCGTCCAGCCTGTTCACGCAGGTAGAGCGCGTCTCCGGTGGACACGGACCTCGTCGCGACATGATGAATCGAGTAGCGAACTACGCGGGTTTTCGACATCGGTCGGACGGAGACTCAGAGCCATGAAGAAGCGCCTGGTGGTGTGTTGCGACGGCACTTGGAAGGCCGAGAACAGCAGCACCGTGTCCAATATCGTGAAGATCGCGCAGACCGTGCGGATGGAAGCGCCGGGCCCGAACGGCTCGACGATCCGTCAGCAGGTCATCTACATCTCCGGTCCCGGCGCCCGCGGATTCGCCGCGGATCGCCTGATCGGCGGTGCATTCGGCCTCGGCCTGGAGGCCAACCTGTCCGCCGCCTACTGGCAGCTGGCCGTCAACTGGGAACCCGGCGACGAGATCTTCGTCTTCGGCTTCAGCCGCGGCGCCTACACCGCGCGCAGTCTGGTCGGGCTCATCGATCGAATCGGGATGATGCGCCCCGAGTCGATGATCGGCGGGCACTACCCGACCGCGCTCGGGATGTACCGCAGGCTCGGCGGCAAACGACTGAGCAACTGGAAATCCGCGCCGACCGAACAGGAGTGGGAGGATTTCCGCAGGCAGCACAGCCGGTCGGCTCCGGTCGACTTCCTCGGCGTCTTCGATACCGTCGGCGCGCTCGGCGTCCCCGGTGTCACTTCGTGGCGGCACAGCTTCCACAACGTCAAACTCTCGGAATGGGTGCTGTGCGCCCGGCAGGCGCTCGCTCTCGACGAACGCAGGCGCAATTTCGAGCCCTGCCTGTGGCAGGTGCCGGTGCCGTTGCACGTCAAGCACCGCCGGATCAAGCACCGCGGCCACCGCGAGCGCGTCAAGCAGGTCTGGTTCGCCGGCGTGCACAGCGATATCGGCGGCGGCTACGCGGAGTGCGGGCTGTCCGACGCCACCTTCCGATGGATGGTTGCCGAGGCTCGGGCGGAGGGACTGGCATTCGACGACGGTCTCGTCGATTGCCTGACCGGGCAGTGCGTGAAGGTGGCGGAGCACCTGAAGTTGCACGACTCTCTCGGCCCCGGCTACCGGGTGCTCAACGTCGCGCGCACACTGCGCTCACTGGCCCACCGGCACAGCCGTTTCTACTGGGATTCCTGGCGCAAGCCGGTGGTCGAAGGCGACCACGGGGTGCGACTGGCATCGACGGTCGTCGCCGACCAGGACTACCAGCCGAGCAACCTGCGCCGGTGGCGTGCGGACCTCGGCGGACGCGTCCCGGCAGGCCTGATCGAGCCCATCCCGCCTGCCCCGGGTGACGCCGCGCCGGGCGGCGACAGGGGTTCACGACAGATTTCCCACGATGTCCGGCCGCGCTCCTCGGGAGACAGCACGCCGGAAGCGCTGATCGGCAGGCGGTCCTGAGCGATCACGAGCAACTCGAGAGTCCGGCCGCGCCTACGGACAACGTCGACCGCACGCGCGGCAACGGGCACAGTCGGTCCGCTCACCGGGTGATGCTCGACGAAGAGCAGCACTCGGTTTCCGAGCGGGATCGAGGTCAGGTGTACGGGAAGGCCTGCCGCCGAGACGGATCGGCGGCACGTGCTCCGAGGAAACCGGCGCGGGGAGAGTCCACGCCGATCGCGCTCAACGCACCAGCAGGGCGACGGGCAGGCGCGCGAAGATCTGCTCGATCCGGGTGCGTCCCTGGAAGGTGTGGCCGGTCAGCCGATCGGTCCACGCGCCCCGCGGCAGGTCGACCGCCGTATCGCCCCACCCGGTGTCGGCCAGCCCGACGCTGTGCCGGGTGACCAGCACGACCACCTCCGGCGGCTCGCCGACTCGCCCGCGGGCAAAGCCGACCACTCGCTCGGACTGCTCCCCGGTGGCGTACACCGGCAGATACGAGCCCCCGACGAAGCACTCCGGGCGCTCCCGGCGCAGCCACAGCGAGTAGGCCACCACCCACATCTTCGCCGCGCCGGTGGTGTCCAATGCCGGTGTGCCGGTGAGTGATTGCAACATTCCGGTGCGCGCCGGAAAGTCGACCGGACGGCGGTTGTCCGGGTCGACCAGCGAGTCCTCCCACAACTCGCACCCCTGGTACACATCGGGAATTCCCGGCCCGCACAGTTGCAGCAGTTTCTGCGCCAGCGAATCCGACCAGGCGTGCTGGGCCAGATCGTGGGTGAGGTCGCTGAGCTGTGCGCCCACCGCTCCGTCGATCACCGCGTCCAGCCACACGTGGACGGCGGTCTCGAACTCGGTGTCGGGATCTTCCCACGACGTGCGCAGACCGGCCTCGCGGATCGCCTTCGTCGCGTACATGTGCAGCCGCTCACGCAGGCCGGGCACCGAGGAGGCGGGCCGCCCGTCGGCCGGCCACACCCCGAACATGTTCTGCAGCAGCATCAACGCGGTCGCGCCGTCGGGCGGGGGAGTCTGCTCCAGCCAGGACTCCACCGACTTCGCCCAGGTTCCCGCGACCTGCGAGAGCACTCCGATCCGCGCCCGCACGTCCTCACCGCGCTTGGTGTCGTGGGTGGACAGCGTCGTCATCCCGGCCGGCCAGCGTCGCACCCGCTCGATATTGGCCAGATGGAACTCGTTGACCGAATGCCCGAACCGCGCCGGGTTCCCGCCCACCTCCTGCAGCGACACCAGCCGGGCGGCGCGGTAGAACATGGTGTCCTCCACGGCTTTCGCCGTCATCGCACCGCACACCTGCTCGAACCGCGTGGCCGCCTCCGCGCCCACCGCGAGCGCGGCCACGAGCACCTTCAGCGGGGCGCTCAGTTCGCTGTTGCGCCGCTCGACCTCCGCGATCACCGCGCCGGTCATCCCGGCCAGCGGCGTGTAATCGGCCCGGTAGACCGGCATGAACGCCAGCACCTCGATGACGGCATTGGTCAGCGCCAGCGTGTCGAAGGACTCCGCGGCCGCGTCGCGTTTGATCGCGGCCACCAGCCTGCGCAGTTCGGGAACCAGAATGCTCTCGGCCACCGCCCGTTTGATGCGGTGCTCGGTCTCGCCGATCCAGGCCCGGTCGCTGCCGTGCCCGGCGAAGCGGCGTGACAGTTCGGTCAGCGCCTGCTCGCCCTTCGGGTCGATGAGCACTCCGCCGATCCAGGCGAGTGCGTCGTAGCCGGTGGTGCCGTCGACCGGCAGGGTCGGGTCCAGCGGCTCCCGGTTGGCGAGGATCTTCTCCACCAGCAGCAACCGGTTCGGCCCGATCAGCTGCCGCAGTCTGGCCAGGTACTCGGCCGGATCGGACAAGCCGTCCGGATGATCCACCCGCACACCGTCGATGAGGTCGTGCTCGCACCAGGCGGCGAGCTCGCGGTGGGTGATGTCGAAGACCTCGCGATCCTCTTGGCGCAGCGCCGCCAGCGTGCTGACGGCGAAGAACCGGCGATAGGTGCACACCCCCGCCTTCCAGCTGACCAGGCGGTAGTGCTGGCGGTCGTGGATGCGCAGCGGATTGTCGCCGTCGGTGCCCGGCGCTATCGGGAACCGCAGATCGTGCAGCGCCAGCATGGGTTCGGGCCCCGTGCGGTCCACGGTGAGCGCGGCCGGATCGTTCTCGTTGGCCAGCACCGGCAGGGTCAGCCGCCCGCCCGCGCCGTTGCCCGGACTCCAGTCGATGTCGAAGAACCGCGCGAACGCCGACTCCCGGCCGTTGCGCAGCACATCCCACCACCAGGGGTTCTGCCGCGGATCGGCGACGCCGACGTGATTGGGCACCAGATCCACGATCAACCCCATGCCGCGGGTGCGCACCTCGTCGGAGAGCGCCTTGAGGCCGAGCGGGCCGCCGAGCGCCGCCGACACCGTGGTCGGGTCGGTCACGTCGTAGCCGTGGGTGGAGCCGCGCGCCGCGGTGAGGATGGGGGACAGGTACAGATGCGAGATGCCCAGCTGCTGTAGGTATTCCGCGATGGCGCGGGCATCGGCGAAGGTCAGCGCGTCCGGGCGCAGTTGCAGCCGGTAGGTGCTGCGGACGGGGGTCTGCCTGGCCGCGCTCCTGCCGACGACGACGTCGGGGCGGTGGGCGAGTTCGGGAGTCTCGGGCACGGTCATGGCAGTGTCACAGTCGTTCGGTGCAACGCAGTACCAGCAGGCAGCGGCCGGGCACGGGCAGGGTCGAGGCGGCCTCGTAGGATTCGCCGTCGCTGCCGTCGGGAGTCGAGCAGTTCAGCTCGACCACCCAGCGCAGGCCGTATTCCGAACCGGGCAGCACGAAATCGAGCGGGCCGTGGTGGGCGTTGAAACACAGCAGGAACGAATCGTCGGTGATGCGCTCCCCGCGCGGGCCGGGCTCGGGGATGGCGCGTCCGTTCAGGTACACCGTCAGGGCCTTGCCGAAGCCGCTGTCCCAGTCCGCCGCGGTCATCTCCTCACCCGTCGGCGTCAGCCACGCGATGTCGTGGGTGACGTGCTTGGGCCGGATCGGCCTGCCCGCCAGGAACCGCCTGCGCCGGAAGACCGGGTGCGCGGTGCGCAACGCGATCACCGAGCGGGTGAATTCGAGCAGGTCGGCATTGGTCTGCGCCAGTGACCAGTCCATCCACGCCAGCGGCGAATCCTGGCAGTACACATTGTTGTTGCCCTGCTGGGTGCGTCCCATCTCGTCGCCGTGCGCGAGCATCGGGGTGCCCTGACTGAGGATCAGGGTGGCCAGCAGATTGCGCTGCTGCCTCGCACGCAACGCCAGGATCTCCGGATCATCGGTGGGGCCTTCGACACCGCAGTTCCACGACCGGTTGTGGCTCTCGCCGTCGCGATTGTCCTCGCCGTTGGCCTCGTTGTGCTTCTCGTTGTAGGACACCAGGTCGCGCAGGGTGAAACCGTCGTGGGCGGTGATGAAATTGACGCTCGCGCCGGGACGTCGGCCGGTCGCCTCGTACAGGTCCGAGGAACCGGTCAGCCGGGAGGCGAACTCGCCCAGCGTCGACGGCTCGCCCCGCCAGTAATCGCGCACGGTGTCGCGGTACTTGCCGTTCCACTCGGTCCACAGACCGGGGAAGTTGCCGACCTGGTAGCCGCCCTCGCCGACGTCCCACGGTTCGGCGATCAGCTTGACCTGGCTGACCACCGGGTCCTGCTGCACCAGATCGAAGAAGGTGGAAAGCTTGTCCACGTCGTGCAATTCGCGCGCCAGCGTCGCCGCCAGATCGAAGCGGAAGCCGTCGACGTGCATGTCCACGATCCAGTAGCGCAGCGAGTCCATGATCAGCTGCAGGGTGTGCGGGTGGCGCACATTGAGACTGTTACCGGTGCCGGTGTAGTCCTTGTACTTCGATGGATCGTCCTCGAGCAGCCGGTAGTAGGCGGCGTTGTCGATGCCGCGAAAGGCGATCGTCGGGCCCAGGTGGTTGCCCTCACCGGTGTGGTTGTAGACCACATCGAGGATCACCTCGATGCCCTCGGCGTGCAGCGCCCGCACCATCGCCTTGAACTCGGTGACCGCGGCCCCGCCGCGCGCGCTGGCCGCGTACTCGTTGTGCGGGGCGAGATAACCGAAGCTGTTGTAGCCCCAGTAGTTGCGCAGCCCTTGGTCCAGCAGCATCCGGTCGTGCAGGAACTGGTGCACCGGCATCAGCTCGATCGCGGTGACGCCCAACGCCTTCAGGTGTTCGACCACCGCGGGATGCGCGATGCCCGCGTAGGTGCCGCGCAGTTCCTCCGGCACATCCGGATGGGTCATCGTCATGCCCTTGACGTGGGCTTCGTAGATGACGGTCTCGTGGTAGGGCCGATTCGGCGGGCGGTCGGCGCCCCAGTCGAAGAAGGGGTTGATGACCACACCGGTCATGGTGTGGCCGAGCGAGTCCAGGCCGTAGGTGTGCAGCGACGGATCGCCGTCGAAGTCGCCGTCGAACGCCTTGCCGTAGGGATCGAGCAGCAGTTTGCTCGGATCACAACGCAATCCGCGCTCGGGATCGTAGGGGCCGTGCACACGGAATCCGTAGCGCTGGCCGGGGCCGATCGTCGGCAGATAGGCGTGCCAGACGTAGCCGTCGACCTCCTCGAGCGCGATCCGGGTCTCGGCGCCGTCGCGATCGATGAGGCAGAGCTCGACCGCGTCGGCGACTTCGGTGAACAACGAGAAATTGGTGCCTGCGCCGTCATAGGTCGCGCCAAGGGGATACGCCGACCCCGGCCAGGTGCCGAGGGGCGTCACATCGCTTGGCGCGGGGTCGGGCTGAGCCATGGACACGACAGTAGCGCCGAACCGCGCTCACGTAGGTGTCGTGGTGCACCGGCGTCACATCGGTCACACCTCGGAACCGGACTCGGTGTCCGGGGCGCGTGTCGTCCTGCTAACTTGAACATCGTTCAAGTCGCCCCGGCCGGGGCGAGAACCCGTGAGTTCGACACCCCGCGAGGACCGACTTGTCCACAGAGGCACCGACCACAGAGGCACCTACCGCAGGGGCACCGACCGCAGGGGCACCTACCGCAGGGGCACCGACCGCAGGGGCACCCATCGCAGGAGCGCTGACCCAGGACCGGATCACCGCCATCGACGCGGCCCACGTCTGGCATCCCTACGGCGGCTTCCCCGCCACCACCGAACCGCTGGTGGTGGCGAGCGCGTCGGGGGTGCGTCTGACCCTGGCCGATGGACGTGAACTGATCGACGGCATGAGCTCCTGGTGGGCCGCCGTGCACGGCTACCGGCATCCGGCGCTGGACGCCGCGCTGCTCGAGCAGTCCCGCCGGATGAGTCATGTCATGTTCGGCGGCCTCACCCACGAACCGGCCGCCCGCCTGGCCGAACTGCTCGTCGAGCTCACCCCGGCCGGCCTGGACAAGGTCTTTCTCTGCGACTCCGGCTCGGTCTCGGTGGAAGTCGCGGTCAAGATGTGTCTGCAGTACTGGCGCAGTCTCGGCAAGCCGGGCAAGCGCAGGTTGCTCACCTGGCGCGGCGGCTATCACGGCGACACCTTCACCCCCATGAGCGTCTGCGATCCGGAGGGCGGCATGCACGCGCTGTGGACCGACGTCCTCGCCGAACAGATCTTCGTCGGCCCGCCGCCCGCCGACTACCGCCCCGGCTACGTCGACGAACTCGCCTCCGTCATCGCCGCGCACGCGGGCGAACTCGCCGCCGTGATCGTGGAGCCGGTCGTGCAGGGCGCGGGCGGCATGCGTTTCCACGACCCCCGTTACCTCGCCGACCTGCGCCGCCTCTGCGACGAGCACGAGGTCCTGCTGGTCTTCGACGAGATCGCCACCGGCTTCGGCCGCACCGGCGAACTGTTCGCCGCCGGGCATGCGGACGTACGCCCCGACGTCATGTGCGTCGGCAAGGCGCTGACCGGCGGCTACCTCACCCTCGCCGCCGCGCTGTGCACCACCCGGATCGCGGAAACCATCAGCGCCGCCCACGGCGGTCTGATGCACGGCCCCACCTTCATGGGCAATCCACTCGCCTGCGCGGTAGCCGTCGCGTCCGTCGAGACACTGCTCTCCCGCGACTGGCGAGCCGAGGTCCGCGCCATCGAGTCCGGCCTGCGCGCCGGTCTCGAGCCGTTGCGGGGATCGCCCGGCGTCGTCGACGTGCGCGTCCTCGGCGCGATCGGCGTGGTCGAGCTCGATCGGCCGGTCGAGATGAAGGTCGCCACCGCCGCCGCCGTCGAGGCCGGTGTCTGGCTGCGCCCGTTCCGCAACCTCGTCTACACGATGCCGCCGTTCATCAGCACTCCCGCCGAGGTCGAGTCGATCACCGCCGCCATCGGCGCGGTGGCCCGCGCCGTCACTCATTAGGCGGGTCGGACCCGACCCGGCGGGTCCAGCCGTGCGTCTCAGGTGTGGCGGGCCTTATCGTTCCCGGCCAACGGCGCGGTCGAAGACGTTGACACCTGCCGGGGTGGACTGTTCCCACCCCTCCGCATCTGTAGGGGCGCGGATGTCAGGTCGTGCTGTCGATCTTTCGCCGTGCCGGAGCCGATCGCTGGAATCAAGCGATCCACCGCGGCACGACCGGTGAGTCCGACTCCGGTGTCCGCGCTTGCGCGCCTGCGGGCGCGGTCACGATCGCGCTGTATCCCTCGGGTCCGCTGCTGATCTGTCGCCGCACGCCCGCGGGAAGGACGACGGTATCGCCTTCCGCCGCGTCGTGCGAGCTTCCGTCGAGGTCGACCGCCAGGGAACCGGTGAGCACCGTCCAGATCTGTTCGACATCGAATTCGTGCAGCGGTCCCGAGGTGTGCGGCGGTACCTCCACCCGCCACAGCGCGGTGCTCGCCCCGCCCTGAGTGGGCGAGGCCAGAGTGGTCATGACGCCACCGGGCGTCTCCGTGCGGCGGGTCTCGGTGTGGCGGACGACGGTCATGGGGTACCCCTCGATAAGATGGACAACTAGATTGTCGGAATGATGATGACGGAAATAGTCAACGAGGTTGTCGAATATGTCAAGCGTTAGGCGCGACGAGTCCGTTCCGCCGGCGGCGCCCGCGGCGGGGGAATCGGCAGGGGAGGTGGCGTCGTCGGCGGCTGCCGGCGCGGGCTACGAGCTGCCGATGCGATTCCTGCTGGCGTTCCGTTCGGTGATCGACGAGGTGCACGCCGACCTCGCCGCACACGGCCACGCCGACATGCGCCCCATGCACGGCTTCGTCTTCCAGGCGATCGCCCGTGCGGGCGGCCCGAACGGTTGCACCGCCGCCGACCTGGGCCGCGCGCTCGGTGTCTCCAAGCAAGCCGCGGGCAAGCACATCGACATCCTCGAACGGCTGGGCTACCTGCGCCTGAGCGTCGATCCCGCCGACGCCCGGCGCAAGGTGTGCACGTTGACAGACCGCGCCGACGACGCCCTCGACCGCTCGGCACGCGCCTTCGACCGCATCCGTGACCGCTGGTCGCGCACCCTCGGCCCGGACCGGCTCGCCGCACTCGAGCACGACCTGCGTGTCCTGGCTCCCGGCGAACTCTTCCGCCTGGACACCCCGCAGTGGTTCAACGGCTGAGTGGCGACCGCCAGCCGACCTGAACGGTGTTCAAGTATGCTGCTGTGCTGTGACTACTGATCCGTTGAGCTGGTTGGACGAACGGGCGCGGGCGCGTGTCGGCGCCGGGTTGCGCCGCGAACTACGGCCGAGGCAGCCGCAGTCGCCCTCGATCGACCTGGCCTCCAACGACTACCTCGGGCTCACCCGGCATCCGGCGGTGATCGAGGGTGCAATCGAGGCGGTGCGCCGCTGGGGCGCGGGATCGACCGGTTCACGACTGGTCACCGGAACCACCGCCGATCACGCCGCGCTCGAAGCCGAGCTCGCCGAGTTCGCCGGCGCGGAGGCCGGACTGGTGTTCGCCTCCGGCTATGCCGCCAACCTGGGCGTGGTCACCGCACTGGCCGGACGCGGATCGCTGGTCGTGTCCGACGCCGCCTCGCACGCCTCTCTGGTCGACGCCTGCCGCCTTTCCCGCGCCAGAGTCGAGATCGCCCCGCACGGTGACGTCGCGGAAGTGAACCGTCTGCTGTCGAGCCGCACCGAGGAACGAGCCCTGGTGCTCACCGACTCGGTGTTCAGCGCCGACGGCGACCTCGCGCCGTTGGTGGAACTGCATCACGTCACCCGAGCGAACGGCGCGGTCCTCATCGTGGACGAAGCGCACGGCATCGGGGTGCGCGGCGAGGGCGGCCGCGGCCTGGTTCACGAGGTGGGGCTGGCAGGAGAGCCGGACGTGATCGTCACCGCGACCCTGTCCAAGGCGCTGGCCGCGCAGGGCGGAGCCGTGCTGTGCGCCGAACGTGTGCGCGCCCACCTGATCGACGCCGCGCGCACCTTCATCTTCGACACCGGCCTCGCGCCCGCGGCTGTCGGCGCCGCCCGCGCCGCACTGGATCTGCTCCGCCGCGATCCCGGCATGGCCGGTCGCGTCCTGCGTAATGCCGCCGCCATTTCCCGGGTGGCCGACGTGCCCGAACCGGATTCCGCAGTGGTATCGGTGGTGCTCGGCAAGGCGCAGGTCGCTTACGACGCCGCCCAGGCCTGCATCGCCCGTGGACTCGACGTCGGCTGCTTCCGCCCGCCGACCGTCCCCGAAGGCACGTCCCGGCTGCGCCTCACCGCCCGCGCCGACCTGACCGAAGCCGAGCTGGACACCGTCGCGACCGTCCTCGCCGACGTACTGGCCGAGGCGCGCAGGAAGGACGAGGGACACGGTGCGCCCGGATCGCGCGCTCCGGAGGTGGTCTCCGCATGAGCCCGCTGCTCATCACCGGCACCTCCACCGATGTCGGCAAGACCGTCGTCACCGCCGCGTTGGCCGCGACCGCCGCCGCCGAGGGGCGATCCGTGGCGGTATGTAAACCCGCCCAGACCGGAGTCGTCGCGGGTGAGCCCGGCGACCTCGCGGTCGTCGAACAGCTGGCCGGTCCGCTCGTCACCCGCGAACTCGTCCGGTACCCGGATCCCCTCGCGCCCGACACCGCCGCCCGGCGCGACGGGCGGCCCCTGCTGACGCTCGCCGAAACCGCCGCGGCCGTGCGCGACCTGAACACCTCGGACGCGGTCCTGGTCGAGGGCGCCGGTGGTCTGCTGGTGCGTATAGGGGAGTTCACCCTTCTCGATCTGGCGAGGGAACTCGGTGCGCCGGTACTGGTCGTCGTGGCGGCGGGCCTGGGAACCCTCAACCACACCGAGTTGACCGTGCGTGCGCTCGAAACCGCGGGGGTCCGCTGCGCCGGTCTGGTGATCGGCTCCTGGCCCGCGGCCCCCGATCTGGCCGCCGAGTGCAACCGTGAGGATCTGCCTCGCGTCACCGGTGCCGACATCGTGGGTGTCGTCCCGGCCGGCACAGGCTCCTGGAATCGCGAAAAGTTCGTCACCGAGGCGCCGGGGTGGTTCGTCCCGGCCTGGGTCCGCGGGGAGTTCGCCGCAGAACTGGCGCGCCGTTGAGCGTTCAGCCGTCGTTTACCCCGATCTACCTGGGGATTTGACATGGTGCGAATGCCTGCGTAACTTATTCCAAGTCAGAGCGACACGGACACCGACCCGGGGCCGAGACGCAGAGCCGAAAGGCTCGGCGGGGCACGGGAAAACGAGGTAGTACGAGGAGCGCCTGGCGATCACACTGGCTCGGCCATAGACCGGATTTTGATTCGGACGACTGGA
>NZ_BDBT01000043.1 GCF_001613125.1 Nocardia shimofusensis NBRC 100134
ACCAACCTCAGCAATTTCTCTGTCTCGCTGTGACTTCAAGATGCTTCGAACACTGTGCTCGCCTCTGGCGTCCTCTCAGGGGCGCACAGTCTCGCGTCGCCGCCGAGCGGCCCGGATTTCTGTGTCGGCAACCTGGTCGGCGAGCAGGGCATAGACCTGGGTGGTCTCGGTGGAGGCGTGCCCGAGCCGATTGCGGACCACCTCGATGGAGACGCCGGCGTTGATGAGCTCGGTGGCGTGGGAATGGCGCAGCTGGTGGATGTCGATGTCGACCCCGGCCGCGGCGCAGTACCGGCTCCACCGGTGGTGCGCCGCAGAGTAGGAGAGAGGTCCGCCGCAGCCGTTGATGCTGGCCCGGAACATCGGCCCGGAGGTGTAGCCGGTGCGGTCGAGGTAGAGACGGAGCATGGCGACGTAGCCGCGGTCGTCGAGCAGGACGGTGCGTACGGTGCCGCCCTTGCCGTGCAGGCGCACATGTTCGTCGTCCAAGCGCAGGTCGAAGTCCTCGACGTAGAGTTCACACACCTCACTGGCCCGGGCGCCGCAGACGTAGGCGGTTTCGAACAGCACCCGATCCCGCAGGACATCGAGGGCGACGTCCTTACGCGGTCGGCGGGCGCAGATCGCGGCGAACACCTTGGCTATGTCGGCCGCGGCCGCCGGCCGGGGCAGGGTCTTAGGGACGGTGATGGTGTCGACCTTGTCCATCGGGTTCGCGGCGAGCAGGTCGTGGCGGACGGCCCACCGGCAGAACGCGGCGACCGCGGCCCGCTTGCGTTTGCGGGTGGCCGGCGCCAGATCCGCGATGCCGGAGAGGAACCCGCGCACCGCCGCCACCGTCACGCCGTCGATGCCGCCGTCGGCGTGTTCGGCGAAGCCGGTGAGGTCGCCGCGGTAGGCGCGCAGGGTGTTGGCGGGCCGGTTGGCGTTGGCGAGGTCGGTGAGGAACTGCTCGATGTGGACTTCCAGCGGCACCGCGGTGTCGTCGGCGAGATCGGTCGTCTTTGAGAGGCGGCTTGAAGATGTCAGTGGGGTGGCCTGGTAATACGACATCAGGTGTCAGTAGTAGGCGACACCGGATGTCAGTAGCTGGCGGCGTCCAGTTCGGATGCTGACCGGCGGAAACGGGAGAGTTCCCGTTGGGCCTGCCTGGGGCTTTCGGTGTCAGGTGATCGTTCTTCGATAGATTTGCCGGGAACTACTTCAGGCGCGGCCGCCTCTAGGCGGGTACGAAGCCCAGTTGCTCGTAGAAGACTCGTGCGCCGCTGGGTTGCGCCCGGATGGTCGATTCCGAAGGTCAGCACCTCGATGTTTCCCGGACCTGTGTAAATCTGGGTGTCGCTTGTGTCATGAGCGCTGAGCAAACGTTTCTTTCCGCGCTCGGTTCCCCGGCTGTTAGTGGCCAGTTAGTTCTCCCCACTGGCGGCCAATTATCGGGGAGCTATCTGGCCGTGGGGCAATAACTTCCAGCTACGCTCGGATCTGTTCTGGTGCGACGAGTCGTGGCGCGTGGCACCAGCAATGGATTGGGGCGACGCACTGTCGCGACGGGGACTACCGCCCGATGCGTGCGGGCGGATGCCCGTACGCCGCCCTCTGGACCGCCGCAGTCGGCCAGCTGCGCGGTTTGCTGGGTGAGTGCCCGTATGGCCTATTGGCCGTCAACGGGGACCAACATGGCCGCAGCATCTGGCCGTCTGCGGGGAGAAACTCGTGGCCGCTGACACCCGGCGCACAGCACCTTTCCCGCGCGGATTCGCTGGCCTATCACGATGCATGCGCCCAACTGGATCCGGTGATCCTCGGGCGGGTGGTCGGTATCGATGCCCTGCACCCCGTTGCCGGGTGGGCCGGCTGGTGGTGTCGGTAGAGCGGTGCCGTGCCCTACCGCACCGCAACGGCCCAACAAGGCATACGGTTCGGAAACGGCAGCGGCCCTGTGTAATGCTCTGCGGACTGGCGAGCCGGGGACCGTCGCCGACGCGGTGCTCATCCTGTGCGTGGGCGAGACCGAGTTCGGTGGTGCCGTCGAGACCTGGGTCGTCGACGGTTATGTCAACGGCAGGCGAGGGTTGCCCGACCCGCAGACAGGTCATGGTGCCGTGTTCGGGAGGCGGTGCGGGGTAGCTGTCCGGGTGTTGGGCGGGAACCGTTGAAGGCAGGCAGATGCCGTCGGCAGTTCAGGCACCACTGTGTGGTGGGAATTGTTTGGAGTAGGTGAATCGGGATTTCGGTGTGGCAGCGGCGGCAGCGCCCGTAGCGGCCTGTGGTGATGAGGGTGAGGGTTTCGTCGATGTCGGCCAATGCTTGTCGTGCGGCTGCGGCCAGTTTGAGGGTGACTTCATGCCTGGCCAGATCAGCCGCGTCGGCGGGGATGGCTGCGCGGTCGATTTCGGCATCGAGTTCGGCCAGTTGCTGTACCCGGAAGCGGCGTTGTCGATCGAGTCTGGCTCGCAGGGCGGGTAAGTGGTCGGAAAGGCGTGCGTGTGAGGTGGGGTGTGCGAGGGGCATCTGGGTCTCCGGGCGGAAGGTCGGAACTGTGGTTCGAGGTGCCGTCACGGGAATATGGCGTTCGTCCACGTTTGGCGGCGTGGACTCGAATCCGCCGACGCGGCGGTGTGCCGCTCACGCCGGTAGGTCGGATTCATTTGTTGGGGTGGAGCGGTGTCAGTGCACCGCGGCGGCCGCGGCGGTTGGTGTGGTCTCAGCGACCGGTGCGGTCACGATGGTCGCTGCCGGGGTGGTCGCGATGGTCGCGGTGTGGATGCCGGGCACTGTGTGGGTGAGGGCGACGGCGATGCGCCGTTCGGATTCATCGGCGAATCGGCCGGATATACTGGCGTGGCCTTCGTCGACGGTGACATGCCAGCGCCGCGCGCCGACATATCGATCGAGGAGGTACTGTGCCCCGCCGGCGAGCGCATCGTCGGGGGTAAGCATGATCCGCAGCGCGTCGCCGCGGCTGAACATGCCGATCACACGGCCGTTGGCATCGACCACCGGCAGACTACGCAGTCCGTGCGTTACCAGCATGTTCATGACCTCGGCCAGTACCGCAGTGTCGGGGACCGAGACCGCGGGGGCGGTCATCACCGCGTCGACGGGGTCGTTGAGTTCGCCGGCCCGCAAGAGGTCACCGCTGGTGACTACCCCGACGAGCCGATCGTCGCGGTCGAGAACGGGCAACGCCGCGTAGCCAAGTTCGGCGAGGGTCAATGCCGCCTCGCGTGCCGTGTTGTTGTATCGCACGGCGACGACCGGTCGTTGCATCAGCTCACACACCTGCATGTTCATCATTGCGTTCAACTCCGCTTCATTTGGTTACCGGATCGGCTCCGAAGCCGGATACACACACCGGGCCGTCCCGATGTCTCCGAGTGCTCGGTGGCCCGTTTCGTACCGAATCAACGCAGCAGGCCGGAGTCGCGCATCGGGCACGTACCCGGATTCGGCGGCATGATGGCCGACTGGGGTCGATAGTCAGTCACCGCTGGTGCTCACAGTTTCACTGCTCCTACCTGCGTCTTCTGCTCAACTCCATAATGGGGGTGCAGGTGCGGCGAGTGATTGCTCTGTTCCGACAATCGCGGTGTCGAGATTTTTGGGGATAGCACAGCGCGGGTGGGTCAGGCGTTGTTGCCGGTGACGGCGAGTTCGATCATGGTGGCGAGTCGTTTGCGGGGGTCGTCCAGGCCGAGATCGGTCACTTCTGCCATTTTGCGTAGCCGGTTCCGTACGGTGTTCTCGTGCACGCCCAGCTGCGCGCCCGCTGCTACCGGGTCGCCTTGGGCCTGCAACCAGGCACACAGCGTCGTCACATATTGGGTGGAGTTCGCTTGGTCGTGGCGCCGTAACTGCGACACCGGCCCGCGCACGGGGGTGCGGCCGGACAGCCCGGCGGTGCGCAATCGTTGCAGCAGGATTGCGTCCCACGATTCGTCATAGGCGAGGGGCTCGGCATCTGCGGGGTGGGCGGCGCACAGCGCCAGGGATTCGTCGGCCTCTCGGCGTGCCAACGCCAGTTCCGTGGCCTGGGCGACCCCGCTGATACCCGCCAGCACCGTCATCTGCGGGGGCAGTGCCGCCTGCCGCTCGGATATCCAGCGGCGTGCGGTCGCCGCCTGATCAGCGGGCAGCACGGTGTAGACGGTGTCGCCGACCAAGGCGCTGCGGCTCGACCGCGACCAGCCGAATCCGGTTGTTGCTCGTTCGAAGATCACCAGCAGCGAGGTGTGCTGTTCCTCGGCGATCCCGGCCCGCAGCGCGATCACCCGCAAACTCTGCGGCGCCAACCCCAGCCTGCCGGCCACCGTCGCCGCGTCCGCGGCGCCCTCCAGCAGGCGGATCACCGATTCGGATTCCACCTGACGTTCCAGGTCCGCGCTGGCCCGCGACCGCAACAGATGCAGAGCCACCGTGTGCGCACCCTCGATCAAGGCCTGGTGCCGAGCCCCGGCCAACGGCGCCGGGCACGACACCCACACCGAGCCCAGCAGTTGCCTGCCCACGCGCACCGCGACGACCATCCGCCCGGTCATTCCACGCTCTTCCTGAGCGGGAACGAACAGCGGTTCATCCGAGGCCGCCAGGTGCGTGAAGACACCGCCCGCGTCGAATATCGCACGCAACCACGGCGGCATCTGCCGACCCAGGATCGTTTCGACGCGTGCGGGGTCGAGGTGCTGCTGCGGCCGGGAGTAGGCCAGCACGCGAGACAGGCGGTCCTCGATCGTCACCGCGCCGTCGACCGCGGTGGACAGGTTGTCGGCCAGAGCGAACAGATCGGTGGGGCCGCGACCGGCCTCGGTTTCGCGGCCTTCTTGGACCAGCCCGTAGACCACCGCGGCCACTTCGCTCCAGGCCACCGCAGGGTCGATCACCATTACCGCCACCCCCTCGATCTGCGGCTCGTCGCCGAGCTCGCCGGCCCCGCGAACAAGCGCGACAGCAGCCCGCGCCGACACCGCCCAGCCCACCACCTCCGAGACCGAGCGCGCCCCGACACCCAGAAGCACATCGCCCACCTCCGCGGGGCCCTGATCGCCCCCGTGGATCACCACGCTGCGCAATTCCGTGGCTCGGGGCACTGAATCCAACCGTAGGAGGACCCCGTAGCCACCCAGGATGTTCGCCAACCGGTCCAACGTCACCATGAGCTGCTCCGGGGTCGGACCGACAACGCAGCGCTGTTCAGCGGTAGATGCGACCGGTAGAGGGTCGTGGCCGGAGCGCGCGGGCCGCCGTCTGTCGGTCGGCGCATCGAGATCGGCACCAGGGCGAGCCGGCGTCGGAGACCTCGCAGACTCGACCCGCTTCGATCGGAAGAAGTGTCCACCGCCGCGTGTTCGGTGGTATGGAACCCTGCTGCAGGCGCGGGCCAGGAGTGTAGGTGCGGTACTGCGTCCGCGGCCCGGCAGTGCTGGCGTTTGGTCACTGTTCAGCGGATTTGTTCGGATGTGCGATGAGGTCGGCGAGTACGGCTGCTTCACTGATGCCGGTGTTTCTTGTGGCGGTGAGCAGCGTGAGATCGTTGTGGTCGGCCAGTTCGCGCAGATGTGAGAGTGCCGCGGCGCGGCCGGGTTGGGTCAGTTCGTCGCGGTAGCGGCGGACGAAGGCATCGAAGAGCCGCGGGTCGTGGCCATACCAGGTGCGCAGCTCGGTAGATGGGGCGATCTGTTTACACCATTCATCCAGGTGCGCTCTGGTTTTGCTGACGCCGCGAGGCCAGAGCCGGTCCACCAGCACGCGGGTGCCGTCATTCGGGGTCGGGTCGTCATAGATTCTGCGGATCTGCACAGTGTGTCGAGTCGTCACCATCGACTCCCGGTCTCATCGCTTGCTCGCATTTCGGAGTCTCAGCGGGGATGCCGACCGCCAAGGCGATGGTCCCCGCGCCCGATCCGGGCCCTCACCACATACCGGACGGTACGCCTACCTGCGATTTCGGGCGGTGAGATCGCTGCCCTGATATCGAAGTGAAATGGTGCACACCACAACAGCCGGTAGCGTGGTGCAAGGGGGTGAAGCCTCCGAAAGGAAACAGATGAGCAGCGTACGGGCCGCATCGTGTTTGATGGAAGTATCCGATCTGGATCGTTCGATACGCTTCTACTGCGACGTATTCGAATGCAGTATCTCGATTCACGAGCCGGACGCTGCCCTGCTGCTCACACCCGCCGGCTTCCAGCTGTATCTACGGGTGAGTGAAACGCCTCGCCGACCCGATATCGGTGACCTGGGCGTGGTGTATCTCATCTGGGCTACCGACAGCAAAACAGAACTGGACCGAATCGAACATCGACTGCGCGCCTATTACCCCAGCACCCACACCCACACCGCGAACGAGATCAGTTTCATCGACGGTGTCGACCCGGACGGCGGCCGCGTGCTGATCACCTACCCGACCCCTGAAAAGCTCCCTCGCGAAGTGATCGCGGAACGCTTCCGCTGACCGCCCGTTCCGAGGAAACGGTTTCCGATCCCACCGGACAGGGTCTACGAAGAATTTATCCAGGCCCGCGACATCCCGCTGCGGTCGGGACAGGTCGGTCACCGGCACTTCCGCGCTGCCCGCAATCCTGGCGGGAACATCCTTGTGCCCTCCACAATTCTTCGCCCTCGCGGTGTCGGCGCCCGACCGTGTACTCACAGTCTGCTTTGATGCGACGAGACGTTGTTCGACAGGGGTTTGCCACCGCGGGGAGTGCTATGTCGCCCGTCTACACCATCGGCCATTCCACCCGCCCCGTCGCGGAGTTCATCGGGACGCTGAAGTATGCCGGCATCGGCCTGGTGGCAGACATCCGAACCGTGCCCAAGTCCCGCCACAACCCGCAGTTCCACATCGACCGGCTCGGGGAATCGCTAGCCGCGGCCGGCATCGGCTACCGGCCGCTGCCGGGGCTGGGTGGACTACGGAAGCCGGCGCGAGATTCGATCAACACGGGGTGGCGCAACGCGTCCTTCCGCGGGTACGCCGACTATATGCAGACGCGCTCGTTCGAGGAGGCGATCGAGGAACTCATCGCGCTGACCGCAGAACATGTCACCGTCATCATGTGCGCTGAGGCCGTCTTCTGGCGGTGTCATCGCCGGCTGGTCGCCGACGCACTTCTCGTACGTGGCATCGATGTTCAGCACATCATGGGCGCCTCGACGCTCACCCCGGCAGCGCTGACGAGTTTCGCGTCGGTCCGCGGCACACGAGTCACCTATCCCTCGACGTCGCGGTGACCGGGCGGCCCATCCCACTGGGCGCGCGCCATATCCACGCGGTTGCCGCGCATCGGGGTGGCTTCGGCGCGCAGCAGGTCCAGAGCGCGACCGGCGTGGCAGGATGCGGGCGTGCCGTCGGCGTATACGACTCGATGCCAGTGGGTTTCTTCGGCGCAGGTGGTCATGACATGTCCGACTTGCCGGGGGCTACCGCCGACTAGGTCGCCGATCGCGCCATAGGACATCACCCGGCCGGCCGGGATCTGGTCGATCACGTCCAAGACTCGCCGCGTGAACGGCGATATCGACTTGTCACTCGGTTGCGTCATCGGTCCTCTGAACTGGGCGGGCATTGAGGCCGACCGTCGGAATCGTTGAGGGTTGCGGTGGTGAGAGCGCGCTGCAGGAGGTCGTGGAGCATGGCGGGGGTGAGGGTGCGGGTGGATATGTTGCGCCGGCTGGGGTGGTAGCAGCCGAAGAGGTGCAGCCCGCGCTGTGTGGACGGGTCGTCGATGAGAATGTGTCGGCCGTGGCCGAAGGTGGGCCGGGGCGCGGGCAGGTGCCAGCCGATGTCGGTGAGGATCGGCAGTAGTGCCCGCCAGGCGAATCCGCCCAGGGCGACGATAACGGACAGGGTGGGTTGCAGGAGTTGGAGTTCGCGGGTCAGCCAGGGCCGGCAAGTGTTGCGTTCGGTGGTGGCGGGTTGATTGTCCGGTGGGGCGCAGTGCACGGGGACGCTGATGCGAACCCCGTGCAGGCTCTGGCCGTCACCGCGGTGGGTGGCGGTGGGCCGGGAGGCGACGCCGAGTGCGTGCAAGGTGGCGTAGAGGAGGTCACCGGAGGGGTCGCCGGTGAAGATGCGGCCGGTGCGGTTCCCGCCGTGTGCCGCCGGGGCGAGGCCGACGAGGGCAACCGCCGCATCGCTGGGCCCGAACCCGGGGACAGGCTTGGACCAGTAGTCCCAGTCGCGGTAGGCGCTGCGCTTGACGGTGCCGACGTGTTCACGCCAGGCGACCAGGCGTGGACAGGCCCGGCATCGGATCAGTGCGTCCTGCACCTCCTCGATTGTCTCGGCGCGGTCGGCTCGGATCGCCGGATACTCGACGGTGGCGGGATCGGGACCCGGCACCGGTCGAGTGTCGGGGCCATGGCGTTGTGGCATACCGGGCTCCTGTGGTGTCGTGGCTGTCCTGTGAACCACGCTGACCGTGGTGTTTCAGTCTGTGAGTAGTTGGCGTAGCACGTAGGGCAGGATTCCGCCGTGCCGGTAGTAGGCGGCTTCGGCGGGGGTGTCGATCCGCACGGTGGCGGTGAATTCCGTCGGGTGCCCCGTGTCGTCGACGGCGCGAACGCTCACCTGCCGCGGAAAGTCCTCGGCGGTGTTCGCGTGCGTCAGCCCGGTGATCGAGTAGGTTTCCTCACCGGTCAGGCCGAGTGATTGCACCGATTCGCCTTCGGGGAACTGCAGCGGCAGCACTCCCATACCGATCAGGTTCGATCGATGGATACGCTCGAACGAGCGTGCCAGCACCGCCCGCACGCCGAGCAGCAGTGTGCCCTTGGCTGCCCAGTCTCGCGAGGACCCGGAGCCGTATTCGGCCCCGGCGAGGATCAACAGCGGCACCTGTTCGGCGGTGTAGACGGTGGCGGCGTCGAAGATGCTCATCTGCCGGCCGTCCGGTAGGTGTCGGGTCACCCCGCCCTCCGTGCCTGGGGCGAGGTGGTTGCGTAATCGGATGTTGGCGAAGGTGCCGCGGATCATCACCTCGTGGTTGCCGCGGCGCGAGCCGTAGGAGTTGAAGTCTTTCGGTACGACGCCGCACTGCTGGAGGTAGGTTCCGGCGGGGCCGTCGCGTGTGATGGACCCGGCCGGGGAGATGTGGTCGGTGGTCACCGAGTCACCGAGCATTGCCAGTACCCGGGCGCCGGTGATGTCGGTGACCGGTTGTGGTTCGCGGGTTGTGTGCTCGAAGTAGGGTGGGCGCCGCACGTAGGTCGACTCGTCGTTCCAGGTGTAGATCTGCCCGGCCGCGACGTCGAGCCCGCGCCAGCGGTCGTCGCCGGTGAAGACGTCGGCGTAGCCGTCGGTGAACATTTCCGAACGCAGGTTCGCGGCGACGATCTCCTCGATTTCGGCGGTGGTGGGCCAGATGTCGCGCAGATACACCTGGGTGCCGTCAGGGGCCGTGGCGAGCGGGTCGCGCAGCAGGTTGATGCGCATCGTGCCGGCCAGCGCGTAGGCGATGACCAGCGGTGGCGAGGCGAGGAAATTCATCTTCGTTTCCGGGTGGATGCGGCCCTCGAAGTTGCGGTTGCCCGACAGCACCGAGCACACCGTGAGATCGCCCGCGGCGATCGCGGTGCTGACTTCGGGGATCAGCGGGCCGGAGTTGCCGATGCAGGTGGTGCACCCGTAGCCGACGAGCGAGAATCCCAGCTCGTCGAGGTAGGGCGTGAGCCCGGCGCGGGTGTAGTAGTCGGTGACCACCCGCGAACCCGGCGCGAGCGTGGTTTTGACCCACGGTTTGCGGGACAGGCCCTTCTCGATGGCTTTCTTCGCCAGGAGCGCCGCGCCGATCATGACCGACGGATTGGAGGTGTTGGTGCAGGAGGTGATCGCGGCGATCACCACGTGCCCGTGGTCGACGGTTGTGGTGGTCTCGTCGGTGAAGGTCACCGACTGCGGCGCCGAAAGCCACCGGTGCGGGTGCTCGCATCGACACCGATCACTCGGATCCCGCGGCCTGTCGACGGCGCGGTCGCGGTCGACGGCGATGGGGTCGCTGGCCGGGAACGACTCACCCGATGCCTGGTCCAGCCCTACTGTCGCGGGTGCGGCGGGCGGTCCGGTCAGCAAGGATGCGACCGCGTGTGGGGCGTCGGCCAGCGCGATGCGGTCCTGCGGGCGTTTGGGTCCGGCGATGGAGGGCTCCACGGTTGTCAGGTCCAGTTCGATCCGCTGGCTGTAGTCGGGTTCGTGGCCGGGGTCGTGCCACAGCCCCTGCTCCTTGGCGTAGGCCTCGACGAGGCGGATCTGGTGTTCGGGGCGTCCGGTGAGCCGCAGATAGTCCACTGTCACGTCGTCGATCGGGAAGATCGCGCAGGTGGAGCCGTACTCGGGGCTCATATTGCCGATGGTGGCGCGGTTGGCCAGCGGCACGTTCGCCACCCCGGGGCCGTAGAACTCGACGAATTTGCCGACCACGCCGGTGCGGCGCAGCAGTTCGGCGATGGTGAGCACCAGATCGGTGGCGGTGGTGCCCTCGGGTAACTCGCCGGTCAGTTTGATTCCGAGGACTTGTGGGAGCAGCATGCTCATCGGCTGGCCGAGCATCGCGGCCTCGGCTTCGATGCCGCCGACTCCCCAGCCGAGTACGCCGAGTCCGTTGACCATCGGGGTGTGCGAGTCGGTACCCACGACAGTGTCCGGATAGGCCAGCGGCGGCCCGCCGCCCGGGTCGTCACGGGTGAACACCACTCGCGAGAGGTATTCGAGGTTGACCTGGTGGCAGATACCGGTGTCCGGAGGTACCACGGAGAAGCCCTCGAACGCCTGCTGCGCCCACCGCAGTAGTTGGTAGCGCTCCATATTGCGGGTGAACTCCAACTCCGCGTTGATCGCGGACGCGTCCGGGCGGGCGAAGACGTCGGCGATCACCGAATGGTCGATGACCAACTCGGTCGGGATCAGCGGGTTGATCCGGCCCGGGTCGCCGCCGAGTGAGGTCATCGCGTCTCGCATGGCGACCAGATCCACCACACACGGCACCCCGGTGAAGTCCTGCATCAATACCCGCGCCGGTGTGAACGCGATTTCGGTAGTACCGACCGCGGCCGGATCCCACGCGGCGAGGGCACGTACCTGTTCGGCGGTGACCAGGTGCCCGTCCTCGCGGCGGGCAAGGTTTTCCAGCAGCACTTTGAGGCTGTAGGGCAGGCGGTGCGCGGTCGGGATACGGTCGAGCCGGTAGATGGTGAACTCCCGGTCCCCGGCCGTCCACACGTCGCGGGCCCCGAAGCTGTTGCCGCTCATCACTGCGGCCCGTCGCCGGAGCCGATGTGCGCATCGGCCCGGTCGATCGTGTGGAGCGCCGGTGTGATGTCGTCGCACATCGCTCGGTCGACGTTTCCGAAGGCCTCGCGCACCTTCGTAGCGAGAACCCGGCGATGCGCGAGGATCGGTGTGGTAGCAAACGGATGCAGCGATTCGGTCATGTGATGCGCCTCCTGATCAGGTGCGACCGGCCATCAGGCCGGTGCGCCGACAACGTGGCCCACTGATTTCACTGTATGCCCACCCGTCCGAGTGGTAACGGCGCGAGCGCCATCCGCAGCCACCGTCGATCCGCCGTGCCGGCTCGATCGACTCAGCCGAGTCTGCGACGCAACTCGTCGGGGTAGTCGCGGTAGGCGGCGGCGACTTCGTCGAGGTAGACCAAGGCGGGGAAATCGGTAACCGGTTGATGATCGGCCAGGAACCGTGCAGTGTGTTCGACGATGCGCCGCTCGTCGCCTGGATCGAGGCCCAGTTCGGTCAGCACGTCGGGATCGACGACGAACTCCGATTCCACGGTGTCGCCGCCGTCGCCGATGCGGACGCGATATTCGTGATCGATGACCAACTCGACACTCAGCTGTTCGGGCATGCGTTTCAGTGCTCCGTATCGGTGACGGGTGACGGGTGTGTCGCGGCTGGTGGGATCCTCACCGGGGGTGCCGTGAGGTCGGCCAGCGGCACGCTGGGGTCGGCGAGCCGGTCGAGATCGAGCGGGGTGCGGTCGCGGATGAGCTGGTTGATCGGGTCGGTGACGTCCCAGGTGTTGACGTTCATCCCGGCCAGCACGCGCCCCTCGCGCACCCAGAACGCGATGAACTCAAGCCGATCGACCTCACCGCGTACGACGACCCGATCGCTGCTACCGGGCGGGACGTACCCGGTGTATTCCATACTCAGCTCGTACTGGTCGGTGTAGAAGTACGGCAGCCGCTGATAGGAAGCGGGCCGGCCGAGGATAGCGTCGGCGACGGTGGCGGGCTGGTTCAGGGCGTTGGCCCAGTGCTCTACCCGCACCCTAGCCCCCAGCAGCGGATGCTCGGCACGAGCGATGTCACCGGCGGCGTAGACGGCGGGATCGCTGCTGCACAGCGAGGCATCGACCAGGACACCGTCGTCGACGGCGAGACCGGCGCGGGCGGCGAGCGCAGCGTCGGGGACAGCGCCGACCGCAATGAGGACGGCATCGGCGTCGATCTGGGTGCCGTCGTCGAGCCGCAGCCCGACCGCGGTGCCTTTGTGGGTGAGGATTTCGGTCGGGGACCGGCGGGTACGCAGGTCGACGCCGTGGCTGCGGTGCAGCTCAGCGAACACCTGCCCCATCTGCGGCCCCAGCACGCCGGTCAGGGGCACCGGTGCGCGGGCCACGACGGTGACCGCAACCCCGGCCGCGACCGCGGCGGCGGCGACCTCGAGCCCGATCCAACCGCCGCCGACGATCGCGATCGACGACGCGGTCGCCAAGGTGGCGCGCAGCCGGTCGCTGTCGTCGACGCTGCGCAGATACAGCACGCCGTCGGCGTCGGCGCCGGGTAGCGGCAACCGCCGCGGGGTGACGCCGGTGCACAGCACCAGCCGGTCATAACCCAGCCGGTGCCCATCATCGAACACGACCTGGCGGGCGTGTGAGTCGATGTCGGTGACAGCGTTACCGGGGCGCAGGTCGATGTCGTGGCGGGTGTAGTAGTCGGGTTCGTGCACGTCGATGCTGTCGCGGCCAGTCTTGCCCTGTAGGTAGTCCTTCGACAGCGGCGGCCGCTCGTAGGGGCGATGGGTTTCGTTGCCGGCCAGGATGACGGCCCCCTCGAACCCGCCCTCACGCAATGCTTGTGCGGTTTTCGCGCCGGCCAGACCGGCCCCGGCGATCACGACTGTTCCGACTGCAGCCATGGTGGTCACCGCCTGGACCCGGCGAGGGCGACCGACAGTTCACCGGAGAGGTGGTCCCAGGCGTCGTCGAATTTTGCGACCCCGTCGGTTTCGAGGGTGGCCACGACGTCGTCGTAGTCGATGCCGAGCGCGGTCAGTTGCTCAAGGATTTGGTGCGCCTGTGGGTAGGTGCCGTGGATGCTGTCACGCGGGATATGGGCGTGGTCGGCGACCGCGTGCAGGGTGGCCTCGGGCATGGTGTTCACCACCCCGGGTGCGACGAGGTCGGTGACGTAGCGGGTGTCGTCGTAACACAGGTTCTTCACCCCGGTCGACGCCCACAACGGTCGTTGCGGGCGGGCCCCCGCGCCCGCCAGTGCCCGCCAGCGCTCGCCCTCGTGGTACTGCTCGTAGAGCTGATACGCCAGTCGTGCGTTGGCGATCGCCGCGCTCCCGTGCAAGGCCGCGGCCGCGTCGGTGCCGATTTTGTCGAGCCTGTGGTCGACCTCGGTATCCACGCGGGAGACGAAAAAAGACGCCACCGAATGGATTCGGGAGACGTCGTGGCCGTTCGCGCGAGCTTGTTCGAGCCCGTCGAGGAATGCGTCGATCACCTGCCGGTAGCGGTGCAGAGAGAACATGAGGGTGACGTTGATGTCGATTCCCTCGGCAAGGCAGGCGGTGATCGCTGGTAGTCCTTGTTTGGCGGCGGGGATCTTGACCAGCAGATTGGGCCGATCCACCAGCCACCACAGCGCCTTGGCTTCGGCGACGGTGCGGTCGGTGTCGTGCGCCCACCGGGGGTCGACCTCGATCGACACCCGACCGTCCACCCCGTCGGTGGCGTCGAAGACCGGGCGCAGCACATCACACGCCCACCGCACGTCGTAGGCGGTCAACTCCCGTAGCGCCGCCTCGACATCGACCCGGCGCAGCGTGAGACGACCGATCTGGCCGGTATAGGCGTCGCTGCCGGTGATGGCCTTGGCGAAGATGGCCGGGTTGGTGGTCACCCCCGTCACATGCCGGTCGGCGACCAGGCGGGCCAAGCTGCCCTCGATCAGCCGCCCGCGGTTGAGGTCATCGAGCCAGATCGATACCCCGGCCTGGGTCAATGCGGTCAAAGGGTCGGACATGAGCATCTCCTTCCATGCGTTTGGCGAGTGCAGCCGTTTACCAGGTGTCGAGTTCGGCGCCCGACCGAGCATTTCGGTGCCGGCAAACCAGTTCCGACTCTGGGCACGAGGGCGGCGACCTCGGCGTGGATGGCCCCGAGTTCGGCGGTTGGAGCCCGGGGGTCTGGACTCGGATCCGCAGCGCGCAGGACACCTCGGTGTCGCCTCGACGTGGTCGAGGGCCAGGCCGCAGGCGAGTGACGCCACCCCGGAGAAGCCGGACCGGCCTGCGGTGATGCTGGAAGATGGCGATCGATGCGATGCCGGACGGGAAGCGAGGAGCGGTGATGGAGAAGTTCTCGGTGGAAGCGATGGCACGAGAACTGCTGCAGCGGGCGAACGCGGTCCCCGCGCGGCGGGCGGCGGCCACGATGTATGGCGGGCATGAGCATCGGCTGCGACAGACCGTGGTCGCGTTGGCTGCCGGCGCCGCGCTGGGCGAGCACGAGAATCCGGGCGAGGCGACGCTGTTGGTGCTGCACGGCCGGGTCCAGCTACACACTGCAGGCGCCTCGTGGGCGGGCCGTCACGGTGACCTGCTGATAGTCCCGCAGGCCCGCCACAGCCTCGAAGCGATCGACGATGCCGTGGTGCTGCTGACAGTCGCCAAATAGCCGGGACGGGGACGGGCGCACTGTCGACCTCGGTCAGGGCCCGGCGGTGCCGGGAGTCGATGGTAGGCGCTGCAGTGTCCGGCGGCCCCGGCGCTCTAGTCGGCATCGGACTCATCGGCCGGGTTCGATGGATCGGTGCCGTCCGCCTCAGCCGCGGTAACCGTGGCGCGGCCGGCGGCACCCCAGCCGGCGTGGGATTCGGCGCGCATCCGCTCCACCATGTGTGGGTAATGCAATTCGAATGCGGGCCGCTCCGAACGGATGCGGGGTAGTTCGTAGAAGTTGTGCCGTGGTGGCGGGCAGGTCGTCGCCCATTCCAGGGAGTTGCCGTATCCCCAGGGGTCGTCCACGGTGACGACTTGACCGTATCGATAGCTTTTGAACACGTTCCATACGAAGGTGATCATCGAGAACCCGAGAACGAACGACCCGAGGGTGGATACCGTATTGAGGATCGTGAAACCGTCGGCGGGCAGGTAGTCGGCGTAGCGCCGCGGCATGCCTTCGGCGCCGAGCCAGTGCTGCACCAGGAATGTCGCGTGAAAGCCGAGGAAGGTGGTCCAGAAGTGCAGGCGGCCCAGGCGTTCGTCGAGGAAGCGGCCGGTGAATTTCGGGAACCAGAAGTAGATGCCGGCGAAGGTGGCGAACACGATGGTGCCGAACAGCACGTAATGGAAGTGTGCGACGACGAAGTAGCTGTCGTGCACATGCCAGTCCAGGGGTGGGCTGGCCAGGATCACCCCGGACAGGCCGCCGAACAGAAACGTGGTGATGAACCCCAGCGACCACAGCATGGGTGTTTCGAACGTCAATTGCCCCTTCCACATGGTGCCGATCCAGTTGAAGAACTTCACCCCGGTCGGTACCGCGATCAGAAACGACATCAGGGAGAAGAACGGCAGCAGCACCGCGCCGGTGGCGAACATGTGGTGCGCCCACACCGCCGACGACAATGCCGCGATACCGAGAGTCGCGAACACCAGTGCGGTGTAGCCGAAGACAGGTTTTCGGCTGAACACCGGCAAGATCTCGGTGATGATCCCGAAGAACGGGATCGCGACGATGTAGACCTCGGGATGGCCGAAGAACCAGAACAGATGCTGGTAGAGGATCGGGCCGCCGGTAGCGGGGTCGTAGATGTGCCCGCCGAGGTGCCGATCCACCTCCAGGGCCATCAAGGCGGCGGTCAGGATCGGGAACGCCAGCAACACGAGAAAGCTCGTCACCAGAATATTCCAGGTGAAGATCGGCATCCGGAACATCGTCATCCCGGGTGCCCGCAGGCACACCACGGTGGTGACCATGTTCACCGCGCCCAGGATGGTGCCCACGCCGGATAATCCCACCCCCATGATCCACAGGTCGGCACCGACGCCGGGGGAATGGATGGCCGAGCTCAACGGTATGTATGCCGTCCACCCGAAATCGGCGGCACCGCCGGGGGTGACGAATCCCGCGGTCGCGATCGTCGCGCCGAACAGATACAGCCAGTAACTGAGCGCATTCAGCCGTGGAAACGCCACGTCGGGGGCGCCGATCTGCAATGGCAGTACGCAGTTGGCGAATCCGAACACGATCGGGGTCGCATAGAACAGCAGCATGAGTGTGCCGTGCATGGTGAACAACTGGTTGTACTGCTCGTTGGACAGGAACTGCAGGCCCGGCCGCGCCAGCTCGGTGCGCATCAGCAGCGCCATCAACCCGCCGATCAGGAAGAACGATATCGCGGTGAAGATGTACATGACGCCGAGAAGTTTCGGGTCGGTGGTGGTGACGATCTTCCGGATCGCCGCGCCCTGGGGGCCCATCCGCGCGGGGAACGGGCGCTCGGCCTCGACGGCGGGCATGGTGTGCCCCGGTGCTGCAGACAACGGTGAATCCCCTCTCGGTTCGACATCCTCGACGGGTACACATGGCGGGTGGCGGACCCGGCCGTCACAGCATCGGGATCAGCCGACCCCTCGCCGCATGCGGCGGCGAGTGAGACACCGCGGTGAGACAACCGGTCCCTGTGTTGATGGTCGGCACCGAGAGATCCGGTGGGGTAGGTCACCCGCCGCTTAGTTTATACAAGATTTCGATGTATAAATAGAGGTATGGTATATGTGATCGGCGAGCCCTGTGTGGACGTGATGGACCGGGCGTGTGTGGAGGAATGCCCGGTCGATTGCATCTACGAGGGCGGCCGGTCGTTGTACATCCACCCCGACGAGTGCGTGGACTGCGGAGCGTGTGTACCGGTGTGCCCGGTGGATGCGATCTACTACGAGCAGGACCTTCCCGCCGAACTCGAGCCCTATCTCGACGACAACGCCGCCTTCTTCACCGAAACCCTGCCCGGACGCGACCAACCGCTCGGATTTCCCGGCGGCGCAGCGAAACTCGGCCCGGTTGGGGTCGATACTCCGCTGGTCACCGCGCTGCCGACACGGAGTAGCCAGCCATGACACGCGAAAAAGCATCCGCCACCACACTGCCGCGCTCCCGTGCCACGCCGACCGGAGCCGGTGGTGGGCGTCGCGGCGACGTGCTCGCGGCATTGCGCGGTTCCCATGATGCGTTGAGCATCGTCGATATCGCCACGCAGCTGCGGCTGCACCCGAATACGGTGCGCTTCCATCTCGAGGCGCTGGTCGAGGCCGGGCAAGCCGAGCGGGTCGAACCCCCGCGCACCGGGCCGGGGCGCCCGCCGCAGATGTTCCGCGCTCATCGTGGGATGGACCCGGCCGGGCCACGTAACTACCGACTGCTCGCCGAGATCCTCACCGCTGGGCTGGCCGCCGACCCCGACCCGTCGGCCCGCGCCGCCGAGGCCGGGCGACGCTGGGGCCGCGAGATGGCCCGCGACATGGACACCGCGTCGCCGACCGCCGAGCAGGCGGTGGATGAACTGGTGCGGGTGCTCGACGAGATCGGCTTCGATCCCGAACCCGACACCGACGATGATCAGCCGAAGATCCGGTTGCAGCACTGCCCGTTCCTGGACCTGGCCGAAACTCGTGCGAGCGTGGTATGCCCGATCCATCTGGGCTTGATGCAGGGGGTGCTCGAAGGCCGGGCTGCACCGGTCGCCGTGCAACGGCTCGACCCGTTCGTCACCCCCGACCTGTGCCTGGCTCACCTCACCACGACCAGCACCGCCACGCCCGCGCAGGCACCGACCGGATCCGCGGCATGACCACCGCCGGGGCCGTTGTCACCGCGGTCGGTTTCTGCTGGCTCGGCATGGTGCTGGCGATCTCGTTCCTGGAGGCGCCGCTGAAATTCCGGGCGCCCGGCGTCACCGTGCCGATCGGGCTCGGAATCGGACGGCTGGTGTTCCGCGCCCTCAACGGCATCGAAATCGTTTTCGCGGCAGCGATTCTCGTCGCTATCGTCATCGACCCGCCCGCTACGGGCGCCATGACCGCGCTGATCGTGGCTATTGCGGCGCTGCTCGTGCAGCTCACGTTGGTCCGGCCGCGGCTGACCCGCCGCAGCAATGCCGTGCTCGCCGGCCACGACGCGCCCCGATCGCGCGGCCACTACGAGTACGTGGTGCTGGAAATCCTGAAAATAGCCGCACTTCTCGTCGGCGCCACCCTGCTACTGGCCCACAGCGTGTCATGAACAACTCCCGGACCGCAGCCGGTCCCGCAGGAAAGACGCACCAGCCGTCCCCAGCGCGGCGGCCGCACCACGGTTCACCTTCACACACACCCGGGAGGAATCGACCGACAGAACAATTCAGCGACACAGCAGAGGAGGAGTAGCAGATGGGCGATCCCGTTTATCCCGCCGCGACCCACGACGTCGGCGCGCGGCGCCGCGAATTGGCCCCCGACATCCATCAGGCGTTCGACGAATTCAGCCGGCAGGTGTTCGCCGACGGGGCGCTGCCGCAAAAGACCAAGCAGCTCATCGCCGTCGCGGTCGCGCACGTCACCCAATGCCCGTATTGCATCGCCGGCCACACGAGGCTCGCGCACCATGCCGGTGCCGGCGACGCCGAGATCATGGAAGCGATCTGGGTGGCCGCCGAGATGCGTGCCGGTGGCGCGTTCGCGCACTCCACCATCGCCCTGCACACCCTCGCCGGATACGACCATGACCACGCCGGCTGAATCCCGCCCCGAACACCCGCGCCCATCCCGCGACCAGCACGACGTGGTGACCGAGCAGACCACACACCGCCGCGATCACCGCGGCCGGGCCCGCGCTCCGCTTATCGTCGTCGGCATCGACACCTCCGAGGCGTCCCAGCATGCGCTCGCCTATGCCGCCGGCGCCGCACGCCGCATGCATGCCACCGTGCTGGTTGCCTACATCAGCACGCTCGCCACGAGCGCCTACCCGACCAGCCTGGCGCCGATGGGCGCCGACCTCACCACCGACCTCACCACCGCGCAGGTCACCGCCACCCGCGAGCTGGCCACCGAGATCCTCCACGACCTGCCCCTGCCCTGGTCGTTCACCGTCCGCTGCGGCGACCCCGCGGTCGAACTGGCGCGGCTGGCCGAGGACAACAACGCCGACAGCCTCGTCGTCGGCCGGTCGAGCAGCCGGCTGCTCCGCCTCACCGGATCCACCGCCGCCCGGCTGCTGCGCCGGACCCACTGCCCGGTCACCGTGGTGCCATAACAGCGGGCCCGGCTCCACGACACCGATCCGGCTCAGCCGACCGGGTCCAGCACCAGAGCCTGGCGGCGTTGATGCACGGTCAGATACCGCAGACCATGCGCTCCCGCGGTGAACGCGCGCCGTGACCGGCGCGGCAGCCATACCAGCGCACCCGCCGCCAACTCGAGCTCACCCAGCTCGGTGGTAAGGGTGCCCGCGCCGTCGAGCACGTGGATCAGCACATCCAGATCCGGCCCGGTATGCGCCTCGATGCGCCCGTGCGGAGCAATGCGAATGATGTTGGCATCCAGATCGCGGCGGCGCACCGGCAACGTCCACACCGCCCCTGTCGTATCCGGATGTCCAGGCTCGAACATGGTGGTATCGGTCAATATCCGCGGCGGCGATGTCGAAGCCAGCTTCCCGATCCGCACCCGCCACACACGCGGCCCGTCCTCGACAACCTCCCAGCCGTACCCACCGGGATGCTCCACATCGAACTCGGCACGCAGATGCCGCGGATAGTGATTGTTCACCAGCACGAACGACTCCCCGGCAGCCAGGGCATCGAACCGCGCGAAGATCGCCGGATGCTTGTCCGGTTTGCGCACCTCCCGCACATCCAATTCCGCCGGTCCCGTTTGTGCCAGGTCCGTGTCGGGCATGTGGCCCACCTCCTAGTTTTTACAATCTCTTATTGTATAAACTAATCCTGCGCGGCTCGCCAGCCAAGCCATCCCGGTTATGACGCCCGTCATCCACGGCCCGCTCGGCCGGGCCAGGCGGCGACTCGCAACTGTCCGTACCGGAGGAATTCGAGGAGAACGCGATGACCACCTCAATCCTGCCCCCGCCCCCCAGCCACCACCCGGTCGAGACTCCGACGCGTGCGATCAGCGTGATCCGGCGGGTGCAGGATGCGGTGTGCGCATTGCCCGCTCCCACATTCCCGCAGGACACGCTCAGGGCAACGACGGTGAACGACCTCGTTTCCACCCACGTCATCGACGCCCGCACCCTCGCCGTCGTCGCCCGTAGAGACCGCCACATCCAGCCGATCGCCGCGATGATCACCGAGCACCTGCTCGGCGTCACCGCCACCGTCGTCGGCAGCGCCATCACCGTCACCTTGGGCTGACCCATTCCGTCACCGCCCGCCGGCGCAGCACACCGCGTATCTTCTCCCGGCGGGGTCTCTCCGGCCGAAGCCAAGCAGGTATCGGACCGGGATCCGATTCGCACCGCTCGCCCGGTCCCTGTGTGCCGCCTCGCGGATTCAGTTCCCGCAACGAATCGAACGGTGCTCCACCTCATACACATCGAGAAAGCCGCAACAGCAGGGCAGGCACTCGACGACATCGTCGGGAGCCGAAGCCATCTCGGCGATCGAGTCCCGCGCTCGTGCCATCGATTCTCGCTACACCGACCGGTTGTCGATGCTGACCCCGAACAGCTGGAACGACATTGCTCCGAGCCTGCAGCAGCTGGCCGGACCGTGTGATGTCGAACTCGACTTTCTCGACCGTGTCCGAAGCCCTGGCAACTCGACGATGTTGCTGCCGTCGGGGTCACCCCTCCAATTCCGGATACCCGACACCTCGGTCGGTACACGACATCCCGACATCACGTCGGCTGCGGCGATCAGAGTCGGTCAGACAAGCAGCCGCAGCGCAACCTTCACGCGTTCTCTAGCCGCTGTCTGCGTGAGATTCCTTGCCAGACAACGAATCTTCGGAATCGAACAGAGCGACAGAGGGGCTTCCCAGGCTCGGACGCCCACGGCGATCGTCCGGCGATGCGACGTCACCGGCGGGCTGGGAATGGACAGCGAGGACGGGAAGGCCACAGTCGCCGGCCATGCGGTCGACCCAGCGGATGAACTCCAGTGCCGAGCCAGCGAACATGCGCCGTACCCGGTCCTGGAAGGCGCGCACGTCGTGGCCAGGCAGGAAGTCGCGGGTGCTGATCTCCCCGCACCCGCAGCCACAGGGCCGTTCGCGGAACTCGGCCTCTTCCGGGAGGTCGCAGTAGCCGACCGGGTTCTGCGAGGCGTTAACCACCGGATCCGGTTTTCCGATCCAGGCGTCGCGGACCGGGTGGCCTTCCGCCAGCGCCTCACCGTCGAGGGCGACCCGATCCTCATGGACAGACACGCCGCGGATCTCGGCGACGGCGCACACCCGGCCGTCACCGATGATCAGGGCGAACTTCTCCCGAGACAACCGTTCCTTGTTCACCTTCCATATGCCTCGGCCCGCTGTCCATGCCTCCCTTTCGGTCATGCGCGGAAAGTAACCGACGTAATCCCGATGCAGCGGGTCGTTAGTAATGGGTGAGTAGTAACCAAGCTTGAACCGAACAGCCATACAGGCCACTCCTCGTGTAGACCTGGCGCGGTCTCCATAGTGTTGCATCAGTTCAAATCAGATTGCAAACGATGAATCGCAACAGCTAAAACCGGGTGCGTGCCGTTACGGTTGATTCGGCGAGAACCGGGTTTGAGAGCGTGTTCGAACCGAACGACAGTTGTCGGAAAACGATCGTTTGCCGACAACCTGGCGTGAGCGGGTGAAACCCCAGGACGTGAGTGTCGGAAACCCGTGCCGGAAAACAATGTCGGCAAACCCGATTTCGGCTATTTTCGACACCATGTTGATCGGCTACGGGCGGGTGTCAACCGCCGAACAGAATCCTGCCCACCAGATCGACGCCTTGCGTCGCGCCGGCGTCGAACCTGCCGATGTCCATATCGATACTGCCAGTGGCGCGAAGGCATCGCGACCGAAACTCGATCTCGTGCTCACTCTCGCGCGCCGTGGCGACACCATCGTCATCACCCGCCTCGACCGGCTCGGCCGGTCGGTGCTGCACCTGATCACCCTCGGCGCGCAGCTGCGCGAGCGCGGGATCGGGTTGAAGGTGGTCGAGCAGGGCATCGACACCGACACCGCCGAAGGCCGCGCCATGTTCGGCATGCTGAGTGTGCTGGCGGAGTTGCAGCGGGAACTGATACTTGCCAACACCCACGACGGTCTCGAAGCCGCCCGCGCCCGCGGCCGCAAAGGCGGCCGACGGCCGAAACTCACCGCCCACCAGGTCGAACAGGCCCAACGCCTCTACGACGAGGGCCGCCACACCGTGCAGCAGATCGCCGAGCGGCACCTCCTCGAAGCCTCGATCCGCCCCGGATCGGGGCTTTCGTCGTTCTCGGACCCTGTGACGATCCTTCCTGGCGGCCGACACCATTCCGCGACGGGCGAGGGGTGCCCCGCACCGGCCGATACGGACTCTCCTTCATTCCCCCTTGAGCGCCGCGTGGCCGATCGTCGTCCGCCGCGGCCCTCCTCCGTGTCGTGCCGGGCGCCGCCGCGTCGAATCCGCCCGCACTCGAACGAAATCGAGGTACCTCGATGCCACCCGACAACGAGGCAGACGAGCAGAAGTCGTTGCGGGCGCTGGGGCTGTCCCCGGAGATCCTGACCGATCCGAGCAAACACCCTTCGGCGGGCAACGACAAGAAGGTCGCCGAGGATCCCGTCTGGTCGACCATCGCCACCCCGGACAAGCCGGCGAACGACGGAGCCGGACAGCAGTCGCCGCTGGAACTGGGGCTCTACCCGACCACCTCGCAGCAGCCGCCACCGGTCGGCGCCCTGCCCGACGTGGTCGGCCTGGCCAACCACGGCCCGCTGACAGACGACGAGACTGTCACGCTGCCGAGCGGGACGACGGTGCACAACAACACCGTCCGGCTGTCCAACGGCCTCACCGCCGAGCAGACCACCGTCACCATCCCCGGCCACGCGCCGAAGACCAGCACACTGGCGAGTCAGGGCATCTCCTACGACCAGATCGGCGGACTGTTCGGCACCGACGACTCCTACTCGGCCGCCGAACGCGACCGCGACCTGGCGCTGGTGTCCGGGCGCTACCAGGGCCCGGTCAGCGAGGAAGCCAGGAACAATGCCCAGAACCGGCTGAACGCGCACTGGCAACGCGGTGGACTGTGGCTGGCGGACGGCAGCACCATCTTGCCCGACGCCGTCTACGGCACCGGACAGCTGGCCCAGGATCTGGCGTTAGCGAGCACCGAGGGCAGCCTCGACCCGCAGAGCGAGGAGCGGCGTCGGCAAGCGCAGGAGCGGCTGGCCGCGCACCGGTATTCGTTGGCAGCCCAGAACGCCGATCAGGTCGAGGCCCGCTATCTGGACATGACGCCGGTGTCTCCGGAGCGCCAGGCTCGGCTCGACGACCTCGTCGCGAGTGGCGTACCTGCTTCGCAAGCGGAGGAAGTGCTGCTGCAGCGCAGCTTGCAGCGCGAATTCGGTTGCAGCACGCTGGTATTCCGATCGACTACGCGGTCGGCGATCGGCTGGAACAGCAGGGGATGATGGCGCCGTCGAGCGAATTCGTCCCACCGTCCCTCGTCTTGACAGCTCCTTCGAACGCTGAGGGGGCCGAGGGCGGTGCGCCCATCGGCCCCGAGACGGTCTACAACGCGCTGGTGCCCAGCTCCCCGAGTATGGCTCTGCAACTGGCCATCCCCGGCCTGCTGCGGGGCATGAGCACGATTGCCCCTGAGACGGCGGCCGCGGTCCTGCAATCGGCGCTGGGCGCGTCCGCCGCGGGTTCGCAGTCGGTGGCGATCCCGGCACTCGGCAGCGGTCTCGAGCCGACCGCATCGGGCACCGGCGCGGTCGGCGGACTCGGCGCGGCCGTGATCCTCGGTACGGTCATGAGCCTGGTGATCGCCAACGGTGGCGTCCCCGTGCAGCCGATGGGACAGTCCCCTCTGGTCGCCCCGGGCGCGGATTCCGAGGATGTGCCCTCAGTGAACGTCCCGTGGTCGCAGCAAGGCGTCAACCCGTGGACCACGGGCCGACCGGGACCTGTCCCGACCGAACAGGTCCCCGGCACCGCGACGGCCGCGCCCCCCGTGATCGACATCGATCCGGCCGACGGGCTGCGCGGCGATCCCGCCGTTCCCGCTCCGGTCGGGCCGAGCCCCACCGAAGACCCCACCGTCTCCAACCCGGTGAGCTTCCCCAGCGCGAAGCCGGGGCAGCCGAATGTTCCCGTCGAAGGGACGTATTGGGAGGGGAACTACCTGAAGTGGGGGGCCGGGAACCCGGAAGGCAAGCGGCCCAACACGTACGCCTCGAAGGGCACGGGTGACCTGAAACTGCGGGCCCAACTGTTCGAGCTCGGTGTCTGGACCCTGGACGACATCGACGAAGCCGAGCGCCCCGCCATCCTCGCTGCGATGGCCAGGCTCGATCTCGCGACGGCGAACCAGGATCTGCACCGTGGATTCGTCCAGATCTTCGCCAACATCTACGGCATCGATGCGGCGAAGTTGCTCGGCAGCAAGGCCGAGAGCAAGGAAGAGTTGCTGGCACTCGCCAAGCGAGGACTGCCGACAGATGTCGTGAAACGCGCGATCGACAACTACTGGAAGGCTCAAGTCCCGGTCGACCAGGCGAAGGAGGCGCTCGGCGAGGCCGGTGCTGTCGCGCTGCTGCGCTCGGACGGCTGGACGGTGAACGTGCGGCCCACCGGGGCCTACACCCATGATGTCGTGGCTGTGAAGAACGGGCAGGTCATGGTGGTCGAGGCCAAGGGCGGCAACCCGGGCAGGCCACGGCCCAGCGATGCCATGGTGCCCGACGGTCCGGGAAGCGACACCGGGATTCGCGCCGAGCAGGTGACCGACCCGTACCTGTGGGGAAAATTGAAGGAGGACGCGGCCGGCGATCCCGTCTTCAAACAATGGCTCATCGATCAGGGTGTCTGGGACGCGATCGCGAACGAGGATCCGTCCAGGGTCGGGTACCGGTTGTCCAAGACCGACACCGACCTGAAGACCACCGTCTACGGCTCCACCCAGGAAGAAGTGAACGGTGGACTCCCCGGACACACCGTCACCGGCCGCACGACCGGCAACCCGGACGGCGGTCCGCCTGCTGTCGGCCCGACACTGCACGGCATCGCGGAGGTCGTTCCACCGACAGACGACCTGCTCGGTCGGGCCGGTAGCTGGTGGGACGATCTGGTCCGTGGTCGCTTGCGGGACCTCGCCGCGCTGTCGAATCTGGCTGTGCCGGTCCACGCGCCGGTGCGACAGCGGGTCAGGCGTCCGGTCGACGAGTCGCTGACAGTCACACTCGTGCCGTCCCCGGTGGCGGCGCCCGTGCTCACCCAGCGGGAACATCTCAGGTGCCTGAGTTATCAGTGAACGGGGGCGGACAGCCGCGATGTGGAAGGCTCTACACCGTGCGGCGATTCGTGCCCGATCAAGAGAGGAAGTGATCGCATATGCGAGTGGCAGCCGACCGCGCACTCCATGTCGTCCGTGCGGCGACCGAGTTCGACTGGACCTGGACCGCCGAAGACCTGTCGTCGTTCGCCGGCCTGGTCGGTTGGTCGATCGCCGGCGGAGCCGGAGTGGGCGCGCCCCACCTGACCACCGACTTCGACATCGACCGTCCCGACGTCATGGTGTCGCTCGGTGATCCAGGACCCACCGGTGTCGCAGCACTCGAGGAGATGACGTTTTGGGTCACCGACCTGGACGGCGAACGGGGCGAATCCGCAGCCGCCGCGGCGTTCGTCTCGCTCGCGACGAGAGTGGCCGACGTGGTGGGTGCGGCCCCGCATTTCTCCTGGACCGAACCGACCCGGGGACTGCGATGGGATCTGCCCCGTGTCGTGGTGACGCTGACGGCGAACGCGGAGTCGGTCTACATCGACCTGACCAGTCCCGACTACCAACTCTGGTATGACGAGATCGACCGATCACTCGAGAACGACTGATCCATGGTCGGCGTCGAGGAATGTGATCGCTGATGCGAGCAGATATCGATCGTGCTCTGCGCGCCGTCCGTGCGGCGACTGAGTTCGGCTGGACCTGAACTGCGGCCGACGCGGAGGTGTTCGGCGAGCGGTTTGAGGTGGCCGCTGTCCCGAGTGGAGTTCGGCGCGGCACCCCGGCCGCGACCGCCCGGCCGTGCCCGAGTACTGCCGTTGCACCCCGGCGCGGTCGCCGGTCCCCAGTCCGGTTGTCTGCCGAGGGATTTCAGCCATTAGAGGAGGTAACACCGGGCACGGGACTGCGGCGCCGGGGCGCAGCGGCGGGGCATGGCGTGCATGGAGTTCAACGCGATCACCCGCGTCTCGTATCCGGGCCCGATCTCTTCGATTTCGCGGATCCAGCGGCCCCACTGGACCCAGCGGCGGCATTGGATGACGTTCTCCATCGCCCCACCCAGCACCGGAGTCCCCCGGGCAGCCATCGCCCGCAGATAGCGTGGGATCTGCTCGATCAGGGACCGGGAGCGGGACTCGGCCGGATCGTCGATCACCACCCCCAGCTCGTCATCGGCCAGCAGGCTGTACTGGTTCGAGCGGTCGAAATACCGTTTCTTGCCCTTGGCGTCGGTCCAGGCCGGGCACGCCGGCGACGCCCAGAACAACTCCGAATAGGGCAGCGTGGCCAGGTCGATGGCCTTCACGTCGCCGGGCGGGAGGTGCTCGGCGGCCGGGAAATTCAGGCTGTGCACGTCCACGCAATCGGGTTGTGGTTGGCGGCCAGGGCGACCTGAATGCCGGGCACCTGCTCCCAGCCCAGCGAGTCCCCACCCCACCCGGCGAAATACACCGTCGAACGCAGGCTCATCGCACACCCACCGAGACGTGGTCGGTCCAGTCGCCCAGCAGCTCCACCAGTGCGGTCACCCACACCGGCACCAGCACCGCGTGGTCGAGGCCGCGGGCACGGGCCAGCAGATCGGTCTCCGCATCCGTGAGCGGGGTCGCGGCGTCGAGCAGCTCGGCCAGCGGGGTGGTCATGTCCGGACTCACGTAGCTCCCGGACCGCCCGACCAGGACCCCGCCGTAGACGAAGTAGCCCTGCGCCCGGTGCTGGGGCACCCACTCCCCCGCCCGGCGGCGGGCGGTGAGCTCGTCGAGCACCACCGGGTCGGTGGGGTCGATCCCGTAGGACAACAGATGCTCCCGCGCACCGGCCACCGCGTCACGGCGGGCGCCCGGCAACAGAGCGCGGTCCTGCAGGTACAGCAGCCACTCGAGCACCTGCGGATGCGGCTGCTGGAACTGGGCGTGTACGGCGACGGCGCGGATCCCGGCGCGGGCCCGGTAGTCGGCCGGGTCGCTGCTCCGGCTGTGCTCCGCCAGCGCCTCGTCGACCTCGCCGCCGGTCAGAACCGCACGCACGGCGGTGAGTTCGGCGTCGTGGAGCGGGGCATCCAGGCCGGACCCGAGCAGCGCGGTCTCGGCCTGTTCGAGCAGCCACGCCGCCCAGGACGGCGAACTGAGACTGCAGGCGCGGACAGACTCGACCGCGAGCGCGAGGCTCACGCCGACGTCGGCGTGGACCTCGCACAGGCTGCGGTCGGGAACCTGCGGTGCGTGCTCACCTCCGCCGAAGAAGGCGGGCACCGTCATGCGCGCGGCCAGCGAAAAGGGATGGGTCATGCGGAACCCCAAACAGCTATGTCTACTTTGTTGCCAACAATGTCCACAGTGAGGCACGACCGCGCAACTGTCAACAATGTTGGCAACTTTGTGTGCGATGCTGTGGGATGTGAATCAGCACGACGAACACCGGGTCGCCCTGCGCGCAGCCCGCGATGCCTATGACCGCGCCCGCGCCGACCTGTTCGCCGCGATCGTCGCAGCCCTCGACGCCGGGATCGGGGTGAGCGCGGTAGCCCGCGACGCCGACTTCAGCCGCGAATACATCACCCGAATCCGGGACGGCAAAGGCCCCAAAGACCTTCGATAGACGGGCAACGATGCTGCGGTGCGACCGACCGCAATGCCTACAGTTCGAGTCGAACCTGCCGCGCAGCAGTTCAGCGTGCGGGCCGCGCCGAGCGACCCGATAACGCTACTGCCCACTTGGCCCCTACCGGCGCTACCTCCCCAGCATCCGCCGATACGCCGATACGCCGATACGCCGATACGCCGACAGTGCCCGAGACGTCGCGATCTGAGCCGCTGTCGGGGTTTCCCTGCTCACGGTAGTGATCTCAGGTCCTGCTCGTGCATGCGTACGATCGCTTCTCGAACGTGCCCTGCACGGGGTGATGCGGCTGATGTAGCGAGGGAGCTGATCGATGTCTTGGAGGGATGCCACCCCCCAACCGGTCCAGGACGACATGGACAACTTGTCGACGCAGCGTTGAACTTGGCCGAAGAACGGTTGGCCCAGCAGGGTGGCTTCTACCCCTTCAGCATGGCTGTGGACACCTCGGGCGGTAGGAAGTTGTTCGAATCGGCCACCGGGGACGCGCTGGCGGCCAAGGAGCTGAGCGTCAGCACGCTCAGAGCGATGCGTGCTGAGATCCGTGCTGCTGCGGTTGTTGTCGATGTGGCGCTACCGGAGACCGGGTCCAGTGGAATCGAAGTACATCTCGAACACGTCGACGGCCCGGCGATCAGCGTGCTCGAGCCCTACACGATCTCCGGCAGCGATGTCCGGGCCGAGCCGCTGGAAGGACACACCGCACAGCACGTGATCTGGTGAGTCCGTCCGCCAACAGGGGTCAGCTTTCGTCGTAGCGGATGATCCGTTCCGCGTTACGTCGATACCAGGGGAATTTCGACGTGAGGAACGGCTCGACCTGTTTGCTCACCCCTTGCGCCCGCAGTTTCGACAGCGCATCCAATGCGTGGCCTGCCACGGTGTCGTCGTCGAGCTGGGCAACCGCGACTGCTGCGGCGTCGGGGTGGCGTGATTTGCCGAGCCAGTCGACCACCATCTGCCTGTCCGCCCCGAACGTGCGGTCGGCGGCGATGACGGCGAGCTGCTCGAAGTATTCCTTGCCGGCAGGGATGCTGTAGAGGGCGTTGCCCGCGGCCCACCGGACGCGTGAGCTGGTGGTCTTGGCGTGGTCGAACTGGCTGATCAGCGCCGGAATCGCTGCGGTTTTGCGGGATTCCTTCCGGTTGAGTCCGTTGACCAGGCTCAGCCGCGCCAGTTCCCTGCCCTCGGTTTCGGGTCCGGGCCACCGGTCTTCGAGCTCGGCGAGCCATTCGGCGACCAGCACGATCGCCGCCGGTGCGCTGCTCCTCTGACTGCCGATATCGGCGATGGTGTCGGCGTTTCCGCCGGCCCGGCGGTACTCATCGAGCAGTCGGGTGGCTGCGGCGTCGTCGGTGGGGGTCAACTTTGGAAGTCCATCGTGACGTGTTTGATCTTGCCTTGGTTCACGAGGTCCTGCAGCTCCTGTGTGAGGTGGGTGTTGCGGTCGGTGATCAGGACGAACTCATATCCGTTGGCCTGGT
>NZ_BDBT01000044.1 GCF_001613125.1 Nocardia shimofusensis NBRC 100134
CCGCCGCGGGCGGTCCGCGGAGTCGCCCGGGGTACCCGCACGGCGGCCGCCAGGGACAGTCGCCGCAGCCGACGCCGCATCAGCCCGTGCCCGGACTGCCGCCGACCACCCCGTTCCCCGCATCGCCGGGCGCGGTGGATCTTTCGCGTCCGTATCACCAGGGTGCCTCCGAGTCGGTTCCGGCGGTTCCGCAGCGTCCGCCGACCGCGCCGCCGCACCCCGCTCAGCCGCCTGTCGCCCCATCGCCCGCACCGCAGCGGCCCGCCACGGGCCCCTCGTCGCGGGCCGCCGGACGCAGTGCGCGTCCGATCGTGATCGCCCTGCCGGACCGCGTCCGGCGGGGGCGGCCCGCCCCCGCGGGCAACGGCGGAGCAAGCGGCGCCGCCGAGGGCGAAGGGCGCCCTCCGCCCTAGCGCTTCCATGGCATTCGGCGCATACGACGACTGCTATGGTTTCGATGATTTCTCATGCTTAACGCCTCCCGGCGGGTCCCGGTGCGGCGAGAATTGGAGCAGACATGCTGGCCAGCGGTGAGGTCTTCGCCGGCTATGTCATCGAGCGGCAACTCGGCCGCGGTGGCATGGGATCGGTCTACCTGGCAAAACATCCGCGCCTGCCGCGAATGACAGCGCTGAAGCTGTTGAACCGGGAGATGTTCGGCGACAAGGAGGTGCGGGCGCGATTCGAAAGGGAGGCGGATCTGGTCGCCCGGCTCGACCACCCCAATATCGTCACCGTCTACGACCGCGGTATCGAAGACGAGCAGCTGTGGATCTCGATGCAGTTCATCGACGGGGTCGATGCCGCCTCGGTGGATCCGAAGACGCTGCCGCCCGCGCGCGCGGTGCAGATCATCAAGGAGACCGCCGACGCGCTCGACTACGCGCACAGCATGGGGGTGCTGCATCGGGACGTGAAGCCCGCCAACATCCTGCTGGCCCGTTCCAGCGGCGGCCGCGGCGAACGCGTCTACCTCACCGACTTCGGCATCGCCCGGCTGCGCGACGACACCGGCCATCTCACCCAGACCGGCACCTTCACCGCCACCCTGGCCTACGCCTCGCCCGAGCAGCTGACCGGCGCGAGTCTCGACGGTCGCAGCGACCAGTACTCACTGGCGTGCACGCTGTTCTGGTTGTTCACCGGCAGCGGCCCGTTCGCCGCGACCAATCCCGCCCAGGTGATCCAGGGGCATCTGCAGACCCCGCCGCCCGCGCTCAGCAGCGTGCGTCCCGGTCTGCCCTATGCGCTGGACGCGGTGCTCGCCAAGGCGATGGCCAAGCGGCCGGAGGATCGCTTCGCCTCCTGCTCGGAGTTCGCCGCCGCCGCGCAGGCCGCGCTGGACGGCCAGAGTTCGCCCGCCCTGCCGCTGATGCCCGGGGCGCAGGGGACCGGCCCGCAGTACCCGATCTCCTCGGGTCCGCACCAGATGGCCGGTTCGATGACGGGCGGGCAGATGTCCGCGGGCCCGATGACCGGCGCGCCGTACCAGCAGTTCGGGCAGGGCCCGGCGACCAGCGGTCCACAGGCCATGACCGGCGGGCCCACAATGGTCAACCACGCCGGGCAGACGGCGACCGCGGCGATGACGCAGCAGAGCGGTCAGGCCCCGCCGTACACCCCGCCGGGGGCCTACGGCTTCGCCGGTAACGCGGGACGTCCGCCGACGCCGCCGGGCAAGCCGGGCGGCAAGTCCAACACCGGCTTGATCGTGGCCATCGCCGTCGGTGTGGTGGTGTTGCTGCTGGTGGGCCTGGGCATCGTCGGCGTGCTGGCCTCCGGCGGCGACGATCCGGTCGCCGACGACAGGACGAGCACGAGCCCGAGCACGACGATCTCGGTGACGCCGATCGTCGCCGACAGCGATGCCATCAGCCGGGAGTTCCCCCGCATGGTGCCCGACAACGAGGACGGCGACGTCGGCTACAACGGCGCGACCTGCGGTTCCTACAGTTCGGATCGCCCGTCGATCCCGACCGACGGCACGCCGGATTTCGGCAACTGGGTCCATCAGTGGGACTGCTTCGGCGGCGGCGACAACGCGGACCCGTTCTTCACCATCTACGCCTACGATTCGCCGGAAGACGCCCAGGCGGCGCTGCGGAACCTGCCCTCGGACGCGGAGCAGTCGACCGATACCAACGGTGGCCAGTCCTACACCAACTACAAGTTCGACAGCAGCGGGCCGAAGATGGTCACCGTCTTCACCGGCGATCCCGACCGCGCGCAGTTCCTGATGTACACCGACGGCATCGTAGGTAGCATCGACGAGGTGTTGCGCTGGTGGCGTTCGGCCCCGCTGAACTGATCGTGCTCGAACACGGAGCGGTTTTCGCCGGGTACACCGTCGAGCAGCTGCTCGGCCGCGGTGGCATGGGCGCGGTGTACCTGGCGCGCCATCCCCGGCTCCCGAAGTGGACGGCGTTGAAGCTGTTGAACCGGGAGATGTTCCACAACGAGGAGATCCGCGCGCGGTTCGAGCGGGAGGCCGAGCTGGTCGCCCAGCTCGACCACCCGAACATCGTCGGGGTCTACGACCGCGGCGTGGAGGGCGAGCAGCTGTGGATCTCCATGCGCTACATCGACGGCGTGGACGCGGCGTCGATCGACATCGCGGCCCTGCCGCCGTGGCGGGCGGTCCAGATCATCGGTGAGACGGCCAAGGCGCTGGATTTCGCGCACGCGCGCGGCGTGCTGCACCGGGATGTGAAGCCCGCCAACATTCTGCTCGAGCGCGGCGAAGCCGGTGCGGACGAGCGGGTGTATCTCACCGATTTCGGCATCGCCCGGCCGCGCGACGATTCCGCCCACCTCACCCGGACCGGCACCTTCACCGCCACCCTGGCCTTCGCCTCGCCCGAGCAGCTTTCCGGTGCGCGGCTGGATCACCGCAGTGATCAGTACTCGCTGGCCTGCACGTTGTTCCGATTGCTCACCGGCACTCTCCCTTTCCCGGCCGACAACCCGGTGGGGATCATCTCCGGTCACCTGCACGAACCGCCGCCGTCGGCCTCCCTGCGGCGTCCCGGCGTGCCCGTGGCTCTCGACGGGGTGCTCGCCCGGGCCATGGCGAAACAACCGCAGGACCGCTTCGGCACCTGCGTCGAGTTCGCCGAGGCCGCCCGGCGCGCGCTCACCGCCCCGCCGCCGGACCACTCGGCCCAGCCCCCGCCCCCGCCGGATCAGCCTGCCGCGTCGGCCCGGTCGGTTCAGCCGCCACCGACCGCTCGGATGCCGTTCGCCGATCAGGGATCACTCCCGCCCGCCCCTCGGTACAGCGAGACGCTTGCGATGGGGTCTGGACACAGCGAGACGCTTGCGGGCGCCTATGTCCCGCCCGGCTCGTCGCCGTCCCGCCCGCACGCAGGCGCGATTGTGGCGGTGGCGGCGGCCGCATTCGTACTGCTGGTCGCGATCGTCCTGGTCGTCACTCGCGATCAGTCGACGCCCGGCCCGCCTTCCCCGCAGACCTCCATCCCACAGTCCGGCCCGCCCGTCCCCACCGCCCCACCGTCGGTCGCCCCGACCACGGCGGGCGACTCCGGCAACGGGGGCAAGGACAAAGACAAAGGCAAGGACAAGGACAAGGGCAAGGACAACTGATCGTTCGCCGCCGATCCGGCCGCTCAGCGAGGAGCGCTCAGAGCGCGCTCTCGATGGCCGCGACGATCGCGGGATCGTTCGGCTCGGTGCGCGGACGGAATCGCCCGGCCACCTTGCCCTCGCGGTCGACGAGGAACTTCTCGAAGTTCCACTGGATATCGCCCGCGCCGCCCTCGGCGTCGGCGGTCTGGGTGAGCTCGGCGTAGAGCGGGTGCCGGTTCTCGCCGTTGACGTCGGTCTTGTCCAGCAGCGGGAAGTCCACGCCGTAGGTGGTGGAGCAGAACTGCTCGATCTCCTCGGCGGTGCCCGGCTCCTGGCCCATGAACTGGTTGCACGGCACGCCCACAACGGTGAATCCACGCTCGCCGTAGGTGCGTTGCAGTTCCACCAGGCCGGTGTACTGCGGGGTCAGACCGCACTTCGAGGCGACGTTGACCACCAGTACCGCCTTGTCGCCCGCCAGTTCGGCCAGTGTGGTCTGTTCACCGGAGAGGGTCCGCAGCGTGATGTCGCGAATGCTCACTCGTGTCACTCCTCGAGTCGTGCCGATGCGGGCCGAGTGCGTTCGAACCCGCTCCGGCGCCACGGTATCAGCGCAGCCGCGTGCGGCGCATGATCCGCAGGGTGGCCAGGGTGGAGGTGATCTGCTTGTCGTAGGCCATCTGCGCGCGAGCGGTGATGACCTGGCTCTTCAGCACGCCGACATTGATCGTGTCGGTGTATTTGAGCAGACCCTGATCGCCGTGCCTGGCTCCGATCCCGGACTGCTTCACCCCGCCCGAGGGCGTCGCCTTGGCGGAGTAGCTGGTGACGAATCCGTCGTTGATATTGATGTTCCCGGCTTCCAGCCGCCGCGCCACCCGCAGCGCCCTGCCCCGGTCCGAGCTCCACACGCTCGCATTGAGCCCGTAGTCGGTGGCGTTGGCGCGGTCGATCGCCTCCTGCTCGGAGCCGACCCGGTAGACGGTGACGACCGGCCCGAAGGTCTCGGCGGTGGCGTGGGCGACCTGCGGGGGGACGTCGGTGAGCACGGTCGGCTCGTAGAAGGCCGGACCGATGTCGGGGCGAGCCCGGCCGCCGGTGTGCACGGTCGCGCCCGCGGCCCGTGCCTCCTCCACGTGCGCCGAGACCCGCGCCAGGTGTTCGGGGGAGATCAGCGATCCGAATTCCGGGATGTAGTCGTAGCTCGCCCCGGCCTTCGCGCCGAGGTCGGCGGCGGCGTCGACGAACCGGCGCAGGAACTCGTCGTAGAGGCGGTCGTGCACGTAGATGCGTTCGATGTGCATGCACGCCTGCCCGGAATTGGCGAACGTCGCGAACACCGCGCCCGGGATCACCGCGTCCAGATCGGCGTCGTCGAGCACGATCAGCGGGTTCTTGCCGCCCAGTTCCAGGCTGCATCCGATGAGATTGCGCCCGGCCCGTTCGCCGATCAGCCTGCCGGTGGCGGTCGAGCCGGTGAACATGACGAAGTCGCTGTTGTCGACCAGGTCGCCGCCGATGTCGGGGCCCTCGCCGCAGACCACCTCGAACAGCCCCTCGGGCAGACCCGCGCGATGCAGCAGCTCCACACCGAACAGCGCGCACAGCGCGGTCTTGTTGTCCGGCTTGAGCACCACCGCATTGCCGGCGATCAGCGCGGCGACGGCGTCCGAGAGCGCCAGCGCGAACGGGAAGTTCCACGGCGCGATCACCCCGACCACGCCCTTGGGCCGATGCTCCTCGATGGAGGCGCTCAGCAGCGGTACCGGGCCGCCGTGCTTGCGCGGCTTCAGGATCCGGCGCGCGGTCTTGAGGTAGTGGCTGATGATCATCGGCACGTCGCAGGACTCCTCGAAGGCCATCCGGCGGGCCTTGCCGCAGCCGATCTGGATGAGGTCGGCGATCGTCGCGCGCTCGGTGAGGATGAGTTCGTGCGCGCGGGCGAAGACGGCCAACCGCTCTTTCAACGGTGTGGCGGCCCAGGTGCGCTGCGCCGCGCGGGCCGTGGCGAACGCGTCGGCCACATCTTCCGGACGCGACTGCGGCAGGGTGCCGTAGGCCGCGCCGGTGTAGACCTCGATCAACGTGAACGGCGTCCTGGCCCGGCCGAGATGGGCGTCGCCGCTCGCTCGGACCCGCGCGGTGAGACGGTCGATCAGTTCAGGGGTGACGCGCTGGGGCACGGTGGCCGTCGGCGTGGTCTCGGTGCTTGTCATCGGCTCTCTCCGGGTGCTGGTGCTCGCGGGTGGTGACCGGCCGGTCCGCCGTGGATCCCGCGCTGCGGCGGCCTGCGGGACGGCAACCGATTTCACCGGATCATCGCATATCCATGCTGCGGCGAAGGCGGCAATAGTGAAACATGTTCTTGCGGTCCGCGCGCGAGCTGGACTATATTCCGTACACCTGTCCAGACAGCATCGGAGCGATCATGAGCGGTCTTCCCACCGACGGCACGCGCCTGTTCATCGACGGCAAGCTGGCGCCGGGCGGCGCGGGTGAGTTCGACACGGTGAACCCGGCCACGGAGGAAGTCCTCGGCGTGGCGGCCAACGGGTCCGGCGCGGACATGGACGCCGCCATCGGCGCCGCCAGGATCGCCTTCGACGAGACCGACTGGTCGACGAATCACGCATTCAGGGTGCGCTGCCTCGAACAGTTGCGCACGGCCGTCCAGGACCGCATCGAGGACGTCCGCGCGGTCACCGTCGCCGAGGCGGGCGCGCCGGTCATGCTGACCAGCGGGCCGCAGCTCGAGGGCCCGGTCGCCGACCTGGAGTTCCCCACGAATCTGGCCGCGAACTACGAGTGGGAGACCGATCTCGGCGTCGCGAGCCCGATGGGCATCAGAACCCATCGGCGGCTGCGCAGGGAAGCGGTCGGCGTGGTCGGCGCGATCACCCCCTGGAACTTCCCACACCAGATCACCTTCGCCAAGCTCGGTCCCGCGCTCGCGGCGGGCAATACCGTCGTGCTCAAGCCCGCGCCCGACACCCCGTGGTGCGCGGCCGTACTCGGCCCGATCATCGCCGAGCACACCGACATTCCGCCGGGCGTGATCAATATCGTCACCTCCGCCGACCACGCGCTGGGCAGCCAGTTGTGTGGCGATCCGCGCGTCGACATGGTCAGCTTCACCGGCTCCACCGCGACCGGCCGCACCGTCATGGCCACCGCCGCCGCGACGGTCAAGAAGACCTTCCTGGAACTGGGCGGCAAATCCGCCTTCATCGTGCTCGAGGACGCCGATCTGGGCGCCGCGGTGTCGATGGCGGCGTTCTCGGTGTGCGTGCACGCCGGTCAGGGCTGTGCGCTGAGCACCCGCCTGCTGGTGCCCAACAGCCGCTACGACGAGGCCGTGCAGATAGCCGCCGCCACTCTCGGTGGCATCAGGCCGGGGGACCCCGCCAGCTCGCGTACTGCCTGCGGCCCGCTCATCTCCGCCCGCCAGCGCGACCGCGTGCAGCACTACATCGACATCGCCCGCGCCGAGGGCGGGCAGATCGTGACCGGCGGCGGCCGCCCCGCCGACCGCGACCGCGGCTACTTCATCGAGCCCACCCTGATCACCGGGCTGGACAACACCGCGACCGTCGCGCGCGAGGAGATCTTCGGCCCCGTCCTGGTGGTGATCGGCTACGACACCGACGACGAGGCCGTCGCCATCGCCAACGATTCCCCCTACGGCCTGTCCGGCTCGATCTACGGCACCGATCCCGAGCGCATCGCCTCGGTCGCCAACCGGGTCCGCACCGGCACGCTCGGCGTCAACGGCGGCATCTGGTACAGCGCCGACGTGCCCTTCGGCGGCTACAAGCAGTCCGGCATCGGACGCGAGATGGGCACCGCCGGTTTCGAGGAATACCTGGAGACCAAGTTGATCGCCACCGCGGTCTGAGGCCCTGTCTCCCATCAGCGAAAAACCCACCATTCCAACGACTTTCGAGGAGCCCGACATGGGGCGTTTCACCGACCGGACCGTCGTCGTCACCGGCGCGGCACAAGGTATCGGCGCCGCCTACGCGGCCGCGCTGGCGGGCGAAGGCGCGAATGTCGTCGTCGCCGACCGCAATATCGACGCGGGCAAGGCGGTCGCCGACGAGATCAACGCGGCCGCCGACACCACAGCGAACGGCGGCAGCGCGATCTTCGCCGAGGTCGACGTCGCCGACCCCGACTCCGCCGCCGCGCTCGCCGAGACCACCGCGCAGCGCTTCGGCCGCATCGACCACCTGGTCAACAATGCCGCCATCTACGGCGACATGAAGCTGGACCTGCTGATCACCGTCCCGTGGGACTACTACAAGAAGTTCATGTCGGTGAACATGGACGGCGCGCTGAACGTGACCCGCGCGGTCTACCCGCACATGAAGAAGTCGGGCGGCTCGATCGTCAACCAGTCCTCCACCGCCGCCTGGGTCTACTCCGGCTTCTACGGCCTGGCCAAGGCCGGGGTCAACAGCCTCACCCAGCAGCTCGCGGTCGAGCTCGGCGGCAACAACATCCGCGTCAACGCGATCGCCCCCGGACCGATCGACACCGATGCCACCAAGACCGTGACTCCCGGCAGTATCGTCGAGGACATGGTCAAGCGCCTGCCGCTCAAGCGCATGGGCACCCCGGCCGATCTCGTCGGCGCCTGCCTGTACCTGCTCTCCGACGAGGCGTCCTGGGTCACCGGCCAGATCTTCAACATCGACGGCGGACAGATCATCCGGTCATGAGCGACGAACGAATCGGTTTCATCGGCCTGGGCAACATGGGTGCGCCCATGGCCCAGCGCCTGCTGGCCTGGCGCGGCGGGCTCACCGTCTGCGACATGCGCCCCGATGTGGTCGCGCCGTTCACCGAAGCGGGTGCCGGTGCCGTGGATTCCGCGGCCGCCGTCGCCGAGGACGCCGAGGTGATCTCGGTCGCGGTGCTCGACGACGCCCAGGTGCGCGGCGTGGTCACCGGCCCCGAGGGCATTCTCCGCACCGCGAAGCCGGGCACGGTGATCGCGGTGCACTCCACCATCTCCGACCGCACCGCCGAAGAACTGGCCGCCGTCTGCGCCGAACGCGGCGTCGACCTGGTGGACGCCCCGGTCAGCGGTGGCGCGGGCGGCGCGAAGTCCGGCAGGCTCGCGGTCATGGTCGGCGGCTCGGAGGCGGCCTTCGAGCGGGTGCGCGAGCCCTTCGGGACGTTCGCCGACCTCGTCGTGCACGCTGGTCCGGTGGGTGCGGGCACCAGGATGAAGCTGGCCCGCAATCTGCTGCACTTCGTCGCCTTCACCGCCGCCACCGAGTCGCAGCGGCTGGCGGAATCGGCCGGGCTCGACATCACCGCGCTGGGCAAGGTGGTCCGCCACTCCGACGCGGTGACCGGCGGCGCGGGCGCGATCATGCTGCGCGAGAGCACCGCGCCGATCGAGGACGGCGATTTCTGGTTGCCCATCCTGCGCCATGTGCGCGATCTCGGCGAGAAGGATCTGAGCCTGGCGCTCGGTCTGGGTGAGCGGCTGGACGTCGAATTGCCGCTGGCCGCACTGGCATTGCGCAACCTCGGTGTGGGTCTGGGCGTGGGGCAGGGCGAGATCGCACGGCAGGGAGACCACTGATGAGTAGTGATCCCGCCGCGCCGGGCACGGAGCTCAGCGACCGTGACCGCAAGCTCCTGCTGCTCGGCGCGCTCACCCAGCAGAACCGCATCGACGACGCGGCCGACCAGATGCGCGCCGCCCTCGACGCGGACGAGCTGACCGAGGCGCAACTGCACGAGATCGCGATCTTCCTGTGCCACTACGTCGGCTGGCCTCGCGGCACCTCTCTCGACATGCGGGTCGGCGCGGTGGTCGGCCGGTGGAAGAAGGCCGCCCGCGCCGCCGAAGCCGCCCGGGCCGAAGCCGACGGGACCGAAGCAGCAGCCGAATCCGTTCAGAACTGACCGCAGCCCCCCGGGGCGACCCGCCGCCGGCTCCCACCGTGGACCGCGACCGAAATACGAGGTAGCACAACATGTCCGATGCCAAGTCCCTGCGCCCGCTGCGCGCCGCCGAGGTCGCCGAATGGGGGCCGAGCGCCGATGTCGTGATCGCCGGATACGGCATCGCCGGGGTGTGCGCCGCCATCGAGGCCGCACGCGCCGGTGCGTCGGTGCTGATCCTGGAACGCACCAGCGGCTGGGGCGGCGCCGCGGCGATGTCGGGCGGGTTCATCTACCTGGGCGGCGGCACCCCGTTGCAGCAGGCGCTCGGCTTCGAGGACACCCCCGAGAACATGGAGAAGTTCCTCACCGCCGCACTGGGGCCCGGCGTGGACAAGGCCAAGATCGCCGACTACAGCCGGGGCTCGGTCGAGCACTACAACTGGCTGGTCTCCTGCGGCGTGCCGTTCAAGGAGGAGTTCTGGGGCGAGCCCGGCTGGGAGCCGCCGCACGACGAGGGCCTGATGTACTCCGGCGGCGAGAACGCCGCTCCGTTCAACACCGAGATCCCGCCCGCGCCGCGCGGTCACGTGCCGCAGTACGCGAACAAGCGCATCGCCCAGCGCGGCGGCGGCTACATGTTGATGAAGCCGCTGGCCGACACCGCCGAGGAACTCGGCGTGCGGGTGCAGTACGACACCAGGATCCGCAGGCTGGTCGTCGACGACGACGGCCGGGTCGCCGGTCTCGCCGCCACCCAGTTCGGCAAGGAGGTGGTGATCCGGGCCGAACGCGGGGTGGTCCTGGCCACCGGCAGCTTCGCCTACGCCGACCAGATGATCGAGGGCTTCGCGCCCCGCCTGATCGGCCGCCCCGCCGCCGCCATCGAGGAACACGACGGCATCGGCATCCGGGTCGCCCAGGCCCTCGGCGCCGACCTCGCCCACATGGACGCCACCGAGGTCGCCTTCTTCGCCGATCCCCAGCTGCTCGCGCGCGGCATCCTCGTCAACGGTCGCGGCCAGCGCTACGTCACCGAGGACACCTACCCCGGCCGTATCGGCCAGGCCACCCTGATCCAGCAGGACAACCAGGCGTACCTGGTCATCGACGAGCAGTCCTACGAGGAAGCGCTGAAGACCGTCAGCGCCACTCACTTCTTCCGTCAGCCCCCGACCTGGGCAGCCGAGTCGGTCGAGGAACTGGAGTCGGAGATGGGTCTGCCCGCCGGCGCATTGCAGGCCACCGTCGAGGTCTACAACCGGCACGCCGCCGACGGCGTCGACCCGCTGCTGGGCAAGAAGCCCGAATGGGTGCGTCCGATCGGCACACCCCTGGCGGGCTTCGATCTGCGCGGCATGACAGCGGGTTTCACGCTCGGCGGCCTGCGCACCGACCTGGATTCGCGCGTCCTGCACGTCAGCGGGGAGCCCATCCCCGGCCTGTTCGCCGCGGGCCGCTGCACCTCCGGCCTGGCCGCGGGCGGTTACGTCAGCGGCGCGTCCCTGGGCGACGGCAGCTTCTACGGGCGTCGCGCGGGAGTCGCCGCCGCCAAGAACTGACCGGCGTCCGGCGAACCGCACCGTTCCTGATACTGTCTGGACACATGTCCGAAAAACACCCCGGCCCTGTCGAGGCCACCAGGCGGCGCCTCAGCGGGAAGCAGGCCGACACCGTCGACAAGCTGACCAAGGCGGCGGTGGAGGTGCTCTCGCGCGAGGGGTTCGCGGGCATGACCATCCGGCTGGTCGCCGCCGCGGCGGGAGTCGGCACGGCCACGGCCTATACCTACTTCTCCTCCAAGGAGCACTTGGTCGCCGAGATCTTCTGGCGCAGGCTGGTGGCTTCGCAGAGCCCGGCCAGCGACTCCGACGATCCGGTCGTGCGGGTGATCGCCGAGCTGCGCGACATCGCGATGCTGGTGGCCGACGAACAGGAGCTCTCCGGCGCGGTCACCAGCGCCCTGCTCGGCCGTGACCCCGATGTGGCGCATCTGCGCGATCGCATCGGCGTGGAGATCCGTAAGCGCATCGTGCGGGCGCTCGGCCCCGATCCCGATCCCGACATCGTGGAGTCGCTCGAACTGCTCTACGCGGGCGCGCTCGTTCGGGCAGGCATGGGGTACGGCTCGTACTCGCAGATCGCCGACCGCATCGAGAAGTCGGCGCTGCTGATCCTGCGCTAGATCGCCGGCTCTCACGCGGGTGTCGGTGTGCCCACGCGCACCGCCCCGATGGTGGGCCCTTCGATCGCCCGGCCGGACACGCGATGTTCGCCGCGCGGCCGGAGCTCTCGGCGGCGCGGCGAATCGAGGGGTCACGCGGCGGGCACGCGGGCGGGTGCGGCGGCGCCGCGCAGAGGCTCGGCCCAGCGGCGCAATCCGCCGGGGTGGCGCAGCATCAGGATGCCCAGGGCGGCGACGGCGATGCCGCGCGGCGCCTCCCAGATGAACCCGGTGAGGTGCTGGACGGCGGGCATGGGCAGGAAGAACGCGACCATGCCGATCAGGGTCAGCACGGCGATCCAGCGGGGGACCGTGTCGTTGCGCAACATGCTCGCGCCGAGCAGACCCATGCCGGTCAGCATGACCAGGCCGCCGCCCTGGTTGAAGATCAGGAAGGCGGTGCTGCCGATCATGTTGTCGTTGTCGGCGATCAGATGGGCGGTGGCGGGATCGGAGGCCAGCCGCTGGGCGACGAACAGTTCGATGGTGAGATGCCCGGTGGCCGTGGTGATGTTGCCGACCAGGTAGCAGACCAGACCGATGAAACCGGCGGTGCCCAGTCGCGGGCGCATCCAGGCATACAGACCGGGCAGGCCGAGGATCAGCGCGACGGTGCCGATGCCAAGCAGCGACTGGGCGAGCGGGGTGCCGGGGCTGGTGAGCGCCTCGACCGAATGGCCTTTGCCGTCGACGATCGGATGGATGGTGCCGCCCGCGATGCACAGCGGGCCGCCGATGGCCAGCGCCGCGCCGCACATCCGCAGTACAGTCTCCCGGGACGGGCCGAGGGTCCGCTCCGCGCCGGTGGTCGTTGGCAGGAGTTCTCGAGTGTGAGTCATGAACCGAGGGTCGGCGAGGGCGCTGGTGTGACGCTGGTGCGCGACTGGTCCGCCGGCGACCGGCCTGCTGTCGCGGTGCTCGGGCCGCTGGAGGTGCGTGCTCCCGACGGGTCGCCGATCGCCGTGCCCGCGCGCAAGCATGCCGATCTGCTCGTCATCCTGGCCGCCGAACGCACCACCCGGAGCGCCGAGTATCTGTGCGAACTGCTCTGGCGCGGCGCTCCGCCCGCCAGTGCCCTGGTCACCTTGCAGGGGTATGTGTCGCGTCTGCGCAAGACGCTGGCTCCGCTGCCCGATGTGCGGATCGAGACCCGGCCCAACGGCTACGTGCTGCGCTGCGGCGGATCCGGTACCGACCTCGATCTGCTCGATCTGCTGTCCCGCGACGCCAGGGCGGCGCACGCCGACGGCGACGTGCCGCGCGCGGTCGGCATGCTGGAACGCGCTCTCGGGCTCTGGCGCGGCGAAGCGCTCGCCGATGTCGGCGATATCGCCGAACTCGCGCCGGAACGGACGCAGCTGGCGGAGTTGCGCGCCGAACTGGTCGACATGTGCGCGGAGGGCCTGCTCGTGCTCGGCCGCGCCGGACACGCGGTCACCCTGCTCAGCGACGAATGCGCCAGGCATCCGCATCGCGAGGGCACGGCCCGGCTGCTGGCCCTGGCACTGCGCGATTGCGGGCGGACTTCCGAGGCGCTCGACGTGCTGGTCCGGTTGCGCCGCGACCTGCGTGCGGACCTCGGCCTCGAGCCCGCACCCGACACGGTCCGGGTGGAGGGCGAGATCCGCGGTCCGGCGACGGCCCCGGCGCGGGAGTCGCGGCCCGCGCTGCCCGGGCGCGCCGACATCGCCGCCGTGCTCGACCGTGCCGTGGACAGGTCCCGGCGGGGACTGACCGTCGTGACGGTGCGCGGCGCGGCGGGCCTGGGCAAGACCGCCGTCGTCGACGACGCCGTGCGCCGCCACGGCGGAGACGCCTTCGTCACCGCGGGCGCGGGCGACGGTGGCGCGACGGCCCTGGCCACCCTGACGCCGTGGCTGGACCAGGCGGCGCTGGCGGGCCGTTCGGTGCCGGAGCCGGTGACCTCGCGCGCGCTGTCGGCACTGTTCGCCGAGGTCGCCAGGGAGACCGGCCGGGTGCTGGCCGTGGTCGACGACGCGCACTCGGCCGACCCCGATTCGCTGCGGATGATCGCGGCGGCGATGCGAGCGTTGCGCACCCATCCCGTGCTCCTCGTGCTCGCCGTCCGGCCCGGCCCGCTGCCCGGCGAGGTGGACGCGGCGCTGCGGTCGCTGCGCACCGCGGGCACGCACCTCGCGGTGGACCTCGCGCCGTTGTCCGACTCCGTGGTGCGCGACGTGGTGCGCGCGCAGGCACGGGCCGCCGATCCCGCCGTCACCGACCGGATCGTCGAGTTGAGCGCGGGCAGTCCCTTCGTCGCCACGCAGCTGTGCGATCTCGTCCGCGCCGGCCGCGCGCTGGACACCGGCAGCGCGGCCGAGATCACCGCGGCGAAATTGGGCGCCGTGTCTGCCGCGGCCGGGGAACTCGCCGAGCTGCTGGCCGTGTTCGGCCCGCAGACGCCGATCGCCCTGCTCGCCGCGGCCGACGAAAGGCGGGCGGGCAGGCCACCTCGGCAGCGGGGGCCGCACCGGCCGCAGCCACCGGCCGCGCCCGGATTCGACGAGCGGGTCGGTGAACTCGTCGCCGCACGGGTCGTCACCGTCGCCGACGGCGTCGTCGCCTTCGGCCACGAACTCGTGCGCGCCGCTGTCCTGGCCACCCTCGGCGAACTGCGCACGTCGCGGTGGCACGCGCTGGTCGCCGACACCATCGACGAGCAGCGCCCGGACGCGCTCGCGGCGCTGGCCCTGCACCGCAGTGCCGCCGCCCTCGGCTCCGTCGACCCACGGGCCGCGCGCGCCTGCCTGGCGGCCGCCCGCGACGCGCTGCACACGGACGCGGCCACCGAATGCGCCGAGTTCGCCGCCCGCGGCGTCCGGCACACCGACCCCGCGGACACCGCGCTGCTGATCGAGTTCGACCTGCTGGCGGGCCAGGCCCACAATCGCCTCGGGCACTACGACGACGCCGCCGGGTGTTTCGACCGCGCGGGCCGCCGCTGCGCCGACCGCCGGGACTGGCCGGGTCTGGCCGCGACCGCACTGCTCGCCGCCGCTCGCGGGGTCGCCGGCTATTTCTCCGGATACGGTGTGGTGCAGGCGGGTTCGTCGGCGCTGCGCACCCAGGCGCTGACCCATCGCCTGCGCCTGGACCCCGATCTGGTCGCCGAGATACAGGCGATCGAGGCCGCCGACCGCGCCATCCACGGTCTGGAAGGCGATCTCGACGCCCTCGCCGACGCGCAGGCGCGCAGCGCGCCGGGCAGCCGTTCGTGGCCGCAGGTGCTGCTGGCCGAGTTCGTGTGCACCTGGGATCCGAGTACTGTCGCCGACCGGCGCAAGATCGCCGAGGAACTGGAGGAGCTGGCGGGCCACGACCGCGCGGCTCGGGCGACAGCCGTGCATCTGCGCCGGGTGTGCGCACTGGAATCCGGCGACCTGCGACTGGTGCGCAGGCTCTCGGCCGAGTTCACCCGCCTGGCCGACGACGGCGGCGCGGATCTGGCCGCCACGCAGTTGTGGTGGGAGGTCATGATCGCCCTCCTGCGCGGCGACTACGCCCGATCGCAGGCATTGACGACCCGTTTCGCCGAGGATCTCGGCGCCGTCGACGACCGCGCCAGGCAACTCGCCGAAGCATCGATACTGACGAGCAACTCGATCGAACTGTGGCACCGAGGCCGCCTCGGGGAGGCACTGGCCGAGGCGGACCGCATGGCCGAGGACTTCGACGAGGACTTCGCGCTGGTCGTCGCCATGGCCGCGGCGCAGAGCGGTGACCACGAACGTGCGCTGGCCACGATCGAGTCGATCCTCGCCCTGCCGGGCAGGTGGCACGGGCCGCGCGTCGTGGTTCGGGTGCCGCTGCTGCTCGAGGCGCTGCTCGCGGTGGGCAGGCACGCGCCACGTCACCGGGATCGAGTCGGCGAACTGACCGCCGAACTGGAACCGCTGACCCGTGGCTGGGGCGAGACACTGCTCGTGCAATGGCCGGGGCTGGTGTGCCTCGGCCCGGCGGGCCTGTACCGGGGCACCGCCCGCGGCATCCTCGGGCTACCCGGCGCGCGGGACGAGGTGGAGGTCGCGGGCAGGCGCGCCCGAGCCCTCGGCGCGGTCCCCTACGGGGCGCGCGCCGACGCCCGGCTGACGGGATGGCCGTTCATCTGAGGCGTCTGCCCCCGGGACGTGGGGGCTTTCCCTGATGGCGCGGGCCGGGGCGACACGACAGACTGGTGGGCATGACATCGCAAGCTGTTGGCGTCGAATCAGCGGACCCGGTGCGTCCGGGGGTGATCGTGGCGCGCGCCATCGACGTGACCAAGGTGTACGGCTCGGCGGACACGCAGGTCAGGGCACTGGACGGAATCACGGTGGAGTTCGCCAAGGGCGAGTTCACCGCGATCATGGGCCCGTCGGGCTCGGGCAAGTCGACCCTGATGCACTGCCTGGCCGGCCTCGACAGCGCGACCTCCGGCGTCGTGCGGATCGGCGACACCGACCTGACCGACCTCAACGACAAGCAGATGACCATGCTGCGGCGCGACCGCATCGGCTTCGTCTTCCAGGCGTTCAACCTGGTGCCGACCTTGACCGCGCTGGAGAACATCACCCTGCCGCTGGACATCGCCGGCCGCACCGCCGACCAGGAGTGGCTCGACACCGTGGTCGGGCGCCTGGGTCTGGCCGATCGGCTCACCCACCGCCCCAGCGAGCTGTCCGGCGGTCAGCAGCAGCGCGTCGCGTGCGCGCGGGCGCTGGCGGGCAAGCCGGAGATCATCTTCGGCGACGAGCCCACCGGCAACCTGGATTCCCGTTCCAGTGGTGAAGTGCTCTCGATCCTGCGCACCGCCGTGGACGAGTTCGACCAGACCGTCGTCATGGTCACCCACGAACCCTATGCCGCCGCCTACGCCGACCGGGTGGTCTTCCTCAACGACGGCCGGATCGTGGACGAGTTGCGCGATCCCACCGCCGAGTCCGTGCTCGACCGGATGAAGGCACTGGAGAAGCTCTGATGGCGTCGTCTCCCATGCGCAAGGTCGCCTTGCGCAATCTGGCCGCGCACAAGGTGCGCCTGGCCCTGACCTTGCTCTCGGTCGTGCTCGGCACGGCCTTCATCGCCGGATCGTTCGTCTTCACCGACACCCTGCAGCGCACCTTCGACGGCATCTTCGCCGACGAGGCCAAGGGAGTCGACGTGCGGGTGAGCACGGAGGAGATGCAGTCCTTCGGCGTCCCGCTCGAGGTCGTCGAGCAAGTGAAGCAGACCGAGGGCGTGCGGGCGGTGGCCCCGGCGGTGAGCGGCGTGATCCTGCTGCTCGATCCGGAGGGCAAGAAGCCGGTGCAGACCGGTGGGGCGCCCAGCGTCGGCGAGTCCTACCTGCCGCCGGACCAGGCCGTCGGCGAGACCGAGACGTTCCTCGCGGGCACGCCGCCCGGCCGCCCCGGTGAGGTCGCCATCAACAACAGCGCCGCGGAGCGGGCAGATCTGCAGATCGGCGACCGCACCAAGGTCCTGATCCCCTCGGCCGGGGCCGGGCAGATGCCGGTGATCGACGTGACGGTGACCGGTATCTACGACGTGCCCACCGACGTCGGCGGTTACGTCGGCCTGCTCTTCGAGGACGCGCAGGCCCGCGAACTGTTCACCGACGGAAAGCACGTGGCGCACATCGACATCGCCGCCGCGTCCGGAACCGACCCCGACGAACTGCGCGACCGGCTCGCCGAGGCGTTGCCGGACTACGCGGTCCGCAATGCCGAACAGGTGCGTGCGGACCTGCAGGCGCAGATCTCCGAGGCGCTCGAGTTCCTCAACTACTTCCTGCTCGCCTTCGGCGCGATCGCGCTGATCGTCGGCACCTTCATCATCTACAACACCTTCTCGATGATCGTCGCTCAGCGTCTGCGCGAACTGGCGCTGCTGAGAGCCATCGGCGCCTCCAGCAGGCAGGTCGGCAGTTCGGTGGTCGTCGAGGCACTGGTGATCGGTGTGATCGGCAGTCTGCTCGGGCTGGCGGGGGGCATCGGCCTGGCGTTCGGCCTGTCCGAGTTGCTCAATGCCTTCGACCTCGGGGTGCCGACCGGCTCGATGGCGGTGCTGCCGCGCACCGTGCTGGTCGCGCTGCTGGTGGGTCTGCTGGTCACCGTGGTCAGCGCCTACGCTCCCGCGCGGCGGGCCGCCAAGATCCCGCCGGTGGAGGCGATGCGCGAGGAGTTCGCCTCGGCGGGCGACTCGCTGCAGGTGCGCACCCTCGTCGGCGTGGTCCTCGCGGTGATCGGTGCGGGACTGGTCGTGCTCGGCGCGCAGTCGACCGGCGGCACGGCGGCCTCGATCGTCGGCATCGGCGCGCTCGCGCTGATCCTGGCGGTGCTGCTGGCTTCGCCCGCGCTGTCGCAACCGGTGGTCGGCGCGCTCGGCGCGCTGTTCAAGCCGTTCGGCCCGGTCGGGCGGATGGCGCGCAACAACGCCGTGCGCAATCCGCGCCGCACCGCCGCGACGGCCTTCGCGCTGACCCTCGGCCTCATGCTGGTCACCGCGATCGGCATGCTCGGCGCCTCGGCCAAGGAGAGCATCGGGGTGCTCGTCGACAAGGGCGTGCAGTCCGATTTCGTGCTCACCGGCCCTCCGCAGCAGGTGATCGGCCTGCCGCTCGCGGTGCCCGACGCGGTGCGCGCGAACGTGCCCGACGCCGCCGAGGTGGTCGGCTTCCGTGGCGTGGCGGTCCGCATCGGCGACGACCGGACCACCGGCGTCTCCCCGGACGGTCCGATCGGCGCGGCGTTGAACTACGAGATCCTCGAAGGCACCGCGACGATCGGTGACCGCGACATCCTCGTCTCGCAGAACGAGGCCGAGGAGCACGGCCTGAGCGTCGGCCAGAGCACCGAACTGACCGGGCTGGACCGCAACCAGAAGGTCGCGGTCACCGTCGCGGGCATCTATCGCAACACCCCGCTGCTGTCGGAACTGGTGGTCTCGCCGTCGGTCTTCGAGGAGATCACCCCGCCGACGTTCCGCAGCAACTTCTTCGTCCTGGTCACCGCGAAAGACGGCACCGACCCGGCCGCACTGCGTGCGGAGCTGGAGCGGGCCACCGATCAATTCGTGATCGTGCAGGTCCAGGACCGCGAGGAGTTCAAGGGCACCCAGGGCCAGCAGATCAACACCATGCTGGCCGTCCTCTACGGTCTGCTCGCCCTGGCGGTGGTGATCGCCATCCTCGGCATCATCAACACCCTGGCGCTGTCGGTGGTGGAGCGTCGCCGCGAGATCGGCATGCTGCGCGCGGTCGGTGCGCTGCGCTCGCAGATCCGGCGCACGATCTACCTGGAGTCGGTGCTGATCGCGGTGTTCGGCGCGATCGTCGGCGTCGTCCTCGGCCTCGGCCTCGGCGTCGGATTCCTGCGCACGCTCAGCGATTTCGGCATCGACCAGATCGCCGTCCCGTGGGACCAGCTGATCCTGGTGCTGATCTCCGCGGCGGTAGTGGGTGTGCTGGCCGCCGTATGGCCTGCCATTCGCGCGGCCCGCACGCCCCCGCTGGCGGCCATCGCCGATCTCTGATCGCGACACCGGGCGAGCGCGCGACGAATCCCGTCGCGCGCTCGTTCGTTTTCGGGATTCCGCGTCAGCCCCGGCCCGATTTCCCGGCGTTCGCGTCCGCCCACGCGCGGATGTCCCCGCGGTCGAAGGCGACCGCGAGCAGGTCGGGGAAAGCGTCGGGGGTGCAGGCGAACGCGGGGATGCCGAGCCCGGCGAGGGCAGCGGCGTTGTCGTGGTCGAAGGCCGGGGCGCCTTCGTCGCTGAGGGCGAGCAGGACGACCACCTGGACGCCGGATTCGCGCATGGATCGGACGCGGCGCAGCATCTCGGCGCGGATGCCGCCCTCGAAGAGATCGGAGACCAGGACGAACAGGGTGTCGTCGGGGCGGGTGATCAGGGACTCACAGTAGGCCAGGGCGCGGTTGATGTCGGTGCCGCCGCCGAGCTGGGTGCCGAACAGCACCTCGACCGGGTCGTCGAGCTGATCGGTCAGGTCGGCGATCTCGGTGTCGAAGGCGATCAGGTGGGTGCGCAGCGAACGCAGGGAGGCCAGGACCGCGCCGAACACCGAGGCGTAGACCACGCTGGCGGCCATCGAGCCGGACTGGTCGATGGCCAGCACCACTTCGCGGCGCACGGCCTGGCTCTTGCGGCCGTGGCCGACCAGGTGTTTCGGCACGACGGTGCGATACTCGGGCAGATAGCTGGCGAGATTGCGGCGGATCGTGCGGTCCCAGTCGATGTCTCGCGGCGCGGGCCGCGAGGTCCGGGCGGCTCGGTTGAGCGCGCCGCCGACGGCCGTGCGGGTGTGGGTGGCGATGCGCTCCTCGATCTTGCGCACCACCTGGGCCACCACTTCTCGTGCGGTCTGCTTGGTGGTCTCGGGCATGACGCGATTGAGGCCGATCAACGTGCCGACCAGGTGCACGTCCGGTTCGACGGCGGCGAGCAGTTCCGGTTCCAGCAGGAGTTCGGTGAGGTTCAGGCGGTCGATCGCGTCGCGTTGCATGACCTCGACCACGGTGGACGGGAAATAGGTGCGGATGTCGCCGAGCCAGCGCGCCACCCGCGGGGCCGACCCGCCCAGCCCGCCGCCGCGGTCGCCGCCGCCGGGTTCGTCGCCGGTGTTGTACAGGGCGCCGAGCGCCCGGTCCACGGCTGTGTCCTCGGACGTGCCGAGACCGCCGAGCTCGGGTTCGGCGGCGGCGCCGAGTACGAGACGCCAACGGCGGGCGTGATGGTCATCGATCTCGGACACCGCTGTCCTTCCCGGAGTTGCTGTCCTTCCCGGAGTTGCTGTCCCTCCCGGAGATGCCCAGCAGGGCGGCGACGGTGCCCATGGCGCGGCGTCCGCGTTCGTCGTCGACCGCCGTGGGTGCGACCGCGGGCGCCGGGGCGTGTGCCCCGGTATCACGCACGGCCCGACCGATCGCCTGCCGCTCGCCGGATTCGAACGCCCCGAAGGTTCGTCGCAGCACCGGCAGCGTCTCCATGAACTGCTCGTCGTCGAGTCCGCGCATCCACCGGTCGATCAGCCGCAACAGCGGGCGGTCGTGCACCAGCAGCAGACCCTGGCCGCCGACGAAACCGTCGACCCAGGACGCCTTCTGCGCGGCGGTCGCACCCACCGACAGCGCTGCCGAGAGCCGGACCGCCGCCTCCTGCGAGGTCAGCACGCCCGCGTCGGTGAGCAGCCGCACGGCCCGCCCGGCCAGCGCGCCGTGCACGTCGTCCCGGCCTGCCAGCCGGGTGAGCGCGTCGATCCAGGTGCCGGTGGCGACGGCATCGTCACGGGTGTGGATGGCCAGGTGGGTGGCGTCGAGCAGGCTGCGCAACTGCTCGGCGGCCGCGGTGTCCAGGCCGGTGACCGCGCCGGGCAGCCCCGCACAGGCCCGCAGCAACAGGCCGTCGGCCACCCCTGCCAGCGCCGTGGTGTCGGTACCGCGCACATCGCCGTAGCGCAGCGTCCGGACGAGGCCGGGCAGCGCGGCCAGCAGGTGGGTGACGTCGTGATCGAGCGCGGCGACCTCGGCCAGCCGGCCGATGAGCGCGGGCACGGCGCCGGTGAGGTCGGCGAGCAGGGCTCGTTCGAGGGCGTCGGTCAGGTCGGCCAGGCGGCGATCCGGCCCGGCTGCGGTGTCGAGGATCTTCGCCTCCGCCGCGGTTCGCAAGGTGGTACCCCAGCGTGACGCGTCGATCACCGCGACCGCGAATTCCGGGCGCCAGCGCAGCGTCCAGCTCTCCCGGAAGGTCCCGGTGGCCCGCACGTCGCTGGTGGCCGGTGTGCCCCAATCGATTCCCAGGAGGGCGAGCCGGTGCAGCAGATGTGAGCGTTCCCGCTCCCGTTCCTTGCGCAGGTCCAGGTCGATCGCCCGTCCGGTGGGCTCCTGCTTCCAGCGCAACCTGCGCGCGGTGGCCCGCAGATCGGCGTCCAGCGGGACCGTGGGCACGTCCTCCGGGACCGTGCCCAGCGCTTCCCCGACGACCAGTTCCTCGGTCACCACCCGAACCATCGTCTCGTCGCCGCCGCACATCACCGACCGCACCGCCTCGGTCACCTCCGACAACCCCGCCAGCGGCCGATCCCGCAGCGCCGCGAGCGTGTCGGCCAGCCGCACGGCCTCGATGACATGCGCACTCGACACCGGCAGATCGTGTGCGCGCAACACCCCGGCCACCCGCGTCAGCCAGCGGACGATCGGTTGCCCGGTGGCGGTGAACAGGTGGTGATACCACCCCGGCGAGTCGATCCCCGCGCCGTAACCCGACGTACTCGCCAGCCGCGAATGTGTCCAGGGGATCCAGGTCAGGCTCGCCTTGACCTTCGGCATGCCCTTCAGCAACCGGGCGTCCGGAGCCGCCGGGCCGAGCGGGCCTGCCAGCGCGGGCGCGTGCCAGGCCCCGCACACCACCGCGAGCCTGCGCGCGCCGCCTCTGATCGCCTGACGCATCATCTGACGCATGTACGCCTCGCGCCGCAAGGTGTGCTCGTCGAGCTGCCCGGAGTCTTCGCGCAGGGCAGCCATCGCCTCGGTCAACGCGTCGAAGATGTCGCTGTCGCCGAGGGATTCGCCGATCGAACCCGCGACCGGGCGCTCGGCCGCGCCCGGTGCGGACTCGACGACCGCGTCCCACCACCGTTCGGCGTCGTCGTAGCCGCCGGCTGCCGCGAGCCGGGCCAGCGGGTCGGACCGATCGCCCGGGGCCTCGTCGGCGGCCAGCACCATGCTCGCGGGCAGATCGCAGAAGCCGACCGGCACGGAGTGCGTGGCGGCGTAGCGCAGGGCCTGCCACTCGGGGGAGAACACCGCGAACGGCCAGAACGCCGCCCGGTCCGGACTGCCCGGTACGTAGGCCAGCAGCGCGACCGGCGGCACCATGCCCTCGGCGGCGACATGGGCGATCAGTGGGTCCGCGTCGGCCGGACCTTCGATCAGGATCGCGTCGGGCCGGAAGCGGGCCAATGCCGTCGCCAGCGAGCGCGCCGAACCCGGCCCGTGGTGCCTGATGCCGAACACCCGGGTCACCGCGCCGTCCGCCGTGCCCGTCCGGGAGCCGTTCGCATCCGCCGACTCCGCAGCGGCGGAATCCGTCACCCGGGGGGCCGTTGTCGATGCCGGGGTCAACCGGTGACCTCGCGGCAGGCGCGATAGAAGTCGGCCCACTCGGGGCGCTCCCGCACGACGGCTTCCAGATACTCGGTCCACACGGCGGTGTCGGCGACCGGGTCCTTGACGATCGCGCCGAGCAGGGCGCCCGCGATGTCCGTCGGCCGCAGTACGCCGTCGCCGAAGTGGGTGGACAGCGCGATTCCGTTGGTGAGCACCGAGATCGCCTCGGCGGTCGACAGGGTGCCCGAGGGGGACTTCAGCTTGGTGCGCCCGTCGGCGGTCACCCCGGAGCGCAGTTCGCGGAAGACCCGCACCACCCGGCGCACTTCCTCGGCGGCGGCCGGGACCGGGGGCAGTTCCAGTGCGGCGCCGAGCTGTTCGACCCGCCGGGCGACGATGGCGACTTCGTCCTCCTCGTCGGCGGGCAGCGGCAGCACCACGGTGTTGAAGCGGCGGCGCAGCGCGGAGGACAGTTCGTGCACGCCCCGGTCCCGATCGTTGGCCGTGGCGATCACGTTGAAACCCTTGGCGGCCTGCACTTCCGTGCCCAGCTCGGGGACCGGGAGGGTCTTCTCGGAGAGCACGGTGATCAGCGCGTCCTGCACGTCGGAGGGGATGCGGGTGAGTTCCTCGATGCGGGCCAGGGAACCGGCGCGCATCGCGGTCAGCACGGGGGAGGGCACCAGCGCGCCCTCGGTGGGGCCCTCGGCCAGCAGCCGCGCGTAGTTCCAGCCGTAGCGCACGGACTCCTCGGTGGTGCCGGAGGTGCCCTGCACGAGCAGTGTCGAATTCCCGGCGATGGCGGCCGAGAGATGTTCCGAGACCCGGGTTTTCGCGGTGCCGGGGACGCCGAGCAGCAGCAGTGCGCGATCGGTGGCCAGCGTGGCGACCGCGACCTCCATCAATCGGCGCGGGCCGACGTATTTGGGGGTGATGACGGTGCCGTCGGCGAGGGTGCCGCCGAGCAGATAGGTGACCACCGCCCACGGCGACAGCCGCCACGACGGCGGGCGCGGGCGTTCGTCGGCGGCGGCCAACGCCCGCAGTTCCGCGGCGAAGGCCTGCTCGGCGTGGGGGCGCAACAGGTCCGGTGTGGCGGTCTGGTCGGGGGTGGTCACTGCTGCAACTCCTCGAGCATCTTCGAGCGGTGGGTGAGGTCGTCGGCGAGCCGGTCGAAGGCCCGCCGCCAGGAAGGTTCGGCGCAGCGGCCCGCCGCCACCCCGACCAGCCCGGTCGCGTCGACGGGCAGGTGGGTGGCGGCCGCGGTCAGCAGCGATCGATGCGCGGCGGGCCCGGTGCCGTGGGTGCCCCGGTTCTGCTCGCAGATCCGCGCGCGTTCCAGCAGCAACAGGATCACGTGCTGGGCCAGCTCCCGCGGCCAGGGGTGCTCCATCGCCGGTAGCAGGGCCTCCAGTTCCGACAGCCAGGCGCTGTCCAGGCGGCGCAGGTGCGTGACCCGCGCCTGCTGCGGCATGAGCGCGAACAGTTCGCGGCGGCGCAGCAGCGCGGTGTCGGAGGGCACGCCGTTACCGAACAATGCCGCGGCCCACACGGGGTCACGCTGGTGCAGGGTGGCGTCGAGCAGGCCGTCGAGCAGCGGCTGGCGGTAGCGGTCGGGAACCCGCGCCCGCAGGGCCGCGCGCGGCTCGCCGACCGACTCGGTCCAGTAGCCGAGCGGCGTCACGGCCGCCAGCTGTCGCAACCGGCCCGCCGCGTAATCGGGCACGCCGTTCCAGCGGTAGCTGAACTCGACGGTGCGGTCGGTGATGCCGTCGCGCCGCGCCGCGTCGTCGAGTTCTTCGGGGAGGTCCACGTGCACCACCACGACGTCTCCGGCGTGCTCGACGCGCAGCCACCGCGCCGCGCGCGCCCGCATCCGACCGGCGAAGGCCGAGCCGGGCAGCGCGGCGAGCAGACCGGCGGCGGTGCGACGCACTTCGGAGCGGCGGTCCTCCAGCGCGGTCTCCAGCAGTGGCTCGTCGCCGGAATCGAGCCCCTCGGCGAGGACCGCGAGCAGATCGGCCCTGCCCGGATCGGATTCCTTCGGCCACGCCTGCTCGAGGAGCCGACGGGCGGTCGCGGGGTCGCGGCGGCGGAGTCCGGCGAGCCAGGCGCGCCGATGTGCGGGCGTGCCGAACAGCCAGGTGTCCGGGGTTGCCTCACCGGTCGCGGGGGGCTTCGCGCCGGGCGTCGGCGGTGCGGATTCGGTCGTCGATGGGGGCGCTTGCGTCGCGGGCGGCGGTGAGCCGGTCGCCGCGGCGGCGCCGTATTCGGGTGCGGTGTCGGCGAACAGCTCGTGCCAGGTCGGATGCCGCGCGGCCAGCCAGCGTCCGCGAGCACCGGCCAGGCGCAACAGGGGGGCGCGCACGGCGGGGTCGGCTTCGGCGGTCTCGAGCAGGCGCGCGCACAGCGCGCCGGGCGCGCGGTAGTCGTGGGGGAGCGCCGCGTCGAACCACTCGGGAAGGAACGGCGACCGCACCCGCAGCATGTCCGACAGGCGGACCGCCGCGGGACCGGGCAGGAGTCGTCGTGGGTCGTCGGGCGCGGGATCGGGGAGTGCGGCGGTCTCCGGGGTACGCGCCGCGCGGTCGTAGACCTCGCGCAGGGCCGCCGCTGCCAAGAGCACCTGCGGGGGGTCGCCGGTCAACTCGGTGACCAGCTCGGCCACCGGCGGGGGCAGGCTTGCCGGATCCAGCGTCCGGTGGGCTGTGCCGAGCAGCGCCGTCGCGGTCAGTTCATCCGGCGGGGACGTGGCCACGGTGTCCGCCGCGCGCCTCGGATCGGGCACGGCGTCCGGCTCGCGCACATCGACGATCTCGCCGTGGGTCAGCAGCGAGATCGGAACCAGCCCGTCGGCCGTCCACTCGCCCACAACCGTCACCGGATGCCCGCCCGCGGCTCCGAGCATCCGCCACGGCTGCTCGAGACCGGTGATCGGCAGCGCCGCGCCCGTCCGGTCCACCAGCACCTGCCGGTGACCGTCCACGGCGGGGATCACCTCGCGCAGCAGGACCGGCCACGATCGCAGCCACGGGTCCGCCGTGAGCGCCTCGGCATAGGCGGCGTGCGCCGCGGCGCAGCCGCTGTCTGTGTCCGTGTCGCGGGTGGGCCGCGGGTGCCCGGCCTGCGAGACGGCCGCTCGGGTGGGAGCTGGAGCGGGAATGGTGGTGAAAGGCTCCTCGGCGCCGTGCCGGACACCCCACAGCGCGCGCAGTTCGGGGGCGCCCGGGTAGTAGTGCACCTCGGCGTCGACCATCCGCCCCGGCGGCGGCGCGGTAGCGGGGAACGCGGGATCGTCGCCGAAACTGTGCTCGACGAGCAGCGCCCAGCGGTGGGTACGGCGGCCCCGCAACCAGGTGCGCCGGGTGTGCAGCCGGTCCTCGGCGCCGACCCGCATCCCCAGAGTCATCCAGTGATCACGCACAGCGGGTCGCTCCCGGACGGCCGCGGTGGGCATCGGGTAGCCGATGTGGGTGCGGACCGTGGCGGCCAGCGCCTCGGGCAGATCGTCGAGATCGCGATGCGCGGTGATCAGCAGGTGCAGGGCCGCGAGCTCGGCCAGCGTCCGGCGCGGCCCATCGGGCGCGGTGCGGTCGCCGTAGGCGAGCGCGCGCAGCCGGGCGGCGACAGCGGGAGCCTGGGCGTCGACCATCCGCGCCGCCATCGCCTCGAACGCGCTGCTGGACCGGTCCATCCTGGCCAGGCCGGTGCGCACCTGATCGGCCAGCCAGATATCGAGTTCGGCCAGGCCCGCGGTGACCCGGCGACCGCGCTGGGCGGCCGTCGCCGGATCGGGCGTGCGGGTCGTGGCCGGCCTGGCTGTCATCGGATGGGTGTCGCCCTCGGAGTCGATGCGGTCGCTGTCTCTGGCCCGATTTCTACCCGAGAGCACCGACAGCGCGACCGCTGGCCCCTGGCGATTTCACGGAAACGACTGTGCCGGGCCGGAATTCGTGCGCGACGTGGACTTGCGCCGAACCGACCGGTCTGGCATTCTGTCCTGTTCGGCTCTGCCGGACCACCCGCCTCGCGGGTGCTTCGCGTCGAGCTGCCCGTCGGGGTTGGTCGAGGGGTGGACATCGAAGCGCAGCGGCTCCTTCGATGGCCATTGCCATCCCTTGCGGGCAGGTTCGCGTGAGAACTTCCTTCGGCGTCCGCTTTTCGGGCAGCGTCGGATCTTCGGCCGATATGCGGAACTGGGACGATCGGGTAGCGTTCCCCTCGGCTATCGACAACGGACGCCGGACGCGGGGCGGATCCGGCCGTGCTGGAGGGGGATTTCCCGGGTGGGTTGGCAGCGGTCGCTCGACACGGCAGGCGCGGAAAGCCTCGCCGCCCTGGTCGCCCAACAAATCGCCGCCGACCCCACGGTGTCCTCCGAGGTCGAGACGGTCGTCTTGGACGCCCTCGACACCCGCCGTTCCGATTCGCCCGCAACAGGTTTCGCTGCCGCGAACGGCGTCGACATCGCCGGGGTCTTCCTGCGGGCGATCCGGGTGCGCGGATTCCGCGGTATCGGCGCGCAGGCCGAGCTCGAGTTGCGGCCGGGCCCGGGCCTGACCTTGGTCGTCGGACGCAACGGCAGCGGCAAATCCAGTTTCGCCGAGGCCGCCGAACTCGCCCTGACCGGCGGAAACCGGCGCTGGGACGGTCGTTCGGCCGAGTGGAGGGAGGGCTGGCGCAATCTGCACGACGGTGCGGGCACCCGTATCGAACTGGAGTTGCTCACCGCCGGGGCCGAACCCGCGCCGCTGGTGGTCAAGGAATGGGACGCCTTCGCGGCGCTCGACGAAGCCCGTTGGTCGCTGCAGTACACCGACGGCACCGTCGCCGATTTCGACGCCGCCGCCTGGTCCCCGATCCTCGACCTCTATCGCCCGTTCCTGTCCTACAGCGAACTCGGCAGCCTGGTCGACGGTCGGCCCAGCGACCTGTTCGACGCCCTGCATCAGCTCCTCGGCCTCGACGAACTCATCGCCGCCCAGGACCGGTTGCGGACCCGCAGGCTCGACGGCGAACGCGCCGCCAAACACTCCCGCCTCGACCGCGCCGCCCTGATCGCCGAACTCGAGGCCCTCGCCGACGACCGCGCCGCCCGTGCGGCAGCGGCCCTGCGCGCCGATCCCCCCGATCTGGGCACCCTCGCCGGCTACCTGCGCAGCGACGCCGACACCGGCGACACCACCACTCTGCGTGCCGTCCTCGCCCTCACCATCCCCGACCCCGCCGAGGTCACCGTCCTCGCCGACCGGCTCACCGCCTGCGCCGCCACGCTCGACCAGCTCACCACCACCGACAGCGAAGCCGACCTGCGCACCTTCGACCTGCTGCGCCGCGCCCGCCACCACGTCGCCGCCACCAGCGCCTGTCCCTGCCCGGTCTGCGGTCAGGGCACCCTCGACCGGGACTGGCTCGCCGCCACCGACCGCACCCTCACCGAGCTC
>NZ_BDBT01000045.1 GCF_001613125.1 Nocardia shimofusensis NBRC 100134
GGGACCCAATACTGGGTCCCCTATCGTCGTTTCCGGGGTCTTCGGGCTCCGTGTAGTCGTTCCGCGTCCATGTCGCCTCCTGGGCGCGTGGTTGAATTCAACAGAGGCCGGGCAACTCCTCGGCAGCAGACTTTCGAAAGGGATCACCGTGTCCGAACACAACGACGGTTCGAGGCCGTTCCGGCGAGGCGCGTCCGATCCTGGTCAGCGCGATGCCGGCAACGACCGGCCGTCCCGTGGGACCGGTGACTCGGAGTCGGGACGAAGCGGCGGCTTCCGGCGTGGCGGTGCGGACAACGAACGCGGATCCGGCGAACGGCGCGGTTTCCGTCGCGGTGATTCCGGAGGATCCGGCGGTCAGGACCGTGGTGGATCCACCGGTCGCGGCAGCTCCGACAGCCGCGGTGGTTCCGACAGCCGCGGTGGTTCCGGTGGCGGTTTCCGCCGTGACTCCGACCGCTCCGGCTCGCGTGACGATCGAGGCACCGGGGATCGCGGCGGTTTTCGGCGCGGCGGTGACAGCGGTGGCGGCGACCGAAGTGGCGGTTTCCGTCGCGAAGACGCGGGCCGGCGCGGCGGCGACACCGGCGGTTTCCGCCGTGGCGGCGATTCCGGTGGCGCTCGCGGTGGTTCGGGGGAACGTGGCGGTTTCGATCGCGGTTCGCGTGGCGGTGACTCCGGCGAGCGTCGTTTCGATCGCGGCGGTGATTCCGGCGGTCGTGGCGGCTTCGGTGATCGCAACCGGTCTGATCGCGAGGGTTCGCAGCGCGGTGGGGCCGAGGATCGTGGTGGTTTCCGCCGTGGCGGATCGGGCGATTCGAGTGCACGGGGTGAGTCCGGTCGTGGTGGCTTCCACCGTGGCGGCTCCGATCGCAGTGGCTCCGAGCGTGGCGGGTCGGACCGTGGCGGATTCGAGCGTCGTGGGTCCGATCGCAGCGGGTCGGATCGTTCCAGCACGGATCGCGGTGGTGTCGATCGCCGTGGTGCTGATCGTGGTGACCGCACCGGCTCCGGTCGCGGCGGCTTCGACAAAGGTGGATCGGACCGCGGCGGGTCCGGCCGTGGTGGTTTCGACCGTGGCTCCTCTGATCGTGGCTCTTCCGATCGTGGCGGTTCGGATCGTGGTGGTTTCGAGCGGCGCGATCGTGGCGGCTCCGATCGCTCGGGTTCGGATCGTGGTGGTTTCGAGCGGCGCGGATCAGAGGGGGGCGAGTCCGGCGGGTTCCGGCGGGGCGGCTCCGAAGGCCGTGGGCCGGACAATCGCGGCTCGGACCGTGGTGGGTTCGATGATCGGCGACGTGGCGGTGAGGGGGCCCGTAGTGCGGGTGGCCGCTCGCTGGATCGGCGTCCGCCCCGGCCCGAGGAACCCGATCTGCCCGATGACGTTGAGGCCTCGGATCTGGACATGGCGGTGCGGCGTGACCTGCTGAGCTTGGACAAGGGCAATGCCGAGACCGTGGCGCGGCATCTGGTGATGGCTGTGCGCCTGGTCGACGACGATCCGAGCCTGGCGCTGGCGCACGCTCGGGCGGCACGGCAGCGGGCCGGCCGGATCGCGGTGGTACGCGAGACCGCCGGTGTGGTCGCCTACCACGCGGGTGAGTGGGCCGAGGCGTTGTCCGAGCTGCGCACCGCGCGCCGGATGTCGGGCGGCGCCGGGCTGCTCGCGGTGATGGCGGATTGCGAACGCGGTCTCGGTCGTCCCGAGCGCGCCATCGAGCTGGGCCGCAGCGACGAGGCGAGGGCGCTCACCGGTGACGAGGCCAGTGAACTGCGCATCGTCGTCTCCGGCGCTCGCATGGACCTCGGCCAGTACGACCAGGCCGTGGTCACCCTGCAAACCGCGGACCTGGATCCGGAGCGGACCGGCTCCGCGGCCGCCCGTCTCTTCTACGCCTACGCCGACGCCCTGGTGGCGGCGGGACGCACCGCCGAGGGCCTGGAGTGGTTCCTCAACGCCGCCTCCGCCGACCTTGACGGTGAGACCGACGCCGAAGAACGTGCGGCCGAACTGACCGGCGGAGAGTAGCCGAGGAGCCCGGGCTTCACGGCCCGGTTCCCAGTCGCGTTGCCCAGCCGATCGGCACGCCGGGGCGAGCCATGCCCGTCGCCGAGGTCGTCGGTGGGCTGACGTAATGTCGAGTGAGCCGAAGCCGGATACCGGGACACGACGGTCCCGGTGCGGGGGAGCGAACGAAGTAGGAGTGTTGTGAAGCGGCTACGAGATCGCTACGAGGCCTTGCTGCTCGACCTGGACGGCACGTTGTACCGGGGCGCGGCGGTGATCGACGGGGCACCGGAGGCGCTGGTGGGTGCGCAGAGTTCGGCGCAGCGGCTCGCCTACGTCACGAACAATGCCAGTCGCGGGCCCGAGACGGTGGCCGCGCATCTCGCCGAGCTCGGTTACCCGGCCACGCCGGACGATGTCGTCACCAGCGCGCAGGCTGCGGTCCGCCTGCTCGTCGAGAAGCTCACCCCCGGTGCCGCTGTGCTCGTCGTCGGCTCCGAAGACCTGGCGGCCGAGGTGGCGACGGCCGGGCTGACGCCGGTCCGGCGCTACAACGGTGAGGTGCCCGCGGCGGTCGTGCAGGGGCATTCGCCGGACACGGCGTGGGCCGATCTGGCCGAGGCCGCCTATGCGCTGCGGTCGGGGGCGCTGTGGGTGGCCGCGAACACCGACAAGACGTTGCCGAACGAGCGGGGCCTGGCGCCCGGCAACGGGTCGATGGTGGCCGCCCTGCGCGCGGCCTCCGATCTGGAGCCGGTGGTGGCGGGTAAGCCGTTCGCGCCGCTGCTCGACGACGCTGTCGCGCGCGTCGGCACCAGAGCGGCGCTGGTGGTGGGTGACCGCCTCGACACCGACATCGAGGGCGCCGCGCGGGTGGCCCTGGATTCGCTGCTGGTGCTGACCGGCGTGAGCACCCTGGACGAACTGGCCTCGGCCGGTCCGGAGCGGGTGCCGACCTACGTGGCGCACAGCTTGGACGCCCTGAACCATCCGCCGGTGGACGACGAGGCCGACCTCGACCTCGCCGAGCGGTTGCGTCGCCATCCCGGCCGGGCGGTGACGGTTCGCGCGTCCCGTTCGGAAATCCGATAGCGTTGGCATCACGATGACTACTCCGAACACTGCGCCCCGGCCGGGTGTTCCGCTGCCCGGACAGCATCTTCCAGGCACCCACGGGCAGCCGGAGCCGGCCGATCCGGATCGCATCCGCGCCGAGATCGACGAACTGCTCGCCGAACTCGACGCGGGCGGCGGTCACTCGGGTCCGCCGGAGAGCGCCGAGGCGGGTGTGGACATCACCCGGCGCGCGCGCATCCTGGAACAGGCACACGACGTGCTGGTCCAGGCCCTGGCCACGGTGGACAAGATCTGAGGTGGCCAGGCGTGCGCGAGTGGACGCCGAGTTGGTTCGCCGCGGATTGGCCCGATCGCGCGAGCACGCGGTGGAGCTGATCGGCGCGGGCCGCGTCCTGATAGCCGGAACGGTGGCGACGAAGCCGGCCACCGCCGTGGAAGCGGGCACCCCGCTGGTGGTGCGTGAACAGCCCGACGAGGTGCAATGGGCCTCGCGTGGCGCGCACAAATTGCTGGGCGCCCTGGAGCGATTCGAGCCCGAGGGCCTGTCGGTGGCGGGTAAGCGCTGCCTGGACGCGGGCGCGTCGACCGGCGGTTTCACGGATGTGCTGCTCAGTCGTCAGGCCCGTGAGGTGGTCGCGGTCGATGTCGGTTACGGCCAGCTGGTGTGGCGGCTGCGCAACGACGAGCGGGTGCGGGTGCTCGACCGGACCAATGTGCGCTCCCTGACTCCGGAGACCATCGACGGCACGGTCGAATTGGTGGTCGGCGACCTGTCGTTCATCTCCCTTGCCCTGGTGCTGCCCGCGCTCGCGGCGTGTGCGGCCGACGGCGCGGATCTGCTGCCGATGGTGAAACCTCAGTTCGAGGTCGGCAAGGACCGGGTGGGTTCCGGCGGCGTGGTGCGTGATGCGCGATTGCGTGCCGAAGCGGTGTGTGAGGTCGCGGCGGCAGCCGCCGAACAGGGTCTGCGCACGCTCGGTGTGGTGGCCAGTCCGCTGCCGGGACCGTCCGGGAATGTCGAGTACTTCTTGTGGCTGCGCAAGACCGGTACCGGGAAGATCGACTACGACGGCGATCGGGTGCGTGAGCTCGTCGCGCGGGCGGTCGAGGAGGGCCCACAATGACCGAGCCGGGCACCGATCGGGAGATCCTGCTGATCGCGCATCCGGGGCGCGCGGAGATCGTCGAGACCGCGCACCGGGTGGCCAAGATCTGTGCCGGCGCCGGAATCGGGCTCCGTGTGCTCGACGACGAGGCGGGCAGCACCCACTTCGACAACGCGGAGTCGGATTCGGTGGCGGTGGCCGTGCCGGGCGATGACACGGTGCGGGTGGTCTCGCACGGCCCCGGTGCCGCGGTGGGCTGCGAGATGGTGCTGGCGCTCGGCGGTGACGGAACCTTCCTGCGGGCAGCTGAACTGGCCAGGCCCGCGTCGGTGCCCGTGCTGGGTATCAACTTGGGCCGCATCGGTTTCCTGACCGAAGCCGAGGCCGAGAATCTCGACGAAGCGCTGGGGCAGGTGGTGCGCCGCGACTACCGGGTCGAGGACCGGATGACCATCGACGTGTCGGTGCGGGTGGACGACGAAATCGTCGCGTCCGGCTGGGCGTTGAACGAGGCCAGTATCGAGAACGCCACGCGCATGGGCGTTCTCGAGGTGGTGCTCGAGGTGGACGGCAGGCCGGTGTCCTCCTTCGGCTGTGACGGAATCCTCATTTCGACGCCGACCGGTTCTACGGCATATGCCTTTTCGGCCGGCGGGCCGGTGGTGTGGCCGGAACTCGAAGCGTTGCTCGTGATTCCGAGCAACGCGCACGCGCTGTTCGCCCGGCCGCTGGTGACCAGTCCCGAGTCGCGGATCGCGGTCGAGGCGGTCGCGACCGGCCACGATGCGATAGTTTTCCTTGACGGCAGGCGGACCATGGCGCTGCCACGCGGCGGCCGGTTGGAGGCGGTGCGAGGCAGCGAACCGGTGCGTTGGGTCCGGTTGGATTCCGCGCCCTTCGCCGACCGGATGGTGCGCAAGTTCCAGCTACCTGTGACCGGCTGGCGAGGCAGACGGCGAACGGAGAGCACACGTGCTGACAGAGATCAGGATTGACAGTCTCGGTGTCATATCCGCGGCCACCGCGCAGTTCCACGAGGGTCTGACGGTTCTCACGGGTGAGACGGGCGCGGGCAAGACGATGGTGGTGACGAGTCTGCACCTGCTCAGCGGTGCCCGCGCCGATCCGGGCAGGGTGCGCTTGGGCGCCGAGCGCGCGGTGGTGGAGGGGCGGTTCACCGTCGAGGATCTGAACGAGGAGGCTCGCGGGCAGGTCGGCAAGGTGCTCGAGTCGGCGGCCGCGGTCGCCGACGACGACGGCAGCGTCATCGCGATTCGCACGGTGGGCAGCGACGGGCGTTCCCGCGCCCATCTCGGCGGTCGCGGTGTGCCCGCCTCGGTCCTGGCGGATTTCACCGCGTCGCTGCTGACCGTGCACGGGCAGAACGATCAGTTGCGGCTGCAGAAGCCCGAACAGCAACTGGCCGCGTTGGACCGGTTCGCGGGCGAGACCGTGGTCTCGCTGCTGCGCACCTATCAGATGAACCGGCGCGCCTGGCTGAACGCGCGCGAGGAACTGCTGGAACGCACCGCGCGCAGCAGGGAACTGGCGCTGGAGGCCGACCGGCTCAAGCACTCCCTGGACGAGATCGACGCCGTCGCGCCGGAACCCGGTGAGGACGTGCGCACCGTCGAGGAGGTCCGCAGGCTCAGCGATCTGGATTCGCTGCGTGAAGCCGCTGCCGTGGCCCACGACGCGCTGGCCGGTCCGGCCGAGGACCCCGAGGCCGGTTCGGGTGCGCTGGAACTGCTCGGCGCGGCACGCACTCGCCTGGAATCGGCCGAGGATCCCGCGCTTTCGGCCTTGGTGCCGCGGCTCGGCGAGGCCATCGCGGTGGTGGTCGACCTGACCACCGAGCTGAGCGGGTATCTCGCGGACCTGCCGTCTGATCCCAGCGCGCTGGACTCGCTGCTCACCCGGCAGGCGGAACTGAAGAGCCTGACCCGGAAGTACGCGCCGGACATCGACGGCGTCATCGCCTGGGCCGAGGATTCCAGGCAGCGACTGGAATCCCTCGATGTCTCGGAGGAGACGCTGACCAAGCTGGCCGAGGAAGTGGAGGTCGCCGCCGAACGGTTGCGGTCCTCGGCGGGCAAGTTGAGCAATGCGCGCCGGAAGGCGGCGGACAAGCTGGCGGCCGCGGTCAGCGCCGAGCTGGCGGGCCTGGCGATGGGCAAGGCGCAGTTGGACGTTCGGGTGCTGCCGGTGCCCGCGGGTTCGCAGGATTCGGCGCCGCTGACCGTCGACGGCGCGACTCTGCACGCCGGGCCGAACGGCGTGGACGATGTGGAGTTCCGGCTGTCCGCGCATTCGGGCGCGCAGTCGCTGCCGTTGAGCAAGAGTGCCTCCGGTGGTGAGCTCTCCCGGGTGATGCTCGCGCTGGAGGTGGTGCTGGCGAGCTCCGACCACGGCGCGACGATGGTGTTCGACGAGGTCGACGCCGGTGTCGGCGGTCGCGCGGCCGTCGAGATCGGACGCAGGCTGGCCCGGCTGGCGCGTACCCATCAGGTGATCGTGGTGACGCACCTGCCCCAGGTGGCCGCCTTCGCCGACACCCATCTGGTGGTCGACAAGGCCGACGACGGCGAGGGCACGGTCAACAGCGGCGTGCGGGCGCTCACCAAGGACGAACGGGTCGTGGAGTTGGCGCGCATGCTGGCCGGGCTGGACGACACCGAGACCGGACGCGCGCACGCGGAGGAACTGCTGGAGATGGCGCGCGCCGAACGCGCCTCCGCCTGAATCGGGTCGCGTCCGGGATCATCGCGTCGAGGGCGAGGTCCTGGGGGTGAGTGAGACCGATTCCGATGACGACTCGGTGGCTCGAACGACAACGGCGCGCGATGGGCCTTTCACCCGATCGCGCGCCGTCGTGAACGAGTCTCAGCTCTTGAACGCCTTGCGGGTCGCGCCGAGCATCTGGTTGATCAGCGTGCGCAGACCGGCCTCGACGATCTTGTCGGGCAGCGGGAGGCTGGGTACGGACTCCATCGTGTAGGTCACCTTGGTGCCGCCGTCGGCGTCGGCCAGCAGAATGGTGCCGACGTGACGCTTGACCGGCACACCCTTGATGATCTCGTACTCGACCTTCTCGCCGGGCACGAGAGCACGGGTCTCCTCGACGAAGCCGATCTTGCCGCGTCCGACGGTGTACTGCGCGCCGACGCCCTCGGGTGTGGGGGAGCCGGGCTTGCTCAGCGTGAACTGCACGCCGGGCATGTACGGGTTGATGCCGTCGCGGTGGGCGAAGAAGGTGTAGACGGCATCGCGTGGTGCGGCGATGACGGCCTCGACGGTGGTGCGTGCCATGAAAGTTCTCCTCTGCGGCCGGTAGGTCGTCGGAAGTGTATAGGTCGTGCATCACTGCTTCTCTCACCGTGTCACCCGCGTCACAGCGGTGGCGCCGGTTTCGGATGTCCGGAAGCGGTAACTGCCGAAGCATCGGGACACCACACGAGGAGGACGACGGATGATCTCTACGGGACTGCGGACAGCGGCGGTGACCGCGGCGATGGCGGCGTGTGCCGTGCTCGGTGCCGGTGCGGCCACAGCTGCCCCGATTCTCTCCGAGGACAGGGTCGAGGAGGGCTCGATCGCCCTCGACAGCCTGCCGGAGAACGAAGAGTGGACCTGCGTGCTGTTCGGTGCGGGGGCACAGACGATGGTGCGCGTGGATATGGCGCGCGTCGGCGAGTCCCGGGGTGGGTTCGCCCCCGGCAGCACGGTCACGGCGGGCTGCCTGAGCATGGCGCCGTTCGGCGTCACCACGGTCACCGGCGTGACCTCGCTCGACGACGAGGACTGAGCCGGTCGCGACAGGCCCGGGCACAGCGGTCGTGCCCGGGCCTGTCGCTGTCCTGAGCGGTCCGTTTTCCGGCGTCCTGTGCGGGTAGGCGTGAATATCAGATCCGGCCGGTCGCTCGAGACCCGGTCGTTCCCAGGGTGAGGAGTGATGCATGAAAGCGGTGACATGGCAGGGCAGGCGCAAGATCTCGGTCGACGAGGTGCCGGATCCGCGCATCGAGGAGCCCACCGACGCGATCGTGCGGATCACCTCCACTGCCATCTGCGGATCGGACCTGCACCTGTACGAGGTACTGGGCCCGTACATGACCGCGGGTGACGTACTCGGCCACGAACCGATGGGCATCGTCGAGGAGATCGGCGGCGATGTGCGCAATCTGAACGTCGGAGACCGGGTGGTGATTCCGTTCCAGATCAGCTGCGGGACCTGCCTGATGTGCATGACCGGGCTGCCGACGCAGTGCGAGACGACCCAGGTGCGTTCGCACGGCAGCGGCGCCGCGCTGTTCGGCTATTCCGAGCTCTACGGCAGCGTGCCGGGCGGCCAGGCACAGTACCTTCGGGTGCCGCACGCCGACTTCACCCACATCAAGGTGCCCGCGGGGCCCGACGATCAGCGATTCCTGTACTTGTCGGACGTGCTGCCGACCGCGTGGCAGGCCGTCGAGTACGCCGCGATTCCCGCCGGCGGCTCGGTGACCGTGCTCGGCCTGGGACCGATCGGCGACATGGCCTGCCGGGTCGCCGCGCACCGGGGCTATCGGGTCATCGGTGTGGACCGGGTGCCGGAGCGGCTCGCGCGCGTCGCGGCGTGGGGGATCGAGGTGATCGACTTCTCCGCTGTGGATGGTTCGCTCGGCGATGTCATCCGGGCCCAGACCGGCGGGCGCGGGACGGACGCGGTGATCGACGCGGTCGGCATGGAGGCGCACGGCTCACCGGCGGGCGCGCTGGCGCACCGGTCGGCGGCTCTGCTGCCGGACTCGGTGGCGCAGAAGGTGATGGACACCGCGGGCATCGACCGGATGGCCGCCCTCGACGACGCGATCGACATCGTGCGCCGTGGTGGCACCCTCTCGTTGGTCGGCGTGTACGGCGGTATGGCCGATCCGCTGCCGATGAGGATCCTGTTCGACAAACAGATACAACTGCGGATGGGGCAGGCCAATGTGAAGCGCTGGGCGCCGGAGATCCTGCCGCTGCTCGGCGACGGCGATCCGCTGGGCGTGGAGTCCTTCGCGACCCATCGTCTTGCGTTGTCCGAGGCGCCTCGGGCCTACGCAATGTTCCAGCAGAAAGCGGACGGGGCGGTCAAGATCGTGCTGGATCCGACGGCCTGAGATCGGTCGCCGCACAGGCGCCGACGACCATGGTCGCGTTCAGACGGAGCGACCGGGGATCGCGGCGTTGAGTTCGGCCGCGAATTCGTAGCCGGATCGCCAGTCCGAACCGGTGGGGGCGGCGACCAGTCGCTGCACCCCCGCCTCGGCGTAGCGGGCGGCCAGGTCGGTCGCCTTGTCCAGGTCGGTGCCGAGCGGCGGCGCGACGACCGTGATCGACGGGGCCGGCCTGCCGAATCCGGCTGCCAGATCCCGCAATTCGCGCGCGTTCGTCTCGATCTGTTCCGGTGTCGCGGCGATGGCCATCCAGGCATCGGCGAACTCGGCGGCTCGCCGCCGGGCGCGGGGGCCGTCCCCGGCGACCAGCAAGGGCGGCACCGTCGAACCGGGGGAGATGGCGACCTCGGTGCCGTCCGGCAGGGTGGCGACGCGGCCTGCGATCAGATCGGGCAGTACGCGCAGCGCGGCGTCGGTGGCGTGGCCTCGGTCGGCGAAGGACGCGCCCGCGGCCCGCCAGCCGATGTCGCCGTGCGCGGGATTCCCGGTGCCGATCCCGACCATCAGCCGATCGCCGGAGACGTGTTGCAGGCTCGAGATCTGCTTGGCGGCCCAGGCCGTCGGCCGCAGGGCCAGCAGCAGGACGCCGTAGCCGATGCGGATGCGGTCGGTCACCGCGGCCGCGGTGGCGAGGGTGACGGTGCTGTCGAGTATCGGCGCACTGGCCACCAGGTGGTCGGTGGACCACACCGATTCCAGTCCGGCCTGCTCGGCGAACCGCGCGCTCGCGCGGACGTCGCCCAGGGTCGGCTGGGCGGGGTCGGGGGTCGAGGTGGGCAGGATGACGCCGATGTCCACGAGAACTCCTTCGAACGCTGTGACGGGCGGGTCCGCCGATGCGGAACAACCGCGTGACGTCCGGTTCTGTTCCGGACGGCCGACACGCCCGAAGCGGAATCGCCGCTGCCGCTGTGAGAGTCCATAGATTCGGAACGTCCGGTTCGGATCCGGCTGGTGCGCAACTGCGTTCAGTGGGAACCGCGATCACCGCGCGATTTCCCGTGTCTCATAGCTATGCGGAATTGGTTGCCGTGGCGGATCGTTCGACTTTCTGAGCGCGGCTCCGCGCGGAGAGTGGAGACATGCGGACAGGTGGCTACTTCTCGGTATTCGGCCTGACTGGCTGTCATGGTTTCCGATGCTCGGCAAGCGCTCACACGGCAACATCGGATGCCGAAAGTGTGCTTGCGATCATTTCCGTCATCTCTCCGAGGTGGCGAATGTGACCCGCCACTCGGCGCGCCTCCAGCGCGCGCCGCGCCGATGCGGTCATCATCGGGCTCATGAAGTTGCCGGCCCTGTTGTCGAAGAACACCGAAACGCTGCCCGGCCGTACCGGGATAGCCCGGGTGGATCGCAACACCCGGCGCCTGCTGCGGCGCATCGGGCCGGGCGATATCGCCGTCATCGACGAAATGGATCTCGACCGCGGCACCGCCGACCGGTTCCTCGAAGCGGGTGTCGTTGCTGTCGTCAACACCTCGCCGTCGATCTCCGGGCGGTATCCGAATCTCGGTCCCGAGGTTCTCGTCGCCAACGATGTGCTGCTGCTGGACACCGTCAGTTCCGACGCGTTCACCAAGATCAAGGACGGCAGCAAGGTCCGCATCCACGACGGCGTCGTCTATGCCGACCGGTTGACCAAGAAGGAACCCGAGGCGCTGGTCGAAGGCATCGAGTTCACCGAGGCCACCATCGCCGAGCGGATGATCGAGGCCCGCAACGGCCTGGCCGACCATCTCGAGGCGTTCGCCGGCAACACCATCGAATTCGTCCGCACCGAGAGCGCGCTGCTCATCGACGGCCTCGGGGTTCCCGAGCTCGAACTCGACATGAAACAGCGGCACGTGGTCGTGGTGGCGGACGGACCCGATCACGCCGACGACCTCAAACGACTCAAGCCGTTCATCAAGGAGTACGCGCCGATCATGGTCGGCGTCGGGCGCGGCGCGGACACCCTGGCCAAACAGGGCTACCGGCCGGATCTCATCGTCGGCGATCCCGAGGAGATCACCTCGGCCACCCTCAAGAGCGGCGCCGAGGTCATCCTGCCCGCCGACACCGACGGCCACGCCAAGGGGCTCGAGCGCATCCAGGATCTGGGCATCGGCGCCACCACCTTCCCGTCCTCCGGCGCGCCCGCCGACCTGGCGCTGCTGCTGGCCGAACACCACGGTGCGGCGCTCATCGTCACCGCGGGCGCGGCCGCATCGCTCGACGACTTCTTCGACCGCGGTCGACGCGACAGCAACCCGGCCACCTTCCTGACCAGGCTCAAGGTCGGCACCAAGCTCATGGACGCCAAGGCCGTGGCCACCCTCTACCGCAACCGGGTCTCCGGCGTCGCGGTGGCGATGGTGGTGCTCGCCGCGCTCATCGCGGTGATCGTGGTGCTACTGGCATCCAACAGCGGCACCGACGTACTGGACTGGGGGATCGACACCTGGAACCGGTTCGCGCGCTGGTGCCAGGGCCTGTTCGACTCGGGCGCGAGCTAGCCGGGGCCGACGATGATCTCGCTGCGTCAGCACGCCGTCTCCATCGCCGCGATCTTCCTCGCCCTCGCGATCGGGGTCGTGCTGGGTTCGCAGACCCTGGCCGCCGATCTGCTGTCCGGCCTGCGTTCGGACAAAGCCGCCCTGCGGGAACAGGTCGACGACCTGAGCGAACGCAATCGCGTCCTGACCGAGCAGGCCGATGCCGCGGACCGATTCATCGCCGGTTCCGCGGGCCGCATTCTCGGCGGTGTCCTGGCCGAACGCTCGGTGGTCGTGTTCACCACCCCCGACGCCGACCCGGCCGATGTGGAAGCGGTCGGCCGTGGCCTCGAGACCGCGGGCGCGGCGGTGACAGGCCGGATCGCGCTGGAGGACGCCTTCCTGAACGCGGCCGAGGGCGATCGCCTGCGCACCGCGCTCACCAACACCATTCCGGCGGGCGCGCAACTGCGCACCGGTGGCGTGGACCAGGGCAGCCTGGCCGGCGATCTGCTCGGCCTGGTGCTGCTGCTCGATCCGGGCACCGGTCAGCCGCGCTCCCATCCGCAGGAACTCGCACTCGTGCTCGAGACCCTGCGCGGTGGCGGATTCCTCGCCTACGGGGACACGCCCGTGCAGCCCGCGCAGCTGGCGGTCGTGGTCACCGGGAACGGCGAACAGGCGAGCGAGAACGCGCGAGGAGCCAATGTCGCCCGGTTCGCCGGGGCATTGCGGGGCCGGGGCGCCGGGGTCGTGCTGTCCGGGCGCGGGGGCGCCGCCGACGGGCAGGGCCCGCTGGCCGTGGTGCGCGAGGATTCGGCGCTGACCTCGGTGCTGACCACCGTGGACAACGTGGATCGGGAGATCGGGCGGGTCACCTCCGTACTCGGCCTGACCGAGCAGCTGGGCGGCGGCGCGGGGCGATACGGAACCGGCTCCCGAGCGACCTCGCTCACCTTCGCCGCGCTGCCGGGCTGATCGGATGCGGGCGACCGGTCAGCAAACAGGCATGGCGTGCGAATGCCTCCGCTCGGCCGTGTTACGGTAAAGACCCGTGGGTCATACACGGATTCAGGCGCGAACCGCCCCGAAACATATCTTCGTCAGCGGTGGTGTCGCCTCCTCATTGGGTAAGGGCCTGACCGCCTCCAGCCTCGGTCAGCTGCTGACTTCGCGCGGATTGCGCGTCACCATGCAGAAACTCGACCCGTATCTCAACGTCGATCCGGGCACCATGAATCCGTTCCAGCACGGAGAGGTGTTCGTGACCGAGGACGGCGCCGAGACCGACCTCGACGTCGGACACTACGAGCGCTTCCTCGATCGCGACCTCTCGCGGGACGCGAACGTGACCACCGGGCAAATCTATTCCTCGGTGATCGCCAAGGAGCGGCGCGGCGAGTACCTGGGCGACACCGTACAGGTCATCCCGCACATCACCGACGAGATCAAGAACCGCATCCTGGCCATGCGCGGCCCCGACCTGCAGGGCCAGACCCCGGACGTGGTGATCACCGAGATCGGCGGCACCGTCGGCGACATCGAGTCGCAGCCGTTCCTGGAGGCCGCGCGCCAGATCCGCCACGACGTCGGCCGCGACAATGTCTTCTTCCTGCACGTTTCGCTGGTGCCGTACCTGGCGCCCTCCGGCGAGCTCAAGACCAAGCCGACCCAGCACTCGGTGGCGGCGCTGCGCAGTATCGGCATCCAGCCCGACGCGCTGATCCTGCGCTGCGACCGCGAGGTCTCCGAGGGCCTCAAGTCCAAGATCGCGCTGATGTGCGACGTCGATGTCGAGGCCTGTATCTCCACCCCGGACGCGCCCTCGATCTACGACATCCCGAAGGTGCTGCACCGCGAGGGACTGGACGCCTACGTGGTGCGCAGGCTGGGCCTGCCGTTCCGGGATGTGGACTGGACCGTGTGGGGCGATCTGCTCGATCGCGTGCACTCGCCGCGCGAAGAGGTCGAAGTGGCGTTGGTCGGCAAGTACGTCGACCTGCCCGACGCGTACCTGTCGGTCACCGAGGCGCTGCGGGCGGGCGGGTTCGCTTCGCGGGCCAAGGTGAACATTCGCTGGGTCGCCTCCGACGAGTGCGAGACCGAGGCGGGCGCGGCGGCCGCGCTGCGCGACGTGGACGCGGTGCTCATTCCCGGCGGTTTCGGCATCCGTGGCATCGAGGGCAAGGTCGGCGCGATCCATTACGCCCGGACCCGCGGCATCCCGCTGCTGGGACTGTGCCTGGGCCTGCAGTGCGTGGTCATCGAGGCGGCGCGCTCGGTCGGTCTGAAAGAGGCGAACTCCACCGAGTTCGAACCCGACACCAAGCATCCGGTCATCTCCACCATGGACGACCAGAAGCAGGCCGTGGCCGGTGAAGCCGATCTCGGCGGCACCATGCGGCTGGGCGCCTACCCCGCAGTGCTGGCGAAGAACTCGGTGGTCGCGCGCACCTACGGCAGCGAGCAGGTCTCCGAACGCCACCGCCATCGCTTCGAGGTGAACAACGCCTACCGCGACCGGATCGCCAAGAGCGGCCTGAAATTCAGCGGCACCTCGCCGGACGGCCTGCTGGTCGAGTTCGTGGAACTGCCCGCCGACAAGCACCCGTTCTTCGTCGCCACGCAGGCCCATCCCGAGCTCAAGAGCCGTCCGACCCGCCCGCACCCGCTCTTCGCCGGGCTGATCGCCGCCGCGCTGAAATATAAGCTGGCCGAAAGGCTTCCGGTGGATCTGCCGGAAGAGGAGCTGGCGAAAGCCGAACAAGGGGCATGAATGAGCGAGCGCGACGGTGGGGCCGGGCACACACCGGGTAGCCACGACTTCGAGACCGTGGCATCCCGGACGCTGTATTCGGGCGCCATCGTCGCGCTCCGTCTGGACCAGGTCGCCATGCCGGGCGGTCGCGTGGTGGAACGCGAGGTCGTCGAACACCACGCGGCGGTCGCGGTCGCCGCGATCGACGACGAGGACAACATCGTCCTGATCCGCCAGTATCGTCACCCGCTGGGGCGTCGGCTGCTGGAACTGCCCGCCGGGCTGCTCGACGTCGCCGGGGAGGATCCCCTGGCCGCGGCGCAGCGGGAACTGGCCGAGGAGACCGGGCTGGCCGCGCGCGAATGGTCGGTGCTGGTGGATGTGGCGCTCTCGCCGGGCTTCACCGACGAGGCGCTGCGGGTGTATCTGGCGCGCGGACTGTCGGAGACCGAGCGTCCCGAACCCGAGCACGAGGAAGCCGACATCGCGGTGATCCGCATTCCCCTCGCCGAGGCGGTGCGCGCGGCGTTGACCGGGGAGATCGTCAATGCCACCGCGGTGGCGGGTGTGCTCGCGGTGGTCGCGGCGCGGGCGGCCGATGCCCCGCTACGTCCCGGCGACGCGCCGTGGCCGGATCAGCCGACGACCTTCCTCGATCGCAGGACAGCGGATCTCGAGGCAGCAGATCGCAGAGCGGCGGACAGCGCCTCGGACTGACAGGATCGACGCCATGCTCGCGCGCGAGATCGACATCTACCTGGACCATCTCGCTGTCGAGCGCGGCGCGGCCCGCAACACCCTCGGCGCCTATCGCCGTGATCTGAGCCGCTACCGCGAGTTCCTGAGTTCGCGGGGCATCGGCACGCTCGTCGAGGTGGGCGAGACCGACGTGGCCGACTTCACCGTCGAATTGCGCGCAGGCGGGCCGGAGCACGTCCCGCTGGCGGCGAGCTCGGTGGCGCGGGCCCTGATCGCCGTGCGCGGCCTGCACCGATTCGCGGCCGCCGAGGGGATCGCCTCCACCGACGTGGCCCGCGCCGTCAAGCCCCCCGCACCCGGGCGCAGGTTGCCCAAGGCGCTGCCCTACGACACGGTGCTGCGCCTGCTCGAGGCGGCAGGCGGGGGCCCCGCCGAGGGCGATCGGGCCGTCGGCGCGGATTCCGGACCGCGCGGTCTGCGCGATCGCGCGCTGCTGGAACTGCTCTACTCCACCGGCGCTCGTATCTCCGAGGTGATCGGCCTGGATGTCGATGATCTCGACACCGCCGAGCGCGCGGTGGTGTTGCGCGGCAAGGGCGGCAAGCAGCGCATCGTCCCGATCGGACGGCCCGCGCTGGCCGCTGTCGACGCCTACCTCGTGCGCGGCCGTCCCGCGCTCGCCCTCGGGGGGCGGGGGCAGAGCAACGGCGGCGCCTTGTTCCTCAACGTGCGCGGCGGCAGATTGTCCCGGCAGAGCGCCTGGCAGGTGCTGCAGCGGGCGGCCGAACGGGCGGGCATCGGGGCCGCGGTCTCGCCGCACACCCTGCGGCATTCGTTCGCCACGCACCTGCTCGACGGCGGCGCGGATGTGCGAGTCGTACAAGAACTACTCGGTCACGCGTCGGTGACGACCACACAGATCTATACGCTGGTGACGGTCAGCACGCTGCGGGAGGTGTGGGCGAACGCTCATCCGCGCGCGCGGTGAGCGCCACAGGCCTTCGACGCGTGTCCGACCGCGTGTCTTGTACACACAGGCGGTAGCGTCTAACGAGAGCTGGACCGTACGAAAGCGAGGTCGGGCCCGATCGGCCTCGTTACGCTCGGCACAAGGCAATCGGGGGCGAAGCGTCCTGGCGACGCTCGGCAACGGGCAGGAACGTATAAGGAGCAGCGGATCGTGACGACAGCCGGCGCGGCGGAGCCGCCCTACGGTGCTGCGGCGGGGCAGTCTGTTGCGGCCCAGCCGCGCTACGGAGCACCTGCCCAGCCGCCGAACGACACCCAGCCGCCGAACGACAGCGACGCACCGCCGACCGGCTTGCGTCCGGTCGACGACGCGGAGGCGGCTTCGGAGACACTCTGGGGCGGCGGTGCGCCGCCTGTTCCGGAGTCCGGAGAACTCGGCCCGACCGGCCGTCCGCTTCGTCTGGTGCCCGACCCGCCGCCGGTGGCCGTGCACGGCAACGCCCTGATCGTGGCCATGTGCAACCAGAAGGGCGGCGTCGGCAAGACCACCTCGACCATCAATCTCGGCGCGGCGCTGGCCGAATACGGCCGCCGCGTGCTGCTGGTCGACCTCGACCCGCAGGGCGCGCTCTCGGCCGGCCTCGGCGTGGCCCACCACGACCTCGACAACACCGTGCACAATCTGCTCGTCGGCGGGCGCACCTCGATCGACGACGTGCTGATGCACACCAAGGTCGAGGGCATGGACCTGCTGCCGAGCAATATCGACCTCTCGGCGGCGGAGATCCAGCTGGTCAACGAGGTCGGCCGCGAGCAGACCCTCGGGCGCGCGCTGGAACCGGTGCGCGACCGCTACGACTACATCCTCATCGACTGCCAGCCCTCGCTCGGCCTGCTCACCGTGAACGCGCTGGCCTGCTCCGACGGCGTCATCATCCCGATGGAATGCGAGTACTTCTCGCTGCGCGGTCTGGCACTGCTCAACGACACCGTCGAGAAGGTTCGCGACCGGCTCAACCCCCGGCTGAGTCTGTACGGCATCGTGGTCACCATGTTCGATGCCCGCCTGCTGCACTCGCGTCAGGTGATGTCGCGCGTCGTCGAGGTGTTCGGCGACGTGGTGTACGACACCGCGATCGCGCGCACCGTGCGGTTCCCCGACGCCAGTGTCGCGGGCGAGCCGATCACCACGTGGGCGCCGAAATCCGGTGGGGCCGAAGCATATCGGGCGATGGCACGGGAAGTCATCCACCGGTCCGGCCGGTGAGCGCGGCCACCGACCCGGCGGCGACGAACGTTCTCGACCAGGCAGAACCCGACCGATCGGAGCCCGGCGCGGACACCGGCGGTGGCGCGGTGCCGGACGCCGGCGCCGAGCCCGCGACGGGTTTCCGGTTGAAGCTGAGCAACTTCGAAGGTCCCTTCGATCTGCTGCTCACCCTGATCAGCTCCCGCAAGCTCGACGTCACCGAGGTGGCGCTGCACCAGGTCACCGACGAGTTCATCGCCTACACCAAGGCGCTGACCGCGAGCATGAACACCGAGACCGGTCTGCGTGCGGACACGATCCTGGATCAGACCACCGAATTCCTCGTCGTCGCGGCCACCCTGCTCGACCTCAAGGCCGCCAGGCTGCTGCCCGCGGGCGAGATGACCGATGCCGAGGATCTCGAACTGCTCGAAGCCCGCGACCTGCTGTTCGCCCGGCTGCTGCAGTATCGCGCGTTCAAGCAGGTGGCCGAGTTGCTCGGCGAACTGGAAGCCGTCGCCCTGCGCCGCTACCCGCGCGCGGTGGGTCTCGAGGAACGCTTCGCCGGTCTGCTGCCCGAGGTCACCCTCGGGGTGGACGTGGCCGGTTTCGCCGACATCGCCGCGGCGGCGTTCCGCCCACGCCCCGCGCCGAGGGTCGGGCTCGACCACCTGCACCAGCACACCATCTCGGTCGCCGAACAGGCCGCGCTGGTGCTGGAGATGCTCAAAGCGCGCGGGCCCGGCGGCTGGACCACCTTCGCCGAACTGGTGGCCGACTGCGAGGTGCCGGTGCAGATCGTGGCGCGGTTCCTGGCGCTGCTCGAGCTCTATCGCGGCAAGACGATCGAGTTCGACCAGCCCGATCCGCTGGGCCCGCTGGCCATCAGCTGGCTCGGCGACCCGGTCGACGGCGAGCCCGCGACGACCGTGACATTCGAGGAGGACTACGGGTGAGCGAGTTCGTGAACGGTGCGACCGTGAACGCCGGGAAGCCGCCGACGCCCGCGCGAACCGGTGGGGTGTCCGACATCACCGCACCCGTGCTGGACGAGGCGGAATTCCGCTGCGCGCTCGAGGCCATGCTGCTCGTCGTGGACGCTCCCGCGCCGGTAGAACAGCTGGCGGCGGCCCTGGACGACACCACAGAACGGGTCGAGAAGGCGCTGCGCGAGATGTCGGCGGAACTCACCGCGCGTGGCAGCGGTATCGATCTGCGTTTCGTCGGTGACGGCTGGCGCTTCTATACTCGCACCGAGTACGCACCGTATGTGGAGCGCGTACTGCTCGACGGCGCCAGGACGAAACTGACCAGGGCGGCGTTGGAGACGCTGGCGGTCGTGGCATACCGCCAGCCGGTGACCAGGAACCGGGTGAGTGCGGTCCGCGGCGTGAACGTCGACGGCGTGATGCGCACGCTGCTCGCGCGCGGCCTGATCGCCGAAGCCGGGACCGACCCGGAGACGAACGGCACGCTCTACCGCACCACCGAGTTGTTCCTGGAGCGGATCGGGCTGGCGTCGTTGTCGGACCTGCCACCGTTGGCGCCACTGCTTCCCGGCGTCGACCTGATCGACGAGATCAACGACAGCCTGGAGACGGATCCCCGATACACCAGGCTGCGAAAACCCGCCGAGGCCGACCTGGACCTCGGCACCGAGGATCGACTGCCCTGAGAGTTGACAAGGACATATGAATACCCCCGCTCGCCGAGATGGCACACCGGATCGTAGGAAACAAGGAGGCGGCCGGCCCGCCCGTGGCGGCGCGAGCCACGGCACGGGTTCGCGTGACGCCCGCGCCGCCCAGCGTGGCGGCCCCCGCCGGGACGGCGCACCCTCCTGGGACAACGACGAACGCGGCGGTCACTCCGCCGGTGGTCAGCGCCGCGGCGGTCAGTCCGCCGGTGGTCAGCGCTCCGGTCGTCCCGCCGCCCAGGGTCGTCCCGCCGGCCAGGGTCGTCCCGCCGCCCAGGGTCGTCCCGCCGGCCAGGGTCGTCCCGCCGGCCAGGGTCGTCCCGCCGCCCAAGGCGGATCCACTGCCGGGCGGCCCAAGCCCGCCGGGCAGTTCAAGCCCGCCGCCGGAGCGAACAAGCCGACCGGTAAGAAGGCCAAGAATCCCAAGCCGCAGCGTCAGGCGGCCGCCGCCCCGCTGCTGAGCAACGCCAAGCCCGCCCGCCGTCAGAACGTCGAACCCGCCCACACCGAGGGCCCCGCCAAGCTGCCGTGGGGTGAGGGTGAGCGCCTGCAGAAGGTGCTGGCCAAGGCGGGCGTCGCCTCCCGGCGCGCGGCCGAGGAGATGATCGACCAGGGCCGTGTCGAGGTCGACGGCCTGATCGTGCGCGAGCAGGGCCTGCGGATCAACCCGGAGACCGCGGTGGTCCGCGTCGACGGCACCCGCGTGGTGGTGCGCGACGAACTCGTGCACGTCGCGCTGAACAAGCCCAAGGGCTGGCAGTCCACCATGTCCGACGACCTGGGCCGTCCCTGCGTCGGCGACATCGTGGCCGAACGGATCGCCGCCGGTCAGCGCCTGTTCCACGTCGGTCGCCTGGACGCCGACACCGAGGGCCTGCTGCTGCTCACCAACGACGGCGACCTCGCGCACCGGCTCATGCACCCCTCCTACGAGGTGTCCAAGACCTACCTGGCGACCGTGCACGGCGAGGTCAACAACAAGATCGTCGGCAAGCGCCTGCGCGACGGGGTCGAGCTCGAGGACGGTCCGGCCAAGGTCGATCGCTTCCAGGTGCTCGAGGTCGGCGAGGGTCGTTCGCTGGTGAAGATCGTGCTGCACGAGGGTCGTAAGCACATCGTGCGCAGGCTCCTCGACGCGGTCGGTCACCCGGTGACCCGGCTGGTGCGCACCCATATCGGCCCGGTGGTGCTGGGCGATCAACGACCGGGCACATTGCGGGTGCTCGGTCGCGACGAAATCGGCAAACTCTACGAGGCGGTGCAGCTGTGAACGGTGTGCGGGTTCCGGCGGAACTCGAGGACGCGGTGTCCGGCGACGGCCCGCTGACCGTCGCGATGGACGGGCCCTCGGGCACCGGCAAGTCCAGCGTCTCCCGCAAGCTCGCGATCCGGCTCGGCGCCCGCTATCTCGACACCGGCGCCATGTACCGGGTGGCGACGCTGCGCGTGCTGCGCGCGGGCGCCGACCTCGACGATCCGGCCTCCATCATCGCCGCGGTGAAGGAACTGCCGCTGAGTATCGGCACCGATCCCACCCGCGAGTTCGTCGAACTCGATGGTGAGGACGTCTCCGCGGAGATCCGTGGCGACGCCGTCACCAAGGCCGTCTCGGCGGTCTCCGCGGTGGGCGAGGTGCGCGAAGTGCTCGTCGCCACCCAGCGGGAGATCGCCGCGGGGGCGGGCCGGATCGTGGTCGAGGGCCGCGACATCGGCACCGTCGTGCTGCCCGACGCCGACGCCAAGATCTACCTGACCGCCTCCGCGCAAGCCCGCGCGCAGCGGCGCAACCAGCAGAACATCCGCGAGGGACGCGGCGACGACTACGCGGCCGTGCTGGCCGACGTCCAGCGCCGCGACACCCTCGATTCCACCCGCGCGGTGTCCCCGCTGCGTCCCGCCGAGGACGCGGTGCTCGTGGACACCAGCGAGCTGACCATGGACGAGGTCATCGACGAGCTGTATCGCGTCGTGGCGCAGCGTATCGCGACAGGAAGTGCACAGTGACCGAAGACGTACTCGCCGGAGACGGCATCTGGAACGACGAATCCGAGTGGGAGCTCGTCGATTTCGAGGGCGAACAAGAGGGCGCCGAGCAGCTCGCCATGCCGACGCTCGCCGTGGTCGGCCGCCCGAACGTCGGCAAGTCGACCCTGGTCAACCGCATCCTCGGCCGTCGCGAAGCGGTCGTCGAGGACATCCCCGGCGTCACCCGCGATCGTGTCTCCTATGAGGCGAACTGGGCGGGACGGCGCTTCCTGGTTCAGGACACCGGCGGCTGGGAGCCCGACGCCAAGGGCCTGCAGCAGGCGGTGGCCCGGCAGGCCGAACTGGCCATGTCGACCGCGGACGCGATCCTGCTGGTGGTGGACGCCACCGTCGGCGCGACCGCGACCGACGAGGCGGCGGTGAAGAAGCTGCGCCGCTCGAAGATCCCGGTCATCCTGGTCGCCAACAAGGTCGACGACCAGCGCGTGGAGGCCGAAGCCGCGACCCTGTGGTCGCTGGGGCTGGGTGAGCCGCGCATGGTCAGCGCCGCGCACGGGCGCGGTACCGGCGATCTGCTCGACGACGTGCTCGCCGTACTGCCGGAGACTCCGCGCGAGGGCACCGGTGGCACCGGGCCGCGCCGCGTGGCACTGGTCGGCAAGCCGAATGTGGGCAAGTCCAGCCTGCTCAACAAGCTCGCGGGCGACGAGCGTTCGGTCGTCCACGATGTCGCCGGCACCACCGTCGACCCGGTGGACTCGCTGGTCGAGCTCGGCGGCAAGATCTGGAAGTTCGTCGACACCGCGGGCCTGCGCCGCAAGGTCAGCAATGCCAGCGGCACCGAGTTCTACGCCTCGCTGCGCACCAAGTCGGCGCTGGAAGCCTCCGAGGTCGCGATCATGCTGATCGACGCCTCCCAGCCGATCACCGAACAGGATCTGCGGGTGATCAGCCTGGTCGCCGATTCCGGCCGGGCCTTGGTGCTGGCGTTCAACAAGTGGGACCTCGTGGACGAGGACCGCCGGTTGCAGCTGGACAAGGAGGTCGACCGCGATCTGGTGCGGGTGCCGTGGGCCCAGCGGGTCAACATCTCCGCGCACACCGGCCGGGCAGTGCAGAAGCTGGTGCCCGCGATGGAGACCGCGCTCGAGTCCTGGGACAAGCGCATCTCCACCGGCCGGTTGAACAACTGGCTCAAGGAGGTCGTGGCCGCGACCCCGCCGCCGATGCGCGGCGGCCGCCTGCCGCGCGTGATGTTCGCGACGCAAGCCTCCACCCGCCCGCCGACGTTCGTGCTGTTCACCACCGGCTTCCTGGAAGCAGGTTACCGCCGGTTCCTGGAGCGGCGGCTGCGTGAGGAGTTCGGTTTCGACGGCTCGCCGGTGCGCATCTCGGTGCGTGTGCGCGAGAAGCGGGACCGCGGCAAGAAGTGAGTTCGCCTCCGGGGTGTGCGTTCGCGCGCACCCCGGAGCCGAATGTCATCGGGGATTCCTAGGTGGGCCACGACGACGGCATCAGCCTCGACACCTTCGTCGACTGGCTCATCGACGCGGGCCACCCCATCGAACGCGCCTCTCACGCCGCGGTCAGCCCGCGCCGCTCGAGCAGCGGCTCGATGTCCGGCCCGCGCCCGCGCACGGCGGCGAAGGCTGCCATCGGGTCGACCGATCCGCCGCGCGCGAGGAGTTCACGGCGGAATATCTCGCCCTTCTCGCGGACCGTGCCCGCGCCGTCGTCGAACCAGCGCACGGTGTCGGCGTCGAGCACTTCGCTCCAGATGTAGGAGTAGTAGCCTGCCGCGTAACCACCGGAGAAGATGTGCGCGAAGTAGGCCGTGCGGTAGCGCGGCGGGATGGCTTCGACCGCCAGGCCCGCGGCGTGCAATGCGCGCTGCTCGAATTGTTCGGCGTCGCCGGGGTTCTCGCCGGCGGGCAGGCGGTGCCAGGCCCAGTCCAGTCGGGCGGCGGCGAGGTACTCGACGGTGCGGAATCCTTCGCCGAACCGGGAAGCCTTGCGCATCCGCTCGATGAGATCGGCGGGCATCGGTTCTCCGGTCTCGATGTGGCGGGCATAGCGGGACAGGATCTCCGGGCGGTCCATCCACATCTCGTTGACTTGGGAGGGGAACTCCACGAAATCGCGGGGGACCTCGGTGCCGGAGAAGAAGGGATAGCGCACGTCCGAGAACAGGCCGTGCAGGGCGTGGCCGAACTCGTGGAAGAGGGTGCGCACGTTGTCCCAGGTCAGCAGGACGGGCTCACCGGCGGGCGGTTCGGCGATATTGAGGTTGTTCACCACCACCGCCCGGGTGCCCAGCAGGTGCGACTGCGCGACGAGCTCGTTCATCCACGCCCCGCCGCGCTTGGACGGGCGGGCGAAGTAGTCGCCGAGGAACAGACCCAGTGGCGAGCCGTCGGCATCGAACACCTCGAAGACGCGGACGTCCGGGTGGTAGCCGATCAGGTCGTCACGTTCACGCAGCGTGATGCCGTAGACCAGCTCGGCGGCGTGGAAGACGCCGTCCCACAGCACCCGCTCCAACTCCAGATAGGGTCGCAGCGCCGAGTTGTCGAACGAGAAGCGCTCGGCGCGCAGCTTTTCCGACCAGTACTGCCAGTCCCATGGCCGCAGGTCGCCGTCGGCTCCCGCCGCGCGCATCGCCTCGGTGAGATCGCTCGCCTCGCGTCCGGCATTGGCGACCGCGGGCGGCACGAGCCGGGCCAGCATCCGCTCCACCTCCTCGGCGGTCTTCGCGGTCTGATCGGCCACCGCGTAACTCGCGTGGTCGGGGTAGCCGAGCAAGCTCGCTCGCTCCGCGCGCAAAGCGGCGATTCGCGCTGCCAGTGCGGCGTTGACAGCATCGGCCGCCCGGTCGGTGGCATCGGCGGTATCGGCATCGCCGTGGTCGGTCGAATTCCCGATCTCGTCGCTCGCCGGCCTGCTCTCGTCCGACTGTTCGAACCCGCGCTTCAACGAGGTTTCCAGCACCCGCCGCCGCAGTTCCCGATCGGCCAGCTCGGCCAGCACCGGTTGATTCGACACGTTCTGCAAGCGCAGCGCCCACGCGCCCTCCCGGCCGAGCGAGCGAGCGTTCTCGGCGGCGGCCGCGATCGCGCCCGGCTCCAGCCCGGCCAGCTCCTGTTCAGCAGTCACCACCACCGTCGCGGCATTGGTGGCGGCCAGCAGATTCTGCCCGAACTGGGTTGCCGCCGTCGCCAACTCGGCGTTCAGTTCGCGCAGCCGCTGTTGACCCGCCGCGTCGAGCCGGGCGCCCGCCCGCACGAACTTCAGGTGGTACTGCTCGAGCAGACGTCTGTCCTGCGCGTCCAGCCCGAGCGTTTCGCGCTGTTCGTAGAGGGATTCGATGCGGGCGAACAGGCGGGGATTCAGTTGGACAGCGTCGCGGTGGGCCGCCAGGCGCGGCGAGACCTCCGCCTCGATCGCGTCGATGCCCGGCGTGGAATCCGCGGCGGACTTGTTGAAGAACACCGCGCTCACCCGCGTGAGCAAAGCGCCCGAACGCTCCAGCGCCACAATCGTATTGTCGAACGTGGGCGCCTGCGCGGAGTCCGCGATCGCCGCCACTTCCGCCAACTGCTCGGCCATGCCGTGCTCGAACGCAGGCAGATAGTGTTCTTCGGCGATGTCCGCGAAAGGCGGCAACTCGAAGGGCAGGGCGCTGCGCTCGAAGAACGGATTGCTCGTCATCCCTCGACTGTAGAGCTCGACTCGATCTTCGACCGTCGAGTTGGGGGCGCACACCGGCGTCGCCGGGTGCAGTATGTACCCATGAGCGATGCGGTGATCTCTATCGAAGGCCTCATCAAGACCTTTGGGCCCGTACGTGCCCTCGACGGACTCGACCTCGAGGCGCGAGCCGGGGAGGTCCACGGCTTCCTCGGGCCCAACGGCTCGGGCAAGACCACGGTGATCCGGGTGCTGCTCGGGCTCTACCGCGCAGACGCGGGACATGTGCGCGTGCTGGGCAAGGATCCGTGGCGGGAGGCGGTGTCGCTGCACGCCCGGCTGGCCTATGTTCCCGGTGAGGTGACATTGTGGCCGGGGATCACCGGTGGCGAGGTCATCGACCTGATGGGGCGGTTGCGCGGCGGACTGGACCCCCGGAAACGGGCGGAATTGCTCGAGCGTTTCGATCTCGACCCCAGTCGCAAGGCGCGAACCTACTCCAAGGGCAATCGGCAGAAGGTGGCGTTGGTCGCCGCGCTCGCCTCGGACGCCGAGCTGTTCCTGATGGACGAACCGACCTCCGGCCTCGACCCGCTGATGGAAGCCGAGTTCCAGCAGTACGTGCGCGAACTGGTCGGGCAGGGGCGCACGGTCCTGTTGTCCAGCCACATCCTCGCCGAGGTCGAAGCGCTGTGCGACCGAGTCAGCATCATCCGCAACGGGCGCACCGTGGAAAGCGGAACGCTCGCGGAGCTGCGCCATCTGACCCGAACCTCGGTCACCGCCGAGACCCTTCGGCCGGTCGAGGGGATGGAAGACCTGGCGGGTGTGCACGATCTGGTGCACGAGGACGGAAAAGTGCGTTTCGAGGTGGACGGTCCGGGACTGGACGCGGCGTTGCGGGTGCTGGCCGCCGCGGGCGTGCGCTCCCTGGTCAGCTCCCCGCCGACACTCGAGGATCTTTTCCTGCGGCACTACTCGGCCGACGTCGCCCCCGCTCCCGAGGCGGCGACCTCATGACAGTGCAGTCCAGGGCCGACGCTGCGGGCACGACAGGCTGGGGCACCTTGCTGGTGGTCGGGTTGCGGCGTGAGCGGACCTCTCTCCCGTGGTGGCTGGCAGGTATCGCCGCGTTGCTGGCATTCCAGTCGGTGAGCAGCCAGAACTTCTACGACACCCCGGAGAAGCTGGCCCAGCTGCGCGCCACCATGAGCGGCAACGCGGCAGTCGTCGCCATGGGCGGCCCGACCGAACTGCTCGACAGCATCGGTGGGGAAGTCCTGTTCGAGATCTCTGCCTACCTCGCCATCGTCGTCGCGTTGATGAGCATGTTCCTGGTCGGCAGGCACACCAGATCCGACGAGGAGACCGGTCGCGCCGAACTGTTGCGCTCGGCCCGGATCGGCCGCCGGGCCCCGGTGACCGCGGCCCTCGCGCTGGCCGGTATCGCGAACGCGGCGGTCGCGGTGGTGCTGTTCGGAGCCGGGGTGGGCACGGGCCTGCCGGTCGCGGGTTCGCTGCTGAACGGGGTCGCCGTCGCCGCGATCGGCGTCACCTTCGCCGCGGCGACAGCGGTGGCCGCGCAGGTCGCCGACGCCACCCGCGCGGTCTACGGCACGATCACCTTCCTCATCGCCGCCGCCTACGTGTTGCGCGCCATCGGCGACGTCGGGGACGGGACCGCGGCCTGGTTCTCCCCGATCGGCTGGGCTCAGCGCACCTACCCGTATGTCCGGGATCGCTGGTGGCCGCTGGCGCTGTTCGTGGTCGCCACCGCCGTGCTGGTCGCGGCGACCTTCGTCCTGCTCGATCGCCGCGATTTCGGTGCGGGCCTGGTGCGCTCCGGCCGTGGCCGCGCGGAGGCGACCCGGTGGCTGTCCTCCCCGCTGGGGCTGGCCTGGCGACTGCAACGCGGCGCTTTCGTGGCCTGGAGCGCCGGAGTCTTCCTGCTCGGCGCCGCCTACGGCTCATTCGCCCAGAGCATCGAGGAATTCCTGGCAGACAATCCGGCCATCGCCGACTTCCTGCCCGGCGGTGTCGAGGACGCTGTCGATTCCTATCTGGCACTGACCCTCGGCATGACGGCGCTGCTGGCCGCGGCCTTCGGTATCTCCTCGGCGCTGCGTGCCCGCTCGGAGGAGACGGCGGGCGCCGCCGAACCCATCCTCGCCGGTCCGGTCGGCCGGACGGCCTGGCTGGGCAGCCACCTGACCGTGGCATTCCTCGGTAGCGCGGTGGTCGCGGCCGCGGGTGGCCTGGGGGAGGGCCTGATTCACGGCCTGATGACCGACGACGCCGGGCAACCGCTGCGGCTGGCAGGCGCGGCTCTCGTATACGTTCCCGCGGTGTGGGTGGTGGTCGGGGTGGCGGTGCTCGGCTTCGGTCTGGTGCCCCGGTTCGGCGCTGTCCTCGCCTGGGCCTTCTTCGCCTACTGCGTGGTGAGCGTGCTGTTCGCCGATGCCTTCGACCTGCCGTCGTGGTTCGACGAGATCTCACCGTGGGCGCACACTCCGCAGGCCCCGCTCGAGAGCGTCTCGGTCACATCGGCCGTGGCTCTGCTGGCGATAGCGGCGGGATTGGTCGTCGCCGGGGCGGTCGGCTTCCGCCGTCGGGACGCCGGGTATTGAGCGCTACACGCGTGCTATGCCGTGCAACGACGATCGGCGCGGCAGTGCGCACCGCCAGGTGAGGCGGTGCGCACGATCGGGCGGGTATCAGCGACGCAGCTGCGCGGCTGAATAGGTGGGCAGGACCTGGGTGTCGTCGTTGTCGGCCAGTGATTCGTTGATGGCGGCTTGGGCGGCCGGGGGCAGGGTGTGCATGATCTCGCGGACCCGTGCTCGACGTCGCCCGACGGCTTGGCGGACCGGCATTCCCGGGGTGGCCTGCATCTGCGGGATGATGCCCTCGACCTCTTCGGCGCCACCGTGGTGATGACCGGCATCGACCATCGCCTGCTCGCGCGCCATCTGCGCCTCGTCCTTCTCCTCCGACATACCGATCGGACCGATCATGCGG
>NZ_BDBT01000046.1 GCF_001613125.1 Nocardia shimofusensis NBRC 100134
CACCGCCGGCGCGGTCTGGGTTCTCGTCGTCGACGGCACCGGCCAAAGCACCAGCTTCGATGACCTCGGCCCAGCGCGCCGCCACATCTCCATCCACCCCGACCCCGACAGCGCCTATAACGCCCTCGCCGACATCCTCGCCGACCACGACACCACCGGCCTGAATCCCGAACCACTCACCGCCAGCATCGTCGAACGCGCGCTCGGCGAGTTCGACTTCGGCACCAGCCGCCACCTCACCAGCCCCGAACCCGAACTCCTCCCCGAACCCGCAGACGGCCGCCCTTGGCAGGATCCATGGCCCGCCGAACTCGCCACAGACATAGTCGACCTCGACGACGACAACCCCGCCCCAGCACCGGTTTCGCGGCTGCCGGGAGCAGCCCTGCTGCAGCGGTTACGCCGCAACCGAAGCCAGTAACTCCACGAAGAAGCCGGTCCGCATCAGCCTGGTGGCGTCGGTGGCCTGCACACAGACCAGGTGGCCGTCATCGCTCTCACCAGCGTCTTCGTCGCGACCCGATCGTCTCTACACCCGATGAAGTCGCGCCGATCTCGGCAGGATCTCGCGCCACTTCGCCGTACTGGATGAATCGGCGCGAGTTTCTCCGCCCCGCTCGGCGGCCGCGGTGGTGGTTACTCGAGCTGGGCGCGGGCTTCACGCAGGTAGTGGGCACGCCACCATTGGTCGTCGGTGTCGCAGCCGTCGAGGCGCCCCTTGCGGGTTTCCCCGGCCACCTCCAGCAGCGAGTCATTGTGGCGTGGTCTTTGCCGTGGTGGGGATCGGTGTGAAAGTAGGCGCCCAGACGGCGGTCCGCTCGGCGGGCATCTCGACGATGCCCTCGGTCTCCAGATACATGTTCCGGCCGGAGGCTTTCGCGCTGGAGGCGGTGTCGATGTGGATGTCTTCGGCGACGCCGGTGCGGTCGACGGCGTCGACCTGGTGGGCGGGGTTCTGTTCGACCGTGGAGACCCGCCCGCATCCCAGCAGCATGGAAACTACTGTGCGTACAGGTGCCTCCGCGCCACCCGACCTTATGTGGCGCAATCGAGCGCAATAAGGTTCTATGGACAGACGGAGGATCAGCGGGCTGAGATAGGAATAGGCCCCCTATGTCTTCAGAATTCCGCCGTCGGCCTCCTCACTACGGCGTCGACCAGTCGCAAAGCCTCAGAACCAGAAACGATCTCCCCCTCGCTACCCGATCTACTGGTCGGAGCGTGACTTCGTCGATCGGCACGAGATTCCGCGGCGATCGGGGGCTCGAATCGTGACCGGCTTCGACAGGGAGCCTCGCCCCGAGGAGAACCGCCACCACCGCACGGGCAGAAACACCGATCGCCACAGAGACACGTCCCCCACCGGAAGCCCCCAACGCTATATCTCGATCGGTGCCGCGGCCGAGTACGCGAGTGTCAGCAAGGACACGATCCGCCGCATGATCGCGGACGGCACCTTGCCCGCGTACCGCTTCCGGGGACAGGTACGTATCGCGATCGAAGACGTCGAGAACGCCATGCGCCCGATCCAATGAGAAGGCACTACGACGGCCAACGCTACTCGTTCGACCGCAACGGAGGGCATCCAGCCGGGGAGTGACATAAATCACAGAGATGCGGAAACCCGCTCCCACCTGCATTCCGGGCGGACATGAACGCGGTGTCGCTATTGCGCGTATATTGCGCGTCGCAGATCAGGCTTTCACAAAAACAGCCCTGACCTGGGCATTTAGTTGTGGTCCCAGCTGGGATCGAACCAGCGACCTTCCGCGTGTGAGGCGGACGCTCTCCCGCTGAGCTATGAGACCTAACGGGCTGTCCGGGCGATTCGAACCGCTCGAACGAGATGGAACATTAGCACGGGGCACCCGCTGTTCACCAAATCGCCTCGTGGACAGAATCGGAGCACGCGGCAAGGCGGGGCCGGCCCCGGTACGGCGGGGCACGGGTGACATATCGGTGCCGGAGAGTTCCGCCGACATCATCGGAAACAATGACACCGGCAGCCACTGCGGTCACATCGCGACTCGCGTCGACATCGCCACGTCATCATCCCTTTGACCAGCGGATTTGTACCTTTCACCGAACGTCGGCTAATGTTCTGTCTCGCAGCACGGAGGCCGGAACGAAGCCCCCGAGATGCATGCGGATGTAGCGCAGCTGGTAGCGCATCACCTTGCCAAGGTGAGGGTCGCGGGTTCGAATCCCGTCATCCGCTCGGAAGGTAGGGCCAGGCAGTAAAACGCCGTCCCCCTTTGCGCGGTGGAGTGGCCGAGTGGTGAGGCAACGGCCTGCAAAGCCGTGCACACGGGTTCGATTCCCGTCTCCACCTCGCGCGATTAGCTCAGCGGGAGAGCGCTTCCCTGACACGGAAGAGGTCACTGGTTCAATCCCAGTATCGCGCACCACCGAGAAAGGCCCCGGTAACCCCGGGGCCTTTCTGCTTTCCGAGCCCCTTCACGCCCTCCCCTCCGCGCGCGCGCCCCGGATCGCGTCGGTTCGCGCGGCTAGGCTGCGGGGGTGACTGGGGTTGTTGAGCCCGATGGGGTGGAGGCGGCGTTCGTCGACGACATCGAGGGCGACGTGGCGTTCGGGTTGGAAGAGGTCAATGCGGTCCTGGCCGGGTTGGTGACGGTGCACGCGCAGCGGCGCCGGCGGGACGCGGAGATTCTGGCCGCGCGCCTGGGGGTCACCGGTGAGCCGCCGCAGACGTTGGCCGCGATCGGCGCGCGGTTCGATCTGGCACGGGACCGGGTGCGGCAGCTGCATACACGCACGGTCGGTCAGATTCTTCGCGAGACGCATCTCGGTGGCGCGGAGCGGGCGGTGTTCGCCGAGAGGTATCCGCTCGATGCCAGGGACTCGGCGTTGGTCGGCAGGTTGCTCGCGGAGACCTACGCGACGGATGCCGATCTGGCGGCCAACGAGTTGGCCTTTCTGAAGTTACGGCTGGCAGGGCACACTGCCGAGGACGCGAAACGGGTCGCGGGATATGTGATGCAGCGAATCATGGGGTGGCAGAAGAAGACCAACCGACGACTGGCGGCGTTGCACGATGAACCGGCGGCGACCGCCGCGCTGGATGTGCTGTGGCCTCGAGTCGATTGGCCGGAGCCCGGACGGCAGCCCGCACCTCTTCCCAGCGCGTCGGCCCGGGTGGTCGACGCGGACGACGATCAGCGCGGACGGTTCTATCTGGACAAGGTGGGCCGGGACGTCGGGTTCGATTCGGCGCTGCGGGCGCGGCTGCTGCTGACGCTGAACGCCGGTGAGCAGGTCCGGACCTTCCAGGAGGAGCCGATGGCGATCTCCTACCGGTTCGGCGAGCAGACCCACCTGCATCACCCCGGTGTGGCCGCCGAGCTGGTGGACGGGCGGGTCGTGCTGATCGATGTGCAGCCGCTCGGGCATGTCGGCTTCGAGATCAACCGGGTGAAGGCCGCGGCGGCTCGTGAGCACGCGCACGCGAACGCCTGGGGTGTGCTGATCTGGACCGGCAGCCGCACGGGCGTGGCCGAACTGCGCGACCGGACGGTCGACGCGGAACTCGAACAGCAACTGACCGAACTGGTGGCCGCCGGGCCGGTCCGGCAGGCCGTGCTCCGCGAGTTGCACCACGAGGCCGGGCTCGAACTGCTCGACCTCGCGGCGCTGACCCTGCGACACGGCTGGCGTTGGGACCGCATGACGTTCACCATCAGCGCCGCAGCGTGACCGCACGCCGGCTCAGCGCACGATCACCGCGGCGGCGAGGAACGTCGCCAGCAGCATCATCGAACAGACGGTGATCAGCTGCCAGCGCTCGATCGTGCGGTTCAGGCCCGCGACGGTGGCGCGCAGACTCGCCTCGACCCGATGTCGTTCGGAGATGCGGCGATTGATCGCGTCCACCGACTCGGCCTGTTGCGCCATGCCGTCCTGGGCACGTTCCAGCCGCCAGTTCAGGCGGGTGATCAGCCTTTCCTTGTCGCGCACCTGGGTGCGCGAAACCGCAAGAGCGGTGCGTTGATTGACCAACTCCCGGCGCTGGCGGGCGATGACGGCGGCTTGGGTCCTGGTGTGCCTCTCCCAGTCGGTCACTCGCGCCCAGCCTCCCTTGTGCTCGTCCCGATAGGCCCAGACGATATCGCCGGACACCCAGCCGCGCAGGAACTCCCGCAGCTCGAACGGAGTACGCTGGGGCGAGGCCACGGGGGTGTGGACGGTGTCGAGTACACCGCTGTCGATGAGGTAGTCGCACGAACTGGGCCCCAGATCGGCGACTCCCAGAGCGGGCAGGTGATCGACCCAGAAGCCGGGCGGGCACAACCACAGCACACCCGCGCAGCCCGCCGCACGCAGGCGCGCGGTGTGTTCCTGGGCGAGCGTGGTCTCGAGCGGACCGTTGCGCACCTCGATCGCGTACCAGCGATCGCCGCTGCGCCAGCGGATGTCGACGGGAACGCCCGCCTCGTCGGGGCCCGCGCCGATCCGCTGATCCACATCCGCCTCGTCGGCGCCGAATTCGACCAGACGCGCGCACAGCCAGTACTTGAGACGCTGTACATCCCATTGCGTGTCGGCACATTCCGGACAGCGGCAGCTGTACCGAGAACGGCCGCTACCGGATGCCCGCGACCCCACGGCGCCCTCGCCGATACCGAGTTCTGCGAGCACTGCCCGGCGCCCGCAAGCCATCTCTGTCCGCTGCTTGGTTCGCACGCGATCACTCCCTGCCCGACCCGCTGGTCTCGCGACCTACTCCATGGATCCAGAGTGCGCCTACTTCCCGACGCCCGCCAGCCCCCTTTACCCGCGTTCGGGTGCGCCGCGTTACGACACCCAGGCGAGGAAGACGATGGTTACTGTCCCGCAGGGTTTTCCGGAACGAAACACGAGAGATCCGCCACAGCGTAGCCGGTCGGCGCGACCCGTGCAGTCCCGGCATCGGACGACGAGTAGCCTCGAGCCGTCCGCGAGTCGCCGTCATCGACCCCGGTGCATACGACTCGCACAAGCAGACAGCTACGCCGGGCGTTGTGGGCACACCCGCGACCTCGGCGGCCGGGCACGGCCGGTGATCGGTGGATAGAATCGCCGGGCGGTCGCCCAGTCCGGGCAACGAGCGGGAAGAGGTATGCGAGGCATGGAGCACGGCCAACAGGACGCCGAGCCGATCGGGACGATCTTGTCGGGCATCGCGACGCTCCTTCGCGAGCTCAGCGACCAGCTCGACATCGCCGCGGCGCGTGTCGAGGACTCGACCGGCCTCGACGCCCGGCTGAAGAAGCTCGAATCCTGGGCTGCCACTGCCGGAGAGGACATCACGTCCCTGCGCGCGCGGGTGGACAAGGTCGAATCCTCGGAGGTACGGACCGCTGTCACCGCGCGACCGACCCGCGCCGAGCGCAGGGAGGCCGCCGAGCGCGCGGAACTCGAGGCCGCCGCGAGCCGCACCGACGAGAGTGCCACCTCGACCGGCCGGGTCTCGAGCGCTCCTGCCTCCGGCACGCCGAACCCGCCCAGCACGCACGCGCCGAGTGACCAGGTAGCGCTCGTGAGCGCGAAGGACGACGAAGCCGCGGATACCGCGAGCGCATCCGTCGAGCCGGACCGACAGAAGTCCGCGGCCCAAGCGCCCGAGGCGCCGCCGCGCCTCGCCCCCATCCCGCGGCTGCCCGCACCCGAGGTCGCCGTCGCACCGGTGGAACCCGTTGCCGCTCCTGAGAAGTCCGAGCAGCCGGACGCCGCAGGCAGTGACGGCCCCGCCTCGCTCGGTGGCGGTACGACGGAAGTCGCACCCGGCCGCCGCCTCCCCCGGGCCAACTTCCCGCGCAGGCAACCCGCGCGCGCCGAGTCCGGTGCCGGCAGCAGCCTGCTCGGCGGCAGCGGCCGACCCGGCAAGAGCAGTCCCGATTCCGGCGGCCTGCTCGGCAGCGACAGCTCACTCGATCACGGCACCGACGCCGAGAGCACCGCGATCGTCGCCGGGAACGCGCTCGCGGACAACGCGGTCGGTGGCGAGACGCCCCGGGGCGCCGAACCGCATGACCGTGAGCGCGACAAGGGGGTCGCGGACAACGACCCGCAGACCGAGGAGAGCATCGGTGCGCGCGGAGATGCCGGGCGGCTGCGCTCTCCCGCCGCAGCGCAGCAGACCGGCGACAGCGCTGAGGCGGTCGCGGTGGTCGACAGTGCCGTGGTCGACAGTGCCGTGGTCGACAGTGCCGTGGTCGACAGCGCCATGGTCGACAGCGCCATCATCGACGGCTCCGTGGTCGACAGCGCTGTTCCGTCCGGCGGCAGCAGGCTTCCCCGCCGGGCCGCCGCCTACAGCCCGTCCGCAGCGAACGACGCCGACGCCGGTGATCCGGCCACGCCGCACATTCCCAGTCGCGCCGAACGCAGGCGGCTCGCCGAGGCCGATGCGGCCGTATCGGATTCGGCATACGCGGACTCCGCATCCGGGTCGGCGCACGCCAAGCCGGAGAGCGCGCACCCGGAGTCCCGGCACGCCACCGCGGGCGAGACTGCGGATCGGCCGGACGTCGCGCGTGTCGAGGCGGCTTCCACAGCGGAGACGGCGGGCCCGGCGGCCCGCGCTCTGGGGATCACCGCCGCGGCAGCGCCCGATACCGCCGAGCGGTCGCGGCGCGGCGCGGCCATGAGCGAGGCCGCGGCGAAGCAACTCGCCGACAACGATGCGCCTGCGACCGAAGTGATTCCGGGCCTGTCCGCCCTTCGCCATCTCGTCTCCGACAGCGACGACGCAGTGGAGGGCCCGTCTCCCGCGCTGCCGCAGCGCGGTTCGCGACGGGCCGATCGACGCGACGCCGTCGAGCCGGGGCGCCCCGAAGGCACTCCGGATGTCGGCGCTCGGCCGCATTCGCATGGCGCCGTGGTCGATGACGAGAACCCCCTGCCACAGCACGGCTCCGGCCACGCACACCGCCATCGGGATGCCGGCTCCCTTCCCGAGCGGGAGACCGGCGACTCGCTCCCGACACGTCATTCTTCCGGCAGCCATGCGCAGAGCGACCTGGCCGGTGACCTCCCGCAGCGAAACGCCGGCGCGGACTTCCCGCATCGTGATTCGGCCGCCGGGCATCCCGTACAGGGCTCCGATCCGGATTTCCCGCACGATTCCGACGCCGGACTGCCGCAGCGCGCATCGGGCACGGGGCTTGCCCAGCGTGACTCCGGTCCCGGACTCCCCCGACGTGACGCGAGCTCCGGCCTGCCGCAGCGGGACTCCGGGAACCCGCTGCCTCAGCGCGGCACGAGCCATGCACTCCCCGGACGCGAAGCCGGCCGGACACCCGCGCAGGGCGAGGCGGGCAAGACACTCGCGCCGCTCGGCATGCACAGCACGCGGCTCGATCCCGAGGACGTCCCCACATTACGCGAGGTGAGCGGCTCGCTGCCGACACGTGACGCCGGGACAGGCGGCACTCTGCCCCGCCGCGATCCCGGGCACGCCGCTCCCCCGCGTGACGCGGTCGCCGAGATCACCTCCGACGGTACGGCTTACCGCTCCGCCGGACGACACAACAGCGGTGACGATCGAGAGACCGAGGACCAGCTCGCCGGAGCCGGGCCTCGGGTGAGGCTGCCCGCTCGCACCGATCCGTCTGCCCGCGATGACGCCGGTTCCTCGCAGTCGGACCAGGGCGATCCCCGATTCGGGGGCGTCCGCCCCGACGAGTCACCGGCCCCTGACTCCTGGCAGGGCGAGTTGGACCGGCTGGCCGCCGAGACCGCCTATGCCGACGACAGCGATCTCGGTGGCGACGACCGTCAGGTCGCGCCCGTCGGGCCGACCTCGCTCCCCCGGCGAGGCGACGGCCCGTCGGGTGTGACCAGGCGGGTGGAGCCCGCGGGTATCACGCCGCGCCCGGCGCCGGTGCAGCCCAACCCCTTCGGGCCGCCGACCAGTTCGCTGACCGCGGGCATCGATGAGCCCGCGAGCATCGACATGCCCTTCGATCTCGAACTCCCCGCCTCCCGGCCGCAGGTGAGTACGCCCGAGGTCGCCGAGCAGGCGCCGAGCGGCAAGCAGCGGCCAACCATCGAGGACAACGCTCACGTCGACAAGCTGCAGGCCATGCTGGACGAGCTCAAGCGCAACCCGGCCGGTCCGTTCAGCCGCGCGGTGAACACCCCGCCGGAGAACTCCGGACACTGAGCCTCGACCGGGCCCCACCGCCGCAATCCGTGCTCGCGCGATTCAGCGGCGGCGGGTGGTGTCTTGCGGTGGGGCCAGGACGGATTCGACGAGGTCGCGCAGCCAGCGGTGAGCGCCGTCGGCGGTGTTGCGGGAGTGCCAGGACATACCGATGGTGATCTCCGGGAGTGGGAGCGGGATCTCGAAGGTCGCCAGGCCGAGGGCGGTGATGGCGCGAGCGGCCAGGTGGGCCGGTGCAGGACAGACGAATTCACCGGACCGCACGGCCAGGAGCGCCGAAGGCAGGTCGGGGACGGTCGCGAAGACCCGGCGGGTGCGGCCGTGCAGCATCAGGCGGTCGTCGATCGGTCCGCGCGGGCGGCCGTGTCGCGAGATCGCCAGGTGCGCGGCGCCGGCGTAGGCGGCGACCGTGGCGCGGCCGGTGACGAGCGGGTGGTCGGGGACAGCGACGCCGACCAGTCGGTCGCCGAAGACCCGGTGTACGACGATTTCCGGTTCGGTGTGACCGACGACGCCGACGGCGAGGTCGACGCGGCCGTCACGCAGGTCCGCGGTGCCCTCCCCGGTGTCGGGGAGGAAGCGCAGAGTGACGCCCGGCGCATGGGCGCGGACGGCGACCGACAGCGGGCCGGTGAGTTCTGCCAGCACGAGGTCGTCGGCCCGCAGGGTGAACCCGCGTTCGAGGCGGGCCGGGTCGACGGGAGCGCGGGGAGTCAGGACGGCGCGACTGCGCTCCACCAGCGCCGCGACTTCGGAGCGTAATTCGAGGGCGCGCGGGGTGGGTACCAGTTGCCTGCCCGAGCGGACGAGCAGCGGATCGCCGAGCACCCGCCGCAACCGGGCGAGCGTACGACTCATCGCCGATGGTGACGTGTGCAGGCGGCGGGCGGCCTCGGTGACGCTGCGGGAGTCCAGCAGCGAATCCAGAGCAACCAGTAGGTTGAGATCGAGCGGCTCCACTCCCGGATTATCACAGATGCAATCGGCAGGTCTCCGATTGCGCCACGGGCAATCACACCGAGCTGATCCGCGTCCTTCCGCTACAGCTGCGCCGACGCCGACAAGCGCTCCTACGCCGGACACATTGCGCGGCCGATTCCGCGCCTCCTCGAAGGACACCGGGCAGGCATGCTGTCGGAGCTGCACCGGGTATCGCCACGCGGCCCCCTAACGACGCTGCGCGGGATACTGCGGCTGGGCCGGGTAGTGCTGTGGCGGGTACTGCTGCCTCGGAGAATCGGCGGGCGGCTGTCCGCTCCCCGAGAGCTCCTGCTGCGCAGGGAAATTCGGCCGTCGGTCAGGATAGCTCTGCTGCGCGGGGTAGCTCTGCTGCTGTGCGGGGTAGCTCGGCTGCCGCGCAGGGTAGGACTGGGCGGGATAGGCCCGCTGCGCGGGAGGATTCGGCGCCGCCGAGGCGGCGGGGTCCTGTGCCGGGACAGGTGGCTCCTGCGCGGCGGGCTGCTGTGAGTCGGCGGCGGGCTGCTTCGAGTCGGCGGCGGGCGACGGGGACGCGCTCTCCTCGGACGGGGGAATGGTCGCCTGCTCCTTCCCCTTGCCGTACCGCTCGCCCAAACCCCGGTACGCGCCCGGCCGCACCCGCCGGGCCCATTGCGCGCTCCGGCTGCGCAGCGGCACCTTGAACTTCAGGTCGGCCAGCAGCTCGTCGATGGTGTGCAGAGTGAACGGGGTGACGGTGGTGCCGTGCGCGTGGTGTCCTGCGGTACCCGCGGTCATCCAGCGCAGACGCTCGTCGATCTGCGCTTCCCGCTTCTCGGCGTCGGGCAGGGTCAGGCGGCCGGCGAGCAACGCGGCGATCCAGTGCGCGGTGACCTCGGCCGTCAGCGGCGCGAGCAGGCCGGAGTTGTAGCCGGCGAAGGTGATGTTCTCGACCTCGGTCGGCAGGATGTTGCGGTGCAGGCGGAAGTTGCCGTCCTCGTCGGTGAGCAGGCGCTGGATGTAGGGCGTGAGGAACCCGACACGCTGGTGGAAGCCGGTGGCGGCGACGACCAGATCCGCGTGCAGGGCGGAGCCGTCGGTGAGGTGGGCGGCGGGCGGGCCGGGTCTGCCGGACAGCTCGCGCACCTCGGTATCGCGGATCACGCGGATCGCACCGGCGCGGACCTGCTCGAAGAAGCCTTCGGTCACCACGCCGGTGGTGCTCTGCGCGATCTCCTCGAACCGGCCCTCGGGCACCAGGTCCAGCTCGCGCAGACCGAGCCTCTTGATGGTCATCTCCTGGACCACGTCGAAATCGCTGTCGCGGAAGGACCGTCCCGCACCGTGCAGGAAGCGCTCGGCGCCACGCGGGGCGTGGTACCGGAAGTGGGCTTCGCCGAGGCGGCTCAGGAACAGTCGTTCGAAGTCCAGACCGTGCCCCAGGCTGCGCGGCATCTTCCACAGCAACCGGCGGGCCACCACCGTCGTGCTCGCGGCGACATGGCTGACGGCTTCGGCGATGTCGCAGGCGGATTGGCCGTAACCGACGATCACGACGTTCCTGCCGCGCGCGGACTCCAGGTCGAGGAACCGCGAGGAATGCACCAGGGTGCCCCCGGCGGCGGTGAAGGCGTCGGCGCCACGGTAGTCGGGCACGGCGGGCTCGCTGAACACACCGTTGGCCACGACCAGGTGATCGCAGGAGGTGCGGTGCGCGCCGGTCTCGTCGCGGATCTCGAGCAGCCAGCCGCTGTCGACCGGGTCGGCGGCGACCACCTCGGCGCCCAGCCGCACGAACTCGTCGAGACCGAAGTTACGGGCGTAGCGCTCCAGGTAGGCCTGCACCTGGGCGCCGTCGGGCACAGCCGGGTACTCCTCGGGCATCGGGAAGTCCGAGAAGTGGTAGGTGAGCTTGCTGTTCTGCAGGCGAAGACCGGGATAACGCCTGGTGGCGCTCCAGACCCCGCCCACGTCGGGTGCGCGATCGAACACCTCGACGGCGAAACCCTCCCGGCTCAACACCTTCGCGCAGGCGAGGCCTGCAATGCCCGCACCTACGATCGCGACGCGGTTACCGCTCGTCATGGGCTCCGAGCCTACCCGCCCGTAGCCCGTCGGAGCTCCCCCGGTCGAGATCGAGGCTCGGGCGGGCACCGATCCGGGTACGCGGACGTGCTGTACTTGACCGATGAGCAACGCGTCAGTGATCGTGGATCGAGCCGGACTGTGGGACGCCGAAGCCCTCAGCGACGTTGCGGCCACGACCTTCCCGCTGGCCTGCCCACCCGGAGCGAGCGCCGAGGACATCGCGATCTTCGTCGAGCAGGCGCTTTCCGGTGAACGCTTCGGCGAATACCTCAACGATCCGGACCGCACCGTGCTCAAGGCGGTGGCCGGGGACGAGATCGTCGGCTACGCGATGCTGCACGCGGGCGACCCGGCGGACCCCGCGGTCGCGGCGGCGGTGAACCTGCACCCCGCGCTGGAGATCAGCAAGATGTACGTGCTGCCGGGACATCACGGGACCGGGGTGTCGAGCGCGTTGATGGAGGCCGCGCTGCGGATCGCCCACGAGGGCGGCTACCCGGGCGTCTGGCTGGGGGTCAACCAGTTGAACGCGCGCGCTCAGCGGTTCTACGCCAAGCACGGTTTCGAGATCGTCGGAACCAAGACTTTCACCGTCGGCCGCGAGGTGCACAACGACTACGTGATGCGCCTGCGGTTCTGACCGGGCAGGCGCACTCGGCCGGACGGACCGCTAGGACGCGGCGGCGGCCTCGAACCGGGACAGCGCCAGCAGACGGGAGATGGCCCGCAGGTACTTCTTGCGGTAGCCGCCGTCGAGCATCTCCTGGGAGAAGATCTCGTCCAGTTTGGCCCCGGACACGGTGACCGGCACGCTCGCGTCGTAGAGGCGGTCGGCCAGCACCACGATGCGCAGCGCGACGGCCTGATCGGTGACCGGATGCACGCCGGAGACGAACACCGCGCTGACACCGGAGATCAGCTCGCCGTATTTCGACGGGTGCAGCTTGCTCAGGTGGGTCAGCAGCGCGTCGAACTCGTCGAGCGTGGAACCCGGTGTGGCCGCGGCCCTTTCGACGAGTTCCACGGCCGAGGTCGGGTCCGGGGCGGGCGGCAGGTCGCGGTGGCGGTAGTCGGGGCCGTCGACGCGCACGGCCTCGAAGATCGCACCCAGCTTCTTGATCTCGCGCATGAAGTCCTGCGCGGCGAACCGGCCCTCCCCGAGCTGGCCGGGCAGGGTGTTGGAGGTCGCGGCGATGGAGACACCGCGCCCGGACAGCTCGGTGAGCAACCGCGAGACCAGCATGGTGTCGCCCGGATCGTCGAGTTCGAACTCGTCGATGCACAGCACACTGTTGTCCGCGAGACGCTCGAGCGCGTTGTTGAACCCGAGCGCGCCGACCAGATTGGTCAGCTCGCCGAAGGTGCCGAAGGATTTCGGCGCGGGCGAGCTGTGGAAGATCGAAGCGAGCAGGTGGGTCTTGCCGACGCCGAAGCCGCCGTCGAGGTACAGACCCGCGCCGGAGACCTGTTTCTTCTTGCCGAACAGGCTCTTCTTGGTGGACGCCTTGTGGATCTTGGCGACCTCACCGGCGAAGGACTCGGCCGTGCGCACCGCGGCGGCCTGGCTGGGCTCCTGCGGGTCGGGAATGTAGGAGGAGAAGCTGACCTCGTCGAACATGGGCGGAGGCACCATCTGGGCGACGAGCTGGTCGGCCGGAACCTCCGGATGGCGATCGACAAGGCGTTCTTGCATGAACGAAGCCTAATGACGTGGTGTGATCTGTTCTCATGCAGCGTATCCCCAATGCGATCCAGCTCACAGAACTCGATGCCGACGGGCTCGCCGACCTCTACGCCTATCCGATGGGACTCGACGCGCCCTGGGTGCGGGCCAACTTCGTCTCCAGCATCGACGGCGCCGCGACCAGCGGCGATCAGACCGCCGCGCTGGGCACCCCCGCCGACAAGACCGTGTTCGGCCTGCTGCGCGATCTGGCCGATGTGATCCTGGTCGGCGCGGGCACCGTGCGCGCGGAGAACTACGGCGGCGCCCACACCGATCGGCAGCGCCGCCGCTCGCTCTACGATCGCGCGCGCGGCGGGGACGCCGAGGGCGCGCCGCCGCCGATCGCGGTCGTCACCGCGAGCGCCGCGCTGGATCCGGCCGGCAGGTTGTTCACCGACACCGAGGTCGCCCCGCTGATCCTGACGACCTCCGTGGCGCCGGAGGACCGCAAGAAGGCACTGGCCGAGGCGGGGGCGGAGGTGATCGAGGCGGGCGGTGTGGCGATCACGCCCGCGGGGCTGCTCGCCGCACTCGCCGAGCGGGGGCTGTACCGGGTGCTGTGCGAGGGCGGACCGCATCTGTTCGGCGAGCTGCTCGAAGCCGATCTGATCGACGAACTGTGCCTGACCACCGCTCCGTTCCTGGTCGGCGGCACCGCGCGGCGAATCTCGCTGTCGGCGCGCGAGTTCCGGCATCGGATGCACCGCCGGCACGTCCTGCTCGACGCCGACGGGACCATCCTGACTCGCTGGGGTCGTCGGTGAAACAGCCGCCCGGACCTGGCAGGCTGTAACGCATGCGCTGGACCCGAGCCGCCGTGCTGGCCTCGACACTGTCGATCGTGATCGCCGGATGCGGTGTGGGCCCCTCCGATCGTCCCGGTGTCGCGGTGGAGCGACCCGCGGTCGGTGGCGGGCCCGTCACCGAGGAGACGACACCGGCCGAGCCGCCGCGCGCCGAGCTGCCGCAGAGCGATCTGAGCTGGACCGATTGCACCGAACCGACCATGAGATTGCTCGGGCTCGGGCCCGCGCCCGAGGGCTTGGTGCTCGAGTGCGCCGAATATTCGACCCCCATCGACGCGGCGGGCTCCGTGATCGGCAACTTCCGTAATGGTGCGATGCGCGCCCGACTGGCGCAGACCCCGGCCGATGTCGCGCCGCTGGTACTCACCTCGGGTACCGACCGGTCCTCCACCGCCACCCTGGCCGGTCTCGCGGTCGGCGCGACGATCGGACTGCTGGCCGAACGCCCGATCGTGGCGGTGGACCGTCGCGGCATCGGCACCTCCCAGCCGATCGACTGCCTGCCGCTGGACGTCCGGCAGGACCTGACCGATCACGCCCAGTTCGGCCCCGGCACCGACCCGGTGACGGCGATGGGCGAACTGAGCCAGGAGGCGACGATCTCCTGCCGCGATTTCCTGCAGCCCTACGAGAGCACCTTCGACGCCTCGCACGCCGCCGACGACATCGAGCAGTTGCGGATGCAGTGGCAGGTCGAGCACATCGACATGATCGGCACCGGCAACGGCGCCGTGGTCGCACTGGCGTACGCCCGCAAGTACGGCGATCACCTCGCCCGGCTGGTGCTCGACGCCCCCGAGGCTGTCGCGACCGACGCGGTCACCCGGCAGGAGCAGCAGCTCCGGGGCACCGAGGCCGCCCTGACCGCCTTCGCGCAGCGCTGTGTGGTGACGGGCTGCGCACTCGGGGCAGATCCCCGCGCGGCCGTCGCCGATCTGGCGCGCCGGGCGGGGGCGGGCGAACTCGGCGACCTGTCCGAGGCAGCGCTGCTCACCACGATCACAGGCTTCCTCGGCGCACCGCGCGCCGATCAGTCCACCCGCGTCGCCGAACTCGCGGACGCACTGGTCGCGGCGGGCGCGGGCGACCGCACAGCGCTGGACAACCTGGTGCTACGCGAGACCGCGGCGACCGAGGGCGACGGACAGTTCGTCAACCGCTGCACCGACACCCAGCAGCCGCCGACGGCGACCAAGGCAGCCGAGCTGGCCCAGACGTGGGGCGGGACGTATCCGGTCTTCGGTCGGCAGGCGGCCATCGGGCTGATGACCTGCTCGGCCTGGCCGGTGTCCGAACCGCCCGCGACACTCGACGATCTGACCATCCCGGTGCTGGTCTTGACCGGTGTGGCCGATCCGGTGGTCGGCGAGGGCGGGCAGTCCTCGGTCACCGGCGTCCTGGGCGGGGCGGGCGCGCGGCACGCCACGGTCAGCTGGCAGGGATGGGGACACCCGGTCCTGCCCCACTCCGGCTGCGCGCAGCGGATCGTGTCCGATTACCTGAAGGACGCGAAGCTCCCGCGCGACGGCAGCGCCTGCCCCGCCTGACTCCGATGCGCGTCGACCGGAGGATCAGCCCGGAATCGGCCTGTGACGGCGCGCCGGGACATATCCCGGAAACCCGCCGCGTACCTGGTCGGTGTACCGTGCCCCAGTGTTCCTTCGACAGCTAGAGCCCCGCACAGCTCGCACCACCGCCGAGGTGATCAAGTTCGCACTCTGGCCCATCGCGGTCATGACAGTGCTGAACAGGGTGTTCATCAAGGCTGTCAACGGCTTCATCACCGATGACTACCGGCCGGTCTACAACGCCTCGCTGGCGTTCCTCAACGGGCAGCCGGTCTACACCGCCAATTTCGACTCCGTCGACCCGCACTATCTGTATCCGCCGGGCGGCACGCTGCTTATCGCGCCGATCGCGCTGATCGACCCGGAGAAGTCGCGGTGGTGCTTCATCCTGCTCAACGCCGTGGCGATTCTGCTGGCCTGGTATCTGCTGCTGCGGCTGTTCAGGTACACGCTGAACTCGGTGGCAGCGCCCGCGCTGCTGCTGGCGATGTTCATGTCCGAGACAGTGATCAACACGCTGGTGTTCACCAATGTCAACGGCTGCATCCTGCTCGCCGAGCTGGCCTTCCTGCACCTGATACTGCGCCGCCGCGATCTGTGGGCGGGGGCGGTGCTCGGGCTCAGCATCACGGTGAAACCGACCCTCGCGCCGTTGATCCTCATACCGCTCGTGCGCGGGCAGTGGAAGGTGCTGATCACCGCCGCGGGCGTGCCGGTGGCGCTGACCGCGATCGCGTGGCCGCTGATCGAGGACGCCGATCAGTTCATGACCCGGACCCTGCCCTACCTGTTCGAGACCAGGGACTACTTCAACAGCTCCATCGTCGGGAACGCCGCCTACTACGGTCTGCCGGACTGGCTCGCCTTGGCTTTGCGCCTGGTCATGGGCGTGCTGGTGGCGATCTCGCTGTGGCTGCTCTACCGGTACTACCGCGAGGACGAGCTGTTCTTCGTGACCACGGCTTCGGGCGTGCTGCTCACCGCCTCGTTCGTGCTGCTGAGCCTCGGCCAGATGTACTACTCGATGATGCTGTTCCCGTTCCTGATGAGCGTGGTGCTGCGCAATTCGGTGCTGCGCAACTGGCCGGCCTGGCTGGCGGTGTTCGGGTTCATGTCCTACGACAAGTGGCTGTCGGACCGCTGGCAGGACCTCGGGCGCAATCTCGAGTACCTGCGCATCACCTTCGGCTGGTCGCTGCTGCTGATCGTGGTGTTCTGCGTGCTCGGCGACCGGTACCTGGCCGCCCGGCGCGAAGGCAGGCTCGCCTCCGGCCTGGACCAGGACTGGATGCGTGACGCGCCGGATCCGCGCAACGACGCACCCGCCGTCGAATCTGCCGCCGTACCGGCCGCCGACACCGGCACCCTCTCACCTGCCGCGCTCACCGAGGAGCCCGAGCCGGAGCTGGCCAGGGCCACACCGCACCACGGCGGCTGAGCGGGGCTCGCCGGTCCGGCAACGCCCCCGCGGACCGGCGGTCGGCGACGCCTGCGCGTGGCACGTATTAGCGTGGAGCCATGAGTTCCGACGCCGACGCCTCCCTTCCCGCGCCCCGGATCCAGCTGAGCCCGCAGGAGTGGCGGGCCAAGCTCGATCCCCAGGAGTACGCGGTCCTGCGTGAGGCCGCGACCGAACGCCCCTTCACCGGGGAGTACACCGACACCGAGACCGAGGGCGTCTACAGCTGCCGTGCCTGCGGCGCCGAGCTGTTCCGCAGCACCGAGAAATTCTCCTCGCACTGCGGGTGGCCCTCGTTCTTCGACCCGGCCGATTCCGACGCGGTGCTGCTGCGGGCAGACGACACGCTGGGCATGCGCCGGGTGGAGGTGCTGTGCGCGAACTGCCACAGCCATCTCGGCCACGTCTTCGAAGGCGAGGGGTACGCCACCCCGACCGACAAGCGCTACTGCATCAACTCCATCGCGCTGCGACTGCACCCCTCGGACAGCGCAGCGCGATGACGATGACGTCGATCGCGGCACAGCGAACGCGCAGCGAATACTAGAGAAACGACGCCGCCCGGCGCATGCCCCGAAAGATCTGGGCGTGTGCCGGGCGGCGCGGTCGGCTATGCGGGCGGCCGATGTCAGGGCAGGGCGGTGACCAACTGCTCGAGGTCCACGCGCGGGCCGGTGAAGAACGGGGTCTCCTCGCGCACGTGCAAGCGGGCCTCGGTGGCCCGCAGGTCACGCATCAGGTCGACGATCCGGTGCAGTTCGGGGGCCTCGAAGGCGAGGATCCACTCGTAGTCGCCGAGGGCGAACGAGCTGACCGTGTTGGCCCGCACGTCCGGGTATCCACGGGCGGCCTTACCGTGATCGGCGAGCATCTTGCGACGCTCGTCGTCGGGCAGCAGGTACCACTCGTAGGACCGCACGAACGGGTACACGCAGATGTAGGCGCCCGGATCCTCACCGGCCAGGAACGCCGGGATGTGACTCTTGTTGAACTCGGCAGGGCGGTGCACCGCCACATTGCTCCACACCGGGTCGCTCGCGCGCCCCAGGGCGGTGGTACGGCGGAAGTCGCTGTAGGCGGCCTGCAGATCCTCGATCCGCTCGGAGTGGGTCCAGATCATGAAGTCGGCGTCGGCGCGCAGGCCCGCCACGTCGTAGACGCCGCGCACCACCACGTCCTTGTCGGCCAGCCCGTCGAAGAAGGCCTGGGCCTCCTTGATCGCGGCCGCTCGGTCGTCGCCCAGCACACCCGGCTGCACCTGGAACACCGAGAACATCAGGTATCGGATGGTGGAGTTGAGAGCTTGATAATCCAGTCGCGCCATAACACCCATCGTGCCACTGCGGTACCCCGTCTCCGCTACGGGGCACGGTCCCGGGCGTCCGGCCCCATCCGCCTCCCGGACCGGGCCGGACGCCCCTGCGAATTCGAGCAGTACCGCCCTACCCGCGGCGGTGCGTCCTGTGCACTGCTACGCCCGCGCCGATGGCCCGGCGTCAGGGTTTCGTCGACACCGGCAGGCGCTCGACGATTCGGCGGGCCGCCGCGTCCCCCGTCGCGACGCAGGCAGGCACGCCGACACCGTGCAGGTACGCACCCGCGACCGCGAGGCCGTCGCATTCGGCGACCGCCGTCTCGATCTCGGCGATCCGGTCGAGATGGCCGGGAGCGTACTGGGCCAGCCCGCCGCGCCAGCGTTGGACGACGGCATCCTTCGGGGCGATCGGCACACCGGTGACGGTGGCCAGATCCTCGGCGGCAGCGGCGACGAGCGCCTTGTCCGGCCAGGCCAGCGTGGAATCGTCGCCGAACTTGCCGAACGAGGCGCGCACCAGCGCGTCCGGACGTTCGGCCAGGTGCGGCCACTTGCGACTCGACAGCGTGAAAGCCTTGGCGCGCAGGGACTCTCCGGTCGCGACGAGAATTCCGGAATTGTCCGGCAGCGCGGTGTCGGCGGGCAGCGCCATGGCCACGACCACCGAGGACGACACCTCGATGCCGCCCGCCGCGGCCGCCGCGCCGGGAGCCACATAGCGCAGCAGGCGCGCCGCGACCGGGGCGGGCGCGGCCAGCACGACCGCGTCGACCAGCCCGATCGGGTCGAGCACCCAGCCTGCGGTCGCGCGCGCCAGCCGGGTCGCCGCGGTGCCCCCGACGATCCGCACCGACGAGGACCGCACCAGAGCCTCGATCAGCACCCGGTAGCCGCCACGCAGAGCGCCGAACACCGGGGTCGTGGACGGCGGCGGCAGAGCGGCGGAGACCGCGTGGGTGAGGCTCGGCGCTCCCTCGTCCAGCGCGGCGGCCAGGGTCGGCAGGGCGGCACGTACGCCGATGGAACGCGAACTTCCCGCGTACACCCCACCCAGCAGCGGATCGACACTGCGTTCGACGACCTGCGCGCCGAACCGGTCGGCGACCAGGCTGTGCACGTCGACATCGCTGTCCGGGTACCAGGCCAGCGGCCGGCTCGACTCCCCCGCGATCCGTTCCACGGTCTCGTCGTCGACCAGGCCCCGCACCGACTCGGCGTCCGACGGGATGCCCATCAGGGTGCGCGCCGGCATCGCGTGCGCGGCGCCACCGGCCCACAGCAGCGGGCTTCTGCCCGCCGGGTACACCAGCTGATCCTCCAGGCCGAGCTCACGCAGCAGCGCGGGCACCTCGGGGCGGCGGCCGACGAAGGCCTCCGCACCCAGATCCAGCGGCTCCCCGTGGAGGTCCGGGGTGTACAGAATGCCGCCCACCCGGTCGGACGGGTCGAGCAGAACGAGATCGGCCTGCGGACCGAGCAGGGTCCGCAGCCGATGGGCCGCGGCGAGACCACTGATCCCGCCACCGACAATCGCGATCCTCATACTCTGCGACGGTAGTCCGGTGCGCGGGCGGCCGGGCAGAGGCTGTCGTCCATGTCACCGCCGGGCATTCGGCCTCAGAGTTCGTGGACCAGTTCCACCAGCGCGGTGATCACACCGGGATCGGTGTCGGGCAGCACGCCGTGGCCGAGATTGAAGATATGACCGATCGCGCCGAGCACCATGGCCTCGTCGGCTTCGGCGACGATCCGGTGCGCATGTGCCTCGACCGCCTCCGGACCGGCGAACAACACGGCCGGATCGAGGTTGCCCTGCAAGGCTTTTCCCGGACCGATGCGCCGCACGGCCTCGGTCAGCGGGACCCGCCAGTCGACCCCGACCACGTCGGCGCCCGCCTCGCCGAGCGCGCCGAGCAGTTCGCCGGTGCCCACGCCGAAGTGGATGCGCGGCACGCCCGCGTCGGCGACCTCGGCGAACACCCGCTCCGAATGCGGCAGCACGAATTCGCGGTAGTCGGCCAGCGACAGCGCGCCCGCCCACGAGTCGAACAGCTGTATCGCGTCCACGCCCGCGTCCAACTGGGCGCGCAGGAAAGCGATGGTGATGTCGGTGAGCGCGCCGAGCAGTTCGTGCCAGGTCTTCGGATCGGCGTACATCATCGCCTTGGTGCGCTCGTGGTTCTTGCTCGGCCCGCCCTCGACCAGGTAGGAGGCCAGGGTGAACGGCGCACCGGCGAACCCGATCAGCGGGGTGTCCCCGAGCGCGTCGATCAGCAACCGCACACCCTCGACGATCGCGCCGACCTCTTCGGTCCGCAGTCGCGGCAGCGCCCGCACGTCCGCGGTGGAACGCACGGGCGAGGCGACCACGGGACCGACGCCTGCCACGATGTCGAGATCGATGCCCGCCGCCTTGAGCGGAACGACGATGTCGGAGAACAGGATCGCCGCGTCGACACCGTGTCTGCGGACCGGCTGCACGGTGATCTCGCAGACCAGCTCGGGATCGAAGCACGACTCCAACATGCCGATCCCGGCGCGCAGTTCGCGGTACTCGGGCAGCGAGCGCCCCGCCTGGCGCATGAACCAGACCGGGCGCCGGCTCGGGGTGGCGCCCGTCGCGGCGGCCAGGAACGGGGCGTCGGTCAACCGACGGCGGCTGTGGGTGCTCACCCGGCCATCGTATGCGGCGGCGCGCCTCCGACTGCGCCGGGTCGGTAGCGGATACGGTCGGGCTCGTGACACCGCTCGACTTCCGCGACGGCGCCGCACCGACCGAAGGACCCCAGGGCGAGCCTCCCCTGTTCCGCGCCGCGGTCGATGCGATGGGCACCGCGACATGCCACCCCCGGATCGAGCTGGCGCCGATCCGGCCGCCGCAGCGGCTCGCGCCCTACTCCTACGCGGTCGGCGCCGAGGTCACCCACCCCGAGACCGGCACGGTCCCGGTGGATTCCGAAGGAGACGCGTTCGGCAGATTGATCCTGCTGCACGACCCCGATGGCGACGAGGCCTGGCACGGCACGTTCCGATTGGTCGCCTACGTCCAAGCCGACATCGACGCCGCGCTGGCCACCGATCCGCTGCTGCCGGAGGTGGCGTGGAGCTGGCTGGTGGACGCGCTGGAAACCCGCTCGGAGCCGTTCACCGCGCTCGGCGGCACCGTCACCTCCACCAGTTCGGTGCGCTACGGCGACATCGCGGGCCCGCCCCGCGCGCACCAATTGGAACTGCGCGCCTCGTGGACCGCACTCACCACCGACATGCGCCCGCACGTCGAATCCTTCTGCGAAGTGCTCGCCTACTCGGCCGGTCTGCCGCCCGCCGGCATCACGCACCTGCGTCCGCCGCCCTATACCACCCACGAGCCGGAGTGACGGCAACGTAGAGTTCAGGGCTATGCCGGTAGCAGAACAGCCCGGGCAGGGCAGCGCGGAAGTCACTACAGCCGAGCCTCTGCTCGCCCCGGTAGACGGGGTGCCTCCGGTGCTGGGCACCGCAGGCGAGATCGCCGAAGCGGCCCAGCGCCTCGCTTCCGGCACCGGTCCACTGGCCGTCGACGCCGAACGCGCCTCCGGTTTCCGCTACTCGGCGCGGGCCTATCTCATCCAGCTCCGCCGGGCCGGAGCGGGCACTTTCCTCATCGATCCGATCCCGGTCACCGATGCGCTCGGCCCGCTGGCCGAGGTGATCAACGACCTGGAATGGGTCCTGCACGCCGCCGACCAGGACCTACCGGGGCTGGCCGAGCTGGGGCTGTACCCGGCGCGGCTCTACGACACCGAGCTCGGCGGCAGGTTGGCCGGGTTCGAGCGCGTCGGGCTGGCGGCGATGGTGGAACGACTGCTCGGCCGCTCGCTGCGCAAGGGCCACGGCGCGGCCGACTGGTCCACCCGTCCGCTGCCCGCCGACTGGCTCAACTACGCCGCGCTCGATGTGGAGCTGCTGCTGGAACTGCGTGACGCGGTGGATGCGGATCTACGGGCTCAGGGCAAGGTCGGCTGGGCCGAGCAGGAATTCGAGCACGTTCGGCAGGCCGGTCCGCCCGTCCCCAAGTCCGAACGCTGGCGGCGCACCTCGGGTATCCACACCTTACGCAAGGCCAGGCAGCTCGCCGCCGTCCGCGAATTATGGACCGCACGCGACACCCTGGCCCGCACCCGCGACATCGCGCCCTCGCGCATCCTGCCCGATTCGGCGATCGTCGCCGCGGCGACCGCCGACCCGCGCAGCATCGCCCAGCTCCGTGCCCTGCCGGTCTTCGGCGGGCCACGCCAGCGCCGCTACTCCCGGGAATGGCTGGCCGCCCTGGAAACCGCCCGCAGCCTTCCCGACACCGCTCTCCCCCCACTCAGCCAGCCGTTCGACGGCCCGCCGCCGGTGAACCGCTGGGAGCGCCGCGACCCGGTCGCCGCCGCCCGACTGGCCCGCGCCCGCGCCGCGCTCAACGACCTGTCCATCGAGCACACCGTCCCCATCGAGAACCTGCTGGCCCCGGACGCCGTGCGGCGGCTGTGCTGGGACGGCCTGAGCGAGTACTCCCGGCCCCGCGCCCCGGGGGAGCTGGCCGCCGAGATCGACGGCTTCCTCGCCGCGAGCGGCGCCCGGCCATGGCAGCGAGAACTCACCGTCGCGCCGCTGTCCGAGGCCCTGACTCCGGAACAGCCCGAGGACTGACGGCGCGGGTCAGTGGGCTCCCAGCCAGCCCGCGACGCGGCGGGCGACTTCCGGAGACGTCAGGCCGAGCTGGTGGAGTACCTCGTCGCGGGAGGCGTGGTCCAGGAATTCCTGGGGCACACCGAGATCGCGGGTGGGCACGTCCAGCCCCGCCGCGCGCAGGGCCGCCGAAACGGCGGAGCCGATGCCGCCGTGCAGGCCGCTGTCCTCCAGGGTGACCACGAGTCGGTAGTTCTCGGCGAGCTTGACGACGGAATCAGAGACCGGGAGCACCCAGCGCGGATCGACGACGGTCACCGAGATGCCGTCGGCGGCCAGCAGGTCCGCCGCCTCGAGCGCGGTCTTGGTGAACGGGCCGACGGCGACGAGCAGGACGTCACCATGCTGGGCCTGCGCGGCCGATTCCGGGTCGGCCAGCCGCAGTACATCGATGTCCTCGAGCCGCTCGACGGCGGCGATGTCCTCGGCGACGCTACCTTTCGGGAAGCGCAGCACGGTCGGGCCGTCGGTGACGGCCAGCGCCTCGGCGAGTTCCTCGCGCAGGGTGGCCGCATCGCGCGGCGCGGCGACCCGGATGCCGGGGATGATGCCGAGTACCGACAGATCCCACATGCCGTTGTGGCTGGCGCCGTCCGGGCCGGTGATGCCCGCCCGATCGAGCACGACGGTGACCGGCTGCCGGAGCAGCGCCACATCCATCAGCAACTGGTCGAAGGCGCGGTTGAGGAAGGTCGAGTAGATCGCGACCACCGGGTGCAGGCCGCCGAGGGCCAGGCCCGCCGCGGAGGTCATGGCGTGCTGCTCGGCGATGCCGACGTCGAACATGCGATCGGGGAAGGCTTCGCCGAAGGCGGACAGGCCGGTCGGTCCCGGCATGGCGGCGGTGATGGCGACGATGTCCTCGCGACGGCGTGCGTGCCCGATCAGCTCCTCGGAGAACACCGAGGTCCAGCCACGCGCCTTCTTCCCGGCCAGTGGGCGGCCGGTCAGCGGGTCGATCGGGTCGCAGGCGTGCATCTGGTCGGCGATGTTCTTCTCGGCGTGCTCGTAGCCGCGACCTTTCTGGGTCACCGCGTGCACCACCACCGGGCCGCCGAAATCCTTGGCGCGGCGCAGCGCGGCCTCCACGGCGGCGACGTCGTGCCCGTCGACCGGGCCCACGTACTTGACGCCCAGGTCGCTGAACAGCTCCTGCGGGCTCACCGCGTCCTTGATGCCCGCTTTCACCGCGTGCACCATCGAGTACGCCGACTCCCCCACCCGCGGAATGCTCTTGAGCAGCCGCTTGCCCGCGTCGAGCGCGTGCTCGTAGGCGGGCTGGGTGCGCAGCGCGGTCAACCGGTCGGCCAGGCCGCCGATGGTGGGCGCGTACGAGCGGCCGTTGTCGTTGACCACCACGATCACCGAGCGGTCCTGCCCGGCGGCGATGTTGTTGAGCGCCTCCCAGCACATGCCGCCGGTAAGCGCGCCGTCACCGACCACCGCGACCACGTGACGATCCTGACCGCGCAGCGCGAACGCCTTGGCCAGGCCGTCGGCGTAGGACAGCGCGGCCGACGCGTGCGAGGACTCGACCCAGTCGTGCTCGCTCTCGGCGCGACTCGGATAGCCGGACAGTCCGCCGCGCTTGCGCAGATCGTCGAACTGGTCCTTGCGACCGGTCAGGATCTTGTGCACGTAGGCCTGATGGCCGGTGTCGAAGATCAACGGGTCGGCCGGTGAGTCGAACACTCGGTGCAAAGCGATGGTCAGTTCGACGACCCCGAGGTTCGGACCCAGGTGCCCGCCGGTGGCCGCGACCTTGCGCACCAGGAACTCGCGGATCTCCTCCGCCAGTTCCGGTAGCTCGGCCACGTTCAGCCGGCGTACATCTTCGGGTGAATCGACCCCGGAAAGCACTCCCACCTGAACTCGCTCCCTCCGGATTACGCATCTGATCCGCTCAGTCTACGGAGCGTCGGCGGTGAACTTCGGCGACCTCGGTCCGAAGAGCGGAAGTGGCGTGGGAAAACGACTGGTCGTCGCGGCGCGACACGCAGTGGGTGGGACCGAATGTGAGCCCTCGCACCACCGGTCGGCCGTGGTTTCCCGCCGTAGCGGACGACGCGACCTACAGTGTGGGCATGAGCAGTGACAGCTCGAGCCCGGCCGAGGCCGCGACGGTGACCGTGTTCGGTCTGGGCCGGGCGAACGCCACACCGGACCTGCTCCGGCTGACCATCTCGGTGGAGTCGCGCGCCGGCCGGGTCGCCGCCGCCTACTCCCGTGCCGGGGAACGGGCGGCCGCGGTCACCGCGTCGCTGCGCGGCAACGGAGTGGACGACATCGACATCGCCACCAGCGGGTTGACGGTGCGCACGGAGACGGTGTGGGGCGACAACAGGGAACGCATCGTCGGCTACACAGCGGGCACCGCTCTCACCGTCACGCTGCGCCGGATCGGGCCGACCGCCACACCCGGCCCGGCCGCGATCATCGCCGCCGCCGTCGAAGCCGGTGGCGACGACGTGCGGCTGGGCGGGCTGGTCCGCACCGTCGCCGATCAGGAGGGCCTGTCGGCCCGAGCGCGCGACGCCGCCTGGGACGACGCTCTGGCCAAGGCCGAGCGCTACGCGCGGCGCGCGGGCCGCACGCTGGGCCCGGTCGTCGAGATCACCGAGAACACCGCCGCGGCGCCGCAGTTCGCGCCGAAGATCCGCGCGGTGGCGGCGATGGCCGAAACGGCGGGCGGCGCGCCGGTGCCGGTGGAACTCGGGGAATCGGAGATCGCCGCGAGCGTGCGGGTCACCTGGTACCTCGAGTGACGGCGGTGTCCGCCGCCAGCAGAGCCACGCATTCGACATGGTGCGTGGCCGGGAACGCGTCGAAGACACGCAGGTCGGCCAGTTCGTAGCCGGCGCGGCCGTAGAGGCCGAGGTCACGGGCGAAGGCTGCCGGGTCGCAGCCGATGTGCACGATCCGCTCGGGTCCGGCGGCGGTCACCGCGCTCACCACTTCCTTGCCGGCGCCCGCTCGGGGCGGATCGAGGACGACCACTCGCGGCGGCTGCGCGGCGTGCTCGGCGAGCCATCGTTCGACCCGGTCCGACTGCAGGTCCACCCACGGCTGATCGCGCAGCGCGGCCCGGCCGTCGGCCACCGCGACGCGCGAGGACTCCACCGCCAGGACCGAGCCGCCGGGGCCCACCTGTTCGGCGAGCCGGGCCGCGAAGACGCCCGCGCCGCTGTACAGATCCCAGGCGCTGTCCCCGCCGGACAACTGGGCCCACTGCCCGATCAGATCCGAATAGCACTGCGCCGCATCGCGATGCGCCTGCCAGAAGCCCGTGGCCGCCAGTTCCCAGCGCCGGCCCGCCACGTACTCGACCGCGCGGCCGGAGCCCTCGACAATCCGTTCGGCCCGCGGCGCGTG
>NZ_BDBT01000047.1 GCF_001613125.1 Nocardia shimofusensis NBRC 100134
CCGGCGTACCACCGAATTCGACCGCGGTCGCGCCGGTGAAACCGGTACCCGTCAGAACCACCGAGGTGCCGCCCACGACGGGACCTTCATCGGGATCGGCGGCGCTGATCGCCGGAATCACGGCGTAGGTGTAGGGAAGCCCGTTACTGGTACCGCCGACGGTCGTGACCGTCACCTGCTCCACACCGACCCCCGCCGGAGCGATCGCGATGATCTGCGAGTCCGAGACCACGGTGAACGACGTCGCGGGCGTACCACCGAAGGAAACCGCGGTCGCACCCGCCAGACCCGTGCCGGTGAGGACCACCGTGGTCCCGCCCGCCTCCGGACCCGTAGTCGGATCGAGAGACGTCAGGACCGGAGCCGTCACGTAGGTGTAGGGGACGCCGTTGCTGACGCCGGCGATGGTGGTGACGGTGACCTGCACCGTGCCGCTGCCCGGCGGTGCGATCACGGTGATCTGGTTACCGGAGTCGACCTCGAACGCGGCCGCCACAGTGCCGAAACGCACGGCGGTGACATTCACGAAACCGGAACCCGTCAGCGTGACTGTGTTGGATCCGGCCGTGGGACCGGCAGTCGGGTCGATGGAGGTGATCACCGGGAACAGGACGTAGGTGTACGAAACACCGTTGCTGAGGCCACCCGGAGTGGTGACGGTGACCTGCGCTGTTCCGCTGCCCGCCGGGGCGGTGGCGGTGATCTGGGTGTCGGAGACGACGGTGAACGAGGTGGCGGGAGTCGCGCCGAAGGTGACCGCGGTGGCTCCGGTGAGACCGGTGCCGGTGAGGGTCACCGAGGTGCCGCCGGTGGTGGGACCTCGATCCGGGCCGATGCCGCTGAGCGACGGCACGGGGATGTAGGTGTAGGGAAGTCCGTTGCTGGTGCCGCCGGGGGTGGCGACGACGGTGACCTGCACTGTTCCGCTACCCGGCGGGGCGGTCGCGGTGATCTGGTTACCGGAGTCGACGGTGTAGGAGGCCGGCGTGGCGCCGAAACGTACGGCGGTGATATTCACGAATCCGGTGCCGGTCAGCGTGACGCTGTTGAGCCCGGCGACGGGGCCCGAAGTCGGGGCGATGGAGGTCAAGGCCGGAGCCATGGGGTGCTCCTTTCAGAGCGAGAGATGTCAGGTCAGAGGGCGGTGTAGGTGAAGGCACCGGTCGCGGTGGCGCTACGGCCGGCGGTGGTGGGCATGACGCTGTCCTTCTGATCGAAGTGTTCTGTGGGCACGACTGATCGACGCCGGTCGGCCGAATGCCGTCGGGCGGAAATCGCGCACGTAGTTGCCGTCCCTCGCACCCGCTGCCGCTCACCGGCTGTCGGCGGGTGCGGACGAGGACGCGGCTCTGGTCGAGCTGCTGTCCGAGACGTCGCCGGTGTAGGCCCGCACGGTCACCACCCGAACTCGGCATGTTTGCCGCCTGGTGGCGGACGCGCCGATGGGTGGCCGGCAGCCGATGACGATGATTTCTACCGGCGACGCAATCGCATAAAGCGTGAAGGATCCACCGGCTGGAACCGGTGGCCTCGGCGATAATCAGTTATGATCCATATTTCTCCTCGCACAATTCGAATCGAAATGAGCCCAACCGCCAAGATACGTGCACGTAACACGTCTCGCAACAACAACTTTCGGGACATACCACCAGATCAGCGCCACCACGAGCGGAAATTATCGCCAATTCCGAAGGAGGTTATCGCGAATTCCGACAGCATATTTTCACGAATTCTGGCGGGTTCTTTTCACGAATTCCGACGACACCGATGAGAGGTGCCGGTTCATGTGATCCACCGGTGTCGCCCGAGGTGTGCGAAGGAGTTCCGCGGCGAAACCGCGGGCACGCGACCACCACCCCTGCTCATCCGACCTCACCGCCCCGGCGACCTCGGGTGAGCCGCCGGGTCGGGTCGGCGGGATCAGTCGGTCGGCGTATCCGACTCGGCGCGAGTGCGGCGATAGCTCCGGGTTCCGGTGTCGACGATGGTGCCGCCGAACGTGAGCCGGTCGATGATGGCGGCACGCAGCCGCGCGTCGGGGAAGATCTCGGACCAGTGGGCGATGCCGCGGTTGGACGCGATCGCGACCGACTTCTTCTCGTCGCGCTCGGTCAGGACCTGGAACAACAGTTCGGCGCCGCGCCGGTCGACCGCGGTGTAGCCGAGTTCGTCGATACAGAGCAGATCGATGCCACGATAGCGGCCGATGATCCGGGAAAGTCGTTGCCGATCGGCGGCTTCGGCCAGCGCGGTGACCAGTTCGCCGGCCAAGGTGTACCTGACCCGGAAGCCCGCTTTCGCCGCTTCGGCGCCCAGGGCGATCAGCAGATGGGTCTTCCCGGTTCCGGCCTCGCCGGTCAGGCACAGCGGCCGACCTTCTCGCACCCAGTCGCATCCGGCCAGGGCGTGGATCACCGCGGGGTCGACAGCCGGGTTGGCGTCGAATTCGAAGTCCCGCAGTGTTTTCAGGCGCGAGAAGCCGGCCGCGCCGACGAGTCGTCCGGTGCGGCGGCGAGCGGTCGCCTGCTCCGCTCGCAGCTGCGGTCTGCGTTCGCGGATATAGGCGCTGACCCGCTGATACGACACGTCCGTCATGCCGCGCTCGGCGCGCAGACGCTGAAAGATCCGGGTGGCCGTATGCCGTTGCCTGGGCGGGCCTTCCAGATCTCCACGCAGGATGTCGTCGATGAACGGCTTGTAGGGATCCAGCTTCTGAGGGCGCGGAGGATACTGCTTACGCGGCCCGGGGAGCACCGACTCGGTGGCCTTCGCCACAGTGCGCCACCCGACACCGTGCTTGCGCTCGATGGCGCGTTTGGACAGGCCGGCACGGAGATCCTGCCTGATCGCCGCGTACAGTTCGACTTTCGAGATCTCTGACATCACACCCCACCACTCGCCCCAGTTATTCCATATCTACATGATAAGACCGGGGGGTCACCAGCATCCGTGACCGCGAAAACGATGGCAACGCCCTCGTTTTCGACGCGCGGACGCCGCCGGGATCGGTGAGCAGCGGTGCCGCCGGAGCCTCGCCGGCCCGGTTGAACTTCAGCTGGTTCGCCTCGGCAAGGCGGTGATGGCCGCGCCGTTCGTCACGGTGATCGGATACGAGGCGGCCGGGCATCGGCGCCATCGGCGCATGCTGGACGCGCTCAGGGGCGGTGCACCGGAGTGATCGCGCGGATCGGGAGGCGGATCGGCGAGTGCGCGTAGATTCGCTGGAGTCGGGAGTTCGGGCGATTCCGGAAGGGTTTGCGCTGGTGGGCAGAGTGGTGGGGTTGCTGATCCTGGCTGTGATGGTCGGCATCGTGGCTGGGTTGCACTGGTATGTGTGGCGTCGGCTGGTGCGCGACAGCACGGTGGCCGGGTCGATCGGGCGGCGTGCCGGGACCGGGGTGATCGTGGTCGGCGGGCTGTTCATGGTGGGCACGCCGGCGACGCGGATCGACATGGTGCCGTTCGGGGTCGTGCGTGTGATCTCCACGGTCGGGTACCTGTGGGCGGCGGTGCTGATCTATCTGCTGCTCGGGGTGCTGGCGGGGGAGGTCCTCCGTCCGCTGCTGGTGTGGTGGGCGAGCAGGCGCAAGGGTGGGTCCGACGCGGGTGCCGTCCTCACGACCACCGCGGCGTCGACGCGGGGTACCGGCACGACGGCGACAACCGGCACAGCGGCAGCCACCGGCCCCACGGAGGCGACCGGCACGACGGAAAAGACCGGCACGGACGCCGAAGCGACAGCACCGAACGCGGCGACCGATACGGCCGGTGCCGGTGAGACCACGGCGCAGGCGACGCCCCAGGAGGTCGTCGGGAACGGCCCGGCAGCAGCCGAGAGCGCCGGCTCGCAGGCGGTGTCGAGGCGGATGTTCGTCAGCCGCGCGCTGGCCGGTGCGACGGCGGTAGCGGCGGTGGCCACGGTCGGCGCGGGTACCTACGGGGTGCTGAAAGGCCCGGCCGTCAATCGGGTGACCGTGCCACTGCGCCGACTGCCCGCCGAGGCCTCCGGATTCCGCATCACCCTGGTCAGCGACCTGCACCTCGGGCCGTCGCTGGGCCGTGGTTTCGCGCGGACGGTGGTCGACACGATCAACCGGACCCAGCCGGACCTGATCGCCATCGCGGGCGACCTGGTGGACGGTTCCGTCGCCGACCTGCGCGAGCACGTCGCGCCGCTGGCGGACCTGCGCGCACCGCATGGCGTCTTCTTCTGCATGGGCAACCACGAGTACTACTCCGGCCCGGACGAGTGGATCGAGTATCTGCCGAACCTCGGCATCCGCGTCCTGTTCAACGAACGAGCCGAACTCCCCTGGTTCGACATCGCCGGGGTGGACGACCTCGCCGCCGAGGCCTACGACCGCGCCCCCGACTTCGACGCCGCGCTCGGCGGCCGCGATACCTCCAAGCCCTGCGTCCTGCTGGCCCACCAGCCCTCGCTCATCCACGACGCCGTCGATCACGGCGTGGACCTGCAACTGTCCGGCCACACCCACGGCGGCCAGCTCTTCCCCGCCAACTTCTTCGCCGCCCTGGCGAATCCGACTCTCGCCGGACTGGAACGCTACGGCGACACCCAGCTCTACGTCACTCGCGGCGCGGGCGCGTGGGGTCCGCCGGTGCGCGTCGGCGCTCCCTCCGATATCACCGTCATCGAGCTCGTCCCGGACAACTGAGGCTCGGTCCCGGGTGGATCGTCACGCAGTGCCGGCCCATGTCCACGGCGGGCCACGATGGCAGGCGAGGGGGATCCCTTGCGCCGCATCGGCACCGGCCGTAGCGTCGGTCACCGTAGTTGTCATGTGGGCTGAACACGACGGCGTGCAGCCGGACACGAGGAGGCACAACCGTGGGTGGACGGCTGGAGGGCAGGGTCGCGTTCGTCACCGGCGCCGCGCGCGGGCAGGGGCGCGCGCACGCGGTCCGGCTCGCCGGGGAAGGCGCGGACATCATCGCCGTCGACCTGTGCGCGCCGCTGCCGGAGGCGGTGCCCTACGACTCCTCGACGCCCGACGACCTCGACGAAACCGTCGCGCTGGTGGAGGCCACCGGGCGCAAGATCGTCGCGAGAGCCGCCGACGTGCGTGATATCGACGCGCTGCGGGCGGTCGTCGACGACGGGTTCGCGGCGTTCGGCAGGCTCGATGTGATCGTGGCCAACGCGGGTATCTGCATTCCGGAACCGTGGGACACCATCACGCCGCAGTCGTTCCGCGACGTGATCGACACCAATGTCACCGGCACCTGGAACACCGTCATGGCGGGCGCGCACCGGATCATCGAAGGCGGACGCGGCGGGTCGATCATCCTGATCGGCTCGGCGGCCGGGGTGGGTATGCAGCCGTTCATGGTCCACTACACCGCCAGCAAGCACGCGGTGACGGGCATGGCGCGCGCCTTCGCCGCCGAACTCGGCAAACACTCGATCCGCGTCAACAGCGTGGCTCCGGGCCCGGTGGCGACGCCGATGGGTTCCGGGGACATGGTCGGGGCGCTCGTGCGGGCGGGCCGGACGAACGAGCTGCTGGCGAAGATGAACACGCCGATGCTGCCCGACGGCGTCGCCATGCCCGACGATATCGCCGACACCGTGGCCTGGCTCGCCGGTGACGAGGCCCGATTGGTCACCGCGGCCAGCATCTCCGTGGACCTCGGCGCTTCCCAGTACTGAGTGCCACGCCGGACGCCGATCCCGGCGGATTCGATCCGACGCGGTTCGCCCCGGTGGACCGGCAGGCGTTCGACAACGGGGTGACGGTCACCGAGTTCGTCCGCGCCTGAGCGGTTTCCGGCGTCGGAAGCCGCACGGACGCCGGTGCGTCGAAGGCTCTCGCCGGGCGCGGCGAAGCACGGGACGCGCACCGCGCCGGGCCGTAAGGTGGCGGGATGGCGTCGTCGCAGCAGCAGCATTCCGAGCTGGTCCAGTCGGTGGTGGAGTCCTATCTCCTGGGTGGCGAGCGCAAATACGACCGACATCAAGTCGCCGAGCATTCCGGGGTGGCGCCCGCGGTATCGCGCAGACTGTGGACCGCGCTGGGCTTTCCGGCCAACGACGACAGCGCCGTCGACTACACCGAGGGCGATGTGGAGGCGGTGCGGAAGTTCCGGTCGATGAGCGTGGTCGGCGGCGCGGATCTGCGTTCGCAGGCGGCGGCGGCGCGCACCATCGGTCAGGGGATGGCGCGGCTGGCGGAATGGCAGGCGGACCTGGTACTCGCCGAGATCTACACCCGGATGGCCGCCGAGGGCGACTCCCCGGAGAACGTGCGCCGCATCGCCGAGGAGACGATGACCGCGCTCGCGGATCTGCTCTCCTACACCTGGCGCAGGCACCTGGCCGCGGCGCTGAACCGCTCGTTCGACGGCGCGGTGACCCCCCTCAACGAGGATTCGACCAGGGAACTGGCCGTCGGATTCGCCGACATGGTCGGCTACACCCGGCTGACCAGGCACCTGCATCCCGACGAACTGTCCACGCTGCTGGAGGCGTTCGAGTCGACCACCACGGCGGCCATCACCGAGCACGGCGGCTGGGTGATCAAGAACGTCGGCGACGAGGTCATGTTCGCCGCCGAGACCGTGAGCGCGGCCGCGCACATCGCGCTCGACATCCAGGAGTCGACGATGCTGGTGGGCTCCACCCCGGAACTGCGGGTGGCGGTGGCCTACGGGCCGGTGCTCCAGCGTTTCGGCGACCTGTACGGGACGGTGGTCAACATCGCGGCCAGGCTGACCGGTGTGGCCAGACCTGGCACGGTGCTCGTCGACGACGGCGCGGAGGAGAAACTGCGTGACGATCCGGCGTTCAAGGTGCGGCAGCTGCGCAGTGTCCGGCTGCGCGGGTTCAACCGGCTGCGGCCGCATCTGATCCGCCGGGCCTGACACGCCGCCGCGCACGGGCGTCCGTAAGGTCGACGGCGTGGATGCCGGAGTGGAAACGGACTGGTCGCGGCTGCGGGAGCGGTACCTGCTCACCGAGGACGCGGCGGTGCTCGCGCTGAACAAGCCCGCGGGGATCTCGGTGACCGGCGAACGTCACGACACCGACATCGTGGCGTCGGCCACCGCCGCGGGCCAGACGCTGTATCCGGTGCACCGCATCGACAAGGTGACCTCGGGGCTGGTGCTGCTGGCCAAGGATCTCGGCGCGCACGGCATGCTGACCAGGCAGTTCGCCAAGCGCACCGCGGAGAAAGCCTATCTCGCGGTGGTCGAGGGGGTCGGGCTGCCCGATCGCGGCGTCATCGATCTGCCGCTGAGCGTCGGGCGCAAGAACCGGGTGCGCATCGCCGCCCCGCGCGAGGCCATCCGCTCGGCGGACGGACGCTGGTTCGTCGACGACACCGATCTGCTGCCCGCCAAGAACTACCCGTCGCGCACCGAGTTCACGACCCTGGCCCGCACCGGCGGCCGGACCGTGCTGGCCTTGCGTCCGGTGACCGGGCGCAGGCATCAGATCCGGGTGCATCTGGCCTGGATCGGGCACGCCATCGTCGGCGATCCGCTGTTCGACAAGTCCGGGCTGCCGCGCGCGCATCTGCACTCGTGGCGGCTGCGGTTGGACGCCCCCTGGCGCGACCCGGCCACGCTCGATCTGACCGCGCCCCCCGGTGCGGACTTCTGGTCGGCGGTCCCGGAACTCGACGAACCGGCCGCACTGCTCGACCCCGACGCGCCGATCGGCTCCTGAGCTTCGGCCTGCTCGGCCTGCTCGGCCATCCGACGAGCGCGCACCGAAGCGGCCCGATCGTGGTGAGGCTCATGCGGACCGACCACCCTTGGGTCGTTAGCCTGGACAGGTGCATGTGCTCGCGTGCCAGCCACGCCGTGACGCGACGCGGCGACTCCGCAGAGAAAGCGACCGCCGATGATCCTGGTAGCCCAGGTCAGCGACACCCATTTCGACCTCGGCGCCCGCAACGCCCAGCGGGCCGAGAAGGTGATGGACTTCCTGGCCGACCTGCCGCGCAGGCCCGACGCGATCCTGCACACCGGTGATGTCACCGAATCCGGCGGCGCCGCGCAGTACGCCGAGGCGCGCGCCGCGTTGAAGTCCGACATTCCGGTCTATTCCATTCCCGGCAATCACGACGAGCGGGTCGCCTTCCGCACCGAACTGCTCGGCGTCGAAGCCTCCGCCGACCCGATCCATCACGTCCATCGGATCGGCGAGCTGACGGTGGTCATGGTGGACACGACCGTTCCGGGCGAGCCGGGCGGGCGGATCGACGAGCAGAGCTACGACTGGCTGCGCGGCGTCCTCGCCCGAGCGCCCGCGCACGCGCCGATCGTGCTGGCCATGCATCATCCGCCGGTGCGGCTGCACAGTCCCATCGTCGACGACATCGCGCTCGCCGAGCCGGGCAGGCTGGCCGAACTGGTGGCGGGGGACGCGCGAATCCGCGCTGTTCTCGCAGGTCACGCGCACTCGTCCGCGGTGACACTGTTCGCCGGGCGGCCCCTGCTGATCGCGCCGAGCACCTCGTCGGTGCTGGGCGGCGCGTGGGAGATCCGGCCACCGGACCGGGTGATGGACTACTCCCCCGATCCGGCCGTCGCCCTGCATGTCTTCGACGAAACCGGGGCGATCACAACGCATTTCCGAACCGTGCCGATGGCCGGGTGCACAGGCGTGCCGCCGTCCTGAATCCGGGACGCAACAGTGCGGCACACCGCCGTTTGACCGGGGCGGGTCCGGGCACCCGAGCCACATGACCCAGCTCTTCCGCCAGTCCTTCGCGGGCGCGGCCCGACTGCGGCACGCTCGCGTCTTCCATCCGAACGGTCTGCCGCTGTCGGGCAGACTGCACCCCGAGCCCGAGGTCGAAGACCTGTTCGGCGAGGGCGAACGCGCCGTGCTCGCGCGCATGTCCAAGGGCATCGGCACGCCGTCCGGGCTGCCCGACGTGCTCGGCTTGGCGTTGCGGGTGCTCGATCGCGACGACAAACCGTTCGATCTCGCGCTGGCCACCACCGGCGAGGGCCTGCTCAGCCGTTTTCTCATCACCCCGGCGCGCGGCTGGCGCAGTGCCCGCTACGGCAGTCTGATGCCCTACCGGCTCGGCGACCGCTCGCCGGTCTGGCTGTTCGCCGAGCCGAAGCCTGGCCTGCCCTCCTCCTCGTCGCTGGCCGATCTGGCCGCGCACGTGCGCACGACGCCGGTCCAATTCACGCTGTCGGCCGCGGGTCTGTCGCCGCGGCTGCGCAAGATCGCCGAGATCACCCTGCACACGGTCGACGAGGGTGACTACCGCACCGACTTCTTCGATCCGGTGATGAACCATCCCGACGACGTCCGCCTGCTGCCCGAACTCGTCGGCCGCGTGCGCGAGCTCGCCTATTCCGGCAGCCGGGAGGGGCGCGGCGAGCACCCGTGATCCGCGCCCGAGACCGGGATTTCCACAGCCGCGCCGTTGTCCACAGCGCAGCGGCGCAGAGCGCCGAACGGGCATGGTCGGCCACCGCGCGCCTCTACAGTTGAAACATCGGCGCAGAGGTGAGGAGAGTCACATGGGTCCAGGTCCTTCGGTGCTCGTCATCGGCGCCGGTTTCGGCGGCATCGGCGTGGCGATCGAATTGCGGCGCAACGGTTTCGACGATGTCGTCGTTCTCGAGCGGGCGGCCGATCTGGGCGGGGTGTGGCGGGAGAACACCTATCCCGGCGCGGCCTGCGATGTGCCGTCGCCGCTGTACTCCTACTCGTTCGAGCCCAAACCGGATTGGCCGCAGCGCTACTCGGGCCAGGCCGCCATCCACGACTACCTGCGCGGTGTCGCACGCAGGCACGGTCTGCTGGACCGCATCCGATTCGGTGCGCAGGTCACCGAGGCCGTCTTCGACGAACGGCCGGCCGCGGACGATCCCCGAGCCGACGTCGGCGGCGACGGCGCTGCCGGTGCGGACGCCGCGGCTAGGGGTGCCGGGCGGTGGACGGTGCGGACGGCCGACGGGAACACCTATGTCGCCGATGTGCTCGTCTCGGCGGTCGGGCAGTTGTCGCGACCTGCCATGCCCGACATCCCCGGGGTGGGCGCGTTCACCGGAGCCGCCTTCCACTCGGCGCTGTGGGATCACGATGTCGATCTCACCGGGAAGCGGGTGGCCTGCATCGGGACCGGTGCCAGCGCCGTCCAGTACATCCCCCGGATCCAGCCGCAGGTCGAGCATCTGACGGTGTTCCAGCGCAGCGCGGCCTGGGTGCTGCCCAAGTTCGACACCGACTACACCCCGGTGCAGCACAAACTGTTCGCGAGGATTCCCGGCATGCTCTCGGCGGAGCGGCTGGGCTGGTGGACGCTGGCGGAGGTGTCCTCGCTGGGGCTGGTGGACGCGCCGTGGATCGCCTCGGCGGTGACCAGGATCGCGCGAAGGCACCTGCGTAAACAGGTTCCCGATCCGGTGCTGCGGGAGAAGCTCACGCCGGACTATCCGATCGCCTGCAAGCGGGTGCTGTTCTCCGGGGACTACTTCCCCGCGCTCACCCAGCCGAACGTCACCGTGGAGACCGAGGCGATCACCGAGATCACCCCGACCGGTGTGCGCACCGCCGACGGGACGGTGCACGAGGCCGACGTGATCATCTACGGCACCGGGTTCAAGGGCACCGAATTCCTCTGGCCGATGCGGGTGCGGGGGCGAGACGGCCGCGAGCTCTCGGCGGCCTGGGCCGAGGGCGCGCACGCCTTCTACGGCATGACGGTGCCGGACTTCCCCAACTTGTTCATGGTCTACGGGCCCAACACCAATCTGGGTGTCGGCTCGATCATCGCCATGATCGAGACGCAGGCGCGCTACATCCGTCAGGCGGTCCAGCTGCTCGCCGACCGGCCGGGACATGTCATCGAGGTCGAGGCCGAGCGGGAGGAGGAGTTCAACCGGGAACTCCAGGACCGGCTCGATCGCTCGCCGTGGAACTTCTGCTCGAGCTGGTATCGCAACGCCGCCGGGCGCATCACCAACAACTGGCCGGGCACGGTCACCAGCTACCGCCGCCGGGTCCGCACCCTCGACCCGGACGACTACACGCTGACGCCCGCGTCGTGAAGCGGCACCCGCGGCACCGGGGGCGCGCGATCGCTCCGGCCGACTCCTGCGCACTCCGCCGAGCCGAGTGACCCGGTGGCCGGACTGGCACACTTGTCGCGTGAGTGAAACGCCGACCGTGCTCGTCGCCGGTCCTGGGCAACGCGGGCCGCTGCGGCCGATCGAACTGGCCGTGGGCGCGGTGCTCGGCGGCGTCACCGTCGGCCTGATCACGGTCGGCTCGGTGGTGCCGTTCGCGGCAGCGCTGCAGTTGGTGGCCGCGGTGCCGATGGGCATGCTCGCGCACCGCTACCGGTTGCGGGCGCTGGTGACCGCGACGGTCGCAGCGACGCTGGTGACCTTCGTGGCGGCGGGCGTGATGCCCGCGCTCGGCGTGGTCAGCACCGCCACCATCGGCGGCATCATCGGCGGGGTCAAACGGCGCGGGCGTGGGCTGCCGACGGCGTGCCTGGCGGCGCTGGTGGCCGGGCTGGCGTGGGGGGCGTTCTCGGTGGGGTCGCTGCTGGTGTTCGCCAAGACCAGGGAACTGTTCTTCGACACCGTGCGCAATACCGCGGGCGGAATGCGCAAGATCGCCGAGAGCAGGCCGGAACTGGAGTCGCTGGGCCGCGCGGTGGACTCGGCCACCGAGGCCGTCCTCACCTGGTGGTGGCTCTACGTCGGCAGCGGCGTGGTGGTCGGCGTGCTGGTCAGCGCGGTGTGCTCCTGGTATGTGCTCGGCTCGATCCTGGACCGGCTGGCCTGGCTGCCCAGCCGTGACCGGCTCGACGCGCCCGCCGACGAGCGGCCGATCGGCCCGTTGCCGGTGACCCTGCGCGGAGCCGGGTTCCGCTATCCCGGCGCGCACGTCGACGCGCTGCACGGCATCGACCTGACCGTGGCCGCGGGCGAGTTCGTCGCCGTGGTCGGCCACAACGGCTCGGGCAAGTCCACACTGACCAGGCTGCTGGCGGGTCTGCCACCCACGAGCGGCGAAGTGCTGCGGCCGGGCTCGGCCGGACTCGGGCACCTGGGCGGCACCGCGCTGGTCCTGCAACGCCCGGAGAGCCAGACGCTGGGCGTGCTGGTCGCCGACGACGTGGTGTGGGGGTTGCCCACCGACCTCGCCGCGCGGGTGGATGTGGACGGGCTGCTGCGCGAGGTGGGCCTGGACGGCATGGGCGGACGGGAGACCGCGACACTCTCGGGCGGCCAGCAGCAGCGCCTGGCGGTGGCCGCCGCGCTGGCCCGCAGGCCCGCGCTGTTGATCGCCGACGAGGCGACCTCCATGATCGATCCGCGCGGGCGCCGGGAGCTGGTCGCGCTGCTGCGTGAACTGCCTGCCAGGCACCGGATGGCGGTCGTGCTGGTGACCCACCACGAAGCCGACGCGGCCGCCGCCGACCGGGTGGTGCATCTGGGCGCGGGCCGGATGGTGCAGCGCCTGCCCGCCTGGCCACAGCCCACGCGCGGCGCACGGCGCACGCCGATGGGCGGGCCGGTGCTCGAGCTGCGACAAGTCCGCCACACCTACAACCGGGGCACGCCGTGGGAGGCGCCCGCCCTGCACGGGCTCGACCTGACCGTCCGCCAGGGTGAGGCGTTGCTGGTGGTGGGCGGCAACGGCTCGGGCAAGTCCACGCTGGCCTGGATCATGGCCGGGCTCGTGACCCCGAGTTCGGGCGCGTGCCTGCTCGGCGGAAAGCCGGTGACCCGGCAGATCGGGCGGGTGGCGCTGGCCTTCCAGCATTCGCGGCTGCAGTTGCAGAAGCAGACCGTGGGCACGGAGATCGCGGACTGGGGCGGGCAGGCCACGGGTTCCGGCGCGGTCGGGCGCGCGCTGGACGCCGTCGGGCTGGACCGGGCGCTCGCGGCGCGCTCGATCGAGGAACTCAGCGGCGGGCAGGCCAAGCGGGTGGTACTGGCGGCCATCGTGGCCAGTCACCCGCAGGTGGTGGTGCTCGACGAGCCGCTGGCCGGGCTCGATCCGAAAGGCCGCGCCGACATCGTGGAATTGCTGGCGCGACTACGGGATTCCGGGCTCACTCTCATCGTCATCTCCCACGACGTCGAGGACATGGCCGCGGTCTGCGACCGCACCGTGCATCTGAACGAGGGCCGCTTCACGGACTCCCACGGAGTCACCGCCGGATTCACGGACAACACCGCCGGCCCGGCGGCGGCGTCGGGATACCAGGACAGGAGCCACCGATGAGCACCATTCTGCTGCGCCGGGTTCCGGTGGACAGTCCCGTGCACCGGCTGTGGGCGGGCACCAAGATGATCGCGGCCTTCCTGCTCAGCCTGCTGCTCATGCTCTGGCCGTCGTGGACGGTGCTGAGCATGATGATCGTCTTCCTGATCGTGATCGGCGTGATCGCGCGACTGCCCCTGGGGACGCTGCCGCGGCTGCCGCTGTGGTTCTGGGCGTTGATCGCGGCGGGCGCGCTGATCAATCTGCCCATGGGCGGGGCGGCGGTGCTGCGCTATGCACAGGTGGTGGTGTTCGGTTTCGTCCTGGTGGCGGCGTCGTTCCTCATCGCGTGGACCACCCCGATGAGTGAGATCGCGCCCGCGCTGGCGAAACTCGGCGCTCCGCTGCGCAAGCTGAAGGTGCCGGTGGACGAGTGGGCGGTGGTCGTCGCGCTGACGCTGCGCGGGCTGCCGCTGTTGCTCGAGGAGATCCGGGTGCTGCGGGCGGCTCGCAAACTGCGGCCCAAGGATCGGCTGCTCGATCGCGCCACCGACAGCCCCGTCATCGACATCCTCACCGCGGCGATGGCGGTGGCCTCGCGCCGGGCGACCGAACTGGGCGAGGCGATCACCGCCCGCGGCGGCACCGGTGAGCTGACCGCTCACCCGGCCGTGGCGACCCGTCGTGATGCGCTCGCGCTGGCGCTCGTGGTGTTCGCCGGGGCAGGCGCGGTGGCGGTCGATCTGCTCATTTGAGCGGCGCGGGCACGAGCACAGGGAAAGCCGGTCACCGAATGGACGGACCAGTTGCTGCCCGCTTGCAAAAACAAACCGTCCAGATTGTTGAAAACCCTGGTTTTGGGGGCGAAAACAGCTTCCGGAGTCGATTCCGCCGCGTATTCACAACCCGGCAACAGGGCTCCCCTCGCGGCGACGTCACCGGAAAGAGCATAGTGTTGCGGCGATCACACACCGCGCGTTCACCTATCACCAACTGGCGTCATAGCCGAAAGCAATTGATCGGTGGGATGTCGAGCAAACGCACCACATTTCGCGAATCGATCCCTGTTACGGGGAATTCGCGTACAGGAATACCTGCCGATTCGATAAGGTTACGGTGACGTAGCTGTTCTGTGGATCACCTCCTGTCCGCACCGGCGTCGAGGGGAGCTTTTCTCGCCGGGGCAGACTTCGTAAGGGCTCGACCTCATGAAGATTGGAATCCTCGCATGCGCATGCGCAAGCTCTCCGCGGTCCTGGTACCGCTGATCGCCGCCGTGACTGTCGGCGCGAGCACCGCCCACGCCGAACCGGCGCCGGTGCCGGATATCGGTTACGAGGCGAAGCTGGTGGGCGACAAGGTCGTCACCACGCTCACCAACGGCACCTTCGAGATCGACGGCAACACCGTCGAAGTGAAGGACGCGGCCGACAACACCCTCGTCTCGTTCCCGCTGGCGTTCCGCCAGGACGGCCTGGAATACCCGCTCGGCCACCAGATCGCCGACGAGGGCCGGATGCTGGAACTGTCGGTGGTCAAGGACGTCTCCAAGGCCAGGCCGGTGCCGGTGACCCCGGTGGCCTCGCTGGAGGAGAACCGGCGGGCGATGGAAACCTTCGGCACGCAGTTCGGCATCGCCACCGCCATCGGCGGGTTCGTCGGCTTGGTCGCCGGAGGCATCGTCGGCCTCATCGGCCTGGCCGGTGGCGTCCTCGCACTGGCAACGGTGCCCACATTCGCCTCGATAGGCGGCATCATCGGAACGATCATCGTCGGCGGACCGGCATTGGTCATCGCCGGTATCGACCTCGTCCAGACGCTGACCGCCGAGCCGGGCACCACGAAGTGGATGGATCAGACGGGCCGTCCGGCCAACTGATCACCGCACCCACGAGCGCGGCGCGCGCCGAATGATCCTCGGCGCGCGCCGCGTTCGTGTGCGGCCCCGGCCACGACGTCCGGCCGCGGCGAGGCGCGACTCAGCCCCGCTTCCGGCGAATGGCGTTCTTCGCGGGCGTCCGTGCGCGAACTGCCGAGGCGAGTCAGCGTTTTTCACCGAGCCAGGCGGGATGCCAGAGTCGCCCGGTCTCCGTCCATCTCATGAACCGCACCCGGCCGGTGATCACCGGGTCCACCCAGATCGCGTCCTTGCGTTCGACGGCGGTGAGTTCGGTGGTGAAGGGGCAGGTCGGGCGCTGGGAGGCCCGCAGTCGCGGGCCCAGCGCGCGCAGATCCGCTTCGGAGAACCCGGTGCCGACACGGCCCGCGTAGACCAGCTCGTCGCCGACCGGGACGCCGACCAGCAGCGAGGCGAAGTCGCGGGCGGCGCTGCGCCGGTAGCCGCCGACGATCACCTCACGCGTGCGCCAGTTGCGGTGTTTGAGCCAGGACTGCCCGCGTTTGCCGGGCAGGTAGACCGAATCTAATCGTTTCGCCAGCACGCCCTCCAGCCCGCGTTCCGCGCTCAGCCGCACGGCATCGGCGCCGTTGTCGGCCAGCGGCGGCGGGACCAGCAAGGACGGCGCCGTGGCCCCGAGGGCTTCGAGCACCCGGCGCCGATCGGCGAAACGCTTACGCACCAGCGATGTTCCGTCCAGGTACAGCAGATCGAAGGCGACGAACTCGGCGCGCGCCGGGTCCGCCTGCAGCAAGCTGATGTCGGGCACGCCGCGATCGTCGAAGACCACCATCTCCCCGTCGAGAACCACGCGGTGGCCGGACAATTCGGCCGCGGCGGCGGCGAAGCGCGGATAGCGGCCGGTCACGTCCGCGCCGGACCGGCTGCGCAGAACGAGATCGTCGCCGTCGAGGGTGGCCAGGACCCGGAAGCCGTCCCATTTCGTCTCGAAGCACCACTGCCCGGGGTCGAGGCCGGACACCTCGCCCGGAGTGGCCAGCATGGGCGCGAGGTCGCGTGGAAACGGCGCGTCACGATGTCGTTGTCCGCCGGTGCCTTCGGCGGGGCGACCACGCGCAGCCGAGGCCGGCTCCTCCCCGGAGAGGGTGTCCTTCGCCGATGCCGCCGCCACCCGCGGGGGCGGAATCGCCTCAGGTGGCTGATCGCGCATGAGATGCATCAGCCATTGGTCGGCGCGGGTGCGGATGAGGGCGTAGCGGCCGGTGAGGGTGTCACCGTGGAAACGGACGATGACCTCGTCGTCGCGCCACTTCTCGGTCTCGTAGGTGCCGCGATCCCAGATGGTCATCTCACCGCCGCCGTATTCGCCCCGGGGGATGACGCCGTGGAAATCGAGGTATTCCAGCGGATGATCCTCGGTGCGCACGGCCAGACGGTTCTGCGACGGCGAGGTCGGCGGGCCTTTGGGTACCGCCCATGAGGCCAGTACGCCGTCTCGTTCCAAGCGCACGTCCCAGTGCAGGCGGCGGGCGTGGTGCTCCTGCACGACGAAACGATCGCCGGAGCCCGCGGTCGGCGGTGCGGCCGGGACGGGCTCGGGGGTACGGGCGGGGTCGCGCATGGAACGGTATTTCGCCAGCGCGTCGCTGTCGTGCGGGGCGGCTCCGACGGCGAACGGCGGATCGAGACCGGCGAGCAGGTCGCCGTCGTCGCGCCAGCGGGCCAGCACCTCGTCGAAACGCAGGTGGCGCAGGCTCGCGGTGTCCGCGATCTCGGCCCAGGTGCGCGGGGCGGCCACATCGGGGTGGGCGCGGCCGCGCAGTGAATACGGCGAGATGGTGGTCTTGGCCGGGTTGTTCTGGCTCCAGTCCAGCAGCACCTTGCCGCGGCGCACCTCTTTCGCCATCGTGGCGGTCACCAGATCGGGGTGCAGCTTCTCCAGATCGGTGGCGAGCTGTTTGGCGACGGTGGACGCGCCGCCGGGGCCGAGCACCCGATCCAGCGGGACGTAGAGGTGAATTCCCTTGCTACCGCTGGTCACCGGATACACGCGCATGCCCGCGCCCTCGACGATCTCTTTCACCGCCAGCGCGACCGCGGCGCATTCCGGCAGCCCGGCGCCGGGGCCGGGATCGAGGTCGAACACGATCCGGGTCGCCGGTCCCGGCCGGTGGCCGGCGAAACGCCATTGCGGTACATGGACTTCCAGCGCGGCCTGCTGCCCGATCCAGGCCATGCCCGCTTCGGACTCGACGAGCGGATAGGTGACGCGGCGATCACTGTGCTCGATCACCTGGCGGGCCAGCCAGGCCGGGGCATGGCCGGGCAGGTTCTTCTCGAAGAACGACGCCTCCGCCACGCCGTCGGGCCAGCGCTTACGAGTGACCGGACGCCCGGCCAGATGTGGCAGTATCGCCGGGGCGATGGCCGTGTAATAGGCGATGACCTCGCCCTTGGTCGTCCCGGTCTCCGGGTAGAGCACCTTGTCGAGGTTGGTGAGGGTCACCTCGATCGGGGTCGCACCCGGACCACCGTCGAACGCCGCGCGCACCACCGGCGCCGGCCTCAGCGGCGACCGGGCCGGACCGGTGGGCGAGCGGCGCGTGGACTCACGCGGTCGGGGGATGTCCGGGCTGCTCCGGCGGGACCGCCTTCTTGGCCGCCTCCTTGCCCTTGGCGATCTTGTCGGCGTACTTGCCGTGGGTCTTCTGATCGAGGAAGTCGCCGCCCTTGTCGATCGCCTCGTTGATCTTGTCCGCGTTCTTGGCCGCGGCCTCCTTGCCTTTTTCGAGGCCCTTGCCGACCATGCCCTTGAGGTTGTTCGCGAAACTCATCGTCTGCGTTCCTTCCACTGTCGTCGTGCCCAGGAACTACTGATCAATCCACATTCTTCCACCAGGGGTCCGCCTGCGCAGGCAGCGCGGGGTCCACCCGCTCCCCCGGCTTGGGGACCGCGATCGCGGTGCCCGCCGCGCGCGCCGCCTCGACCAACCGGCGCACCGGCTCCGACCAGCCGTGCAGTGCCAGATTGAAGGTGGCCCAGTGAATCGGGACGAGCACCCCGTGCCCGGCGTCGCCGAGACAGAGATCACCGTGGGCGCGGACCGCTTCTTCGGGATTCATATGGATGTCGGGCCACTGATCGCCGTAGGCGCCGATGGGCAGCAGGGTCAGATCGAACGGGCCCAGCGCGGCGCCCGCTTCGGCGAAGGCCTTGGTGTAGCCGGTGTCGCCGCCGAAGTACACCCGCTTGGTCGGGCCGACGATCGACCACGACGCCCACAGCGTGGTATTGCGCACCAGGGCGCGACCGGAGAAGTGCCTGGCCTCCGAGCAGGTGAGGGTGAGATCGGCGCCGTCGCGCTCACGACCGAGCGCGGACAGCGATACCGAAGCGCCCCAGGCCAGTTCGACGATGCGGTGCTCGGGTACACCCCAGTGCCGCAGGTGCGCGCCGATGCCCAGCGGCACCAGGAAGGGCGTGGACTGCCGCTCGACCAGGGACATGATCGTCGGCTTGTCGAGGTGGTCGTAGTGGTCGTGGGAGATGACGACCGCGTCCACTTCGGGCAGTTCGTCCAGCGGCAGCGGGACCGGGTGCAGCCGGGCCGGACCGACCAGCGCCGACGGGGAGACCCGCTCGCTCCACACCGGATCGGTGAGCACGAGGAAGCCGTCGATCTCGACCAGCGCCGACGCGTGGCCGTACCAGGTGACGGCCAGGTCCGCCGGTTCGCTCGGCGTCTGTGGACGCAGCACCGGAACCGGATGGGCCGGGTGGCCCTCCTTGCGCTTGCGCCATGCCGTGAACAGCAGCGCGGCCACCGAAGCCGCCTCCAACGGGACGCCGGGTTCGGTGTTGTGGAACCGGTCGCCGCGGTAGTTCGCCGCGCCGCCGGCATAGGGCTTGATCGACGAGACCGAGGCGCCCAGCGTCGAAGGGATGTCCCACGCGGCGCGGGCCGCCCACGCCGCCGCGGCCGCACCGGCCGCCAGCAGAAGAGGTTTCATCTGTCCATCATCCCCCTGCGCTCGGTCCGCGCCCGATCATCCGGCGACTGCCGCAACCGGTGTCACCGGCCGGTGAACCTGGCCTGGCGTTTCTCCTCGCGGGCCCGGCGGGCCTCCTCGGCGTCGTCACTGGCCCAGGCCGCCGCCAGCGCCGCGCGCTGGACCGCCGAATCCGGGTCGCGGGTGCCGTCGTCGTTGAGCACCAGCTTCATGTGCCGCAGCGACAGCGGGGCCAGTTCGGCGATGGTTTTCGCCCAGGCCTGCGCGTCGGCGAGAGTGCCGAGACGGTTGGCGAAGCCGAAGTTGTAGCAGTCACGCGCGGACACCTGCTCGGCGCCGAGCAGGATGCCGCGGGCCGGACCGCCGCCGATCAACGACACCAGCCGGTGCATGGTCCAGCGGTCCACCGAGACACCGAGTTTCGCGGCGGGAATGGCGATGTAGGAGTCCGGCTCCATCACCCGCAGGTCCGAGGCCAGCGTGAGCTGCACGCCGCCGCCGAGCGCGCCGCCGTTGATCGCCGAGATCACCGGCACGGGGGCCGATTCGATGGTGTGCAGCATGTCCATCAGCGATTCGAGGAACTCGTCGGAGTACACCCCGTTCAGGTCCGCGCCCGCGCTGAAGATCGGTCCGCGCCCGGTCAGCACGATCGCCCTGGCCCCGTCGCCGACAGCGGCGAGCACGGCTTCGCGCAGCAGTGTCACCAGTTCGGCGTTGAGCGCGTTGCGCCGCTCTTCGCGCTGCATCTCGATGGTGACGACATCACCGTCGCGGCTGACTCCGAGCATGATTCCTTCCCGCACCGGCTGTTCGCTGTAGACGTCTCAACTCTGCCACAGCGCCGCCGCGCCCCCGGAACGCACTACCATCGGCCGTTGTGCCGGACGATTTCGACATCCTGGTGATCGGCGCGGGCCAGGCCGGACTGTCGGCCGCCTACCACTTGCGCAGGCTCGGTCTGATCCCCGAGCGGGACTTCCTCGTGCTCGACCACTCCGAGGGCCCCGGCGGCGCGTGGCAGCACCGCTGGCCGTCGCTGACGTTGGGCACGGTGAACCGGGTGCACGACCTGCCCGGCATGAGCTTCGAGGAAACCTTGCCGCCGGGTGCGGAGCGGGCCCAGGCCGCCACCGCCGTGCCGCACTACTACGAGCTCTACGAAAAGCGCTTCGACCTGCGGGTGCACCGGCCGGTCTCGGTGCGGGTGGTCTGCGATCGCACCGGCGACGGGCAGCGCTGCGACTATCTGCGGGGGCGCGGCGAGGTGCTGCACGCCGAGACCGACACCGCGGGCACGGTGCGGGCGCGCGGGCTGATCAACTGCACCGGCACCTGGGAACGACCGTTCGTCCCGCGCTATCGCGGCCAGGAGGACTTCGCCGGCAGGCAGCTGCACACCCGCGACTACCACGAGGCCGCCGAGTTCGCGGGCAAGCACGTGGTCGTGGTGGGCGGCGGGATCTCCGCTGTGCAGCTACTCGACGAGATCTCCCAGGTGACCTCGACCACCTGGGTGACACGGAGCGAACCGGTGTTCCGGGACGAGCAGTTCGGGCCGCAGGACGGACGGGCGGCTGTCGCCCGGGTCGAGGACCGGGTACGGCGCGGGCTGCCGCCCGGTTCGGTGGTGTCGGTGACCGGGCTGCCGTGGACCGACGCGCTGCGCGCGGCGAAGGCGCGTGGGGCGTTGGACCGCAAGCCGATGTTCGACCACATCGAACCGGGCGGGGTGCGCTGGGCCGACGGCGGCTTCCAGGCCGCCGATGTCATCCTGTGGGCCACCGGATTCCGCAGTGCGCTCGACCATCTCGCACCGCTGCGGCTGCGCGGTCCCGGCGGCGGCATCACCATGACCGGGCGGCTGGCCACCCGGGTGGCAGCCGACCCACGCATCCATCTGATCGGCTACGGGCCGTCGGCGAGCACGATCGGCGCCAACCGGGCCGGGCGGGCGGCCGCGGTGGAGCTGACCGCCGAGCTCGGGTTGTCCGGGCTCAGAGACCGGCGCTGAACGTCTCCGGGTCGCCGCCGATCCGGTGACCGCGGTCCAGGGCGTCGATCGCGGACATCTGTTCCTCGTCCAGCTCGAAGCCGAAGACATCGAAGTTGGACTCGATGCGCGAGGGCGTCACCGACTTCGGGATGACGATGGTGCCGGACTGCAGATGCCAGCGGATGATCACCTGCGCCGGTGTGCGGTCCACCCGTTCGGCGATCGCCACGACGACCGGGTGATCGAGCATGGTGCCCTGACCGAGCGGCGCCCACGCCTGAGTCGCGATCGCGTTGTCGGCGTGAAATTCTCGCAGTTCACGCTGGGCCAGCGCGGGATGCAGCTCGATCTGATTGACCGCGGGGATGGTCCCGGTCTCGGAGATCAGCGTGCGCAGGTTGGCGACGGTGAAGTTGGAGACGCCGATGGAACGGACCCGGCCCTGACGCTGGAGCTCGGAGAAGGCGCGGAAGGTGTCGACGAAGCGGCCCGCCGCGGCCACCGGCCAGTGGATCAGATACAGGTCCACGTACTCGAGGCCGAGCCTGGCCAGGCTGGCGTCGAAGGCTCGCAGTGTCGAGTCGTAGCCCTGCTCGGAGTTCCACAGCTTGGTGGTGACATGGACTTCGTCACGGGGTAGACCGAACGCGCGGATCGCGCGGCCCACGCCCTCCTCGTTGCCGTAGATCGCCGCGGTGTCGATGCCCCGGTAGCCCGCTTTCAGGGCCGTGGAGACCACGTCGAAGGTGGTCTCGGCCGGAACTTGGAACACCCCGAATCCGAGCTGAGGGATCACGTTTCCGTCGTTGAGCACGATCGACGGCACGGTGGAGGTATCGCTGCGGAAGGTCACCTTCCGACCGTAGAAGTGCGCGGGCGAGCCGTCAACGACGGTTGCGGGCGTGTTCGCCGCACCCCGGTCACCGCGCGAAACCGGGCACGCCCAGACGGCGATACCGCAGGTGACGGCTCTGGCGCAGGTCTCCCACGGGCACGCTGCGCAGCTCGGCCAGCTCGTGCGCGACGGCGGTGACCACGCGCCGGGCGAACTCGACCGGCTCGTCGGCGGCGTCGGGGGATTCCGGCACGATCCGGTCCACCACGCCGTCGGAACACAATTCGGCGGCGCCGATGCGCTGGGCGGCGGCCAACTCCGGGGCGTGGTCGACATCGCGGTGCACGATCGCGCTCGCGCCCTCCGGCGGCAGCGGCGCCAGCCAGGCATGGGTGGCGGCGAGTACGCGATCGGCGGGCAGCAGAGCGAGCGCGCCGCCGCCGGTGCCCTGGCCGAGCAGTATCGAGACGGTGGGAGTGTCCAGGGTGACCAGGTCGGAGATGCACCGTGCGATCTCCGGGGCCAGGCCGCGCTCTTCGGCCTCCTTCGACAGGGCCGCGCCCGCGGTGTCGATCACCAGCACCAGCGGCAGCCGCAGTTCCTGGGCCAGCGCCATGCCGCGGCGGGCCTCGCGCAGCGCCGCCGGACCCATGTGCTCACCCTGCTGACCGGCGCGGTCGTGGCCGAACACCACGCACGGCTGTCCGCGGAACCGGGCCAGCGCGAGCAGGGTGGTGCGGTCGGCCTCGCCCTGGCCGGTGCCGCTGAGCGGGACGCGCTGAGTGGCATGGCGCAGCAGGTCGCGGACACCGGGGCGGTCGGGGCGGCGGGAGATCACCACCGAGCGCCACGTCGACCCCGGACCGGCCGGCACCGGAGCCGATTCGATCGTGCCCCGCGCCGGGAGGGCGGTCCCCTGGTCCGGGAGCACCACGCCGCTGCACACGCTCAGCGCGCGGTGGGCGATGCGGCGGAAGACCGAGACCGGCAGCACGCCGTCGATCACGCCGTGGCGATACAGGTTCTCGGCGGTCTGCACGCCCTCGGGGAAATCCCTGCCGTAGAGCGCCTGGTAAACGCGCGGGCCGAGGAAGCCGACCATCGCGCCGGGCGCGGCGAACGTCATGTGGCCGAGCGAACCCCACGAGGCGAAGACGCCGCCCATCGTCGGGTCGCGCAGGTACACCAGATAGGGATGGCCCGCCGCCTTGTGCGCGGCGACCGCGCCCGCGATCTTGACCATCTGCACGAAGGCGACCGTGCCCTCCTGCATACGGGTGCCGCCGGAGGTCGGCGAGGCGACCAGCGGCAGGCCGAGTTCGGTCGCGCGCTCGACGGCCAGCACGATCCGCTCGGCCGCGGCCACGCCGATCGAGCCCGCGAGAAAGCCGAACTCGCAGGCGATCACGGCCACGCGCCTGCCCCGCAACAGTCCCTCGCCGGTCAGCACCGACTCGTCGGTGCCCGCCGCGTCCCGCGCCGCGCGCAACTCATCGCGATAACGCTGTGAGGTGGTGGCCGCGGCGACCGTCACCGGTGGCCGATCCCAGCTCACGAACGACTCCGCGTCGAGCAACTGCCCGAGTAGTTCCCGCGCCGATATCCGCATCGCGCGAGCGTATCGCGCCGGGGACACCGAGCCGAACGGGTGTGGGCAGCACGACATCGCGGCACGGCCGGATCGGCGGTGCCGCGATGTCGAACCCTCGCACGGGCCCGGTCGTTCCCGGTGTCCGGCGCACGGCCTTCGGTGCTGCTACCCCACAGCACCTCTGGTTCCGCGGCGCCCTGGCCCGGTACCGAACGGGATCGGTGACATCTCGGGCATCCGCAGCACGTGTCGGCGCTGCGGCTGCACGGGAGTTCAGTAGCCCTGCATCACCTTGCGCAGCGCGTACTCGGTCAACGCCACCAGCGCCTGCTTGGCAGGCTCGCGGCGGCGCGCGTCGATGGACAGGATCGGCACGTCGGCGGAGACCGCCAGCGCCTGCCGGATGTCCTCGATCGGGTACCGGGGCGAGTCGTCGAACTCGTTGAGCGCCACCAGGAAAGGCAGGTTGCGCGCCTCGAAGTAGTCGACGGCCGCGAAGCTGTCCTCGAGCCTGCGGGTGTCGACCAGCACCACCGCGCCGATGGCGCCGCGGATCAGGTCGTCCCACATGAACCAGAAGCGGTACTGGCCCGGCGTACCGAACAAGTACAGCACCAGGTCGTCCGCGAGGCTGATCCGGCCGAAGTCCATCGCCACCGTGGTGGTCGACTTCATCGGAATACCGGTCAGGTTGTCGATACCCGCACTGGCGTTGGTGACCAATGCTTCGGTGCGCAGCGGAACGATCTCCGAGACAGCACCGACCAACGTGGTCTTACCGACACCGAAGCCGCCGGCGACCACGATCTTGGCCGAGGTCGGCTTGCTGGTGCGGGTATCGACCTGCGTCGTCGAATCAAATACGCCGGAGTCCACTGAGAACCCTTTCGATCAACTCGCGACGTTCATCGTCGCTGGAATCCTCTTTCAATGTCGCCGAAACGCGCACGTGCCCGGCATCGATCAAGTCCGCTACGAGTACCCGCGCAACTCCGATCGGAATCCCGAGCCGCGCCGCCACTTCGGCGACGGACGGCGATTCTCTGCACAACTCCACGATCGACGTCTCGATGTTGGTCAGCTCGAACTGCCGCTCCATAGCGACCGGCTGTGAGGCGACAAGCGCCTCGAGCGCCAACTCGACCTTGGGCCTGGTACGGCCCGCGGTCAGCGAGTACGGCCGGACGAGGCTCGGCTCGGCGCTCTCCACGTGGTGATCTTCTATGTCCATCCCACCATCAGGAACCCATCGTGACACGCGGCGTGGCCTGTACTGTCTGGCCCACCCGTTCGACCAGCAGCGCCATCTCGTAGCCCACCTGTCCGATATCGCAGGACGTGTTGGTCAGCACCGCGAGGTAGGAGCCGTCGCCCACCGCCATCAGCAGCAGGTAACCGTGCTCCATTTCCACGACGGACTGCAACACCGTGCCGCCTTCGAACAGATTGGACACACCTACGGAGAGGCTGGCCAGGCCGGCGGTCACCGCCGAGAGTTGTTCGGCGCGATCCACGGGCAGCTGGGCGCTCGCGGCCATCAGTAGGCCGTCAGCCGAGACCAGGACGGCATGAGCTACGCCAGGAACCTCGTTGGCGAAGTTCGAAACCAGCCAATCCAGCTGACGGTTCGTACCACCTAGATCGGGGTTCATCGGTCTCCTTTGTCTCCGGTTAGGTTCATTGCTCTCATTGCGCGGCCATCCCGGACGCCCTTCTGGTGACGACTCAAGCTGGACCTGATCGACTCCGGATCACGCCTTGGCGCGCGATCCGCGGCGCCAGTTACGGCACCGGGGACTAGCCTCCCGCCCGGATCGCGTTGCGGCAAGCCCGCAGCGGTCTTTTTCTCGGCTTGGGCCTCACTCGCTCGTTGCGCGGCCCGCCAGCCTTCGTCCGCGGGCGAGTCGAACGCCTGGACCACTTCGGAGCGATCCGGGTTCGGATCGGCCAGCCAGGCCGACATCATCTCGGCGAAGATCGGGCTGTCCATCGACGTGCCGGGCTCGGCGGCGGGCTGCAGCCGGGTCTGGAAGAACGAGGCCGTCTTGGCCGGGTTGGACTTGTAGCTGTGCTTGCCGGGATCGCGAGCGGGCGCACTGTCGGCCGCGCCGTCGCCGCCTTCCTGGCCGGGGGCACGCGGCGGCAGACCGACCCCGGGCGGAACCTCGCCGAGCGGCTGGAGACGCGCGCCCGGATCGCGCTGCGGGAGGCCACCGCCCGCCGGGGGCTGGGGGGCACCGCTGGCGCCGGGGGCACGCTGCGGGAGACCGCCGTTGCCCGGACCACGCTGGGGTATACCGCCCTCGCGCTGGGGTAGGACACCCTCGCGCTGCGGT
>NZ_BDBT01000048.1 GCF_001613125.1 Nocardia shimofusensis NBRC 100134
AAATGGCCACGGTGCTGGCGATGCGGTTGGCAGCCGGTTCGTAGGCGTCGAGCGCGTGGTTGAGCAGCTTGAAGTTCGACTGGTACTTCTCGAACAGCGAGCGGGCCAGCACGTCGCGCAGCAGCAGCACGATGCCGAGCACCTCGTCGGTCTCGACGCCTCGGGGAATGATGCGCTCGGACAGATCGCGGGCGTAGGCCTGCAGGGCTTCGACGCTACCGGTCTCGAGCACCTCGACGTAGTTGTCGTAGATCGAGGTCGCCTCGGAGAAGATCTCTTCCGGGGTCATCGCCGTGAGCAGCTGGGCGTCGGTGATGCGCCTGGCCCATTCCTCGCGCAACGCGGTGCGGTTCTGCCGCAGATGTTCGACGAGCTGGGGCAACAGGTTGTCGACCGGGCCCTCGGGAAGTGAGTCCGCCGAAAGGCTCATGGACACCTCGGACATGGATACTCCAGCCCCTTTCGACGACAAACGACATCGGAAAACACGTGTACACGGACGTAGCCGAGCACGAGCCTAGTCATACCCCACCGCGATCTGCGCCCAAACCTGGGGTTTGCTCGCCCGGAGTTCGTCCGCCGACAGCGAAACCGTGTTCCAGTGCCGACAGTGCCCGGTCCAGATAGACGGTCAGGTCGGCGTCGGCCTGACGCAGCCAGGCGTCGAAGGCCGCGCGTGCCGCGGCCAGGGTGGTCCGGCCGACCGCCATCGGCAGCAGCGCGTCCGGGGGCTCACCGAGCCGGTGCGCGGCGAAGTCGCTGACCGCGCGCTCCCAGGCGTCGTAATGCGGCCCGGCGGTGGCGGCCAGCGCGGGCACCGACGCGATCAGATGCATGCGGGTGCGCAGTTCCTCGACATCCTCGGCGCGGTAGGTGTTGGCCTGCACGACCACCTCGCGCACCGCCGTCATCAGGGGCACTTCCGCGGGCACGGTGGCGAAAGCCGCACGCAGGGCGTCGACTTCGGCGTCGAACTGGTGCCAGAGGACTTCGGCTTTGCTGGGGAAGTAGCGGAAGAAGGTGCGCCCGCTGATGCCCGCGGCCGCGGCGATGTGCTCGACGGTGGTGTGGTCGAAGCCCTGATCGCTGAACAGGCGCATCGCGATCAGCTCGAGATCGCGCTTGGAGGTGCCGCGCGGGCGGCCCGGACGGGTGGTCGTCACCGCTCGATTATGTCAGCGGCTGAAGCTATTGATTATGTCAGTGCGTGACGTTAATGTCTGAACGCATGATGGCTGATCTCACATCTCCGGAGGCGGGCGCATACTCCGCTGCCGGAGTGATCCTCGCCATCCCCGTCGGCGCGACCGAGCAGCACGGGCCGCATCTGCCGCTGTCCACCGACACCGACATCGCCGTGGCGCTGTGCGCGGAGCTGGCGAAGCGGCGGCCGGATGTCCTTATCGCCCCCGCCCTGCCCTACGGCTCGAGCGGCGAGCACGCGGGCTTCCCCGGCACCCTGTCGATCGGTCAGCGCGCGCTCGAGCTGGTGATCGTCGAGCTGTGCCGGTCGGCCACCGATACCTTCGATCGGCTGCTGATCGTCAGCGGTCACGGCGGCAACCTCGAATCGCTGCGCCGTGCCGAGACGCTGCTGCGCTCGGAGTCACGTGACGTACGGCTACACCTGCCCGCGTGGGCGGGCGATCCGCACGCCGGGCGGGCCGAGACCGCGCTGCAACTGGCGCTGGACCCGGGGCGGGTGCGTCTGGAGCGCGCCGAACGCGGCGACACCCGGCCGCTGGGGGAGATCCTGCCGCTGCTGCGCGCAGGCGGCGTGCGCGCGGTCAGTGAGAACGGCGTGCTCGGCGACCCGGTCGGCGCCGATGCCGACGAGGGACGGCGTCTGCTCGACGCGCTGACAGAGGACTTGGTGCACAAGGTCCGGCACTGGTGGCCGGAGAACGTGGAAAGGGCTTGTCGATGAACGCTTGGTTCGAGACCGTTGCCGAGGCGCAGCGGCGCGCGAAGAAGAGGCTGCCGAAATCGGTGTACGGCGCGCTGATCGCCGGCTCCGAACGCGGCCAGACCATCGGAGAGAACGAACGCGCCTTCACCGAACTCGGCTTCGCCCCGCACGCGGCGGGCCCGATCGGCGAGCGCGATCAGTCGACGACGGTCCTGGGACAGCATCTCTCCATGCCCGTGCTCATCTCGCCGACCGGCGTGCAGGCCGTGCACCCCGACGGCGAGGTCGCGGTGGCGCGCGCGGCCGCCAACCGCGGTATCGCGATGGGGCTGAGCTCGTTCGCGAGCAAGCCGGTCGAAGAGGTGGTGGCGGCCAACCCGGCCACCTTCTTCCAGCTGTACTGGTGCGGCGGCAAAGATGAGATCAGCGAGCGGATGGCGCGGGCGAAGGCGGCCGGTGCGGTCGGGCTGATCCTCACGCTGGACTGGTCGTTCTCGCACGGCCGGGACTGGGGCAGCCCGCAGATCCCGGAGAAGCTGGACCTCAAGACCATGCTGAGCTTCGCGCCGCAGACCCTGGCGCGGCCGCGCTGGCTGGCCACCTATGTCAAGTCCGGTCGCATCCCCGACCTCACCGCGCCCAATATGGCCGTCGGCGGCGGCGCGGCCCCGGGCTTCTTCGGCGCCTACGGTCAGTGGATGGGCACGCCCGCCCCGGACTGGGACGACGTGGCCTGGATCTGCGAGCAGTGGGGCGGGCCGGTCATGCTCAAGGGCGTGATCCGGGTGGACGACGCGCACCGGGCGGTGGACGCGGGCGTGGCCGCGATCTCGGTCTCCAACCACGGCGGCAACAACCTCGACGGCACCCCGGCGGCCATCCGCGCGCTGCCGGTCATCGCCGATGCCGTCGGTCACGAGATCGAGGTGCTGCTCGACGGCGGCATCCGGCGTGGCAGCGATGTGGTCAAGGCGGTCGCGCTGGGGGCGCGGGCGGTGATGATCGGGCGCGCCTACCTGTGGGGCCTGGCCGCCAACGGGCAGGCCGGTGTCGAGAACGTGCTCGACATCCTGCGCGGCGGCATCGACTCGGCGCTGCTCGGGCTGCGCAAGACGAAGGTCACCGATCTCGATCGCAGTGACATCGTGGTGCCGGACGGGTTCGAGCGGGCGCTCGGCGTACCGGAGAACCCGGCGATCACCCGTCCGGCCACCGCGTCGGCCTGATCCCGACCGCCTGCCACCGCGGGCCTCAGCCGGTGTGCGGCGGCTTGCGGTGGTGGGCGAGCAGGGTGTCGTAGATGTCGGCCAGCGCTGCGAGCTGGTCGCGGTCGAGGACATCGATGATGTGCCGCCGCACGCTGCGCAGATGCGCGGGTGCGGCGGCCGCGAGCACCTGCACGCCGACGTCGGTGAGCCGGGCCGCCGTACGTCTGGCGTCGGCGGGGATCGACTCGCGCTCGACCAGTCCGCGCTTGCTCATCCTGGTGATCTGATGCGAGAGCCTGCTCTGCGACCACTCCAGCTTGGCGGCCAGATCGGCGAAAGTCAGTCGGTTGTCCTCGGACTGGGCGAGATAGGCCAGCACGGAGTACTCCACGAAGGTGAGATCGGAATCGCGCACCGAGTCGCGACCGACCGCGGCGGCGATGGTGTCGCGGCTGCGCACGAAGCCCAGCCAGGCGCGCATCTCGAGTTCGTCCAGCCACCGGGGTTCGCTCACGGGCTCTGCCTCCACCTCCGACGCGTCGTTGGCGACAACCGTCACGGGTGGGGCGCGTCAGACGACAGTTAGCACTCGGCGGTGACACGTGCAACCGCAGTCTACAAAGGCTTGCCTAACCAGAAGGCGGTTCCCGGTCGCGGATACGCTCGTGAGCGCTCGAGACCAGCCCGGCTCGGGTCCGGCGTACCTCGAGCCGAGCCGGACGCCTGTGCGCGAGCCGCCGTCCCACCTCGAAGGAGTGCGATCCGTGACCGCCCCGGAATTCCGCTATTCAGATCTGCTGCCGATCGGCGCCGACGACACGCCGTACCGGCTGCTGACCACCGAGGGCGTGAGCACGTTCGAACACAACGGCCGCACCTTCCTTCAGGTCGAGCCCGAAGTGTTGCAGATGCTGACCGCAGAGGCGATGCACGACATCAGCCACTATCTGCGCCCGGCCCACCTGGCCCAGCTGCGCCGGATCATCGACGACCCGGAGTCCTCGGGCAACGACCGCTTCGTTGCGCTCGACCTGCTCAAGAACGTCAACATCTCCGCGGGCGGCATCCTGCCCATGTGCCAGGACACCGGCACCGCCATCGTGATGGGCAAGAAGTCCGAGGGCGTGCTCACCGGAGTTGACGACGCCGAGTGGATCAGCCGCGGCGTGTTCGACGCCTACACCAAGCTCAACCTGCGCTACTCCCAGCTCGCCCCCGTCACCATGTGGGACGAGAAGAACACCGGCACCAACCTGCCCGCGCAGATCGAGCTGTACTCGACCCCCGGTGCGGCCGCACAGCCGTCCTACAAATTCCTGTACATGGCCAAGGGCGGCGGTTCGGCGAACAAGTCCTTCCTGTACCAGGAGACCAAGGCGATCCTGAATCCCGAGCGGATGCTCCAGTTCCTGGACGAGAAGATCCGCTCGCTGGGCACCGCCGCCTGCCCGCCGTACCACCTGGCGGTCGTGATCGGCGGCACCAGCGCCGAATTCGCGCTCAAGACGGCCAAGTACGCCTCGGCGCACTACCTGGACCACCTGCCCACCGAGGGGTCCATGGCCGCCCACGGCTTCCGCGATCTCGAACTCGAGGAAGAGGTCTTCAAGCTGACCCAATCCTTCGGCATCGGCGCGCAATTCGGCGGCAAGTACTTCTGCCACGACGTGCGCGTGGTCCGCCTGCCGCGGCACGGCGCCAGCTGCCCGGTCGCGATCGCGGTGTCCTGCTCGGCCGACCGCCAGGCGCTGGCCAAGATCACTGCCGAGGGCGTGTTCCTCGAGCAGCTCGAGCGCGACCCCGCGCAGTACCTGCCCGAGCACACCGACGAGATCCTCGGCGGCGACGTGGTGAAGATCGACCTGAACCGGCCGATGTCGGAGATCCGCGCCGAGCTGTCGAAATACCCGGTGAAGACCCGTCTTTCGCTGACCGGCCCGCTCGTGGTGGCCCGCGACATCGCGCACGCCAAGATCAAGGAGCGGCTGGACGCCGGCGAGCCGATGCCGGAGTACCTGCGCGAGATGGCCGTCTACTACGCCGGTCCGGCCAAGACACCCGAGGGGTACGCCTCCGGTTCGTTCGGCCCGACCACCGCCGGTCGGATGGACTCCTACGTCGACCAGTTCCAGGCGGCGGGCGGCTCGTTCGTCATGCTGGCCAAGGGCAACCGCTCGGCGCAGGTGACCAAGGCCTGCAAGGAGCACGGCGGCTTCTACCTCGGCTCCATCGGCGGCCCGGCCGCGCGTCTGGCGCTGGACTGCATCAAGAACGTCGAAGTGCTCGAGTACCCCGAGCTCGGCATGGAAGCGGTCTGGAAGATCGAGGTCGAGGACTTCCCGGCGTTCATCGTGGTCGACGACAAGGGCAACGATTTCTTCGCCGAGACCCAGAAGCCGATCGCGCTGCGGGTGCGCACCCGGTCCGCGGAGCGCGTCTGACCGACACCTCCGGCGGCGTGCGGACATCGGGATGTCCCTCGATTCACCGCAGCGGCACGTGGGTTCGGCAAGGCACTCTGTAGTCGGGATGTCACGTGCTGTCGCGCTGGGCATTCCGGCTCGAGGAGTCGGTGGGTTCCGCGGAACCGGTTCCGCGGAACGGTGATCGGATGACAGGTCCGATCCGTTCGATCCGGACGGGTTCGGCCGGTGGGAGCATCCGGGGATGGTGTTTCCGTGGCCGGGCGTCGACCGGCGCTCGTCGCTGAGCCCCGATGGCCGGGGAGGCTCCCTCCGGCCGTCGGGCTCGACGTGTTTCGGCTGCGGGGATGAACGGCTCGGCTCAGTGCGCGGTCTCGTCCAAGACCCATCGCAGATAGCCCGGGTGCGCGGCGGCCACCGGGAGCGCGAGCACCTGGGGTGTGTCATAGGGATGCTCGGCGTCGGCGCGTTCGATGATCTTCGGTACCAGCGAGGCCCGGGTGTGCAGGACGAGCAGGGTCTCGGCCTCGTCGTCGACCTCGCCCTTCCAGCGGAAGATCGACCGGACGCCGGGGATGATGTTGCCGCAGGCGGCGAGTCGGTCCGTCACGAGGCCGCGGGCGAACCCGGCCAGCCATTCGGCGTCGTCGGCGGTGATGGTCACGTCTACGATCTGGTCGTCGGCCATGCCGAACAGTGTCGCCCACCCGCGACCGGATATCGCGCTACCCGGAGGTGATTCGTGCTCGTTCCGGCGAATCGGCCCACCGGGGCACGCGCCGGCGATTGGTAGCCGCGCAGACGCTCCTGTGATACACAGCACTGGATAACTTTGTGGATAGCGCGATTTCCACCAGGCGCGGCGAATGTTCTTGGCGCATCATGCTGTTCGCAGCACCCGACACGCCATTTCCTGCGTGCTTCACGCCGGGCGTGTTGCGCTGCTCACGCCTCCGGGTCCGGTGCCGCCTCACCGTTACCATCGTCGTCATGCTTCGGACTCGTTCGCTCGGTAGAAGAGTCGCTCTGGCGGCGGTGGCCGCCCCGGTCGTCGCCCTCGGCGGCACACTCGGCACAGCCACCGCGACGGCGGCGCCCGGCGACCTCGGGGAAGGGCTCGGCTCGGCGGCGGGCACCGCGGGCCTCGACCCGCTGCTGGCGCTGGCCTACACCATGGCCGCCGACGCCGCCGGGGCCGAGGGTGTGCCGCTGTGGATCACATCCGGTTACCGCACCCCCGCCGAGCAGCAGGAGATGTGGGAGGACGGGCTGGCCACCTACGGCAGCCCCGAGGAGGCCAGGCGTTGGGTGCTCCCGCCGGAGGAATCCACCCACGTCACCGGCCGGGCGATCGATGTCGGCCCGCAGGCGGGCGCGCAGTGGCTCGAGGCCAACGGCAACCGCTGGGGGCTCTGTCGGACGTTCCTCAACGAATGGTGGCACTTCGAGTCGGCCACCCTGCCCGGCAGGCCGTGCCCGGCCATGCTGCCCGACGCGAGCGCGCGCTGAGGCCCGGTCAGGACACTGTCGCCGGGGTGCCCGGCATGTCGTCGAGCGGCAGCCCCCCGTCGATGCCCGCGGGGACCCGGCGGCGGTCGGGGGAGCCGAGCGCGGTCGTGAGGTCGGTCCCGTCGTGTTCGGCGAGCAGATCCCCGCTGTCCCACACCAGCAGGGTGGCGCTGACGGTGTGCTCGGCGGCGGAATGGGCCAGGTCGTAGTGGGCGCAGCCGGGGACGTGCGGGTAGGTGATCCACAGGTCGTAGCCGGTCATGAACAGGTCGAGGTCGAATTGCACGCTGAGGCCGAGCAATTCGCTGCGGCCGTTGTCGTCCACGCCGGCGAAGGCCTCGTCGAGCGCCAGCAGGCGCGGCGCCTGCGGATCGGCCGAGTCCAGCATCACGTGCGCGGCGGCGAACAACGGCAGATGCAGGGAGACCGACTGCTCACCGCCGGAGAGCGCGCTGTGCCGGGCGACGGTCAGCTTGTCCTCGCTGCCGTCGGCGCCGATCAAGGTGAACGAGAAGACCCGCCAGCGCCGGTAGTCCAAGGTGGCGGCCAGGATCTCCGGGTAGGACCGCTCCGGGTGCGCGGCCCGCGCGGCCCGGATCTCGGCGGCGAAATGTGCTCGGATCGCGGCCAGATCCGCCGGTTCCAGTGCGGCGGTCTCACGATCGAGCAGCTTGCACATCGCCCGCGCACTGTCGGAGAGGTCGTCGGCCAGCAGCCAGTGCACCCCGATGGTGTTGCCCGAGGACATCCGGCGCTTCTTCATCTCCGCACCCATCTTGGCGATGAGATCGCGGGCATCGCCGGTACGCTCGTGGATCTGCTGGGCCAGGCCGGTCAGCAGGGCGTCCTCCAGGATGCGGCGCTCGGAGTCGGTGAGCAGCAGCTCCTGATCGCTGCGGGCGCTCGCCACGCGTGCGGCGAAATCCGCCAGCGGGCACAGCCCGTGCTCGTCCTGCACCTGAACCACCGTCAGCCCGTCGGCGGCGTCCCAGCGCAATCGGTAGTCGCGTCCGGACGCGGCCAGCGCGGCGTCGAACTCCTGCAGCGCCGCGGTGACAGCGCTGCGCGTGGATTTGCGGGCGGCCTCTCCGGCCCGCACCCGGTTCGTCGCCGTCGACAGCGCCTCGAACAGTTCGGCGGCCTCGACGGGCAGGATCTGGGCGGTCCCGTCCGGTCCGGCCTGGGCGATGCGATAGAGCACCTGCTCCGGGGTCGACCAGGCGGCCGGGCTGCTCGGCCAGCGTAAGCCCGGATCCGCGCCGAGCAGGGCGAGCAGATCCGGCTGCGCGTAGGGCGCGAGGGCACGGGCTTGGGCCAGTACTTCGGTCAGCGCGGTGCCCAGCGCTTCGTGCGCGGTGCGATAGGCGGCCTCGGCGTCGCCGACGGCGGCGATGGCCGCGTTGGCGGCCGTGCGCGCGGACTTCTGCGCGGCTCGGCAGGCGTCGATGCGCTGTGCGGCGCGCTCGAGCTCGGCGTCGATCTCGGCCGCGCCCGCCCCCAGAGCGTCCCGCAGCGTGGCCAGCTTGCGCTGCTGCTCCTCCAGACCCGCCCGCGCCGCCTCGGCTTCCTCGGCGAACGCCTCGGCCAGCGCCACCGCCTCGTCGTACCGATCGACGCCCTCCCGCTCGCGTTCCAGCGCGCGCTCGTGCTCGAGCCGCAACCGGGCCAGCCCCGCGCCGGTGTTCTCGAAATGCCGGATGGCGGCGGCGAGTGCGTCCAGCTCGGCGGCCTCGCACGGCGTGGCGTGCTCGGCGGCGATCGCCCGCAGCTTCTTTTCCTGCGCCGTCACCTCGGCGACGGCCTGGTCGAGCTCGCGCTCGGCCTGGGTCGCGGCCTCGGCGCCCGACCGCAATCCGCCCGCGGCCTCCGCGACCGCCCGCAAGGCTGTGGTCACCGCCGTCGTCCGGGGCATCGCCTTGGCCGCCGCGGTCAGTTCCGCGAGTCCGGCCTCGGCTCGCGCCATCTCCTCTCGTGCCTGCCGCGCCTGCTCACGCACGGTCGTCGTCTCGGCGTCCAGTTCGGTCAGCCGGTCCTGCCTGCGCCGGGCGCGCGCCGCCGCCCCGATGTACTCGGCGCGTGCCTTGCCTGCCCTGCCCAGCCGGACGCCGTGCCGGTAGCCGCCGTTCGTGTCGACCGTCAGAGCCGTGTGATCCGGCTCCGTGGTCGCTGTGTGTTCGGATGTCTCGCCGCCCTCGAGCAGAGCGACGGAGGCGAGGAGATCGGCGACGACCTCGGGATCGACGCCGAGATCGGCACAGTCCCGCTCGACTCGGAGCACGTCGGCGAGTGTGCGAGTGGCCGGTCGGCGCTCCGGGGGAAGCGGGACAAGGGACTGCGCACCGGCCGCGCTCGTGCCGGGCCGCGTGTGCTCGCCGGGCCGCCCTGATCTGTCCGCCGCCACCGGACCTGGTTGTCCGATGCCGGACTGCCTTGCCGAGTCGGGGTCTTCCCGATCGGACGGCGCCGTGACATCGGCTGTCGCTGCCGTCGGCTGTCCGGTCACGTCGGCCATCGCCGTACCCGGTGGCCTTGTCCTGTCGGTCGCGTCGGCGCCCGGGCGTGTGGCGCCGACCCGCGCGTCGAGAATGCCCGCGGCCTCGAGAGCGGCTTCGATCCCGGCCGCGGATTCCTCGGTGACGTTGTCGCCGAACTGGATCAGCCGCCACAGGGGAAACCCTGTGCGGCCGGGCACATCGGCCGCCGGGTCGGTGGCGGGCGTGGGGGAGCAGTCGAATTCGCCCCGGAGACGGTCGGATTCGGCGGTGAGGTCGGCGAGCACGGACTCGGCGGCCACCGCGCGGGCCCGGGCGGCGAGGCGGCGTTCCCGGAGTTCCTCCGACAGCGGGGCGGTTCGCTCGGCCAGGAGTTCGGCGGGCGAGGTGGTCGCGCCGGAATCGGCCGAGGCCGAGGTCAGGGCGTCGACGAGGCCGGGGCCGAGGGGGGCGTAGAGCTCGCGGTGCTCGGCCTGCCAGTCGCGCAGAGCGGCGGCGTGACGGGTGCGGGCGAGTTCGACGTCGGCTTCGGCGCGGGCGAGTTCGGCGGTGGCGGTGTCGCGGGCGGTGGTGGTGCGGTGGGTGAGGCGTTCGGCGCGTTCGCGTTCGGCGCGGGCGGCGTCGAGCCGGGTGCGGGCGGCGCGGGTGGCGCGCAGGTCGGCATCGCGTTCCTCGGCACGGGCGCGGACGGCGGCGGTGAGTGCCTCGCCGCGGGCGTGCTCGGGGGCGGCCCAGTTGATGCCCGCTTCTTCGGCGGCGGCGCGGGTGCTGTCCTCGGCGAGGGTGAGGGCCTCGACGGATTCGCGGACGGCGGCGTGCGTCCGCTCGGCCTCCTGGGCGCGCTGGTCGACGGTCTTCTGTGCGGCCACCGCCTTGTCGCGGTGCACCGCCGCCGAACTCTCCAGCCGGCGCACCGCGTCGGCGAGGTCGTCGAGTTGCTGCTTGCCTTCGTAGGCGCCGGAACGCTGCAGGGCTTCGCGATCGGTGCGGGCCTGCTCGTAGGCGCGGTCGGCGTCGTCGGCGCGAGCCTCGGCGGCGGCGCGTTCGGCTTCGCGGCGGCGGCGCAACTCGGTCGCCGCGAACAGGGCGGTGCTCGCGTGGGTCACCGCATCCAGTCGCGCGCCGACCTGCTCGACCTCGGTCCTGGCCTGCACCGCCAGATACCTGCGGTAGACATCGACGAACGCGCGGGTGGCGGTGTCGGCGTGCACCAGACCGGTCAGGGTTCGCCCGACCTCCTCCATATCGCTGAAGGAGCGGGCCGCGTCGAGGACCAGCTGGTCGTCGAGCGGGCGCAGGCCGCCGGTGAGCGCCTGGGACAGGCCGCGCGGGTCGAGATTCTTGGCCAGCTGCGGACGGCGCAGGGTGAGGATCAGGTTGATCAACTGGTCGTAGCGCTGGACCCCCAGACCGAACATGCGGGCGTCGATGGCGGCCCGGTAGTCCACCGGACGATCCACGATGCTGTCGGCGCCGATCTCCTCGGCCAGCTGCTTGCGGGTCAGCGGACGGTCGTCGGGTCCGAGCAGCGAGAAGTCGACGCCCACCCGGCCGTCGGCCACGAAGTACCAGCGGGTCACCTTGTCCGAGGACCGGGTCGCGCGCATGCCGATGCCGACGGTGACGACCTCCGGATCGTCCCGGCGTCCGCGCGCGAACTCCATCCACACATACGAGTAGGCCGAATCCTGTTTGCGGTACAGCAGATTCGACTTCATGGTGCGTTCTTCGCCCGCGAACGGATTCAACCGCCTCGGCTCGATGCGCCCGTCGAGGACGAAAGGGAACAGCACTTCGAGCGCCTTGGTCTTGCCCGAGCCGTTCGGGCCGCGCAACACCAGCCTGCCGTCGGCGAAGCAGAACTCCTGGTCGCGGTAATCCCAGAGATTGATGATTCCGGCCCTGGCCGGGACGAAGCGCACACCGCCGTGGATGACCGACATGTCAGATCCCTTCCGGACCGCTCGCGCCGGTATCGGCGGCGCTGACGAACAATTCCTCGGCACGCCGGGCGCGCACCGACACGACCGCGCCCCGATAGCGCGCCAGCGCGGGCAGCACCAGCACGCCGTCGGCTACCGGGTGCACCAGGCGCAGACGCCGCAGCAGATCGAGCGCCTCGGCGGTCAGACCGGGCACATCGGCGAGCCAGTGGGCGGCGAAGGTGGAGCCGTAACGCTCGGTGAGCACACCGACGATCGCCCGCAGCCGCTCGGTGCCGACGAAGGGATGGGTCTCGGGTTCCGGCTCGATACCGCCCTCGCCGTACTCGTCGGACACCCGGTCCGCCCGCCCCGAGTCGTCGAAGGGATCCGCCGCAGCGGGGCCGTCGATCATCGGCGCGAAGAGGGTGGCTTCGGGAATCGCGCTGTCGAGTGCGGCGAGCAGATCGAGTGCCGGGTCCGGTCCCAGCGGTCTGCGCGGGAGCGGTTCGTCGATATCGAGGACCAGGTCGGCGATCTCGGTGATCAGCAGCAGTCCCACCTGCGCGAGGGTGCCCGCGCCGGGAAACCGCACATCCGAGAGCCGTCCGGAGGTGTCGATCAACGCGACGCCCTCGGCCCGTCGCTCCACCGGCAGCCCGGTGAACGCCGCCACCTCGGCGGTCACCGAGTCCTGCGCGAGCACCGCCCGCTGCGGACCGGTCAGATCGGCGGCGTAGACGACCGGGCGTTCGACGACCGCACGCCGGATCTCCCGCGCGATCGCGGCCGCATCCCCCACCCGGTCGTCACCGGCGGGCGAGGTGTCCTCGCCGAGCAACCCCGCGACGCTGTCCAGATGCTGCAGCGCGCGTGAAGGGCGGAAGAGCGCGAAAACCACCGCGCGGTCGATGTCGTAGAGCGCCTCGCCCGCTTCCGGATCGGCGGCCCAGCCACCCGCGTCGCCGTCGGCCAGGGCGAGCGCGCCACGCGCGGCGAGCCAGCCGACCGCGTCCACGAAGGCATCCCGGTCCGCGGCCCGGTCGGCGGACAGCTCCAGCCCGTCGATCTGCCCGGTGTAGGCCATCACCTGCTCGGCGAGTTCGGAGAGCGTGATCTGTTCCCCTGCCCTGCCGAGCGCGGCCAGCGCCAGGGCCAGGTATGTGTAGCGGCGGCGATCGAAGAGCCGGTCGTTGACGGTGCGCGCGGGCCTGCCCGGATCGAGGGCGTCGACGACCGGGAACAGCCGGGCGGTGGTCTCGGTGACCTCCAGGCGGTAGCCGAACAATGCGGCCAGATCCTCGCGCAGTTCGGTGGTCCAGCGGCGGATCAGGGGCAGCGCGGCTCGGTCGGGGTAGTCGCGGGTCACCAGGTGATGGGCCAGGACCAGCCGGGCCGCCCGCTGATAGGTGCCGAGTTCGAGCGGGTCGATGCGCTGGGCGTGGATCACCGTGTCTCCCCGCCGGATCGGGCGGTTCCGGCGCGCACCTCGAGTTTGCGGTTGTTCAGGTGCAGCAGACCGCGGGCGGTGCGCACCACCGTGGGTTCCGGGTGTTCGGACACGGTCAGGGTGACACCGCTGTCGCTGCCGGTGCTGCCCCCGACCCGGCCGCTGACCGGCACCCAGGCCGTCGACGCCGCGTCCAGCAGGCGCAACAGCATCTCGGTCTCGCGCTCGTCGAGAACTCGCTCGTGCACATCGGCGCCGGCCAGCGAACGCGCCGCCTCGGCGCGAGCGCGCTGGGCGGCCAGTTGCGCCTCCCGCAATCGCCGCACGCTCGCCTGATCCCGCTGGATGCGGCCAGGAGCCGCCGCGGCGGGCGGGCGGCCGGTCTCGGCGAGCGTGCGCGAGATCTCCAGGGGCGGCGCCTCCCACCAGGATCGGCTCGCGGGCACCAGGTCGGCATCGGGGTGCGCCATCGCCAGATGACGGGGCCTGCCCAGGCCGAAGACCGCATCGAAGAGCGCGTGCGCGCTCTCCGCCGTCGGTGCGCCGGTGAACCAGGCGGCCAGGTGCCGCAGCGCCGATTCGCGGCTCACCCCGCCGCGCCTGGTCTCGGTGACGCGGCGCAGCAACGCCAGCACCGCGGCGATCGCGCTCATGGTGGCCTCGCGCAACCGCTCGGCCTCGGTCCCCGCGCCGAAGCCGTCCGAGGGGCCGTCGGTCGCGGGTACGAACCAGCCACGCAGCCCCTGCCAGCGTGCCCGCCAGTCGGCCTCGCGATCGGCCCGCGACAGCAGCACCCGTTCGTCGCAGCGCGCCGCTCGCTCGAGCATCGTCTCGACACCGGTCTCCTCGATCGCGGCGATGCCCGCCGCCAGTCGCGGCGTGAAACGTGCCAGATCCATGCCGAACTCCCGCATGTGGGCCAGCAGCGTGTCCTTGTGCGCCAGAAACGATTCCGGGGTGACCTCGGTGGTGCGCAGCAGATCGCCCAGCGACAGATAGAAGTGCGCGGCGCGCCCGGCCAGATCCGACAGCGTCGTGTCGAGCCTGCGCAGAGTCCGGTAGACGCGCTCGGCGTCTCCGGCGCGATTGGCCTCGGCGAGTGCGCCCAGATCGGCGAGCAGCTCCGGCAACACCAAGCGCGACAGCGACGCTTCCTCACCGCGCGCGTCGAGCACGTCGGCGACCGAGCGATAGGCCTGGTACCCCGGCTGGGTGAACTGATAGACGAAATGCCGGTTGCGGTACTCGGCCAGCGTCGCCGCGCGGGTGCCGTCGTAGCTGCGCTGCAGTACACCCCATCGGTGCAGCTGATCCAGCAGCGGCGCGGCATGGATCGCGGTCAGTTCGCCGCCACCCGATGCGACCACCCATTCGGCGACGTCGTCGGCGTGCAGCAACACCACGTAGGCGGCGCGGGCGCTGTCGAAGGCGCGCAGCACCCGCAGATAGTCCACGCGCCTGTCCGCCGTCGCGAAAGAGAACAGGCGAAGCCGCCGGTCCACGTCGCCGCCGGGCCGGTCCACGTCGCCGCCGGGCCGGTCGTCGGGGCCGCCGGGCCGGTCATCGGAGTCGGTCACCGGCAACAGGGTAATAGCGGGGCGATCGCCGCCGACATCACCCGCGGGCATTCGGCGTGGCCGGATTCGATTACCGGAGGTTCGCCGCGAGCGCGGCCCGGACACCGGTCCGGCCCTGCCGGGATGTCCGGGCCGTGGTGTCCGGGCCGACGCGGAGGACGCGCCTCACGCCTCGGCGGAGATCGCGCGCAACTGATCGAGATAGGACTTCGTGCGAGGGTCGCCCGGGTAGTGCTCGGCCATCTCCCTGGCCGCCTCGCCGGCGATCCACATCAGCGAGGGCAGCGAACGCCGCTTGCACGCGAAGGCCTTCATGCCCTCGTCGACCGAACGCTCCAGATCGCGGTCGCGCACCGCGACCACCGACAGCGTCAGGTGCGCCTCCGACACCCGCATCGGATTGAACACTGTGCCGTCGGCTTGGGTGGACTGCCGGATCACCTGGTGCGCATAGCTTTCGGCCAGCCGATCCTGCCCGGACGCCCGGCAGCAGTCCATGGCGTAGAAGTCGAACTTCTGCGGATCGACCACGAAATGGTTGTCCAGATTGGCCGGATGCTCGAGGCTGTCCAAGATCGCTCGGCCGATGCCGAGCGACTTGTCGACCTCGCCGACATCACCCAGCCGGGCGAACGCCTTGGCCCGCTGGGCGGCCAGCTGCACGCCGACGCCGATATGTCGGGTGTCCTCCAAGACCGCGTCGACCGCCTCCACAGCACCCCGGTAGTTACCCTGCGTCAACGCGAACCAGGCCGCCATCTCCGCAGCCCAGCCGCTGATTTCGGGGTTGTCGGCCTCCTGGCCGAGCGACCAGGCCGCGCGCCGGGTGGCCTCGGCCGAGCTGCGCTTGCCCAGGTCGTAGTCGACGCAGCCGACCAGCAGCGCCACCCATCCGGCCATGACGAGGATTTCGCGATGCTGGGCCAGGGTGAGCCTGCCGTCGAGCAGTGAGGTGATGCGGCGCAGCCAGGCGGTGCCCTCGGCGTGCAGGTGATACGGGTCGGCATAGGAGTATTCGCAGCACAGACGCTCGGCGGTGATGCGGATGGCGTCCAGGGTGGAGGCCGAGACGTCCGACATCCGTAGCCTGCCGATGAATTCGAGGGTGTCCATCCCCGTTGCCGACAGCAGTTCGTCGTCGCGATTCGGTCTGGCCTTGGGGAAGAAGGCCGCCGTCACGGTGTCGAAGGTGGCGGCGATGATCGGCGCGTAGAAGTCGTCGGGGCGCGATTCGCCCGATTCCCAACGGCGCCAATTGCGTAGGAGGGTCGAGTCGGTCGGTAGGTTGTGCGAGGTCTTCGCTCTCATCGCGCGCACGGCGTCGGCCTGGGACCACCCCCTCGCGTCACGTTCAGAGCGCATCCGGACAGCCCACACGGGTCGTTCCTCACTCGCGGTCACGTCTGTAGTATCGCACCAGTTAACCTCTGGTGCACCGGATAGGGCACGCAGATGTCCCCGGGTTGACACCTGCATTCGCAGTTTGGCGTCAGTCATTCTGAAAGAGGAGCGGACGGGTTGCCGGTCGTACAGATGCAAGTACAACTGCAAGGCCGCGAGCATGTCCGATCGCAGTGCCCCGCAGCAGGACACGCGGGGGAATGTCCACATCGGTGACAACGGCCCCAATCCAACGGAGGTTCGGGTGGAAGCGTTGATCTACGGATACTTGCGAGACGATCTCGCCGAAGGGCACCGCGAGGAACTCGAAGCGAAGATGAGTTCGCTCGCGCGCGAAGAGGGGCTGTGTTTCGCGGCGACGTTCCACGAGGAGACCGGGGGCGACGGGGCCGCCTTCGTCGAACTCACCCAGGAGCTGCGCCGGGCGGACGCTCATCACGTCGTCGTGCCCTCGCTGGATCACCTGGCCGGACAGACGATTCCGCGCGACATCCTGATCGCGAAACTGGCACACGACGCGGCGGCGCGGGTGTGGACCATCGATGACGCGCAGCAGGGTACAGCCGCGCAGCAGGGTACAGCCGCGCAGCAGGGTACAGCCGCGCAGCAGGGTACAGCCGCGCAGCAGGGTACAGCCGCGCAGCAGGGTACAGCCGCGCAGCAGGGTGCCGTGCCGGAGAGTCCCGACGTTTGCGAGCCGGTGGCCGGATCGTCGGGCGGATCGGACACATTGCCCGACGGTTACCGAACCGACCGGGCGGCATCTATCGCGGCCGAGTAGACCCTCCCGGAAATCGCACGGCGACAGCCGAAGCCGCCGACAGGAATCCCCACCGGCGACCTCCCGGCCATCACCTGGCGACCGCCCCGCGACCGCCCGGTCCTCGGGTCACAACCCGAAGCTGCCCGGACCCCGCCTGCGCAGGTACTTCTCGAATTCCGCCGCGATAGCGTCACCGTCGATCTTGGCGATGGCCTCTTTCATGTCGACGGCCGCGTCCCCGCGCTCCTCGAGCGAGCGCACATACTCGGTGATCTCCTCGTCGCCCTCGGTCATTTCGCTGACGGCCGACTCCCACTCCTCGGCCTGCTTGGGCAATTCGCCCAGCGGCACCTCGATGTCGAGCACGTCCTCGACTCGGTGCAACAGCGCGATCGTCGCCTTGGGGTTCGGCGGCTGCGAGACGTAGTGCGGCACCGCCGCCCAGAACGACACCGCGGGTACGCCCGCCTTCACGCACTGATCCTGCAGCACGCCGGTGATGCCGGTCGGTCCCTCGTAGCGGGTCTGCTCGAGGTTGAAGCGCTCCGCGGCTTCGCTGCTGTAGGCGGAGCCGGTCACCGGGACCGGACGGGTGTGGGGGGTGTCGGCCAGCAACGCGCCGAGGATCACCACGGTCTGCACACCCAGCTGTTCGACGAACTCGAGTAGTTCGCCGCAGAAGCTCCGCCAGCGCATGTTCGGCTCGATGCCGCGCAGCAGAACCACGTCGCGGTCGCTGCCCGGAGGCGAGCACACCGACAGGCTCGTCGCGGGCCACTGGATCTCCCTGGTCACCCCGTCCACCTGGCGGACCGTCGGCCGGTTCACCTGGTAGTCGTAGTAGTCCTCGGAGTCCAATTCGGCCAGCGGTTCGGCGTCCCAGATCAGTTCCAGATGTTCCACCGCACCACTGGCCGCGTCACCGGCATCGTTCCAGCCCTCGAAAGCGGCGATCAGTACCGGATCCCGCAACGTCGGCAATTCCGAATCGGAGGTATCACTGGGGTTCACCCTGCTGAGCCTACGGCTTACTCGCAGCGACTGTGGTGCCGATTACCGGTTGCCGCGGGCCGTGAAACAGTGTCCGGGCACACGCGCGAGCCCGAGCCGCGATACCGGCGCCGTGCTGTCGGGAGCGGCCACTAGGCTTGTACCTATGTCTGTGTCCAATTCCGCCGGGTTCGATACCACCCTTCTCGACACGCTCCGTCGGCGTGTCGTCATCGGCGACGGTGCGATGGGCACGATGTTGCAGGCCGCCGATCTCACCCTCGACGATTTCCGCGGCCTGGAGGGCTGCAACGAAATCCTCAACGAGACCCGCCCGGACGTGCTGCGCGGTATCCACCGCGCCTACTTCGAGGCCGGTGCCGACGCGGTCGAGACCAACACCTTCGGCTGCAACCTGTCCAACCTCGGCGACTACGACATCGCCGATCGCATTCGCGATCTGTCCGAACGCGGCACCCGGCTGGCCCGCGAGGTCGCCGACGAGATGGGGCCGAGCGCCGACGGCGCCCCCCGCTATGTTCTCGGGTCGATGGGTCCCGGCACCAAACTGCCGACGCTGGGCCACGCCCCCTACGCCGCCCTGCGCGACGCCTACGTCGAGTCCGCGCTCGGCATGCTCGACGGCGGCGCCGACGCCATCCTCATCGAAACCTGCCAGGACCTCCTGCAGGTGAAGGCGGCCGTCACCGGCTGCAAGCGCGCGATGGCGCAGGCCGGTCGGCGCATCCCGATCATCACGCACGTGACCGTGGAGACCACCGGCACCATGCTGGTCGGCAGCGAGATCGGCGCCGCGCTGACCGCGCTCGAGCCGCTGGGCATCGACATGATCGGCTTGAACTGCGCGACCGGCCCGGACGAGATGAGCGAGCACCTGCGGCACCTGTCGCGGCACGCGCGGGTGCCGGTGTCGGTGATGCCCAATGCCGGCCTGCCGGTACTCGGGGCGTCCGGCGCGGAGTACCCGCTGACCGCCGAGGAGCTGGCGGTGGCGCTGAGCGGATTCGTCTCCGAATTCGGCCTGGCGCTGGTGGGCGGCTGCTGTGGCACCACCCCGGAACACATCCGGCAGGTGGTCGAGGCGGTGCGCGAGGTCGAGACCACGCTGCCCGCGCCCGAGCAGCGTCGTTCGCCCGCCCCGGAACCGGCGGTGTCGAGTATCTACACCGCGGTGCCGTTCGAGCAGGACGCCTCGATCCTGATGATCGGCGAGCGGACCAACGCCAACGGTTCCAAGGCCTTCCGCGAGGCGATGCTGGCCCAGGACTGGCAGAAGTGCCTCGACATCGCCAAGGACCAGACCCGCGACGGCGCGCACATGCTCGATCTGTGCGTCGACTACGTCGGCCGCGACGGCGCGCAGGACATGGACGAGCTGGCGAGCAGGCTGGCCACCTCCTCCACGCTGCCGATCATGCTGGACTCCACCGAGCCCGCCGTGCTGCAGGCCGGCCTCGAGCACCTGGGCGGCCGCTGCGCGGTGAACTCGGTGAACTACGAGGACGGCGCGGGGCCCGGTTCGCGGTTCCAGCAGATCATGGCGCTGGTCGCCGAGCACGGCGCCGCGGTGGTCGCGCTGACCATCGACGAGAACGGCCAGGCCCGCACCGCCGAGCACAAGGTGGAGATCGCCGAACGGCTCATCGCCGACATCACCGGCAACTGGGGTCTCGACGAGGCCGACATCATCGTCGACACGCTGACCTTCACCCTGGGCACCGGCCAGGAGGAGTCGCGCCGCGACGGTCTCGAGACCATCGAGGCGATCCGCGAACTCAAGCGCAAGCATCCGCGGGTGCAGACCACCCTCGGCCTGTCGAACATCTCCTTCGGCCTCAATCCGGCCGCCCGCCAGGTACTGAACTCGGTGTTCATGCACGAATGCGTGCAGGCCGGATTGGATTCGGCGATCGTGCACGCCTCCAAGATCCTGCCGATGAGCCGCATCCCCGAGGAACATCGCGAGACCGCGCTCGACCTCGTCTACGACCGGCGCACCCCCGACTACGACCCGCTGCAGAAGCTGATGGCGCTGTTCGAGGGCGTGTCGACCTCCTCGTCCAAGGCCTCCCGCGCCGAGGAACTGGCCGCGCTGCCACTGTTCGAACGCCTGGAGCGGCGCATCGTCGACGGCGAGAAGGCGGGCATGGACGCCGACCTCGACGAGGCCATGCGCGAGGTGCCGCCGCTGCGGATCATCAACGAAACCCTGCTGTCGGGCATGAAGACCGTCGGCGAGCTGTTCGGCTCCGGCCAGATGCAGCTGCCGTTCGTGCTGCAGTCGGCCGAGGCGATGAAGACCGCGGTGGCCTACCTGGAACCGCACATGGAGGCCACCGACGACGCGGGCAAGGGCCGTATCGTGCTGGCCACCGTCAAGGGCGATGTGCACGACATCGGCAAGAACCTGGTCGACATCATCCTGTCCAACAACGGCTACGAGGTGGTCAACCTCGGCATCAAGCAGCCGATCGGCACCATCCTCGACGCCGCGGTGGACAAGAAGGCCGACGTGATCGGCATGTCCGGTCTGCTGGTCAAGTCGACCGTGGTCATGAAGGAGAACCTCGGGGAGCTCAACTCCAGGGGAGTGGCCGAACAGTTCCCGGTGCTGCTCGGCGGTGCCGCGCTGACCCGCGGATACGTCGAGAACGACCTCACCGAGGTCTACGAGGGCGACGTGTACTACGCACGTGATGCCTTCGAGGGCCTGCGGCTGATGGACGAGATCATGGCGCGCAAGCGCGGCGAGGGCCCGGACCCGGACAGTCCCGAGGCCGTCGCCGAACGCGAGCGCGCCGCCGAACGCAAGGCGCGTCACGAGCGCTCCAAGCGCATCGCCGAGAAGCGCAAGGCCGCCGAGGTGCCCGTCGTGGTGCCGGAGCGTTCCGACGTGGCCGCCGACCTGCCGGTGCCGGTGCCGCCGTTCTGGGGTACCCGCGTGGTGAAGGGTCTTGCCCTGCAGGAGTATTCGGGCCTGATCGACGAGCGCGCATTGTTCCTGGGCCAGTGGGGCCTGCGCGGGCAGCGCGGCGGCGACGGTCCCTCCTATGAGGAACTGGTGGAGACCGAGGGCCGCCCGCGGCTGCGCGCGTGGCTGGACCGACTGGCCACCGAGGGCGTGCTCCAGCACGCCGCGGTGGTGTACGGCTACTTCCCCGCGGTGTCCGAGGGCGACGACGTGATCGTGCTCACCGAACCCGAACCCGATGCGCCGCAACGGTTCCGGTTCACCTTCCCGCGCCAGCAGCGCGACCGGTTCCTGTGCATCGCCGATTTCATCCGGTCCAGGGAGCAGGCCCGCGCCACCGGACAGGTCGATGTGCTGCCGTTCCAGCTGGTCACGATGGGCCAACCGATCGCCGACTTCGCCAACGAGCTGTTCGCCGCCGACAACTACCGCGACTATCTCGAAGTCCACGGCATCGGCGTGCAACTCACCGAGGCCCTGGCCGAGTACTGGCATCGCCGGGTGCGTGAGGAATTGGTGCTCGACGGCCGCGCGGTCGCCGAATCCGATCCCGACGACGTGCAGGAGTACTTCAAACTGGGTTACCGTGGCGCACGGTACTCCTTCGGCTACGGCGCGTGCCCGGACCTCGAGGACCGCGCCAAGCTGGTCGAGCTGCTCGAAGCGGACCGGATCGGAGTGGTGCTGTCCGAGGAGTTGCAGTTGCATCCCGAACAGTCGACCGACGCGTTCGTGCTGCTGCACCCGGAGGCCAAGTACTTCAACGCCTGAGACCCGATGCGGGGTGGATGGATCTTTCGGTGGACTCTCGGGTGAGGAAGGGCGCGACCAGATGACGGCGGACCGGTTGATCGCGGGACGGTACCGGCTGGCCGAAAAGGTAGGCAGCGGGGCGATGGGGGTGGTGTGGCGCGCCACCGACGAGCGGCTCGAGCGCGTCGTCGCCGTCAAGCAGCTGCTGCCGACTCCAGGGCTGACACCGGAGCAGGCGCGCGAGGCCAGGCAGCGCGCCATGCGCGAGGGCCGCATCGCCGCCCGGCTGCACCATCCCAACGCCATCACCGTCTTCGATGTCGCCGAGGAAGACGGCCAGCCCTGGCTGGTGATGGAGTACATGGACGCGCCGAGCCTGGCGTTCAAGATCGCCGGCGGGCACACGCTGCCGCCGCTGGAGGTCGCCGAGATCGGCGCGCAGGCCGCCTCGGCGCTGGCGGCCGCGCACGACGCCGGGATCATGCACCGCGATGTGAAGCCGGCGAACCTGCTGGTGGCCGACGACGGCACGGTGAAGCTCACCGACTTCGGCATCTCCCGTGCGGTCGGCGACGTCACGGTCACCGCGACCGGTCTGCTGGCGGGCACGCCGGCTTACCTCGCGCCGGAGGTGGCGCGCGGCGAGGACCCGCTGCCCGGCTCGGACGTGTTCGCGCTCGGCGCGACGCTCTACACCGCGGTGGAGGGCGCGCCGCCGTTCGGCGAGGGCGACAATCCGCTGGCGATCCTGCACGCCGTCGCCCTCGGCGAGGTCGCGCCGCCGCGTAATGCCGGACCGCTCGCACCGGTGCTGATGAGCCTGCTCTCGGTGGACGTGCAGGACCGGCCGACGATGCGGGAAGCGGCGCGTGCGCTCGCCGATGTGGCGGCCGG
>NZ_BDBT01000049.1 GCF_001613125.1 Nocardia shimofusensis NBRC 100134
CGCTCCCCCTGCACGCCCTTCCACGTGTCGGTGAGCCGGGTGACGTCCCGATCCAGTGATCCGAACCCGTCGGACAGACCGTCGAGCAGGCCGCGTATGGCCTTGGCCGCAGCGACGAGCTCAGCAGGAGTGGCCGAAAAATCCCCCGGTGTGGTCATGCACTCCCCAATCGATCTCAGTGCCTGATCCAGCGGGCACCCGAGCTGACGATGCCTCGGGGACGCTGTGGTTCGGATAGGCGCCTGTCGCAACAGGATACGGCTCGGGGTGTCGGTGTGGTCGGTCACCATGGAACTCGTGCGCGACTGGTGTGGTTGCGCAGCAGGGGATTTCATGCAGGAGGGACCTGATGGACAGGCACGGCAGTCTTCGGCGCGCGTACGAGCCATGGACCGACGAATACAACATCGAGTTGATCGAATTGCTACGTGCGGGCCGCCGCCTGGGCGAGATCGCCGAGGCGACAGGCCGCAGCGAGGGCGCAGTGCGGACGCAGTGCCGCAACTTGCTTCCCCCGGATCTGCCGACGTCCGGCAACGCCGTCCGCACCCTGCAGGCGCTGCTGAGCGACCCGGACTACGACTGGCGGGAGGCGGCGCGAGCACGGTACCGCCGCGCCCGCCAGGTGTACTGGGACATCGACATGGACATCCGGCTGCGCAGCGCATGGGCCGACCGCCGTCGGCTTGCCGAACTCACCACCGAGTTCGATGCTTCCGAGGTCGAGATCGCCCGTCAGCTGATGCGGCTGGGCTTGGCCGAGAACCCTCGCAGGTCGCCGACCGGTTGGGCTGCGACCCCACCGGCGCACTGGCCGGGAGGATCCGCCTCACCCACGACCGCACCGCCGGCGCGGTCTGGGTTCTCGTCGTCGACGGCACCGGCCAAAGCACCGGCTTCGGTGACGACGGCCCAGCGCGCCGCCACATCTCCATCCACCCCGACCCCGACAGCGCCTATAACGCCCTCGCCGACATCCTCACCGACCACGACACCACCGGCCTGAATCCCGGACCACTCACCGCCAGCATCGTCGAACGCGCGCTCGGCGAGTTCGACCTCGGCACCAGCCGCCACCTCACCAGCCCCGAACCCGAACTCCTCCCCGAACCCGCAGACGGCCGCCCTTGGCAGGATCCATGGCCCGCCGAACTCGCCACAGACATCGTCGACCTCGACGACGACAACCCCGCCCCACCACCGGTTTCGCGGCTGCCCGGAGCAGCCCTGCTGCAGCGATTACGCCGCAACCGAAGCCAGTAACTCCACGAAGAAGCCGGTCCGCATCAACCTGGTGGCGTCGGTGGCCTGCACACAGACCAGGTGGCCGTCAACGCTCTCACCAACGTCTTCGTCGCGACCCGATCGTCTCTACACCCGATGAAGTCGCGCCGATCGCGGCAGGATCTCGCGCCACTTCGCCGTACTGGATGAATCGGCGCGAGTTTCTCCGCCCCGCTCGGCGGCCGCGGTGGTGGTCACTCGAGCTGGGCGCGGGCTTCACGCAGGTAGTGGGCACGCCACCATTGGTCGTCGGTGTCGCAGCCGTCGAGGCGCCCCTTGCGGGTTTCCCCGGCCACCTCCAGCAGCGAGTCATCACGGCGTGGTCTTTGCCGTGGTGGGGATCGGTGCGAAAGTAGGCGCCCAGACGGCGGTCCGCTCGGCGGGCATCTCGACGATGCCCACGGTCTCCAATACATGTTCCGCTCGGGGGCTTTCGCACTGGAGGCGGTGTCGATGTGGATATCTTCGGCGACGCCGGTGCGGTCGACGGCGTCGACCCGGTGGGAGGGGTTCTGTTCGACGGTGGAGACCCGCCCGCATCCGACAGCATGGAAACTACCGTGCGTACAGGCACCCCCTCGCTACCCGATCTACTGGTCGGAGCGTGACTCCGTCGATCGCACGAAATTCCGCGGCGATCGGGGGCTCGAATCGTGACCGGCTTCGACAGGGAGCCTCGCCCCGAGGAGAACCGCCACCACCGCATGGGCAGAAACACCGATCGCCGCAGGGATACTTCACCCACCGGAAGCCCCCAACGCGATATCTCGATCGGTGCCGCGGCCGAGTACGCGAGCGTCAGCAAGGACACGATCCGCCGCATGATCGCCGGACGGCACCTTGCCCACGTACCGCTTCCGGGGACAGGTGCCCACAACGAATACGGTCAGTCAAGCTGCCGAACACCTGCTGAGACTTCGATGAATGATGTTTCGGATCGAGCGTGCGTCCCGATCCGAAACATCTCCTGATGTTCTACCAACCGGATCGAGATGGCCCGATTGCAGGGCGGTCCGTCCGCTCGCCAAGTGCATTGAACTTGCCAGGACGGCCCAGCATCGTCAGTGCTGACAAGTGCGGGAGGGCTCGACCTTCGGCTGTCAGCACTCAAAGCGACCAACTAGCGGTCGCGGCCCCATCTGAGGTTCAATGGACTTTGGGTACGCCTGCCACTGGGAGGATCGAGAACAAGGAGTCCTCCTGTGCGTCCATGTCATCCACACTCCCGCCCGACGCCATCCGATTCAGATTCGGGCGACAGAGCGCGGCAAGAATCCACGGTTACACGCCCACCCGATGAGGTGTGGCTGAGTTCGCGTGACGTTTCCGAGCGCTTGCAGATTCCCCTGAAGACCCTGGCGTCCTGGGCGTCATCCGGCCGCGGACCCCGCTATGCGCGGATGGGCAGATATCGCCGCTACCGGCTCGCCGATCTGCAGGCCTGGGAACGCGAGCAGCTCGACCGCACCTCGAACGCGCGTGACTGAATCACACTCCCCCGCAGCCGGATAGCAAACCCATAGCTAAATCTGGCCTCTTGTGGACAGCCCATGCTTTTGGTGACCTTGCCAGGCATGTCGGCGCAGCCATATCGCAATCCCGGGCATCGCACCGAGACCGACAGCCCCGCAGGACACATCGCGAACAGACAGCTACTCGAAGCAGGAAGAAGGTGATCATGGGCGGCAGAATCCCGAAGCCGGTAGGCACATTCGGTAAGCCGACGAAGCCGAAGAGACAACGCAACGGCCGCTGGCGCACAACGGTGTACTACTACGGTGCCGCCGGGCGGGTCCAGCTCGAACGTGTCGGAGCCAGCGCCGACGACGCGAGGAATCGGTTGGCCGAGGCGATGCGTGATCACCGTGAGCAACTCGGCTACGGCCAGATCACCCGCACGACCAAACTCATCGACCTCGCCGCGGAGCTGCTGGTGGAGATGGCCAACAACGACGCCTACACCGAAGGCAATGTCGAGGACTACCGCCGCGAGGTCTACGTCTCGACGGATCGCCGCGCGAGCAAGGCGACGATCAAGATCGAGAACTCGCTGGGGAACCTGCAGATCTGGCAGGCCACCGCCGGGGAGATCGATCGTCACCTCAAGCGCCTGGTAGCCCTGGGACTACGGCGCAAGGCCAAGCAGCACAAGATCGTGCTGCGGGCGATGATGCAGATCGCCGTGCGCCACGGCGTGCTCGAGACCAATCCCGTCGACGGCGTCGGCTCCTTTCTTCGCCGCAATAACCCGGCACGCGGCAAGGTGGCGGACATGGGTGCGTTGCCGCAGTTCCGGGCCCAGGTGCGTGCCTGGGCACGCGGCGAGGCCGTTCCCGGCACCCCCGCCTACACCAGCGGGCCGGCGCGGGACTGGACGGTGGTGTGGGTGGTCGACCTGATCACCGGCACCGGCATGCGCCCGCACGAGGTATTTGCCGTGCTGCTCGACGACATCGGCCTCGACGCCACCGCCCCCTACCTCGACGTCACCGGAACCCTCATCGAAGTCAAGGGCGCCGGGGCAGGTGGCTGGGTGCGCAAGCCCGCGCCGAAGACCGACAACGGGTGGCGGCGCATCCTGCTCCCGGACTACACCGTGGCCTCGCTGCGCGAGGCGATCAAGGACCTCGAGGTCGTCGGGCAGCCCAACCCGATGGGGCTGCTGTTCCCGGCCCGCAACGGGTCGGTGCGCAACCCGAACAACTTCGGCCGCACCTGGCGCGCGGCCCGCGGGGAGAACTTCGCCTGGGTCACCCCACGGACCTTCCGCAAAGGCGTGGCCACCGCGGTCGATCACGCCTCCGGCGATCCCGAGCGCGCCGCCCGCCAGCTGGGCAACACCCGCGAGGTCGCCAAGACCCACTACATCGATGTCCCCGAGACGGTGCCCGACAACCGGGCGGTTCTGGAGGCCTGGGCGCGTGGCGAAGGGCCGAAAGTATGAGATTTTGACTGGCTCGGGTCGAATCTCCCAGCGTGTCGCAGAAACAGAAAACCCCTTCCGACCCAGGTCGGAAGGGGTTTTCACTGTCGGGCTGACAGGATTTGAACCTGCGACCACTTGACCCCCAGTCAAGTGCGCTACCAAGCTGCGCCACAGCCCGTTGCGCCCGTCTTCCGGGCGCTTCAAGAGATTACAACATGGGTTACACCTGGAGCGAATCGCCTGGTCAGAGGCGGTGTGGCGGACTAGGAGGGATGCGGGCGCTCGTGCAGGGTGAGCAGGAGGTGGTCGAAGCGGGTCCGTTCCCCCACGCCGCAGCCGCGGAATTCCGGGATGGCGTCCACCAGGCGGTAGGCGAGGTCGCGCAGTTTGGTGTTGGTCTCCTGGGAGCGCCAGGAGAGGACTCGGAACGCCTGCTCGGAGCTGATGCCGTACATGACCATCAGCGCGCCTTTGGCCTGGTCGATTGCCGAGCGGGCGGCGACGAGGTCGGGGAGGGTCTCGTCGAGAACTTCCTGGCGGGTTTCGTCCAGGCTCTCGGTCAGGTCGATGTAGTAGCCGGTCGAGCCGACGATTTCTCCGTTGTTGTCGCACATCTGGTCGCCGACGACCAAGACGTGCCTGACTCTTCCGTGGGTGTCTCTGATGCGGTGACGGCTGCAGAAGGGCTGGCCGGTGGTCACGGCGGCGGACAGGATGTCCACGACGGCGTCGCGGTCGTCGGGGTGCTTGTGGGACAGGACCAGTTCCATGGTCGGGACGACGGAACCGGGCTCGTAGCCGTGCAGTTCGGCTACCTCGTCCGACCACTCCCAGCGCTGGTCGCGCGACCAGAATCGATAGCTGCCCGCCGGTCGCCAGGCACCCGCATATTCGGCCGGTTGTGTCCCGTTCTCGCTCACTTCGCTGATTATGCTGCCTGCACGATCGGCGAGATCACGCGCGGCCGGGGTCTGGGTCATTCTTCGAACTCTACGTTGATCCTTCCATTCAGCAGTACGTTCACCCCAACGCGTGACACGACCGTGCGGTCACGACGGTTGATCCGTCCAGGTAGACGGCGGTTTGTCCAGGTGAGCGGGCATCGGAGGGCATGGGACTCGCTCAGATACAGCGCGCACGAAGAATCCCGCGCAGGCAGCGTTTATCCAGGCCGGGAGCTGAGCCCGGCCGGCGACAGCCCGAAAAAAGGTGCCATTCGCACTGTCCGGAAGAGACTGAAAGGGGCATTTTCGAGGGCCGTTGAACCCTTGTCACACCATAGGACGCCGACTATATGACGTGACCGATCAGGCACGGTCTCGTCGATCGCATGACCGCCGACGCCACCGCCGAGCCCGATATTCCACGCGCGCTCCACATCGGCATGCGTCAGTCGCGGGCCGAGGGCACCAGTCGCGCTCTGGGCGAGAGCATCGCCGCCCCTGTCTTCACCACTCGCGTATAGGCCGCCATCGCCGCCCGATCGCCGGGCTGCAGCGGAACATCCAGCAACTCTCGCGTGCGCGGATGCAGCAGCGACCGCACCGCGAAATCGGGCAGCGTCCGGGGCACCCAGGCATCGGGCCGCAGCAGTTCCGGCGCGAGCTTCTCCGCCTCGGGTGTGACGGTCAGGACGTTGGCGCACACGTCGTCCATGTAGTCGTTGAAGTCGGCCCAGGTCTCGGGCATGTGCCGAGCGGAGATGCCGTACCGGCGGTACCACTGGCAGCACTGGGCGTAGAGGGTCTTCTTCTCGACGAGTGTCAGCGGGCGGTCGAAGGTCTCGATGGCGGTGACGAGGGTGTCGACGTAGGTGGCGTGCTGGAAGAAGAACAGGTCGGGGGCCAGGCCGTTGTAGCGCCTGCCGGTACTGTCCACGCCGCGGACGAGTTCGTGGCCGTAGAGCATGGCCGGGTGCGGATCGACGGTGGAGTAGGCCAGGTGGATCATGCGCGACACGACGCGCTTCTTGTGCTCCCACAGGGAGACGGGGGTGTGCTCGACGATGGCCGCCGCGACCGAGGGCTGCAATATCTGCAGCCCTACGGCGCGGGGCAGGGTTAGGACGAAGCGGCGATCGCCGAGGTACCGGCCGAGCAGGGTGGTGCGATCCAGACCGGGGGTCTTCATTCTCGAATCCTTCTCTGGTCGGCACCCCTCCACGGTGAGGGCATGAGAAACATTAGGACTTACCTTCTCATTACGTCAACCGACCGAAGTCCTCTGATTCGGGGCCTTCATTCCCGGATCCGAACCCGCTCGACGACGGGAGCCATCCAGCGCGGTGTCCACCAGTTGGCCGTGCCCGCGATGCGCATGGCGGCGGGGACGAGGACGGTGCGGACCAGGGTGGCGTCGACGAGCACGGCGATGACCAGGCCGATGCCGAGGGCCCGCATGATGGACACGTCGCTGGTTGCTATGCCGAGGAAGACGACGGCCATGAGCATGGCGGCGGCGGTGACGACGCGGCCGGAGCGGGCCAGGCCGACGGCCACGGCGGTGTCGACGTCGGCCCGGGTGCGGCCGGAGTGTTCCCACTCCTCGGTGAAGCGGGCGAGCAGGAAGACCTCGTAGTCCATCGACAGGCCGAACGCCACGCAGAACAGCAGAACGGGGACCGTCGCGATGGTGAAACCGGTTGCGGTGGTGCCCAATCCGCCGAGGTGGCCTTCCTGGAAGATCCAGACCAGGGCGCCGAAGGTGGCGGCCAGCGACAGCGTGTTCAGCACCAGGGCCTTGAGCGGGAGCAGGAGGCTGCCGGTGAGCAGGAACAACAGCAGCGCGCTGGTGACGACGATCCACAGGACGGCGAGGACGAAACCGTCGGCGATGCCCGCGGCGGAGTCGGCGCTCTGCTGGGCGAGGCCGCCGAGGCGGATCTCGCCGGGGGCGTCGACGGCGCGCAGGGCGTCGAGCAGGGCGGTGCCCTCGTCGGAGTAGGGATCGAGGTCGGTGGTGACGGCCAGATGCGCGGAACCGCTCGCGCCCGGTGCGCCGAAGGGCGGGCCCGCGGGATTTCCGTCGACGAAGATGCCTGCGGGGCTCGCGACGGCGGTGACGTCGGTGACCGAGGACAGGCGGGCGGCGTAGTCGCCGAGCCGGTCGGCCGGTGCGTTCGTGACGACGATGTCCACGGTGCCGGTCATGTTCTGGTCGAAGCCGTCCCGAATGAGGTCGCCGACCTGGCGGGACTGGGCGTCGGTGGACAGCACGCGATCGTCGGGCAGGCCGAGGCGCAGGTCGAGCACGGGTGAACCGGCCAGCAGCAGGACGGCCAGCACGGGCACCGCGGCCAGCAGCGGGCGCTTCTGCACGGCGCGGGCGATGCGGTAGAGGCGCGTCTGTTCGGCGGGGACGGCTTCACGCTGGGGTTTGCGGTTCATGCGCGGGCCGAGCAGGGCGAGCAGCGCGGGCACGCAGGTCAGCGCGAGCACCACCGACAGCACGACGACGGCGACGCCCGCGTAGCCGATGGAGCGCAGGAAGGCCATCGGGAACAGCCACAGGCCGATCAGGGCGGTGGCGACGATGACGCCGGAGAACACGACCGCCCGGCCACCGTGGCGCATGGCCGAGGACAACGCCTCCTCGTGCGGGGCGCCGCGGCTGATCTCCTCGCGATAGCGGCCGATCAACAGCAGTGAGTAGTCGATCGCCAGTGCCAGGCCGAGCGCGGTGGTGATGTTGAGCGCGAAGACCGACAGCTCGGTGAGGAAGGTCAGCGCGAACAGCACGCCGGTGGTGCCGACGATGGCGAGCACGCCGACCACGACGGGCACGGCGGCGGCGATGGCGCTGCGCAGGAACAGCACGAGCAGCAGGAAGGTGATGGGGACGGCGATCGCCTCGGCGAGCACCAGATCGGCGGCGGCCGTGGAGTTGATCTCCTCGAAGGCCATCGCCTGGCCGCCCGCCAGCACGGTGACGCCGTCGTGGTCACCGGTGAGCTGGTCGGCGAGTTCGCGGGCGATCTTCTGGACCTCGTTGTCGTCGGCGACGATGCCCGCCACGACGAGGCCGATGGTGCCGTCCCGGCTGACCAGGGTGGCGCCGATCGGGTCGGTCCACGAGGTGACGGTGCTGACCCGTTCGTCGGCGTCGAGGGTGTCGGCGATCTCGCGCGCCACGCCTCGCGCACGGTCGCCGGTGACGCCGTCGGAGTCCTGGACGGCGAAGATCAGCTGCATGTTCGCGACGCCGTGTTCAGCGGCGAGCAGGTCGGCGGCCTGGGAGGACTCGGAGCCGGGGTCGAGGAAGCCGCCGGCGCTGAGGCGTTCGTTGACCAGCGCGCCGAGCGAGCCGAACACCAGGAAGGCGATGCCCGCGATGACGAGCACCAGTTTGGGTGCGCGGGCACAGGCTTCGGCGATGCGTGAGATCAGGCCGGAACCGTCTTCCTCGGTGGTATCGGTGTCGCTGGACATCGTCGTCATTTCCCCTCCCCCGGCATCCACCACACGGGGGTGACCTTGTGTCCGGCCCCGATCTCGATCGGTGGGTGCGATTTCCAGCCAAGGATTTCACACATCTCGACCACGTCGGCGGACTTGGCTTCGCCGTAGCCGGGCAGACCCTTGGCGCGGGCGACGCGCATCACGCGTTTGATCAGCGCCGCTCCCCCACCGAGGGTGCGGGCACCGACGTACCAGAAATAGAAGTGCGGCTCGGTGGGGTGGGCGGATTCGACCTTCGACAGCATCTGTGCCATGAGGACTGTGCGCGAGATGCCGAGCAACACGATGGCGGGCAGCCGGAACAGCCACACCCACAACGGGAAACGCGGGCTGGTGCGCTCGTAGGCGATGAGCACGCCATTGGGCTGCCGGTCGGCGTCGTAGGTGGCCTGCAGGTAGCCGCCGAGGCGGGCGCAGATCTCCACCTCCCCGCGGAAGAACCAGTAGAGGGCACGATCGGCCCTGGCGGGCTTGCGCGGTTTCACGTCCTGCCAGATCGCGTCCTCGGCGAAGGCCTCGGCGAGCACGCGGGCTGCCGCGCCCCGCTGCTCCTCGGCGACATTGGACGGCATTGTCACAGTTGTCATCTCAGCCTTTCTCGGCAATCTCTTCTCGGCACGGGGTCATCCGTGGGCACCCTGGTAGAGGGCGTCGAACTTCTCGCCGCCGACCGGGCGGCCGAGCGCGGTGAGGTACAGGGTCTGGCGTCCGGCGGGCAGCGCCTGGTTCCAGTACTCGGGAGCCAGGCCGCCGATGCCGGTGACGCCCGCGCCGTGGCGGGCGGCGACGAGATAGAGCACCTGGCCGACGACGCCGGTGGCCAGCAGCAGGGCCTGTCGGTCGGCGTCGATGACAGAGTCGTCCTCGCCCGCCGGCGTGGAGAACACGACGAAGACCTCGGCATCGGTCAGGTGTTCCTGGCCTGCCAGGCCGGCGAGGAGGTCTCCCGGCGGGAGGACGATGCCGCCGGTGACATCGCCGACGAGGTGGATGTCGGGCATGGGCAGGGCGAGGCGGCGGACCGCTTCACCCGCGATCTCCAGAGCGTCCGCCAGGACGGTGTCGAGGTTGTAGCCGGGTGGGGTGGTCGCGCCGAAGGAGGCCGCGGAGCGGCGGATGGGGATGAACCGGGCGAGGTTGCCGGGCAGTGCGCCCGCGCGGTCGAAGAAGACCGGTTGCGGCGGGCCGGGTGGGCGCAGGCGGTCGGCCCACTGCTCGAATTCGCTGCGGCCCATCTGGACTCGGGACTTGGCTGTGGTGACCAGACGCCAGCCGTCGGCTTCGCCGTCGTGCGGGTCGAAGGCGCGCACGAGCCCGGCGGCGAGGATGTCACCGGATACGGCCTCGGCGCCGGGAAGCGCGCCCGGGAAACGGTCGGCGGCGCTGTCCTCGCGGTCGAGCACGGCCAGGGCGAACAACGCGTGGCCCGCATCGATGAGGTGGTAGAGGTAGCCACGCGTGCCGTATTTGCGCATGGACAGCCAGGGACGGCCGACCAGCAGGCAGAGGTAGTCGTCGGCGTCGGTGGCGAAGTCGGTGTCCGCGCGCACGACGAGCTGCTTGCGAGCCGGATCGAACAGGGCCGTCGCACCGGAATCCATTGCGACGAGCAGGATTTCGTAGGGGTAGGTGGCGCCCGCGGACGGGACGAAGCGGGTGTCGCCGCCGCGCTTGCGGCCGATCAGGCGATCGACGTGGCCGACAGCGCCCGCGACAGGGCCGGTGAGGGCTTCGATGCCGACGGTCTGGGGTAGCGGCGGGTGGATGACATCGCCCCAGGCCAAACTGTCTCCGCCCCAGGCCGAACTGTCTCCGTCCCAGGACGAGCCGTCTCCGCCCCAGGCCAGGCTGTCTCCGGCTACCTGCATGTCAGCGGCTCCATTCGGTGGTCTCCGCGTGCAGGCGGTGCACGCGGCGGCGGGTGTGTTCCCAGTAGGAGCGCACCGAGAGGTCGGCGAAGATGTAGTCGCGTTTGGCGGCGACGTCCAGGGCGTTCGAGGTGGAGAACGGACGGCCGGAGGCCAGGGCGTCGAGTTGCAGGCGGCAGGCGCGCTCGAGCATGAGGGCGAAGACGACGGCGTGGCGGACGCTACGGCCGACGATGACGCTGCCGTGATTGACCAGGAACACCCCGACGCCTCGGTCGAGGGTCTTCGCGATGCCCTCGCCGACGTCGAGGGTCAGCACGGTGTTACTGGTGTCGTGGAAGCGGTGCACTTCACCGGCGAGCAGGGCGCCCTCGTGACTGAGCGGGACCAGATCGGCCTCGAGAGCGCCGAAGACGAGGCTCGCGGGAGCGTGGCTGTGCACGATGCCCGCGACGTCGGGGCGAGCGGCGTAGATCGCCTGGTGCAGAGGAAGTTCCGGTGGAGCCTGCGGGTCCGGGGTTTCGGCGGCGTCGACAGCGACGTCGACGAAATCGGCCGGGGTCGCCTCGTCGAAGCCGACGAGGGCGCCCTTGATGGAGAAGCGGCCGTCGCCGGGCCTGCGGACCGAGATCTGGCCCTGGTTGAAATCGTCGTGTCCGCCCGACGACAGTGCTCGCGCACCGATCGCCGCTTGGATCACCAATGCGGAGGTCATACGTTCCCTCACAGTCGTGCCGCGATGGCGTTGCGCTGGATCTGGTTGGTGCCCTGGATGATCTGCAGTAGCTTGGCCTCGCGCATCCACCGTTCCGCGGACTCGCCGGGCAGGTAGGCGGCGGCGCCGAGGATCTGAACGGCGTCGGTGGTGACCCGCATCGCCGTGTCGGTGGCGAACAGCTTGGCCTGGGCGGCGAGCAGGTCGGAGTCGGGACCGCCCGCGTCGATCTCGTCGCAGGCCAGGGCGAGCAGCTGGCGCGCGGCGGCGAGCTGGGTGGTCATGTCGGCGAGCAGATGGCCGATCGCCTGGTGACGAATGATGGGGACGCCGAACTGGATTCGGGTCTTGGCGTAGTCGGTGGCGCGGCGGACGGCGGCCGCGCTCAGACCGACGGCGCAGGCGGCCAGGCCGACGCGCCCCTGGGTGAACATGTCGTCGGCGACGCGGGCGCCGCGGTTGACCCGGCCGAGTACCCGCTCGGCGGACACGTGGGCGCCGTCGAAATGCACGTCCGCGCTGGGCAGCGCGGCGGCGCCGTGTTTGTGCGCGGCGGGGGCGATGGTGACTCCGGGGGTGGCCGGGTCGACGGCGAGGCAGGTGAGACCACCGAGGCCGGCCGCGCTGGTGCGGGCGTAGACGACGAGAACGCCGGCGACGGGGGCGTGACCTGCCCAGGTCTTGGTGCCGTGCAGGGTGAAGCCGGTGTCGGTGCGGTCGGCGCGCAGTTCGATGGCCGACATGTCCGAGCCCGCGGCGGGTTCGCTGACGCAATTCCCGCCGAGGGTGCGGCCTTCGGCCAGGGCGGGGACCAGGTCGTCGCGCAGCGCGGGCTGGGCGTGGCGGGCGACGGTGAGGCCGACGAGAGTTTGCAGGTGCACGGATTCGGCCAGGGCGAGCCAGTTCTCGGCGATGACGGAGATATTCGCGCAGAACTCGCGCACCGCGCCCGGCTCGCCTTCGACGACCGGGGTGGCCAGGCCGGTGGCCATGATGCCGGTGAACAGCTCGGCGGGGAAACGTCCGGCCTGTTCGTAGGCGGTGACCGTGTCGGCCTGGCCGGTGAGCAGCGCCCGCAGGCGGTCGGCGGTGGCGAGGGTGGCGGTCATGCCGGGGCTCCCGCGAGTTCGGCGAATACGTCGGCGGCCGTGTACAGGCCGGGGCGGGCCTGTTCGAGCCAGGCGGCCAGGGTGAGGGCGGCGGTGGCGGGTCCGCGCAGGTCACGCACGCGATGGCTCAGCTCCCAGCTCTCCGCGCCCGCGGTGAGGACGACGTGATGGTCGCTGACGGCGTGGCCGTAGCGCTGGGCGAGGACCGTGGTCCGCTCGGGCAGCAGTGCGGCGAGATTCTTCGCGGTGGCCGAGGGCGCGTCCAGTTTGGTGGTGGGATGCCGGTCGATGACGGTGAATTCGGCGTCCGGCACCAGGGCGAGGGCCAGGCGCGCGGCGAGTTCGGCTGCGCGCGCCTGCAACCAGTGCAGCGGACTGAGATTGGCGGCGATCAGCACCGGAACCTGTTGCGACAGTGCGGAAAGCGTGGCCTCGGACTGCGGCGGGCGGCCGGAGACACAGGAGAGCAGGGCAGCGCCGGTGGCGGCACAGTGCTCGGCGACGGCATCGAGAGCGTCGGGTCTGCTGGCATCGATGACGACGCCGGCGGGTACCTCGCCGAGGGTCCAGCCGGTCGAGTCCGCGACGGTGGTGACCCGCACGCCGTGGCGCGCGCAGGCGTCGGTCACCGCGCGGCCCAGCCTGCCGGTGGCGCCGACGACGGCGACGGGGCGGTCAGGCGTCGGCGACACCCTGGTTCCTCAGGTAGGCCACGATGGCGGGGACGGTGCGCATGTGGTCGAGATCGTTCTCCAGATCGATCTCGACGCCGTAGCGGATCTCGAGCGCGTCGACCAGGCGCAGGAACGCCAGCGAGGTCATCCCCGCGTCGGCGAAGGTCTGGTCGGAGCGCTGGGCGGTCTCGGCGTCGACGGTGCCGTCGGTGGCCTTGGCGACCATCTCGGCGACGGTCTTGGTCAGCGAATCCTGCAGGACATCGGACATCAGCGGCCTCCTGTGACCGGTTGCTGGAACGAGGTGGTCAAGAGCGCGCGCACGGCTTCGGCCTTGACCTTGCCGGTGGCGCCGCGCGGCAGATCGGCGACGGTGACGAGCACCTCGGGGACTTTGTAGTCGGCGAGCCGCTCACGCAGGAAAGCCCGCAGTTCCGCTGGATCGAGGCCGGTGCTGGTCTGCACGGCCGCGCCGACACAGTCGCGGCCGCTGGGAGTGGTCAGGGCCAGCACCCGGCAGTCGGCGACATCGGGGTGCGCGATGATGGCGTCGGCGACGGACTCGACGGTGAACTTGCGGCCGCCGATGTTCAGGATCGGCTGAGCTCGGCCGGTGAGGAAGAGTTCGCCCTCGCGTACCGAACCGGTGTCGGAGGTGATGTAGCTGCCGTCTTCGGCGATGGCGCGTTCGAACTCGCCGGGGTAGTTCAGGTAGCGCGTGCCCATGGACGCGGTGCGCACGTGCAGCACCTCGGCGCCGTCGTGGCGCGGGCGGGTGTCGACGGTGACGCCGGGCAGGAGCAAGCCCTTGCCTTCCGGGCGGGTGCCGTCGGCGAAGGTGACCGGGCCGGTTTCGGCGATGCCGTAGTAGTCCGAGACGGGGCCGGACAGAAGTGCGACGTGCTCGGCGACCGTCGGGGAGAGCGCCGCCGCGGAGGACAGGCGCAACCGGATGCCTCGCAGCGCTTGCTGGGTCGCCGCCGCCAGGGAGGCGCGCGTGTAGTCGGTGAGGCGTTCGTAGGCGGCGGGGAAGGCGACCAGGATGCTGGGGCCGAAGGTGGTGACGTGGCGAATGATCGCGCCGCCACTGGGCATACCGCCGGGCAGGACCAGGCTCGCGCCGGTCAGCAGGCTCGGCATGAGGGTGGTGTTGAAGGCCAGGCCGTTGTAGATGCCCGCGAAGCACAGGCTCAGATCGGCGGAGGTCAGCGCGGAAGCCTCGGCCCAGGTGCGGGCCGCGGCGAGGACCGCGTCGGCGGAGAACTCGATGCAGGCCGGGGCCCGGGTGGAGCCGGAGGTCAGCCTGCCCAGTTCGGTGCCCGGCGCCAGATCAGGGCGTTCGCCACTGAATCCGGTCGCCACCGCCAGTTGCCGTTCGTCGAGCGCGACGGAGGCCGCTTCGGCGACAGTAGCGGCTCGAGTATCGCCTTCGGCGACAGCGGCATGAGTATCGCCTTCGGCGACAGCGGCGCGGGCAGCGCCGGGTAGCGGTGCTTGCACGACGGCGTCGATGCCGCAGCCCCGCACCAGGGTGGCGATCTCGGCCGCGCCCAGGCTCGGATCGGCCAGGATCGGCAGGTCCGCGCGCGACCAGATGGCCAGCAGGGTCGCGATGTAGTCGGGGTGGTTGGCCAGGGTCACCAGGATCCGGCTGCCGCCGCGCGGGGCGACGGCGTCGAGCAGATCGGCCCGGCGGACGGCGTCGGTGCGCAGCTCGGCGAAGGTGCGGGTCTCGCGCAAGGTCGAGACCGTGGCTTCGGGGGCCGCGTCCATGGCGGCGGCGACCGCCTCGTAGAGCCGGGTGGGCCGGGGACTCATGATGCGGCGCTGCCGAATTCGATGTCGGGACCGAACAATCCGCGCAGGATGTCGGTGGTGTTGGTGCGCACCGCGCGTTCGGCCAGCGGGTCGAGCATGTCGGCCAGCGACGGGATGCCGAGGTCGATGACGGCGTTGAAACTGACCGTCACCCCCGCGTCCTGTTCGGCGACCTGCCAGGCGCCGTCGAAGCGGGCGAGGTCACCGGTGACCTGCTGGAAGGACAAGGTGCGGGCGGTCTCGTCGACGAGATCGCGTTCGGTCCACTCCAGCAGGCCGTTGCGGAACCACACCGACCAGCTGCTGACCTGGTTGCCCTGGGCGTCGACGTCGAGGCTGATGCCGCGCACCACCTCGGCGTGCTCGGCGTAGGAGGGAAAGTCGCGCAGGCGGGCGAAGGCCGCGTCGGGATCGACATCGCGGACCTGGGCGCGGACTGCCACGGAACGTTCGGCCATCAGACCATCACCTCTTTGCGGTCGAGCGCGGCCGGGGCCTGCGCCATGCCCTCGCGGGCGATCACGGTGCGGAAGGTGGTGCGCATGACCTCTTCCGCGTCGAATGTCGAGAAAGCCTGGGGCGCACCGGGAATCGTGCCCAGCGAGGTAGGCATCGGATCGGCCTGGAACAGCGAGGCCACGGTGGACATCAGGTTGGCCATCTTGGTCTTCTCCGCCGGCCGCAGCTCGTCGAAGAAGGCGGGCTCGAGCAGTCGCCGGAAGACCTCGGGGTCGGCGCGACGCGGGCCGCGCCGGGGCAGGCCGTACTCGTCGAAGGTCTCGTCGAGGATCTCGAGCAGCCGGTCGGCGGTGAACGAGTTCGGGCCGATGGTGGCCCATACGGTCGCCGGGGCGTCGGGGAGTTCGGCGACGGCGGCGATCACCGCGGCCACCACGTCACAGGGCACCAGGTCGTAGCGCGCGTAGCCGGCGCACAGGAACAACGGCACCGAACCGCGCAACAGGGCGCGTGACATGCTGTGCACGCCTTGGTATTCAGTGATCTCGCCGGTGCGGGAATGGCCGGCGACAGCCGACGGGCGCACGATGGTGTGGGTCAGGCCGCTGGCGCGCACCTCGGACTCGCCGACGCGCTTGGCAGCGATGTACTGGCCGGGCAGCAGGGTGGCGTGCCCACCGGTGATGTCCTCGGGCGGATCGATGTCGACGAACGCGGTGCTCACGTGCACCAGGCGCGCGCCCGCCTCGGCCGCCAGATCGAGCACCCGCTGGGTGCCGGTGACATTGACCGCGTGCAGGGTGTCCGGGCCCGCGGCGAAATCGACGCTGGCCGCACAGTGCACCACCAGGTCGAGGCCGTCCAGGACGCGTGCCATGTCCTCGGTATCGAGGCCGAGGCCGGGGGCGGTGATGTCACCGCGTACCACCTCGGCGCCGGGGACGGGCCGGGTATGGGTGAGGGCGATGACCTCGTGCCGGGCGTCGAGCATCCGGATCAGCGGTACCCCGACGACACCGGCGCCGCCGGTGACGAAGATCTTCACGTTGTCTCCTCGCAGAAGTCAGATCGCGTGGGCCGCGAGGCGCACGCAGGCTTTCTCGAAGGCCTCGAGCAGCCATGCCTCGTCGAGTGGCTGCAGGTTGGCCGGTGGGGTCAGGCGCAGCACCGGGCCGGCGTTGAGCGAATGGTTGACGATCACGCGGGCGTCGATCATCTCCAGCAGGAACTCCCCGGCCAGACCGCCGTCGGCGAACTGGAGGCCGAAAAGTGTTCCGGCGCCGCGGATGTCGATCAACTGCTGCGGACAGGTGCGGTCGCGGATCTCGGTGAGGCGGGCGAGCAGGCGTTCGCCGAGGCGGGCCGAGGCCTCGACCAGGTTCTCCTCGTGCAGCACCCCCAGGGTGGCCGCCGCGGCTGCCATGCCGAGCGGGGCGGCTGAGAAGGTGGAGGTGTGCAGGCACAGGTCGGCGTCGAAGGCCGCATAGGCCTCCTCGGTCGCGACGGCCGCCGAGACCGGCAGGATGCCGCCGCCGAGGCTCTTGCCGACCAGGAGCACGTCGGGGGTGATCTGCTCGATCTCGCCGCGCCACCAGGTTCCGGTGCGGCCGAGGCCGGTCATGATCTCATCGAGCACCAGCATGGCGCCGCGTTCGCGGCACAGTTGCTGAACGCGGCTCAGATAGCCCGCGGGCGGGATTCGCACCCCACCCTCGCCCTGGATGGGCTCGAGCACCACGCAGGCGTCCGATCCGTCGGCGCCGAGGGCCGCGTCGAGGGCGTCGGCGTCACCGTAGGGGACGCGGGTCGCGCCGTGCAGCAGTCCACGGAAGGGGATCTGGTAGGTGTCGTTGGCCGTCAGCGACAACGCGCCGAGGGTCTTGCCGTGGTAGCCGCCGTCGGCGCCGATCAGCCTGGTCCGGCCCTGGATGGCGGCCATTTTCAGGGCCGCTTCGGTGGCCTCGGTACCCGCGCCGGCGAAGTACACCTTGGTGAGTCCGGCCGGCGCTATCTCGGCCAGCGCGGCCGCGGCGGTCGCGGCGGAGGCTTCGAGCAGGCCGCGGGTGCCGACCGGATGACGGCCGAGTTGCCCGGTGACCGCCTCGATCACTTTCGGATGGCGGGCGCCCAGCAGGAACACACCGTAGCCGCCACAGTTGAGGAACTCGAGGCCGTCGGCGGTCCACAGTCGCGCTCCCTCGGAGCGATGTTCCACCAGCCCGCCGAGCAGGCTTCCCAGCTGCGCCCTGGCTTTGCCGAGATGCCGCCTGGTTTGTTCCAGAACCACGAATTCCGTTGTCATACAATACTTTCCGGCTCAGAATTCAACTGCCCGACACTCCCCTGAGAACATGAGAAACATTAGGGCTGAATTTCTCAGAGCGTCAACTCGACTGAAGGCCCAGGGGTCATGGACAGGTGACCATAAAGGGCAGGAGCTGCCTCGTTGGAGCTGGTTGTGGCCTCGCGCACAACCGGGCGTCACAGAAAACTTTCAGCACTCGCGGGACGCGTTCGCGGACACCGGCTCTCGGGACGATCCGCCGCCGATTCGACCCGGGCACATCGGGTATTGCCGCCGTACCCGACCTGGAGGAGAAATCCTGATGAAACTCGATCGCAAGTACGTCACACTGCTGACTGCGGGCGCGCTGATGACCGGCGCGGCGCTCACCGGCTGTACCGACGACGGCGACGGCACCAACGACACCACCACCGCGCCGTCCATCTCGGTGGAGGTCACCACGCCGGAGTCCGAGCCGACCACCGGCACCGACACCACCGAGTCCGAGACGCCGGTCATCTCCCCGGAGGCCGCACAGCAGCTCTGCGACATGATCGAGCCCGAGCTCGACAACTGGCGCGAGCAGGGCCCGACCCTGGCGAAGGTGACCTTCAACGGCACCGTGCAGAACTGGGCCGCCCGTAACGAAGGCCTCAACGACGACATCATCCGCGACAAGACCATCGTCGACACGGTGACCACACAGGCCTGCCCGGAGGTGCGTCAGCAGGCGCTGGAGGTGCTCGATGTCACCGAGCTCTCCTCCGCGCTGCTCGGCTTCAACTGATCCCGCGCCCGTCACGCGAACGGGGCCGCCTGTCCGGAAGATCGGACGGCGGCCCCGTTCGTTTGTCCTCGACGTTTCGTCTGGTGGGGACGTTTCGTCTGGCGTGGCGCCGGTGCCGCGGTCGACCAGGCGCACCGTGGCGACGCTGCCCCCGCGCCCGGTGATGAAGCGCGGCCGCCGCGTCAATCGTGCGCGCGCCCGTTCGACGACACCAGGTGCTTGTGTCGAGCATCCCCGCGAGCGGAGTCCTCGCGATCGGCGCTCTCGTCGCGATCGGCGACCGGGCCGGGCGCATCGGATCCCGCGGTGAGCTGGGTGGGGATCTTGGGCAGCGCGTAGGGGTGCTCGCGCCACAGCCAGCCGAGCAATTCCTCGCGGACCGCGCAGCGCAGCGTCCACACGTCGTCGGCGTCGGCCGCGGTCATGGTCGCGCGGACCACGATCGCGGTGGGCGTGCTGTCGGTGACCACCAGGCCGTAACTGCGACCGTCCCAGTCCTGGCGATCCTTCAGGAACTCGCCGAGGTGTTCGCGCAGCAGCGCCACCGGCGCGCTGTGATCCAGATGCAGGAAGACCGTTCCGGTGATCTGCGAGCCGCCGCGCGACCAGTTCTCGTAGGGCTGGCTGTTGAAGTACGAGACCGGCATGGTCAGCCTGCGATCGTCCCAGATACGCACGGTGAGGAAGGCGAGACTGATGTCCTCGACGGTGCCCCACTCCCCCTCGACGACCACGGTGTCGCCGATCTTCACCGAATCACCGAAGGCGATCTGCAGGCCGGCGATCAGATTGCTCAAGGTCGACTGCGCCGCCACACCGGCGATGATGCCGATCACGCCTGCCGAGGCGAGCAGCGAGGTGCCCAGTGTGCGCAGGCTCGGCACGAGCAGCAGGATGGCGACCGCGGCGGTGCTGACCGCGAGGATGGCGGTGACGATCCGGCGGACCAGGCCGAGCTGGGTGCGCAGCTGGCGCACCTTGGCGACCTCGCGGGTCCGGTCGGCGTAGGAGTGCAGCATGTTCTCCGCGGCCACGTCGACACCGCGCACTACCAGCCAGATCGCGGCCAGGATCGCGGTGGTGGCGAGCAGATTTCGGATCACACCATCCTGGCGCAGCTCCAGCTCGGCCAGCGGATAGGTGGTGTGCAAGGCGACCGCGCCGAGGAAGATCTGCAACGGCAGCTGCACCCGGCGCAGCAGCAGCGGCAGTCTGGAGCGGGGTCGTTTCTGCGCACTGAAGCGCAGCAGCCTGCCCATCAGCAGGCCGACGCAGACGGTGACCGCGATGGTCGCGGCGAAGACGATCAGTGGACGTAGTACTTGCTCCAACGGGGGCGCTCCTTGTCCGCCCGGCCACGGCAACCGTCGAGGCGTGCGCCAAGGGCCTGCAGCGTCAGCCGGGCTGTGTCGTTCAGCGGTCCTTCGATGGGGCGTACCCAGGACACCACGCCGATGACACCCGGCCAGCTGTGGGGAATCCCACCCGTCGCACCGACCGCCTATCGCTCCTGTTCGCGGTAGCTGCGGGCGACCAATGCCGCACGCAGGTAACAGATTCCGCGGGCGTCGCCGGGGTCGTGACCGGTCAGCCTGCCGATCCGGCGCAGGCGGTAGTCCAGGCCGTTGGTGTGCAGGTCGAGCATGCGGGCGGTGCGCTGCCGATTGAGCCCGTTACCGATGTGACAGCGCAGGGTCTCGAGCAGTTTGGGCTGGGCGTCGAGCGGATCGAGGACCGTGCCGAGATGGTCGAGACCCGGCCCGGGACGGGTGATCTGGTATTCGAGTGCCAGATCGGCCATGCGGTAGAGGCCGGGGTCCATGCGCAGGCGGCGCACCATGTCGAGCAGTTCGTGCGCGCAGTCCGCGGACGCGGGCAGCTCGACACGAGGCGCGGCGGTCACCACGGTCGCGGTGATCGGCGCGCCCGCGGCCTCGGTGAGCGCGACGACCAGGTGTGCCATGTCGGGACGGCTGGAAGCCGAGGCGGGCACGAGTACTGTTCCGCCGTCACGGCCGAGCAGGGACAGCACATTCGGGCCCCCTCGCTCGGCGAGCGCCGCGCGCACCCGGCGCAGCATCTGCCCGCCCCCGGATTCGCGACGGCCGTCGGGAGCGGCGGACAGTACCGGCCCTGTCCGGAAGGATTGCGCGGCATCGGAATCGGTGCGAGGCGGAGGCAGCGCGACGGCGAGCACGGAGTACGAGGCGGCGAGTTCGATACCGCAGTCGTCGGCCTCGGTGGGGTCGGCGATGCCGCCGAGCAGCGAAGCGGTGACCGTGTCCAGGGCATTGTGGTGCTGGGCGCCGATGGTGCGCGCCTCGTCGAGGTAGCCGACCGAAACCGCGACGGTGATGTTCTCGAGCGTCTCCCACAGCCGCCGATCGGCTCCCGCCGGGGTGGCAGGCGTGCGCAACTGCTCGAATTCGCGCCGGACATTGTCGAAGACGGCCCGGTGCACCGCGCCGAGTGCGACTCCTTCGCGTGCGCACGCGGCAGCGGCCTCCACCAGGCGCGCGGTCACGACGGTGGGGTCGGCGTCGGCGAGTGCGGCGGCGGCCAGCTCGCGGCAGGCGCGCGTCAACGGCGTGTCACCGCCCGGAGGAGGCGCGGAAACCGGACTGGACGCGCCGACCGAAAAGTGACCACCCATTCTTCCCGATAGCGACGCCGAGCCGATCCCGCGCACGCTGCGGACCCGTTCATCGCCGGGCACCGGATCGGTGCCCCGGCCCCTAGCGGCTGTGGTCATCCGCCCACCCCGTCCATAATCGTCGTCGAGAATGAATATCAACGGTACGCCAGCGTTACGGACGGAACAACGGTCCATCGAATCCCGATCCGGCCGACCGCGCGTCGAGGCCGCTCCAGCCGGGCTCGCGGGCATACACACCGGTCACACGGCTGCGCTACCGACGGACCGAGGAGAACAAGTGAACAGGCATTCCTGTCCGCTCCGAACCACGCCGACGGCGTGTCGCGCACCGGTACATTGCCGGCACCTGATTCCCCCGGCCGAGAATATGCAGTAACTTGTCCGCGAGGGCCGTTGACGCGCAGCTCGGATCGCATCGCGGAGGCTCA
>NZ_BDBT01000050.1 GCF_001613125.1 Nocardia shimofusensis NBRC 100134
CCCTCACCTACCGGGAGGCGGGGCGGCTCGGTGAAGCGATCGACCTGTTCGAACAGGTACTCACCGACCGGCAACGCATCCTGGGCGCCGACCACCCCAGCACCCTGAACACCCGCCACAACCTCGCTGGCGCCTACGAATCGGCTGGACGCGTCAGCGAAGCCATCACTCTGTACGAACAGGTGCTCACCGACCGGCAACGGATCCTCGGCACCGACCACCCCGACACCCTGAAAACCCGCAACAACCTCGCCGAGACCTACCGGGAGGCAGGGCGAGTCGATGAAGCAATCGACCTGTTCAAACAACTGCTCACCGATTGCAAGCGAGTCCTAGATCCAGGCCATCCACTTACCGAGCAGGTACACCTGAATCTCCAATGAGCGGTGAACTTAGGGTGCCTGGTTGGGGTAGAGCCCAACTAGACACCCGTGACCGGGGCGTTTCGCGTCCGAATAGAGTCCGAAACCGAATTTCTTGACACTCGTCCGGTGAGTTCTTAGATTTCAACCTGACAGCCAGCCGCAATCGCAGCCGGTTCCAGGCGAATACGGGAGGGCGCGGTGCGCGTCGGCTACATCAGGGTCTCGACCGTCGACCAGAACACCGACCGACAACTCGACGGCATCGACGTCGAGCGCCTCTTCACCGACAAGGTCACCGGCAAGAACGCCGAACGGCCTGCGCTGCAGGAGATGCTCGCTTTCGTCCGCGACGGCGACACCGTGCTCGTGCACTCCATGGACCGCCTCGCCCGCAACCTCGACGACCTCCGCCGCCTCGTCCGACAGCTCACCGACAAGGGCGTCCGCGTCGAGTTCGTCAAGGAGGCACTGACCTTCACCGGCGAGGACTCCCCGATGGCCACCCTGATGCTGTCGGTAATGGGCGCCTTCGCCGAATTCGAACGCGCACTGATCCTGGAACGCCAGCGCGAGGGCATCGCCGCGGCGAAGGCTCGCGGCGCCTATAAGGGCCGCAAGCCCGCCCTGACCACCGACCAGGTCGCCCTGCTGCGAGACCGTGCCGCCGCGGGAGAGCCGAAATCCGTACTAGCCAAGGAGTTCGGTGTCAGCCGCGAGACCGTCTACAGCTACCTGCGGATCCCCGGCTCCACCACGGCCTGACCAGGAGACGGTCTCGACACGGGGGTCGTGTGCTTTTCTAGGTGCATGATGATGGCCCGTGTGAACTGGGAGCTCATGTCGGGAGAAGCGGTGGAAGAGTTCGTCGCGGCCCTCTTATTACTAGAGCATCCACGCGGCAACATCATCACGCCCTCCCGGGGTGACCGCGGGATCGACATCCGAATCCCCACCGGCGACCACCGCTTCGACATCTATCAAGTCAAACGGTTCACCAGGCCGCTGACCAGCAAGCAGCTGACCAACATCGAGAGCTCATGGCATGAGTTCGTGGAGAAGACGCTCCCACGACTGGCGGTGAGGTCATGGACATTGGTAACGCCGTGGAATCCGACGAACGAACGTCTGGAATGGCTACAGAACCTGACCTCAGCTGCCGGCCTCGATGAAGTCACCTGGCTGGGAAGGACGAACCTCGATGTGCGTGCCTCGCAGAACAGCCGTTTGGTCGACTATTACTTCGGCGACGGACGGAGCCGGACCGAAGAGCTGATGGCGCAAGCCCTCTCTGCGGCACGGGAACTACCCGACTCCGAGGGGGAGGACCTGCTGTCCGCGATCGGCGCTCGTCAGCGGGCGCTGGCGAGCGCACTAGATGAAGTCGACCCGTTCTACCATTACGCCTCCGAGATTCGGGTGGGTCGGTTGGGCAGCCTGAACAAGGCATCCATCGAGCTTGGCGCCCTGGCAGGGGCCGACAGCGAGGAGTGCACTGTCATCGCCCGTGAAGTCGGTGACAACCACCTGTGGGTTCTGCGTGTCTCCCCGCGCTGCGCGGAGTCATTCCGGCTTCGTCCGCTCTCAACCACCGTCACGATGGCCGCCGAGCCAGGATCACCCGAGCACGACGCACTCCACAGATTCTTCACCTACGGCGTGGCTCCTGATATACCTCTGCCTGCCCGCATCATCGGCGCAGAAGGCCCCCCAGGCGCAACACCGCCGTTGGGTGAGGCTTTGATCCAGATAGGTGCCGCAGCTACCTCACAAAGCTCGGGCCTAGACCTGGAGCTGAGGATTGAGCCGTCAGGCCGATGTGTCGAGCTCATCGCCATCGAGCAGACACGAGGCCTGAATGGTCAAGGCATCCGACTCGCAGGCACTGACAGAGCTGGCGCCATCACGGTGGAGTTCCTCGGCAACAACGCCGACCACACAGCCGAACTCTGCATCACACCTCACGAAGTCGGCGGACAGCCACCCCGACTTGTGCTTCATACCCTGCAGGCTATGGAAGAGCTGTTCAGTGGCTCCTCCTCTGTCACTCTGGCCGTGGCAGGTGGGCCGGCGCTTCTTCCTCCGTGGAAGCACGTCGATCGAGATGAGGATCTCTGGCAAAGGAGCCACACATGGGCTGAGCTGGCCGCGGCACTGGTGGAGCTCCAGCGCCGCACTCTTGCTTCGCTGACAATGCCCTACAGGCTCAACTCCAGCGAGTATCACCAGATCCTCGACGCCGCTGCGATCGTGCGAGGCGAAATCGTCGAAGACGAATGGGACGGTGTCGACATGCACGTCACCGACCCCAAGGCCGTGACCGCTCGTAGCAGTGAAACTGAGTTCGCACTGATGGTCATCAGGCCCTTGACGATCAAGTACGACGGCCGCACCATCACGTTCGATGACCGATTCATCACCCACACACCCACAGCACGCTACGCAGATCCTGCGGCTGTATCCGGTGTGCAGCCCGGCGACGTAGTGCGTTTGGTGCCCGGCTCAAACCCCTACATGACGCGACGCCTGTCTCCCCCACAGACCGGTAGTTCGTGATGTCCCGTCGCGGTTCAGACGGGACTGCTGCACGTAGAGGTGACGGGTTGACCTGCACCTCTACGTAGTAGTCACCTATACCGGATCAACGGCGGCCGGAGGGCGGGTTCACGGCGTAGTGAAACATCGCGGTTGCATCCCACGCCGAGGGGCCGGGTAGGCGATGAAATTCACCACTGCTGCGGAGGGTGACGAGCAGAGGTACCCGCTCACCGACGTCGGCGCGGGTAAAGGTGTAGGACAGGACGACTTCGTTCCCTGTGGCCTCGTCGGTCTGACTGTCGGGGTGACCGGCAGCGTTGTTGCAGAGCCGCCAGTGCAGCTGTCGGTCCTCGGGGTCAGTGGCGCGGCAAGTGAATGTAACCGTCTCGCCGATCCCCATCCGCACCCCGGTTTGGATGATCGCGTTCGTGACGCCGTCATGGGTGTTACCGAAGTTGTCGGTGATCGAGTCGACGACGGGGTAGTACATGCTCGACTGCTCCTTGGTGTTGCGATAGATCGCGATGCGGTTCCGGAGTTCGCCAGAAATTCCGAGAACGAGGTGCTCTTCGAACGGAAGCAGGGCCCGGGCGTGCATCGTGGGGTTACGGAACCCGGCGATCTTCGACAGATACGTCTCGATGTGCTTCTTTTTGCCCAACGCTGGAGCGAACGCATCCCATCGCTCCTCCAAGATCAGAGCCTGAAGCTGGGTGAACTCGGTGTACTCGATCAAGTCGGTGCTCACCACCGTTGCAGGGCGCCGGCCGCGCTCGTCATTCACCTTTGCTTCGAGCTTCGCCACGTCTACAACCCCACCCGCGCGCGCCGCCTCCAACCAGGACGATCCCAACACGACGCGCACCAGTTGGCGCAGATCAAGTTCGACTAAACGCACCGCCTCATAGGGATTCACGACATTCATTGTCTCAGCCCGGCCGCTACCTCAGCCGCGCCTGCATGCCGCCCGGCCCGCCGCGCTCGGACTGCGCGACCCAGCGCCGCTCCAGCCTCGATGCCGTCCACAGCGCCTGGCACGACGAAGTTGAACTCTACGGCTTCCTTCCGCCCAAGCCAGCCACCGGCGACCTCGGTTGCCCGGTCATGGAGAGCGCGCTCTGCTGGGAAACGCCCTCGCGTTCGCCTCCGTGCTTGAGGATGCGGTCGAAGACCTCCTGGAACGATGACTCCCCGGCGTCCAGGAAAGACCGCCGCCCGAAAGCTGGCTATGCGTTCGGAAAACGAACGATTTCCGAACGATCGGCGGTGTCGCCGATACCTACCCGGCGCCAGGCGACGAGTAGTTCCGCGCTGTCGGCCAGCTGCCAGATCATCCGCCCGCCCCAGTGTCCGATCGGTCGACCGATGCCGTGGCGGCGGTATTCGTCGAGGCGTATCCGATGGCGAGCTCGCGCGCCTGGACGCCGCCGCGGTGCGCGGTTCCTCTCCGTGATCGCCGACCTCGCGCCGGCGTCGCGGTGGGGTTAGTTATCAGGCAACCGGTGCGGCCCGTACGCCTGCCGCTATGCGCTATCGCTGTCGGACTGAACACTGTCCGTGGTCGCGGACGGCTCGGTGTACAAACCGCGATCCTTCAGATCGGCGGAGATGACGTAGCCGACCGCCTCGACCACCATCGGGCCGATGCGGTTCATCACCTCACCAACCGGGAGCCAGCGCTCGTTCTCGCTGATGTCGACGTATCGCACCACCTGCTCGTAGGCGAAGACGCCCTTGATGTCCATTGAAGTTCGTTCGCCGGGGCTTTTGGCTTCGTGACGTGGAAACTCCACCCGTGCCAGCACGGTTCCGGGCTCGACCACGCCTTCGTTGACCGATGAGACCACCCCGCCTTCGGGCTTTGGTTCCACAGTGATCTCGGCGAGATTCACTTGGTTGTTCGCAACGACGTTGAGCAGCTGGTGTTTATCGGTGTTGGACAGGTACTGCAGGATGTGCAGCGGATGAATTTCGTTGGCCGAGGCTGCGTACGGCTGTGCCCACTCGAAGACTGCGAGTACGGTCGGGCCATACCAGCTCTTCCTGCTCTTCAACCAATCCTTGTACAACTTCTCGGTGGAGTGCAGCGGAAACGCGACTCGTCGCGGGTATGCCAGTCGGACGGCCTCCGGGGTGATCGCCCACACCGCATGGTCCATCGCGGCGCGCAGGTTATGGATGGCGTCTCCCAGCAGCACGGCTGCACGCTCGTAGGACGGCACCGTCTCGGCAACCCACTGAGCCCAGACTCGCCGGTTGGTGTGCTCGTCGGCGTTCGTCTCGTATCTGGCCGGGCGGGGCGCATTGGCCTGCTCTACCAGGTAGTCGCGTAGCTCATCACGGATCTCGAACCCGCGATGCAGCTTGGGGACCCAGGATTCTTGAGGCATCCCGGAACCGTAATGGCGCAATGAACCAGCGGCTCCGGTTTGTGCCTCAAGTCGGTCACTGAGCTCGTGTGCGGTCTCTTCGCTACCGGTGAGTATCTGTGCGCGAGTGCTGCGCATCCACTCGACGCTCGGTCCGGCGACGCGCGGAGCGGAGGTGACCTCTTCTCCCCTGCGATCTCGGCGATACCGGAAGAAGTTGTCTCACAGCGCGATTGCCGATCAGATCCGGCAATGCGCTCCTACCCTGGGCAGTACCGACCGCGCGCCGGCGGCCCGACCTTGCAGGAGGAACCCGGATGAACCGTCCGCCGCACCCCGCCGTGTTCACCGTGCCCCGGCTTCTCGGCGGCTTGGCCGCCGCGGTCGTCCTGGCGGCGAGCATCGCGTCCTACTCCTTCACCGCCCCGTTGGCTCGGTTGGCCGGCGCGGACGAGAGCCTGGTCTGGCTGTGGCCGGTGGTGGCTGGTCTCACCGTCGCCCAGATCGCCTACACGTCGGTGGTGTTGACGCGGCTGGGTCACTACGAGCGGGTCAAACCCCTGCTCACCTTCTACCGTCTGATGTTGTTCGCCCTGGTGCTGACCGGCCTCATAGGCAGTGTCATGGCCGCCACCGGCATGCCGAGCGAGCTGTCCACCGCCGCGATCATCGCGGTCGTCTCGGTTCCCGCGTGGTGTCTGGTGTTCTGCGTCGTCAGCTACCTGGTGCTCTCGACAGCGGAAAAGACGATCCAAGCCGAACGCATGGCCGCGAGCCGTACCACCCTCTCGCAGCAGGCCCCCTGGTGGGAGCAGTCCGGAAAGGCGGCGCGTGCCGACTTCTCGGCCGAAGGTGATCCTGCTCGGCCGCCGTCGTCCTGAACATGGGCGCTGCCCCGCCGAGTGTTTGCCGTGACACGGCGGTGCCGGAATCGGAGGTCTCTACCCGGTGATCGCGCGCTGGTTGAACGGGCCTGTGGCGTCTTCCTCCCCGAGCGCGTGGACCAGGTTCTCCAGGGCCAGCGCGTGACGGTCGGCCGCACGCAGGATGTCGCCGGCGCTGGCGCCGGCGTGCCTCATGCAGTCGTGTAGCGCCGTGCGCAGGGTGAAGACCATCTCTTGCAGCGTCTCGGCCTCCTCGACCGCTGTCACCTCGTCGACCGGGCCTACCGACTCCACGTCGTCGACATCGACCGCCTCGGCCTCGTCGATCGGCTCGACGAGGCGCACCGACCGTAGCGAGGGCATGTTGGGGAAGACGCAGTACGCCCGACCCCACCACAGCAGTGTGTTCACAGCCGGTGCTGGATCCATCCGACGTGCGACCTCAGCGCATATCGCACCCCGGGTCGCGTCCGGATGTTGGTGATGCAGTTGCCTCATCAGCGTCAACGCCGCATCGCGGACATCGTTCGGCCATTTGTTGCCACTCACCGTGCGGGCTCCTCTCCTCGCGAAGATTGTTCAGCACAGCTCGCGCTTCCCCGAGTTCCCGCGCCGCAACCCCTACCAGTTGCCCACCGGAACCGTTGCCCGACAGGCGATCGAGCGGTGGGCTCGGCGCTCGCGGCCGCGGCGGTCGCCGACGCTGTCGGCCGCGCCCGCAACCACCACCAGCAACTGCATCGGGCCGTGCGGACATGGCCGTCACCGATCCGCACGCCACCTGGGCACCGCGCTGCACAGCCTGCGCGGTGGAACTACCTGATTAGGTTGGTCGGCGTGTCGCACATCATCAGGTGGGGCAGTACGAAGACACCGGATCGGCGCTGGAGTGCCTATCCGAACCGCTTACCTTGTAAGCGAGAGGGCGTCGTTGGTCCGGTCGAACCGGGTGCCGAAACGTCTGCAACACTCGTAATGAAAAGGTCGGCAGTTCGCCTCTACTACCGGTCTCGGGCCAGGCTCCTCTGTGGCAGAGTGCCTGGCCGGAGGCCAGTGGCAGGTGTACGCGAACACGATAACCGCCGCGTAGTAATCGAAGTCTTTGCCACCTCCGACACGCGGCGGCGTGCCCCGGAGCGGGGACGGCTCGGTCAGAAGGTTGGGAACATGGCTCCCTGAACCCAGACGACCGCGGCAACCGCGGTCGGCGGCAGGCTGAGGACGAACTGGTTGCCCTCGTTCTGGGACAGGACGATCCTGAGCCAGCCGTTGTCCTGCGGGACCGCGGCGTCGACATCGACGTGGCAGATCGTTGGGCGGTTGCTGTCCCACTGGAGCGGGAGCGTGTGCGGCAGGGACGCGGCGGCTTCGGGGGTCAGATAGACGCGTTCGTTCGACATGAAGCCACACGATAGGAGCGCGGGCCGAACACGCCCCGGCATCCCAGGGCGTGTCCATGAGCAGTGCCGTGGATGGTCGCAGGCCCGGTAGCTGGTTGAATGTCTTCGCCACACCTGCCTGCCCTTCGGCCGCCCTGGCTCGGCGCAGGTGTGGTGTTCGGATACCGGCGGCGTCGCCGGGCGCGGTCAAGCACCCGGCCCATCCGGCGACGCTGCACCGATCGACATTTCTTCCGATCGGAGACAGCCCCCACCGGCTGACCTCGCCCAGCGGGCGTGGAGATCCGCGGTGTCGGTCACCTTCCGCCCGACCGTTGTGCAGCTGTCGCTGCGTTCAGGCAGGCCCTGCAGCACAGGGATCGTCGGCGGCGACACCGGCCTCGCGCTCAGGGCCGCATCAGGCTTCCCCGGTCAGAGGGCATCCGGCCCGCTCAGTCCTGAGCCTCGGCCTTCATCGCGGGCGAGTCACCGGCCGGGGACCGCACAAGCCCGTGCTGCCTGTGCTGCTGCCACTGCCCGGCTCCACGGTGCAGGCGAGTATGTCCTTGTAGATCCCGGGGGTGCCGGGATCTGCGGTGATGACGTGCGGGGTTGCAGCACCCGGGGCGGGGGTTTGCGCTTCGGCACCGGCGGAGGCGGTGGTCATGATGGTCGCCGCAGCGATGGCCGCGAGGGCGGCGACGGTGCGATTGCGTGCTGTCGGATTGTTGAACATGGCAGGTGCGCTCCGTTTCGGCGTGAAGAGTTCCACCAAGGTAGCGACTATGAAGTGTTTCAGTTTCGAAAAGGATGCCCCCGGTTCTGGGGGCAAGCACCCGGCGTGTCAGGGCAGCACCGTCAGGACGAACACGACGCGGCCGATACAGGGAAGAACAGAAGGAATTCCCGAGGGGCGGCGATCGTTGTGACGCTTCGCACTTCGGGGCCGACATCCTCCTTCCTCGCTGGGCGGACGATCTCCACCCCTAAATTGGGGGCAGGCTCGCACCGCGCGAGTTCCTCTATGGTCGTCCGGCACATCAGTGCTGATTCCCCTGCGTAAGGAAAGACGAGATGAAGAAACTTCTGCGAGGCGGGCTCGTTGCGGTCATGGCCGCCGGATTCGCGCTCGGCGCGTCCTCGGTGTCTGCCGCCGACACTGGTACCGGTTCCGCCGGCTACTTCGGCAACCCGGTGTGCCTGCTCAACTCCCTGCTGACCTACGGCACCTTCAGCGCAGGCGACGGGGGCATCGGGGTGCCGGGGTGCATGCCCTTCTGAGCCGAGCCGACGGCTCTCCCGCTTGATCGGCGCCCGCGCCCCACAGACTATTGCTCCCTCACTGCTGCTTCGCCATGCCTCGAGTCTTCCTCTGCACTGCTCGGATCGGGTCGTTCGTGGGCGGTGAGCAGCAGGTGATCGAACCGGGTACGGGTTTGGGGGGACCCGCCGGCGAACTCGCGCAGAGCGGCGACGAGTTTGCCGGCCAGCACCCGCAGCTTGGTGTTGGTTTCCTGCGACCGCCACGACAACACGTTGAACGCCTGCTCGGCGCTGACCCCGTACATCGCCATCACCGCCCCCTTGGCCTGCTCGATCACCGCCCGCGCGACCAGCACCTCCGGCAGCACCTCGTCGATGGCCTCGTCGATCGCCTCAGCGCGGTCACGGGCAGCCGCGGCGGTCAGGTCGATGTAGTAACCGGTCGAACCCACCACAGCCCCGGCCTCATCACGCATCTGCTCCCCCACCACCAGAACCTGCCGCTCGACCCCGCCGGTGTCGATGATGCGGTGACGGCTGCAGAACGCCTGACCGGTCCGCACCATCGCGTCCAAAACCTCGGCGACCGCGGCCCGATCGGCGGGATGCTTGTGCCCGAGGACCTGATCCATCGTCGGCGTCATCGACTCCGCCGGATAACCGTGCAACGCCGCGGCCTCGCCCGACCACTCCCACCGCTGCCCGGCGAACCAGAACCAGAACCGGCCCGCGGTGAACGACACCCCGGCCACCGCGTCCACCGCGGCTAGATCATTCGACACCCGGCCAGTATCGCCCGCCAGTGCCAGACCCGCGGGGCCGGAGCAAGCTGTGGACTCAACCTCCCCCGGCACCACTGGCGCTACCCGCCCCGACCTCCCGAAAACCCACCCCAGGGCGCGGCTGGGAGGTCATGACCGCTGCTCATCGCGGACGTTGTGAGCTGGCCGGGTTCCGGTTCCGGGCACGAATCCGGGGCCGGATCGCCGGCGCGGGCTGGCGGGGTGTCGTCCATCGGGTGCACGACCTCGACCTCGACGGCCGGGACTCAAGGGGTCCGGCCTCTACCGCCGAAACTGAGATTGCCCTAAGGATGCCAGCGTGTCTTTCGTGACGCGCCGGAAGCGTGAGATTTTCGAAATGCGCAGGGCAACATGGCATGTGGTCGTTCGGTAGCCTCGTTCTGTCATGGTTGCGAGCGAACAATCACTCGGGTGAATCGCAGCCGGGCGTCTTGGCCTCCGCATCCCAAAAATCTGGGCTGCATCCGGAACGGGAGACGTTAGATGAGCAGCAGAATCACGCGAGTAGCAATGACGGTCGCAGCGGCATCCTGTGGCGCCGTCCTGGTCGGAGTCACAGGTGCTCCCACAGCCAACGCCTCAGTGCATGCCGACTTCGACTGGGGAAAGAGTTCCTGGTACTCGCAGTCCGAGGTCAAGAAGATGGCTCCGGAGTTCCGGTTGATGGCCGATGCCACCACCACCGCCGGCGGCGTGGGATTCGGAGCCGCATGCGGCGTCCTCGGCATTCCCGTTCCTATCGTCGGCGTCGCCTGCGCAGCGATCGTCGGGGGCGGCTACGCCTACGCCCAGCAGCAGGCCAGCGAGTTCGACTACGCCGCCGACACCGACAAGTGCGTCGAGATCGTCGAACCGAACTTCGGCCTCTACGACGTCAAGCCCTACGACTGCGACTGGAAATAACAGCCCTGGCCGTGCCCTCGGAACCGCTCCCGACCGCGGAGCAACTCCGAGGGCACGGTCATGTCACCACACCGACCACCCCGTCGGCCCGACCACAACTCCAGCACAAGACCAAGGTTCAGTTCAGCTGGGCGCGGGGCCTCCCCCAGGAAGTAGGCGCGCCACCACTGGTCGTCGGTGTCGCAGCCGTACAGGCGCCGGCGCCGGGTTTCGCCGGCCACCTCGAGCAGCTCGCGGGTCAACGCGGCGTGGTCTTTTCCGTGGTGCGGGTTGGTGTGGAAGTAGGTACCCCATTCGGCGGCGCTCTGCTCACCGGGTACTTCAACGATGCCCTCGGTCTCCAGATACATACTGCCCCTGCCCTTTCTGTGCTTCACGATAATCATCTCCCGGCCCTGTTCGCACGGGATACGCGGCGAGGGCCTGGACGCCGGTGTTCAGGCCCTCGCCGATGGTGTGTGGTCAGGTGCCCGCCGCCGGGTGGTGACGGGCTGGTCGATCAGGACGGGTACCGCCATTCGATACGGGTGACCAGCGAGTCCGGTGCACAGCCGCCGCTCATGCGACGCTCCTTTCGATCGTTTCGCCGGTGATGGCCTCGACCAGGGCGCAGCCGAGGATCTCGGCCGCCGGATCGAACGTGCCCGCCAGGCCTACGACGAGGCGACCGCCGCCTACGAAGCCGCCCGCGAGCAGCTGTTCGCGAGATCCTGGCCGGTCTGGTAGAAGGCATGGGCCCAGCGCCGTAGCCAGACACTCCCGCTTCACCCGCGAGTACGTCGCCCGGATCCGCGACGGCAAGGTTAAGACCGGCCAGAAAGACACCTAGACAGAGGGCTATCGGCGGCCTCGACCGCACCCTTGAGCAAGGTCGCGCGAAAGAGCAGGGCTTCAACAGGACCGACAAGTTCTCATGCAATACCCCAGGCGCAGAGCGCCGCTGGTACGGCATGATGTCGCGATGTCAGAGGGGAAAATCGAGGAATCTCGCCGAGATTGGTGGATCAGGGTGCTGTGGGTTCCGTTGGCTCTGGCGCTCTTGGCAGCAGCCGTCCTCGTCTTCATCAATCGGGACAAGGTATGGGCGGGCGGCGATACCTGCACAAGCCCTACTGACGGCTCCGGCGCCATGTGGGGGCCGGAGCGGGAGATGGTCGGGCCCGGCCCCTACGACTTCGCGCCGGGACCGGCCTTCACGTCGATCGTGAAAACCCGAACTACGGCGACGAGCGCAACTTCCTCCTCGTGAAGGAAGGCACCTACGACGAGGTGGGCGGTTGGGTCGGTGATGCACTCCAGGTTCGGCCGGGCGCAGAGCTAGCCCTGCGGGCGTACGTGCACAACGGCGCAGCAGACCTGCCGGAGACCGTCGCGCGGGAGACTCGTATGACCATCGACCTTCCGACCTGCGCGGGAAAGAGCATCGCGATCACATCCCGGATCAGCGCAGCCAACACCACACCGAGTGCCGTATGGGACAGTGTGGTCCTGAAGAGCCCCACCCCCTTCCGCATGGAGATGGTGCTGGGCTCTGCTCGTCTTCTGACCGTCCCGAATCCCGCCGACGGTCTGCTGCTTCCCGACCGAATCGGAACCAGCGGCGGCGCACTGATCGGCAGCCACAAAGCCGACGGGAACTTTGGCGGAAACTACAACAACACCGCGATAGTCACCATGAGGGTCAGGATCTTGCCCGCCACCTGAATGGCACACTTCACTCGCCACCGAATCCCCCCGCATCAGAAGATCCTTTTGTCCGCCAAACCTCTTGCACGCAGGTCACGCCCCGGTCACGAAACATGGTGCGGGGTACGGTGGTTGGGGTGATGTCACTGGCGAAGATCGCGAGTGGCGCCGGCTATGAGTATTACCTGCGCAGTATCGCCACTCACGATGCGAACGAGCGCGGGAACCAGGCCCTGGCCGACTACTACAGCGAGCGCGGTGAATCCCCCGGCCGCTGGTGGGGTTCGGGGGCTGGCGGACCTGACCGTCCTCGATGACGACGGTGTGGTGGTCTCGTCGATCACCGCTGGTGAAGAGGTCGCCGAGCCGCAGATGTGGGCGCTGTTCGGTCGCGGCCTGCACCCGGACGCCGAGGCGTTGATCGCCGAGGAGGTCGCGACCAAACGCGCCGAAGGAATCTCCGCCCGCACCGCCCGGGCGGACGCACTGCGGGTGAAGGCCCGCATCGGGATGCCGTTCAGCACGCCCTCGGTCGAGGAGTTCTCCTACCGCGCCGAGTGCCGCCGCGCCTACCAGGAGTGGAACACCGCCCACGGCCACCTGCCCGCGGCACCGGTCCCCGATGCCGACCGTGAGCGGATCGCGACCGAGGTCGCGGCCCGGATGTTCGCCGTCGAGCACGGTCACCCGGCCCGTGACGAGCAGGAGTTGTCGGCGTGGGTCGCTACGGCGGTGCGGCCGAAGTCCAAGCGGATCGCCGGGTTCGACCTGACGTTCTCGCCGGTGAAGTCGGTGAGCGTGCTGTGGGCGCTGGCGCCACGGGAGGTGGCGGAGAAGATCGAGGCCGCCCACCACGCCGCGATCGAGGACGCGCTGCGCTTCCTCGAGCAGCATGCGGTGTTCACCCGTATCGGTTCCGGTGGCGTCGCTCAGGTCGAGGTGGGCGGGTTGATCGCGACGATGTTCGATCACCGCGATTCCCGCGCGGGCGATCCGGACCTGCACACCCACGTGGTGATCTCGAACAAGGTCCGCCGCGCCACCGGACAGTAGGGGGCGCTGGATGGGGCGATGCCCTACCAGCACGCGGTCACGGCCTCGGAGATCTACAACTCCCGCCTCGAACACCACCTCGAAACCAGCCTCAGCGGTATCTCCTTCGTCGACCGCGGCCGCCCGGATGCAGGCAAGCGCCCGGTCCGGGAGCTAGCCGGCATGGATCCGCGCCTAGCGGCGGTGTGGTCGACCCGTGCCGAAGCGATCACCGGCAAGCTGGGGCAGATGTCGGCCGACTTCCAAGCCCGCCACGGACGTGAACCGTCACCGAAAGAGCTGTGGCGGATGGCCGAAGAAGCGACCCTGTCCACCCGCGGCGGCAAACACCACGCCCGCTCCCGCGCCGAGCAGCGCCAGGACTGGCGCACCGAATCCGAACAGGTACTCGGCTCGGCGGCCGCGGTGGAGGCGATGGTGGCCCGGATGCTGTCAGCCCCGGCTCCGGAGCGGGAACCGGTGGATCCGGGCCGGGTCGCGGCCGCGGTCGTCGATGTGATGGCCGAGCAGCGAGCGACCTGGCAGGCCAACCACATCCGCGCCGAAGCCGTGCGCCAACTCCGCGGCCGCGTCTCCCCCGCCGCCTGGACCGACACCCTGCGTGAGGTCGTCGCTGTCGCGCTCGGTGACGAGCTGTCCATCCCCCGCCGAGTCGTCGACCACGCCCCGGTCGCGGCCGGGCTCACCCGCTCGGATGGCACCAGCATCTACGTGCGCGCCGGATCGACGAAGTACACCTCCCCCGCGATCGTGGCCGCCGAGCAGCGTCTACTCGCCGCCGCCCAGCTCGACGGCGGCCAGTCGACGCACCCAATCGCGCATGTTTTCGGCGACTATCGCGACGTCAGAGAGATCCGCACTGAACCCAAGGCGCTGAATAGCAGCGATGGTGCCTCCGGGCGGATGCATCCCCCACACATCCTGAGCGTCGTGACCAACCCGGCCGCGAAGTACGGCAGGCTGCGCCAGATAAATGGAGCCGGTGCTCTCTGGAAGATGGACCGTGATCTGCTCTCCTGCAAGAGCAGATGGGAACGATTGTCCGAGGACGTCGGGTTCGCACTTGACGTGAATCGGGACCCTGTAGTCCTCCGGAATTGCCTGCTGCCACTCGATCTTCACATCGACACCCTGGCCGGGGAGGACTGATCGCACAACCCGGGTCAGCGTTCGAAACCTCCTCGGCGCTCGGTACCTCGCCCTGGCATCCCCGGTGGCGGCATGAGCTTCTGCCAGATCGTCGCTGCCCTGCGCATTGGCCGCTGCCATCGCGGCGGCGTCCAGGGCGAGGACGTGCCCGTGGTCGCGGACGGTCGCGCCGAGCCCGTCGGGGGCGCGTTCGTGGCGGGCGATCACGATCCCGGCGGTGGTGGCGATATCGATGAAGTTCCCGCGTAATGGTTGCGCGACGACAACGGTCGCCGATGCCAGTTCCGGCGGGACCGAGTAGCGGTTGCCGCGCCAGGAGATCATTGCCTGCCGTGACGCGACCCGAGGCTCGGTAACCATCGCCGGATAGGGATCGGCGGGCATGGCCCGCAACGGTTCTGCCGTGGCGACCGTGGCGACCATGGCGCGGCCGTCGGCGGTCGGCCGCAGACGGGTGTCACCGCGCAGCGAACAGAACTTGTCCAGCGAAGTCTGAGCCTGTTCGACGGTCGACTCGTCGGCCAAGGTGCGCCACCAGCGTTGCGCGGCAGTGTGGTTGGCCTTCTCGACCACGCCCTTGCGGTTCCCGCGCCGAGGCGGGCAGATCGTCGGCACCACACCGTAATACTTGGCGACGGCAGCGAACGATGCGGTGACCTGCCCGCTGGCCGGGTGACAGACGGTCGACATCCGGTCGAACCGCCACGCCCCGGTCACCCCGCCGAGTGCGCGGGCGACCCGGTCGAGACCCTCGATCAGGTGTGGCTGATCGGTCGACGGTGCGAGGTAGCCGCGCCAGCGCCCGGAATGAGCGAGGGATCCGACGAGCAGGTGCGCATTCGCACCCCACCCCCAAGCTTCGGGCGGATTCGGCAGATCGACCCAGTCCCACTGGGTTTCACCACCGGGCTCGTGCGGGATGACGGCGTTGGGGCGTTCGGTGGCGGTGCGGCAGGCCTGGCACAACGGCCGCAGGCCACGAGCGCGGATATTGCGGGTCAGCGACTGATAAGACAGCGCGAACCCCAGCGGTTCCAGTTCGTCCATCAACGTCTGAGCCCACAAGTGCGGGTCCTCGGCCAGGCGAGCGGTGACGTAGTCGAGGAACGGTTCGAACGGGTCAGGCCGGTGGCGTCTGCGGACGCCGGGGCTGCGTTCACCGGCCAGATAAGCGCGGATGGTCTTGCGGTCGCGGCCGGTGTGGCGGGCGATCTGGGAGATCGTCCAACCTCGGGCGCGTAGGGCACTGATTTCCACATCTTCCTCACGTGTCAACATGGAAAAGCGGGCCTCCTCCGAACTGAAAGCGCTGGTCAGGTGTGGTAACCACCAGCATTGAGGAGGCCCGCCCTTCACGGCGGAGCCACACGGGACACATGGGGAATCTCGGTGAGCGTCAGCGGGGAGATTCAGCGAGCGCCGTCAGCGTAGGAGTGCCGGAGCTGGTTGATGTCGATGTCCACCCCTGCGGCCGCGCAGTAGCGGCTCCACCGGTGATTCGCCGCGGAGTAGGACAGCGGCCCGCCGCAGCCGTTGATGGAGGCACGGAACATCGGCCCGGTGGTGTAACCGGTGCGGTCGAGATGATGACCTGCCGACGCAGCGCTTGCGGCAACCCGGGTCCCCGCAGGGCGCGCAGCGAGTCCATCGGTGGCGAGCTGGCCGAGGCCATGCTCGGCCGCCCAGGCCTGTATGTGGCGTGCGCCGTCCACGACGGTGGCGAGATGATCGGCTGGATCCTCGCCTTCCGGTGCGACGGCTACCTCGACCTCTGAGCCGCCGCGCCGCGGTTGGCCCCTGCCGTCCGTGGTGTGGGCCCAACCGCGGGGCCCTACTGCTTGCGCGGGGTGGGGCTGCCTGCGGGGTGACGGCGTTTCCGGCCAGGGCCGTAGCACTGTCGATGGCGGCCTGTCAGTAGTAGTCCTCGCGTAGCAGGTTCCGTAGCCGGCGCTCAAGCATCCACCGCGGAAGCTTGTCTCGGCTTGTTGATTCGAGCCAGGGCAGTACGCGCTCGTCGACCAGTGTTGGTTCGGATGCCAGCCCGGGATGACGGCGTGCGTGTATCTGGAGGCGCAGCGCGAACTCCGCTTCGCCGGTATCGGCCAGTTGCCGGGACAACAGCCGCATCGCCCGGCGTGGATAGCGAACTGTCGCCTGTGTCAGGGCTTTCGCTACGGGTTCGCGTTCGTGATGGTCCAGCAGTGCTTGATAGGCCACGTCGCGTGGCAGTCGCACGAGTATGGCCAACAGTTCGTCGAAGCCGGCGTGCCCAGCGCGTGGACCGCCCAGGCGCTGGACGAGTTTGTCGGCGCTGTCCGGTCCGATCTGGGTCAGCACGTTGTACAAGTGGGTGTCCCATCTGTACGAATCACCACCGGTTGCGGTGATATAGCGCTCGAACTGCTCCATCGTTGTCAGCGAGGCGAGCAGCCGCCATGCCGCCGAGGGACGGGTAAGTCCTGTCAGCGACAGGTCGGCGTCGACCCAGTCCTGCACATGTGGCGCAAGATAGGATGTCGTGAGTCTGGCCCAGTCTGTGCCCGGATCCGAACGCAGCACTGCCAGACGTTCCAGCACCGCCCGATGATCAGCCTCGGGTGCGGCAGCCAGGCGGGCCCGCATCCACCATGCGGGTGCGTACGCACCTCCGACACCTCCCTCGTGATCGTCGAGCGGTTCGAGCCGGTCGGACCACTCGGTTGCGCCGGGCCGCGGACGATTCGCGGTGAGCCCCGACTGCAGCACGGCAGCCTCCGCCGCGAACTCCACACCGTGCTGGATTATCCAGCTGTCGAAGAGATTCGGGGTGTCCACCGAATCCATGTGATCCCAGTGCTGGGACATCGACATGCAGCAGGCCCTGTAATCCCTGTTCACGATCACATACACCGCCGCAGCTCCCAGCGGTGAGACTGCCGTGTCAGGATCCTCGACGTACGCCTCGCCCGCAGCGGCCAAGTCAGTCAATCCCGCATCGCGGGTGCGGCCCAACATCCGGATCAATGCCGGGCGATGCCGGGTGAGGATCCGCTGCACCTGCGAAGCCGCAGCAGGATCCGGCCGACGGTACGCGGGGGCGTTCAGCCCGCGGAACGGCTCCGCCGTCGCCCACCACAGGGCCGGGATTTCCCACCGGTCTTCGACATCATCGGATACCGCTGATCTGAATCTCACCGTCACAAACTACAGTCGCCTTCCACGAGAAAGCCTGTCGCCGAACACTGTTGCGTAGCCACACCCGCGCCGCCGTTGGACGTCGATGGCGCGACCGGCCACCGAGCGCCCTCCACATCTCAGCGACTTCTTGATCCCAGCGTGAGGTCCTCGGTTTTCATCCCGAGCCAGCCGACGACCTGCCCGAGCGGCAAGGGATTGCCTTCTCCGGAAGGGATGCGTGCGTGGAAGAGCCTCAGAGTAAGTGGGCTTGGGCACGGATCGTGTCCAAGCATTCGCCCAGCGTGGGTTTCCGTCCGTAGACCAGTTGCATCGCACGTTCGTACCCTTGTGCCAGGGCAGCGGCGCCGGGCTGGTCGGGGTCGAGGAGCCGACTGTGCGAGAACCCGGCTGCCGGGCGTGGGGTGAACGAGAAACCCGCGGCCTCGCTGTGACGGTCGACATCGGCGCACAGGTCCGCGATTCCGTCGGTGCCGAGTTCTTCCAGTGCCGTCACCACCCGCTCATCGGCGAGCAGACAGTGGATGTCGTAGAGGTGTCGGGCGTTGCGCTGCAACGCCGCGATCGCCTTGTCCTGCGGGGTGCGCGTGGCGGCATCGTGAAGCGCTGATAGTTTCTCGATGAGCGTGCGCTCGGGTGCCAGCACCTCCACAGCGAACGAAGCGAATTCATCCCATGTCTCTTCGTCGTCGCCGAAATGGTCGATAGCGAAATCGCCTACCAGACAACGGAGTTCGTGACGCTGGGTCGGGGCAGACCCGCCCCTGGACCCGACCTCCAGCAATACCCATCAGAGATCGCCGGCAGCGTCTGCGAGGAGGGCGTGACCTGTGTCGGATAGAGAAAGCGAGTGTTGCGTTTGACTCCGGTCGTCGATTTCTTCGGCACGGCCTGCTCCGGCCCCAAGCTCAAATGCTTGATGACCGCCTCACGCATGCCTTTGAGCGCCTTCTCGCGGGTGCCCGCCCCCGCTCCGACATCCGGAAAAACGACCAGAACGTCGATGTCCTCGGAGAACCGTTCGATCAGCCCATAGGCCCGCGACAGCGACGTCCCGCCTTTGAAGATCACCGTCACGTCACCGCTGCCGCCAGGGCCGCTCACCTGGAGCGGGAACGTCGCCGCCCGGAGAACTTCCATCGCCCAGAAGTCCTTTTCCACGTAAGCCGGAGCCAGTGAAAGGCGTTCGGACGCAGCGGCGATCAGTGCCGCCAACTCATCGGGGTTCTCACGCAGTGCAGGCATCAGGCCAGCATGCCCGACGCCTCCAGGTCCTCGCTCAGCCGCCGCAGATTCGCACGTAAGGCGGGGGAATGCTCACGCTTCGCCGCCGCGGTGAGCTTGTCCCACCGCAGCTTGCCCTCGTCGATCGCTGAGCGCAGGGCTTCGCTCAACGCGGTCCAACCATCATCGACAGTGGTCTCCCAATCCCCTCGCAGCAACTCCAGCGCAGCGATCTCCGGCCACGCCAACATCGCGCGAAGGCTGTTGTTGCGTTTGGACACCTTCACCCCAGGCACCGACGTCGGCACCGGACCGGCCACCACCATCGTCGGCGTCGCAGGCACCTGCGTCGTCAACCCGAACACACGGGCCGCCGAATATCCGGTCGGGCCGGCACCGTCTCCCAGCACCTCAGCGGCCACAGCCTCCGCCGGGGGGCGGGTTGTGCCGTAGCGTGTGCGCACCCCCTTGTAGTACAGGCCGCGACGGATCCGCACCAACTCTCCCCGCTGATGGGCACGCTTGACCGCCGACGCGGCAGCATCAACAGAACCCGGCAGCCGATTCGTATGCACGAACCCACCCACCGGGACAGCCTCCAACGCCTTCCCAGCGACACCCACAGCAGCCCTCATGACAACAAATCGTATCGAAAACCTGTCACGAAATCGATGCCCAGGCAGCTCTCACACCGAGTAAATGGCTCCTACCTGCCGATATGCGACTCTTGATGGTCGCAACACACTCGGTGAGCACGGTCACTAGACGCCCGGCCGGACGCCGTGGCAGTCACTCAGCGGCGCGGCGGCGGTCCCTGTCAGGCGTCGGCGATCGGCCGCACCACGGTGATCGGTGAGCTCAGCAGGACCTCCCACAGTTGCTCACAGAAGCCTGCTGTGAGCTGGGTGGGTTTTGGATTCGGGCACGGATTCGAGGGCCGGGTGCAGGCGGCGGAGTGCGTCGGCGGGTGTAGAGCTGCCCATGGTTGGTGAGGAACATCCGCAGCCGTGCGGTGGCCCATCGCTTCTGTGTGGTCTGCTCGGTCATGCCGAAGACGACGTCGCCCGGACCGTGGTGGTTCCGGGCGGCGGTGGTGATGCCCTGTGACTGTCCGGTCCAGCGAGGGCTGCCGCGCCCTCCCTGTGTGGGAGGGCTTGCCCTCTCGGATCGACGGGCTCGCAGGTCAGTTCAGCTCGGCGCGGGCCGCGCGGAGGTAGTGAGCGCGCCACCACTGGTCGTCGGTGTCGTTGCCGTACAGGCGTCGGCGTCGGGTTTCGCCGGCCACCTCGAGCAGTTCCCGGGTCAGCGCGGCGTGGTCTTTTCCGTGGTGGGGG
>NZ_BDBT01000051.1 GCF_001613125.1 Nocardia shimofusensis NBRC 100134
CCCTGCCGCCCAAGCCGCTATCCGCGAATCGCTCGACAGCAACGACGACACCCAGGTCATGGCGGGAGCGGCGCGACTCGGCTGAGCGTCGCGACGAGCGCGGGTATTTCGACACGGCAGCATGCAGTTCGGGTCCTCGCATGGGAATACGGCCACCGCCTCGGCGCCCCATTCGACGACTGGGTCATCGCTGATGTCCTCCGGGGACAGTCATCCGCGCCGGTGCATTATCCGTCGGTTACGTCGAGTTTCTGGCAGCTTGCACGTCGGGCTTCCTCTGCGATCCGGTCAGTCGGGCGGAGGTGTCCGGATGAAGAGGTCGGCGTGGTGCCGACGGTCGACGTCGCGCGGGGCGCAGCTGGTGGGCGATCTGATCGACGGATTCGGCGAGGACCTCGGCGAAACGCGAGCGGTTCATGCCGAAGCGGACGAACAACTCTTCCTCCGGTGGGCCGCCGAAAGGCGACCAGGCCTCGGCGAACTCGACGATGTGCCAGGCGTCGGCCGAGAGGTTGTTCGGATGGAATGCGGTCATGTTCGATGTCCTGTTCGATAGCGCTGTTCGAATCACTCTCGGCGAGTACGCGGGCGAGAACAGGCGCGGACCAGCCCCGGGGAAGTGGCGGAATTCCCCGGGGCCGTACTCAAACGCTGTCGAACCGATGATGGGGGATCAGGGCGGGGCGGGGTTCGACAGGTCGGGGGTCACTGGCTTTCGGCCGTGGTCATTCCGAGGTTGCGCATGTCCGGGACGAACGGCTGGTGCGCGAGCAGGCCGCCGTCGACGCGGATCACTTCGCCGTTGATGCCGCGTGAGTCGTCGGAGGCGAGGAACAGGTACGCCTTGGCCAGTTCGGTGGGCCCGTTGAGCGTCGGGTTCATCGTGTGCCGGGTGTAGATGTCCTTGATCTCTTGCGGCAGTGCCTGTGCGGGGGGAGTGGTGGTGGTGCCGGGGCAGATCGCGTTGGCGCGCACGCCTTCCTTGCCGTACTGCGTCGCGGTGTACTTGGTGAGCGCGAGCAGGGCGGCCTTGGTGGCGCCGTAGCCGGTGAGGCTGTTGTCGCCGGCGAAGGCGTGGGTGGAGGCGGTGTTGATGATCGAGCCGCCGTGTTCGCGCAGGTAGGGCAGGGTGTGCTTGGTCATCAGCATGGCGGCGCGCAGGTTGACGGCCAGCACGTTGTCCCAGGTTTCGATCGACATGGTGGCCACGTCACCGTCGTCCATGGGGAAGATGCCCGCGTTGTTGACCACGATGCCGGGCGCGCCGAAGTACTCGACGGTCCGCTGGACCAGTTGCTCGATCTCGCTCTCGTTGCGCAGATCGATGCCGTAGGCGAGGGCCGTCTTCGCGCCGTGGCGATCGTTGAGTATCGTCGCGAGGCGCTCCGCGCCTTCGACATTGATGTCGGCCACGACCACGCGCGCGCCTTCGGCCGCCAGTTCCGTGGCGGTGGCGCCGCCGATGTTGAGACCGCCCTGTTCGACGAATGTCGCACCGGTGACGATCGCAATCTTGCCTTCTACGCGACCCATTGTTCTCTCCTGTCGAAATATGTATTCGGAAGTCGGTTCACAGATCCAGGACCAGACGCTCGCCGTGGCACCGGGATACGCAGATGAGGATGTATTCGTTGCTTTCGCGCTCTTCGGGAGTCAGGACCTCGTCGCGGTGGTCCGGCGTTCCTTCGAGGACTGTCTGCTCGCACCTGCCGCACATGCCCTGCTGGCAGGACGACAGCACGTCGACTCCGTTGGCTTCGAGCGTGTGCAGGATCGTCTGCCCCGGCGGCACCGTGATCGTCCGATCCTGTTTGGCGAGAACGACTTCGAACGCGCGGTCCTCGGCCGCCCGCACGTCGGCCTTCGGCACGAAACGCTCGGTGTGCAATGCGCCCGCGGGCCGATCGCGGCAGTGTTCTTCGAGCGCCTCGAGAAGCGCGGCGGGCCCACAACTGTAGATTGCGGTGTCCGAGGGGGTTCGGGCGAGGACGCCGGCCAGATCGATCAGGCCGTCACGATCCTCGGGGTGGAATCGGACGCGATCGCCGTAGCGCCCGAGTTCGTCACGGAATGCCATCGAGGCGGAGGTGCGTCCGCCGTAGACGAGCCGCCATTCGGCGCCGCGCTCCTGGACCTGCGCGATCATCGGGAGTAGCGGGGTGATGCCGATGCCGCCCGCGATGAACAGGTACCGATCCGACTCGACCAGGGCGAAATTGTCGCGGGGAGCGCCGACCCGGATCTTGGTCCCCGCGTGCAGCGAAGTGTGGATGAATTCCGAGCCGCCCCGGCCCTTGCCGGTTGGCTCGCGCAGTACGGCGATCCGCCACGCGTCCGGATCATTGCGGTCGCCGCACAGCGAGTACTGGCGCACGGCGCCCGAGGGAAGGAAGACATCGATGTGAGCGCCGGGCTGCCATGCGGGCAGCGAGGCGCCGGTCACCGGTCGCAGCGTCAGCGCCTTGACGCCGACTGCGACGTCCTCGGTGCTTTCGACGACGACATCCAGCTCATCGGCGGCCCCGTCTTTCGAGGCTGCCGGGACTTTCGACGGTGTCAATGACACGTTCCTTCCATCAGGACACGAGAGCGTGAACTGTCAGCGATCCCAGGTGACGGGCAACTCGTCGAGGCCGAAGATCCTGGCGAACTTGACCTTGACCTCGGCCGCGGGCACGGCCAGGCGCAGCGTGGGGATCCGTTCGAGCAGCGTGGTGAACACGATGTCCAGTTCGAGGCGGGCCAGCGGAGCGCCGAGGCAGGTGTGGATGCCGTGGCCGAACGTCATGTGACGGCTGGCGTCGCGGTGGATGTCGAAGCGTTCGGGGTCGTCGAAGACGTCGGCGTCTTTGTTGGCCGCCTCGGTGGACATCATCACCAGGTCGCCCTTGGCGATCTTCTGGCCGTCGATCTCGATGTCCTCGGTGACGGTCCGGGGCAGGTTGCCGATGATGTCGAGGTGGCGCAGCAGTTCCTCGACCGCCTGCGGCATGAGCTGGAGATCATTGCGCAGCTCGGCCAGCTGGTCGGGGTGCTCCAACAGCGAGAACAGGCCGAGGCCGATCATATTGCCGGTCGTCTCGTGCCCGGCCATGAGCAGGAAGGTCGACATGCCCGCGACGTCGATGACGCTCAGCGCACCGGACTCGATGTGCTTGACCAGCAGGCTGATCAGGTCGTCGCCGGGCTCGGCCTGCTTGATGGTCACCAGCTCGGCGAGGTACATCATGACCGCGCCGATCGCCGCCTCGATGTCTTCGGGAGTGCTGTTCGGGGCCAGCACGGCCCGGGTGCGTTCCTGGAAGAAATCGTGCTTGTCGTAGGGGACGCCGAGCAGTTCGCAGATCACCAGGGAGGGCAGCGGCAGGGCCAGCGCGTCCACCAGGTCCACCGGGCCCTCGGAGGCCAGCATGGTGTCGATCAGCTCGTTGGCGATGCGCTGGATGGTCGGGCGCATGGCTGCCATCCGGCGCGGGGTGAACTCCTTGGCCAGGATACGGCGCAGATCGTCGTGCTCGGGCGGGTCCATGGCGACGAAGAACCCGGGCACGGCCTGGTCGCCCGCGTCACCGCGGGAGGAGTCGTCGATGCCACGAACGCTCGTGCGCGGATCGGCGAGCACGGAGCGGACGTTGTTGTAGCCGGTCACCAGCCAGCCAGGCGTGCCCTTGAAGTCGACCTTGCGCAGCGCGTCGTCGGAGTAGGAGTCGTACTGCTTCGACAGCGAGAACGGGCACTCGCGACGGAACGGGAACGAGGCGAGGTCGTCGGTGGCGACCTCTGCTTCGGCGGGTTGCGTTGTCATTACTGCTCCTTCGTTGGGGCCGGTGTGCCGTGGGCCGTCGAGGCCGGCGCCGCTCGATGACGAACTGAGAGCTTCCCGGTGATTCGGGGGAATCGGGAGAGCTCGCCCATCCGATGAAATGTGACGGAGGGCACAGAGTGTGTTAGTGGTCATATCGTGACATGTCGTGAACGACTCGTCAATGGGGGTTGGTGATAAATCTTGTTCGCGGCGGCTCACGCTGCCGGGAAGCGTCCGATGCCTGTCGGTAAAGGTGCTGTAAGGAGGCATAATTCGAGGCGGAACGAGCGATCGCCGGTAGTTGTGCCTCGCTGTTCCGATCGGCTGCTCTGGGTCCGGCGAACGGCTGTTGTGGTCGATGGTGTTAGTGCAGATTATGAACTTTGGCCTCCTCGTTGCCGCTGCAGACGCGTGCGCGCAGCGGCGCGTGACACCTCGCCCCTTCGATCCGGCCCGCGAAGGACTCAGATGGTGGGCGCAGCGGAGTGCCGGCAGCGCCGGGGCAGCGGTCGCCCGAGGGGCGCCCCGAACGCTCCTGAGCTGTCCGAAAGGCTCTCGATCGCGCGGCCGTCCGATCGTCGCGGCATCGAATCGCCGCAGCGGTGGCCCGCTGCGGCGTCAGCTCCCTACGATTCGGGCCGCGCTGGGTGCGGCGTTGTCAGGCGGATGCGCGTGCGCGCTGGAAATGCGCGAGCAGGTCCGGGTACTTGACCAGGTGGGCGCCGCCGTTGATGTCGAGGGTCTCGCCGGTGAGCCACGCGGCGCGGGCGATGTAGACCGCGGCGTCGGCGATTTCCTCCGGGGTGCCCGGTCTGCCCAGCGGGGTGTTGGCGATGTAGTCGTTCTCGAGGCCGGGGACGCTCATCGAGGGGCTGGTCAACGGTGTCATGACGATGCCGGGTGCGATGGCGTTGACCCGGATGCCGCGCGGGGCGAGTTCGAGTGCGGAAACCTGGGTCAGCATGGCCAGACCGGCTTTGGCCGAGCAGTAGGCCGCCATCCCGGTTCCCGGTTGCCGGGCATTGAGCGAGGACAGCGAGATGATGACGGCGCCCGCTTCCATCGCGCGGGCCGCGTGTTTGACAACGAGGAAGGCGCCGGTCAGGCATACGTCCACGACGCGGCGGAACTTCTCGACCGGCAGATCGGTGACCGCGCCCGCGGCGCTGACGCCCGCGCTGTTCACGGCGATGTCGACCCGTCCGTGGGCCGAGCGTGCCGTCTCGAAGAGTTCGCGGACGGAGTCCTCGTCGGTGATCTCCACCAGGGCGGAGTCGTGGCCCGCGCCGAGCTCGTCGGCGAGTGCGCGGGCCTGGTCGGCATTGCGGTCGGCGACGGTGACGGTGGCTCCGTCCGCGGCCAGTGCGCGAGTGATCGCGGCGCCGATGCCCGAGGCGCCTCCTACTACTACTGCATGACGTCGTTCTGTGTCGGACATTGCGTGGGTCCCCTTCTCGGAGGGAAAGAGTGGGTGGTCATCGGAGGAGGCCCTGCGGGAGCACCATGGCGGTCGCCAAAGCGGTGAGTTCCTCGGCGATGCCGGGACGTTCCCGGAACTGCGGGATCTGGGCGACGTCGGTGACGACGCCGATCACCGCTTGTGTGAGGGCGCGGGCGTCGGCCGGGGTGAGGTCGGCTGCGAGTTCGCAGATGGCCTGCACCCATTCGGCGACGTATTCGCGCTGGGTTTCCCGCAGGGCGGATTGTTCTTCCTCGGACAGGTACAGCAGGTCCGAGGCGAGGATGTGCATGATTCGGCCGTGCACGCCCAAGGCCTGCCGGATGTATGTGCGGATGAGCGCCTCGAGCACCTCGTGCGGGGTGGTCGCTTGCGCCAGAGCGTCGGCGGTCACGTAGAGCAGCCCTTCGGCGCCCCGTTCCAGGATGGCGCGCAGGACCTGCGCCTTGCCGGTCACGTGCTGGTACAGCGTGGCCACCGACATCTCCGACGCTTTGGCGATGTCGTCGATGCGCACGTCGTAGAAGCCGCGTTCCTCGAACAACCTGGTCGAGGCCTCGATGATGCGCTCGCGTCGTCCCGCCGGGCGCCGCGGCACGGCGGGAGGCGGCGCGACCGCGTCGGGCGCGATGTCGGGCAGCGGGCAGTCGATGATCGTCTCCGACAGGGCCGCTTGGATTTCCATCAACCGCTCGGGTGACAGGTGGCCGCGGATGTCGGGGGTGTTCGAGTACATGGTGAGCACGGCATAGCCGAGCAATTCGGCCTTGCGCCGGTCCACGGCGGGATTCAGGGCGGTGATCTTCGAGGCGATGTAGTCGCGGTTGGCGGTGAAGTGGTCGCGGAACAGCTCGTATTCGGCTTGGCGCAGGTGTCGACGCTCACGCCGCCACAAGGTGGCCTCGTCGCCGTTGGCCGTCAGGTCGCTGAGTCCTTCGAGGAACAGGTCGAGTTGCTCGCGGGGAGTCGAACCCGTCCTGTCCGCTTGTTCCTCGAGTTCGGCCACCATGTCGGTCTGGCCTTGCAGCGCGCGTACCAGGATGGCGTACTTGCCCTTGAAGTGCCGGTATACCGCGGGCCCGGTCAGGCCGACGGCGGCGCCGATCTGGTCGATACTGACGTTCTGGTAGCCGGTGTCCTGGAACAGGCGCGCGGCGGCCCGTGCGATCTGTTCGGTGCGCTGGCCACCGCGCGTGGACAGGCTCGGGGAGTCCCCGCCGGTGTCAGTGTTCGTCGGCGTCGCCGTCGGTCGTGACATGTCAGCTCTTCCCTGTGGGCGCGATCATGCGGCTATTTTCGCATCTCGGACACGTCATGCTCCTGGCCACGCCACGACTGCTTTTCCGGCCAGCGTCTTGGTGCCGTCCGCGAGTTCGGCCGTCAGGTCCAGGTGGGCGCGCTGTTCGCCGTCGACGGTCTCGATGCCGGTGATCTCGGCGCGGAACACGGGTTGGGCGAGAACCGGTGTGATCGCGGTGAATCGGGTGGACAGCTCCAGGATGCGGCTCTGCGGCACCCAGTCGGTGAGCAGCCGGCCGAGGTAGGCCATCGACAGCATGCCGTGGGCGAAGACGTCGTCCATGCCGGAGGCGCGTGCCGAGTCGATGTCGATGTGGATCGGGTTGTGGTCACCCGAGGCGCCGGCGAAAAGGGCCAGCGTCGTGCGGGAGACGGCGCCGGGACGTAGTTCCGGAACAGACGTCGTCACGGCGGGTGCGGGTGAGTTCACGAGGTGCCTCCGGGGTTCTTGATGACGCTGACGCTCTCGAGTTCGGCCACGACCGCGCCGTCCCTGGTCACCGTGGTGCGGCGGACCAGGAAGTCGAGCGCGCCACCCGCTTTGGAGTAGGCGTCGACGTAGGCGGAGTCGAACTGCACCCGGTCTCCGGCGTGGACGTCGGCGAAGTAGCGGAACCGCTGTTCACCGTGCAGCACCGTGCCGAGGTCGACGCCGTGGGCGGCGAGATCGTCGAAGACGGGGGAGTTCTCGAGTTCGAGACCGAACAGGAAGGTGGGCGGGGCGAGCACATCGGGATGGCCTGCCGCGATCGCGGCGTCGCGGTCACGGTAGATCGGATTCCGTTCGCCGATCGCCACCGCGAACTGCTTGATCCGGCCGCGTTCGATGTCGGCGATCACCGGAGGCGTGACGACATCGAGGATTGCGTGATCGAGGGACATCAGCCCACCTTCTCGTACAGAGTCACGACGCAGGCGCCGCCGAGACCGAGGTTGTGCTGCAAGGCGATTCGCGCGCCGTCGACCTGGCGATCGCCTGCCCGGCCGCGCAGCTGCCACACCAGTTCGGCGCACTGCGCCAAGCCGGTGGCGCCCAGCGGGTGCCCCTTGGAGAGCAGGCCGCCGGAGGGGTTGGTCACCACTCGTCCGCCGTAGGTGTTGTCGCCGTCGAGGATGAACTTCTCGGCGGTGCCCTCCGGGGTGAGGCCGAGGCCCTCGTAGGTGATGACCTCGTTGGTGCTGAAGCAGTCGTGCAATTCGACCACCGGGATGTCCAGCGGATCGACGCCGGACTGCTCGTAGACCTCGGCGGCGGCCTTGGCGGTCATGTCGTAGCCGGCGACCTTCATCATGTCGGTGGTGTCGAAGGTGCCCGCCACATCGGTGACCAGCGACTGGGCCCGCACCCGGATGCTCGCGTCCAGGCCGCGGGCGCGGGCGAACTCCTCGCTGCACACGATCGCGGCGGCCGCGCCGTTGGTCGGCGGGCAGCACATCAGCAGGGTCAGCGGTCCCCAGATCTGCTTGGAACCCATCACGGTGTCCAGGTCGATCGGGTCACGGAACACCGCGAGCGGGTTGCGGCCCGCGTGCGCGCGCGCCTTGACCGAGACACGGCCGAACACCTCGGAACTCACGCCGTAGCGCGCCATGTACTCCACGCCCGCGCCGCCGAACATCTTGGCCGCCATCGGGGCCTGCTCGTCGCCGCCGGGGCGCGAGGCCGCGATGTACTCGCCGCGCTCGGTCGGGCTCGGGCGATCATTGTAGGCGTTGACCAGGGCGCCCGGCTGCATCTGCTCGAAGCCGAGGGCGAGCACGCACTCGGCGGTGCCGGAGGCGACCGCCTGGCGCGCGAGCCACAGGGCGCTGGAACCGGTGGAGCAGTTGTTGTTGACGTTCACCACCGGAATGCCGGTCATGCCGACCTCGTAGAGGGCGTTCTGGCCGGAGGTGGAGTCGCCGTAGACGTACCCGACATAGGCCTGCTGGACATCGCTGTAGTCGATGCCCGCGTCCTGCAGGGCCGCGATGGTCGCCGCGGCGCCCATCCGGTCGTAGGTCTCGCTCTTTCCGGGTTTGGTGAAGGGCATCATTCCGACGCCGCTGATACAGACGTTAGTCATGGGCCTGTCCTTGCTCGAGGGGGTCTGTACGGCCAAGTGTGAACGTGACTATACATATTCATGATTAACAAGCGGCGCATAATGCCTGCGAAAACTTGCCATTGACGCCCACAAGTACTGAAGTTAGTATTCACCCCAGTGACCGCTGTCACAGACTATTCCACGCAGGTATACGCCGGTTCTCCCGGCTTGCGGCGTGACGGACAAACTCCAGGAGGCAGCACGTGAGCGTGCAGAAACTGCAGGACAAGGTTGCGCTGGTCTCGGGCTCGGGTCGCGGCATCGGCCGCGCGGTGGCGCTGAAGCTGGCATCCGAGGGCGCCAAGGTCGTCATCAACGACCTGGACCCCGAGCCGGCCAAGGAGGTCGTCGCCGAGATCGAAGCGCTCGGAGGTCAGGCGGTGGCCTGCGTCGGCAGCGTCACCGACCCCGAGTTCGCGGATCGGTTCGTCGCCGCGGCGGTGGACAACTTCGGCGGTATCGACATCATCGTCAACAACGCCGGCTACACCTGGGACAACGTCATCCAGAAGATGACCGACCAGCAATGGAACGACATCATCGACGTGCATCTCACCGCCCCGTTCCGCATCCTTCGTGCCGCGCAGCCGGTCATCAGCGCCGCGGTCAAGCGGGAGCGCGAGGCCGGCGTCGTGCCGTGCCGCAAGGTCGTCAACATCTCCTCCACCTCCGGCCTGCAGGGCAACGCAGGCCAGGCGAACTACTCCTCGGCCAAGGCGGGCATGGTCGGTCTGACCAAGGCCATCGCCAAGGAGTGGGGTCGCTACAACGTCACCGTCAACGCCGTCGCCTACGGCGTGATCAACACCCGGCTGACCTCGGTGACCACCGAGGAGAAGACCATCAAGGTGGAGGATCGCGACATCAAGGTCGGCGTCAACCCCGCGGTGATGGAAGCGGCTACCAAGCAGATCGCGCTGGGCCGGGCGGGCACCGTCGAGGAAGCCGCGGGCGCTGTCTACCTGCTGTGCAGCCCCGAGTCGAGCTACATCACCGGCGAGACGCTCGTCTGCGGCGGCGGGCTGTGACGGAGGCATCCGTGCGGGGCGATGCCGTGCCGGGCGAGGGGTTCGCGCACGACTACGAGGATGTGAGCTACGAGGCGTCGGACGGCATCGCCGTGGTGACCCTCGACGCTCCGCAACGTCGCAACGCGTTCCGGGTCCGGATGCTCGTGGACGTGCTGCGAGCGCTGGACCGGGCCGACCGCGATCCCGAGGTGCGCGCCGTGATCGTGACCGGAGCCGGGGAGGCCTTCTCCCTGGGCGCCGCGCTGGACGGCCCGGAGACGCTGTCGAAGGCGCTGGCCGAGGACGTCGACGGGCACACTCCCACCGGCTACCGCGAGCCCGCGGGCCGGATCAGCGAGCGACTGTTCGCCATGCAGAAGCCGGTGATCGCCGCCCTCAACGGGCACGCGATCGGCGGCGGGGCGACGATCGCCGCCGCGATGGACATCCGCGTCGGCAGCGAGAAGGCCAGGTTCGGCTTCGTCTTCAATCGCCGCGGCGTCGTGCCGGAGGGCGCGTCGTCGTGGTTCCTGCCCCGGCTGGTCGGGATCGGCCGGGCGACCGATTGGATCCTGACCGGCCGCGTGTTCGACGCCGCGGAGGCCTACGAAGCGGGCTACCTCACCCGGGTGGTTCCCGCCGATCAGGTGATGACCGTGGCCATGGAGTACGCGCAACAGTTCGTGCGCGATACCTCGCCGACCTCGGTCGCGCTGTCCAAGCGGCTGCTCGCCTCGGCGTGGCAGTACTCCCATCCCGGGCCGGCGGCCGCGGACGAATCCCGCGCGTACGCGGGCAGAGTCGATTCGGCGGACGCGCGCGAAGGGATCATGTCCTTCCTCGAGCACCGCCCCGCGGTGTTCCCGCCGCTCGACCCGTCACCGGCCCAGAAGTTCTGAGTTCGTCTTCACGGCCCGTCCCCACGGCCCATCCCGCCGCCCATTCGGCTGCACGAGGAGCACCATGACCACCGAACCGTTCACCGTCTGCAAGTACGGCGCCGACGCGGAGGGGACCCACGACTTCGCGGGCATCCCCAACTTCAACGAAAGCGTCTACTTCAACTTCGTCGACCCGGTCTCCCAGCTCGGCGGGCTCGTCCGGATCGGCAACCGGCCCAATCTCGGGTACAGCGAGACCTCGGTGCAGCTCACGCTGCCCGGCGGGGCCATCGCGTTCCGCGCCGGGCGCACGCCGCGGGAGACGAACGACGACTTCGCCGGTCAGGGCCTCGAGATCACTTTCACCGAGCCCACGCGCAAGGCCGAGATCACCTACCGCAATACCGTCGCCCGCGTGGTCCATCCGTCGTTGATGGCAGAGCACGGTCGCATCGCGCTGAAGAACGCGCCCTCGGAGGAATGCGAGATCTCGCTGACCTACGAGGCGACCAGCCCGATGTTCGTCATCAACAGCGACGGCGACGGCGACTGCACCCCGGGCAGTTCCACGATCGCGACCGATCACTACGAGCAGTTCGGGCACCTGTCGGGCACCATCCGGGTCGGCAGCCGGACCTGGGTGCTCGACAAGGTGACCTCGTTCCGTGACCACTCGTGGGGGCCGCGCGAGTGGGCGTCCTACACCGGGGAATGGGTGGCCGGCTGGCTGGCCGACGGCACCGCCTTCAGTGCCTATGGCGAATACGAGAAGTCCGGGGTGCGGGTGTCCGCGGGCGCCGTGCTGACCACCGACGGCGTCGCCCACCCGATCACCGACTACACCGTGCACACCGACTACGCCGGTGAATCCACCTACTCGGGTCGCCACGTCGGCATCATCACCGCCGAAGGCCTGCCGACGATCCTCGTCGACGGCGCCATCCGGCACTTCGTCCCGGTCACTCAGCGCACCGAGGATCGCGCCGTGCGGATGGGGCAGATGACCGTCGACCTCGCCGAGGGGCACGGCGGCTGGGCGGTCGCGGAATTCCTGCGCCCGATCCGCCAGTAGGCCGCCACCCCGCCGCACCCGAACGAATCGTCTCCGAGGAGCACACCCATGTATCCCGGCCGCCATGCCATCGAACATCCCGATCGCCCCGCCATCGTCATGGCCCCCAGCGGCGAGGTCATGACCTACGGGGACCTCGACGCGCGAGCCAACCGGCTGGCCGCGCTGTTTCGCTCGGAAGGGCTGGCGCCGGGTGATCACATCGCGCTGTTCATGGAGAACCACCTCGAGATGATCGTCGCGATGTCGGCGGCCGAACGGTCGGGGCTGTTCTACACTCCGGTCAACTCGTTCCTGTCGGCGGCCGAGGCCGCTTACATCATCGACGACTCGCAGTCCAGGCTCGTCATCACCACGGCAGCGAAAGCTGCTGTCGCGCAAGAGTTACCCGAACTGTGTCCGCGAGTGAGCCGCTGGCTCATGGTCGACGCCGAACCCGGCTCGCCCGCGCTGACCGGGCCGTACGAGTCCTATCGCACGGCGGTCGCCGAGTTCGGCACCGCGCCGGGGCCCGACGAACGGCTCGGCACGCCGATGTTCTACTCCTCCGGCACCACCGGCAAGCCCAAGGCGATCAAACGCCTCCTGCCCGAGGCGCATCCGGGCCAGATCCTCGCGATCGAGGACTTCGGCCGCAAGCTGTTCCACCTGCGCGAGGGTATGCGCTTCCTCTCACCCGCCCCGCTCTACCATTCCGGTCCGCAGTCGACGGTCGCGATCAGCCTGCGCCTGGGCGCGACGGTGGTCGTGATGGAAAAGTTCGACGCCGAGCTGTACCTCGAGCTGATCGAGAAGCACCGCATCACACACTCGATGGTCGTGCCGACAATGTTCTCCCGCATGCTCAAGCTGCCGGAGGACAAGCGCGCCCACGACCTCTCCTCACTCGAGGTCGTGGTGCACGGCGCCGCGCCCTGCCCCGTCGCGGTCAAGGAAGCCATGCTCGACTGGTGGGGCCCGGTGATCTACGAGTACTACGGCGGCACCGAGGCCAACGGCATGTGCGGATGCACGCCCGAGGAATGGCTGGCGCACAAGGGCACAGTCGGCAGGCCCTTCATGGGCGAGCCGGTGATCCTCGACGACGACGGCAACGAATGCCCGCCAGGCGTGGCCGGAACCATCTGGTTCCGCGGTGAGGGCAGTGGCTTCGAGTACTTCAACGACCCGGGCAAGACCGCCGAGGCCAAGGACGCCACCGGGACGATGTCGAAGATCGGCGACATCGGTTATCTCGACGAGGACGGATTCCTGTACCTCACCGACCGCCAGGCGTTCGTCATCATCTCCGGGGGTGTGAACATCTACCCGCAGGAGATCGAGAACCTGCTCGTCACCCATCCGAAGGTGATGGACGCCGCGGTCTTCGGCGTCCCCGACGAGGATTTCGGCGAGGCCGTGAAGGCCGTGATCCAGGCCGTCGACCCCGCGGGCGCGGGTAACGACCTGGCCGCCGAACTGGGCGAGTTCTGCCGCGAGCATCTCGCGAAATTCAAGTGCCCCAAGTCTTTCGACTTCATCGACGAGATGCCCCGGCTGCCCACCGGAAAGCTCTACAAGAAGCCGCTGCGCGACGCCTACTGGCAGACCGCGGAATCGTCCACGGCCGCCGCCCGCTGACCACCTCCCCTGCCGACTGCTCCGCCCACCGAGCGCCACCCCGGCGCGGGCGCCACAGACCGAAGCCCCGCCCCACGAGCGCGGCCCTCACCCAGAACAGGATCACCAAATGCCTCATGACGTATACGTGTACGACGCCTTCCGCACCCCGCGAGGTCGCGGCAGGGGCGGAGCTCTGCACGGCGTCAAGCCGATCTCGCTCGTCGTCGGCCTGCTGCGCGCGCTGCAGGACCGCAATCCGAGCCTGGACCCCAAGCGTGTCGACGACCTGATCCTCGGCGTGGTCAGCCCGCTACGCGACCAGGGCGCCGACATCGCGCGCACCGCCGCTCTCGCCGCCGGACTGCCCGAGACCGTGGCCGGTGTGCAGATGAACCGGTTCTGCGCGTCCGGGCTCGAGGCCGTCAACACCGCCTCGCAGAAGGTGGCCTCGGGCTGGGAGTCGCTGGTGCTCGCGGGCGGCGTGGAGAGCATGTCCCGGGTGCCGATGGGCTCCGACGGCGGGGCCTGGGCCAACGACCCGGAGACCAACCTGACCACCGGATTCGTCCCGCAGGGCATCGGCGCGGACCTGATCGCCACCCTCGAGGGCTTCACCCGTGAGGACGTCGACGCGTTCGCCGTCGAATCGCAGCGGCGCGCCGCGACCGCCTGGGACGAGGGCCGCTTCGCGCGCTCGATCGTGCCGGTGCTGGACCGCAACGGTCAGACGATCCTCGACCACGACGAGCACATCCGCCGCGGCACCACCCTCGAATCGCTGGGCAAGATCAAGCCCGCCTTCGCCGCGCTGGGCACGCAGGCCGGATTCGACGCGGTCGCGCTGCAGAAATACCACTGGGTGGAGCGCATCGACCACGTGCACACCGGCGGCAACTCCTCGGGCATTGTCGACGGCGCCGCGCTGGTGGCGATCGGCAACGAGGCGATCGGCAAGGAACTCGGCCTGACCCCGCGCGCCCGCATCGTCGCCGGCGCGGTGAGCGGCTCCGATCCCACCATCATGCTGACCGGCCCCGCCCCGGCCAGCCGCAAGGCACTCGAGGTCGCGGGTCTGAGCGTCGACGACATCGACCTGTTCGAGATCAACGAGGCGTTCTCCTCGGTCGCCCTGCGCTTCATGAAGGACCTCGACATCCCGCACGAGAAGCTCAACGTCAACGGCGGCGCGATCGCCATGGGCCATCCGCTCGGCGCGACCGGCGCCATGCTGATCTCCACCGTCGTCGACGAGCTCGAACGCCGCGATCAGCGCCGCGGCCTGATCACCCTGTGCGTCGGCGGCGGGATGGGCATCGCCACCATCGTCGAGCGGGTGTGAACGCACCGATGACCCAGACATCTCCCCACCAGAATTCCGACAACTCTTCGAGCGAGGCCGACGCCGTGACCACCACCGACACCATCACCTGGGAGCAGACCGAATCCGGTGTCGTCGTCCTGACATTCGACGACCCCACCCAGTCGGTCAACACCATGACCGCGGCCTGGTCCGCCTCCTTCGCCGCGGCCCTGGACCGGCTGGCCGGGCTGGGCTCCGAGCTGACCGGTGTGATCCTGACCTCGGCCAAGAAGACCTTCTTCGCAGGCGGCGATCTCGGTGATCTGCTCGCCACCACCCCTGAGCAGGCCGGCGAACTGACCGCCTTCGCCAACGGCGCCAAGGCCATGCTGCGCAAGCTCGAGACTCTCGGGGTGCCGGTGGTCGCCGCCCTGGGCGGCAGCGCTCTCGGCGGCGGGCTCGAGATCGCGCTCGCCTGCCACCATCGCATCGCCGTGGACGCACCGGCGATCCGGATCGGCCTGCCCGAGGTCACCCTCGGCCTACTGCCCGGCGGTGGCGGCGTTGTGCGCACCGTCCGGCTGCTGGGCCTGGACACCGCACTGGACAAGGTCCTGCTGCCCGGTACCGCCTATCGCGTCGGTGACGCGCTCGCGCTCGGACTGATCGACCGCGTCGTGCCCGCCGCCGAGGCGCTGATTCCCGCAGCGCTGGAATGGATTTCGGCCAATCCGGGCGCCACCCAGCCGTGGGACCGCGGTGAGCCGATCCCCGGCGGAACCGCGAACACCCCGTCGATCGAGGCCCTGCTGCCGGTGCGCGTCGGCGCGCTGCGCAACCGCCACAAGGGTGCCCCGATGCCGGCCCCGGCCAATATCCTCTGCGCGGCCGTCGAGGGCACCCAGGTCGACTTCGACACCGCCTCGGCGATCGAGACCCGCTATTTCGTCGAGCTGGTCACCGGCCCGGTCGCGAAGAACATCATCCAGGGCACCTTCTTCGACAAGCAGGTCATCAAGTCCGGCGCGAGCCGGCCGAAGGATTTCCCCACCCACCGCGCCACCTTCGCCGCCGTGCTCGGCGCGGGCATGATGGGCGCGGGCGTGGCACTGTCGTGCGCGCTCGTCGGCATCCGGGTGGCGCTCAAGGACGTCGATCTCGCCGCGGCCGATCGCGGCAAGGACTATGCCCGCAAGGTGCTCGGCAAGCAGGTCGAGAAGGGCAGCCGAACCCGCGAGGACGCCGACGCGATCCTCGAACTCATCACCCCCACCGCGTCCGTGCAGGATCTCGCCGGTGCCGATCTGGTGATCGAGGCCGTGTTCGAGGACCCAGATCTCAAGCGCAAGGTCTTCGCCGAGGTACTCGAGGTGGTGGCCCCCGACGCGGTGCTGGCCTCCAACACCTCCACGCTGCCGATCACCGATCTCGCCCGCGATCTACCGCGCCCCGAGGACTTCATCGGCCTGCACTTCTTCTCGCCGGTCGACCGCATGGAACTGATCGAGATCATCGTCGGCGACAAGACCAGCGACGCCACCCTGACCAAGGCCTTCGACATCGCGCTGCAGATGCGCAAGACCCCGATCGTCGTCGGCGACGGCCGCGGCTTCTTCACCAGCCGGGTGATCCTGCAGCGCCTGGTCGAGGCCGGCGCCATGGTGGGCGAGGGCATCCACCCGCAGTCCATCGAGCAGGCCTCGCTGCAGGCCGGCTACCCGGTGGGCACGCTGGCGCTGCTCGATGAACTGACCCTGTCGTTGCCGTTGAAGATCCGCGGCCAGTTCCGTGAGGTCGCCGAGCAGAACGGCGGAGAGCTCGCCGCACACCCCGGCGACGCGGTGCTCACCACGATGGTCGAGGAACTGGGCAGGCCGAGCCGCCTCGCCGGCGCCGGCTTCTACGACTACGTCGACGGCAAGCGGGCGGGGCTGTGGTCCGGTCTGGCCGAACAGTTCCCGCGTGCCGAGCAGCAGGGCGACCTCACCGAGCTGCGCGATCGGCTGCTCTTCGCCGAGGTGCTCGAAACCGTCCGCTGCCACGACGAGGGCATCCTGCGCTCGACCGCCGACGCCAATGTCGGCTCGCTGCTCGGCATCGGCTTCCCCACCTGGACCGGCGGCACCAGTCAGTTCGTCGCGGGCTACCCGGGTGGCACCGCCGCGTTCGTGGCGCGTGCGCAGGAACTGGCCGACCGGTACGGCGCGCGGTTCACCCCGCCCGCCTCGCTGACGGAGCGGTAGCATGCGCAGAGACCTGTACATCGACGAGCACGAGGCGTTCCGCTCGGCCTTCCGCGCACTGCTCGACCGGGAGGCCGTGCCGAACGTCGAGAAGTGGGAGCAGGCCGGCACCGTCGACCGCGGGTTCATCACCAGTGCGGCCGAATCCGGTTTCCTCGGTTTCGAATTCGATTCCGAATACGGCGGCCTGGGCATCGATGACTTCCGCTACAACGCCGTCATGGCCGAGGAAGTCGTGCGCTCGGGCATGGCCGGCGACACGTTCAGCATGCAGAACGACATCATCGTGCCGTATCTGCGCGATCTGGCCACCGACGAGCAGAAGCGACGCTGGCTGCCGAGGTTCACCCGCGGCGAGTGCGTCACCGCCCTGGCCATGACCGAACCCGGAGCGGGCTCGGATCTGGCCTCGATCCGCACCAGCGCCGTCCGCGACGGCGACCACCTGGTGATCAACGGCGCCAAGACGTTCATCACCAGCGGCGCGACCTGCGACCTGGCGATCGTGCTGGTCCGCACCGGCGAACGCGACGGGCGAGGCACCTCGCTGGTCGGAGTCGAATACGGCACACCGGGATTCGAACGCGGCAACCCGATGCACAAGATCGGGCGCAAGGCCCAGGACACGGCGGAACTGTTCTTCACCGACTGCCGGGTACCGGTCACCAACATCCTCGGCGAACCGGGACGCGGCTTCGGCTCCGCGATCGCGAATCTGCCGCGCGAGCGGCTCTCGATCGCGGTCTCGGCGGTGGCCTCGGCAGCGCACGGGCTGAGCCTGGTGCTGGACCACGTGCGCTCGCGCGTCGCATTCGGCGCGCCGCTGGCCGACCTGCAGTCGGTGCGGATGTCCATCGCCGACATGCACACCGACGTCCAGATCCTGCAGCACTACATCGACGGCTGCGTCACCGCGCTCAACCGCGGCGAACTGTCCGCCGCCGATGCCGCCGGCGCCAAATACAAAGCCACCGAACTGCAGTGGAACGTGCTCGACCGCTGCCTGCAACTGTTCGGCGGCTACGGCTACATGGAGGAATACCCCATCGCGCGGATGTGGCGTGACGCGCGCATTCAGCGCATCTACGGAGGAGCGAACGAAGTGATGACCGATCTCGTCGGCCGCGCGGTGGTGGCCGGATGACGGGCGCAGCGCAGGCGGACCCGCTCGCCGGGCGCACCGCGCTCGTCACCGGCGGCTCGCGC
>NZ_BDBT01000052.1 GCF_001613125.1 Nocardia shimofusensis NBRC 100134
GGCGGACATCAGCCCACCCACACTCACTATTGAAACACTGCCTAGGATGGCTTGCGCAGGGAAGAGTCTGCATGCGTCGGGCCTATTCAACGGCCGTCTTCGTCCCGCCACCGTGCTGGGTTACGCGCGGGCGGAGACGGACTTTCACCGCTTTCCTGGTGAATTCCTGGTCGGTGGCCTTGCCTGCCCACACCCACGCCTCGCCTTGCGTGAGGTTCGCCATCTTCGACGGCGAAAGGTCGGCAAGAGCGGCGTTGGCTTTCTGGATGTGCTTCAGCCAAGCTGGTGACGTGAACTTGTGCAGGAAGATGTGGTCGGACAGCTCAATCAGTGAGATCGGCACCGACGGCGGATCCTGACTCGCGACCAGCACACTCATGCCTTTGTGTCGCATCTCACGCACACTTTCCACCAGGCCGGCGACAAGGTCGGGGCTCTCGATGTACTTGTGTGCTTCGTCGAAGACTACGAGCTTGTTGAACCGCTCTCCCTCCTCGCAGGCTTCGGCGAAAAGATGCATGAGCACCACGAACAAGCCGAGCGCTTCGTCCTTCTCGATGAACTCGTCGCGCAGATCGACGATGATCATCCGACCTGGTCTCACAAGGGATTTCACGCGGACGTGGTCGTCGATGTATTCGGCCGCGAGGTCGAGCCGTTGGTGAGCCAGTTGTTTCAGATTATCGGTCAGCGGCGAGCTGTCGATTCCCGTCTGGATGGTGTCCAACCGGAGGTCGTTTCGGTTGGCCTTCATTATCCGTTGGAGCTGACGAATGTAGGTAGACTGATTGCCGATCGCGCCCATCAAGAACCGCCAGTGCTCGGCACGCAGTTCGCTGGAGCCGAATTTCAGCGGAAGGACCTGGATTCCGGGGTACTCGGCACGGCGTTCGGCGAGTTGGTCCTGGGGGACCAACATGATCACGTCGTCGAGGCCGGTCGGTTCCACGCCGTATCGTTCCCGCAGCTTCGTGGTCTGATCAGCATCGCTGTTGGGGTGGACCATACTGGTGAACTCGGGGGCGTAGTCCAGTGTCGGGCTGTAGTGGAAGACGATGGTCGCGAGCGGATGCGGCAACTGGTTCACCGGGGGGTGCGCGAGCGACGCGGCCTCGATGATAGTGCCAAGGGTGTAGCTCTTACCTCCGCCTTGGACGCCGAAGAGGCTGATGGTGTGCGTTTCGTTCAGGTCGAGTGCAACCGTCTTCTCGGTTCCGGCGGTTTCGCCGATGACGGCGTATTGGGGCGATGGCTTTACCGATCCCAGGAAAATGTCTGGGCCGTCTATGCGAGGTGGCGCCGCGGCCTCCGCATCAGGTATTGGCAATCTCGGTTGTGACTCCGCAGCCTGTGTCGTCCTGTCCGCGACCTCTGCTTCCGACTCGTTGGCGCTGTCATCGGTGGGCTTGACGTCGTCCTGCGGCGCGGTTCGCAGGTCGTCTTCGACCTGTTCGTCTTCGTCCACCCTCTCCTCAATAACGTCGTCGGCGGGCACGTCATGTCGGCGAGCCGGTGCCCGGAATTCGGCGGTGACAAGACGCGGCACGGTCAGCTCCAGCGCTCGCAGCGACAACAGCGATGGCGTGGTTTCACCATGCGCGGACTTCGCTGGGCCGGTGGGAATCGCGTCGATGAGCTGCTGTGCCATGTCGCGGCCGATGCGGTGGTACTCGATGCCGTCGTCGACCTCGCTCGATATTCCTGTGCTGGACAGATCGAAGATCAGGCCGGTTCGAGTGAGCTCCAGGCGACATGGCGGTTCGCGGTCGAGCCGGTCGAGCAGCCAGCCTGCTTCGGCTGCCGACTTGGCGCCCATGACGTCGTAGCGAACAGCTCGGTCCAGATAGGACCGCAGCAGCGCGGCGAACTCTGCGTTGCGTACCACACGGTCGGGGCGATCCGGTTGAGTCAGATACGGATCGAAGTGCTCGGCGAGAACGCTCGTGCTCCGCTCGAGTTGATCGGCAATCGTGCTCTTCAGCTCTTCGTACAACGAGTGCGACACGCTGCTGTAGCACTTCACTTCGACCAGGCGGCAGGTGATCTTCCGCTCCCGCGCGTCGAGGCTGAACAGCGCCAGGTCGGTGCGCTGCAAACTGACGGATTCCCCGACCTGATCGCTGCGGCGAGCGTCGCGGTAGAGCTCGAGGTGGGAATCGAGCGGAACAAGGATCTGGTTGGCGAGCACGTCCTGGTAATCGAGAAACAACCGTGCCAGTGCGAGCCCCAGCACTTCGGTTCGCTGGGTGGCGGCGGCCGACGCGATCTTGAAAGCCAACCGACCCGAAAGCAAACGGAGTTGATCGAAGAACGTCCGTGCGTGCCGTGGGTCGACCTGAAGGTGGTGCTGTTCGATCACCGGTGCCAGCAGTGAGCAGAGTTCATCGACGGATCTCGAGGTGGTCACCACGTGGTGCCCGAGTCCTTCCCGGCCACTCTCCTCGACGTCGATGACGTAGTCGGATCGGCGACTGCTGTGCGGGCTGTCGAAGTATTCGACCCCGAGGGTGCGGTCGATCGTGATGACCCAGTCGCTGGACTGATGGGCCTCATGTAGCAGCGTGTTGTCGGCTGCGTCCAAGGTGAGGCCGATGTTCGGCACCATTCGAGTGCCCACCTGCCGGGTGGCGACGGCGCAGGCCGCATTGGAGATCACCTCCGGCAGCGATGCCAACAGGTCGGTGAGTTCGTCCGACCGGGCCAGCGAGTGGGCCGCGCCATGGCGTGGCTGCTTCTGCCAGAGCACGGTGTCGCCGTCGTCGGTGTAGGTGACCGTGACATCCTGCACCAGACCGTGCATCGGGACGGTGCCGCGGCGGCTGGCGGGTACCGCTCCGAAGTCCTCGTTGCTGAACGCATCGAACAGGAAAGTTATGTGCGCGTTGTTCTCGCTCGTCGCCGACCGGAACTCGCCGAGAGGGCGGATCGCGACGGTCAGCTTCGACCCGGTGCCGACGGCACGCGGGGCGTGGAAGGTCTCGGCATCGAGAGTGTCCCGCCATTCACCGCGCAGCAACTGCGCCAGGGCCGATCCTTCAGTGGGGGACTCCGGATCGGAGCTGAAGAGTCTCAGCTCGTAGTCGATGTCCTTGAGCCCCTTGCGGGACTCGAGGACGAGCAGCATATCCGCGAGCGCATCCGCGCCCCCGGGATTCACCGCGTTGATGACGAGCGTGCTGACATACGGATGCAGCCGCAGATACCGTTCGATCCGGTCGGCGAGGCGTCGACCGTTGACGGTGTCACCGTCGCCGCCGCGGAGAGTGACCGTGAGTGCCGCCGACGTTGTGCTGAGGATTCCTTGGGGATCGGCGGCATCGGTCGGAAGGCAAACTCCCCAGTAGGGAGTGAGGTTGCTTGCCGCGACTGCCATGCGGCCGTCTGTTCGGGGGACCGCGAGCGGAAATCCGAGTGGGCTCAGCAGCCGGTGGGAGGCAGCCGTCGCCGCTCGCACCGTGGCATCGACGTCGGCGGCGGCCTCCATCCACTCATGTCCGAGTGCTGCCCATGTTGCCAACCAGAGCAGCCGCAACGGATGGGTGGGCGAGTTCAGGACGATTTCTGTCCGGAGCCCGTGCGCATCGATATGGTCGACGGTCACGGTGTCGATCTGCAACAGACCGGCCAACTCGTGCAGCCGATCCCGGAGTTGACCGTCGTCTGCCCGTTCCGCCTGATAGAGCTGCCGGGTCAGCAGCTCGCCGTACGATTCGGCGTACTCGATCACCAACTCGTGAAGCTGCCGGAGATCCCGCCCCTCTACGACGAGATCATCATCGCCGCGGATGGCGTGGAACAGCTGGGCGCGAGTGCGGAGGAAGTTCGCCAAGGCCTCGCCACCCGTCTCCGGCCAACCCTGTTCGACTGCGGTCGAAGTAGCGGGCACCCCGTTCCGGATGGCAAGCCTCCACCGCCCGGGACTGCCCGGCGCGGCGAGAGTGCTGCGCTCGAGCTCGACCAACGTGGGCGACAGCGGGATCTCCACCTGGGCGGCGCTGCCGAAGGAGGCGTGCAGCGTGGTTTTCCCCTCCCGCCACCCGACCTCCCGCAGCGCCACGACCGACGGCGACATGCCGGCGGTCACCGCCTGGAACGCCAGATTCGCGATGGCCTGAGAAACCCCGGCCTCCTTGCTGATCCGCGTCGAAGGGGTGGGATCCTCGAGCGTGTCGTCGGTGACGACGTAGAACCGCTCGCTCTCATTGCGGGCGCGGTAGCCGTTGCGTTCCCGCACCACCGGCAACGGGACACCGTCCTCATCCAGAGGGAGCACACGCAGGAAATACCATCCGTCATCGAGTTCCGCTGCCCTCAGCTTCTTCAAGGTGGCCTTGTAGCTGCGTTTGGCCGTCTTGGCGGCCTTATTCACCTTTGTCGAGACCGACAGGCCGGTGAATCCGCCTTGTTCGGCAATCAGTTGGACGGTGAACTTCTCCAGCGCGACGATGCCGCGCGGATCCGGGTCGACCTCGAACTCGGCGGTGAGCTGGTTGACTCCTTTCGATCCGCCCAGCAGGTACGGTTGTCCGGTGATCGCCGACAGCGTCGGATGCTGCGCGTGCTCCGGGTCGCTGCCGGCGACAGGGAGGCCGAGTTCCTTCACCTGGATCGTCACCCGGTCGTCGGTAGGGCTGTCCTCGCGGAGGGGCCACCGTGGGAAGGCGAGTGGCCAGTTGGCGCGGTCGACCACGATCCGGCGAGTCCAGGCTCGCGGATCGTCCGCGCCGTGACGTACCAGAAAGTCGGCCAGGCGCGCCCGGAAGGACGGCTCGGTCAAGCCGAGCTCGATGACTCGCTGGCGGGCGGGTCGGTCCGCGGTGGTGAGCGTGCTCATCTGCTGGACGTTCCGGGTCAGGCGGGTCCGTATCTCGGCGGCATCGTCGAACAGATCGAAGTCTGGAATCAGCCCCAGTTCGAATAGGGCCGCGCCGGCCGCCGACGGATCGTATTCGTGCAGCTTCACCGTCAGCAGATAGCGCGCGCGAGCGTACGAATCCACGTAGTGCCACGCGTTTTCGTCCAGCACCGAGAAGAGTTCCTTCACGCCGGTGTGCAGCTCCGCGGGAAGCTCGCCGCACAGGTGACCGGCGAGGTCGTCGTACACGTCGCCGAGTTCGATTTCCTCGAAGGTCGCGATGTCGAAGGAGTCCTCGGCGCTGGCACGAGTGCCGGGCGGGATGAGGACGAGCAGCGGCGGGCGCTGACCATCCTTGTCAGGGTTGCGCAGCTCGATCAGCTTGGTGCTGGTGACGGCGACGGGTTCGGGTACGGCCGGCGGGCGGCCGAGGACATACACCTGCGCACGGGCGCCAGCAGCGGCCCGCAGCTGCGCGCACACACCGGTCGCGAGGGCGGCGGACAGTTCGGTCACCCGGGCGCAGTGCCCCTTCTCCCGGGACAGAAGGACAGAGGTCAGTTTCGGGACCAGCAGCTGCTCGAGGGCCTCATCGAGGTCCCGGTCGGTCAGTTCGCGCAGTCCTTCGCTCATTGCTGTCCTGGTTCGGATGTGGCTCCGACGACATAGCGTGGAGTGATGGTTTGGGTCACGTAGGCGTCAGACAAGTCGGAGTAGAACCCGATTTCCCGCAGCCGGTCGATAAAGGCACGGGTGTTCGATCGCAGCGCCGTCTGGTCGGCGATGGTGGCTTCGCCGAAGCCGTCGCCGTCCGGGAGTCGGTCGATGTACAGGCCGTAGCGCTCGCGCAGGACGTCGAGGAATTCGTCCACGCGCAGCGAAACAGTACTGAAGCCACCGTGGCCGTCCGATCCGAGCAACGCAATCTGTAACAGCACCTCGAGCAGTCGGCTGTCGAGGATGAAGCGCCGCTGCCCCTGTTTGGGTTGGGTAATCATCGCGCCCGGCCGATTCTTCAGCAACAGCGAATCCACGCACTCCCGCAGATAGCCGAGATGAAACCGCACCCGGTAGGTGGTGATCATCTCGACGTAGGTGGTGAAGTCGTCGAGCCCGAACTCCCGGATCTGCTCGGTGGGATCATCCTCGCCGGGGGGAATGCTGTCCAGGATACGGCTGATCCGGGCGCCGGCGAACTGCTCCCGCTCGTGGGCGAAGTGCTTGCCGAGGAACGCGAGCAGCTCGGGAACACGGAAGACCCCATCAGTGGGCCGGCTGATCTTCTTGCGCTTGACCAGTGAGTGCGCGAAGTCGTCGAGCTTGCGGACGACGAAGGTAGCGCGGATGAAATCCGGGAATCGACCGTACCAACCTGCGGCGCTGCGCTCGGCCAACGCCGCCGCCGGTGTGCCGGACGCTGCGGCGACGTCGAGGAAGAAGCCTGCCGTCCGGGGCGCCGGCTCGCCCGCGACAAGTGCGGGAAGAACCTTGGCACACCGCAGGTGATACATCGCGAGATGGAAGGCGAACAGGATCTTCAAGTATTCGACCAGGACCGACCGCGGGATCAACTCCTTGTGATATAGCAGCCGAAGCGTGTCCTCGGCCAGCAAGGTCGACGCCTCGGCGTAGAGGGGTGGATGAAACACCGGCATGTCCGATGACGCCCTATCGGTGATGCTGTCCTTCACGGCCGTCGTAAGGTTGATCAGGGCCTGGGTGTCGACATCGACCTGGCCGTCTGACTTGGCTTTGCCGGTCACCGCATCCAGTCCGGTGAAGAAGAACTCCCGCAGGTACTGCAGCACACCGGTACCGGGTCCCTGGTCGGCTCGCAGCATGGCATACAACTGCTCATCTGCGCCGTATGACCGGGAACGGCGGGCGTTGCGGAGCCGATACGTGAACCCGTGCAACGGCCGCAGCCCGGCGACCGCCTGGGCGACCTTACCGCGGTTGACCAGGTCCAGCAGATGCGTTTCGAGCCACCGCCGCGACGCGCCGGGATCGAACTCGGAAAACAGTTCCGGGTGCTCGGTGATCGTGTCGGCGTAGGCGTCGATGGACAGGTCGCTGGTCCTGAGGATGACGCTGGACTTGCCGTAGTGCCACAGCCGCGCCAGGAACGCGGTGAGCACCCGGTCCATGTCGAGGGTCTTGTAGTCGATCGTCGTCACGCCAGGGTGTCGGAATTCCCGGTCGGACTTGGCCAGCACCATCAGTTCACTCCCATGACTATGTTCCGCATCACCAGCCGCCCGTCCGGGTGTCGCTGGACGTGGTGTAGATCGTCGCCGCCGGAGGTGAGGAGAATCTCCTGGTACGGGGCGGCCGCGAGTTGATTTTTGAAGATTGTGAGTCCGAGCAGCAGCCCCTGCTCGTCGGCGATACCGGGTAGATGGCCGTGGCGAAGCCGGTGCAGGAACTCGAACAGGTCCAGTCCGATGCGCAACCGTGCTTCGTGTCCGCTGTCGGCGCGATGCCGGAGCAGCAGGCCGTCGCGTTGGGTCTCGAGGTATGGCGCGGAGTCAGAACCGGTCGCCGACAGTGAGAGGTTATCCTTGGGGAACAGCCGGTAGGACCGGATCGTTCCGCCGACCACTTCGCGGATTTGCAGCGCGAGATTGCCACCGAACCGGCCCGGTTCGGGCAAGCCCTCACCACGGTTGATGGCCCCGATGATCTCCGCCACGTAGGCCCCCGCCTTCTCGGGTGATTCCAGCAGCTCCAGGAAAGTTGTCGCGGACCGGTACGGCAGCAGCCGTCGGGCACGCTGATCGTCGACGCATTCGAAGAAGAACCGTCTGCGCGCGGCCGCCAAGTAACGCGAATGCAGCTCGGTTTGCGCGGTTGTGGGTTTCGGGGTCCGGGGAAGCTGGGAGAAAAGAGCTTCGAGCAGATCCAGGTCGTAGTTGTCGCGGCCGTCGACGCGCATGAGCGCCTGCCCTGCATCCGGGCCGACGTAGTCGAGCTTGCGGTCGAGTGCGGGTTCCGGGACCTTGGCCACGTCAATCTCCCGCAGCAGGGTCAGCAACCGGTCCGGAGCGTCGGGTAGGCCCGCCCAACTGTTGAAGTAGAAGCCGTCCAGGATGGCGCGCGTGTCGCCGTCTCGGTAGAGGTCGTGGATCTGCTCGCATCCTCGACCGGAGGTGAGGGTGTAGGCCAGGGCGGACCGCAGGTCCCGCACCGTCATGTGCAGCTTTCCCCGCAGGTGTGTCAGGGTGTACAGCTCTCTGAGCCGCGCCACCACCTTCGGACCCGCATTGGGATGGCCCAACGTGACCGCGTTGTGCCGCGCGAAGCAGCGTCGGGCCAGCTCACAGGAACCGCATGCCTCCCAGTTCTTCTCTGCGGTCATCTGATCGAGAATCCGCTCGAAGATCGACCCGTCGAGCTCCCGGTGCGCGACCAGGCTGCGGCGGTTCAGGTTCACCACCGCGATGCCCTCCGACGGCGATCCGCCGTCGAGGCCCGCCCGCACGGCCTGCGTGAGTAAGCCGAACGAGTCGGCCTGCGTCGCGCAGAAGTCGACGAGGCGGCCCTCGTTGATGGCGATCAGCCGGACGTCGCCGTCGAGCGCTGCTCCGTCGCGGAACGGTGTGAAGAAGTCAAGCAGCACCTCGTCGTTGTCACGTTCGCCCTCGTCCTGACTGCCGTCGTAGTTTGTTCGCAGCCACGTCCCGTTGACCAGACGGATATCCGCTCCGTTGACGCGCGGCGGTCCCGCCGTCGCACCCTCGCGCAGCGCCTGCGCGACGAGCGCCTCGAGGAACGCGGTCTTGCCGTCGCCCGCATTGCCGGTGATAACAACCAGGCGGAACTTTCCGGCGAGCACGTCCTTGCGCAGCTCGTTGTCGAGCAGTGTCGCGACATACAGCTTGTACGGGTCGTGCCCGCGGGTGCCGGCGTTGCTGCTCGTGCTCTGGCTGTACAGGGTTTGCAGGTGGTCGACGAACGGATTCGTGCCGACCGGGCCGCCGCTGGGGGGCGCTGGACCCGGTTCCGGTGGCGGTGTTTCGCGTGGTTTCCTGATCGAATCGCCGATCGCCTCGAGCGCCTTGCGAAACTCCTCGGCGCTCGCGAAACGGTCACCGCGCAACGGCGCGACGGCCTTGAGAACAGTGGTGGCGAATTCGTCGGACAGGTCGCTCAGGCCGGGCACCTCGCGGGGGTCCCGGGGAAGTTCCGACAGCACGGGCCTGCCCGCGTTCTCGAACGGCCAGTTCCCGGTGAGCGCCTCGTACAGGATCAGGCCCGCACCGTAGACGTCACGATCGATGAGCCGTTCGGCGTTCATCGGGCCGCCGTCGGTGACATCGGGTGGCGCGTACCGGTGATTGCCGCCTGCCCTGGTCAGGCTGGACTCGGCGGTCACCGCCACGTTGAAGTCTAGGATCTTGCAGCCCTGGTCGGTGCGGAACACGTTGTTGGGTTTCACATCGCAGTGGTAGACGCCGCGTCCGTGCAAGAATGTCAAGCCTGCCGCGAGGTCGAGGCCCACTGCGAGGGCATCGGCGGGGTTGAGCGCGTCATCCTTCAGCAGATCCTTCAGGTCGCGCCCATCGAGATACTCGAAAACCAGATAGGGCACGGTGCCGCCCTCGAGGTATCCGGCGCTTTCCACCTTCACCACGTTCGAGTGCGGCGGCAACCCGAGCAGGATCTTGTACTCCTGCCGCAGCCGCTCGACCTGCGAGTCCCGGTCATGGTCGACGATCTTGACGACCCGATCCGCACCGGCGAGATTGTCGTACACCTGGTACACGACGCCGAACGTGCCCGCTCCGAGCTTGCGGCGGATCGTGTACTGCGGTGTGAGCTGATGACCCTCGGGCAAATTGCGCAGGTTGGTCTTCTCGGGTGCCGTCTTCTCTTTCGCGCCCTGCTCCTTGCCGGACCGCCGTCCCCCGACGATCCGACCGAACTGCTGCAACGCCTCCGCCGCCGACGGGCGGGCCGACGGTGCTAGCGCGCACAGCCGTTGCAGCAGTGCCGCCAACTCCTCGGGCACCCCGGCCCGCGCGAGCACGCTCGTCGGCAACACACTGCCCTTTTCGAACTGCGCGACCGTCGTGGTGAACGGAAGCTCACCGGTGAGCAGATGAAAGGCGATCACCCCGGCCGCGTACACGTCGGAGGCACGACTCAGCTGCTGAACCCTGCCCTGGCACTCCGGAGCCACATAGGCCGGGTCGAGAACGTCACCGAGCTTGCCCTGCACCGTCATCGCCCGCGGCCCCTCAGGGCGCGCGTAGTCGAACCCGGTGAGCATCGCCCGACCATTGGGCTTCACCAGCACACTGGTCGGCGACAGCGCGCGGTGAATCACCTTGTGCCCGTGCGCCCACGCCAGCCCGCGCAGAACATCGGCGATGACACGGATCTTAACGTCCGCCGACATCGGGCTGCGTGCATCGGTCAGGCACGCGTGCAACGCCCGCCCGTGCGGGTCGTCGAGGACCTGAACGAACTGATCCTCGTCCTCGGTCGGGAAGAAGTCGCGACTCCCGACGATGCACTCGTTGGACGGCATCCGCGCCAACACCCGGTAGGCATTCGCAAGCGCATTCCGCTCGGCGCTCCGCTGCTCCTCCGGCTGGAACGGATCCACCCGATACACCCTCAGCAGCACCGTTTCCGAACCACCGAGCTCCGCGTTCACCGCGCGGTACTCGGTCACGTCATCGCTGCCGCCCAGCCGCTCGACCACCATCCAGTGCCCGAACCGGCGCGGACCGGTCGGCCGCTGCACCGACCCCGTCAAGGCGTCGAGCAGGTCCGACCGGTACTTCGCGAGGTCCCGCGCCATGCCGGCACGAACACGCGACACGTCCGCGAGCATCGGAATCAATCCGTCCAGCGACGTCACGCTGTTCGCGTCCGCGCCGGGCGCGCTGTTCGGGTCGACAAGGATGGCACTCGGAGCGGTCAGCACCACCAGTGCATCGACGTACACCCGGTTCAGGACCGGCCGCTGCTTCTCGAGGTAACCCTTGTAGGCCCGAGCGTGCCCGATCAGCTTCGCCACCGGAGAACCGAAAGGTTGACGCCCGTCCGGGAACCACCGATGCCCACTGACCTCGATGCGCCCGCGTGTGCCCTTCACATCGATCAGGCACACCGAATGCCCCGTCACCACGATCAGGTCGACCTCGTACCGGCCACCGTGCACGGGAATCTCGACGTTGTGCAGAACCCACCACTCAGCAGGCCCGTGGTCACGCAGATTCGCGATGACCGCACGCTCGGCGTCGTTGACCGGCGGCCCCCCGCCGACGATCTCCGCCATTCCTACCCGGCCGCCTCTCGAATCGCCTTCTCCAGCCCCACCATCGCCTCGTCCTCCAGCGCATCGGCCTCGTCCCGGCACCGGTACGCCTGCCGCACGGTCTCGGTGATCCTAGCCCGGGATTCGTTGTCACACAGGGGGATCGGAAGATCGGAAAGGAACGCGTCATGAAGACGTTGCTGCTTTCCGCCGGTGCTAGTTGACCTCAATAAGCGAAACGCAACCTCGGACCTCAAGAAGGCAAAGAGAAACGCGTTCGATATGGCAGGCTCGCCTGAACGAATTCTTAGAAAGTCTCCGGTATAGGCATTCGACAGTGCAGACCCTGTGGCGAAGATAGATCGGCAATAGACCTCGTTCTCTCCAAGTGTTCCGACTGAGGCCACCAATACAGTCTCATCATCTTCATGCTGCTCACTATTAGAAAAGGCGATCCAGCGCCCTTCGGGGCGCATCCAGAATCCCTGTCGTTGACCAACCAGTCGAACCCCGCTATCTGGCGAGGCGTCGATTCTCTTGAACTGCGGACCACGGGAGAGCAAACCATTCTCACAGATGCTGCCGAGCGGACGGTGTGGCACGTCGCGAATCCGTGCCATCAGACGCCGCGCTCTCGGGGAAAAATTAAGGGCCCGCAGTGATTCGCTGCGAATACCACTGACATGGAACCCCACTTCACGGTCTTCATGCCAGTTGTATTCCAAGAGATCAGCCAGTCCCGCACTGGTGAACAGGTCATCCGTCGCCGACACCACGCCCGTCTGATACTGCGAACGCAATTTCATCGCCCCTTGGATCAGAGAGTCGATGCGGGACTCGATCTCGTTGCCGAGGCGGGGAACGGGGATGTCGACGAGATGTGGAGGCTCGATGTGCTTGATGCTGCTCCCGTAGATTCCGCCCTTGATCATGGCCGTACCGTATTGGCTGCCGAGGAACGTGTAGAGGTATCCGGCCGGAATGCACGCACCCGGAATGACGCGCAGCACGTCTTCGGTGCACGCGTGTCCCTTCATCTCCTTTCGGGCGTAGGTGACGCGGCCCGCCGTCATTCCCGAGCGCGTAATTAGCGTCCATCCCGGCTCGAGTGGGAGGCTGGGGTCCGAATCGAACAACTTCTTGGTGATCATGGGCAGCGTGGACAGGTCTGCCTCGAAGATGTCCGTGCTCGAGAGGAATGGAACGCCGTGTTCCGCGCTGAATGTCCAATGGCGCTTGAAGATCCCCGGGCGAAATATCCGCTCGGCCAGGTCCCCCAGCTGTTCAGTACGAGGAACGCGACAAAGCGTCATCCGCGCCGAATACGTCTCGGAGATGAACGGCCCGGGGTCCAGCCGGAACCCTTGATCCGCGAGCCAGCTGGCGCGGACCGGATTGTCGAGGTCGACGAGTTTCATCTACTTGACGCTCCCCGGTTCCGTGTGCTTCCGCCGGAATTCGTGATACTTCTCTGCGATCACCGGCAAATCGTTGTCCAGCACGGGACCCTTGCGGACGAGTCGGCGAGTCACATGCTTGCCGTTGATCGGGATCCGCTCGGTCTCCTCGTGAGTCGTCAGAATCAACTCCCCGTCGGGGCTGCGCTTGTACACCGGGTTGCCGCGGCGGTCGACGCCGACCTTCTCTGCGACGGCCATGAATACCGGGTAGTCGTCGACCGCGCCGCCCATCGAGGCGGCCATACGTTCCGCGTCAGTCTTCTTCTTGAGGAACAGCAGGGAGGTCAGGATGTTGACGTTGGCTTCCACGATGAACGTCTCCACCGGCAGCTCGATGCTGGCGAGAACCCAGCAGTTGTCGAGGATCCAGCGGCGGATCGCTTCGTCGGTCGGGCCGGGGTTGGACAGGATTCCGTTCGGCAGGACGATGCCGATACGGCCGCCGGGGCGGACCCAGTCCACCGCGCGCTGAATGAACAACTGCTCCGGAGACATGGCGGTGACGCCGCTTCGGCCGGGTTCGAGTTCGCCGGTTTCCCGGTTCCGTGTCCAGGGGCGGGCCACGCCTTCGCGGTATTGGTCGATGGTCTTCGGGTCCTCGACCTTAATGTCGGTGCCGAAAGGCGGATTGGTCATCAGTACGTCGATGCTGCCCAGTGGGATTCGATACCGGGCGATGTCGTTGCCGGTCCGGTCGCCGAGCGGGAACTTCAGCGAGTCCATGTGGTAGACGTTGCCTGTCCCGCCGGTGAGGGTCATCAGGCTCATGAGGGTGGCGCGGACGAGGCCGGAGTCGAAGTCAGCGCCGAACAGGTTGCGGTCGGCGAACGCGGCGAGGCGTTGGATCTGGTCCTCGGTGTCCGGGAGGCCGACCGTGCCGTCTTGCTCCTTCCATTGTTCGAGCAGGTGGCGCAGCGTTTCGCGAAGGAAACTGCCGGTACCGCACGCCGGGTCGAGAACGAGGTCGTGTTCCTTCGGGTCGAGAATATCCACCATGAGCTTCACGGCGCCGCTAGGCGTGAAGTACTGCCCGCGGTCCCCGCGGGCAGTACTGGCGACCAGCTCCTGGTAGGCGACACCCTTGACGTCCATGTCGGTGCCCTGCAGATCGTAGGAGGCGAGTTCGCCCACGATGAACGCCTGCGCGGCCGGCGATAGGGCGATCTGATCACGGTCATCGAAGTGCGGATAGGTATTCTTGACCTCGGTGAACAGGTCCTGGATCCGGCCCGCGATCCGCTTCTGACCGTCGGGGTCGAAGGGTTCGCTGGGCAGCGCGTAGAACCTCAGCGACTGTCCCGTCCGCTTGACGGTGCGCTCGTCGTGGATCTTCGCGAACAGCAAGTAGAGGAACTGCCAGAAGGCGACGTCCTTCGTCATTCCCTCGTTGCCATGAATGTAGTTGTGGCACCGCCGGAAGGCCGTGCGCAGCATCGCGTGTTCACCGCGGCGAAGCTTCGCTGTCGACGCGACCGACCGGGTGCCGACCGAGTCGGGCGATACCGGCCAGTTCGCGATCGGCTCGAATCTCGCGCCGAATCGGCTGGTCTTCTTGTGCAGGAAGAAGAAGTCGACGCCGTTGGCCCACATCCCGAATTCGGCGTTCGGCGTGGCCTCGGTGCCGAGGAGGAGCTCCAACTCCTCGAGATCCTGCTGGGCCTGCTGAAAGGTGCGGATCTTGGTGACGGTGCGGCTCGGCTTAGGCTTCGGCTTGCACACCACGACCCGTTCGAGGTTCTCCGGCGTGTGCTCAGTCCCGGGCTTGAAGATGGCGATGTCAGCCTTCTTGCGGAGCTTGCGGGCACCCTGGGCTTGCACGTGGATCGTGTAATCCCGCTCCATGTCGTCGACCGAGATCCCGTACTCGTGGAATAGGGCGCGTGCGATCTCCTGACGCACCTCCTCGTTGGCGCGCATCTTCACCGGCTCGTTCTTGATGAAGTCGAAGACCTCGTCGTCGGCCAGCGACTCCGGCGCGGTGCTGCGATCCTCGACCTCGTTCGGCTCGCCGAAGTCTAAGGTGCCCTGAGCCATTCGTGTCTGCCCCGATCTGCCGTGTCAATGTGTCAAGGTCAACGTGTCCAGAACCTGGGGACACGCCGACCACCTAACATAGCGGGGGCGTCCGACAACCACCGCCGGAACCTGACGGCGCTATGTGAGTCGCCGCAATCGTGGGATGCGTCACTGTCCAGGTGCTGGCTCCGGCTCGAACAGGTCTGCGACGGTTTGCTCCGCCCGGACCGCCTCGGCGAGGTCCTTCAAGGAGCCCTGCTCGGGGACGTACCAGTTCAGCGTGCCCTGCACATTCTGGTCAACCCCGGACGCCAGGTTCCGCATCCGGCGGACCAGACCGCTCGGCGAGTACCACTGGCTGTCGGCCCGCCATTGCAGCTGATCCCTGGCGCTGTTTCGCCACACGGCGAAACTTCGGGCTGGCTCAGCGGCCAACCAGTCGGTCATGTCGCGCCGTTCCGGCCGGGTGACCGGCCGGAACTCAAGTACGGTGCCGTCCGGGATTCGTGCTGCGGCGACCAGTGTGCGCACGGCGTCGACCTGCCGCCCCGGTCGCGCTTCGCCCGACATTTGGTAGTCCGAACGCAGCTCCGGGGTAGTGTCGCCGTCGCGCATGCCCCGGATCGCGGCGCGTGCTACCCGCTCGATGCGTTCCGTGTTCCGCACGGCAGCGATGATGTGGCTCGACTTCCCGTACTCGGCGTCGATGGCGAACAGCGACCATGACAGCGCGTCCTTGACCAGCCCTGGGACCTGATCGAGCCGAGCGCCCCAGTTCGTGTCGGGGTTCTCGATGCTCTTCGTATCGAGCAACCGGAAGACTACGTGCGTGACCAGCAGGTCGCCGTATCCAGCCATCGCCGCGGCGCGCGAAACCAGCTCATCCCGCAGCTCGTCGAGGCGCGCCCTTACACGGCGGACCAGGAGAACGCAACGCCAGACGCGGTGGACATTGGGGGTGGACCCGAAGATCTCGCCGTAGACTTTGTCGTTCCACAGCACATTGGGATCACGCTTGGCCAATGCGGCGAACTCGGCATTGGGGTGGATGGCCGCGAGCGCTTCGGCGGCCTCGGCGATCGAACAACCGTGTTCGGGGCTCGGGACAGGTTCGCCCCTTTTGATCACGTAGCTGAGGCTGAGCTGCAGCGCAAAGTCGTCGCGGAGCTGCACCTGCACCGGGTCGAGCGACTTGAAGTCTCGATCTTCGATCGGGTTCTGCGTGTTCGTGTTGGTTGTCACCCGGTCGCCGAACTCCGGCGGACAGTCCTCCAGCGAGATCAGGCGCACCATCACGCGTCCCCGTTGCGCGATGTCGGGCATGGTCTTGTGCGCCTCGTATATCGCGCTGACAGTTTGCGCACCATTGACTACGCTGGCACCGTTGACGTGGAACTCTCCGACTCCGCCTGGAACTGGAGCGCGCCCGGCCGGGCGGATCGAATCGCACAGCATCGTGATCCCGTTGCTGAAGTACCAGAAGTGCTCGGGCTGCTCGAGTAGGGTGGCGCGAATCTTGGGGTTGACGTCCGACACGTCGAGGGCGTCACGGATGTTGCGGGCGAACAGCCCCCGCCGGTGTTCGTCGTACAGGTCGGCGATCTCGGGCACAGTCATCGTCCCGTACATGGCGCGATAAGGACTGGTTTCCTGACCGAAGCCCTCCAACCGCAGCGTCGCCGCGATCTTCGGCGCGGCCGCGTCGCCGAGGATCGCCCGGTGAAAGTCGCGTAGGTCGAGGACCTTGTAATCCACCATGTCCTCGACCTTGTTGTACTGCGCGATCCTCGATTCGAGGAGCTCTCGGATCTCCTCGTTGAGAGGCTCGGTCCGCAGCAGCGCGAGGGCGAGTGTAATCTTCGGCGCCCGCCCATCGAATGCCTGTTCAACTGCGCGGACATGTCGCTGGAAGCGACGGTTGAACCGATCGAACTCGAGCTCGATCAGTAGGTCCAAGCCCCGAATCATCTTGTGGACCTCGGCTTCGCCGAACCCGGCCTTGGCCTTGTCGCTCCACTTCGCCTGGATCAGAGTTATCCGGGGTTGAGCCTGCCGATTCTCGACGGCGATCGCGTCCAGACCCCGGTCGTCCTGGCCATCGAACACCGCCTGAGCTGCGACGAGGTCGCTGCAGGGGTGCTCGATCTGAACTGCAAGCGCGGCCAGGCCGCGGCTGAGTAGAGCTTGCTCATGCTCGCTGGGACGCGGGATGTCGGAAAGATCGATGAGTCTGCCGAAGCGTTCCTCGATTGCCCGGCGCACGTACCTCGCCTGAACGACGCTCATCCATCTCCCCTCCGGTCGGCGCCCGGGGGATTACTGTAGTCGAACAAGGCGGAATCTCGATGGGAAGGCGGGAAATTGGGCGCAGCGCATCGACTTCTTGATCCACTTTGAGTCAGCCACCTCATTGGATGTGGGGGGCGTTGTCGACACCCCGGTACGTCCACCGTGATCTCGAAAGGAACCACCCGTTCAGGCGATTGGTCTGAACCAGCTCCAGTAAGACGTCCTGGGCGCAGGAGCCGGGATCATTCCTCGATCGGTGCCGGCAGGCTGGCATGGCATCAGCGACATAGTGCTGGACTGCCAGGACCTGGCATAAGGACAGCAAGGAGTCCTTGCCTATCGGGCGTGGTCACTCTTGGCAAACGCTGACATTGACCGATCGACGCTACCGAGATACACCGATCAGCGAACCGGTTGTTGTTCGAGATCGCCTACGTATGG
>NZ_BDBT01000053.1 GCF_001613125.1 Nocardia shimofusensis NBRC 100134
CCCACCGAGGTGGTTGATCCGAACCGTATCCCGCTCTTCAACAACGCTTTTGACGCCGAAGCGCAAGCGCATTGGCTCGAGACGGCCGGATGGATACGGTTCGACAGGACGGAAATCTGCGCAGCGGCGATCGTGCGCAAGCCCGACGGCGCCGCTGCGGTGGCGTTGCCATCGACGTCGCCGAGGTGGTACCCGAGCATGAAGTGCGCAATCATGCCGGACTAGCGCGGCAGCGGCGCCTTGACGGCGGAGATCACGTCGGTGTCGGGCATCGCAGGGATGAAACGACCTCCAAGCGAGGACCAGGAAACTCGCTTATTGGCGCCATGTGAGTGGCGAGGTGGCTTTGGCTGCCTCAGCGATCTGGATCGCGGTGGTGGTCTTGAGCTTGGCGTAGGAGTCGGTGATCCACTCCTCCATCAAAGCGTTTCCCGCGGCTTGGTATTCGAGGGCCTGGATGAGGCATTCGAGCCTGTCGGCGTCGCGGGCGCACACGGCTTCGAGTGTGGCTTGGGCCTCGAACTCGGCGACAGTGCGCTGCAACGCTTCTCGGGCGGTTTGCGGGAGCCCGGCGGTTTGGGCGGCGGTGACCTCTTCGTGGCTGGCGATGGTCATGAACGCGACAGAGGTCTTGTTGTTGTCGCCGGTGCGGGTTTCTTGGCTGTCGTGCCAGACGGCCATGTGGGCGGCCGTGGCGGGGTCGGCGCCTTCGACGGCGGCGATGATAGAGGCGAGTTGCGCCACTCGACAGGTGTGATCGGCGACCGATTCTGGGTTCGGCACGTGGGCTTGGCGCCAGCCTTTGCGCGGTTCGCGTTTGAGGTTGCCCAGCTCGTAGGCGAAGGCGGCGATCTCGGCTGCGGCCTCGGGACCGAGCTGTTGTGCATCCATGGTTGTTCCTCCGCGTCATCGACTGGACATGCGTACTGCAAAGGCCACGTTAGCCAGATCGTGGTGAGCTTGGGGCATGAGTTGGGGGTCGTCGCTCATCCGGTCGAGCGTGGTTCGCGTGGCAGCTCGCAGTGAGGGGTTGGCGAGCAGGTGCGGGTGGCTGGCGATCAGGTCGGCGAGGGTGTGGGCGTACAGGTCCGCTTGTCCGGTGCCCGGGTTGAGTTGGTCGAGCAAATGCCGTAGCAGCTTTTCTCCGGACCAGGTGTCGGGGTCGGCGCGGACCATGGCCGCGTCAGTGGTAACCGGGCCGATGCCGAGTTCGCCGACCCAGTAGGCGTAATAGGCCAGGTTTGTTTGTTCCTGGGCGTGGTCGTCGCGCAGCCGGGACAGCCAGGCGCGTAGGGGTTCGCGGTCGCCGGCTGCGGCCAAGGCGATGGCCGAGGACCGTACGCGCAGCCAACCGGGCGGGCCGGAGCTGGTGGGGGAGCGCATGGCGCGGGTGAGTTCTCCGGCGAGCCAGTCGCTGGATTCGATGCGTTCGTCGAAGCCGAGCAGGAAGGTGGCTTGCCGACGCAGTAGGGCGTCGTCGGGCCAGCGGCATCGGTCTGCGGTGAGCAGGAGGTTGTCGAAGAACCGCTGGCGGTCGGTGACGGAGATGATCGGATGCGTGGGCCGTGGTCCACGTCTGCGTCTTGCGCCGAGGTCGGTCAGTTGTGCCGGTGGTCTACCGGTGATCGGCCAGGTGATCAGGTTGGCCAGTGTGCGTTGGTGGACGCTTATGGCGAGTGGATGCTGGCCGGGCGTGGTGGTGGCAGGGTCGGTGGAAATGGTGTCGCCGATGATCAGGTCGGCTTCCAGTGCGTCGCCGAGCAGGGCGATGGCGTGCGGTGGTGCGCCGTGGCGGGTGAGAAGCATCCGCACGCGGGCCAGGTCCCCGGCGCGTAGACCGGCCAGGGAGCGGCGGCCGCTTTCCCATCCGTAGACAGTGGTGGGGTCGACGCGGGCGAGTTCGGCGAACTCGGCCTGGGTCAGGTGCGTGGCTTCTCGCAGTAGCTTCAGCAGGAATCCGGAGACGGCACCCCGCGCCGAACTCTGACTTGGAGGCAGTGTTTCGCGGGGCATGCCCATGGACAGTCCTTGGCGTCTACGCGGTGATGCCGGGCTTACTCGTACTGCGGGTCAGTTCAGGCTTCGGCCGGGTCAGCATACCGTCGAAACGGTGATCGTTCTGTCGTTCGGTCGCATCGCTGCCAGCGTGCTTCACAGCGAAATGCGGTGGCGTGGAAAGTCTTTTTCACTCGTGATGTCAGCGAAGGAGCGTGCTCCCGTGAATCCTGAGAGCCCGATGTTGTCGTGCCCGCTGCGGTACCCATTTGGGGAGCAGCACACGCTGGATCTCGAGCCGGACTATCGCCGGTGTGGGCCGGTGACGGCGGTGGAGTTGCCCAGCGGGTCCATGGGTTGGCTGGTTACCGATCACGCGCTGGTGCGGAAAGTGCTCGCCGATTCCCGGTTTTCCCGGGAGCTGGCGAATCAGCCGCGTGTGGCGCGGTTGTCGACCGAGGTGCTCCCGTCGGCGGCGATTTTGGCGACCGACCCGCCCCGGCATACCGGGTTGCGGACGCTGATCGCGCCGATGTTCGCCCCCCGCCAGGTCGCCGCGATGGAACCAGCGGTGACTGCCCTGGCGCTCCGGCTGGTCGACGAGCTGGTGGGCGGCGGTGAACCCGCCGATATCGTCGCCGGGTTCACCGAGCCGTTCGCGGCCGCAGTGGTCTGCGAAATATTCGGTGTGCCAAAGTCATTCCGTGACCAGGTCTTCGCATTGGGGGACGCGCTCACGGCGCGGGACGCGACCTCGGAGTCCCTGGCGGCCGCACGCGCCGAATGCGAGTCGCTGGCGCGGGCAATGGCCACCGAGAACCCGACCGGGTTGTTCGGGTTGCTCGGCGAGTCGGCCGAGGCCGACGAGGAAGTGCTGAACTTGATCATCGCCTGCCTGATCGGTGGGCGCGGATCGCCGACGGTGTTCCTGTCCAGCGCGGTGTTCGCCCTGCTGCGCGAACCGCACCATTTCCGCCACCTCGTCGAGCGACCGGAGTCGATTCCCGCCGCGGTGGAGGAGCTGCTGAGGTTCGTGCCGGTCGGTGTCGGTGGCGGGTTCACCCGCGTGGCCACCGTGGATGTGCAGCTCGGTCCGGTGCTGGTACGCACCGGAGACGCGGTCATCCCCGCGATGCACGCCGCCGGACGTGACCCGTGCGTGTTCGACGACCCGGACACCCTCGTGCTCGACCGCGAGGCACGGCTGCCGCATCTGGCGTTCGGGCACGGCACCCACTACTGCGTCGGCGCGGGCCTGGCCCGGCTGGAAGCACGGATAGCCCTGGAAACTCTGACTACCCGGCTGCCGGGGCTGCGGCTCGCCGATCCCGCCGATCCCGGGACCTGGCGGACTGGCCGGGTGGTGCGATCCCTCGAACGATTGGACGTGGCATGGACGCGAGACTGATCATCGACCGCGACCGCTGCGCGGGAACCGGGGTGTGCCTGCCGATCGCCGCCGCGCACCTACAGCTGGTCGACGGCATCGCCACGGCTACCGTCGACGGCGCCCCGGTGAGTATCGGGCAGGCCGGCGCCGCGGCCGCCTGCTGCCCGAACGACGCGATCACCGTGTGCGAGCAGGAGCCGGCGACGTTCGAACTGGATGCGCCGATTGTGACCCTGGGGCCCGCAGGGACCGACGCCGAGGCCGAAGCCCGCAAGCACGCCGCAGTGGTGCGGCTGGCCGATTCGTTCGCCGACGCGATGGCGGCTGCAGCCGCGGCCGAGGGGACGTGGGCACTGGTCGCGGCCGGATATTTGGCGCTGGACGCCGATGACCGGACGACCGATTCCTGGGTGGATCAGCACTTCACGCACGCCGGTGTGCTGCGGCTGCACCGCTGCTGGGAGAGCCCGACCAAGCCGATGTGTCTGGCGGTCCGGCGCGACCTTCCCCGGCAGGCACCGGTGGCGACAGTGGCCACGCATCCGGCGACCCGGGTGTTCGCCACCCGGCACACGCCCGAAGCACAGTTGGTGTCGGTGAACGCCAAGCCGCTGGCCGCCCGCGCGGCCGCCTACGGTGAGGTCGACGCCTGTATCGCCTCGGTCGACGTGGTCGCCCGCTACCCGCAGCTCGAGGTCCGCATCGAGTGGCAGCCGACGATGGTGTGGCTGCTCTACGGCAAGGACGGCGGCGATGAGTGAACCGCGCACGGTGGCGGTGCTCGGCGCCGGAATCATGGCCAACGCCGTCGCGTCCCGGCTGGATGCTCACGGGTTCGAGCTGCGCCGCTACAACCGCACCACCGCCGCGATCGACGGGCCCGCCTTCGTGTGTGCCACGCCGGCGCAAGCCGCCGAAGAAGCACCGGTGGTGTGGTCGTTCGTGCACGACGACACCGCCAGCCAGGCAGTGTGGTTCGGCCCCGACGGCGCGCTCGCCGCCGCAGGTGGGGCGATGGTGATCGAATCATCGACCCTGTCACCGGGATACGCACAACGTTGGACGCGTGAAGCCGCCGCGGCGGGGGCACGACCGGTGCTGGCACCGGTCACCGGGAGCCGGGTCGGTGCTGAGAACGGGACACTGGTGGCATTCACCGCCGGTGCGGCCGGTGACCTCGCGGCAGCGGACCCGCTGCTGCGCGTGATCGCCGGCGAGGTCGTCCGCATCAGCGATGCTGGTGCCACGGCGACGGTGAAGTTGCTGAACAACGCGCTGGCGGCGGTGATCCTGACCGGGCTCGCCGAAACGCTCACCACTGCGGCCGCGCTCGGTCTCGACACCCCCCAGTTGATGACGGTCTGGTCGAGGCACGGGTGGGCGGCGCCGGTCGCCAGCGCTTACGGTGCGGCGATGCTCGGTGGCGAGCACGAACTGACCAACTGCTCGCTGGCCGTCATCGCCAAAGACCTCCGGCACACCACCGCCGTCCTCGGAGACGCCCCCGCACCGTTGATCACCGCGGCTGCCGAGAAGTTCGGCCGTGCATTGGAACTCGGGCTGGGGGATCAAGAGATATCGGCCATCATCGACGCGACCAGGGCCCGGCCGTGACCACCCCGGATTGGTTCTCCCACAGCGCCACCGTGCCACTGCGGGCCCGCCAGCCGGTCACCCGCCACCTTGCCGACTACGCGTGCACCGTGGACAAGCAGGCCCGCATCCATCTGGGCGAGGGCGCCAGTATCTGTGTGTCCGGGTCGCTGGCGCGCGGCGAGCCCGCGGTGCGCCGCCGCCGGGCGGGCTACACCCTGGGCTCGGACGTGGACCTGGTCGCCGTTGTCGACAACCCGGGCGACCCGGCACCGGTCGAGAAGTTCACCCGGGCGCTGCTCGAAACGCATCCCGATATCGACAGCACCGTGTTCGCCGTCGGCTGCCGGGATGTCGGCCGGGTCGCGGGCAGGTTCGGCGCCGACCTGCACCTTTGCGCCGACCGCCCGATGGCCGGGCCCGTCCCGGCCGGAGTCGCCAACCCACCGATCGGCCCGCGTGAAGGCTTGGAAGGGCTGACCCATCAGCTCGCGACGATCTATTGCCCCGACAGCCCACTGAGGGCGACGCCTTGGCGGATCAAGACCGCGCTGGAAGCGGTGCGTGCCGTCGCCTGCCTCGGCAGCTGCCCTGGTGGACCGCAGCGCTACAGCGGCCTGGTCGACGACCCGATGGCCTGTGCGGTGCTGAACCGCGACGCGGTCGCCGAGCTGGTGCGCGCCCGCGAACACAGTCAGCCGATGCCACTCACCGACGCACGCACCTACGATCTGGTCCTCACTGCGGCCGCGCAACTATTCGGCGTCGCGGCCACCCACCGCGACCTGCTCGCGGCCCTACACACCATTCCGGCCTGTGTGCACCTGCTCGACGGGTTCCAGCGCACCGTGCTGGCGGCCACGGTCATTCTCTACGGACCGACCCGGTTCCGGCGGGCGGCAGCCTCGGCGCTGCACGTCACCGTGGCCGCGATCGACCGCGACACCGTGCCAACCGCGCTCGACTCACTCAATGCCCTGGCGCGGATCTCGCCAGTGGACTTTGGACGCGGCACCGACCGTCCCAACCGGGTGCTGCGTGCACACGTCCAGGGTTTGCGCGCGGACTACTACTACCACCTGGGCCCGCACAACTTCGGTGCGCGGCCGGTGGCGAACTACACCGGCCCCACCTCGGCGGTCGGTTCGATAGCAGGGAGGCAGAAGCATGGATGACTGGCCGGACTGGGTGCAGCAGCTCCCCGTCGTGGACACCCCGTTCCCCGGCTGCCGCGGCCACTTGCTGGCCGGTCCCCACGGACAGATCGTGTTCTGGTCCTTCCCCACCGGGGCGAGCGTGCCGCGCCACCAGCACGGCCCCCAACTCGGGCTGGTGGTCGCCGGACAGTTGCAACTCGCCGTCGGAGACGACACCCGAACCCTCTGTAGCGGAAAGCATTTCACCCTGGCCGACCGAGTGCCGCATGCGGCCGTCGTCGCGCCCGGAACGCTGGTGATCGAAGTCTTCGCCGACCCCGATCGGCACACCTCAGCCCAGCGGTCGGCGTGAGCGCACACATCATCACCGCCGCACGGGTGCTCATCGGCCACGGCGCCACCCACACCCCGGGCGCCGTCGTGGTCGAGGAGGGCAAGATCGCCTGGGTCGGCCCGACATCTGACCTGCCCGGCGAGTGGAGCAACCTCGGTGTCGGACAGATCGACCTGCCGGAGGCGACCGTGCTGCCCGGCCTCATCGACGCGCACGTGCACCTGGCCTTCGGCGGTGCCGTACATCCGCCGGCGGCGGTCCCGGCGACCACCCGCCTCGACGTCGCCAACATCATCCGCGCAGGGCTGGCCGAACTCCTCGACGCGGGCGTCACGACGGTGCGTGACCTCGGCGCACCCCACTACACCGACCGCGACACCCTGACCCGAACCTACAATCGGCCGCGGGTCCTGACCGCCGCCATCCCGCTGACCGTGACGGGCGGGCACTGCCACGGCCTCGGTGGCGCTGTCGACTCCATCGCCGGAATCCAGGACATGGTGGCCGCGAACGCAGCTCATGGCGCGGACTGGATCAAGATCATGGGAAGCGGCGGATTCACCACCGGCGGCGCCAGCTCGCCCTATGAGCCGCAGTTCACCGATACCCAGGTCGCCGCGGCTGTCGATGCCGCGCACGACCACGGCCTGCCGGTCGCCGCCCACGCGCACGGCACCGCCGCTATCCGGCAAGCCGTCGCCGCCGGGGTCGACTCGATCGAGCATTGCACCTGGATGACCGCCGACGGGTTCGACCTCGACCACGGTCTGGTCCGCGAAATCGCCGACCAGGGAATCCTGGTCTGCCCCACCATCAACTATCTCGCCCGCTCGGCGACTGGGCGGCTGCCGTGGCCGGTGCGCCGCGACCATCTGCGGGTCATGCTCGACGCCGGTGTTCGGCTGGTGCCCGGCAGCGACGCGGGCATCCCGCACACCCCACTGGGCAGATACCCGCACTCGCTGCCCGCCTACCTCGACCTCGGACTGTCCCCGGCCGAGGTCATCGATCTGGCCACCCGCCGGGTCGCCGATGCGCTCCGGATCGGGCACCTCACCGGTACGCTCGCCGCCGGGTTCACCGCCGACCTGATCGCCGTCCCCGGCGACCCGACCCGCGATCTCGACCAGCTGACCACACCGATCCTGACTGTGGCAGCCGGAAAGCTGCACCACAGTGACGCCACACCCGAAGCTGAGGAGGGCACCCGCGCATGAGCACCACCGGACCCAGCCTGAGGTCGGAATACGCCTCGATCACCCCGTTGCAGGTGCGGATCGACACTCACGCCCGCCACAGCGAACATCCCGACGACCCGGTTACTGCGGTTCTGGCCGCGCTCGAGCTGACCGGAAGCGAGGCCCTGGTCGATATCGGTTGCGGCGACGGCCGATTCCTTGCCCACCTCGCCGAACACGGACATCGCGGCCGCCTCGTCGGCCTGGACAACTCCACCGCCATGGTCGCCGCCACCGACGCTATTCCCGGCGTTGAAGGCGTCCTCGGTGACGCCGAAGTGCTGCCGTTCGCCGACGGCGAGTTCGACGCCGTCACCGCCCGGCACATGCTCTACCACGTACCCGACCCCCACCAGGCCCTGCGCGAGCTGCGGCGGATCACCCGTGTCGGCGGCCGCGTCGCCGTGAGTGTCAACCACCGCGCCACCTGCGCCCGCACCCGCCAACTCGTCATCGACCGGGCCGCCGAATACGGGCTGGCCCCGGGGGCGGGCATGGTCAACGACGTGAACTCGACGACGCTGCCGCCGATGATGAGCGTGGTGTTCGGCGACGTTCGAATCCACCAGTGCGACAACGCCCTCGTCTTCGACACCCCCGAACCCGTGATCAGGTTCGCCGAGTCCCTGTTCTCTTTCTGCGGCGTCGACGCCGCCAGCCTGCACCGCGCCGCGATCCTCGACGCGGTGACCACCGACATTCGCGAATGGTTCGCCGCCCATCCCGGACAGTGCTGGCGCGATCCCAAGGGCTATATCGTCGCCACCGCAACCATCCGATAAGTTTCTGTCCCAGAGAGGAACTCGGTTCCAATGAAGCTGCTCGTCACCGGCGGCGCCGGATACATCGGCTCCGTCGTCGCCCACCAACTCGTCGCCGCCGGACACCAAGTGGAGATCATCGACGACCTGTCCACCGGTCATGAAACCAACCTGCCCGCCGCCGCCACATTCCACCGGATGTCGATCCACCAGGCCGCCGACATCCTCACCCCCGCCGCTGGGTTCGATGGCGTGCTGCACTTCGCCGCCAGCATCGAGGTCGCCGAATCCGTCGCCAACCCGGAAAAATACTGGCACAACAACATCGAGGGCTCCTTGGCCCTGCTCCGCGCGATCCGCGCCGCACGTGTGCCGCGGCTGATCTTCTCCTCCACCGGGTCGATGTACACCGGTGACGGCCGGACTGCCTTCGACGAAACCGCTGAATTGCGGCCCAATAACCCCTACGCCGCGACCAAGGCCACCGTCGACCAGCTCATCGCCGGCGAGTGCGGAGCCTCCACCACACTGGGCGCCACGTCCTTGCGCTACTTCAACGCCGCCGGAGCCGTTCTCACCGATGATGGCGTTCATCTGGGCGAACGCCACGACCCCGAATCCCACCTGATCCCCATCCTGCTGCAAGCCGCAAGCGGCCAGCGACCGGAGTTCACCTTGTTCGGCACCGACTACGAAACCCGCGACGGCACATGCATCCGCGACTACATCCACGTCGCTGACCTCGCGGCCGCGCACCTGCTCGCCCTCGACACCGTCCAGCCCGGCCGCCACGACATCTACAACCTCGGCAACGGCGAAGGCTTCACCAACCGCGAAGTCCTCGACACCGTCCGGACAGTCACTAACACCGACTTCCCCATCCGTACTGCGGGCCGCCGACCCGGAGACCCCGCAGTGTGCATCGCTTCCAGCGAAAAAGCTCGGCGAGAGTTGGGATGGAAACCCGTGCATACCGACCTTGCCACCATCGTGCGTGATGCGTGGCAATTCCACTCCGAGCAGTGCATGCAGGCCCGATGACAGCCACCGTGCGCCTGTGCGGGCGCACGCTAGGAAAGGGGCGTGCCCAACTGGCATGAGGAAGCGCCCGGCAGACCGCGTGACGACCAGGTATGAGCTGCCACGAGTATCGTTCATGGTGGTGGTCCTGCGGGCGCAAGGCGGGCGAGGCACCGGTGCATGGCGGGAATGTAGTGAAGTGATCATGGATACGGGCTCATGGTGTAAGCGGTCAGGATCGAGCACGTCAAAACAGCCTGCATGTTCGCCTCCGAGCTGCCAAGTTTTTCGACTGGATGGCCGACGTACACGCATCGACCATCGATTCACCGGCCCGGCTCATCGCCTTACGGGAACTGTTGTTCGGACTGCCGCACACGGGCACCGACGGCGCGGGCTACGGGTGAGCGCTGAAGGTACTGTGCGAACGGTTCGGCGGCGCACTGCACAACGAGCACTGGTATCCGATCGGCACGGACCTGATCGGCGAACAGTTCGCGGTGCTGGGGGCCGACTCGACCCTCCGCCGATCTCGCTTTGGCAGGCTCGTCCATCGTGCTCCCAGTAATCGACGACTTCCAGGGGTCGAGCATCTGACCGCCGCCGAGATGGCGGCTCGCACCAGCTCTGGAGTCGGCCGATCTGCACATGGTCGAGGACACCCATATCCGCGGTGCCATCTGAGAGCTCGAGGATTGGCTACACGAGTGCGCCGACGGCAGCGACCTGGTTACCTTCTACCACTGAGCGGTCGAGACCCAAGGCGGCATCTGCGCCGCGCACACCAGGTAGCGGTGGCGGGCCCCGACCAGCGTGCGCGTGACCGAGGTCAGAATGCGGGTCTTCCTGGGAAGTGCTTTCGTCCGGCGACAGATCATCACGCAACCACTGAACAGCGTCGGACTCGGTCTCGATCAGGCTGATGCACGTTGCCACCCTGATACGTCATCCGCCGCGGCCGCGGGAGGCCGCCGCCCGCGTCGAAAGGTGAACCGTCACGGGTCCGGGACCGGCTTCGTGTTCAGGCCAGCGGCGGTCGACGTGGTGAGTTTGGTGGAAGATTGACCCACTTCCGCAGCAGGCTGGACACGTCAAAGCCGTGTTTCTTCGCAATTTCGGCGAGCTCGTACTTTGGGGCTTTCAAAGCCGGACCGTCGCCGTCAGCCCCGAGGACTACTCCTCCTCTGAGGTATCCGGCACGGGCAGTTCGGACACGTCGGCCGGTTCGATGCCTCGTACCAACTGCTCGGATAGGAAATCGCCCATGAGATCGGCGTCCTCTGCTTGTGTGGTCAGCTCTTCGATGCGACGTTGGATGTTCATTACTGCGCCTCCAAGACCGTGTACTCGATGTGCTCGCCGCCGCAGAGGGTCGACTTATGACCTAGATAACGAAGCCGAAGAACGCGAGCCTAACCGATCTTCGATTCTGCGCTGGACCCGCTGGAGCCGAGAAAGCCGCGCTTCGAGGTCTTCCTCCCGGGGACAACCGTAGGCACCGACACTGTCACGCCCAAACCGATCTGCGCGGCGATCGTCTCGGCGATGATCGCATCCGCTTCCGGTGCAGACCTTCCCCGAGCAGCGCCCGGACCTGCGCCTCGCTCACCGGCCCCCGGCGGACAGGCCGAGCCCGGAGGCCAGCCGGAAGCCGGGGGATTCGCCGAACTCGCTGCAGTAATCGGTTAGCGGCTGGCGACCGCGCTCGTCGGCGTCGTGCGTGGCGATGACGCGGACATAGTCCGAGTCCCCCTCGCCCGCTGGCAGTTTCGCCACCGGCATCACGTACTCCACGGTACGGAAGTCCTCGGCGTCGTGACTGGATAGTTACCTACAAAGCATGAGGGTGTGAGAATTACTGAAGTGATTGGAAGCCGATGAATCGCGGGTGGGCGTGCTACGAGTTCCCGCGAGTGCGAGGCCGCATGAAAGTGTCAGTGGTCTGAGGTGCGAAAACCGCAGATGTGTCAGTGGTAGGCCGCATCGTGATGTCAGTGGGCTGTTGTAGACCACGCGGCTGCGCTGCGATGGCCCTTGTGTCGCTCGGGTGACCGGCCGAGCGAGCGTCATTTCGAGCCCGTCGTGGCGTGCTCAGGTGCAGGACAGGAACTTCTCGAAGGCGCTGTGTAGGTCGGCCTCGTCGAAGATTTCGGTTGCGCTGTCCGACGTGGCGGAACGGCGGAGGGTGTAGTAGGCGGCCAGGTACCCCAGTTCTCCCCACGGTTCCTGGGCGTGAACGCGGTCCAGTACTTGCCTGCATCGCAGGCATTCCAGCCAGGGAACGACGAGCAGGCCGGCCAAGGCCGGATCGGTGATGCCGAGGCGGTCCGGTCCGACCGGCGACGAGGCATCGTCGGGCACGAGCCGGATGGAAACCTCGCCCTCGGAGTCACGCGCACACGCGACGACTTCGTCGTGGCGGGCCAGCCGTTCACCCCATTGCTCGGCCAGCACTTCGATCTCGGCGCGTGTTCGATCGGTGACGGGAACTCGGTGCTCGATCAACCGGTGCATCAGGAACCCCAACCCGGCTTCCTGCCGACCGGTTTCGTGGCAGTCCCGGAAGTTCTCGGCATCTTCGGCCGAAGGCAGCAATACGGCGAGGCGTTCCCACAGCTCGGCCTCGTAAGCTTCGTAGCGGCTCCCACCATCCACCGACGTGACCCTACTGGAGCCGAATTCGGGCACGAGGCCACAGCCTGCGCACCGCCGACGCGGTGCGCAAGTGCGCACCCCGGCGTATGGCGACACAGCTTCGACGTCGTGATTATGATGTGCTGCGCAGACGCCTGCCCCTACTTTTCGGCACCGGTCCGGACTTGTCGAAGCACTCGTCGCCGGACTCCTGTCCGCAGCCCACCGTCGCCCGCACGGTCGCGGGTGGGCGAAAACGATCGTTTTTGACCCAGATCCGAACCGGCGCAACGGATCCGCGAAGTCGCTGGTCGCCGAAACCGCGGATCGGGCCACAACCCGTGTGCGGAATATTTACGAGACGAAACCGGGGCTGTCGGCCCTTTATGGGGCGGCTCGGCGCGCTCCTCGATCCGAGGATCACTGACATTCCCGTGCGGCTCGATCACTGACAGTTTCGTGCAGCCTCGCA
>NZ_BDBT01000054.1 GCF_001613125.1 Nocardia shimofusensis NBRC 100134
GCCGCCCGCGCCCGCCATCACGCTGCCGTTCGGCATCACCATTCCACTGCCGCCCGCACCCGCGCCGGCCCCGCCGCAGGGCTGATCCCGCTACAGGGCTGATCCCGCCACAGGGCTGATCCCGCCACAGGGGTGATGCCCGCCACAGGGGTGATGCCCGCCACAGGGGTGATGCCCGCGGCCGAGCCGCGTCCCGCCGCATTCACCGCGGCGACGCCGGGCGGCGGCGCGGGACGGAACTCACCGCGCGAGGTGGATTTTCGCCGATAACCGGTTTGATGCTTATTACACATCACGAAGGGGTAACGAAAAGATCTCGGATGCTGTAATCTCTCTCTCGTCTACACAGGAGCCCGGTGCCACCAGCGGGCGAAACTTCGTTATCGCGTTGTGCCGCACCGGATTCCTCGGCTGTGTCGTTCGAGGAGGGTCACCACACCGTGGGGCGTCATCGTAAGCAGTCCCCCGCGCCGGTCCGGCGCGGTTCCGTTCTCGCACTCACCGGATTGGTTCCGGCCGGGCTGGTCACCTGCGCGGCGACCTCGGGGCTCGACGGCGACGCCGGCGTCATGCCGGTGGCCGAGGGTAACGACGTGCTCGGCGCCGCGACACTCGACGTGGACGAACATCTCACCCACGCGCTGGCCGCCCAGCACAAGAAGCCCAAGCCTCAGGTGAAAAGCGTTGCGCTGTCCGGTGATCGGCTCGCCGCCGATCTCCCCAAGGGCACGCTCGGCATGCCGGGCATCTCCGAGGCCGCCTACCGCGCCGCCGAACGCACCTTGGCCGCCGAGGACCCGCAATGCCACATGCCGTGGACGATGCTGGCGGGCATCGGCCGGGTCGAGTCGACGCACGCCTTCGGCGGCAAGGCCGATGCCGACGGCAATCCGCTGAAGCCGGTCTACGGTCCGGTGCTCGACGGCTCGCTGGCGGGCAACGCCGTGATCTACGACAGCGACAACGGCAACCTCGACGGGCTGTCCGGCTACGACCGCGCGGTCGGGCCGATGCAGTTCCTGCCCGAGACCTGGAAGCGCTACGCCGCCGACGGCAACGACGACGGGATCGCCGATCCGCAGAACCTCTACGACGCGGCGCTGACCACCGGAAAGTACCTCTGCGACGGCGGCCTGGACATGCGCGATCTGTCCCAGCAGAGCCGCGCGATCCTGCGCTACAACAACTCGATGGCCTACGTCGCCAATGTCATGGCGTGGGAGAACGCCTACGCCAACGAGGTCGCGCCCCAGCCCGCGCAGCTGCCGCGAATCTAGAACGCCTAAAATTCCGGGCATGCCACAGCTGACGGAATCGGACGTACGGGGCGCGCTCGCCAAGGTCGACGACCCGGAGATCCGCAAGCCGATCACCGAACTCGGCATGGTGAAGAACATCGCCATCGACGACGCGGGCAATGTCCACGTCGAGGTCTACCTGACCACTGCGGGCTGCCCGCTGCGGACGGAGATCACCGAGCGGGTCACCAAGGCGGTGGCCGACGTTCCCGGAGCCGGTGCGGTCACCGTCGAGCTCGACGTGATGAACGACGTGCAGCGCACCGAACTGCGCAAGCAGTTGCGCGGCGATTCCGCCGAGCCGGTGATTCCCTTCGCCCAGCCCAACTCGTTGACTCGCGTGTACGCGGTCGCCTCGGGCAAGGGCGGTGTCGGCAAGTCCAGCGTCACCGTCAACCTCGCCGCCGCGATGGCCGAGCGTGGGCTCTCGGTCGGCGTGCTCGACGCCGACATCTACGGCCACTCGGTGCCGCGCATGCTCGGCACCGACGCCCGCCCCACCCAGGTGGAGCGGATGATCATGCCGCCGGTCGCCCATGACGTGAAGGTCATCTCGATCGCGATGTTCACCCAGGGCAATACGCCGGTGGTCTGGCGCGGCCCGATGCTGCACCGCGCGCTGCAGCAGTTCCTGGCCGACGTGTTCTGGGGCGATCTGGACGTGCTGTTGCTGGATCTGCCGCCGGGCACCGGCGATGTCGCGATCTCGATCGCGCAGCTGATCCCGAACGCGGAGATCCTGGTGGTCACCACCCCGCAGGCCGCGGCGGCCGAGGTCGCCGAGCGCGCGGGGTCGATCGCCCTGCAGACCCGCCAGCGCATCGCCGGCGTCGTGGAGAACATGTCCTGGCTGGACCTGCCCGACGGCAGCCGCATGGAGCTCTACGGCTCCGGCGGCGGCCAGACCGTGGCCGACAGCCTGACCCGCGCGGTCGGCGCGCCGGTCCCGCTGCTCGGCCAGATCCCGCTCGAGCAGGCGCTGCGCGAAGCGAGCGACGAGGGCACCCCGATCGTGCTGCGCGACCCGGACAGCCCGGCCGCCAAGGCGCTGCGCGAGGTCGCCGACAAGCTGGCCGTGCGCAGGCGCGGACTTGCGGGCATGTCGCTGGGCATCGACACCACCCGGCATCTGTAAGCCGCCGTGCTGACACTGCTGGGGTACGTGCTGATCGTCGGCGTGGTCGCCGGCGTGCTGTTCCTGCTGGCGAGCATGGTCTTCGGTCGCGGTGAGGAACTGGGCCCGCTGCCGGAGGGGACCACCGCGACGGTGCTGCCCGCCGAGTCCATCACCGGCGCCGACGTGCGGGCGCTGCGCTTCCAGCAGGTCGTGCGCGGCTACAAGGCCGGTGAGGTCGACTGGGCGCTGGCCCGGCTGGCCGCGCGCATCGACGAGCTGCAAGCCGAACTCGCGCAGGCGCGGGCCGCGGCCGCCCCGGCGGGGGACACCCCCACCGAGATTCCCCGGCCCCGCACTGTCGAGGCCACCGGCCCCCGGCCCGCCGACACCACCGCGCCCCCCGCGGACCGGGTCCGCACCGACCCGCCCGTGTCCAACGGCAGGACCCAGCCGTGACCGATCCCGTCGACGGCGACGGCCACCACCGCTGTTCCTGGGCGCGGTTCACCCAGGATTCCCCGTCGGCTCGGCTCTACCGCGAGTACCACGACTTCGAGTGGGGCGTGCCGCTGCGCGGCGCGGACGCGATGTTCGAACGGGTGTGCCTCGAGGCATTCCAGTCGGGCCTGTCCTGGATCACCATCCTGCGCAAGCGGGAGAGCTTCCGCCGCGCCTTCGACGGGTTCCGCATCGAGCGGGTCGCCGCGTTCGGCGCCGCCGATGTCGAGCGGTTGCTGGCCGATTCCGGCATCGTGCGCAATCGCGCGAAAATCGAGGCGGCCATCGGCAACGCGCGAGTGGCCGCCGAGCTCGACACCGCCCTCGACGAACTGGTGTGGTCCTTCGCGCCGCCCGCGCGGCCGCGCCCGCGAAACGGCGCGGAAATCCCCGCGACCAGCGTCGAATCCATCGCTCTGGCAAAAGAATTGAAGCGGCGCGGATTCCGTTTCGTCGGACCGACCACCGCGTACGCGCTGATGCAGGCCACCGGAATGGTCGACGATCATCTGGCCGATTGCTGGGTCGGCGGCGAGGCGCACCGCGCCGCCGCCGCGATCACATTTCGAACTCAGGTATCCGCCATGATCGGCGATAGGGAAGAATAGGTCCGGTGTAGCTCGCCGAATACCCGGCGAGCTACCTGGTTGGTGACAACTGTAGTTCCAAGAAAGTGCGCAGAATACCGCGCAGATCTGGAGGGAGCAGAGGATGGCGGCCATGAAGCCCCGCACCGGGGACGGTCCCCTCGAGGCAACCAAGGAAGGGCGTGGAATCGTGATGCGGGTTCCACTCGAGGGTGGCGGGCGGCTGGTCGTAGAGCTCACGCCGGATGAAGCCGCTGCGCTCGGTGACGAACTGAAGAGTGTCACCAGCTAGTAGGTCGGCGCTGGCCGAGGTCGCCGATCTGCTGGCCTGTCCGGAATGCGGACAGGCCATGCGTATCGAGCCCACCGGTCCCGATACGCCACGGGCACTGCACTGCGTCCGTGGACACAGTTTCGATATCGCCCGTCAGGGATACGTCGGTCTGCTGACCGGCGCCTCCACCAAGATGACCGGTGATACCGCGGACATGCTCGACGCCCGCGCTGCTTTTCAACGCGGCGGCGGCTTCGCACCCATCGCGGATGCGGTGGCCGAGGCCGTCGTCACGGGCGGATCGGCGCCGCAGGCGCTGCTCGAGGTGGGCGCGGGCACCGGCTACTACCTCTCGCGCGCTCTCGACGCCTGCCCGGAAGCCCGGGGCATCGCGCTGGACGTGGCCAAACCCGCCGCCCGGCGGTGCGCGCGAGCGCATCCGCGGGCCGCCGCCGTGCTCGCCGACGCCTGGCGTGGTCTCCCCGTACGCGACGGCGTGCTCGGTCATGTGCTGACGGTGTTCGCGCCGCGCAACCCGGCCGAGGCGGCTCGGGTGCTCGCGCGGACCGGACGCTACCTCGTGGTCATCCCCACGGCCACCCACCTGAGCGAGCTGGTCGGTCCGCTGGGCATGGTGAGCGTCGACCCGGACAAGGACCGTCGCGTCGCCGAGGCGATGGCCGGGCATTTCGAACAGGTCGAACGCACGATCGTGCAGTACTCGATGGAACTCACCCGCGACCAGGCCGCACACCTGGTAGGCATGGGTCCCTCGGCCCACCATGTCACGGTGCCCGCCGACACCCGCCTGGCGGCGCTACCCGAACGGATCGAGGTCACCGCCTCGGTCGCCGTGTCGGTCTATCGGCCCGCCTGAGCAGCCGACCCCGATCTCTCCGAGCCGACGGTGAGCTCGCGCCCGCGGTCGCCGTTGGCGAACGTGCGCTCAGAGCTTGCGGACGTGGTCGTAGACCTCCACGGTGCGCGCCGCGATGCGCGTCCAGTCGAAATCGGCGATAGCGCGGGCCCGTCCGGCCTCGCCGTACCGCGCGGCCAGCACCGGATCGGTGGCGACCGCGTTGACCGCCTCGGCGAGCGCTCGTTCGTAGTCCACCGCGGCGAGCGGGTCGTAGTGCACCAGGCTGCCGGTCACCCCGCCGTCGACGACCTCGGGGATGCCGCCCACGTCGGAGGCGACCACCGCGGTCGCGCACGCCATCGCCTCCAGGTTCACGATGCCGAGCGGCTCGTACACCGAGGGGCAGACGAAGACCGCGGCGGCGGCCAGGATCTGGCGGATCTTCTCGGTCGGCAGCATCTCGCGCACCCAGAAGACGTGATCGCGCCCCTCCCGCAACCGATCGACGGCCGCGGCGGTCTCGGCGGCCAGCTCCGGGGTGTCCGGCGCGCCCGCGCACAGCACCAGCTGGATGTCGGGGTCGAAGTCCCTCGCCGCGGCCAGCAGGTGGCCGACGCCCTTCTGCCGGGTGATGCGGCCGACGAAGGCCACGATCGGCAGATCCGGCCGCACGCCCAGTTCCTCCAGGATCGGCCGCTCGCCCGCGGGCGGGGCGCCCGGATGCCACAGCGTGGGGTCGATGCCGTTGTGCACCACGTGCACCCGGTCGGCATCGATGGCGGGATAGGCGTCGAGCACGTCGTGGCGCATGCCCTCGCTCACCGCGATGACGGCGTCGGCGTGCTCCATCGCATTGCGCTCCGACCACGACGAGATCCGGTATCCGCCGCCGAGTTGCTCGGCCTTCCACGGCCTGCGCGGTTCCAGTGAATGCGCGGTGAGCACGTGCGGGACGCCGTAGAGCGTGGCGGCCAGATGCCCGGCCATACCGGTGTACCAGGTGTGCGAGTGCACCACGTCGACCTCACCCGCGGCATCGGCCATGCGCAGTTGCGCCGAGAGCATCCGCACCGCGGCGTTCGCGCCGTCCAGCGCCGGGTCGGGGTCGTGCACGATCGCGTCCGCGCGCGGCGCGCCCATGCAGTGCACGTCGACCTCGGTCAGATTGCGCAGTCTGGCGGTCAATTCGGTGACGTGGACTCCCGCGCCGCCGTAGACCTCCGGCGGATATTCGCGGGTCAGCATGGCGACGCGCAATCGATGTCCGGTATCGCCCGCCACGCCGGAGCCCCCCGGCGAGCGCCCGTCGTCCGTGCCTGAACTCACCGGTCCAAAGTAGACGCTCCCCCCACGTGGGGCCACTCGTGCCCCGCCGACACTGTAGTTTGGGCAGAGTGAGGAGCCAGCCGCACGTACTAGGGATCGTGCTCGCCGGTGGCGAGGGCAAACGCCTTTTTCCGCTCACCGCTGACAGGGCGAAGCCGGCAGTCCCCTTCGGCGGTGCGTACCGACTGATCGATTTCGTACTCAGCAATCTCGTCAACGCGGGATACCTGCGATTGTGTGTACTCACCCAGTACAAATCACATTCGCTGGACCGCCATATCTCCCAGACCTGGCGGCTGTCCGGATTCGCCGGCGAATACATCACGCCGGTGCCCGCCCAGCAGCGGCTCGGCCCGCGCTGGTACACCGGCAGCGCCGACGCGATCATGCAGTCGCTGAATCTCATCTACGACGAAGATCCCGACTACATCGTGGTTTTCGGCGCCGACCACGTGTACCGGATGGACCCCGAGCAGATGGTCCAGCACCACATCGATTCCGGCCTCGGGGTGACCGTCGCCGGTATCCGGGTGCCGCGCAGCGAGGCCAGTGCGTTCGGGTGCATCGATTCCGACGAGTCCGGGCGCATCACCCAATTCCTGGAGAAGCCCGCGCACCCGCCCGGCACCCCCGACGACCCGAATGTGACGTTCGCCTCGATGGGCAACTACGTCTTCACCACGAAGGTGCTGGTGGATTCGATTCGTGCCGACGCGGAGAACTCCGACTCCGATCACGACATGGGCGGGGACATCATTCCCTCGCTGGTGGCCGCGGGCGAGGCAGGCGTCTACGACTTCGCCGACAACGAGGTGCCCGGCGCGACCGAACGCGACCACGGCTACTGGCGCGACGTCGGCACCATCGACGCCTTCTACGACGCGCACATGGACCTGGTCTCGGTGCATCCGGTGTTCAACCTCTACAACAAGCACTGGCCGATCCGCGGCGCCGCGGAGAACCTGCCGCCCGCCAAGTTCGCCAGAGGCGGGCTGGCCGAGGAGTCCATCGTCGGCGCGGGCAGCATCCTGTCGGCGGCGACGGTGCGCAGTTCGGTGCTCAGCAGCAATGTCCTCATCGACGACGGCGCGACCGTCGAGGGCAGCGTATTGATGCCGGGCGTGCGGATCGGCCGCGGCGCGGTGGTGCGCCGGGCCATCCTGGACAAGAACGTGGTGGTCGGCGAGGGCGAGATCCTGGGCGTCGATCTCGAACGCGACCGGGAGCGCTTCGCGGTCAGCAACGGCGGGGTGGTCACAGTCGGCAAGGGCGTGTGGGTCTAGGAACCGGGGGGACGGTCACCCGGTCCGCGGCGTCAGGCAGAACGGCTCGCACGGACCGGGCGAGGGCTGCGGTGTCGAGGTCCGCGTGCTCGGGTTCTCGGTCTCGCCCGTACCGAAATCGGCGGTGTTGACCAGCACGGCCAGCACGATCGCGGCGAGCAGCAGCAGCCCGAACACTACTGTCGCGCCGCCCCATTCGATCCGGTTGCGGTCGTCGTTGTTGTCGAGCAGGAACACGGTGGGTCCCCTCCTGCCCCACCCCTCGGTGTGACGCAACGACGGTTCGGCACGGGTGGGGGTGACGAGCGTGCGTGGATAAATCAGCAGCGGGACGCGCAGAGCAACCCGTCGCCCACCGGGATGAGCACGCTGGTGAGCTCCGGGTCCTCGGCGACCGCGCGGGTGGCCGCGCGCACCGCCTGGGTCACCGCGTCGCGCTGGCCGGAGTCGGGCACCCGCCCGGTGAGCAGCGCGTTGTGCAGGATGATCACGCCGCCCGGACGCAGCAGCCGCACACCCTGCGCGATGTACTCGGGATGCTCCAACGGCGCGGCGTCGACGAAGACCATGTCGTAGGCGCCGTCGGCCAGCCGGGGCAGCACGTCGAGCGCGCGTCCGTTGATCAGCCGGGTGCGGGCGGGCAGGATGTCGGCGGCACGGAAGGCTTCCTTGGCCGCCCGCTGATGCTCCGGCTCGGAATCGATGGTGGTGAGCGTGCCGTCCTCGCGCATGCCGTCGAGCAGCCACAGACCGCTGATGCCCGCACCGGTGCCCACCTCGACGACCGCCTTCGCGCCGAGCACCTGGGCCATCACGCTGAGCAGCGCGCCGACCGACGCCGGTACCGGGGCGGCTCCCAGCTCCACGGCACGTTCGCGCGCGCTGACGAGGATCTCGTCCTCCACGACGGATTCCTCCACGTAGGCGAGATTGCGCTCCAGGTTCGATGCCACGGGTATGAGGCTAATGGGGCGCGCCCGCTATCGGCGCTGCGACAACAGCAAACGAGGGCCGCCGTTTTCTCAGCAGTCCCTCAGTATCTCCATATCCAGGGCATATCGGGACAGGAAAGAGTAGGACCAGGCAAGACCAGTAGAGCGCGGCAGCCGCGGAACAACCACCCGGCGGCGGGAACAACGAGACACCTTCGGCTCGTTGTACCGGATACGCGACGGTTCGAGACCCGGACCGCAGCGGGTACCGCGCGTTTACGGTCCCGAGTAGGAGGTAGCCCCATCCACATGGTCAAGGGTTCGTTCGCGACACTTCCGGGGCAGACGGCGGCGCAGGCTCGACGAGCCGACGCCGGGGCGCCCACCGTTCCCGCCGGCTACACCGTACTGCCCGAACCGGCGGGCTCCGAACTCGCCGCCGACGAACTGCCGGATCTCGGGCAGTCCGAGGCGGAGTTCGCCGACGAGGATCTCTCCGGCACCGCGGCCTTCGACGCGACCGGCGACCGGTCGGTCATGCCCTCCTGGGACGAACTGGTCCGCGAGCACGCCGACCGCGTCTACCGCCTGGCCTACCGCCTCTCCGGTAACGCGCAGGACGCCGAGGATCTCACCCAGGAGACCTTCATCCGGGTCTTCCGCTCACTGTCGAACTACCAGCCGGGCACCTTCGAGGGCTGGCTGCACCGCATCACCACCAACCTGTTCCTCGACATGGTCCGCAGGCGCAACCGCATCAGGATGGAAGCGCTCCCCGAGGACTACGACCGAGTGCCGGCCGAGGGGCCGGGGCCCGAGCAGGTCTATCACGACGCCCGGCTCGACCCCGACCTGCAGTCCGCTCTGGACGCGCTGGCCCCGGAGTTCCGTGCCGCGGTCGTGCTCTGCGACATCGAGGGTCTGTCCTACGAGGAGATCGGCGCCACCCTCGGCGTCAAGCTGGGTACCGTCCGCAGCCGGATCCATCGCGGCCGTCAGGCACTGCGCGAACACCTTGCGCATAATGGATCGCAGCAGCGCTACAACGCTGACGTGAACGTCGGGTGATCGACCACCCCGGGTCGGCGACCCGGTCGAGTGGAATGACGGTCGGAAGGTGAGCTCCGTGATGAGTGGCGAGTCCAGCACGCCCGGCAACGCGCACGGTTCGGGCCGACCGCCTCAGCGCAGGACGCCCCCGGACCGGGCGCCACAGGGCCACGTACAACAGGGCCGACCACAACAGGGCCGACCACAACAGGGCCGGGCACCACAGGGCAGGCCCCAGCGGTTCGCGCCCACCGAGCATCTGGCCTGCGAGGCCGTCGTCGCCTACGTCGACGGCGAACTGCGTATGAATGCCTACCTGCGCGCGGCCCAGCACCTGTCCCAGTGCCCGGAATGCGTCGCCGAGGTCGAGGCACAGCAACAGGCGCGCATCGCCCTGCGCCAGTCCGGCCCGATCGCGATACCGCGCGGCCTGCACGACAGCCTCTCGCGTATCCCGCTGGCCGAGCTGCCCAGCCCGAACAGCACGTCCGACGCGGGCGCCGCCAGACGCGCAAACACCCGCAACGAGGCGGTTCTCGGTTTTCTGCCGGATTCGTTCACCACGACCCGGTGGGCAGCCTGGTGGCGCAAGTAGAGTTTGGCGCGTGACCACCGAATCGCAGAACAACTCCACGGTGCCGGAGCCGCGACCCGCCGCGAACGACACGTCCGATTCGGCGTCCGACCGGGGGAATTTGCGACCGTCGGACGCGCCCGTACTCGGGCCGCGCCCGGTCTATCGCCCCCACGTGGACTCCCATACCTCGCACGCTTTCCGCAGGCCGAACGGCCAGCGCGGCTCGTTCGCCGAACCCGCGCCGGGCGCGGCGGGCGCCACCGCCCTCGCCGCGGCGCAGCCGTCGCCCAACCGCCC
>NZ_BDBT01000055.1 GCF_001613125.1 Nocardia shimofusensis NBRC 100134
GATCGTGGGCCGACCCGAACGCCGAACAGAGCCCGACCTGGGTCGCAGCCGCGTTCGGGTCTCCCGCGCGACCCTCTACCGCTACCTCGCCGAGACCAAGACAGCCTGACCTTCAGACCGGTCGTCCGTCCTCGACATCGCACGCCACGCGAGAGCGGGCACGGAAGTACCAGGCCAAGGCACCGACCACCGGCACCAACCACACCACCGCCAACCACGCGACGCGACGCCCAGCAGTATTCGCCACGGACAAGATCGAGAAAGTCGCTATCGGGACCGAGACGAACCAGACGATCAGGAACAACCCCAGCGCAACAAGTTCCACCAGAAACATGCCGAAACCGGGCATGCAGTCCACCCCCGCCTCAGCGCAGTCGCTTATCCCTGCTCCAGCCCACAGCCTGGTCGGCACTTCGAGATCGTAGAGTGTGGCCCGCGCCCTCCCGCGCTGGCGCATCGCTGTGGATTTGGAGTACACCCCAGCTCGACACCGGTGGCGGGTTTGCTGCGGGCCGACGACAGAGCCAGGCGTTCCCCAACGGCCAAGGCGACAAGAATTCGACGGCGACGGGGCCTCGCTCCTGGCCGCCGGTAAGGCGCCCAAACCGGAGGTCAGCCCGAGACCTTATCTCCGGCCTGAGATCGGCAGCGGGGTTCGCTGCTGATGCCAGGTTGCCCGGGGAGACACGCGGCCTTGGTTCAGCGGTAGGCCGCGAGGGCGGCGAAGTAGACGCCAAGGGCGGAGATGACAACGCCGAGGGCGATGAGGGTGGCCGCGGGTGCGGTCTGCCCGCAGGCCATGGCAAGCCAGGCGACGACGAATCCGAGGTTGAGAGCCAGGGACAGGGCCAGCAGCAGCGTCAGGACTTGAATTGTGTTCATGGCGTTGAGATTGCAGGCATGATGGGCGTCCCGGGCGTCCCGGGGACGAAGACGGGAAATCCTCGGGAAGGTCAGCAGGTGAGCGGTATCCCCACCACGCCGGACCGGCCACCGCAGGCGGCGCGGGTGCTGGGTGAGACGATCCGTGCCAAGCTGCGTGTTTCTGAGATCTCCAGTCAGGCGGAGCTGGCGCGCAAGGCGTACTGCGGTAAGAACACCGTGTCCGACCTCGTCAACGCCACACGCCCGATGCCCTGGGAAACGGTCAAGAAGATCGCCGAAACCATCGATGGCTCCAAGGAGTGGATCACTCAGGTCCAGGAGCTGTGGCTGCTCGTTGATCGTGAGTGGCGTGAGCTCAACCAACCATCCGACACTGGCGGGGGCACGGTGGTGATGGGCCGTATCCCTGCCCGGGCGCCGCATTTCGTCGCCCGTGACCAGCTGGCGCAGCTGCGGCAGACGCTGCAGGACTCACCGGTGGCGGTGGTGGTGTGCGGGATGCGCGGTGCCGGCAAAACCCAGATCGCCGCGGCCTACACCCGGGAAGTGATCGTCACCGACGAACCGGGTGTGGTGGCCTGGATCGGCGCCGAAACTCACGACAGCATGCTGGGTGGGCTCACCGAACTCGCGACCGTCCTGGGGGTGGCCGACCCCGACGGTGACCCACAGTCCTCGGCGCGGCGGCTGCGTAACCACCTCAATGGCGCCCGAGGCCCGTCGGGGGTACTGGTGTTCGACAACGCCACCGACCCGGACTTCCTCGCCGAGTTCCTGCCCACCAGTGGCCGGGTGCGGGTGGTGATCACCAGCACCGACCGTGCCTTCACCAGCCTCGGGGAACTCGTCGACGCCAAGGAAGGATTCGAACGCAGCGAATCCGTGCAGTACCTGGCCACAGCCACCAAGCTCGACGACCCCCAAGGTGCTGATGGTCTCGCGAAAGAGCTGGGGGACCTGCCGCTGGCGTTGGCGGCTGCGGCCGCCACCATCGTCCAGCTCAAGCTGGACTACCAGCAATACCGAGACAAGCTGGCCGCCCAGCCGCTGCCGACGGTCATGCGCCGCCAGTGGGGCGGCTACGAGCGGGCGGTAGATCAGGCCCTGCAGTTGGCAATCGACACCGTCATCCACGCCGCCGAAAACGGTGGCGCCGACGAGCGGGTGCGATGGCTGGTGGGCGTGATGGCGATGCTGTCCCCCGACGGTGTGGAAGCCGACCTGCTGGACCGCGACGACGAGTCGGACTTCCAGACACACGCGGCAATCATCTGGGGTGTAGAAGGTTCACTGCTGTCATGGTCGGCTGGCGGGCGGGTGCTGGTAATGCACCGGCTGACCGGGAGGGTGATCCGCGAACGCGCTGTAGCCGACGGCACCCTCGACGCCTTCGCCGCTGACGCCGCCGCGGTCCTGGCACCACGTCTGTTCGACGAGCACCAGGCGTTCCAGCGCCGCCTGGAAGGCGCCCGCCTTGTCGATCACATCGACGCCCTCACCACGATCACCGGCCAGCACGAAGCCATCAGCTCTGACACCCGCACCCCCCTGCTGGCCCACCGCCGATGGGCCACCCGCCAACTGATCAGGTCCGCCGATACCACACGATCCATCACCCAAGCCCACCACACCCTCACTGACTCCGAGCGGATCCTCGGCCCCAGCCACCCCGACACCCTGCAATCCCGCAACAACCTCGCCAATGCCTACCAGTCGGCAGGGCGGTTCCGGGAGGCGATCCCGCTGTTCGAGCGGACCCTCACCGATCGTGAGCGGATCCTCGGGCCCGACCACCCCAACACCCTGATCTCCCGCAACAACCTCGCCGATACCTACGAATCGGTGGGGCGGGTCGCCGAGGCGCTCGCGCTGTTCGAGCGGACCCTCACCGATCGTGAGCGGATCCTCGGGCCCGACCACCCCAACACCCTGATCTCCCGGAACGACCTCGCCGACGCCTACAAGTTGGTGGGGCGGGTCGCCGAGGCGCTCGCGCTGTTCGAGCGAACCCTCACCGATCGTGAGCGGATCCTCGGGCCCGACCACCCCAACACCCTGATCTCCCGCAACAACCTCGCCGACGCCTACGACTCCGCTGGAAGACTCGCCGAGGCGATCCCCTTGTACGAGCGGACTCTCGTTGACTCCAAGCGTGTCCTCGACGCCGGCCATCCTCATATAGCGATGTACCGCGACAATCTCCTATCGGCGCGGAAAAGACACCGTCCTCAGAGTTGATCCGTCGACGGCGGTCTTGGTGCGAGACGACGTGGCATTGTCAGGTGTTGTGTCGGCGAGCTGGCTCGTCGACACAACACGCGGCCTGAACTATTCGCCTGTCG
>NZ_BDBT01000056.1 GCF_001613125.1 Nocardia shimofusensis NBRC 100134
CGCCTTCGCTGCGGCCTTGTCCGCAGCGCTTCGCTTCTGGTGGTCAGCACCACTCACTAGAGGGAAACCCGGGGCGCCAAGCGTGTTGAGAGCAAAATTGCTCGTGATCGCCTGCACACCCGACTCCCTTACCGAGTTCGCAGCGATACTGTTCAGGATCGCCTGCACACCCGACTCCCTTACCGAGTTCGCAGCGATACTGTTCAGGATCGCCTGCACACCCGACTCCCTTACCGAGTTCGCAGCGATACTGCTCGCGACCGCCTGCAGGTTTGCTACTGCCGCCGCCGAGCCGACTGGATCCTTCATCAACAGGCCAGCGAGAGCCTCATGGCCCCCCGCAGAGTGGTGCCGTTGGTTTCGTTGGATCCACTGCGCGCGCATTGGGTCGTCCGGAAGCGCGGAGGCAGTGGTTACGCCCAGGTCGCAAACGGTGTGATCCGCGGAAACGGTGAGGTCGCCAGCCAGCCTGAGAGTCTTCGTCGTTGTTCCCTCCGCGAGGTGTTCATCGACGGTCTCGATGTCGACTTCGGCGTCGACACTGAACCGTGCGGTCCAGCCGGCGGTGTTGGTGCGAGCTGGCTCGTTGAAATCCCAGGTGTCGGCGACTACGCGTGAGGAAGACACCTCACCAGCCACAGTGTGGAGCTCCAGAGCGGCAGATCTGGGGTTGAGCGCGAGACCGTCGACCGCTGCGGACAAGCGTGTACTGAGTTTCTCGTGGTCGAGTTGACTGATGAGCTTGTCGAATTCGTCAGTGTCGATGGGAGTGAAGCGGCTGGCGAAGTGCAGTTCGAGCCGCCGAAGCCCGGTCACATAGTGCACCCGGTTGCTCAGCTCACGGTCGACCAACTCCTGCTGGAGTGTCGGATCGAACAGAAGCGGACAGTCATCGCGTTTACCACGACCCTCTCCCGTCCAGTTCCCGTTCTTTGGGCCGAAGTCGTCGACGTTGTTGCTGACGAACCACACTTCGGCGTCGGGGTTGGCTTCTGCGACGGAGAGCAGTGTGTGCCAGATGACGGCGTCGCGGAAGCTGTCGGGGCTCTTCGGACCGTAGGGAGCTGTCTGGTAGATGGCTCGCTGGACGATATCCATGTAGGGGATCTGGGGCGGTTCTACGAGAGAGGCGCCCATCTCGCCGAAACCGTCCCGAAGGCTTTGCTCCAGGTCGTCGATCTTCTTAGCGACCAACTCGGCGAGATCCTGATGCATGTCGCCGAGGTCGAGCGGTCCGATTCTCACGGCGGCCAATTTCTCGAACTCTTTCCTCCAGTTGTCCCGGATCCTGTGCACCGCTTCCAACAGAGCGACTTCCGGCACAACGAACCGGAAGCCCCACTCTTGCTGTCGCTCAGCGAGCGACTTCCAGGGGTTGCGCTGGAGGTTATTGGAGGATACGAGGATGTTGGCGTCGACAACGACCATGATCGTCACGGCGGCCATTGTCCTACCTGTAGAACTCAAGCGACGACCGGCCACCCCTACGCGCGCCGTACTCGATGGTGCGGAGTGGCGAACTTCGGATCAGCGGCGGTCCTGCCCATGGCGTCCGGTTGGGGTAGAGCCCAACTAGACACCCCTGACCGGGGCGTTTCGCGTCCGGATAGAGTCGGAAACCGAATTTCTTGACACTTGTCCGGTGAGTTCCTAGATTTCAACCTGACAACCGGCCGCAATCGCAGCCGGTTCCAGGCGAATACGGGAGGGCGCGGTGCGCGTCGGCTACATCAGGGTCTCGACCGTCGACCAGAACACCGACCGCCAACTCGACGGCGTCGACGTCGAGCGCGTTTTCACCGACAAGGTCACCGGCAAGAACGCCGAACGGCCGGCGCTGCAGGAGATGCTCGCCTTCGTCCGCGCCGGCGACACTGTGCTCGTGCACTCCATGGACCGCCTCGCCCGCAACCTCGACGACCTCCGCCGCCTCGTCCGCCAGCTGACCGGCAAGGGCGTGCGTGTCGAGTTCGTGAAGGAGGCACTGACCTTCACCGGCGAGGACTCCCCCATGGCCACCCTGATGCTGTCGGTGATGGGGGCCTTCGCCGAATTCGAGCGCGCCCTGATCCTGGAACGCCAGCGCGAGGGCATCGCCACCGCGAAGGCCCGCGGCGCCTACAAGGGCCGCAAGCCCGCCCTGACTACCGAACAGGTGACGACGCTGCGTGAGCGGGCGGCCGCCGGCGAACCGAAGTCCACGCTGGCCAAGGAGTTCGGGGTCAGCAGGGAGACGGTATACAGCTACCTACGGCAGACGGACTAGCGAGTGAAGGCGCTCCCACTTTTCAGTCCGGAGGCCACGAGTACCGCTCATTCAGGGCGAGCATCAGACTCGTTGCGACCATGACCGCCAGGATCGCGTTCTGCGGGGTGAAGTGGTCGGGGTGCGCCTGGTGCGCAACAACATGGCGCGACAGGGGCACTGGCCTCGGCTTGCCGGACTTCGGATGCCAGTCTGTCAGCAGGTTTACGACAGGTGCGACACCGAGTACATACCGCAGCCGGTCCTTCTGAAGGGCCACTCCCAGGTCAGTCACCTTGCACTGGTTCTTCGCCCTGCCGGAGCTGTCGTCTATGTGCGCTTCGATCTGCGTGTTGCACACGCTCACACCGAGCGCTTGCGCAGCTGCATGGTGCCCGTCGGCGAGAGCGGCAAGGGCTTGGAGGAGCAGTGGTCTCTGCTCGGCGAGTAGTGGATCGAGCTCGCAATCGACCGCTGCAGCACAGTCCTCCAAGATCTCAGTTGTGCGGGCAACGAGAACGGCCTCGCGGGCGGTCCGATCTGCAGCTTTGGAGAGTTCGGAGACGATTTCCGCTCGTGGGATGTACACGATCGGAATGCCTTCGTTCTCGACGATCTGCTGTGCCAGGTCCAAATCCAAGACCTCTTCCTCGCCTATAGGCCAGTTCGCTGGGTATCGCGCGCGGAGCGATTCGATGAGCTGCTTGGCTGCTGGCGGGATGAGATCGGCCGGAGCAGGGATGATGTGGCGAAGCACTCGCTGCACGTCGACCGCTGGAAGCTGGAGTGCTGGCCAGGCGACATCGATGGATGGGAAGTCCATCCTGGGCAGGAGGGCGTCGGCCCGTATTCCGTCGAGAACTGTCGAACGGAGCAAGTCGGTGACGTCGAAGGTGGCTCCCGGGCGTTGAAGCAGGCCAGGATCTAGCGTCATCGGTTCGAGTCGCGGCCACGGGATGGACGAGTTCATGCTCGACCGCAGGGTCTGCATGAACTCGTCCGTCGGCCAGTGCGGTAGGGAGGTGCGGTAAGCGCGCGCAGCGCTCTCTCGCAGTTCACGCTTCTGGGCGGCCGTCATCTCCGGGAAGGTCACGGATCGAAATTACCTGCGCAGGGCGACAGTCGGCCTAGGGTTCGCGGGCGGATGGCGGCGGCCCGAGAGGCTCGGAGCGGTCATCGATGGGACCGAGGCGAGCGGAGGCTGCTGTCCTGCTTGATCCGCGGTGTGGTTGTGTCGGGGGCCTCTGGCAGGCTGGTGCGCTATGGCGGATGCTGACCTGCTTCGAGACCTCCGTGCGCGGGTTCTCTGAGGTTCACCCCGAGTAGTGGACACCGACTTGGCAGGATCATCGATCCTGCTGGAAGGATGTCTCCATGTCTCGGAAACGTCGGTCGTTCACGACCGAGTACAAGGTCGAGGCTGCCCACTGGGTGATCGATTCCGGACGCACCGTCGCCGAGGTCTCCCGCGAACTCGGCATCCACGAAAGCCTGCTGGGCCGCTGGGTCGCCGACGAACGCCGCCGCATCGACGCCGCCGCTGTCCATGGCGAGAAACCACTGTCACCAGCAGAGCGTGAGGAACTGCTCCGGTTACGGAAACAGGTCGCCGAGCAGGACAAGGACATCGCGTTCCTGAAAAAAGCCTCGGCGTACTTTGCCGCGATGCAGCAGAACCGGCCCGGTTCGAACTGATGGCGAAGTACGCCGCCCCCGATGCCGTGGCGGTGGCCGACACAGCCGGCACCCCGGCTGTGTCCGAACATTTCGACGTGGTCGCGATGGCCAGGCTGCTCGAGGTGTCCACGTCGGGGTTCTACGCGTGGCGCAAACGTGCGCTGGCAACGGAACCGACTCACCGGCAGCAGCGACGGGCCGATCTGACGGTGAAGATCCTCGACGTGCACGCGGAGTCCGACGGCACCTACGGATCACCCCGCATCACCGACGAGCTCCGTGAACAGGGCGAACAGGTATCAGCCAAGACCGTCGCCACGATCATGGCCGCGATCGGGCTGGAAGGCATCAGCCCCCGCACCTTCAAGGTGAAAACCACCGTGGCCGATCCGGCCGCGTCGTTCCCGCCCGACCTGGTGCGACGGCAGTTCGACCAGGGCCGCCCCGACGCCGTCTGGACCACCGATGTCACCTACCTGACCTGCGGTGAAGGCGATATGTTTCTCTGCGCGGTCCGTGACGGGCACACCCGCCGGGTACTCGGCTACAGCATCGCCGACCACATCGGCGCGGACATGGTCACCGCCGCCATCGACGACGCCGTGGCCACCCGCGGCGGCGACTGCGCGGGCACGATCCTGCACTCCGATCGCGGTGGCGAGTTCACCGCCGGGTTGACCGCCCGATCCTGCTCTCGATACGGGCTGCGGCGATCGATGGGCGCGACCGGAATATGTTGGGACAACAGCCCATCCGAATCGCTGTGGTCGAGCTTCAAGCACGAACACTACTACCGGCATGTCTACGCGATGAAGGCTGAACTCGTTGCCTCGGTTGACAATTGGATGGATTGGTACAACAATCGCCGTCGGCACTCGTCGATCGGTAGCATCAGTCCCATCCATTACGAGCAGTCACTGACTATCGCGGTCGAAGCTGCTTAAACCCCTGTCCACCGTTCGGGGTGAACCTCACCCCCACAGTTACTCGCGAGTAACTCACGCGGTGGGGTCTACGCACCCCGGATGGTCGAGTGAGACAGCCGAGCACCCGGAGAACGGCGGCTACCTGTTCCCGCAGGCCCGCCGAGAGCAAGGCCTCAGGCGCGCCTATCGGGCGACCTGAGGCCTCGGCACGACAATGGGGCTCGGCTGCGGTTGGCAGTCGAGCCCCATTGCTGTTCCGGTGGCGCGGCGAAGGTGGTCGCCGCGGTCTACTCCGAGTCGGGTGTGCGCCCTTCGCGCAGGGCGTCGCCGATCTCGCTCGTGCGGGCCTGGTACTGGTCCTGGTCGAGGACCTGCACGTCGAAGCCGGGGGTGTGTTCCCCGTCGAGGTGGCGTTGGGCCATCGCGAAATGCTGGGCCACATAGTTCGGGTCCTGCATGCGGCGATCCACCTCGGCGGTGAGCGCGTGGCCGGCGGCGGTGCGGTCTTTGCCGGTCACGTACCAGTCCTCGCCCGGGTAGTAGGCGCGGACCGTGCCGTCGGCCTGGTCGACGAATTCGGGCCGCTGGATGACGTGGACGACCGGGTCAGAGCCGCCCTGCGGGGCCGGGTGCATAGAAAGTCTCCCTCGAGTTGTCGTCGTGGATCACGTAGCAGACGTACTGCATGCCAGGGTGCCCGACGATCGGGCCGGTGTACACGCAGTTCATGGTGGTCGCGGCAGCGGTGCCGGCCACCGCGGCGGGCGCTATCAGCAATGCCCCCAGCATGACGGCGCCGACTACTGCTTTGACTGTCCTGACCATGATGTTCCCCCCTGTGGATGGTGTGGTTGGACATCTGGTTGGACGCCGCCGGAACCGATTCGGTTCCAAGACAGCCATTTCCGATCCGATGCCCCACACCGGCCCGGCCCGGTCACGACTGGTCGGGCGCGCCGGTGGAGTGGCGCCGGTAGGTGGTCGTACACCGGCCGTCGCGGCGGCGGCGATCATGACCGCCGCTCCCCGCGGGTGCTGTGAGCTGGGTGGGTTCCGGTTTCGGACACGGATTCGAGGGCCGGGTGCAGGCGGCGGGTGCGTCGGCGGGTGTAGAGCTGGCCGTGGTTGGCGAGGAGGATCCGCAGTCGTGCGGTGGCCCATCGCGTCTGTGTGGTCTGCTCGGTCATGCCGAAGTCGACGTCGCCCGGACCGTGGTGGTTCCGGGCGGCGGTGGGGATGCCCTGTGACTGTCCGGTCCGGGCGAGGGCTGCCGCGCCCTCCCCTGTGGGAGGGCTTGCCCTCGGATCGACGGGCTTGCAGGTCAGTTCAGCTCGGCGCGGGCCGCGCGGAGGTAGTGGGCACGCCACCACTGGTCGTCGGTGTCGTTGCCGTACAGGCGTCGGCGTCGGGTTTCGCCGGCCACCTCGAGCAGTTCGCGGGTCAGCGCGGCGTGGTCTTTTCCGTGGTGGGGA
>NZ_BDBT01000057.1 GCF_001613125.1 Nocardia shimofusensis NBRC 100134
CCTCGACCAGGTCGTCACCACGACCGGCCGGAGACCGGTCTATATCCGGATGGACAACGGCACCGAGATGACCGCCCACGCCATGACCGACTGGTGTCGCTTCGCCGGTGTCGATCCGGCGTTCATCGACCCCGGCTCACCCTGGCAGAACGGGGTCTGCGAGTCGTTCAACGGCCGGTTCCGCGACGAATTCCTCACCTGCGAGACTTTCACCTGCTTGACCGAAGCCCAAGTCCTTGCCGAGGACTGGCGCATCGAGTACAACACGTATCGGCCACACGGATCGCTGGGCTTCCTCACCCCGACAGCGTTCCGTCAGCAATGGTCACCGACCGAGTTCAACCAACCACTGCAACTCGCATGATCGGTGGACCTGCAACCGGGGCCCAGTCAACTGGGCCGGCGAGCGAGTCGGTTTGGCGTTCATCCCACCCGGTCAGCCCTGGCGCAACGGCTACATCGAATCCTTCAACGGTCGCTTGCGCGACGAATGCCTCAACATCAACAGCTTCTGGTCCCTCACCCAGGCCAGAGTCGTAATCAGTGACTGGAAGGCCGAATACAACCACCGCCGAAGACATTCCGCGCTGGGCTACAACACCCCAGCCGGATACGCTGCAACCTGCATCCACCGATAACCGGCTCTCACACCCGGTGGACCGAATCACGGGGTCCCATCAACCGGTTCAAGATGCGATAGGCGACGTCGCGACTCGTACGAATCTGTTCAGTCAAAGGATGGTGAACTCCGAGCGACTCGATACTACGGACAAGACTTGGCTCCAACACCATGATCGCCGCAGGTATTTCATCAGCTATGAGCAAGGCGTAAGCGAGATCATTCGCTGCGGCGAGAGTGTCTGGATGGTTCGAGCTAGTCCTCTCCATGCATCGTTCGAGATCGACTTGGCGCAAACGAACAGCCTCGAAGGGTCGGCCTACCTCCAGATATACGTCAGCCAGGCAAGCGAGCGACTCGCGGGTATGCGGGTGGTTCATACCGAGAACTCGTTGGCGGTCCGCGAAGCAGCGTTCGAAAAGTAGTATTGCTCGATCGACGCTTCCGTCCCGCTCGTAAGTTACTGCGAGATTATGCCGAGTGGTGAGGGTCTGAGGGTGGTCGGGCGGGAGGGTTCTCTCGCAGTCGGCCACCCCACGTTCCAGAGTGGCGACTGCGATCTTAGTGTGACCCTGCGACAACAGAACACAAGCAAGACTGTTCCGACTTATCTGGGTGTGTGGGTGATCGATACCCAGAATGCGCTCTCGGTCCGCCAGGTTACGCTCGTGAAGGGCCTTGGCCTTATCGAGTTCCCCGGCAGACTCGAACGCACCCGCCAAGTTGTGACGCGAGATCATCGTATCGGGATGTTCTGCGCCCAGGATATTTTCCCGATCGATGAGATTGCGCTCGAAGAGCGCGATGGCTCGCTGCGGTTGCCCGGCGTCCTCGTAGGCACTGGCCAAATTACTTCGAGAAACAAGGGCACCCCGGTTATCTGGACCGAGAAATTTTAAGTTGTCTTCCAAGACGTCTTCTAGGATACCGATGGACGTCGCGGGGTTGCCGGCTTCTCGATATACGGCCGCGAGGTTGTTACGACAGGTGAGGGTCATTTCATGCCGTGCGCCGAGCGTACTTTCGCAGTCGAGAAGCACGTCTTTGTAAAGGTGTATGGCTCTGTCCAGTTGCCCCGCTAGACGGTGCGCAGCGGCGAAGTTGATCCGCGCGGTCAACGCGTCGGGGTGGCGAGGGCTCAGTGTCCGCGCATATGTGGCGATGTTTGCTCGAAGGAGCGCGATGCTCCGCCGGTGCTGTCCTGCACTGCAGAGGACCCCGGCAAGATGGGTAGACGATGCCAGAGCATCGGGATGGTCCGGTCCAAGGACGAATTCCTGATCGACGACGGTATCCTCAAGCATCTCTGCGGCGACGTCCAGTTTGCCGGAAACTGCAAAGGCGTGGGCAAGATTGCGGCGAGCGATAAAGCTCAGCCTGGAAGAGTTGTCCAGTTCCTGCTCGCAGTCACGCACTACACGCTCACCCATGTCTATTGCACCGGCGAGATCGCCGGTGCGGTCGGCGAGGCGTGCGACCGCCGCGGCTCGTAGGCTAAGCGTCGCGTTGAGCAGTTCGTCCTTGCCACTTCCGTTTACGAGTGATTCCCAGAGCCTCTCGAGATGCGTTGCGGCAGCGATGATGACAGCGGTGTCGGTGATGCCGCTGTCTTTGCTCAGGTCCGAGGACAACAGGCTCAACGCGCCAGTGACAAGTGAGTCTCGCTCGCTGACATCGATCCAACGCTCTCGTACCACTCTGCCGATTAGGCGGTGCATGCGAAGAGCTTTCGCGCCTATGACGTCTGTCAGAATCGATCCACGAACACATCGCTCGATGGCGGCCTCGAGGGCTTCGGTTCCGACGAGGGGGATGCGGAGGAGCAGTGCCTTGGTTGTGCCTTGCGGTGAAAACAGCGACATGATTTGGAGGAGTCTGCGGGAGGCTCCGCTGGGATCAGCCTGCACTACGCTCTCGATCGCCAACGATAAGGCTTGTTCGGTGTGAAGTGGGTAGCTCAGACCGGGGCGGCGGCGCAAGGCCTCGGCGACCGACCTTTCAAGAATTCGTAAGTATTCGTGGTAGTCGTAGTTGCGTGCTCGTATCGTCGCCGCGGCGGCGGTCAGCGCCAACGGAAGGTCTCCGAGCTGGTCGGCGACTCTATCCGCCGCGCCCGCCACGTCGGGCAATCCAGTGCGATCGCTCAGATACGCCACCGACTGTTCGCGTAGGTACGAACCGACCTTGACCTCGATCCCAACCTCGGAGAACTGCTTGTCGGTACTGGTGATGAGGATCTGTGTAGATCCGAGCGATTTCAGGAGGTTCTGCAGCTGATCGGGGTCGTTCGCGTTATCGAAGATCAGCAGTTTCGATCCATGCGCAGCGGCAAGATGTTCACGTAGCCTCCGCTGCGACCGAGCGGGGTCACCGTCGGGGTCGGACACATCGAGTTTCTCGGCCAGCTCCGCCAAGCCCGCAGACAGTTCCAGCCGTGTTTCAGCGTTCAACCAGGCCACGACCGCAAAGTCGGCGTCAATGCACCGCTGCGCGTACGCGGCGGCAATCTGCGACTTGCCCGCGCCACGCATGCCAATCAGCGCACAGATCCGCGGATATGACTCGGAGGCGAGGATCGAGGCTACCTCCGCGTGCTGTGTGCGGTCGACGAATCCAGGTGGCGCCACGGGGATTTCGCCGACGACTAGTTTCTCGTTGACCGGCGCCAGCGGGTAGTGGTGATGTTGAGTCACCCCAAGCATCATGTGAGTTGCCTGGACCTCCGACATGCTGATCAGAGGTGTGGTTGGGGAATGCGCGGTAGCGGGAGCTGCTACCGCGCCGAATGAGGAGGGCTGTGCGGTTCCTCCAGCCCCGCATTCACCTCTCCGATATCGAGAACACCGTACCGGCCGCGCGTGATTTGCACACCAGTGCTTCGTTCGCCCCGTGCGTTGATCCGCTGAACCCGCAACACCGCAGCCTCGACATCCGCGAGATTGACACCGATCACCGTGCCGACCTCGGGTGAGCTGGCTCGAACCGCTTCGATGACTTGCTGGGAAGCATCTAGCAGCTCGGTGTCGGTGTCGGCCTTCTCGTCGATCAAGTCCTCTTCGAGCGACTTCCGCTTGGCATCCGAGCCTGGCTTCTGCTCCAGCGGCGCCAGGTCAATGCCGCTATAGCGTGTGCTGAGGAGCCGCTTCAACGTTGCGTAAGCATCGATGACGGCTTGCTTTGCCGAGTCTGTCATGCCCGCCGCAGCGCCGACGGCGACAGCGGATGCAATGATAGTCACTGGTTCCATTGAGGACTTCCTTTCGTCGAGACTGCAGGCCCGAGTGTGAAGTAGTCGATCGCCGCATCAGACCGGTCACGGAGCTCGGTGTCTGTAAGGCCGACGTATTCAGCCATCTGGTTCAGCGCGGGTATCCATCGCTTCAGCAACAAGTCATTCAGCCTAGGGCCGAAGTGCTGCCTTTTGCCCTCGTCGGTGAGAAACGGCGGCAGGAAGCACAGCGCGATCATCTGCAGTGAAGCGCTGTGAAGCGACGAGAAGAAGAGCCAGTAAGGAAACGCCTCGTCCAAGTGCCTCACGAAGCTACGAACCAGATCCATCTCGAACAGTTCGGTAGGCGTGTGGTCGTAACCATGGATGGCAAGATCGACGGCACCCATCGCCCGCCTGGCTTGTGTCGGTGACGTCAGTACCGCGCTGAGTACGTCAAGCGTTGGCTGTATGTCGCCGTTCTCAACGTCCTCCCGAGCGGCCACGACGGTCAACCTGTCATGTCGAAAGATGGTTTCCCCCTTCGCCTTCCATGTCCAATTGACCACACTATATGCAAACAACGCAGCACGGAGCATGAAGTCGAGTCGCAATCATTCGGCTGCCCACTCGCTAGCCCAGTCCGCGGACATCGGTACCCATGCGAAACCTACGAAACGCTGTTCGGGCTGTGCGCCGCGCAACCCGCCACCAGTTTGGTACGGGGTATCTACCGGTACGGCGACACCGTGTTCAACCGGTACCAGCTCGGCTTGCTCCTGGATGAGGTCGAGGGGATCGAGGCAAGGGCCGAAGCCGGGCGGCAAGCTGTCGACCTGCTGAGGCGGGCGGCGTCGATCGCGCTCCGCGCCAACGGGTATCTCCTGTTCGTCGGCATCGCCCGCTCATAACTGATAATCCGCTACGATCACCAACAGCCCGCCCAAACCCGCAGGTCGTCCCCGTTATCACGCTCCACATGCCCTACCCGGGCGCAAGCGATTTGGGCGGTTGACCGACTTTCGCAGGGCATCGCGATCCCTCAGACAGCATAAGCACCCACCGATGACCAGGCTTTTTCCAGTTACCCATGCTCTGCGTCTCCCGCCAAGGGCTCCAACCTGCGACAGTCAGCCACCCACGACCAGTAGTTTTCGCTGGTGCAGCACGTGTGCGTAGTGGTCGACTCCCCCTTCGGACACCAGCGTTGACCCCCGTACCTCGCGTTGCGCCGCGAAGATCTGCACTTGCATCGCTTACCCCGCCAATGCTGTTGTGCAGCTGAGCTATTCTGCTGCGCAGGATGGGGGCAGGTATTGCCGCAGCGGGAAGTCGCCGATCCTGCCCTCGATCCAGCCGTACACGAAGTCTTCCAGAGTGCGGCAGTCCTGCTCGGCAGCGGTGGCAGCGTCGCCGATCTGGCGGGCTGCATCGATGCAGGACAGGCGAAGCCCCGTCGACACACCCAGTGCAGCCGCCGAGGTAGGGGTTCCGGTAGTAACCGCCGAAAAACCAACGGATATGGCGTAGCCGCGGCTGATTGCTGGTTAGGGCCCGGTTCGGCCTGCGGTGGAGGCGGACTACTGGTTGGCTTGGCTCCCAACGTGGTTGGTTGCTGGAAGGTCGGTTTCGTGGCGACGCGGGTGTTCGCGGATGAGGAGTTGGCGCGTCTGCGGGAGTTCCCGGAGATCGGCCGCGAGGAGCTGTTCCGGTTCTTCACGCTCTCGCCGGCGGATCTGGCGTTCGTCGATCCCGGCCGCGGTCGTGGTCCGGCTGATCGGCTCGGGATCGCGATCGCGTTGTGCACGTTGCCGTGGCTGGGATTCGTGCCCGATCGTGTGGTGACCGCCCCGCCGGTCGCGGTAGCGCGGCTGGCCGAGCAGCTGCGGCTCGACGGCACTGAGATCCGTTCCTACGGCCGCCGCGCCCAGACCCGCACCGACCATCTACGCCTGGTCGCTCAGTATCTGGGCTGGCGGGCGGCGGGTGCGCTCGAACTCGAGGAGCTCGACGAGTTCCTGCTCGCGCGGGCGATGGAACACGATTCCCCGACCCTGCTGTTCCGGTTGGGGTGTGAGTATCTGATCTCGGCGCGGGTGATCCGGCCCGGTCCGGTGAGCATGGTCGAACGCGTCGCCCACGCCCGCGAGCAGGCCCAGCGCGAGACCTACGACCGTCTGGCCCACGAGTTCACCCCGGCCCGCTGCGCCGAGTTGGACGCACTGCTGACCACCGATGTCTCGCTGGGGGTTTCGCGGTTGCGGTGGCTGTCGACCGGGCCGGTGGAGGCGTCCGCGGCTGCGGTGCGCGCCGAGGTCGACAAGCTGGCGTTCCTGCGCGGCCTGGGTGCCGACCGGCTCGATATGTCGGTGCTGCCCGCCGAACGACGCCGGTTCCTGGCCACGATGGGGCGCCGGTTGACCCCGCAGGCGTTGGAACGCCGGGATCCGCAGCGGCGGTATCCGATCCTGCTCACCGTGCTGGCGCAGTCCGGAACCGACGTGCTCGACGAGGTCGTGGCCTTGTTCGATCAGGCGATCTCGGCGAAGTTCGGTGCCGCCGAACGCCGTATGCAGCAGGAGTTGGCCGAACGCGGCAAATCCGGAGAGGACCGCCAGGCCCTGCTGGACGACCTCCTGGCGATCGTGACCGATCCTGCGGTGGCCGATGAGGAGATCGGTGCGTTGATCCGCGGCGATGCGATCGGGTGGGAACGTCTGCGGGCGGCGATCGCGCAGGCCAAACCCCGGTTGCCGCGTGATCACGGGCACCTGGCCGCGCTGGACTCCTCCTACAATTACCTGCGTCAGTTCACCCCCCGCGGTGCTGTCGACGGTGGAGTTCGCGGGCGGGACCGCGGCGACGGAGTTGTGGATCGCGGTCGCGATGCTGCGTGAACTCAACGCGACCGTGCGGCGGAAGGTGTTCGACGAGGCCCCGACCGGGTTCGTGCCCGCGAAGTGGCGCGGCTACCTCGACGCGGCGCGCAAGTCCGGCAGCGCTACCGCCTACCGGCACTACTGGGAGCTGTGCGTGCTGCTCGGGCTGCGCAGCGGGGACGTGTACGTGCCCGGCTCACGCCGCTACGCCGACCCGGCCGCCTACCTGCTCACACCGCAGCGGTGGGAACCGCAGCGCGGCGAGTTCTGCCGTTTGGTCGGGCGATCGGCCGATCCCGGCGTCGCCCTGGCCGCCGTCGTCGAAGAACTGCACACCGCGGTCGATGAACTCGAGACCGTGCTCGCCGAAGGTGAGGGGCCGGTACGCCTGGACGGCGAGTCCGGGGATCTGATCATCTCCCCGCTGACCGCCGAGGACGTTCCGGCCGAGGCGATCGCGCTCAAGGCCGAGCTGACCGAGATGCTGCCGTTCGCACCGATCGTGTCGTTGCTGATCGAGCTGGACAAACGCACCGGCTACCTGGACTGCTTCACCCACGCCGGCGGCCAGGCCACCCGCACGCCGGAGTTGAAGCGCAACCTGATCGCGGTGCTGCTCGCGCACTCGACCAACCTCGGGTTGACCCGGATGGCCGAGGCCTGCGGCATCTCCTACGACATCTTGTCCTGGACCGACGAATGGTATGTGCGCGAGGAAACCCTGCGCGCGGCCAAC
>NZ_BDBT01000058.1 GCF_001613125.1 Nocardia shimofusensis NBRC 100134
TGGTCAGTGCGGTGAACACCAAGTTCAAACCGATCCTGGACAAGCAGTTGAAAAGCGCCCCGCCGCCGACGAAGTCGGAGACGATGCGCAGAAACAAGCTCGAAGGGGAGAAGGCCGAAGCGCGGGCCGGCATCGACCCCACCAAGCCCAAAGCGTCGATTCTGTCGGTGACGGGCAGACGTAATACGATCCCTGACGACCTCGACCACACCACCAAACGCCTCACCGAAGTCAAGAACGTTCAAGTCCAGGGGTACACGAGCCAGCTGAAAGACGACATGGCCTTTTGCCAGGCCAGAGGGTATGAGTTCGTGCTGATCACCGACCGCAACACCCGCCTCACACAGGAGCTGCAGGACCTCGTGAATCAAGGCAAGATCAAACACGTCACGATGGATTTCCAGAGTTGACCCCCACCGACGACACCGCAGCCATCCGTCTGCTCGAGGAGTACCGCCGGGCCGGCGGAAACGCCGACACGATTGGCGATATCGGCAATCAGAGGAGTAGTGCACCGGCGGTGATCGTGCTGGTTGCCGAGTGGCTCGCCGAGCTCGAAGACCGATGGCCCGGACCGGAAACCGAGGGCAGGGAACTGGCGCGGCTGAGCCTGGTCAATGGACTGAACCGTAAGGAATCTCGCAAGACCGAGGCGATCCCAGCGCTGATCGGTCAGTTCGACCACGCCAAGACCATGAGCTCTTACACGCGGTGGTCCGCGGGCAACGCCCTCTACAGCATCCCCGCCGGCAAGGAGTACTTCGACCAGCTCGCCGCCATCGCCGCCGACCGTGGATTCGGAGCCGACAGGCAGATGGTGGTCGACTGGCTCGGCAAATCACGCCACCCCGACGCCGCAGCAGTCGCCCTCGCCCAACTCAACGACGACACCGTGGCAGGCCACGCATTGGATGCGCTGTCGAAGCTGCGGGCGCAAGGGGTGAGCAAACAGGTCGAACCGTTCCTCACGTCGAAATACCCCTGGT
>NZ_BDBT01000059.1 GCF_001613125.1 Nocardia shimofusensis NBRC 100134
CCGTCGACGTGTTCGAGATGCACTTCGATTCCACTGGACCTGGTTTCCGGCAACGCCACGTCCACGACAACCGCGGCAGCACGGATCTCGGCACGCAACGCCCTGAGCGTGCTGAAACTCAACTCCTTGGCCTGGCGCGCGTCTCCGGTTGCCGATTCGAACAGCTTCCTACCGCCCGAGGCGTCCACGGCCATGCTGAAGGGATAGAAGCCACCATACTGGGACAACCGTTCTTCGGCCAAGTCCAACACCGCGTCGAGCAGGTCGTCCAAATCGTCCTGGACCGGCTGAGGGGTGGCATCCCGCCAAGACATCGATGAACTCCCTCAATCGAATCAGCCGCGCCGCCCAGCTGAGGACGCCTTCCAGGTGCGATCGTACGCACGGGGGGCAAACAGAGTCGAACCCCGAACCCGCTGATTAAGAGTCAGCTGCTTCTCCAACTCGGCATTGGCCGCTCGGCAGGCTGTAGCTGCCATCTGAGGCCGGCGCCGCCCGCCGTACGGGAGGAGAAGACCCATTCGAGCGGACATCTGCAGGGATGGCTACCGCAGCCCGGAACCCGCATCACCCGAGCGGCGCCGAGCCCGGCATGACCGAGCAGACCACACGTGTGCGATGGGCCGCCGCGCAACGTGCTGACGCGTGAGCTTCGCTCACTGGCCCCCTATCCGCACCAGGTTCTGGAGGTGCTACAGCCCGTAGCCGGGAGCGCGGGACGCCCCGGTGCCCGGGTTCGGGTCGGGGTGGTGGCCGCCGAGGCCGGTGCTGGTGTCGAGGCCGCTGTGCTGGTGACCAGCGATGGTTCGGCGGAGGTGTTCGGTGCGGCGTGGCCTAGCGGTGGAGCCGTCAGTGGTGTCGGTTTCGGTGCGGGCGTGGTTTTCGGCGTCGCGTTCGACGCCGGTGAGGTTGTCGCGGCGCTGGATCTCGGCGCGGATGACGCGCAGTTGCGGGGGTTCGTCGAGCGCGGTGAGGCGGTCGAGTTCAGTACGGGCGGTGGTGAGCTCGTCGGCCGCAGCGCTCAGGTGTGTGTCGCGGGCGGTGTAGTCGCCGGCGTCGGTGAGGGCCCGTTCCCACCACCAGCTCGGGGTGGGCACTTCGGCGGTGAGCCGGGCAGCCTCGGCGCGGGCGGCGGCGAGCTGGATCGCGGTCTGGGCTTGTGCGTGTTCGAGTTGGTCGAGGCGTGTCTGGAGTGCGGTGCGGACCCGCCATTTGATGCGGGAGATCGCGGCGAGTTCGCGCTCGGTCGCCCGGATCTCGGCGGTCCGGTGCTCGTGGTCGGCTTGCAGGGTTTCGGCGGTGGCGACGGCGGGTTGTGCGCGACGGATCGCGGCTGCGGTCTGGTCACGCTCGCGTGCGGTGGTCAGGGCGGTTTCGGCGTGATGGACGCGCAGGACCGCGGGGATGCGGACGTGGTCGTTGCCGGGGCGTGGTGTGAGAGCGCGGGCGAGTTCGGCGAGTTCGGTATCGCTCATCCGTCGCGGGTCGCGGGCATCGGTGTCGCGCAGCTGTTCGCGGGCCCGCACCATCGCCGCTTCCCACTCGGCGCCGACCGGCAGGGGCGGAGGTTCGGTCGCGATGTCGAGCGCACCGGCGAGCGCGGGTGTTGGTTGCGGCTTCCTGAGGGGGCGAGGTGGTGGTCATGCGCCAGCGCAGGGCGGCCGCTGGCTGCTCGGCGGGCAGTTACCGGTCGCTGTGAGCGGTGCGGACCGCGGTGGGGATGTCGATGCCGGTGTCGGCGGCGTGGGTGAGTTCGGCGGCGAGGGTTGGCCAGTACGGGTCGGTGGCGATGCGGGGGTCGAGGTCGTCGACGAGCGGGCGCCACCGTCGGGTGTGGGTGGTGTCGGCGGTGCCGATCCGTTCGGCGACGGCCTGGTCGAGGCGTTGCTACTCGCGGCGTTCGGCTACCGGGTAGCGGGTAGGGCCGGTGGGACGGCGGTCGAGATCGGGCACACGGTGGGCGGCGCGCCAGACGGCGAGTTCGGCGACCAGGGCGGGATCGACCTCACGCAGTGCGCGGGCCCACAGCGGCGCGTCGTCGTCGCTGTGGGTGCGGGTCTTCTCGGTGATGGTGGTGGCGAGTTCGGTGATTCGCGCGGCCCGGGCCCTCAGGTGCTGGTGGTCGGGGCGTGGGATTGCAGAGCGGGCGGGATGGCGGGTAGCCACGGCGATGGCCCGCCCGCGCCGTGGGAGTGGCGGCCGGTGGGGTCGATCCGCCAGTCCAGGACCGCGGCGGGGTCGGCGGCGGTGCCGAGTTCACGGCCGGCCGCGGCTTTGGTGAGTCGGGTGAGGGCGTCGGTGCCGGAGAGGTCGAGGACGGCCAGGTGCTGGCGCAGGACCGGCCATGCGTCGGCGTCGGTGATGCCGGGCACGAGCGCTTCAGCGTGGGCGGTGATCTGGTCGAGACGCTCCGCGCCGAGGTGGTTTTCGGCGAGGTGGCCCAGAGCGTGGTGGTAGTCAGTGGCGGGACTGAAAGGCGACGTCAGAGCGCTGACCTGGACGAATGCGCCGATCCGGATGGCGGAAAAGATGTCGCTGAAGATCTTCCCAAGATGCCGCCGGACTGTGATGGCATGACGCTGACCTGGGCACTCGATTCTGGCCGCCGTTAGTGGGTGTTCTCGGCAGATATCGCGGGCTTTCGGGCGGGGAACGGGCGCGTCGCACTTCGATGTACAGTCTGATAGCCGTGTCGTCCACATGCGCCGAAACGCGCCTTGCCGCATATGGTTCCATCTCGACGTCCCTGGCTATGCTCAGCGATCGCGCGCTGCAACAGACCCTGGACGCCGCAGAGCCGGTCGGATCGGGCATCGGCGGGGAGTCGGTGTTGTTGGAGGTTGCCGGGAGGCAGGTGTTCGTCAAGCGGGTACCGCTGACAGACTTGGAACTGCGACCGGAGAACGTCCATTCCACGGCCAATCTCTTCGAGCTGCCGATGTTTTGCCACTACGGCATCGGCAGCCCGGGGTTCGGAGCTTGGCGCGAACTCGCCGCGCATGTCATGACTACCAACTGGGCGCTCGCGGGCGAGTTCGCGGGCTTCCCGTTGATGTACCACTGGCGGGTGTTGCCGGATACGACGCCGCTGCCGCAGGAGCTGGCCGACATCGAACGGGTCGTCGACTTCTGGGAAGGCGGGGCGCAGGTCCGGCGGCGCCTCGAGGAGCGACACTCGTCCTCGGCGAGCATCGCGCTGTTCCTGGAGCACATCCCACGGAACCTGTTCAGCTGGCTCGGTGAGCAACTCCGGGCTGGCAGTGAGGCCGCCGACCGTGCGTTGGCCATGGTGGATCGGGATCTGGCAGCAGGCATCGCGTTCATGAACACCAATGGCCTGTTGCATTTCGACGCCCACTTTCAGAATCTTCTCACCGACGGCGAGCGGCTCTACGTCGCGGACTACGGACTGGCGATCTCCTGCCGGTTCGAGCTCGCGGAGGACGAGCTCGCCTTCTTCGAGCGGCACCGGAACTACGACCGCTGCTACGCGAGCATGTACACGGCGCAGTGGCTGGTAGCCGAACTCTTCGGTCCCGGACGCGATCAGCGTGAGTCCCGCTTGCGTGCGTACGCGTCAGGCCAAGTGCCACTCGGGATCCCGAAGACCGCCGCGGCGATCCTCACCCGCGACGCGCCCGTCGCAGTCGCGATGACGGACTTCTTCAATCTGCTCCGCTACGAAACCAGGCGGGCGCCATACCCGGCAGGGCTCTGATCGGTTCGGCGGATCGGCGCCACCCGGTTCCGGCGAGCAGGGCGGCCGTCAGCGCGGCATCGAGGCCCTGACGGCGCAGATCCTCCAAGGACTGAAGCAGCCGCAATTGCGTCAGCACCAGCTCGTCGAAACCGCCGTGGGCCGTCAGGCCCAAGCGCTAACTGTGGATGCTCGACGTCGCAAACGGCGCGCCGAAGACCTGGAGCAGGCCGCGGCCGAAGAGTTCCGCAAAGTGGGCTAGCCGACTGGCAGGAACCGGTATTCAGGTAGTCGGTATGGTGTAGTGCCTGGTAGGTGGGGCGTTAGGCCGTGGGGCGGAAACGATCGTTTCTGTCCCAGATCCGGTCCACCGGACGGCATTCGCGAAACCACAGCTCGCCACAGCGGTGAGCAGGGTCGAAACCCGTGTGCGGAATCAATGAGACGAAACCGGGCCTGTTGGCCCTTTGTGGGGCGGTCCGGGCGCTCCCCGAACCGAGCGCCACTGACATTCCCGTGCGGCTCGCTCACTGACAGTTTTCGTACGGCCTCGCAGTTTTCCCAATGCATGTCAGTAGGTATTCCCGCTT
>NZ_BDBT01000060.1 GCF_001613125.1 Nocardia shimofusensis NBRC 100134
GTTCTTTGAGAACTCAATAGTGTGTCGATGAATGTCAGTGCCAATTATTTATTGGTTCCGGCTCCTCCCCCCGTGAGGGGTCGGACATTTAGTCAGCTATTTTTCCGGCTGGCGATTGTTTTGCTAGGTTTTCGGACTCTAGTTTAGATCTGATTGCACTTTCGGGTGTGATTGTGAGTCTTCAACGGAGAGTTTGATCCTGGCTCAGGACGAACGCTGGCGGCGTGCTTAACACATGCAAGTCGAGCGGTAAGGCCCTTCGGGGTACACGAGCGGCGAACGGGTGAGTAACACGTGGGTGATCTACCCTGTACTTCGGGATAAGCCTGGGAAACTGGGTCTAATACCGGATATGACCTTCCGATGCATGTCGGTGGGTGGAAAGATTTATCGGTACAGGATGGGCCCGCGGCCTATCAGCTTGTTGGTGGGGTAATGGCCTACCAAGGCGACGACGGGTAGCCGGCCTGAGAGGGCGACCGGCCACACTGGGACTGAGACACGGCCCAGACTCCTACGGGAGGCAGCAGTGGGGAATATTGCACAATGGGCGAAAGCCTGATGCAGCGACGCCGCGTGAGGGATGACGGCCTTCGGGTTGTAAACCTCTTTCGACAGGGACGAAGCGCAAGTGACGGTACCTGTAGAAGAAGCACCGGCCAACTACGTGCCAGCAGCCGCGGTAATACGTAGGGTGCGAGCGTTGTCCGGAATTACTGGGCGTAAAGAGCTTGTAGGCGGTTTGTCGCGTCGTCCGTGAAAACTTGGGGCTCAACCCCAAGCTTGCGGGCGATACGGGCAGACTTGAGTACTGCAGGGGAGACTGGAATTCCTGGTGTAGCGGTGAAATGCGCAGATATCAGGAGGAACACCGGTGGCGAAGGCGGGTCTCTGGGCAGTAACTGACGCTGAGAAGCGAAAGCGTGGGTAGCGAACAGGATTAGATACCCTGGTAGTCCACGCCGTAAACGGTGGGCGCTAGGTGTGGGTTTCCTTCCACGGGATCCGTGCCGTAGCTAACGCATTAAGCGCCCCGCCTGGGGAGTACGGCCGCAAGGCTAAAACTCAAAGGAATTGACGGGGGCCCGCACAAGCGGCGGAGCATGTGGATTAATTCGATGCAACGCGAAGAACCTTACCTGGGTTTGACATACACCGGAAACCTGCAGAGATGTAGGCCCCCTTGTGGTCGGTGTACAGGTGGTGCATGGCTGTCGTCAGCTCGTGTCGTGAGATGTTGGGTTAAGTCCCGCAACGAGCGCAACCCTTATCTTATGTTGCCAGCGCGTAATGGCGGGGACTCGTGAGAGACTGCCGGGGTCAACTCGGAGGAAGGTGGGGACGACGTCAAGTCATCATGCCCCTTATGTCCAGGGCTTCACACATGCTACAATGGCCGGTACAGAGGGCTGCGATACCGTGAGGTGGAGCGAATCCCTTAAAGCCGGTCTCAGTTCGGATCGGGGTCTGCAACTCGACCCCGTGAAGTTGGAGTCGCTAGTAATCGCAGATCAGCAACGCTGCGGTGAATACGTTCCCGGGCCTTGTACACACCGCCCGTCACGTCATGAAAGTCGGTAACACCCGAAGCCGGTGGCCTAACCCCTTGTGGGAGGGAGCCGTCGAAGGTGGGATCGGCGATTGGGACGAAGTCGTAACAAGGTAGCCGTACCGGAAGGTGCGGCTGGATCACCTCCTTTCTAAGGAGCACTTCTCCACGACGCTTCACACAGGTGGATGTGGTTGTGGCAGAGACCGTTCATGTCCCCGACTGTGGGACTGCGGAAGCTCATGGGTGGAACGCTGACAACTTCTCCTGCGTATGACTGCCGGCTCATGGCTGGTGGTTGTGGGGGATATATCGACACACTGTTGGGTCCTGAAAGAACAGACGTTCTTTCCAGGCAAAAAATACGATCCGCTCGGGTCTCCGGTCATACCGGCTTCGCTTTCTTTCGGGAGGGTGGGGTGCTGGTGCTGGGAATGGATTCGGGTGGGTGTGTTGTTTGAGAACTGCACAGTGGACGCGAGCATCTTTGTTAGTAAGTGTTTAAGAGCGTACGGTGGATGCCTTGGCACCAGGAGCCGATGAAGGACGTAGGAGGCTGCGATAAGCCTCGGGGAGCTGTCAACCGAGCTGAGATCCGAGGATTTCCGAATGGGGAAACCCAGCACGAGTGATGTCGTGTTACCCGCATCTGAATATATAGGGTGTGTGGAGGGAACGTGGGGAAGTGAAACATCTCAGTACCCACAGGAAGAGAAAACAAATAGTGATTCCGTGAGTAGTGGCGAGCGAAAGCGGATGAGGCTAAACCATGCGTGTGTGATAGCCGGCAGGTGTTGCACGTGTGGGGTTGTGGGATTGTTCTTCTCAGTTCTGCCGAGCTGGGCATGAGTCAGAAACCGTTGTGTTAGCTGAATTGGTCTGGGACGGCCAACCGTAGACGGTGAGAGTCCGGTAAGCGAAAACATGGCGGCTCATGTGAGCAACACCCGAGTAGCAGCGGGCCCGTGAAATCTGCTGTGAATCTGCCGGGACCACCCGGTAAGCCTGAATACTCCCTGGTGACCGATAGCGGACTAGTACCGTGAGGGAAAGGTGAAAAGTACCCCGGGAGGGGAGTGAAATAGTACCTGAAACCGTGCGCTTACAATCCGTCAGAGCCTTCGAGCAGCTTGCTGTTGGGGGTGATGGCGTGCCTTTTGAAGAATGAGCCTGCGAGTTAGTGGCATGTGGCGAGGTTAACCCGTGTGGGGTAGCCGTAGCGAAAGCGAGTCCGAATAGGGCGTTTTGAGTCGCATGTTCTAGACCCGAAGCGGAGTGATCTACCCATGGCCAGGGTGAAGCGACGGTAAGACGTCGTGGAGGCCCGAACCCACTTAGGTTGAAAACTGAGGGGATGAGCTGTGGGTAGGGGTGAAAGGCCAATCAAACTCCGTGATAGCTGGTTCTCCCCGAAATGCATTTAGGTGCAGCGTCACGTGTTTCACGCCGGAGGTAGAGCTACTGGATGGCCTAGGGGGCCCACAAGCTTACCGAAGTCAGCCAAACTCCGAATGCCGGTGTGTGAGAGCGTGGCAGTGAGACTGCGGGGGATAAGCTTCGTAGTCGAGAGGGAAACAGCCCAGATCGCCGGCTAAGGCCCCTAAGCGTGTACTAAGTGGAAAAGGATGTGGGGTCGCGAAGACAACCAGGAGGTTGGCTTAGAAGCAGCCACCCTTGAAAGAGTGCGTAATAGCTCACTGGTCAAGTGATCCTGCGCCGACAATGTAGCGGGGCTCAAGTACACCGCCGAAGCCGCGGCATTCACACAATACATCCGCATCGGACTACGGTCTGGTGTGCAGTGGTGTGGATGGGTAGGGGAGCGTCCTGTAGCCAGGGAAGCAGCAGTGTGAACTAGTTGTGGAGGCTATGGGAGTGAGAATGCAGGCATGAGTAGCGAAAGACGAGTGAGAAACTCGTCCGCCGAATGACCAAGGGTTCCTGGGCCAGGTTAATCCGCCCAGGGTGAGTCGGGACCTAAGGCGAGGCCGACAGGCGTAGTCGATGGACAACGGGTTGATATTCCCGTACCCGTGTATCCGCGCCCAATGGCGAATCATCTGTGCTAAGTGCCCAAAAGCGGATGGACCTCCTTCGGGAGGCCGGAAGTGGCTGCGCACGACCCTGGGTGTAGTAGTCAAGCGATGGGGTGACGCAGGAAGGTAGCTGGGCCAGTGAGTGGTAGTACTGGTGTAAGCCTGTAGGGCGTTGTGTAGGCAAATCCGCACAGCATGCAGCCTGAGAGGTGATGCGTAGCCGATTGAGGCGAATTCAGTGATCCTATGCTGCCGAGAAAAGCCTCTAGTGAGTTGATACACGGCCCGTACCCCAAACCGACACAGGTGGTCAGGTAGAGAATACCGAGGCGATCGAGAGAACTGTGGTTAAGGAACTCGGCAAAATGCCCCCGTAACTTCGGGAGAAGGGGGACCAGCGTTGGTGACGGGACTTGCTCCCCGAGCTGGCGGTGGTCGCAGAGACCAGAGAGAAGCGACTGTTTACTAAAAACACAGGTCCGTGCGAAGTCGTAAGACGATGTATACGGACTGACGCCTGCCCGGTGCCGGAAGGTTAAGAGGACCGGTTAGCGCTTCGGCGCGAAGCTGAGAATTTAAGCCCCGGTAAACGGCGGTGGTAACTATAACCATCCTAAGGTAGCGAAATTCCTTGTCGGGTAAGTTCCGACCTGCACGAATGGCGTAACGACTTCTCTGCTGTCTCAACCACAGACTCGGCGAAATTGCATTACGAGTAAAGATGCTCGTTACGCGCGGCAGGACGAAAAGACCCCGGGACCTTCACTATAGCTTGGTATTGGTGTTCGGTACGGTTTGTGTAGGATAGGTGGGAGACTGTGAAGCGGGCACGCCAGTGTTCGTGGAGTCGTCGTTGAAATACCACTCTGGTCGTATTGGACTTCTAACCTCGGACCATGATCTGGTTCAGGGACAGTGCCTGGTGGGTAGTTTAACTGGGGCGGTTGCCTCCCAAAATGTAACGGAGGCGCCCAAAGGTTCCCTCAGCCTGGTTGGCAATCAGGTGTCGAGTGCAAGTGCACAAGGGAGCTTGACTGTGAGACTGACAGGTCGAGCAGGGACGAAAGTCGGGACTAGTGATCCGGCACCGGCATGTGGAAGCGGTGTCGCTCAACGGATAAAAGGTACCCCGGGGATAACAGGCTGATCTTCCCCAAGAGTCCATATCGACGGGATGGTTTGGCACCTCGATGTCGGCTCGTCGCATCCTGGGGCTGGAGTAGGTCCCAAGGGTTGGGCTGTTCGCCCATTAAAGCGGCACGCGAGCTGGGTTTAGAACGTCGTGAGACAGTTCGGTCTCTATCCGCCGCGCGCGTCAGAAACTTGAGGAAGGCTGTCCCTAGTACGAGAGGACCGGGACGGACGAACCTCTGGTGTGCCAGTTGTCCTGCCAAGGGCACTGCTGGTTAGCTACGTTCGGAAGGGATAACCGCTGAAAGCATCTAAGCGGGAAGCCTGTTCCAAGATGAGGTTTCTCACCCCCTTCGAGGGGTTAAGGCCCCCCACAGACCATGGGGTTGATAGGCCAGAACTGGAAGCACGGTAACGTGTGGAGGTGACTGGTACTAATCGGCCGAGGACTTACCAACGAAGAAGCTACGCGTCCACTGTGCGGTATCTGAAACAACACACAGACACTTGCAGCAGCCCCGTTCGGGGCGCGCTGTCTGGTGGATAGTTTCATAGAGTTACGGCGGTCATAGCGGTGGGGAAACGCCCGGTCCCATTCCGAACCCGGAAGCTAAGGCCACCTGCGCCGATGGTACTGCACTCGACAGGGTGTGGGAGAGTAGGACACCGCCGGAACATCCTTTCACGATAG
>NZ_BDBT01000061.1 GCF_001613125.1 Nocardia shimofusensis NBRC 100134
CTCCGAGCGACCGAAACAACAGGCTAGGGGGTAGGCGTTGGCGGGCAACGGTTTACGACGGGCAATGGCGGTTGCGGTAGCGGGCTTGGCTCTGCTCGGCAACGCTGCCGGGGCGACGGTCGCGGCGCCACCGCCGCCTGAGCCGGTGGTGAGCATCGCGCTGCCCGCCCCGACCGGCCCGTCTGCGGTCGGGGTCACCGAGTGGCACCTGACCGATCCGGCCCGCACCGATCCCTGGACCGGCGCTGTCCGGGAGGTACTGGTCCAGATCTGGTACCCCGCCGACTCCGACAGCGGTGGTGAGCCCGCGCCGTGGATGCCGCCGGGCGGACGCGCGGAACAGGACGACTTCCTCGCCCAGCTCGGTGTCGAAGCGGGCACCTGGAGCCTCGCGCCGAGCCACAGCCGCTCCGACGTACCCGCCCGGCAGGGCGGCGGGATCCCGGTCGTGCTGAACTCGCCCGGGATGGGCGATGCCACCGGCTGGAGCACCGCCCAGGCCGAAGACCTGGCCAGCCACGGGTACGCCGTGGTCGCGCTCAACCACACCCACGAGGCCTACTCCGTACGGTTCCCCGACGGCCGCACCGCCGAGACCCGGGTGCCGCTGGACTCGCCACAAGAAGTTCTGCGCGATCTGCTGCTGCCCACCCGGGTCGCCGACACCCGCTTCGTCCTCGACCAACTCACCGCCGCGGCCACCGGCCAGCACGCCGCAGCCCTGCCGGACGGACTCGCGGAGAACCTGGACCTGTCGCGGGTGGCGATGTTCGGGCACTCGCTTGGCGGGTCGACCACGATCGGAGCCCTGCACGCCGACCCGCGGATCCGAACCGGGGTGAACCTCGACGGTCCCGTGCTCGGCCCGGCCGCCGAGGCCGGGATCGCCCAGCCGCTGCTGATGCTGGCCGGGGAGTTCTCCCCATGGTTCGGCCAGCCGGGATGGGAGCCGTACTGGGCCACCAACGCCGGGATCAAGGTGCCGTTGCGCGTGCTGGGCACCGAGCACATGTCCTTCTGTGACCAGCAGCTCATCCTGGCCCGCCTCGCCGAAGCAGGGCTCCTGGCCGGCGAGGTGCGGCAGAAGGCAGTCGGCGGCATCGACGCCAGCCGCTCCATCGAACTGCAGCGTACCTACCTGAGAACCTGGTTCGACGCCGTCTTCGGCCGCAGCGACCTCACAGCCGCCCTCACCAGCCTGGCCCAGCCCGAGGTCGTGCCCTACCCGTAGGCTGCCCGGTTCCCCGGCCGTACACACCCAAGGCGAAAGCCGTAACTCCGCAGGCAGATCCAACGCGCCGCCGACGCCGCCGCCCTGCTCACTGTCGAAGGCTCCATGGTGGGGAGCGGTGTGGAAGTAGCTGCCCCATGCGGCGGCGGTCTGCTCGGCAGGCATTTCGACGATGCCCTCGGTCTCCAGACACATGCTGTCCCTGTCCCTTCGGTGCTCACGATAGCCATCTCCGGCCCGGATCAAGGCGGGGATACAGACGAGGACCTGGACAACTGCTGTCCAGGTTCCCGTCGCGGTGAGGTCAGGTCGTGCGAGGGTCCGTTCGATGTCCTCGCCGGTGCTGGCCTCGACCGAGGACCTCGGCCGCCTGCGTCCGCTTGTCGCCGAGCGACCCGGGTAGCGCTACTGCCCATATGGCCCCTACCGGTTCCATCGCCCGGGGTCTGCAGGATGGCCGGGATAGGGCGGGGTCCGGGGTCAGAAGATGATGAGCAGCAACAGGAACGCGGCGGCCGCCGCGACCCACCACTTCCAATGCCGGGGCAGGATGCGGAGCTCGCCTGCCTCTTCCAACCGCCGGAGATAGGCGAGGGCGTCACGGTCGCGTTGAGTCAGCGGCCTCGGCCGGACCGGCACGAGCACCGGTTGCCGGCGCGGGCATGTCGGCATCAGGTGGTAGTCATCGACACACCACGCGTTCCAGCACCGGTAGTACGGCGGGGTGTAGGCCATGCCCGTGGCCACCATCTCTCTGTGAGGTCAGCTGGCCAGGTCGAGGAGGTCGAGCAGGTCGCGGGGCTGGCCGTCCTCGCTGTTGTCGGCCGGGAGTTCGAACAGCACCAGCGTCGGTGCCGCTGCGGCGGCTTCGGCGGCCCGCTGCTCGGCGCGCTCACGCATCGCGCATGTCGGGCCGATCCCTTGGGCGACCGATCGTGGTGACAGCAGCCAGCCTCGGCAGCGGCGGCAGTGCGCGACCAGCCGGACCGTGGGCCCGTCGTCGATGTCGGCCATCTCGTTCTCCCCTGCGACCGGCGTGGCTCTGCCCTTGCGATGCCCAGCCTGACACAACCGACCGACAACCAGCGCTGCAGTCGAAAGATCAACCGGCCGGTGTCGGGAATCGTGATACGGCGCGCTGGCGTGGCCGCAGCCATCTCGCGCTCCCGACGGGTGCCGCACGTTGGCGGTTCTCAAGAGTCCCTGTTGAGCAGGCCGGGGTCGGTGAAGAACGCCGTGGCTACAGGTGGGAGATCGAGTTCTTTACGGGCTGCGCTCAGGAAGTGCTCGAAGGCGCGGCGCACAAGAACCCGGTGCCGATTCCACTCTTGCTGGGTTACGAGTCGTTGCTGGAAGGCGCCGTCGTGCAATTCGCCGATCGCCTGGTCCAGCCGACTCGCGGCCAGGACGACTTCGGTCGAGCCGTGCAACCAGACCGATGCCAAGGCACTGTCCCATGCCGGGAAGATTCCGTCTTTGGTGTGCTCGATCAGCGCCTGAAGGCCATCGGCGTCCGATTCGGCCTGGGCTACCACGCGAATCGCTTCATAGGTTGCCTGGAACTGTTCGGCCAGGCGCTGATAGCACTCGGTCTTCTGGTCGCGGCGCCATCGCGTGGCTTCCGAGCGTGAATCCCAGAGGCGACCGACTGCGATCCCGAGCACGCCGGCCACAGCGGCCACAATTGCGGCAGTCACTGAACCGCCCCCCTTCTCCAACCGAACGCGGCTGGAACAGCCCATTTTATGGCCCGTCGTTCACCGAAGAGGCCTGTTCATCGAGGCGCGGCCACCCGCCACCCTCAAGCACCCGCCTAAGCAGCGAGCCACGCCTCTTGTGTCTCCGCGTCTTGTTCAGTGGCCGGTTGGGCCACCGGCGGGTGTCGGCCGGTACTTCGCTGTGCTCGAAGATGGGCGGCCCTCACCTACTTCTTCCGCTTGCGGGTGTGCCGGGTCGGCTTGGGTCGGCCAGTCGGTCGCGCTCCGGGCCTGGGTGCGGTGGCGGTTCGGTGTTCGGCCGCCTCACCGTGTTCGGTGGCATTTTCGCGGTCCATGCGGGCGAAGATGAGGTGCTGCTGGGCGTAGGTCCACAGGTTGTTGCTGACCCAGTAGAGAAGGATCGCGATCATCAGGATCGGCCCGGCGACGAGGACACCGAGCGGGAAGACCCAGAGTATCAGTTTGTTCATGATCGCCGACTGCGGGTTCGCCGCCGCGGCGGGGCTTTGCCGGGCGATCGAGGCGCGTGCGTTGAAATGGGTGGCCAGGGCGGCGATCACCATCAGCGGGATGGCGACTGCCGCGATCACCGCTACGTTGGGGACCCCGCCGTAGGAGGCGAAGGAGGCCAGTGCGCTTTCCGGGGTGGTGATCGCTACGGAAATGGGGGCGCCTAACAGGCGGGCGTGCAGGAAGGACTGCACGTCGGCGACGCTGAACAGGTAGTTGGGGGTGTTCGCGTTGGCTTCAACGCTCATGCCGAGTTGACCGAGCCCGGTGCCGGTCCGGTTGAACGACCGCAGGACATGGAACAGGCCGAGG
>NZ_BDBT01000062.1 GCF_001613125.1 Nocardia shimofusensis NBRC 100134
AATCGCGGGCCAACCCGAACGCCGGACAGAGCCCGAACCGTGTAGCAGCCGCGTTCAGATCTCCCACGCGCCCCATTATTCGGATGCCCATGGCCTCTGCGAACTTTCGCGCCCTAAGGCCCGCAGCTGCCATGATCCGACCCGCAGCAACCAGCGGGCCTGGTCTGCGCGGCCACAGGCGCCCTGGGTTGTGGGCTAGGTACGGACCCGGCGAGGAGCGTCGTCGCCGGTTCGAACCCACTGGACACCGCCGGCGTCGGTGTACCGCACTGTCACCTTCACGCTGGACGTTGGGGGCGCGAGCGGATAGCGGAAACCTCCGTGAGCATCCTCTACGGCCTGGCCCAACGCCGTCTCCCCCTGCTCGTCAACAAACGCGACGAAGAAGGTAGCAGGCGCCCTACCAGGCTGCAATACTGCTTCTGGTTCACGCCCGTCGGTCGGCGGCGCCACCCGAACCAGTGGTAGCTCGTCGATCGTCGCGGTCTCGAACGCAATGTTCAGGACGGGGCGAGCACCGAAGTTCTCTACTCGGACCCGATACCCGCCAGGCCCCGCAGGGGACTCGACCGTGATCAGCACAAGACGGGCCTGCGCGAGGTCGGCCTCCTCACGCTCATGTTTGCGTTCACGTCGATCCATACCAGCGATACCCAGCGCAGCGACGGAGGCAGTGATCGTTCCCGCTGCTGCTGCCCAGTCGGCTATCGAACCCCAATTGACGGGCATAGCGCCGAAGCCTACTGGGCTGCCTGACATCTCACGGACCGTCTCGTTTCCAAGGTTTCGAGACAGCCCGCCATCAAGGGCTGCCGAGCCTGAGAGGTGGCGGTTGTCGGCCCTCGACGCCACCGGGTCGAGACTCTTCAGTCGATCCGATGGTGCTGGCGATCCTTGAGGTGGCCCACCGGCGGCATTGGTCAGGCCTCGGCCGTGTCTGGGTCGGGGCTGCCTACTCTGGCCGTATGGCGGCGAGTGGGATGGGTGGACTGGTTGGGGAATTGGCGTTGAGCGATGCTTCCCTCAGTGCCCTACTGTCGGACATCCGCCAGGCCCTGACTCAGTACGGGCCTGTGGCCGCTTCCCCGGAGAAATCGACGACCGGTTCACTGACGAAGGAGCTTCTGGGCATCGAGAAGCGCTATCCAGCGTTGCTGCCGATCGGCTTCCGGCCGTGGCTTGTGCAGGTGCAGTCTGTTGCTGAGCAGCGCAATGCGGTGGTGCACGCCATCGGACGTGACCGCTGCGTCGACTGCGGGCGCAGCTCGACGTTCGAGCACAAGAACAAGCCCATCGACAGATCTGAACATCGGCTCCGGATGCTCATCTCAGATGTGGACGCCCTGCTCGCCCAGGGCATCGAGCTCGCCGGCGAGCTCTCCGACAAGCTCAACGAACTCCTGCTCGACGAGGCGCGCAGACGTGCCCGCGCGACGGGCGACCCTCAGTTCCCGCCCCAAATCAACATCGCGGGCGGATGGCATCGGTGCGGATCATGCACCTCGAATGGGCAAGCCGAGACGGTGATCGCTGCACCACCAGCGACAGCAGTTCTCCCACCCGGCACCGTCCAGCGACTCTTCGGTGCATAACCAGCACAGACAGATCATGAATGCCTCAACGCCACCGAGGCTGGTCAGAGAACCGGGCACCGAGATCGGCCACATGATCCTCAACCCCAGCAAGGGCATCCCGTGCAGAAACGGTTCCGAGGGCCGCGAAGCCCGCCACCCGCACTCGGCGCCGACAGCCGACTCCAGCCTGCGGGTGTAGTGAAATGCACTCGGGCTGCCCGAATCAGACTCGATGAGGATATGCCGCCGCGCCCACTCCGCGGCTTCCGACCGTAGGCTCGTCCGGTGCCCGACAAGCCCTCCGCACCCAAGAAGCGCCCAGCCCGCACACCTCGACCGCGGCTGCGGGAGTTGTTCCCCGGCTATCACTATCCGACCGGCGAGGAGCTACGCCGGTTCGTCGAAGACGGGCTCGTCGCGCTCGATACGAACGCGCTGCTGGACCTTTACCGCTTCACCGAGATCGCTCGTGAGGAGTACTTGGAAGTCCTGAGCCAGATCGGCGAGCGTTTGTGGCTTCCCCATCAGACCGTCGCCGAGTTCCTCATGAACCGCACCACCGTGCTCCGCAGCCTGGACACCACTCGCGCCAAATTCGACTCCGATGTCGAGGGTGCCCTACTCGAGGTCCTCAAAGTCGTTCGTGACTACGCGCGGCGGTGCGGTTTCACTCAGGACCAGATCGATCCCTTGCTGCAGCCTCTCCCCGACGCCCTCGACATAGTCCTCGGCACGCTCCATCAGGGCATCGATTCGGCCGCAGAAGTCGATCCCGACGCACATCCGGACGACGATCCGATCCTGAGCAAGATCGAGGAGCTGATCGACGGCAGAATCGGTGATGCGTTCGACGACAAGACGAAACAGACTCTGACTCAGATGGGTCGGCGCCGGTTCGAAGCGAGGACCCCGCCGGGGTGGACCGACAACAAGAAGGCCGATGACGGCATCGGAGACTATCTGGTCTGGGAACAGACGATCCGCGAGGCCAAGGCTCGCAAGAAACCCATCCTGCTGATCACCAATGAGACGAAGCCGGACTGGACTCGGCGCGAAGGCGAGCTCATCCTGCCGCGTGTAGAGCTGGTCAAAGAGATGCTGGACCGAGCCGAGCAGGACTTCCACCTCGTCGACACACGCACATTCTTGGAACTGGCGAAGAAATACCTCGCCGCCGAAGTCAGTGACGCGACAGTCCACGAGGCCTCACGACTCGCACCCGAGAACACCGACCACCCCGACACCCTGGTCTCCCGCAACAAACTCGCCTTTGCACACCAAGCGGCCGGGCGGCTCGACGAGGCAATCCCGCTCTACGAGCAGACCTTCACCGATTTTGAACGGTTTGTCGGTACCGACCGCCCCGCCACGCTGACCACCCGTCACAACCTAGCCTCCGCCTACCAGGCGGCCGGGCGGCTCGACGAGGCAATCCCGCTCTACGAGCAGACCCTCACCGATTGCGAACGGGTCCTGGGCACCGACCACCCCGCCACCCTGACCACCCGCAACAGCTTGGCAGCGGCACGGGCACGGCAAAAGCCTCTGGT
>NZ_BDBT01000063.1 GCF_001613125.1 Nocardia shimofusensis NBRC 100134
CGGCACGGGACCGTAGCCGGGGTGGGGCGGGGCACCCGGCGCCTGCTGCGGGTACACCGGCGGTGCGGGCAGCGGGGGTGGGCCGACCGCGGTGAGGGCTTTGCGGGCGGCGGCGGCGAATTCGGCGCAGCTGCGGTAGCGGTGGTCGGGAAGTTTGGCCATGCCTGCGGCGACGACGAGGTCCATGGCCGGGTTCAGGCCGGGGCGGCGGTGGGTGACCGGCACGGGTGCCATGTTGAGGTGGCCGTGGATGATGTCGGCGGGGTTGTCGGCGTCGAACGGGCCGACGCCGGTGAGCAGCCAGTACAGCGTGCACGCCAGCGAGTACTGGTCGGAGCGGTTGCCCAACGGCGCGCCGGTCATCTGTTCCGGCGAGGCGTAGGCGAGGGTGGCGGTGAACATGCCGGTCTGGGTGAGGTGGGTGGTGTCCTCACGCAGGCGGGCGATCCCGAAGTCGCTGAGGAAGACCCGCTCGCCTTTGCCCTTGCTCGCCCGCGCCAGCAGGATGTTGGCCGGTTTCACGTCGCGATGCAGTACGCCGCGCGCGTGCGCGTAGTCCAGCGCGTCGGCCACGCCTTCGATGATCTGCACGGCGCGTTCGGGCGGCAACGTGAGCGCGTTCACCGAGGCGGCGTCGACGCCGTCGACGTACTGCATGGAGATCCACAGCTGACCGTCCTCCGAGCCGCGATCGTAGACCGCGATGATGCCGGGGTGATCGAGTTGGGCGACCAGGTCGGCTTCCCGCTCGAAGCGGGCCCGCACCTGCTGGTCGGTGAACAGATCGCGGTTGAGCAGCTTGAGCGCGGTCCGCTTACCCGTGCGGGGATGACGCGCGAGGTAGACCGAGCCCATGCCCCCTTGGCCGAGCAATCGTTCGACGGTGAAACCCGCGAACACCTCACCCTGTTCGAGCAAGGCGACCCCCTTCCTTCCAGGTCGTCAGCCTACCGCCGGGCGCAGGTCGTGGTTCCGTTAGATTTTCTCGCGCCGATGGGCAAAACTATCTCTTGCGCACCGTCGTCGCGTCACTGTCCCGGACGTGTGGTCACGAGGTGCGCACCGAGGCGGCGGCCGGCCGCATCGGGTTGGCTCGGGTGTTTTCGCCATCACCGCGGATAGCGCGCAGGTGGTGTGGAGGTTCGCGGTTCGTGAGGTCGGCTCGAAAGTTGTCCGTGTTCCGGTCGGCTGTTCACGGTGGGCTCGCCCTCACCCTGTTGACGGTGGCTTCCTGCGGCCTGCTGGCTCACCAGGTCGACGCGAACCCGGTGGCGGTGGTCGCCGCCGATCGCCCGGAGGATTCCCGGGGCGCTATCGCCGACGGGAACGAAGCGCTCGCCACCGATTTCACGCTCGCCGAGTCGATGCTGCCGGGCAGGCTCGGCCTGGCGATCATGCCGGTGGGCGGCAGCCGTGCCACCGTCATGGGTGATCTGACCACCGGTTCGGCTTGGTCGACGATCAAGGTGCCGATCGCGGTGGCGGCGTTGCGCAACGACCCCGACGGCTTGCTCGACTATGCCGAGGCCGCGATCACCTACTCCGACAACGACGCGGCGGGCACGCTGTGGAACTCACTGGGCTCCGGCGCGGTGCAGGCGGTGCAGCGGGTACTCGACGAGGCCGACGACACCATGCCGGGCGGACCGTGGCCGCACACGACGGTCGACGACTACGCCTTCGGCGCGACGGAATGGTCGCTCGCCGATCAGGTCCGCTTCGCCTCCCAGCTGCCGTGCCTGCCGGAGACCGCCACCGTCACCGACCTGATGTCGCAGATCACCGACGAACAGCGGTGGGGGCTGGGCTCTTTGGACGGCGCGATCTTCAAGGGCGGCTGGGGTCCGGACGACGAGACCGGTGTCTACCTGGTCCGCCAGTTCGGCCTGGTGCCCGTCCGCGACGGCTACGTCGCGGTGGCGATGGCCGCGCAGGCCGATTCCGGCGACTTCGACACGGCCACGCAGATGCTCGACACCCTGGCCGCGCTGCTGGGCGAGCATCTGCACGAGACCCGCAGCGGCGACTGCTCGGCCGCGGGCTCGGTGATCGCGGCGCTGCCGAGCATCGGCCGGTTGACCGCTCAGCCGGGGACGACCAGGCCCGATTCGTAGGCCAACACCACGGCCTGCGCGCGGTCGCGCAGGTGCAGCTTCGAGAAGACCTTGGACACATGGGTTTTGACCGTCTGCTCGGCGACGAACAGGGCCTCGGCGATCTCGCCGTTGGACATCCCGCGCGCGACCAGCTCGAGCACTTCCCGTTCGCGCGGAGTGAGCGCGCTCAGTTCCGGCATGGTCCGGCGGGTTCCCGCGCGCCTGCGCGTCACCTCCGCGATCAGCCTGCGGGTGACAGTCGGCGCGAGCAATGCCTGCCCCGCCGCCACCACCCGCACCGCACGCACCAATTCGTCGGCGGGCGCGTCCTTGAGCAGGAACCCGCTGGCGCCCAGGCTCAGCGCCTCGTAGACGTAGTCGTCGATGTCGAAGGTGGTCAGCATGAGCACCCGGGTCGGCGGATCGCCGCCCGCGGACAGGATGGCGCGGGCCGCGTCCAAGCCGTTCATCTCCGGCATGCGCACATCCATCAGCACCACGTCCGGACGCAGCCGCTTGGTCTCGGCGACCGCGACCTTGCCGTCGGGTGCGTCGCCGACCACGCTGATATCGGATTGGGCGGCCAGCAGCGCCCCGAACCCCTGTCGCACCATCGCCTGATCGTCGGCGATGAGAACCGTTATTGCCACCAGCCCACCCTAGGTCCCATCCACCGTCACCAGTGCCGACCGCGTGCGCTCGATCCGCCGGCGGTTCGCGGAGCCGGCGTCGCGCGAGTCCGCCGCCCCGTCGGCCGGGAGCGCGGCACCGAGGTCAGGGGCGTGCGGTGACGCCGCCGGCTCCCGAGACCGCGGCCGGCGCCGGATCGGGCCCGGGCGCC
>NZ_BDBT01000064.1 GCF_001613125.1 Nocardia shimofusensis NBRC 100134
AGGTAGCTGGGAGTTGCTGGACTAGTGTTGTTCGGAGCCGATTTGCCGCGAGGGGGAACCCGTGCTTCTGAGCCGAGTACGTACCACCAACTACCGCTCGATCAACGACAGCGGGGAGTTCGAGATCGATCCGGGCAAGACATTGCTTGTGGGCGTCAACGAGGCGGGAAAGACCGCACTCCTTCGAGCTCTGCAGCAGATCAACGCTCCCGAGGACACCGAGAAGTTCTCGCCGCTACGAGATTATCCGCGCGCTCGGTACGTCACAGACATTCAGCGTGGAGCGTTGTCCCCGTCGCAGGTCGCGGTGACGGTGGCGACGTTCACCCTGACCGAGCCCGAGCGCCAGCTCATCTTGGAGGTTGCACCCGAGGCCACCGATGTCTCCGAGTACAGGGTCTACCGTTACCTCGACAACCACCGGTCTTGGGACTTCGGATCCGCGAAGCTCTGGTCGAAATTTGGCGAGATCCAGGCGGACCTGAAGCGCTTCCGGGCTTACCTGGCGAAGCAGGAGGATAGCGACGCCGTTGTCGCCGAACTCGATGCCCTGACTAAATCTTGGACAAGCGGGACTGTTATCCGAGGGGAGGAGGCAAAGAAGCTCTCAGCGTGGCTGGATTCGGCCTTTCCCCTCATCGAGGAGGGCAACTCCACCGAGGAGGAGCGCTACGCCCGGTTGGAGGCGGCGGTCGGGTACGCCGACCGGATTATCGAGGCAGGCAGCGTAGTACACGATCGCGTGCCACTGTTCGTGTACTACTCGACGTACTTTACGGTGCATCCTCGAATCAATTTGGCCTCCCTAGCCGCACGGCAAGCAAGCGATGACATCGATCCCGGGTACGACTTCGGCAACCTGTGCCTTCTCAAGCTCCTGGGGCTGACCGCCGAGGAGCTGTCCGACCTCGCGAAAGGCGAACCCGACCCAAGTCACCACGGCGGTCGTGAGACCGCCGGATACCAAGCGGCACACAAGCAGTACGAGGAGAAGCTGGATCAGAGGCAGCACATCCTCAACTCCGCCAGCGTGGACCTCACCAGGTCGATCCGGGAGGTCTGGGGTGATGAGAACGTCCAGCTGCGGCTCGCCGCCGACGGCCAGTACTTGAAGGTCGTCGTCGTCGATGACCTCGGCGTGGAGGTGGAACTTGACCAGCGCAGCGAGGGCTTCCGCTGGCTTGTGTCGTTCTTCGTCGTGTTCAAGGCCCAGGCCAGCGGAGACCTCAAGAACGCGATTCTGCTGCTCGATGAGCCCGGCATGAGCCTGCACGCGCTCAAGCAGCAGGAGTTCCGCAAGACCGCCACCCGGCTGGCCGAGGACAACCAGGTCATCTACACCACCCACTCACCGTTCATGGTCGGCACCGACGAACTCAACCTCGTCCGCATCGTCGAGATGACCGATCGCACGACCGGCACCAAGGTCCACACCCGGCTCTCGGTCGACGATCCCCGCTCGATCTACCCGCTACAGGCCGCCCTCGGCTATGAACTCGCCCAGAGCCTGTTTGGTCAGCCGCGCAATCTGGTCTGCGAGGGTGTGACAGACATGATGTACATCGAGGCCCTCAACGCCGCGCTCACCGCCGACGGTGCGGGGCTGAAGTCCACGATCGCGATCGTGCCAGCCAACAGCGCGAGCAAGGTCCTCTACTACGTCACCCTCCTGCGCAGCCAGAAGTTGAAGGTCGCCGCCTTGTTGGACTCCGACCAGGCAGGCGACAAGGCAGCGAAGCAGGACGAGCTGGTCCAGCTGCTCACCACCAAACAGATCCTGCGGACCAAGGACTACTCCAGCGGCACGGTCGCCAAGGCCGAGATCGAAGACCTTCTGCGCGACACCCTCGTTCAGGTCGCCAAGGGCGAGCTGGGCTGGGACGTCACCGCGATCGCGAGTTCTCAGCCCGGCCGGCCGATCGTTGACATCTTCACCAAGGAGATCACGGGCTTCTCGAAGTACAAGCTCGTCCGCGCCTTCGTGCGCTGGATCAGCTCGCACGCCATCTTCGACCTCACCTCAGATGAGCAGGCCGGCGTCGACAAGCTGTTCAAGGCCATCAACAACGCGTTGCGATAACCCGGATGTGCCTTGGGAACCTTCTGCCGGGCACCACGATCGCAGCAGCCGAGGCGAGTGCAGCCGCTACCCTGGTGAGGCCCTCTTTCCGGTGGCCAGGGATCGGGGGACCCGAAGGGACAGCGAATCGCGACCTGCACTCCAGGGCTCGACCCGGTTCACCGGCTCGGACACAGGGCAGTCGACGAGCACCAGGCCCAGCGGGCCGCAGGCCGACGTCAAACTGAGGTCTAAGACTCCACTGGTCAGGGCGGTACGACGCCCGAATCATTCCCAGCACCGGGCGTTGCAGAGCCACCATCGCTCATGCTCGGTTGGGCTCTACCCCAACCAGACGCCCACGACCAGACATAGCCGGAAGCGGAATGCACCGAATCCACTTCACCGAGG
>NZ_BDBT01000065.1 GCF_001613125.1 Nocardia shimofusensis NBRC 100134
ACCGGTTCGGTGCGTTCGCGGTCACCGCCGTGGCGGTGGAGGTGCCCAAGCGTTTTCGGCGGCGCCGCTGCGGCACTCGCAGTCCCTCGTCGCGCCAGAGGCGTTAGATCTTCTTGTGGTTGACCGTCCAGCCCTCGCCGCGAGCGTCGTGATAGGCGCGGCGGAAACCCTGCCGGGGATGTGCTTTGGCCCAGTCGCGTAACCAATCACGCAACGCGGCATCAGGATCGGCTGCGGTCTGGTCGGCCGGTGGGCGGCGCTGGGTACTTCGGTGTTGCCCGGTGACCCGGCAGGCGAACCGTTCGCTGAGCGCGAGCACGCGCATCAGGTGCGCCACGGCCGCCCGCCGGCGTTCCGGGTCTAGAAGTTTCCCTTGGCGATCTCCTTCAACGCTGCTTTCTCCAGCTCGGCGTCGGCGAGAGGTCTTTTCAGGGTAGAGTTTTCGCGTTCGAGGTCTTTCAGCCGTTTCGCGTCGTCGGCTTTGAGTCCGCCGAACTGGTTGCGCCAGCGGTAGTAGGTCGCTTCGGTGATCTGCAGAGTTCGGCACACCTCGGCGATGTCCTTGCCCTCGCCGAGCAGTCGATCGGCCTCGCTCAGTTTGCGCACGACCTGCTCAGGGGTGTGCCTCTTGCGTGTCGCCATGGTCTTCGAGCCTTCCTACCCACTTCGTGGGCCGCAAGGCTCTCACACTCCCCGGACCGAAACCCTGGGGTCAGGTCACGGTGACTGCCCGCAGCATATCCGCGCGGCGGCATGGATCATCTCGTATGAGTGACCTCGCCGATGTTCCTGGGCCAAATGACTGACGACTGTCCGCACCGACATGGGGGTGCCCTCGACAGCCCGAGCGCGATCCTGCATGCCCAACCGCTTCCTGGTCCTGCGCAGCTGCTCGATTCGGTGGACGAGCTCAAGTAGGGTCGTTGTCGGCGACCGGTGCGCGCCGAGGATCGAGCGAGCAGGCCGAGCTCGCCGAAGCAGCGGAACCTGTTGGCCCAGTTCGATGCATATTGCCACGAGACGCCCATCTCGGCGGCGTTATGAGAGACCGGGCGGGTTCGACAGCGGTGCACAAGCCCGTGGCGGCCCTCGACGGTGAGCGGAGCATTACGGGTGAGACACGGCGGTTCTTTCGTCTGTGGCGGACGTGGTGTTAGCGTTTCACATCCTGCAGCCGAAAGAACCGCCCTTTCAACTCACCCCATGCCCCACATCACCAACGTCACGACCCGCAACAGCTAGCGCCGGACACGGTGGGTCGGGTGCAGTTCCGGACGCGGCCCACCCCGCGCGATATCCGGCACACGTTGTTCGATGCGTTGGAGATCGGTAGTGCGCCGCCGCGCAAGCCGATCCGGGTGCTGGTGTGTGATAGGCGCAGTGGATGTTGCGGGAGTGTTTCGAGTACTGGACCTGGCGCTTGCACTCGCCGAAGAGTGGCGCCACGGCCGCAAGGGCGGCCGCCCCCGTGTCGTCGACGAGGAACAAGCGCCGCACGATGCTGGCCCGGCTCGCCGAAGGCCAATCGCTGCGCGAAATCGCCCGCGGGTCAGCGTCAGCCCGGCGGTGGTCCACGGCGAGGTGAAGGCCACCGCCGCTGCGGCAGAGATCGTCTCATGAACGAACAGCAGCTGGGTTACTCCACCGGGTCATAGGGAATCGCGAACCTGAAGTCGCTGTGACCGTTGGGGACAAGCCTTCTGCCTGCTTGAGCCTTGCGCAGGTACTTCCGGATCTCGGTGGCGTCGGTAGCCGTGAGCCCTTCTTCCCGGCACTGTGCCTCGAACGCCTCGGCTGTCACCCGCAATCGGCTCCACCGCGTCGGCTCGTTCATCAGGCTCGCCTTCATCTTAGCCAACTCGTGCACCGACAGTTCGCCGCCCGACATCTTCGCGTTGCGGGCGAGGAACTCGGCGATCCTCACGATGTCTGCGGGAAGCTCCGAAGTGTTCATGACCACCATGTGGCGACCCAGGTCAGCGCCTGTTACACATCGGCAGTTGCCGATGACATCTTACGAGAAGATCCACTGACACCGAGTGGGAAACGGCCAGTTCAGCGATAGTTCTGGAGCTGGTCCTACCGGGGGTACAACAACTTTCGAACGCGGAATA
>NZ_BDBT01000066.1 GCF_001613125.1 Nocardia shimofusensis NBRC 100134
GATGGTTCCGAAATTTATAGCTGAGGCGAATAATTGTCTGGATGAGCAGGATGTTCGCTGGTCGTGTCGGAGGCCCCGCAGCCAGCTGTCACGATCAACAGCACGGCAAGTACCGCTGTCAGTGCACCCTCCGCGATGAGCGCGCCGGTAGCGGCGCCGAGCGCCGGTTTGGAGTCCGGTCCGACGAGTCCTTTGGGCGGGACGCTGAAGATCTGGGGTGGGGCGAACCTGTCCGACAAGACGCAGTTGGCCGAGTACACCGTGTCCAATCCTCGGACGCTCGATGAGCGCTGGACGGTGGATGTCGTCATCGCGTGTAGGCAGGGAAATAGTTATGTACCGGGCACGTTCGAGGTGTTGACCACGGCTGGACGCCGCCTCGAGCAGTTCAACCGTAACTCTGCGAGCGGCGGGCAGCTCAGCCTCGCCGGAGCCTTGATCGCCGGTGAACGACGTGCGGGCTACATTTCCTTCGAGGTCCCAGCCGACGATCAGGTCGCCAAGGTTGTCCTCTACCACGGCACCTTGAACCCGCCCGCGGCGTTCTGGACTGCTGGCAGCTAGCCAGGCCCGCCGTATGCCCTGCTCTGCCGGGTGATGGATCCGGTCCCGGCCCGGGCAGGGGTGGTGAATCTTGCTTCGGTGCCGGACCGCTCGCTCAGCCCTGCCGGACCGGCCGCAGCAGGCGCCGCCACCGCGACGGCCTTTCCGGCGGTGCGGGCGTGTACTCGGTGGTGGCCGACCATGTACCGGTCTCGGTTTGGCGGACCGATCCTTCGCCGACGACCCGGGTGCCGATCGTCCAGCGCCCTTGGATCTCGGCCAGCGGGGTCGTGGTGAGGTCTTGCAGGCTGGTGGTGGCCTCGTCGGTGGTCGGGTGCAGCGATAGGTGCAGGACCTCACCGGTGGTGTCGGTGACGACCAGGACGGCGACCGCGGCCGCGAGTTTGTCCTTGGCCAGGACAGCGTTGACGGCCAGGCCGCTGCCGGGTGCGGCACCGAACCGGTCGACGACCTCGGCGCGGGTCGGCGCCAGCCCGAGGATGATCGCCCGGCGGGCGATGACGTCCTGGCCGACACCGAACTGCTCGCACAGCTGTTGGATGCGCGGTGGCGGTTCGGCGGCCCAGTGGCTGATCAGGGCCTTGTCGGCGGCGGTGTCCCAGTAGGGCAGGTTCTCGCGGGTGTGGACTTCACGCACCCAGGCGTCCCAGTCGAACTCGGGTGCTTCGGCCAGCCTCCGCAGCATTGGCAACGCACCCTTCTTGCTGGTGGCGTTGTTCACCAGCAGCAGTGCCCGACTGCGTACGCCGCCGACTTCACGGTCGGTGTGTGCGGCGATCTCCTCGTCGGTCATGCCGAGCGCGAGCGCCTCGAACAACAACCGGTAATCGCTCTCGCACCAGACCGCGCCGACACGCTCCCGCCCTGTCTCCATGACTGAATGATGCACGCAGGCAACGACATCTCCGTCGGCGATCGCTGCCGGACCAGCTCAGCTCCGCCTCGTACCTGTCTCTGATCTGTGTTGATTCCGGTTTCGAGCAGGCTGTCGAGACCCGCGCCGAGGTGCTACACCGGAAGGCAGGGGAACCGAGGAAGGAGAGGATCGTGTCGAAGTCAGACAAGGACGGCGGCAAGATGACCGCTGAGGCGGCCTCCCGCATCCAGTCGGCGGCCGCGAAGAACCCGGGATCGTCGTCGGCGAAGTCCGGGTTCGCGCCCCGCGCCCAGTCCAGCGCGCCAAGGACGGC
>NZ_BDBT01000067.1 GCF_001613125.1 Nocardia shimofusensis NBRC 100134
CCGGGACGAAACCGACGGGCGCGGCCGAACCGGCGTCGGCGAACGCGGCGAGGGTGTCGCGCGCGACCCGCATGCTCGGGCGGGCGTCGGGATCGGGGTCGAGCAGCGCGAGCAGGAACTCCGTGGCCGGACCCGCATTGCGCGGCTGGCTGACCTGCCCGTTGGCCGCCGCGTAGAGCACCGCGAGCGGATTGGCGCTGGCGCCGTAGGGCGGCTCGCCTTCGAGCGCGTGGAACAGCGTCGCGCCGAGGGAGAACACATCGGCCGCCGGGGTCGGATCGGAGCCGCGGGCCACCTCGGGGGCGAGGTAGGCGGCGGTGCCGCAGATCAGGCCGGTCTCGGTGAGGGTGGCGTCGCCCGCGGCGCGCGAGATGCCGAAGTCGGTGATCTTGACCGTGCCGTGATCGTCGAGCAGCACATTGCCCGGCTTCACGTCACGATGCACGATGCCCGCGTTGTGCGCCGCGATCAGCGCCGAGGCAACCTGCTCGCCGATCCGGGCCACCTGCGTCAGCGGCAATGTGCCCTGGGCGGCGAGCACCGCGGCCAGACTGCGCGACTGCAGGTACTCCATCACCAGGCACGGATCGCCGTCGTGCTCGGTGATGTCGAAGACCACGATGGCGTTGGGGTGCTGGAATCGAGCCGCGTTGCGCGCCTCGCGGATGGCCCGCTGGCGCATGATGTCGCGCTCGGCCTCGGGCAGGCTGGGCTTGATCTGAATCTGCTTGATCGCCACGGAACGTCGCAAGCGCTCGTCGGTGGCACGCCAGACCACGCCTGTGCCGCCGCTACCAATCCGCTCGACCAGGCGGTAATGCTCCGCGATCAACTGACCGGTATCGATGGCGCCTACTCCGAACCTTCTCGAAATCGTGACATCCCACATGTTGACCGCAGGTACGGCCCGCCGACGAGTGTAGCGGGCCGTGGGACTTCGGCACGCGTCAGCCGGGGTCTGCCCGACCGCCGAAATCGGCCCGGCTCCGGTGACGTTGGAGGATAGCCGACGGCTACCGCTGCGCACGCAGCATCCGGCCCGCGGCCTCGACCGCGGGAGCCGAGCTGCCCGCGTCCGCGGCGAACACCGCGAACGCCAGATCTCCGGCGATACCGACGAACCAGCCGTGCGCGTGGGTGTCGTCGATGTACTCCGCGGTGCCGGTCTTGCCGAGCACATCGGGAAGGTCCGCGAGCGCCGTCGCCGTGCCCGCGGTCACAGTCTCGCGCATCATCGCGCGCAGTTGCCCGGCCACCGCGGCGGGCAGCGGTTCGGGCTGCCGATCGGCCTCGCCCGGACGTCCCGCGACGACCGCCGGGGCGGGCAGCGACCCGCGCGCGATGGACGCCGCGACCAGCGCCATCCCGAACGGCGACGCGGTCACCGTGCCCTGCCCGAT
>NZ_BDBT01000068.1 GCF_001613125.1 Nocardia shimofusensis NBRC 100134
TCCTACCCGCCGTCGCCGGAGTTCGTCGCCCAAGCCAACACCGACGGCTCGCTCTACGAACAAGCACAGACCGACCGACTGGCATTCTGGGCCGAACAAGCCCGCCGCCTGCACTGGCACACCCCCTTCACCGAAATCCTCGACTGGACCCACGCCCCCATCGCCCGCTGGTTCGCCGACGGCGAACTCAACATCGCCTACAACTGCCTCGACCGCCACGTCCTGGCCGGACACGGCGACCAACCCGCCATCCACTGGGAAGGCGAACCCGGCGACAAACGCACCCTCACCTACCACGACCTCCTCACCGAAGTCAGCAAAGCAGCCAACTACCTCACCGAACTCGGCCTGACCCCCGGCGACCGCGTCGCCATCTACATGCCGATGATCCCCGAAGCCATCATCGCCATCCTCGCCTGCGCCCGCCTCGGCCTCACCCACTCCGTCGTCTTCGCCGGCTTCTCCCCCCACGCCCTGCGCCAACGCACCGACGACGCCGCCGCCCGCCTCATCATCACCACCGACGGCCAATACCGCCGCGGCACCCCCGTCCCCCTCAAAACCGCCGTCGACGAAGCCCTCACCGAACCCGGCCACACCGTCGAACACGTCCTCGTCGTCGCCCGCACCGGCATCGACACCCCCATCACCGAAGGCCGCGACCTGTGGTGGCACGACACCGTCACCCACGCCTCCCCCCACCACACCGCCCAACCCTTCCCCGCCGAACACCCCCTGTTCATCCTCTACACCTCCGGCACCACCGGAAAACCCAAAGGCATCCTCCACACCAGCGGCGGCTACCTCACCCAAACCGCCTACACCCACCACTACGTCTTCGACCACAAACCCGGACAAGACATCTACTGGTGCACCGCCGACATCGGCTGGATCACCGGCCACTCCTACATCGTCTACGGCCCCCTCGCCAACCGCGCCACCCAAATCGTCTACGAAGGCACCCCCAACTCCCCCACCGAACACCGCCACTTCCAAATCATCGAAAACTACGGCGTCACCATCTACTACACCGCCCCCACCCTCATCCGCACCTTCATGAAATGGGGCAGGGCGATCCCGGACGCGCACAACCTGAACTCACTGCGACTGCTCGGCAGCGTCGGCGAACCCATCAACCCCGAAGCCTGGCGCTGGTATCGAGAAGTCCTCGGCGCCGACCGCACCCCCATCGTCGACACCTGGTGGCAAACCGAAACCGGCGCCATCATGATCTCCCCACTACCCGGCGCAACCACCACCAAACCCGGCGCCGCCATGACCCCACTGCCCGG
>NZ_BDBT01000069.1 GCF_001613125.1 Nocardia shimofusensis NBRC 100134
CCGGGACTGCTGCACGAAAAGGTGACAGGTTCGGTCAGGCAGCCTGAGTGGCTGGTGTTGTCATGATGGCTTCGTATTCGACCGGGGTCAATCTGCCGAGCCTGGCTTGGCGTCGGCGGCGGTGGTAGGTCCGTTCGATCCAGGTCACGATCGCAATCCTGAGCTCGCCACGAGTCGCCCAGGATCTGCGGTCGAGGACGTTCTTCTGCAGCAACGCGAAGAACGATTCCATCGCGGCGTTGTCACCGCAGGCACCGACCCGACCCATCGACCCGACCATGTCGTGAGACCTCAAGGCGCGAACGAACTTCCGGGATCGAAACTGCGACCCCCTGTCGCTGTGAACGATGCAGCCGGCGACCTGCTCCCCGGTCGCGCTGCGCCTGGCCGCAGCGGAGGACAAGGCATCGACCGCTAGGCGGGCTTTCATCCGCGAGTCGATCGAGTAGCCCACGATCCGGTTGGAGAACACGTCCTTGACCGCGCAGAGATAGAGCTTCCCTTCACCGGTGTGATGTTCCGTTATGTCCATGAGCCACAACATGTTCGGCGCATCAGCGGTGAAGTTTCGGGCGACCAGATCGTCGTGAACGGGTGGACCCGATCGGCCGTGTTTGGTGCCGCGTTTCTTGCCGAAACTGCTCCACCACTTGTTCACCGAGCAGATCCGCCATGCCGTCCGCGCCGCCATCGGCTCGCCTGCGGCGGCTGCTTCGTCGAGCAGGAACCGATACCCGAACTCGGGATCGTCGCGGTGAGCATCGAACAAGGCATTAGCCCGATAGGCATGGTCGAGATCAGCGGCAGGAACCGGATCAGCGCGCCACCGGTAATACGGTTGGCGCGCGATCTTCAGGACCCGGCACGTCACCGCGACAGGAATCCCGTCAGCGGCCAGCTCGCGGACGAGCGGGTAGATCATTTTCCCGGCAGATTCGCCTGCGACAGATAGGCCGCCGCCCGGCGCAGGACCTCGTTCTCCTGCTCGAGCAACCTGATCCGTTTACGCGCTTCCCGCAACTCGGCGTTCTCTGCGGCGGTGGTCCCAGGCGAGATACCGTCTTCGACGTCAGCGGTCTTCATCCAATTGGCCAGGCACGATTCGCTGATGCCGAAATCGGCCGCGATCTGCTTGAGCTTCTGGCCGGGCTCCCGGTTACGGGCCACCCGCACGACATCGTCGCGGAACTCCTTGGGATAGGGCTTGGGCACGGTGTCCATCCTTCCAGCAGTGCCCTTTGGCACCACGGATCAGATGTCACCTATCCATGCAGCAGTC
>NZ_BDBT01000070.1 GCF_001613125.1 Nocardia shimofusensis NBRC 100134
CTGTCCCCGGTGAATGCGACCGCCCGGATTTAGAGTCCTGTTGGCCCTGGTGAGGGGCCGGAAGGGACAATAGGAACCATGGCAGGACGGAAACGGCATTCCGCCGAAGAGATCGTGCGGAAGCTGCGCCGTGCCGACGAGCTGGCCGCCGCGGGAGCGTCGGGTGAGGAGATCGCCGCTGATCTGCAGGTATCGGCGGCGACGTTGTATAACTGGCGGCGCCAGTACGGCGGGATGGACACCGACGCCGCTAAAGAGCTCAAAGAACTGCGCGAGCAGAACGCCCGGCTCAAGCGGCTGCTGGCCGATGCCGAGCTGGAGAAAGACGCTCTGCGGGAGATCGCTCGGGGAAAATTTTAGGCCCGGCGGCCAAGCGGCGGGCCGTGGACATGCTCATGCAGGTCAAGGGCATGTCCGAACGGTTCGCCTGCCGAGTTGTCGGGCTGCACCGGTCCACATTCCGGCGACTGCCACTCGACCAAACCCCGGACGATCCCGACGCCGGCGCCAGGGCCTGGCTGCGTGAGTACGCGCGCAAGAATCCCTGTCACGGGTTCCGGCGGGCGTGGGCGGCGTTGCGGTTCGACGAGGGCCATCAGGTCAACCGCAAACGGGTGCACCGGTTGTGGAAACAGGAAGGCCTGCAGGTGCGGGCGCATCACCGCCGCAAACGCGCCGGAGCGTCGTCGGTGCCGACGATCGCTGCGGATGCACCGGACACGGTGTGGGCGTTGGACTTCCAGTTCGACTCCACCATCGACGGCCGGGCGGTGAAGATCGCGTCGATGGTCGATGAACACACCCGCGAGTCGCTTCTGCACCTGGTGGAACGCTCCATCACCGGCGACAGACTCGTGACCGAACTCGCCCGGGTATTCGCTGCCCGGGGCGTCCCGAAGGTGCTGCGATGCGACAACGGACCGGAGATGATTTCCGAAGCGCTGCAACGGTTCTGCCGCGACCGGGTCGGGATCACCTATATCCCGCCCGGCACGCCCTGGAATAACGGATACATCGAATCGTTCAACCGGCGGTTGCGGACCGAGTGCCTCAACCGCAACCACTGGACCTCCCTGCTCGAGGCCCGCGTGGTGATCGGCGACTTCAAGACCGAGCACAACCTGCGGCACCGGCATTCAGCGCTGGGCTACCGGACGCCGGCCGAGTACGCTGCGGCCTGCACCCACACCCACCATCCGGTGGAGTGCGGGATCAACTGAAACAACGAACAATCCGGGCTCTACTTCCGGGTGGTCGCGTTATCGGGGACTGGCCA
>NZ_BDBT01000071.1 GCF_001613125.1 Nocardia shimofusensis NBRC 100134
GACTGGATCCCTGTGGGTAGGTCCACCGGTTGTGGGAGTTCTGATGCACCAGAATGGGTGCAGAAGGAGACGATCACACCATGTCACGACGTCGGCATACGCCCGAGCAGATTATCCGCAAACTGCGTGAGGGCGAGAAGCTGTTGGGTCAGCAGTTCTCGGTCGAGGAGGTGTGCAAGCACCTCGAGATCTCCGAGGGCACCTGGCATCGCTGGCAGAACCAGTACGGCGGGATGAAAGCCGATGACGCCAAACGACTCAAAGAGCTCGAACGCGAGAACGCCCGGCTGAAGAAGATGGTCGCCGAGCAGGCCCTCGATATCGACATGCTCAAGGAGATTTCCCGGGGAAACTACTGAGCCCGGACCGGCGCCGCAGGGCCGTGATGGTGCTGCGGGAACGGTTCGGGATCTCCGAACGACGCGCCTGCCGGGTGGTGGGTCAGTCACGGTCGGTGCAGCGCCGCCCGGCCGCCGTCGCCGATGCCGAGGTGGTGTTGCGGCAGCGGTTGCGGGCGATCTCGCGCAGCCATCCGCGGTGGGGGTGGCGCAAGGCGCATGCGATCTGCCGCGCCGAGGGCCTGGTCGTGAACAGAAAACGCACGCAACGACTCTGGCGGGAAGAAGGGTTGAAGCGGCCCGTCCGGTCGCGGAAGAAGCGCCGGATCGGACCGGGGCGTCACCAACGGTTGCGGGCGGCGTTTCCCGATCAGATGTGGGCACTGGATTTCCAGATCGATGTCACCATCGACGGCCGGCAGGTCCGGTTCCTCAACATCGTCGACGAGTTCACCCGCGAAGCCCTGGCCGTCAGAGCGTTTCGCTCCTGCACCGCTGACACCTTGGTCGAGGT
>NZ_BDBT01000072.1 GCF_001613125.1 Nocardia shimofusensis NBRC 100134
CTAGGCAGTGTTTCGAAAGTGAGGTAGTTGGGGGCGCCCCCAACTGTTGTCTGTGACTGGGATCGCCTGCCCGCGTGGGCATGTCGATGGCCGGATGTGGCGAGGTCTCCGGTAGATGGGTTAGCGACCAAGCAAAACCTGAATACCGGAGACCTCGTGACCAGCGTAGTGGTGACGAGGCGGGCGGACATGACCGACGCCGAATGGGCGCGGCTGATCCCGTTGCTGCCTCGGGGCAAGAAGGCGGGCCGCCCGCCGAAGTGGACGAAACGGCAGCTGATCGACGGCATCCGATGGCGAGTCCGCGTCGGTGCCCCATGGCGGGACGTGCCCGAACACTACGGACCGTGGCAGACGGTGTACGGGCTGTTCCGCCGCTGGCAGCGCGCCGGGATCTGGGTGTTGATCCTGAAACGCCAGCAAACCGCCGCCGACGCCGCGGGCCGGATCGTGTGGGAGGTGAGTGTGGACTCCACGACCACCCGGGCGCATCGACATGCTGCCGGTGCCCGCCGCGATGGCGACGGGCAGGCAGAGCCACCCGGCGGGGTCGACACCGAACCCGCCGATCACGCGCTCGGACGCTCCCGCGGCGGCTGGACCACGAAAACCCATCTGGCCACCGAGCAAGGCCGTAAAGTCTTGTCGATCGTCATCACCGCTGGTCAGCGTGGCGACAGCCCGCAGTTCGAGGCAGTGCTCGACGGTATCTCGGTGCCCCGGACCGGGCCCGGAAGACCTCGCACACGCCCGGACCGGGTGCGTGCCGACAAGGCGTACTCCTCGCGCGCCAACCGCGCTCACCTGCGCCAGCGCGGGATCAAGACCACGATCCCGGTGAAAACCGACCAGGCCGCCCACCGGAAGAACAAAGGTTCCGCTGGTGGCCGGCCACCAGCGTTCGATCTCGAGGACTACAAGCTCCGCCATGCCGTCGAATGCGGGATCGCCCAGCTGAAGGAAAACCGGGCTGTGGCAACCCGATACGACAAACTCGCCGTCCGCTACCAAGCCACCGTCCACATCGCCGCCATCAACCAATGGCTCCGGCACGGGTGAA
>NZ_BDBT01000073.1 GCF_001613125.1 Nocardia shimofusensis NBRC 100134
GATGTCAGTAGCCGGTCGCTTGGCGGCGTTGCTGGAGGCCCACGAAGATGTGAGTGGACTGACGCGGGGTCCCGCAGCGGGTGTCAGTGAGTGACGGGCCGGAGGAGATGTCAGTACGCTTTCGGCATGGCACGGATCTGGTGGATGCTCGCGCGGGGACTGACTCTCGTGCAGCTCACGTGGGTGGCTGTGCTGAGCCTTGTGGTCGCAACCACGGTGGGGATGGACGTTTCGACCACGGCCCTCGGGGCTGCGGTGGCGATCGTGGTTGTTCTGGCGTTCGCGGGCCGGGGCGCGGTCGCGCACGGGTATGCGCCGACGACAACGGCTGGTGGCCCGCCGAGTGAGGAGAAGCGTCTGCGTGGCGCTTTCCGCCGCCAGAGCTTCCCGGACACCCCTGGCCGCCCTCGCCGTCCCCGAGCACCGGGACGGGCGCCGGCTGCGGTGTAGTCCTCTTCGGTACTGCGCCGGGCCTTCGCCGTCCTTCCTTCCACACGTCGCAGCTGCCGGTTCAGGGTGTCTGGACGTGAACCCTATTCGCGCGTCGCGGGCGACCGTGGCGTGCGGCGAAGAGGTGCTCATCGTGCTCGACTTCATCTACTACCCCGTGTCCGCGATCTGTGGTTCTGGCACAAGGTGTTCGGGGTGCTCCTCGGCCCGGACAGTGGTTTCGCCTGGGCATTGGCGGTTGTGTTCCTCGTCTTCACCCTCCGCCTGGTTCTGCTGAAACCGGCGATTTCCCAGATCCGCACCGCCCGCCAGATGCAGGAACTCGGCCCACAGATCAAAGCCCTGCAGGACAAGCACTCGGGCGACCGCCGGCAGCAAGCCGTCGAAATGCAGAAACTGCAACGGGAGCACGGGTTCAACCCGCTGA
>NZ_BDBT01000074.1 GCF_001613125.1 Nocardia shimofusensis NBRC 100134
CCGTTGAGGAACTGCTTGACCACCGGCTCCTCCGAGGTCAACAACACCTCACGCGGACCGAACATCACCAACTGACGGCGGAACAACATGCCGATGTTGTCCGGCACCGTACGCGCCAGGTTGATGTTGTGGGTCACGATCAGGATCGTCGCGTCGATCTGAGCGTTGATATCGATCAACAACTGGCTCAGGTACGAGGTACGCACCGGGTCCAGACCGGAGTCCGGTTCGTCGACCAGGATGATCTGCGGGTCCAGCACCAGAGCACGCGCCAACCCGGCACGTTTGCGCATACCACCGGAGATCTCCCCGGGCAGCTTGCCCTCGGCCCCCAGCAGACCGGTCAGCTCCAGCTTCTCCATCACGATCTGCCGGATCTCGGACTCGGACTTCTTGGTGTGCTCGCGCAGCGGGAACGCCACATTGTCGAACAGGTTCATCGACCCGAACAACGCGCCGTCCTGGAACAACACCCCGAACAGCTTGCGGATCTCGTAGAGCTCTTTGTTCGAACACGTCGTGATATCGGTGCCACCGATGAAGATCGAACCCCGCTCCGGACGCAACAACCCGATCAGCGACTTCAAGAACACCGACTTACCCGTACCCGAGGGGCCCAGCAGGGCACTGACCTCACCGGCGGGCAGCGTGATCGAGACATCCTGCCA
>NZ_BDBT01000075.1 GCF_001613125.1 Nocardia shimofusensis NBRC 100134
TTCCGAGCGACCGAAACGACAGGCTGGAAATAGGCGTTGGCGGGCAACGGTTTACGGCGGGCAATGGCGGTTGCGGTAGCGGGATTGGCTCTGGATGCCACCGGGCGGACGCGCGGAACAGGCGTTCGGCCAGCCGCTGGTAGCACTCGGTCTTCTGGTCGCGGCGCCATCGCGTGGCTTCCGAGCGCGATCCCCGAGGCGACCGACTGCGATCCCGAGCACGCCAGCCACAGCGGCCACAATTGCGGCAGTCACTGAACCGCCCCCCTTCTCCAACCGAACGCGGCTGGAACAGCCCATTTCATGGCCCGTCGTTCACCGAAGAGGCCTGTTCATCGAGGCGCGGCCACCCGCCACCCTCGAGCACCCGTCTAAGCAGCGAGCCACGCCTCTTGTGTCTCCGCGTCTTGTTCAGTGGCCGGTTGGGCCGCCGGCGGGTGTCGGCCGGTACTTCGCTGTGCTCGAAGATGGGCGGCCCTCACCTACTTCATCCGCTTGCGGGTGTGCCGGGTCGGCTTGGGTCGGCCAGTCGGTCGCGCTCCGGGCCTGGGTGCGGTGGCGGTTCGGTGTTCGGTCGCCTCACCGTGTTCGGTGGCCTTCTCGCGGTCCATACGGGCGAAGACGAGGTGCTGCTGGGCGTAGGTCCACAA